>NZ_JAGINQ010000003.1 GCF_017876165.1 Azospirillum soli
GAGCAACGGTTCAATCAGTGCCCACAGGGCGTCGGAAACGAGAGGAGCTGCCATGCCCCTCCCAACAGCCAAATCCCGGTTTCGTTAGGCGCTCTAAGGGAGAGGACAATGGCGAGAACGATGAAGGCTGCTGTGGTACGCCAGTTCAGAGAGCCGCTGTCGATCGAAGAGGTTCCGGTGCCGGAGGTCGGCCCAGGCCAGATCCTGGTCAAGATTGCGGCTTCGGGGGTCTGCCACACCGACCTGCACGCGGCGGACGGCGACTGGCCGGTCAAACCGAGTCCACCCTTCATTCCAGGCCATGAGGGCGTCGGCACCGTCGCCGCGGTGGGCGCCGGCGTGACCGCCGTGAAGGAGGGCGACCGGGTCGGCGTTCCCTGGCTGCACACGGCGTGCGGGCACTGCCGGCATTGTCTCGCCGGTTGGGAAACCTTGTGCGACTTGCAGCAGAACACCGGCTATTCGGTCAACGGCGGCTTCGCGGAGTACACCCTCGCGGATCCCAACTATGTCGGCCACCTGCCGGACAAGCTTGACTGGGAAATGGCCGCACCGATCCTGTGCGCCGGCGTGACCGTCTACAAGGGGCTGAAGGAAACCGACACCAAGCCCGGCGACACGGTCGTGATCTCCGGCATCGGCGGGCTCGGCCACATTGCCGTGCAGTACGCGAAGGCCATGGGGCTCGACGTCATCGCCGTCGATATTTCCGACGAAAAGCTGGCGCTAGCCCGTGACATGGGCGCGGACGCCGTGATCAACGCGAAGACGACCGATCCGGTCGCCGAGGTTAAGGCGCTGTGCGGAGGCGCTCAGGGCGTGCTCGTCACCGCCGTTTCTCCGCATGCCTTCAACCAGGCGCTCGGCATGCTCGCCAAGCGCGGCACCATGTCCCTCGTCGGCTTGCCGCCCGGTTCGTTCGAACTGGACATTTTCAGCACGGTCCTGATGCGAAAAACGATCCGCGGATCGATCGTCGGCACCCGGCTGGACCTCGCCGAATGCCTCCAGTTCGCCGGTGATGGCAAGGTGAAGGTTCACTATTCGATCGAGCAGCTGGAAAACATCAACGACGTGTTTGGCCGGATGCGCAACAATAAGATCGATGGGCGCGTGGTCATGAGGATTTAAGGCACTGTCAACGCTTGCCGACATCGCTCTTTTCGCCGGCCGATGGCGAAAAGGGCGGTCGGTATTGTCACGGCAAGGGTGGCGATTTTCCGGTCGCGCCGGTATCGTATCCGCATGTCGCCGATTTCTTGAATCCGCCACCGTGGTGCATTGACACGAGCGATGCTGCTGGCGAGTTCTCCGACTGGTTGGCACTCGGGAGCAGGTTGCTGTCCGAATGGGAGTGGTCTGCCGCTGTTGTCGCCGGAATTTCCAATGGAGACTTCCATGTCGACGCACCCAAAAGAGATCATCCCGTCTCCCGAAGAGACCGCCGAATCGCTCGGGTGGCCAGCCATGACATTCGAGCGCTCTGGCCCCGGCAGCTAAAATGTTCTGATGAACGCCCACGTGTGCGGCAGATGATGCCGCGTCCGGTATATGGATGCTTTGCAGCCTATAGCTCTCATTATGGTTTGTCGCGATGGTCGCGACTTGTGATCGGAAGCTTCCAGATGCGCGACAAAAGCTCGCGCCTTCAGGAAGAGTTCAAGATCTCGTTGCGGCCAATCCGGAGCGGATCGCCCAGGCCGTCTCGCCCGCGGCAAAATCTCATTAAGAAGCTGCGGATTTCGAGTGTATACTATGGAATAAGCTGAACTATGCGCCTCCTTGATTTCGCTTCTGCTCCATAGAGGATTTTTGCGCCTTGCCTCACGTAGTATCGCGCATGCATCCTCCAACGATCTCCGCTTCCGTGTTCTTCTTCGCCAATCAGAGCTCTCATTCTCGCTGTTTTTCTTCAACTGCTCCGCCCATTCTGGTCGGGCGATCCCAAGCCGGACAGCTTCCCTCATCATGGTGCTTTTTGAAATTTTAAAGCATTTTGTTAATTTTTCAATTCCATATCCGTGATCAATGATACACTTGATGAACTCCTTGTCCCAAATTTCTCCAAAGTTGGTTGCCCATGACATCTTGCTCGTCCCGGCTACCCACTCCCTTGTATGGCTGCACAGCGGACATTTTGCGATGACCCATTCACCAGGATTTCTACCTTTATCAATTTTCTTTTTGAACTCTGCTTCGTAATGTCGACATCCGGGATTTGCGCACGGGTACTCTATGGTCACTATGAGCCTCTCCGCAGGTGGCACCTTCTTTTTGATCGGCTTTCTTGTTATTGGCCGCCGCGCAAAACGATCTCCAAAAAACTCTTGTGCATCAATGCGCAAAAACGACAATACCACAAGGTATTTTAGTGTCGGACTGCTTGTTCCTGGGGTCGGCCTATATAGAGTTGCCGGCCATTGATTCCGCGTCCATTTTTCTTCTGGGCGACAATCGAGTAATTCCAACACATCGTCGCCAACCCACCGCCTCAAAGATGCATAAAGCTCTGCGATACGCACGATGCTATTACTAGACCAACCTGCTTCATTCAAAGCGGATACCATGCGGTTTGCTAGTTCAACGGATGTGCATTTCGGCACTTCGTGCGTTAACAGCCAATGACTTTCCTTCGCAATGTGGTAAAGGCAATCATTTGAGCAATCACCACTCAAAACGTCCAGTTCTGGCAACATGGCATCATCGATCTCATAAAAAATTCGGCTCGAATCAGAATGCGTTAATGACGCCTCTGTATTGATCAGGTGAACTTGGTGCTGTGGGCAGATAAATACCCCTGGGAGCTGATGGACTCTTCGCCATGCATAGCGCCCCCGAATTTCCATATCCTCCAATGCACAAGCGGGACATACCCGTAGAGCCCGAGCGCGACAGTGGCGCAACCTCGTATTCATCAATTGAGAGAGCCTTGTAGTCTCTCCGTCAAGCATTGTGGATCTTAGAATATTGGCATCCGATGATGCCATGAAGGCGCTATGATACCTAAAAGCTGTATGATGGTACAAAAGGTGCTCGGGCGTGTATAGTGGCGACCCTAATCCTTCCGATAGCTTACGAACACCACATGGAAGATCAACGAACATCGTGCTATAGCGTGTTCCCATAAAATCGTTTAGAATCGCCCGGCTGTCAGGGCGTCCCATTATGCGCCACAAGTGCGCAAGCGCGCCATATAGAGGCTCTTCCTCAATGAGGGTTGGGAAATATCCTATCATAGACTTACCTTTTCCAAATCTCTTCGATGTTTCCGTTGCAGGGCCCTATATCGACAAACGCCTTAGAATGCCTTTCGACAGAGGCGATATAACATAATTACTTCAAATTTATATGGGGTAAATTTTAATTCGCCAGTCATCTCTGATTTGTAACTGATTATTTTAACTATGCACTAAGCACAGACTCGAAAAAATGGCTGCACACAGCCTACCACACCGGGATAACTCTTACTGAGTGTCTGGTCATACTATCTACCCATTCATCGGACATGAAGCACCAGAACCTGACAAACTTTTTTTTGCACGGGAAATTGGATAAGGCTGCACTCTCCCGTTCTAAGTTTTTCCGTAACGGGCTATATTTTTTCGACTGCGCTATGTTTTCTCATGGCTCAAAAGAGTTGATTTGCCTCAGTGTGACTTCATCACAGAAGGCTTATAAAAGAGGAACTAGGCTGGTTGACGCCGCGCATTCGCAAGGTGGTATGCCATGTCCCTCGCTTCCCATGTTCCCGCTGCCGATGCTGACGAGCCGGGAAAACGCCTGTTCGTTCAGCGCCCCAAAGTCTATCCCGCCGACATTCACGGCCGCTTCCGACGGCTGAAGTGGCTGGCGCTGATCGTCCTGCTGGGCATCTACTACGTCACGCCCTGGATCCGGTGGGAACGCGGGCCGGGCATCCCCGATCAGGCCGTGCTGGTCGATATGGTGGGCCGGCGCGCCTACTTCTTCTGGATCGAGATCTGGCCGCAGGAGGTCTATTACCTGACCGGCCTGCTGATCATCGGGGCGTTCGGCATCTTCTTCGCGACGACTCTGCTGGGACGGGTGTGGTGCGGCTATGCCTGCCCGCAGACCGTCTGGACCGATCTGTACCTGTGGGTCGAGCGCAAGATCGAAGGCGCGCGGACGGAGCGGATACGGCTCGACAAGGCGCCGATGAGCGCGGCGAAGCTGGGGAAAAAGGCGGCCAAGCACGCGGTCTGGCTGCTGATCGCCGTGGCGACGGGCGGGGCCTGGATCTTCTACTTCAACGACGCGCCGACACTGACGCGGGAGATCGTGACCGGCGAGGTGTCGTGGAAGGTGCTGGCCTTCGCCGGGCTGTTCGCCGGCACGACCTACTTCTTCGCCGGCTGGGCGCGCGAGCAGATCTGCATCTACGTCTGCCCCTGGCGCAGCTTCCAGGCCGCCATGGTGGACGAGGACACCCACGTCGTCACCTATCAGGACTGGCGCGGCGAGGGCCGCGCGCCGTTGCGCAAGTCGCAGAGCTGGGAGGAACGGACGGCCCAGGGCCTCGGCGACTGCATCGACTGCAAGCTGTGCGTCCACGTCTGCCCGACCGGTACGGACATTCGGAAAGGTCAGCAGATCTCCTGCATCGGCTGCGGCCTGTGCGTCGATGCCTGCAACGAGGTGATGGCGCAGATCGGCCGGCCGGGCGATCTGGTGTTGTTCGACACGCGCTCCAATCAGGTCGCGCGGGCCGAGGGCAAGAGCGCGCCGGTCCGCCTGCTGCGGCCGCGCACCGTGGTCTATGCGCTGATCATGCTGGTCGTGGCCGGGATGATGGTGGTCTCGCTGATGCTGCGGCCAACCCTGGACGTGAGCGTGTTGCGGGACCGGGCGCCGCTGTTCGTGACGCTGTCCAACGGCGACGTGCAGAACGCCTACACGGTGAAGATCCTCAACAAGACTCACACGGCGCGAGACTACCGCGTGACGGTCGAGGGACTGGGGAATGCGGAACTGTCGGTGGTGGGCGAAGAAGGCCGGAAGGGCACAGCGCTGACCCTGTCGGCCGAAGCGGACTCGGTGGCGACCTACCGCCTGTTCCTGCGGGTGCCGGGCGGCGCCGTGAAGAGCGGCTCCACCGACGTGGTGGTTCTGGCCGAGGATACTGTGACCGGGGAAGTGGGCAAGCACCAGAGCGTGTTCATGGCCCCGTGAGGTGGTTTCCACCCCTCTCCCAGCACCGCTGGGAGAGGGGAAACTTCGCTCAGTGCATGGAATGACCACCGGCAGCGGCGCCGGACAGGATGGTCGGGTCCAGCATGCCGAAGATCATGGCGACGTGGGCGACGATCAGGAAAACGCCCTGCGCGTTATAGTTAGAAAAATCCTTATCTACCGAGTCTGGGGGCATGTGCGGATGGCCGCGTTTCTCCCCAGGCCAGCCCCCAGCGCCCCCCGGCCACCAAGGGCCCCTACCCCCGCACAACGTCACGCACCGCATTCTTTGGTCGGCAACGAGCGGGGCTTGCGCGGCACGATCCGCCGCCGGACTGCCGGGTCCGGCACCAGCTGCCGCCTGGAGCGCCACCACGGGCGCACCGGCGGCGGGCCATACCCCCGAACACTGCGGTCGGGTGAATAGCGCCACACACCGGACACCAACCTTGTCCGAGACAGCTTCATGCCCCCCATTCAATGAAAGGCCGCCCGCAAAAGACTCGGCTGGTCCATTGAGGATCTGGCGCACCCTACAACCGCTTGAATCTACCTCGCTGCGGTTCGCCTCGCTGAGTTCCAGCAACCGCTTTTCGGATCGCCGCTCCGCTCGTGGTTTACCCAGTCAAGGACGTGTCATCACCGGTCAATCAGGTTAGCCAGAACTTGATGCCGAGGCTGACCGCTCCGGTCGTGCCGACGCCCGCGGCCCAGAGGCCGATGAACCACAGCCATCGTTTAAGGGTGGAGCCCGGTTTGAATTCGTCAGTCATCAATGATATCCCTCGTGACCCGTCTTGCCGCGGAACACCCAGTACGAATACGCGGTGTAGGCGAGGATGATCGGGATCAGCACGCTAGCGCCGACCAGCATGAACAGCAGGCTCGACTCGGGCGCTGCGGCCTCATGGATGGTAACGGCGTTCGGCACCACATGCGGGAACATGCTGACGCCCAAGCCGAGGAGGCAGAGGGCGAACAGCCCCAACGTCAGCAGGAACGGCCAATACTCCCAGCGGCGCCTCAAGCTTATCAGCAGAGCCACGGAGCAGAACCCGACGAGCAGCGGCACCTGGGCCGTGAACAGAACTTGCGGCCAGGCGAACCAGCGTTCGTAATAGGCGCCGCTCAGGAACGGGGTCGCCGCGCTAACCAAGCCGATGCAGGCAATCAATGCGATCGCCAGTCGCCCCGCGAAACGGAAGCTATGGTCCTGAACCGGGCCCTCGGTCTTCATGACAAGCCAGGTCGCGCCAAGCAGGGCATATCCGATCACGAGGCTGACTCCGACCAACAGGCTGAATGGCGTGAGCCAGTCCCACCAGCCGCCGGCGTAGGAGCGTCCCTCGACCGCGATACCCTGAAGCAGGGCGCCGAGTGTGATGCCCTGTGCCAGCGTCGCCACCACCGAGCCGGTGGTGAAAGCGAAGTCCCAGTAGCGACGGTGGCCGGGATCGCGCCAGCGAAACTCGAAGGCGACACCGCGGAAGATCAGGGCCAGCACCATGGCGATGATCGGCGCGTAGAGGGCCGGCAGGATGATGGCGTAGGCGAGCGGGAAGGCCGCCATCAGGCCGCCGCCGCCCAGCACCAGCCACGTCTCGTTGCCGTCCCAGACCGGGGCGACCGAGTTCATGGCGCTGTCGCGCTCGGGTCCCGGTGCGAAGAACGGGAAAAGGATGCCGATGCCGAGATCGAAGCCGTCCATCACCACGTAGGCGAAGACCGCGAAGGCGATGACGAAGGCCCAGAGGGTGGGCAGATCGAGAAGGGTTGTCATGGTTTACACCTCCGCGCCGAGGGTGCGGGCCGGATCGACCGAGGGAGCGGGCGTGATGCCGGCGGAGCGGATGGGATGGCTGGGCCCGGCATCCGGGCCGGTCTCGCCCTGATGAGGCGGCTTGCCCATCAGCTTGAGGATGTACCCGGCACCCGCCCCGAACACGATGAAGTAAACGACGATGAAGGTCAGCAGAGACGCGGCCACCGCCGGAGCTTCGAGCGGCGAAGCCGACATGGCGGTCCTGAGCAGGCCGTAGACGGTGTAAGGCTGCCGCCCGACCTCGGTGGTGACCCACCCCGCGATCACGGCAACGAAGCCCGTGGGTCCCATGGCGAGTGCCAGCCAGTGCAGCGGGCGCCATTCGTAGAGCGTGCCGCGCCACCGGGCGACGAGGCTCAGCGCCCCGAGCCCCAGCATGAGAAAGCCGAGGCCTACCATGATGCGGAACGACCAGAACACCACGGGCACGTAGGGCCAGTTGGCGCGGTCGATCGTATCGAGCCCGTCCAGGGGCGCGTTCAGGTCATGCTTGAGGATGAGCGAGGATGCCTTCGGAATCTCCACGGCGTGACGAACCGTGCCGGCTTCCTGGTTCGGGATGCCGAACAGAATCAGGGGGGCGCCGTCCGGATGGCTCTGGAAGTGACCTTCCATCGCCATGACCTTGGCGGGTTGGTGCTCGAGGGTGTTAAGGCCGTGCATGTCGCCGGCAAAGATCTGGAGCGGGGCGACGACCGCCACCAGTCCCATGGCCATCGAGAACATCACGCGGGCGCCCTTGTTGGTGCGGTCGCGCAGGAGATGCCACGCGCCGACACCACCGACGACCAAGGCCGTGGTGAGGTAGGCCGCCATCACCGTGTGCACCAGGCGGTAGGGGAAGGACGGGTTGAACACGATGGCCCACCAGTCCTCGGGCGCGAACTGCCCCGCCTCGTTGACGGCGTAGCCGACCGGGGTCTGCATCCACGAGTTGGCGGACAGGATCCAGAAGGCCGAGATGAAGGTACCGATGGCAACCGCGAGCGTGGCGGCGAAGTGCAGCCGCCGGCCGACCCGGCCCATGCCGAACAGCATGATGCCAAGGAAGCCTGCTTCCAGGAAGAAAGCGGTCATGACCTCGTAGGCCATCAACGGCCCGATGATCGGTCCAGCCTTGTCGGAGAACACGGCCCAGTTGGTGCCGAACTGATAGGACATGACGATGCCCGAGACCACGCCCATGGCAAACGCAAGGGCGAAGATCTTGAGCCAGTACTTGAACAGGTTGAGGAAGACCTCGCGCCCGGTCCACAGCCATAGCCCTTCGAGCACGGCCAGATAGCTCGCCAGCCCGATCGAGAACGATGGGAAGATGAAGTGGAAGGAAACCGTGAAGGCGAACTGGAAGCGCGCCAGGAGCAGGGCGTCGAACTGGTCAAACATGGAATTCCCCTCCGGACAGGGCGACGGCCGACTGGACCTGCTCGTTGACATGGAGGCGGAAGACGTCGGGGCGGGAATAGTGGCCAGCGACGTCGAAGTCGTACTTACCGCGGGCGATGTCACCACGGTCGAGTTCGGCGACCTGGATCAACTCGCCACCGAAGTTCGGCTTGACCAGCACGTTGCCAAGCGGGCCGACGATGCAGGAGCCACCGCGGATCAGCACGGTGGCCGGATCGTCGCCCTGGATGGCGCGGTAGTCCTCCGGGCAATCCGCACGCGTCAAATACTGGCACGCCGAGATGACAAAGCAGCGCCCCTCCAGAGCGATCGTTTGCATGGTGGGAAGCCACGTATCACGGTCGTCCACGGTTGGTGCGCAGTAGAGCTGGATCCCCTTGGCATACATCGCCATGCGCAGCAGTGGCATGTAGTTCTCCCAACAGATCACGCTGCCGAGCCGTCCCAGGGGCGTTTCCACCACGGCGAGGGTGGAGCCGTCACCGAAGCCCCAGACCAAGCGTTCCATCGCCGTGGGCATCAGCTTGCGGTGTTTGGCAAGGAGCCTGCCGTCCGGGCCGAACATCAGCGCGGTGCAATGGAGCGTTCCGCCATCACGCTCGATCACGCCGACGACAAGGTGCACGGACGCTGCACGGGCTGCGGCCCCAATCGCTTCCGTGGCGGGGCCGGGAACATCGATGGCGCTCTCAAAGTAGCGTCGGAAGTCCTCCCGCCCTTCGGGAAGGCGGAGGCCGAGCCGGGCACCAAAATCAAGCCCCTTCGGATAGCCTCCGACAAACGCTTCCGGGAACACGAGCAGGTTCGCCCCGCGTCCGGCGGCGTCGCTCGTCAAAGCGGCCAATTTGTCGAGCGTCCGGTTCGTGTCGAACAGAACGGGGCTCGCCTGAATCACAGCCGCGGTCACGGAGGGGAGCGTCATCGTATGTCTCCAAGCGTCTTGCGCTGAAAGTGAGTGATGAGCCGGCGACCGTCGCAAAAATCCTGGCGCCGGGCCCGGTGATGGGACGTCGGATTGAGCCGTGGCTGTCGAAGGTTACGGCGCGGGCATCCTTGCCACCGCTTCGCGGGCCAGGCGCTCAATGTCGTCCCAGCGCCGGGACAGAACCTCGCGCACGTTCCCGGCCGTCAGGCCGCCGGGCGGGCAAGTTTGCGGCCAGGGGCGTTGGGCTCGGGACGTGTCGGTGTCGACAAGTTCGACGGCTACTCGTCGGCGACGTCGAGGCGTTTCCATTCGGCAACGAGGTCGCGCGCCACGGCGCCCACGTCGTGGGCCGTACGTCCCGGTTTGTAAAGGGTGGTGCCGAACCCGAAGCCATCGGCTCCGGCAGAACGGTACTCGGCCATGTCGTTGAGGCCGATCCCACCGAATGCCAGAAGCCGGCTTCCCAGCGGCAGCACCGCTCGGACATCTTTGAGATAGGCGGCGCCAAGGCGGGCCGCCGGAAAGATTTTCAGCACGCGCGCGCCGTGGCGCGAGGCGACCAGCGCTTCCGTGGGCGTCAAGCAGCCGATCACCGGGACGCGGTCGGCTCGGACGGCGGCATCGATCACCGCGGGCTCGGTGTTCGGGGTGACGATCATCTCGCCACCAACCGCGTTTACGCGCTCTACGTCCGCAGCGGTCAAAACGGTGCCCGCTCCGATGCACACCCCGGGAGACCGCCGGGCGGCAAGTTTGCCGATGCTGGTCAGGGCATCGGGTGAGTTGAGCGGAATCTCGATAAGCGTGACCCCGGCCTCGACCACAGCGTCGAACACCGGTTCCGCTTCCTCAGGCGTTATGCCCCGCAGCACGGCGATCAGCGGCATCGCCTTGAAAGCCTGTTCAAACGCTTGCGCGGTGTCGCTCATGATCTTGTCGCTCATGATCTTGTCGCTCATGATCTTCATCACTCCCAAAAAGCCGCGTCGATTTCGCCGGTCTGAACCCGCGAGTTTCCACGCAGCGGTCGCGGTGCCGCTTCAAATGACCACACCGGCCAGAGCCGGACTTTGGTCGAGCGCTTCCGCAAGGATGTCCAAGACACGTTGCGTGTCGGCGCGGTTGGTCGGCGCCCCCAAGCAGATGCGCAGCGCCTCTGGAACCGGCTCGGCAACGGCAAAGGTGTCGCTGACCACGGCCGCGATGCCGCGGGTGCGCAGGTGTGTCGCAAACTCGCCACGCGTCCACGTCGCGGGCAGGTTGAGCCACAGATGGAAGCCTTCGGGGTGCGCCGCGTAGCTTCCTGGCGGAAGCGTAGCCTGTGCCATACGCTGACGGGCCGCCGCTTCCGATCGAATGGCGCCGAGCAGCCGGTCAGCGGTTCCATCGCCGATCCACTGTGTGGCAATCGCGGCCAGCAGGGGCGGCGTGGCCAGCATCGTCGCCCGTTGCGCTCCAATCACCCGCATCGCTTGCCGGGCGTCGGGAGCGGCGACGTAGCTGATGCGCAGCCCGGGGGCGACGCATTTGGCAAGCCCGGCAACGTGGTAGGTCAATTCGGGCGCGAGGGCGGCGATGGGCGGAACGCCTGTCTCCGGAAGAACACCGTAGATGTCATCCTCGATGATCGGCACACCGTGCTCACGCGCAATGGCCACGATCGCCCGCCGCCGTTCCAAAGACATCGTTGCTGTGGTCGGATTGTGCAGCGTCGGCGTGCAGTACAGGGCTTTGGGGGCATGCGCGGAAAACGCCGCTTTCAGCGCATCCGGGTCGAGGCCGTGAGCGTCCATGGCCACGCCAACCACCCGCAGGCCAAGCTGCTGCGCGAGCGCCTTGAAGCCCGGGTACGTCAAAGCTTCCGCGCATACGGTGTCGCCGGAGCGGGCCAGCGCGGTCAACAGGGAGAGCAGCGCGCTCTGCGTGCCGGGGCAAAGGACGACGCGCTCCGCAGACAGATCAGGCAAACGCCGGCCAAGCCATTGCACCCCGGCACCGCGATCCCTGAGACTCGCCCCCACGTCGGGATAGCGCAAGACGGTGCGTGGGTCGGTTTGCAAGACCGCCTCGGCCATGCTCTGGCGAACGCGCTCCAACAGCTCCGGCGAGTCCGGCAACGGCGGCTGGTTCATCGTCATGTCGACGAAGGCGCCAAAGGCGTCGCCGCTGCGTTCGGCACGCGCCGGCGCGGGCGCCGGCAGACGGACAAAGGTTCCCAGTCCGACGCGGGCGTCGAGCAAGCCGCGCTGCCCTGCCTCCTTGTAGGCGCGGGTGACGGTGGTCAAGTCAAGGTCCAAACGCTCGGCAAGCACACGCTGTGGCGGCAACCGCTGGCCGGGCGCGAGGCGTCCGCTGCGAATGTCGTCCGCGATCGTGTCGGCGATGGCCAGGTAGACAGGTTTGTCCTTGCTCCCGATTTCGGGGACCCAATCCTTTTGTTCCGCGTGCATGATCTTCCTTATGGGCCGTGTGGCGGACAGCTCTGACATCCAGTTGCACCCTATGACGGTCGAGCGAAGGCCACGCAAGGGGGCTTCCAATTGGCCCAGGGGAACGGGGCGCGGGGCTCCATGCGCAAGCGGTGCGGCACCTGGGCCCCAGTCACGCACAGGCGGAACGATGCACATTGGGCCGTGATGACGCGAGCCCCCCTTATCGGGTCAGGCGCACCAGGATCGCCAAGTTGATCCATGACGCGACCACGATGATGAAGACGGCCACATCCGGGCTTGCGAGCATAACGCCGACGTACCCGACCACACTCACAAGCAAAAGGACAAGCGCCCGGAGTGTTACCCGGTGATCTTCCATGACTGTGTCTCCACTATACGTTTGATGATTGCCCCAGGAAACGGGGCTGCACGGTGGGTTTGTCCGCTAACGGACGCTGACGTTCTGCCGCATCCGGATCATTGTTCCTTGGCTTGCACCAGGCGTCCTTCTTCGGCTTTGTGCACGTATTGAGAACTTACGATCCATCCCTTGAGTGGCCGCAAAAGGGCCAAACAGCCTCCCAACAACATTGGCAGGGAGGTGATGAGGTGGACCCAAATCGGCGGTTGGTGCTGGATTTCGAGCCAGCCCGCGAACGCCACCACGGGAAAGCTGACAATCGACATGACGAAGAACGCCGGGCCGTCCGCCGGGTCAGCGAAGGACAGGTCAAGCCCACACACGGTGCAGCGCGGGGCCAGATTCAGGTAGCCCTGGAAAATGCTGCCCTGCCCACAGCCCGGACACCGCCCGCGGATGCCTGTCTTGATGGGCGATAGAACGGGATAATGTTGCTCGGTCATTGCGGTTCTCCTTGCCGGCGTCCGATGATCCGCCAAGCGCTTCCGACCACCATCGGGATGAGCGGGGGCGCGACCGGGACTCCGTCCCCGCTCGACGACGCGGGTCACGCCGCACGCTGGCGCACCTGCAGGTCCAGGCGGCTCCACACGTCGAGCATGGCGTCGACGAGGCGGGCCATGTCGGCGTCGCTGTGCAGCGGGGTTGGGGTAAGGCGCAGCCGTTCCAGACCGCGTGGCACGGTCGGGTAGTTGATCGGCTGCACATAGATGTTGTGCCGCTCCAGCAACTCGTCCGAGGCGCGCTTGCAGCGGTGGGCGTCGCCGACCATCACCGGAACGATGTGGCTGGCGCTGGGCATCACCGGCAGGCCAGCCTCGGCCATCAGGCGCTTCAGCGTGGCGGCGCGCTCCTGGTGGCGGTCGCGCTCGGTCTGGCTCTGCTTCAGGTAGCGGATGCTGGCCAGCGCGCCGGCCGCGAGCACCGGCGACAGCGAGGTCGAGAAGATGAAGCCCGCCGCGAAGCTGCGGATGCAGTCCACCAGCGCGGTCGAGCCGGTGATGTAGCCGCCCTGCACGCCGAAGGCCTTGCCCAGCGTGCCCTCAATGATGGTCAGGCGGTCCATGGCGCCGTCGCGCTCGGCCACGCCGGCGCCGCGCGGGCCGTACATGCCGACCGCGTGCACCTCGTCCAGGTAGGTCATCGCGCCGTACTTGTCGGCGACGTCGCACAGGTCATGGATCGGGGCGATGTCGCCGTCCATGGAATAGACGCTCTCGAACGCCACGACCTTGGGCCGGTCCGGGGCGATCTGCGACAGCAGCTCGTCCAGGTGCTTGGGGTCGTTGTGGCGGAAGATGTGCTTCTCGGCGCCGGAATTGCGGATGCCGGTGATCATCGAATTGTGATTCAGCGCGTCGGACAGGATGACGCAGTTCGGCAGCAGCTTGCCCAGCGTGCCCAGCGTCGCGTCGTTCGACACGTAGCCCGAGGTGAACAGCAGCGCCGCTTCCTTGCCGTGCAGGTCGGCCAGCTCACGCTCCAGCAGCACATGGTAGTGGTTGGTGCCGGAGATGTTGCGCGTGCCGCCGGCCCCCGCGCCGACGCCGTCGATGGCGTCGTGCATGGCCTTCAGGACGGCCGGGTTCTGGCCCATGCCGAGATAGTCGTTGGAGCACCAGACCGTGACCTCCCGCTCCTTGCCGGAGGCGTCGCGGTAGGTCGCCTTCGGAAAGTTCCCCGCGTGGCGTTCCAGGTCGGCGAAGACCCGGTAACGGCCATCCTGCTTGAGGGTCGCGATCTGGGTGCGGAAGAAGCTTTCGTACGGCATTGGAGGTCTATCCTTGCCAAGGAGAACGAAGAAGGTTCAGCGCGAGAGGCACCGTGTCGTGACGGGCGGCGGGGCGGTAGGTCTTAAGGGCCCCCGACGGCGAGACACCGACATGGGCGCGATCGTTTCCAACGCTGTTGGCGCGGGCCGATGGATTGACGTTTCAGCGGCCCTTCGTGGCGGCTTGAAACGCCTCACGGACATCGCTTGCCAACAAGCATCCTATTTGTATGGCATCAATAAGCGGATTGCAAGGGTATTGTACGGATTATTGTCTGCGGTCAGGGTGGTGGGAGAAGGGAGTCCAGGGCATTCAGCAGGTGGATGTTTTGATCCGGCCGACCGACCGTCACCCGGAGGGCGTCGCGAAGCCGGTCCTCGTCGAAGTGACGGACCAGGACGCCCTGGGCCTTCAGCCCAGCGTGAAGAGCCGCCGCTCCTCCGTCGATGTGGCTTGGCACATGGCCGAGCAAAAAATTGCCCTGCGAGGGGGGAGAGGGGATGCCGCGCTCCGCGAGTGCGGCGCACAACCGGTCGCGTTCCCCGCGCACCAGCGCCCACGTGGTGGCGGCATCCGCACGGCTTTCCAACGCCGCCGTCGCCAAGCGCTGTGCGATTGCGTCGGTGTTGTAGCTGTCCTTTGTTTTGGTCAGCAAAGGCGCGATCAACGATGCGGCCCCGATGCCATAAGCAAAACGAAGCCCCGCCAGCGAGTAGCCCTTGCTCAGCGTGCGCAGGAGCAGAACGTTGTCGTTGCGGGAGATCAGCGGAAGGCTGTCGTGACACAGGGCGGGATCGACGAAATCAACGTAGGCTTCATCGACCAGCAGCACACCACGGAAGGCGCGGGCGATCACCTCCAGCCGGCCCACGTCGGTCAAGCGACCGCTTGGCGCGTGCGGGTTCACCAGGATGGCCAGCCGTGCATTCGACGAGCACAGGTCCTGGAGAAAGCGGTCCGGCAGCGCCCAATCATCGTCGAGGGGAATGCGCAGTGTGGAACAGCCGTGAATGCCGGCCAGAACCGGATACAGGGAATAGCTTGGCTGGGCGACCGCGATCGGCGTACTTGGCTCCGCAAAGGTCGTGATCGCGAGGCGGAGCAGCTCATCGCCGCCGTTGGTGGCCACGATGTTGTCCGGCTCGACCTTGTGCACGGCCGCGGCGGCATGCCGGAAGGCGCGCGCGGTCGGGTCGGGATACCGTCGGAGCGCGTCGGCGTCGATGCCACGCATCGCCTCGAGCACGGCGGTGCTGGGAGGATAAGGGTTTTCGTTCGTGTTCAGCTTGGCGAACACCGGCGTGTCCGGCTGCTCCCCCGGCACATACGGGGCGAGCTGCCGAATGTTGGCTCGTTCGTAAAACATGGCTGATTCCCGAAGACAATTTCAAACCTGACTCCCAGCCTTGCGCGCACCTGTCACGAGCGCGCGCTGTGAAAGGCCCAATCGAGCCAGGGAAGCAGCGCCTCCATGTCGTCGTTCTCCACCGTGGCACCCGCCCACAGGCGCAGGCCCGGAGGCGCGTCGCGGTAGGAGCCGACGTCGAACGCCGCCCCCTCCTTCTCCAGCAGCGCCGCCAGCGTCTTGGCGAAGTCGGCCTGCGCGGCGGGCGAAAGCCCGTTCACCTCCGGATCGGTGAAGCGCAGGCAGATCGCCGTGCAGGAGCGGATCGCCGGATCGGTGGCCAGGAAGCCGGCCCAGTCGCTTGTCTCCACCCACTCCGCGACGATGCGCAGGTTCTGCTCCGACCGGCGGATCAGGTTCGGCAGGCCGCCGGCCGACAGGGCCCAGCGCAGGCCGTCGATGGCGTCCTCCACGCACAGCATGGACGGGGTGTTGATGGTGTCGCCCTCGAAGATGCCGTCGATCAGCTTGCCGCCCTTGGTCAGGCGGAAGATCTTCGGCAGCGGCCGGTCGGGCTGGAAGGTCTCCAGCCGTTCCACGGCGCGCGGGCTCAGCACCAGCATGCCGTGCGCGGCCTCGCCGCCCAGCACCTTCTGCCAGGACCAGGTCGCCACGTCGATCTTGTGCCACGGAAGGTCCATGGCGAAGGCGGCGGAGGTCGCGTCGCAGATCGACAGGCCCTGCCGGTCGTCCGGGATCCAGTCGGCGTTCGGCACCCGCACGCCCGAGGTCGTGCCGTTCCAGGTGAAGACCACGTCGTGGCTGAAATCGACCTGGGTCAGGTCCGGCAGCTCGCCGTAGGAGGCGGTGAGGATGCGGGCGTTCGCCAGCTTCAGCTGCTTGGTGACGTCGGTCACCCACTCCTTGCCGAAGCTCTCCCAGGCCAGCATGTCGACGCCGCGGGCGCCCAGCATCGACCACAGCGCCATCTCCACGGCGCCGGTGTCCGACGCGGGCACGATGCCGATGCGGTAGTCGCCGGGGATGGCCAGCACGGCGCGGGTCAGGTCGATGACCTCGCGCAGCTTCGCCTTGCCGGGCTTGGAGCGGTGCGAGCGGCCGAGCAGCGCGCCCTCCAGCGCGTCCAGCGACCAGCCGGGCCGCTTGGCGCAGGGGCCGGAGGAAAACAGCGGGTTCGACGGCCGGCGGGCGGGTTTTTGAAGTGCGGAACGCATGGAGCCGATCCTTCCGATGATCGCCAAAGCGCGATGAAGGTTGCGTCGGGGCTGCTGCCTGCCCGATGCCACAGGACCGCCATACGCTGGCTCTGCCCATGGGCACGCTTGTATGGGACAGCGACGACATACACAAGCGGATTGTTCGGCCTTGTATGGATTATTCGCCTCACAAAAATTCCAAAAAACATCATGGTCTCTCGATGATCGCAGGGCCGACCATGACCAATGCGGGAGATGCAAACGCATCAGAATATCCATACACATAAAGCGGTTGCGCGCAAAGTTCTTGGTTTGTATGGTTGTTTCTCCATACAAAGGGCCTGCAATAAGCACGGCGCCCGGCTGTTGAACGCCCGCAAAGGATATCAGCATGCCAGTTCGGCCAAACTTTTCCCCAGTGATGGCGGCGCTCGCGCGGTCGGAAGTGGCGCCATGAGCGCCCTTCAGCCGCTTGCTCTGCTGCTCGTCTGCCAATTAGGGGGCGAACTGATCGTCCGCATCTTGGCCGCGCCTTTGCCCGGCGCGGTGGTCGGCTGCGCCATGCTGTTCGCTCTCCTGCTCGTTCGGGGACGCATGCCCCGTGGCCTGAAGACGATCGCCGAGGGGCTGCTCCGATACCTGCCGGTGATGTTCGTTCCGGCGGGTGTCGGCGTGATGAGCGATGCGCAGCACCTGCGGGACGAGTGGGGAGCGCTTCTCGTCACCTTGGTGCTCAGCACCGCGATCACGATCGCCGCCACGGTTTGGAGCTTCGGCGCCGTCGCCCGCTTGGTGTCGCAACCGCACGAGACGGACCATGAGGCACGCTGACGTCTGGGGCGCTCTGCTCGCCTCCCCGCTGCCATGGCTTACCGCCACTGTCGCTGCTTTTCTGCTGGCCCAAGAGTTCCACAAGCGCTGTGGGGGGCATCCGCTGACCCAGCCAGTCGCGGTGGCGGCGGTGATGCTCGTCGTTTTCCTTCTGGCCACCGGATTTCCCGTGGAAGCCTACACGCAAGGAACGGCTCCTTTGCGCTTCCTGCTGGGCCCGGCGACCGTGGCATTGGCCATTCCGCTCTACGAGCGGCGGCGCCTCATTGCCCACACTTGGCTGCCGCTCGGCGCCTCGCTGGTCGTCGGATGCCTCGTCGCGGTGGTGTCTGTCGTGTGCTTGGCCCGGCTGTTTGGGCTCAGCAACACCATGATCCTGTCGCTGGCGCCAAAGTCGGCCACCATGCCGATCGCCATGGAGGTTTCCCAACAGACGGGGGGCTTGCCGTCGCTGACCATGGTGTTCGTCATGGCAACCGGCGTCGTCGGAACCGCCCTCCTTGGTCCGCTTCACCGCCGTCTGCCTCGTGCCGATTACCGTGGCCTGGGCTTTGCGTTGGGGCTGGCGGCGCATGGCATCGGGGTTGGGCGAGCCTTCCAGATGAACCCCGTGGCGGGCGTCTTCGCCGGGCTTGCGATGGCTCTCAATGGCATTGCGACCGCCGTGCTGACTCCGATGATCCTGACGCTTTTCCGCTGACCCGCGCCGGTGGCACCCCACTCGCCGTCCGCTTCACACCATCCTTTCGCCGTCGGCGAATTGGAGGTTCCGCAGGATGTCCTGGGAATCCGTGTCGACGTCGTCGCCAAGGGCGCGTGGGTGGACGCTTCTCGCTTTGACCGTCGTCCGGGTGGGCATGCCGGTCCTCCATCCGCGCGCCACGGCGCAAGTGTCGCACCGCACCGGTGGGAGCCCGCCGGGCGTTGCGCGATCGATGGGCCTATTTGGCCGGCTTCAGCGAGTCGATCAGGTACATGCCCTTGGCGTCCTTGCCGACCGTGAAGGCGACGGTGTCGCCGGGCTTGATGGCGCCGAGGTCGATCGTCGGGGCGACGCCGAAGTCCATGGTCATCGCCGGCCAACTGAGCGCCGGAATGGGGCCGTGCGTCAGGTTGATGACGTGCTTGTGAGGGTCGACGCTGTTGACCTTGCCCGTGGTGCCGGCTGACGGCTCCGCCGTCTTCGCCGCGGGCACCGGAGCCGCGCCATGGTTGTGCATCTGCGCCTGCGCGGTGCCGACGATTCCCGCAGCGATGGCGGTGGTCGCGATCAGGGTGAGGGTGCGACGCATCGTCCGGTTCCTTCCGTTTCGGTGTGTGAGGGAATGAGGTCGCGATGGGGAGGCTGCGGCGGGGTGTTCGCCTTCCCCACCTCGCGCGCCTTGACCAAGGCGTAGATGGCCGGGATGACCAGCAGGGTGAGCACGGTCGAGGAGATCATGCCGCCGATCATCGGCACGGCGATGCGCTGCATCACCTCCGAACCGGTGCCGGTGCTCCACATGATCGGCAGCAAGCCTGCCATGATGGCGACCACGGTCATCATCTTCGGGCGGACGCGCTCGACGGCGCCCTCCATGATGGCGTCGTAGAGGTCCGCCTTGGTCATGGCCCGGCCCTCGGCGGCCCGTGTGCGTTTCACCGCCTCGAGCGCGTGGTCGAGATAGATGAGCATCACCACGCCGGTCTCGGCCGCCACACCGGCGAGCGCGACGAAACCGACCGCCACCGCGACCGACAGGTTGAAGTCCAGGAACGCCATGTACCAGATGCCGCCGACCAGCGCGAACGGCAGCGACAGCATGACGATCGGCGTCTCGGTGATGCGGCGGAAGTTCAGGTACATCAGCAGGAAGATGATCGCGATGGTCACCGGGATGACGATCTTCAGCTTCTCCGCCGCGCGCTCCATGTACTCGAACTGGCCGCTCCAGGTGACGTAGTAGCCAGCCGGCATCGCCACCTGCTCGGCAACCGCCTTGCGGGCGTCGGCGACGTAGCCGCCGATGTCGCGGTCGCGGATGTCCACGTAGATGTAGGCCGACAGCAGCGCGTTCTCGGTGCGCACCGTCGCCGGCCCCTTGGTCAGCCGCACCGCGGCGAGCTGGCCGAGCGGCACCGCACCCCCCATCTCCGGATGCAGCAGGATGCGGCTGGCGATGGCGTCGGGATCGCTGCGCAGATCGCGCGGGTAGCGGACGTTGACCGAGAAGCGCTCGCGCCCTTCCACGGTGGTCGTCACCATCTCGCCGCCGAGCGCGGTGAGAATGGTGTCCTGCAGATCGCCCACGGTCAGGCCGTAGCGGGCGAGCTGCTCGCGGTTGGGATCGATCTCCAGGTAATAGCCGCCGACGATGCGCTCGGCGTAGGCGCTGGTGGTGCCGGGCACCGCCTTGACCACGGTTTCGATTTCGCGCGCCAGGCGCTCCATCTCCTCCAGGTCCTTGCCGAACACCTTGATGCCGATCGGCGTGCGGATGCCGGTGGACAGCATGTCGGTGCGCGCCTTCAGCGGCATCGTCCAGGCGTTGGAGATGCCGGGCATCTGCAGCGCCGAGTCCATCTCCGCCACCAGCTTGTCGAAGGTCATGCCGTCGCGCCACTGGTCCTTGGGCTTCAGGTTGATGACCGTCTCGAACATCTCGGTCGGCGCCGGGTCGGTGGCGGTGGCGGCGCGGCCGGCCTTGCCGTAGACCGACTCGACCTCCGGGAAGCTCTTGATGATGCGGTCCTGCAGTTGGAGCAGTTCGGCCGCCTTGGTGATCGACAGGCCGGGCAGCGTGCTCGGCATGTAGAGGATCGTGCCCTCGTTGATCGTCGGCATGAACTCGCTGCCCAGCTTGCTCGCCGGCACTACCGACCAGCCCAGCAAACCGACGGCCACCAGAATCGTCAGAATCTTGGCCCGCAGCACCAGCTTGATGAGCGGCCGGTAAGCCCAGATCAGGAAGCGGTTCACCGGGTTCTTGCGCTCGGGGATGATGCGGCCGCGCACGAACAGCAGCATCAGCACCGGCACCAGGGTGATCGACAGGAACGCAGCACCCGCCATGGCGAAGGTTTTGGTGAAGGCCAGCGGCTTGAACAGCCGTCCCTCCTGCGCCTCCAGCGTAAAGACCGGCAGAAACGAGACGGTGATGACCAGCAGGCTGAAGAACAGCGCCGGCCCGACCTCCACCGCCGCGTCGATCAACACCTGGGTGCCCGAGGCCTCGGGCGGCGCGTGCTCAAGGCGCTTGTGAGCGTTCTCGATCATCACGATGGAGGCGTCCACCATGGCGCCGACGGCAATGGCGATGCCGCCCAGGCTCATGATGTTCGAGGTCATGCCCATCCAGTCCATCACGATGATGGCGATGAGCACGCCGACCGGCAGCGTGACGATGGCGACCAGCGCGCTGCGGATGTGCAGCAGGAAGACGATGCAGACGAGCGCGACGATGACGCTTTCCTCGATCAGCGTCACCTTGAGGTTATCGACCGCCCGCTGGATCAGGGTGGAGCGGTCATAGACGCTTTCCACCGTCACGCCGTCCGGCAGCCCGGCCTTCAATTCGCTCAGCTTGTCCTTGACGTTGCGGATCACGTCGAGCGCGTTCTGGCCATAGCGCTGCAGCACGATGCCGCTGACCACCTCGCCCTCGCCGTTCAGTTCGGTGAGGCCGCGCCGCTCGTCCGGGCCAAGCTCGACCCGCGCCACGTCGCGCAGCAGGATCGGCGTGCCGCGGTCGACCTTGAGGACGATCTCCTCGATGTCCGTGGTGCCGCGCAGGTAGCCACGGCCGCGCACCACGTACTCAGTCTCGGCCATCTCGACGACGCGGCCGCCAACGTCCTGGTTGCTCGTGCGGATCGCCTGAGCGACCTTGGTCAGCGGCACGCCGTAGGCCTGGAGCTTCTGCGGGTCGACGACGACCTGATACTGCTGGACGAAACCGCCGACGCTGGCCACCTCGGCCACGCCCTCGGCCTTGGTCAGCTGGTAGCGCAGGTACCAGTCCTGCAGCGTGCGCAACTCCGCCAGGGTGCGGTCCTTGGCGAGCACGACGTACTGGTAGACCCAGCCCACCCCGGTGGCGTCCGGCCCGAGCGTCGGGGTGACGCCGTTGGGCAGCCGCTTGGCGGCGAAGTTCAGGTACTCCAGGACGCGCGAGCGCGCCCAGTAGATGTCGGTGCCGTCCTCGAAGATGATGTAGACGAAGGACGCCCCGAAGAACGAGAAGCCGCGCACCACCTTGGACTTCGGCACGCTGAGCATGGCGGTGGTGAGCGGATAGGTGACCTGGTCCTCGACCACCTGCGGCGCCTGGCCGGGGTAGTCGGTGTAGAGAATGACCTGGACGTCGGAGAGGTCGGGCAGCGCGTCCAGCGGGATGCGCGACACGGAATAGGCGCCGGCCCCGATCAGGAACAGCGTGCTGAGCAGGACCAGCGCGACGTTGCGCGCGGACCAGCGGATGATGGCGGCGATCATGGTGACGGAACTCCCGCCGCTACTGGTGCTGGTGCTGGTGCTGGTCGCCGCCGAAGGCGCCCAGGGCCGCACGCAGGTTGCTTTCCGAATCGATCAGGAAGTTGGCGCGCACGACGACGCGCTCGCCCTCCTGGACCCCGGCTTGGACCTGCACCCAGCCGTCGGCGCGGGCCCCAGCCTTGACCTCGCGCGGCTCGTAGCGGCCCTCGCCGACCTCGACCAGCACGGCCTGCCGCCTGCCGGTGTCGAGCAGCGCCGACTCCGGCACGGCCAGCTCCGCCACGGCGCCGAGGTCAGCGGTCAGCCGCACCGTCGCGTAGAGGTTGGGCTTCAGCAGGCCATCGGCGTTGGGCAGCTCAATGCGCACCTTGCCGGTGCGGCTCTCGGCGGTCAGCGTCGGGTAGACGAAGCTGACCGTGCCGGTGAACGCCTTGCCCGGAAGCGAGTTGACCGTGACCGAGGCCTCCTGGCCCGGCTTGACGAAGCCGAGATCCTGCTCGAACACGTCGGCGATCAGCCAGACGGTGGACAGGTCGGCGACACGGTACAGCGCCTCGCCGGGCATGAAGCGCATGCCCTTCACCGCCCCTTTCTCCAGCACCACGCCGTTGGCCGCCGCGCGGTAGGTGAGCGTCCGCGACGCCTTGCCGGTCTTGCGCAGCCGGTCGATCTCCTCCTCGGGAACGTCAAGGTTGCGCAGGCGCTGCAGCGACGCCTCGGCCAGCCCATCGCCGCCGCCGGCGCGGCGCGCCACCAGATACTCCTGCTGCGCCAGCACCAGCTCGGGGCTGTAGACCTCCATCAACGGCTGGCCCTTGCGCACCGTGGCGCCGGTGGTGTCGACCAGCAGGGTCTCGATCCAGGCCTCGAACTTCGGCGCCACGACGAACAGGCGACGCTCGTCGACCTGAACCGTGCCGACCGCGCGCACCGGCCGGGTGATCGCGCGCCGGCTCACCGCGTCGGTGCGCACGCCCAGCTTCTGCACCTTGTCCGGGCTGATGGTGACGGTCCCGGACAAGGTGTCCTCACCCTCGTAGACGGGGACATAGTCCATCCCCATCGGGTCCTTCTTCGGCACCGGCGAGGTGTCGGGCAGGCCCATGGGGTTGCGGTAGTAGAGGATCTTGCGCGGGCCGGCGGGCTTCGCCGATGCCGGTGCCGCCGCCGGTGCCGGGGCTGGCTGGGCCGCGGGCGGGGCACCATGCCCGGCATGACCGGACTGCGCCCACGCGGGCGTTCCGGCGGCGACGGCGCCGGCCAGCAGAACGGTGAGAAGGGGGATGGCGCGGGTCACAGGTCACCTCCGATCAGGCGCTCGATCTCGGCAAGCCGGATCTGCTCCTCGAACGTCACGTTCACGACTTCGACGATGGCGCGGCGCAGGGTCTGTTCGGCGAGCAGCACGCCGGCAAACTCGTCGCGCGCCAACTCATAGCCGCGCATGGCCGCCTCCAGACCGATCCGCGCCTGCGGCAACGTCGTGCCGCGCAGGAGCCGCTTGCGCTCGGACAGGGCCATCAGAAGGGCGTGCGCCTCGTGCAGTTCGGTGGCCACCTCCAGACGCACCTGATCGAGCTTGGCGCGCGCCGCCCCGGCCATGGACGAAGCCTCGCTCTGCTCGGCCCGCCGCCGCTCGGCGTAAAGCGGGATGTTGACCTCGACCATTGCCTGGTAGGCCTCGAAGCGTCCTTCGCGGCGGATGGCGCCCACCCCCAGCTCAACGTCCGGGTACCAGCTGCGGTCGACGAGCTGGCGGGTCTTATCGGCGGACTCGATCTGGGCCTGGGCGGCGCGGACGGCGGGATAGTCGGCGCGCGCCCGCTCCACCAGGGCCTCCACCGGCAGGGTCTCCAGGGGCGGCACCGGGCGCGGCTGCGGGGCGGCCGGCAGCGGCGTCTCGGGGACGCGGGCGAGCAGGCCGTTGAGGCGCACCTGGGCGCGGTGGCGGTCGGCCTCCATGCGCGCCAGCTCGGCGGTCAGCGTGGCGCGTTCGGCTTCGGCGCCGGTCGCCTCCTGCTGCTTGCCGGGCCCCTGCGCGTAGCGGGCGCGCGACAGGTCGGCCAGCCGCCGCAGCGTGCCGAGCAGCTTGCGGGTCTCGTCGGCCGCCAGATGCGCGGCGTGGTACTCGGCGTAGGCGACCTTGACCCGGTAGGCGAGCTGGTTCTCGATGTCGGCCTGCAGGGCGCGGGCCTTGCGACTGTCCGATTCCGCGATCGCCCGCTTCAGGTCGCGCTTGCCCCACAGCGGGAACATCTGGCGGACTTCATACAGCTCCTCCTCGGCGCGGCGGTTCGGCCAGTAACCGGGCATCCGGCGCGGGAACATGACCTCGGCCTTGAGCTTTGGGTCGTCCAGCGCGCCGGCGGACCCGCCCCGCGCCGTGGCGGCGTCCGCCTCCAACGCCATGGCCTGGGCCTCCGGATTGAGGCGCCGGGCGGCGTCGATGAAGTGGCTGATGGTGCCCTCGCGGTCGGCCGCCAAGGCCACCGCGGGTGTGGCCAGCAGCAGGGCCGCCGCGATGACTGCGGCGAGGGGCTGCGCTGGTGAGCGTTGAGAGTTCATGTCCGAGCCTTGTCGCTGCCCGCCCGCGCGTGGCGCGGGGGTCGGGCAGGTCTTTTCGAGTCACGAGGGAGAGCGAAGCCGCCGGCCGGCGTGCGGCGCGACCGGGTGGCGCGCGGTCACGCCGAAGGCTTCGGAGGGGGAGGCTCAGGGGCGATGAGGCGGGTGCCGGGGCAGTGGGTGTTTCGTCGATCCCATGCCACACGGAGCCCGGCCGGCGCGCGGGTCGCCTCGGCGCGGGCCGGGGCCATCAGACCCGAGCAGCACGGGGCGGCCATGAGCGTCCTGGGGTCGTCCGCGCGTTCGGGGCACGGGGCGCCGGGGACCGCGGTCCGGTCATGGTCGGCAGCCGGGTCGTGGTCGGCGACCAAGGCCGGAAGAGCGGTGGCCGGGCTGGACGCTTGGTGGTCGGCCATGACGGCATGTGCCACCGCACCGCCCACCACGCCAAGCAGCACGGCGAGGGTCAGCGTCAGAACCGTCATCATACGGCGGAACACCCGCATTCCGTCTTCCACGCACCGCGGGACGCCAGGATGGAGCGCCGGGACTGCGACGCATCGCAGAAAAGGTCCGGCGTGCCGGCGTTGATCGAGGTCAACCGCCCCGTCCGGATGCGCCCATCGCCGATCGGCGGGGCTTTGCGATCACCGGCGGTGCTGGTCGCGCATCCAGGCCTCATATTCGAGGTGCGCGTGCGGCGTCCGGGTGCTGGGCGGTTCCTTGGACATCCGCATGTGGGTCGCTGAGTCGTGGATGTGGCAGTCGCTCGTTTTGATCACCTCGGGCGTGCACGCCGGCAGGTCGGGCTTGTCCTTGGTGTCGATCTGCGCTCGGGCGAACGCGGTGCCGCTGAACGCGAGCATGGCAACGCCGGCGGCGGCCAGCATCAGACGATGTGTGGTGTGCATGAGCTGTCTCCTGCGATGGCGGGCGCGGCCGGCGCTTGGACAGCGGGGCTCTGCCGATGCTATCGGTGTACGCCCGGGTCTGTTGCAGAGATGGGGTCGAAATGTAACAAACTGTTACAGCCGCGGTGTCGGCAGGCGCTTTACTGAACCACCGTCAATGCAGAGTCCGTCAAACGCGCCAAAATGCTTTGTCAATGCCTCGCCCGAGCCAAGTCCCCGCGTAGTTTCTCCAACGCCTGCGACGCCATGCCGCGCAATGACTTGGCAATCGCACACCAAAACCTGTCGATGACCACGCATGCCGCAACCGGCGGCCAAGAGGGCTGGACAGGCGGACGATCACCGGCCCGCGCCGACACGGCGGCCTGGGCGTTCGACGGCGTCCTGCCACGACATTGACCTGGCCGGCCGAAGCGACGAGGCGAACAGATGGGCACCGTCCCCGGTTCCTGGGGGCCCCCATCGCCGGCAGCAGGCGGAACAACCCGCCGGAGCGATCTCCTGATCGGCCCGACCGATCCACCAAGCGCGCGGATGACGATTGCGATGGCTGCTATGACCTGCGGCACCTGCGAACATTGAGCAGGCACTTGCCAGTGTGGTGGGGCCGGCGCGCAGACCTTTTCCGCCAAAGCCGCGTCATGAATTGACTGGCGCTTGAAATCTCTCCCTCACGGAACGCGTCGGTGACGGCCTGGAGCTCGGCGATGTCGCGCCAGCGGCGCAAACGCTTTCGGGCAGCTTGGCAAAGAAGCCACACCCTCCACGATGGTCCGCCAAGTCAAACCGTGTGCAAGCTTCTGTTGGCTTTTGGAAGGGTGCCGGTACGGGCGCCCACGAGTTCACCGTCGGAGGTTCACGGTGCACGCCCGTGACATGATCAGCACCCATCCGCCGGTCCGCGGCGACACCAACGACGCGCTGATCCGCGCCATGCTCGACGCCTGCGCCACGCCTCCCGGCTGTGCGCGGGGGAATGCGAGACCCACGCCGCGATGCACGACCACTGCCGCATCCGCGCCGAGGCCGGCCGGAGCTGTGAGGACCCCCGCCGCAAGGCAATGCAGAGCATGAGCCCCTGAGTGGAGAGGGGGCTCAGGCGGCAGGGGAGCACCAAGGGTTGAAGCCCATTGAAGAACCATCACCCCGACCGCAGCGCAGGCGTTCGGCCGCGCTGCGATCGCCACGGTTCGTCCGCGCGGTTACCGGATCGGGTTGTAGAAATCCGGGGTGAAGGCCTGGACGGCACCCACCGACGCGCCGCCCTGGACGGGCTGCCCCATGGCACCGCGTGCAATGTTCAGGTAGGCCTGCGCCTGATCCACTTGGCCCTGCTTAAGCAGTTGCTCGGCAATCACTAGGTTCTGGTCGGCGATCAGGTGCTCCTCGCGGCCGGCGCCACCGTACAGGACCGACCAGTGGGTCGCCTTGGCCTCGCTCACTTGGGCACCCAGAGCCGTCTGGGGATTGGCGAGGGCCGCCCCGGTTCCGAACACCGTGGTCGCAAGCACAGAGATCACCGCAACTTTCCGAATAGACATGATATCCTCCATAACTATTTCCACATCCTGTGGAAGTAGACTTCCCAGACCGGCGCTCGAAACTGCACGCGCCGCCGGTCGATAGGTGGATTTCACCACGCCAAGTTTTCTGTATTGTTGGGAGATGCGTAACGTTTTGTTGCGGCCACACGCGGCACCAATCAACGTTGCCGACAAAGCAATCAGCTTCCTCAGCGATGCACCGCCAAACAACGGTCTTACCGAGAGAGCGCCGCTGCGGGAACCGCGTGATGTCCGAGCGACTGGGGGCTATGGCTATGATGAGGTGCGCTCCTCGCCATGGGGCGGAGATCTGCCGCATAACGGTTTGCCCCAGGGGGCGACGCCGCGGCACGCCGGGCTTGTCCCGTCATCAAAACACAACCGAAAGACTTGGCCTGGGCGGTCACGCCCACGAGCATTGCAGCATCACTCGCATCGCGCCGCTTTGTTCTTGAAAAGAACGCGTCCACGCCATGTTTCAGGATCTTATCGGCTATATTTCGATTTGTAACGGGATCGGACGCGATTTCGCTTATCGGTTTACTCGGCGTTGCGGCGGCGCCATCATGCCGCCGACCGGACCGGCGGCCGCGCGGCAGTCCACCAGCCCCTTTCCGAACGCCATGGACCCCATGCCTCACATCCTCGTCGTCGACGACAACAAGGAAATCCGCGACCTGTTGGGCCGCTTTCTGCGCAAGCACGACCTCAAAGTCACCACCGCGCGCGACGGCTACGAAATGCGCGAGTGCCTGCGCAATGGTCCGGTCGACCTCATCGTCCTGGATCTCATGCTGCCGGGTGATGACGGGCTGAAACTGTGCCGGGAGTTGCGGTCGGAATCGGCCGTTCCGATCATCATGCTGACCGCCATGGGCGAGGAGACGGACCGCATCGTCGGCCTGGAAATGGGCGCCGACGATTACCTCACCAAGCCGTTCAACCCGCGCGAGCTGCTGGCCCGCATCAAGGCGGTGCTGCGCCGTACGACAACGGCGGGCGAGCGCCTGGATCAGCCCAACACCGGCGGCCGCATCCTGCGCTTTGCCGACTGGACGCTCGACCTGGTGCGGCGCGAGTTGCGCTCGCCCGATGGCGCCCTGGTCGAGCTGACGACCGGCGAATACGACCTGCTTGTCGCGTTCGTCGGGAACCCGCAGCGCATCCTCACGCGCGACCACCTGCTCGACGTCACCCGCAGCCGCGCCGCCTCAGCGTTCGATCGCGCGATCGACGTGCAGGTGAGCCGGCTGCGCCGCAAGATCGAGACGGAACCGGAGCAGAGCATGATCAAGACCGTGCGGGGCGCCGGCTACGTCTTCACGGTACCGGTCGAGCGGCTGTGATGCGCTGGCGCCTCCTGCCCGACAGCCTAGCCGGGCGCACCATCGCCGTGATGGTGGCCGGCTTGACGCTCTCGCACGTGGCCAGCATCGGCGCCTATCGCCTCGACCTGCTCAGCCAGTTCGACACGTCGATCGAGCATGAGGCGGTGGAGCGGATCGCCGCGGCGCGCTCGGCCGTGCTCAAGGCGACGCCCGACGAACGCGAACGGACCGCGCATCTGGTGTCCGGACGCCGGCTCGACGTCCATTGGAGCCGCCTCCCCCTGGTCGAAACCACCAGCCCCGACGACCCGACACTCCTGACCTTGCGCGCGCACCTGCACGAGGCCACCCCCGATCAGCGCGATCGGCCGCTCCAACTCGCCTTCGCCGCCGACCCCGATCACCCCGACAAGGCCCACCACATGCTGCTGGTCTCCGCGCAGCTGCCCGACGGGGATTGGCTCAACCTGCGCTACATTCTGGTCGAGCCGGCGCCGAGCACCCCACACGGCCTGCTGCTGTCGACGGCGTTGATGGCCGTGGCCGTGTTCGGGCTGTCCATCCTGCTCATCCGCTCCTCGACCGCCCCCTTGCGCGCCATGGCCCGGGCCGCCGAGCGCCTCGGCGTCGATGTCACCGCCCCGCCGCTTCCGGAGACCGGTCCCAGCGAGGTGCGCCAGGCCGCGCACGCCTTCAACGAGATGCAAAAGTGCATCAAGCGGCTGTTGGCCGACCGCACGCAGATGTTCGCGGCGCTCTCCCACGATCTGCGCACGCTGCTCACCGTGTTGCGCTTGCGCGCCGAGTTCATTGAGGACGAGGAACAGCACGGCAGGATGCTGGCGGACATCGCCGAGATGGAGACGATGATCGCCGCCACCCTGGCCTTTCTGCGCGACGACGGCGTCCAGGAGGAAACCGGGGTGATCGATCTGGCGGTCACGCTGGCCACGATCTGCGACGCGCTGACCGATGCCGGTGGTCACGCGACCTATGCCGGCGCCCGGCACGTGCCGCTGCGCTGCCGCCCGACCACCCTCAAGCGCGCCTTCATGAATCTCGTCGACAACGCCGTCAAATACGGCGCGCGGGCGCGCGTGGTCCTGAGCGCATCCGCCGGCCGCATCCGCGTGGACATCACCGACGAGGGGCCCGGCATTCCGGACGCCGAGATGGACCAGGTGTTCCAGCCGTTCTACCGCGTCGAGCGCTCGCGCAATCGGGAAACGGGCGGGTTCGGCCTCGGACTAACCCTCGCCCGGGGGGCGATCCGTGCGCACGGCGGCGACCTTGAGCTGGCCAACCGCCCCGAAGGCGGGTTGCGGGTGACCGTCGCGCTGCCCTGGGCGGATCATTGAGCCAGCCGGTGGCCGGCTTGGTTTGCGCCGTACGCACCGTTGTGCCCCGTCACGCCAATATCCTGCGGCCAGGGCGACGGCCCACAGCCGCCCCGGCCAGCCAGGGGACACCGCCGCGTCGGCGCCGGCGTCCCGTGCCGTCCTCGGGGGAACGGCGCTGTTGCCTGCGCCGGACCGGGGCGCCGCGAACCGGCCGGTCGCCGGGGCGACCGACCGGTGTGCTCTCAGAACCAAAAACGGACCCCGGCGACAAAGGCCAGATCGCTGGGATCCTCGCCGTGCTGACGCGCGATGTCGGCCGTCTCGCCAAGCTTGCGCTCCCACGTCACGCCGACATAGGGGGCGAACTCCTTGACGACCTCGTACCGCAGCCGCAAGCCGAGTTCGATGTCGTTGATGCCGCGGCCAAGGTGAAGCTCCCGCACGCGCTGCGCGGAAACACTGATCTCGGCCAGGGGCTGGATGACCAGCTTCTGCGTGATGAGCACGTCGTATTCGACCTCGAACCGGGCGCTGACGTTCGCATCCTCGCTCAGGAACGCCTGCGCGGTCACGTCGAAGTAATACGGCGCAACGCCCTTGAACCCGGCCACCGCGTAGGTGGTCTGCGGCTGCGGACGCACGTCATGCCGGACACCGGCCTGGATATCCCAGAATTCGGACACCATACGGCTGTAGAGGAATTGGAACTCCGCCTCCTCCACGGCTCCCTTGACGGGTTTGCTGCCGCGTGAGCTGAACCAGAACTTGTTGGTGTCGCCGCCGACCCAGCCCTCCAGTTCCCAGTCGACCGAGTTTTCGCCGTCCCGCCAGCGGTGCTCGAACTGGTCGACCAGGAGTGTGGCCAGAAGCGGCGGCTCCTCATGGAACTGTTGGGCGTCAGGCGCCTCGGCGGCGCGGGCGGAGCCGGCCGACAGCGCCAGCGAGAGCGCCCCCGCCAGGAACATGGCCTTGTGCAGGCTCATTCTTATCAGTCGCATTCGGTGCTCCGGATCAAAGGCTTGCCGTGCGGCGCTCGACGATGAACCGCGTCATCATGCCCGAGGCCATGTGATAGAGAAGGTGGCAGTGGAACGGCCACTCGCCGGGTTCGTCGGCGGTCAGCTGCACCGACATGGTCTTGCCCGGCGGCACAAGAACGACGTGCTTCCTGGGCAGCCGATCCTTCTGGCCGTTTTCGAGTTCCATGAACATCCCATGCAGGTGCATGGGGTGGGCCATCATGGTCTCGTTCACGAAGCGGATGCGGACACGGTCGCCGTAGGCCACCCGGATCGGATCGCCTTCGTCGAACTTCCGGCCGTTCAGGGTCCAGATGTAGCGCGACATCATCCCGGTCAGGCGCACCTCGATCTCGTGCGCCGGCTCGCGCAGATCCTTGGCCTTCGTCAATGACTTCAGATCGGCGTAGGACAGCGCTTTCGCTCCGGGTGGGGTGCCCGCGTCGGCCCATCCGGTTGCCTGGTCCTTGCTCCCCATCCCGCCAGGATTGTTCATACCCGGCATGGAGCCGTGGTCCATCCCGGCCATGCTGCTGTGATCCATACCCGGCATCGCGCCGTGGTTCATGCCGGCCATGGCGCCGTGGTCCATGCCCGCCATCGCCCCATGATCCATGCCGCCGTGCGCCATGCCACCGTGCGCCATGCCCATGTCGGCCATGGTCAGGACGGCCCGGGGGCGGCGTTCGGGAATCGCGCCTTCCAGGCCATCGCGGACCGCGAGCGTCGCCCGGGCAAAGCCCGTGCGGTCAATCGGTTCGGCGAAGACGGTGAAGGGCTTATCCCCCTGCGGGATCACGACGACGTCGTAGGTCTCACCAACCCCCATGCGGAATTCGTCAACCTTCACCGGCGCGACGTTCTGTCCGTCCGCCGCCACCACGGTCATCGCAAGACCAGGGATGCGGACATCGAAGATCGTCATCGCCGACCCGTTGATGATGCGCAGCCGCACCCGCTCGCCCGGCTTGTAGAGCGCGGTCCAGTTGTCCCGCGGCCCCTTGCCGTTGACCAGGAACTGGTAGCCGGTCACGTCGGCCAAGTCCGTGGCGTCCATGCGCATCTCGGCCCAGTCGAGGCGGTCCGTGACGGTGGCGCCCAAGCCATCCCGCTGGGCATCCCGGAAGAAGTCGACCAGGGTGCGCTTGTTGTTGTTGTAGTAGCCCTCGCTGACCTTGAGCTTGCGCAGCACGGCGTCGGGAGACTCGGTCGTGTGGTCGGAGAGCAGCATGACGTAGTCTTGGTCGGCCCGCACGGGATCGCGCTCGGCTGGCTCGATCACGATGGCGCCGTACATGCCCTCCTGCTCCTGCCCGGCGGAATGGCTGTGGTACCAGTAGGTGCCCGCCTGGCGCAGCTTGAAGTGGTACGTGTAGGTCTCGCCCGGGTGGATCGGGGCGAAGCCGTTGAAGCCGGGGGCGCCGTCCATGACGCCCTGCAGCAGCAGGCCGTGCCAGTGGATCGAGGTCGGCTCGTTCAACCGGTTGGTCACGTGAATGACCACCTCCTGCCCCTCGCGCCAGCGGAGGGTCGGCGCCGGGATCGACCCGCCGATCGCGATCCCGCGGCTCGTGTGGCCGTCGATGGTGATGCGGGTGCGCTCGATCGCGAGGTCGAGCGTCTGGTCGGTGGCGGCAAAACTGATGCGCCCGGGGTAAGCCGTGACGAGGCCCGCCACGCCCGCCGCGCCGGCGAGCTTGAGAGCGTCACGACGGGAGAAGCCGCGCGATGTGGGGTGCATGGTGCCGTTCCTCAGCGCTTGACGTCGATCGTGCCGACCATGCCGGACTCGTAGTGCCCCGGTATGTTGCAGGCGAATTCCAGGGCGGCGTCCTTGGTGAACTTCCAGGTCAGCTCCTTGGTCTCGCCCGGGCCGACCAGCACGCTGTTCGGGTCGTCGTGCTTCATGGAATGGCCCATCCCCGGCATTTTGGAATGGTCCATGTTCATCATCTTCTGGTTCACGCCGGTCGCGGTCAGCATGCCGTGCTCCATCATCATGGCCATCTGCCTTTGATGTTCGGCGTGCATCGCGGCGGTCCCGATGTTGAACTCGTGCAGGAACTCGCCCTTGTTCTTGACGACGAAGCGCACCGTCTCGCCGGCCTTCACCGGGATCGACTCCGGCTTGTAGAAATTATCGCCCATCTCGACCTGCACGGTCCGCTTGGCGGCCGACGCCTTGGCGGGCTCGCCGATCGCGGCGGTGTTGTGGCCATGGCCCGACTCGCCGGCCCCGGCCAGGGCGGCTCCCGAAAACGACAGCAGGCTGGCGCCGGTCAAAAGGGCGGCGGCGATGTTCAGAGTGCGGGTGTTCAGACGCATCGTGAAAGTCCTTGTGTGGCGGCGCGCGATGGCGCCAACGGCGGCCGGGCGCGGCGGGGCGCGCGGCGGTCGGCCGAACGGAAACTGGGAGGTGGTGGGCACCGGCGAACCGACCCGGCCGCCGTGAGGCCGTGGCTCGCCCCACGCGGTGGCGGGGCGGCGACGCGCCCCCGTGACGGTCACTGCCCGCAAGACGCGGACAGCTCGTCTTCGGTCACTGCGTGGTGCTGGTTTTTCGGTCGCCGGTCGTGGCTGTCCGCCCACAGCGGGCGAGACAGCGCAGGACGCCGCACCCCGTGTGAATCACGGGGGCGTCGATGTCACGCGGCGGTTCTGGGGGGACGCCGGAGCGGGGCAACGGCGCGCTCGCGGAGCGGATCATGGGCGACGAGCCGGGCGCCGACGGACGTCCACGCCATAGGGGCCATCTGCGGTGCGGTCGGCTCCACCGCCGTGACGCTGCAGGCCATCGCGCAGCACCCCGTTGCAGGGTGCTTGGTGTGGTCGTGCTGGCCACCGCCGGCAGCGCGTCCCTCTTGGTCGTCACAGGCCACCGCGTCGGCAAAGGCCGCGTCGTGCGCGAACGCCTTCGGGGCAACAGGGGTGGCGAGGCCTCCCCAGGTCAGGAGGAGGCCAATCAACACCGACGCTATGACGCGCGCGAGGCGCATGCCCACCTTCTGCTCCATTGCCCGTCGCTCCGAGGGGCGACCGCCGGAAACATATGGCACCCGCTCTGGCGGCGGCAAGTCAGACTGCGTTTCAAAGTGTAACACCCGCCGGGGGCGCCGCGCGGCGCCGTTCGGTCCGGTGGGCCCGCTGCCCCCGAGCCGCCGCCAACGGCCATCCCGCGCGGCGGGGGTGGCGGCGATGACGCCGCCGGCTGATCCCTCGGTCCGAGCGGCGGTACGCGAGCAGGACAGCGTTATCGGCTCCGACGCGCGCCCAACACGCTCTGGCCGATGCGCGGGCAGCAATTCGTCGCGGTTGGCCACGGCCGCGCACGGAAAGGCCGCCCGCTTGATTGATGAAGATCAATGCGCTTGGCGCGAGGCGGCCTACCGTTGTAAAGGCGCTTCCGCAGACCCAGGTCAAGGAACACCGGATGCCGCACGGGCGTGATCGAGTGCGGCCGCTCGCGGGACGACCAGAACGACGAGGCGATCACCATGTGGCGCGGGGCGGATTTGGCGGTGAGGAGGGTGGTGGTGAGCCTGCTGATGCTGGCCACCCTGCTCGTCTCGGCCGCGCCGGGCCACGCCAGCCTGAAGCCTCACCAGCCTGCCATTGCACCATACGAACACGCTCTGATCGACACGCACGATGACGCCGCCGTGACCAACCCTGGGCATGCGCCGGATCGCTGCACGGATTTTGGCCCGCTCGGCGCTGCCTGCTGCAGTGTGGCTCAATGCGCCACCATGCACGGTGGCCTTCCCGCGACCATGGTCGCGGCGTTCATTCCGCGCCTGGACACCGTCATCCATCTGCCGGCCCTGGCCACGCCGGACGGCATCGGCATCGACCCGGCACTCCGCCCCCCGCTCTGATCCTGTGACGCCACGAGTCCGCCCGCGCCCGTCCTGAGCCCTGGCTCTGTGAAGGACGCCGGTCCCGGCCCTCGTGCGCTTGGCTTTTGCGTCCCCGGCGCTCCCGCGTGGAGTTCGTCCGGGATGGCTCGAACCAGATGATCAGACGGAGGACGCCATGTCGTCTCTCACCCGCACGACACTCCCGGCTTTTGCGCTCGCCGCCATGATGTCGGTGGCCCAGGCCCAGACCACCACCGATCAGGACCACAACGCTCACCATCCTGGTGGCACCGCACCGACGACGCAGGCCCAGCCCGCTCCGGCGCCCGCGCCTCAGGCTCAGCCCAGCAAACCCGGCGCGCCGATGATCGGCCAAGGCATGGGCAGCGGCGCCATCGTCCAGTCCGGCACCCAGGCGCAGAGCGGTCAGCCCGACATGATGATGACCATGGACCAGATGCGCTCGATGATGGGCAGCATGATGGGCCAGCAGGACGGGCAGTCCGGGATGATGGGCCCCGGCATGATGTCCATGATGCGTCCGATGATGATGGGCCAGCAGGGCGCCATGGGCCTGCCCTTCGAGCACGTCGAGGGCCGGATCGCATTCCTGAAGGCCGAACTCAAGATCACCGACGCCCAGGCGCCGCAGTGGAACGCCTTCGCCGATACCCTGCGGGCGAACGCCAAGGCCCATCAGGCCATGCACGAGCAGATGACCAAGGGCGGCCTGCCGTCCGCGTGGCCCGACCGCCTGACGCTTCAGCAGAAGGCGTTGTCCACCCGTCTCGAAGCCCTGAAGGCCCTCGAGACGGCCGCCAAGCCCCTCTACGCCGTGCTGACCGATGAGCAGAAGACGCTCGCCGACCGGCTGCTCACCGGCCCCATGGGCATGATGTGAGGAGGCGGCCATGACGCACCACGAACACACCCATCGCACCCCCGAGCCGCAGAATCATACGCCCTGGTACCGGACCTGGACCGGCTTGGCCGGACTCGGCGCGGCCGCGCTGGCGGCCGTTTACCTGTCGCTCTTCCATGTCGACCATGTGCGCGACGCGCTTCCGCTTCTCGTCCTGCTCCTGTGCCCGCTGATGCACCTGTTCATGCACGGCGGGCACGGACATGGTGGTCACGGACATGGCGGGCACGGTGGCGGGGGCAATGATGCCGATCGCCCGACCAAGGGAGGCTCGCCATGACGCACGAAGCCTCGGCCTATGGCCTGTGGGTGCTGGTCGCCCTCAACTCGGCCATCTTCATCATCTTCGCCTTCAGCTTCGGCAAGCCGCAGTCGCCGCGGGACTGGCGCTCCTTCGGGGCGTTCAGCGCCTTCATCGTGGCGCTGTTCACCGAGATGTACGGCTTCCCGCTGACCATCTACCTGCTTTCGGGCTGGCTTCAGACCCGCTACCCGGGCCTCGACCTGCTGTCGCACGACGCCGGGCACCTCTGGTCGACCATCGTCGGCCTGGAGGGCAACCCGCACTTCAACGTTCTGCACATCCTCAGCAACGTGCTGATCCTGGCGGGCTTCGTCCTGCTCGCGGCGGCCTGGAAGGTGCTCCACGCCGCCCAGAAGCAGCATCGGCTCGCCACGACGGGGGGTCTACGCCCACGTCCGGCACCCGCAGTACATCGCCTTCCTCGGCATCCTGTTCGGCTTCCTGCTCCAGTGGCCGACCATCCTGACACTGGCGATGTTCCCGCTGCTGGTCCTCATGTACGTGCGCTTGGCGCGATCCGAGGAGCGGGACGCTCTCCGGGCGTTCGGGACCGAGTACGAACGCTACGCCACCATCACCCCCGCCTGGGTCCCCCGGTTCGGACGGCACAACGTCCCCGGACCGAGGCACGGCGGGGCGGCCGGTGCGTGAGACCAGGACCGGGGCGGCCTGCGGTGGTCGCGGCTGTCCGGCCGCCGTTGCGGCGTGACACCGTCCAGCGGCCCTGGCGGCGGGCCCCGGAGATCACGCGCCTGGAGGCCGAAGGGCCGTGGCATGCCCGCCCCGGCCCGCTTCGCGAGACCCACGCCGGCCCATCAAGGTCGGGCCCACGGAGATTGAGAAGGGCAGCGGAGGTTTTCCTCGCGCCGCCCCGCAGACAAGGAGACGCGCGATGAGCGCCAAGAAGACACTGATGCTGATGGCCGCAACCGCCATGGTGGTCAGCTCTATGGTCGCCGGTCCGGCCCGCGCAGCGGAAACCCTGGCGCTGTCCGAGGTATCGCACCTGCACGGGATCGCGGTCGACCCAACCGACCCGTCGCAACTGTATCTGGCCTCGCACCGCGGCGTGTGGCGGACCAACCCGGACGGCACGGCCACGCGGCTTTCGGACAACCGGAACGACTTCATGGGATTCACGCCGAACCCGGCGCAGCCCGGCGCCTTCTTCGCCAGCGGCCATCCGGAGGCGGGCGGGAACCTCGGCGTCCTCGTCTCGACCGACGGCGCCAAGACCTGGAAGGCGATTTCGGCAGGGGTCAACGGGCCCGTGGACTTCCACGCGATGGACGTCAGCCCGGCCGACCCGACGGTGCTGTACGGACAGTACGGCAGCGTCCAGGTCAGCCGCGACGCCGGGAAGACCTGGGAGGTCACCGGCAAGCCGCCCGCCGGCCTGTTCGACCTGGCGGCCTCCGCCAAGGCCCCGAACACCGTCTATGCCGCCACACGGAACGGGCTGATGATCAGCCGCGACGCGGGCAAGTCCTGGCAGGCGGCGCACATCGTGCAGCGTCCGGCGACCATGGTCGCCACCACCCGGGACGGCGTCGCCTACGCCTTCCAGGTCGGGATGGGGTTGTTGAAGACCACCGAGCCGAGCTTGGCCTGGCAGGCGGTCAGCAACGGCTTCGGCGACGCCGTTCTGCTGCACCTTGCGGTCGACCCGACCAACCCGGAGCGGCTCTACGCCGTGACCGACAAGAGCGCCATCCTGGCCAGCCAGGACGGCGGCAAGACCTGGAAGCCATTCCGGTCGTGATGTGCCGGGGGATGTGGTGATGAAGGTGATGACGACTGGCGTTGGCTTGGCGCTGGGTGCGTCGATCGCGGTGGCTGGCGTCGTCCTGTTCGCCGGCCCCAAGACGGGCGCCGATCCAACCGACACGATGCAGGTCGCCGGGACCGGGCGGTCTACACAACGCGCTTGACCTTCCAGTGATTGGAAGGTGAAGCCTTGGTTTCACGGATGCCATCGCACACCGGTGCCGGGAGGCGCGAACGAACGCGGGGGCACCGACGCCGGGCATGCGAAGGGAGAGGCGAGCATGAATGACCAGCACCGCAGCCACGCACACCATCATGACCACCACGGTCAAGATGGGCATGACCACCATGCCGAACACGGCGACCATGCCACGGTAAAGGACCCCGTGTGCGGGATGATGGTCGATCCCGAGCGGACCGAGCACCACGCCGAGCACGGCGGCCAGACCTTCCACTTCTGCTCGGCGCGCTGTCACGATAAGTTCGTTGCGGCCCCCGAACAGCACCTGAAGCCGGAGGCCAAGCCCGCCGCGCCCGAGAAGGCCGCGCAGGCATCGCCGCAGAAGGGCGTGATCTACACCTGCCCGATGCACCCGGAAATCCGCCAGGAGGGGCCGGGTAACTGCCCGATCTGCGGCATGGCCCTCGAACCGGTCGGCGCCACCCTCGAAGAGGGTCCCAACCCGGAGTTGGTCGACATGACACGGCGGTTCTGGATCGGCACTGCCCTGACGGTGCCGCTCGTGCTGCTGGAGCTGGGCGCCCACCTTCCGGGCCTCGGGCTCCACAGCCTGATCTCCCCGCAGGCCTCCCTTTGGCTCCAAGTCCTGCTAGCCACGCCGGTGGTCCTGTGGGCGGGGTGGCCGTTGCTGGAGCGGGGCTGGCGGTCGTTCGTGAATCGCAGCCTGAACATGTTCTCGCTGATCGCCTTGGGCGTCGGCGTCGCCTACCTGTTCAGCCTCGTCGCGACCGTCCTGCCCGGTCTCTTCCCCGCGGGCTTCCGCAATGCCGAGGGACTGGTTGCGGTCTACTACGAGGCCGCCGCGGTCATCACGGTGTTGGTGCTGCTCGGGCAAGTGCTTGAGCTGCGGGCCCGCGAGCAGACCGGCGGCGCCATCCGCGCGCTGCTGAACCTCGCGCCGAAGACGGCGCGCCGTATCCGGGAGAACGGCGAGGACGAGGAGGTGACGCTCGACGCCGTGCACGTCGGTGACCGCTTGCGCATCCGCCCCGGCGACGGCGTGCCGGTGGACGGCGAGGTGCTCGAGGGCCGCAGCGCCGTGGACGAGTCCATGGTGACCGGTGAATCCATGCCGGTCGGCAAGGAACCCGGTTCCAAGGTGATCGGCGGAACGGTGAACCAGACCGGTGCCTTGGTGATGCGCGCCGAGAAGGTTGGGTCCGACACCATGCTGTCGCGCATCGTGACCATGGTGGCCGAGGCCCAGCGCAGCCGCGCGCCCATCCAGCGCATGGCCGACGTGGTGTCCGGTTACTTCGTCCCGGCCGTCATCGTCATCGCGCTCCTGTCGTTCGCGGCATGGATGATTTGGGGACCGTCTCCGGCCTTCTCATACGCGCTGATCGCGGCCGTCTCGGTGCTCATCATCGCCTGTCCGTGTGCGCTGGGGCTGGCGACGCCCATGTCGATCATGGTCGGCGTCGGCAAGGGAGCGACGACCGGCGTTCTGATCAAGGACGCGGCCTCCCTGGAACGGTTCGAAAAGGTGGACACGCTGGTCGTCGACAAGACCGGCACGCTGACCGAGGGCAAGCCGCGGGTGACCGCCGTGGTTGCGGCGCCGGGTGTCGACGAAGGGGAACTTCTGGCCTTGGCGGCGAGCCTGGAGCGGTCGAGCGAGCACCCGCTGGCCGCCGCCATCGTCGCCGCCGCCACGGAGCGGGGGCTGCCGCTGCGGGACGTCGCCGACTTCGACTCGGTAACCGGCAAAGGCGTGCTCGGCGGGGTAGGCAGCCATCTGATCGCGCTGGGCAACGCCGCGATGATGCGGGAGCAAGGCGTCGCCCTGGGCGACCTGGAGGCGCGCGCCGATGAACTACGGCGTGACGGCGCCACCGCCTTGTTCGCCGCGGTGGACGGCCAGGCCGGGGGCGTCATTGCGGTCGCCGACCCTATCAAGGCGAGCACGCCGCAGGCGTTGGAGACGCTCCGGGCCGATGGGGTGCGGATCGTCATGCTGACCGGCGATAACCGGACCACGGCGGAAGCGGTGGCGCGGCGGCTCGGCATCGACGAGGTCGCGGCCGAGGTGCTGCCCGAGGACAAGAACCAAGTGGTCAAGCGGCTGAAGGCGCAGGGCCGGGTGGTGGCGATGGCCGGGGATGGCGTGAACGACGCCCCGGCCCTGGCCGAGGCGGACATCGGCGTGGCCATGGGCACCGGAACGGAGGTGGCGATCCAAAGCGCCGGAGTGACGCTGGTGAAGGGCGACTTGGCGGGCATCGCGCGGGCGCGCACGCTGAGCCGGGCAACGATGCGCAACATTCGGCAAAACCTGTTCCTGGCCTTCGTCTACAACGCGCTCGGCGTGCCGGTCGCGGCGGGCGTCTTCTACCCGCTGTTCGGCTGGACCCTGTCGCCGATCATCGCCGCCGCGGCGATGGCCTTGAGTTCGGTTTCGGTGATCGGCAACGCGTTGCGTCTGCGGTGAGCGCAGCTGTGAGCCGGCGAAAGCCAGGAACGCCTGCGTGTCCCGCGATGATATCCATCGGAAACTCTGCCGCCGCCGCTTAGTGCCCCTAACAAGAGGTGCGGATCGCCATTGAGGAGGGCATGGCCGCCTCTCTTCTTCCCGACCGCCTGTGGTCGATCATCAAACCGTTGCTCCTCCGGAGAAGCCCAAGGGGAACCGCGGCCGTCCACCGGTGGGCAACCGTGAGGCGCTCACCGGCATTCTGTTCGTGCTGAAGGCCGGCCTTCCTTGGAAGCCCCCGCCCGTGGAGATGGTCTGTGGCTCGGGGACGAGCACCGCGCCGACAGCCATCAGGCCTTCTCAACCTTGGCCTGCGCCATCATTGCCTTCAAACAGATCCAGCGTTTCTGTTAGGCGCTCACCCCAACACCGCTCACGAGGCCATGACCTTCGTCAAGGTCTCCGGATCGACGTTGCGGCCGGACAGGACGGCGACGGTGCGGCCGTGGGCCGGGACCTTGCCGACGAGGAGAGCGGCCACGGCGGCGGCACCCGCCCCTTCCGCCACGACACCGAAGGATGCGTGCAAGGCGCGCATGGCGGCGGCGACCTCGCCTTCCTCGACCTCCACCAGGGCATCCACGAGGGTGGGAAGGACGGCTTGGGGAAGCTTGCCCAGGGCGTCCACGGCAATGCCGTCGGCCAGGGTCGGACCACATCGTCGGGCGAGGCGCACGCCGACGACGGTGATGGAGGGCTTCAGGGCCTTGGCTGCCGCGGCCATGCCGGCGAGCAGCCCGCCGCCGCCAACGGGCACGACGAGCATTTCGGCGTCGGGGCGGTCGGCCAGGACTTCCAGGCCGACGGTGCCCTGCCCCGCGATCACGTCAGGGTCGTCGTAGGGATGGACGAAGGTCAGGCGGCGCTCGGCGGCCAGTTCCAGGGCGCGGGCCTTGGCCTCCCCCACGCTGGACCCGGAGAGGACGACTTCCGCGCCGAGGGCCGATGTGCGCTCCACCTTGCAGCGGGGGGCGGTCACCGGCATGACGATGGTGGTGGGTATGCCGAGCCGGCGGGCGTGCAGGGCCAGACCGGCGGCGTGATTGCCGGCGGACATGGCGACGACTCCGTTCGCCCGCTCCGGCCGGGATAGGCGCAGCAGGCGGTTCAGCGCGCCGCGCTCCTTGAAGGCGCCGGTCGTCTGAAAGGTCTCGGCCTTCAGCCACACGTCGCGGCCGAGAAAGGGCGCGGGGAGAAGCGGCGTGCGGACGACATGGCCGCGCAGGCGCTCCGCCGCGTCGTCTATCGCGGACAGAGGGAGCCAGGGCGGAAGGCGGTCTTCGGGTTCGATGTGGAGACAAGACGGACGCAGGGCTTCGGCGTGCGCGGGCAGCATCGCGGGGACTCCTCGGGCGGAGGGAGGAAACGAACGGGTGCGGGAAAAGGCAGCGTGACCCGGTCCGCGTCAGCGGACCGGGCGGCTAATTCGCGCAAAGCCCGGCATTCGCTCCGCCAGCCGCCCTGGAAGCCGATGCCCAATGGGGGCATGGGCGACGGCCGTCCTGGAGAAGGGACGGGTGAGGAGATCGTTGCTGTGAGAAACCGGATTGCGGGTTCCGGAAGACCCAAGGTGCAGCGTCACGCCACACACTCCACACCGTGATTCGAAGACGAACGGACCTGTCTCCGGCGCTTTTCAGAGCGCCGGGGCGGTAATTCGCATTCGGATCAGTCGGGTGGTCGTCAGCATGGACGGCATCGTGACGCAGGTGGGCGGTGGAGGTCAAGCCCCGTCGTGGCAGGGTCTTACCGCCCTTCCCTCTTTGCGAGGAAAGCCAGGCGTTCCAGCAGGTGCACGTCCTGCTCGTTCTTTAGCAGCGCGCCGCACAGCGGCGGGATCAGGGTGCGGGCGTCCTTGGCGCGCAGCGTCTCGGGGTCCACGTCCTCGACCATCAGCAGCTTGATCCAGTCCAGCAGTTCGGAGGTCGAAGGCTTCTTCTTCAGGCCGGGCACCTCGCGCAGGCTGTAGAAGAGAGTCATCGCCTCGCGCAGCAGGGCCGGCTTCAGACCGGGATAGTGGACGTCCACGATCCGCTCCATGGTGTCGCGGTCGGGGAAACGGATGTAGTGGAAGAAGCAGCGGCGCAGGAAGGCGTCCGGCAGTTCCTTCTCGTTGTTGGAGGTGATGATGACGATGGGACGCTGGGCCGCCTTGATGGTCTGGCGCGTCTCGTAGACGTGGAATTCCATTCGGTCGAGTTCGAGGAGGAGATCGTTCGGGAACTCGATGTCGGCCTTGTCGATCTCGTCAATCAGCAGGACCGGGGCGTTCGGCGTCTCGAACGCCTCCCACAGCTTGCCGCGCACGATGTAGTTGGAAATGTCGTGCACGCGCTCCTCGCCCAGCTGGCTGTCGCGCAGGCGGCTGACCGCGTCGTATTCGTAGAGGCCCTGCTGCGCCTTGGTGGTGGACTTGATGTGCCACTGGAGCAGCGGCTTGTTCAGGGCGCGGGCGACCTCCTGGGCCAGGACGGTCTTGCCGGTGCCGGGCTCCCCCTTCACCAGAAGCGGGCGTTGCAGCGTGATGGCGGCGTTGACGGCGACCATCAGATCTTCGGTGGCGACGTAGGAGTCGGTGCCGGTGAAGCGCATGCCTGTCGTTTCCGGTTGGTGGGACATCGGTGCCCGCATCCTTCCAGCATGGCGGGCGCTGTGCAAGACGGAACCGGCGACGGGCGCCCGGCGTTCCCGGAAACAGGAGGTCGTCATGGCCAACACCAAGCAAACCGATCCGAATTTCTGGCCCGGCTATCTGGAGCAGCACCGGCATCCGGTGAACCGGGCTCTGCACGTCACGGGCACGCTGGCGGCGACGGCGCTGCTGGTTGTGGGGGTGGCGCGGCGGGACCGGCGGGCGCTGCTGGCCGCACCGCTGGTGGGGTACGGGATGGCGTGGCTGGGCCACTTGTTGGTGGAGGGGAACCGGCCGAAGACGCTGGACGCGCCGCTGGCGTCCCTGGCCGCGGACTACCGCATGCTGGGGCTGGCGCTGACCGGACGGCTGGGGCGGGAGTTCCGGGAGTACGGGATACCGGACCGGCCCACCCTCAATGTGCGGGGTGATTCCCCACGATATAGGGCGTGAGCTTAGTGTCCACCATGACGATGTGGTGCACCAGCCAGTCGGCGGTGAAGTCGTAGATACGCTCGGCCGCCTGCTTGGTCGGATGCTGCATGAACTCCGCGCTGATGTCGTGCAGCGCCTTCTTGGCGGTGTCGTGCAGCTTCTTGTGGTCTTCGTAGCCCGGATAATCGACGGCGAGCATCAGCTTTTCCTCGCGGTCGAAATGGGTCTTTGTGTACTCGAACAGATGCAGCAGAGTCCTGGCGACCAGCTTTGGGTCGTAGCGGGCGTGGTTGATCGCCAAATCCAAGTCGTTCAGGTGGCGGATCAGCTGTTTGTGGTCTTCATCGATCCGCTCGACCCCGACGCTCATCCTGGTGCGCCAGATGATGTGCGGCATGGCACGCTCCGTGGCCGGGCATTTCCCCCATCGTCAGGGTACGTATCCCGGCCACGGACGTTCAAGCGGTTGCGGCCGCAAACGGTTGCGACACGACGAAGCAGCCGAACGGCTTAAGACGCGGCCTTCGCGGCGATGGCCTTTTCGATGGCCTCCACCGCCGTCGGGGCGAGAGAGGCATCCGGACCGCCGGCCTGGGCCATGTCGGGACGGCCACCGCCGCCCTTGCCGCCCAGAGCCTCCGCGCCCACGCGGACCAGATCGACGGCGCTGAGCTTAGCGGTCAGATCGTCGGTGACACCGACAACGATGGAGGCCTTGCCCTCGTTCGAGGCGATCAGGACGACCACGCCGGTGCCAACCTGCTTCTTCAGCTCGTCGGCCATCGGCTTCAGGTCCTTGGCCGGCAGGCCGTCCACCACGCGGGCGGCGAACTTCACCCCGGCGATGTCCTTGGTCTCGCCACCGCCGTCCGCCTTGGCGCCGCCACCCATGGCGACCTGACGACGCAGCTCGGCCAGCTCGCGCTCCATCTTTTTGCGCTCCTCGACGAGGGAGGCCACGCGGGCCGGAACCTCCTCGGGGCGGACCTTGAGGGCGGAGGCCGCCTCGGTCAGCAGATGGTCGCGCTCCGACAGCCACGCCTTGGCGCCGGTGCCGGTCAGCGCCTCGATGCGGCGGACGCCAGCCGCGACCGCGCCCTCGGCGACGATCTTGAACAGGCCGATGTCGCCGGTGCGGCGGACGTGCGTGCCGCCGCACAGCTCCACCGAGTAGTCACGGTCGATCTCGCCGTGCGGGCCGCCCATGGAGACGACGCGGACCTCGTCGCCGTACTTCTCGCCGAACAGGGCCATGGCGCCGGCGGCCTTGGCCTCGTCCGGGGACATCAGGCGGGTAATGACCTCGCTGTTGGCGAGGATGCGGCGGTTCACCTCGTCCTCGACGGCCGCGATGTCGTCCTGCGACAGACCGGTCGGCTGGCTGATGTCGAAGCGCAGACGCTCGGGTGCGACCAGCGAGCCCTTCTGCGTGACGTGCTCGCCCAGGCGGTGGCGCAGGGCCTCATGCAGCAGGTGGGTGGCCGAGTGGTTGGCGCGGATGGCCGAGCGGCGCTCCGTGTCCACGCGCAGTTCCACCACGTCGCCGACCTTCAGCGTGCCCTTGGTGATCGTGCCGACGTGCGCCCAGACGGCGCCGAGCTTCTTCTGGGTGTCGGAGACGGCGAATTCGGCGCCGGTGGCCGAGAAGATGACTCCCTGGTCACCGACCTGACCGCCGGATTCGCCGTAGAAGGGGGTCTGGTTGACGATGACGAGAACCTCATCGCCCAGCGACGCCTGATCGACGCGGGCGTCGCCCTTGACGATGGCGGTCACCTTGCCTTCAGCGACTTCGGTGTCGTAGCCGAAGAATTCCGTGGCGCCCAGTTCGTCCTTCAGCTCGTACCAGAGCTTCTCGGTCGTCGCCTCGCCCGAGCCGGCCCAGGACTCGCGGGCCTTGCGGCGCTGCTCGTCCATGGCCGCCTTGAAGCCGTCCTCGTCCACCGGACGGCCCTGGGTGCGCAGCACGTCCTGGGTCAGGTCGAGCGGGAAGCCGTAGGTGTCGTAGAGCTTGAAGGCCACGTCGCCCGGCAGGGGCTGGCCCTCGCCCAGACGGCCGACCTCGTCCTCCAGCAGGCGCAGGCCGCGCTCCAGCGTCTGCTTGAAGCGGGTCTCCTCCAGCTTCAGCGTCTCGACGATCAGGGCGCGGGCGCGGTTCAGTTCGGGGTAGGCGTCGCCCATCTGCTGGACCAGCGCCGGGACGAGGCGGTGCATCAGCGGGTCGCGCGCGCCGATCATGTGGGCGTGGCGCATGGCGCGGCGCATGATGCGGCGGAGCACGTAGCCGCGCCCCTCGTTCGACGGCAGCACGCCGTCGGCGATCAGGAAGGAGCAGGAGCGCAGGTGGTCGGCGATGACCCGGTGCGAGACGGCGTGCGCGCCGTCCGGCGCGGTCTTCGTGGCCTCGGCCGACGCGACGATCAGCGCGCGCATCAGGTCGATGTCATAGTTGTCGTGCTTGCCCTGGAGGACGGCGGCGAGGCGCTCAAGGCCCATGCCGGTGTCAATGGAGGGCTTCGGCAGCGCGATCAGGTCGTCCGGCCCACGCTGCTCATACTGCATGAACACGAGGTTCCAGATCTCGATGAAGCGGTCGCCGTCCTGGTCGGGCGAGCCCGGAGGACCGCCGGCGATGTGCGGGCCGTGGTCGAAGAAGATCTCCGAGCATGGACCGCAGGGGCCGGTGTCGCCCATGCGCCAGAAATTGTCGTCGGTCGGGATGCGGATAATCTTGTCGTCCGACAGGCCGGCGACCTTGCGCCAGATGCCCGCCGCTTCCTCATCCGAGGTGTGGACGGTAACCAGCAGCTTGTCCGCCGGAAGCCCGAACTCCTTCGTGACGAGGTTCCAGGCGAACGCGATGGCGTCGTCCTTGAAGTAGTCGCCGAACGAGAAGTTGCCCAGCATCTCGAAGAAGGTGTGGTGGCGCGCGGTGTAGCCGACGTTGTCCAGGTCGTTGTGCTTGCCGCCCGCGCGCACGCACTTCTGCGAGGTGACCGCGCGCTTGTAGGGCCGCTGCTCCGCCCCCGTAAAGACGTTCTTGAACTGCACCATGCCGGCGTTCGTGAACATCAGGGTCGGGTCGTTGCGCGGAACCAGCGGCGACGAGTCCACGACCTGATGGCCATTCTTGGCGAAATAGTCCAGGAACGTGCGGCGGATGTCGTTGGCGGTCTGCATAGGGCGGGTCCAGGCTCCGGAAACTCGTCAGCACGGCCTTCGCGCGGCCGAACCGTGCTTTTAGCGTGACTTGGTGTGGCTGTCCACAGAACGCCAGCGGTGCGGGGTTTGGCGGCTTTTCCGCAGGGGCCGCGCGGCGGATGAAACGCCGTGCGACGCTAGAAACGGGGCGACCATCACGGGCTGAGCGGCGACTTCGTTCTTAAGTACAAATTCGACCAAAGAACTATATTGTCACCATAAATCTTGTTGCGGCGCACATAACATGCAATCAATGACTTAGCGTGGCGAATCGAGGCAAATCATACTTCCGTACAACGCAGCTGTTATTAATCTCTATATCAGGACAACAACCCGTTTGATTTCAGAACCATCCGCACAATACCAACGTCGAGCGCCCTCAAAAAAGAGCGATCGTCACCCAATCATGGGCGATTGAAGCGGATGGAAACGGCACTCCACTTCGCAAGCGCGGGATGACGCATGGCGAATAAAAGGCGAATTGCGCGACGATAGTCGCATTGTTCGTACACCTCCTTCCGTTCGTATTACGCCACGGCGCATTGAGGCGCCGGAATGGCGATTACCGCCGGCCTCTCCGCACGGACATTTGAGCTGTGAATGAGCGCCAAAGGATTTGGCGGAGCGGCGTTCGATTTGGGGGAAGAACGGAAAAGATGCTAAAGCAGCTTGGCACCAAGGCGCGTGAATCTATTGGCAAGTTGGCCCTGAAGAGCAGCGTGGCCGTCGCGGCCTGCGTGGCGGCGTTCTGCGCGACGCCGGCCTCGGCCGGGTCGGTGACGCAGCCCGGCGAGACCATCGGTCTGGCCGTCGGCGCGCCCCTGCCGGAGGGCGTGTATTTCGTCGACACCTTCGACTGGGGCGTCCGCCGTGGGGAGAACGGCAATCCGGACGTGACGCTGGGCGTGAACATCCCGGTGCTGGCGTGGTCCACGCCGGCCAAGCTGCTCGGCGCGCGGGTTCAACTGCTGGCCGCCCTGCCCGCCCTGGAGGTCGGCATCGAGGACGCCGACCACGAGAACGGCATGTACAACCCGTTCCTGGCCGGACAGCTGGCCTGGGATCTGGGGAACGGGCTGGGCGTCAGCTACCTGCTGGGCGTCTATTTGCCGGTGGGCAACCGCCTGGGGTTCGATTCGACCTCGATCAACCAGCGGCTCGGCATCAGCTACACCGCCGATGACTGGAACCTCACGGCCAACACCATCTACGGCATCAACACACGGTCGGTGTCGAAGACGGTCAACCCGGACTTCCTAAACATCGACCTCACCGCGACGAAGAATTTCGGCAAGTGGACGGTCGGTCCAGTTGGCTTCGCGTCGTGGGACCTGAACAAGCCGACGGCCAATTACGCCAAGCAGGAGCAGATCGCGCTGGGTGCGCTTGTCGGCTACAACTTCGAAAAGATCATCCTGCAGGGCTATCTGACCCGCACGGTGCATGAGAAGAACTACGGCGGCGACGACACCCGCGCCTGGGGCCGCGTCATCATTCCGTTCTGAGTTTTCCAAAGAAAAAGCCCCTCTCCGGTGGAGAGGGGCTTCGTTCGTCAGCGGAGGCCGCCGCGACTTACTCCGGAGAGGCAGCGTCGCCGTCGGTTTCCGGGGTGCCCATCATGGCGTCGGCGACAAGGCCGGCGTTGCCGCGGATCTTCGCCTCGATGGCGTTGGCCATGTCGGGGTTGTTCCGCAGGTAGTTCTTGGCGTTCTCGCGGCCCTGGCCGATGCGGGTGCCGTCGTAGGAGAACCACGCGCCGGACTTCTCCACCACGCCGGCCTGGATGCCGAGGTCGAGAAGCTCGCCCACCTTGGAGACGCCCTCGCCGTACATGATGTCGAACTCGACCACGCGGAACGGCGGGGCCATCTTGTTCTTCACCACCTTCACGCGGGTCTGGTTGCCCACCACCGTCTCGCGGTCCTTGATGGAGCCGATGCGGCGGATGTCCAGACGGACCGAGGCGTAGAACTTCAGCGCGTTGCCGCCCGTCGTCGTCTCCGGGTTGCCGAACATCACGCCGATCTTCAGGCGGATCTGGTTGATGAAGATCACCAGGCAGTTCGACTTGGCGATCGAGCCGGTCAGCTTGCGCAACGCCTGGCTCATCAGGCGGGCGTGCAGGCCGACGTGGCTGTCGCCCATCTCGCCTTCCAGTTCGGCGCGCGGCACCAGCGCGGCGACCGAGTCGACCACCAGCACGTCGATGGCGCCGGAGCGCACCAGCGTGTCGGCGATCTCCAGCGCCTGCTCACCGGCGTCGGGCTGAGAGATCAGCAACTCGTCGATGTTCACGCCGAGCTTGCGGGCATAGGCCGGGTCGAGCGCGTGCTCCGCGTCCACGAAGGCGCAGGTGCCGCCGGCCTTCTGGGCCTGGGCGATGGCGTGCAGCGCCAGCGTCGTCTTGCCCGAGCTTTCCGGACCGTAAATCTCGACGATACGGCCGCGCGGCAGGCCACCGATGCCCAGCGCGATGTCGAGGCCGAGCGAGCCGGTGGAAACGACCTCCGTCTCGACCGTGTTCTCGCGGGCGCCGAGCTTCATGATCGAGCCTTTGCCGAAGGCGCGCTCGATCTGGCTCAGCGCGGCGTCCAGGGCCTTCTGCTTATCCATGGAATCCTTCTCGACCAAACGAAGCTGTGCGGACGACATGCCCGTCTCCCTCTCTTAGATCACACGGCCGAAGCTCTTGCAACGGGGCACATCGTACCAGTTTCGTTCTCTTCGGCAAAGGCAAAAAGTTCACTGTATGTTCTCATTTTTAGGCCTGTTGTTCAGGCAGGTTGCCACCGATGCGCGGGCGGCATGGAGTTGGTGCTGGGTTAGGGTTGGGGACCGTCGCGGAGGATCGCATGAGGCCCCTGAAATCCACGCTCGACCGCATGATCGACCGGCTAACGGCGCAGCGCGTGGCGCTGGGCTGGGCGGCGGGTTGTGTCGCGGGAACCCATGGTATGGTGATGGAAGTCGGCCTCGGCAAGGGCCGGACCTACGATCATTTGCGCACCCTGTTTCCGGCGCGGGACATCCTGGTGTTCGACATGTGGCTGAGGGTGCCGACTGCGTTGGTGCCCGATGAGGACCGGCTGTTCCTGGGGGATTTCCGGGACACCTTGCCCAAGGCGGCCGAACGGTTCGGGCGGTCGGTCAGGCTGGTGCACGCCGATGTGGGAAGCGCGCGGGAAGAGGACGAGGACGGGATTAGCGGGTGGGTCGGCGGGTTGATCGAACCGTTCCTGGCGCCGGGGGCGCTGGTGCTGTCGGACCGACGGGTTGGGCTGTCTGGGTGGGAGGAAGTGGAGGTGCCGGGGACGGAGGCTTGGCCGTATTTCGGGTGGCGGGTTGGGCCGTTGTCGTTATTGCCCCCTCCCTAACCCTCCCCCGCTTTGCAGGGGAGGGAATTTACTTCCCTTCCCGGATGACCTCTTTGACCTTGGAGGCGAGCTGCTTCAGGGAAAAGGGTTTGGGGAGGAAGTGGGCGACTTCGACGCCGTCGATCTCGCCGAGGCGGTCCTCGGCGTAGCCGGAGATGAAGATCACCTTCATTTCCGGGCGCATCTTGCGAACGTGGCGGGCCAGCGTCGGGCCGTCCATCTGCGGCATGACGACGTCGGTTATCAGAAGGTCGATGCGGCTGCCGTCGGTGCCGATCTGCTGCATCGCGGCCTCGCCGTTCTTCGCCTCCAGGACCTGATAGCCTTTGTTGCGCAGAGCGCGGGCGGAGAAGACGCGGACGGCGTCCTCGTCCTCCACCAGCAGGATGGTGCCGGAGCCGGTCAGGTCGCTGCCGCGCCGCTCGCGCGGTTCGCCATGGTCCACGGGCTTCACCTCGCCTTGGTGGCGGGGCAGCAGGAGGGTGAAGGTCGTCCCCTCCCCCACCACCGAATCGACCAGAACGAAGCCGCCGGTCTGGCGCACGATGCCATAGACGGTGGACAGACCGAGGCCGGTGCCGGAGCCGACCTCCTTGGTGGAGAAGAACGGCTCGAAGATGCGTTGCAGGTTCTCCTTGGGGATGCCGCAGCCGGTGTCGATGACCTCCACGGAGATGTATTCGCCGGCCGGAATGGTCTCGTGCTCGCGGCGCTGGGGGTGCGTGACGGTGTGATTGGAGGTGACGATGGTCAGCCGCCCACCGCCGGCCATGGCGTCGCGGGCGTTGACCACGAGGTTGATGATGACCTGCTCCAGCTGGTTCTGGTCCACCTTGATGAGGCCGAGGTCGCGGCCGTGGATCATCTTCAGCTCGATGTTCTCGCCGATCAGGCGACGCATCAGGTTCGCGAGTTCGGCCAGGACGTCGGTGACGCTGAGGATGCGCGGCTGTAGCGTCTGCTGGCGCGAGAAGGCCAGAAGCTGGCGCACGAGGTTGGCCGCGCGGTTGGCGTTCTGCTTGATCTGCATAATGTCGCTGAAGGACTGGTCGCCCGGCTTGTGCCGGAGCAGAAGCAGGTCGCAGAAGCCGATCATCGCGGTCAGCAGGTTGTTGAAGTCGTGGGCCACGCCGCCGGCCAGCTGGCCGACCGCCTGCATCTTCTGCGACTGGGCGAACTGGGCCTCCAGGCTCTTGCGCTCGGTCATATCGATGAAGTGCAGGATCAGGCCCGCCCCACCCTCCGCCCCGACGCCGCCGAGGCGGCGGGCGTAGAGCTGGGCCACCAGTTCGCGCCCGCCGGACAGGCGTACCTCCAGCGGAGCGGCCGGGTCGGCGCCGCCCTGCACGGCGGTCAGACGCTCGGCCACCATGGTGCGCTCGGCCGGCACGATCAGGTCGGCCATGGGACGGCCGATGACGCTCATCGATTCGCTTTCGATCAGGGTCAGGAAGGCCTGGTTGCATTCGGCCAGACGCCCGCCCTCGTCCACCAGAGCGATGCCGATGGGCGCGTCCTCGAAGAAGCGCTGGAAGCGCTGTTCGGACAGGCGCAGGGCCTCCTGCCATTCGCGCTCCGGGGTCAGGTCGCGGACGACGGAGCGGGTGTGGACGGTGTGGCCGTCCTCCGCCTTCACCACGGTCTGTGCGATCGACGCCTGGAAGCGGCGGCCCTGGAGCCCGCGCATGGCGACCTCGCCGCGCTGCTCCACCCCGCCGCCCTCCAGAAGGTCGTAGGGGGCGGCGTTGACGGGCGGGTGGGCCAGCACCTCGTGCAGGCGCCGGCTGCTCTCCATAAGGTCGCGGGGCGCGCAGCCCAGCCACTTCGCCAGTGTGGCGTTCACGAACAGGAAATGGCCGTCCTGATCGACGGAGAAGAAGCCGACCGGCGCGTGGTCCATGAAGTCCACGAGCTTTGCCTGCTCGCGCAGCATCACCTGGTCAAGCTCGCGCCGGGCGGTGATGTCCTCCACCCGCCAGAGCGCGGCGCCGGGATGGCCGTCGATGGGCTGGGCCTGGATGCGCCGCCATTCGGTCGGCCGCCCGTCGCGCAGAACCGCCAGCTCGGCCGTGGCGGAGACGCCGCCGCGCACGCGCTCGTGCAGGCGGCGGAACTCGGCGGCGCTGTCGGGGTCGGCGGCGAACTGGCGCTCCAGCGCGCGGAGCGGCGGCTCGCCCTCGCTCCAGCCGATCAGGGTGCGGAAGGCGGTGTTGACGAAGACGACATGGCCCGAGCCGTCGCAGACGAGCTGGCCGGTGGGCAGCCCCTCCAGCGCGCCGCCGAGCAGGACGCCGGTGTGGGTCAGGCGCCGCCGCGTCATGCTGAGCCGGATTGCCAGAACGGTCGCGCCGGTCGCGGCGACGGCGATGCCGATCCAGGCCAGAACATCGTGGTCGAGCACGAGGCCCGCCGCCATCACCGCCAGCCCGATGACGGCCAGCGCCGACAGCGCCACGGCGGCCATCGCCCGGCCGGACCGATCCGACGCGGCGCCGGTCATGCCGCCCATGGATCCGGCCGGAAGACCGGCGCGGGCGCCGTCGACGAAGGATGAGGTTGCGTCGTCCACCGAAACTCCGAAAAGCCGTTCGCCACCGGGAGGGGGCGCGCGACGCCGATCAGTTCCGCGCCGAACGCCCCTTCAGCTTGAAAACATAGGTAATGACTTCCGCGACCGCGCGATAGTGCTCGGACGGCACTTCTTCGTCGATGTCGCATGTGGCGTAGAGCGCGCGGGCGAGCGGCGGGTTCTCCATCACCGGGACGTCGTTCGCCTCGGCGATCTCGCGGATTTTGAAGGCGATCTGATCGGCGCCCTTGGCAACCACCATGGGCGCGCCCATCGTCTGCGAGTCGTATTTCAGCGCGACGGCGAAGTGGGTCGGGTTCGTCACCACCACGTCGGCGCTGGGCACGGCGGCCATCATGCGTTTGCGCGCGCGTTCGAAGCGGAGCTGCCGGATGCGGCCCTTCACATGGGGGTCGCCTTCGGCCTGCTTGTGCTCGTCCTTCACCTCCTGCTTCGTCATCTTCATCTTTTTGTTGTAGCTGTGACGCTGCCAGAACAGGTCGGCGGCGGCGATCACCGTGAGGATCGCCAGCACGCCGGCCAGCAGGCGGAAGGTGAGGCTGTCCATCTCGCGGACCAGCAGCATCATGTCGATGCCGATGAAATGCTCGATGCCGGTCATCATCGGCTGCAACGCCATGTAGGCGACGACACCGACCACCGCCAGCTTGGCCAGGCTTTTGCCGAGTTCGACGAGTTTCTCGACCGTGAACATGTTCTTCAGGCCGGGCAGCGGATTCAGCTTCTCGAATTTCGGCGCGATCAGCGACCAGGAGACGTTGAACCCCTTCTGCCCGACCGTTCCGATCACGCCCGCAAAGCCCAGCAGCAGAAGCGGCAGCCACAACGCCCACAGTGTGTCCTTCAGCAGGCGCATCAAAACCATCCCGACCGATGCCTGATCCATGGGGATCTGGTCGAAATTGGCGAAGTAGTAATTCAGGCGCGGGACCATCCCCTTCATGGTGCCCGGCAGGATTGACACCAGAATGACGAGGGCGGCCGCCACCATCAGCCAGTTGCCGATTTCCTGGGTGAGCGCGTAGCGACCTTCCTTATGGGCCTCGTCGAGCTTCTTTTGTGTCGGCTCTTCTGTTTTGGATGACTCGTCCGCGTCTTCGGACACCGGCTTTCCTCCCCGATCAGGTCGGTTTCAGGAAATCGACGAAGGCCGCCTCGAAATGGGTCAGCCAGAACATCATCATCGCCGCCAGCGTCAGCGCGAACATGAACAGCCCGAGCGCCACCTGTATCGACGTGAACAGGAAGAAGACCTGGATCTGCGGCGCCAGCTTGTTCAGCAGGCCCAGCGCCAGCGCGAACAGCATGCCCGAGATGAGGAACGGCGCCGACATCTGGACGCCTAGCAGAAAGCTTTTCGACACCAGCTGGCCGACCACGTTGGCCATGTCGTCGATGGGGATCGGCGCGCCGGGCACGAAGGTGGCGTAGCTGTCCACCACCGCCATGATCAGCAGATGGTGCAGGTTGGTGATGAAGATCAGCAACAGCCCCAGCCAGCCCATAAGCGCGCCCGGCAGCGAACCCTGGGAAGCCATGGCCGGGTTGAACATCTGCGCGTTGGCAAGGCCGGTCTGCAGCGCGATGATGGTGCCCGCCACCTCCAGCGCGCCCATCAGCAGGCGCGCCACGGTGCCCAGGAAGATGCCCACCGCCATTTCCCCCACCATGAGCACGAGGAGGCTGAAGACGTTGGACGGCATCGCCGGCATGCGGTCGGTCAGAATCGGGGCGACCAGGACGCTGACGGCTAGCGAGAAGAGGAGGCGCGTACGCGCGGAAACGAAAGCGTCGCCGATGGTCGGCATCACGCTGAAGGCGGTGCCGACCCGCGTGAAGACCAGCAGCCAGACGAACAGCTGCTCCCCCAGAAGCTGCTGAAGGACGTTCATCCGCCGGCGCCGGGCACGCCGTTCGATCCGGTCCCGATGGCGACGATGCGGTCGGCGATCTCGTGCTGGAAGAACTCCCGCAATTCACCCAGCATGAAGGGCATCAGCAGGATCGACAGACCAAAGACCACCAGCACCTTCGGCACCATGGCGAGCGTCTGCTCGTTGATCTGGGTCACAGCCTGAAAGACCGAGATGACCGTGCCGACCGCCATCATGATGACGAGGATCGGCCCCATCACGAAGACCAACGTGACGATGGAGGTGCGGCAGATCTCGATGACTTCGGTTTCGTTCATGGCGGGAGGACCAGAGAAAGCGCGCCGTCGGATCGGCCCATCAGATCGGCATGCGCAGGATTTCCTGATAGGCGCTCAGCACCTTGTCGCGCACGGTGGTGACAGTCTGCAGCGTCACCTCGGCGTTGGTGACGGCCTGCACCACGTCGGTCAGGTCGGCCTGCCCGACGGCGGCCAGCGCGGTCATCTTTTCACCCTGCTTCAGGGTGCCGATGCCGTCCTTGGCGGCCTGTTCCAGCACGTCGCCGAAGGACACGCCGTCACGCGGCCCCATGCCGGGACCGGTCGTCCGGGCGGCGGTGGAGGCGTAGGCCGCGGCGGCGTTGATGGGGTTGACCATGGGACGGGTTTCCTTCCTTCAGGCGGCCGGATCAGGTGCGGAGGGTATCGCCCAGCACCGTCAGGTGCGGAGAATATCAATCGTGCGGGTCAGCATCTGACGCGCGCTGTCAATGGCGGACAGGTTGGCTTCGTAGGAGCGCTGGGCCTCGCGCATGTCCATCGCCTCGATGATCGAGCTGACGTTGGGCATCAGCACGTAGCCGTCGGCGTCGGCCGAGGGGTGCGACGGGTCGTAGCGCCGTTCGAAATCCTTCTTGTCCACGTCGATCTTGGCGACGCGGACCGTCTCCACCCCCATCTGGCGGTCGAGCGCGTTCTGGAAGGTGATGACCTTGCGCCGGTACGGCAGATCGCCCGGCGTTTCGGCCGTGGTGTTGGCGTTCGCCAAGTTTTCCGCGATGACCTTCAGGCGCGTGCCCTGCACCTTCATGCCGGAGGCGGAAACCGCCATTGCCTTGTAGAGGTCCATGCCGTGTCTCCCCTACCCCTCCTCAGCCGCCGCCGCTGCGCATCGCGGTCCGGATCATGTTGACCTGTTTCTTGTAGAGGTTGGTGATGGTCTGGTAGTCCATGGCGTTCTGACCGACCTTCATCATCTGCTCTTCAAGGATGACGTTGTTGCCGTCGGGCGCCGTCTCGTACGGGTTCTTCTGGCGCTGTTCCTTGTCCATGCCGCCCGCGCCGCGCGTCCCCTGAAGGTGGGCGGCGTTGGTCACGCTGGCCTGCAAACGGCGGCTGTCGGACAGGGCGTCGCGGAAGGAGAAGGGCTTCAGGTCGTTGCCCTTGAACTCCGGCGTGTCGGCGTTGGCGATGTTCTGGGCAAGCACCTGCTGGCGCTGGGTCAGCCAGCCCATCTTGCGCGACATCAGCTTGAAGAGGCCGAGATTGCCGAGGTCCATGGCCCTGTCCCGGAAATGAAGTTCCCCACGCACGCGAAATCGCGGACGCGGCGGGTCACGTTGATGGTCGCCTGTTTATGTTAATGAAGAATGAATGCGGGGTGTCGGCCCACGACTGAACCTCGCCGGTTGAGCCCTCAGGCGGACCTGGGCCGACTGGAAGGTGGCCGGCTGGACGGTGGCCGCCGGCGTGGTAAGGTGGCGGCCAATTCGCGAACGCAGCCGTTGGGACGCCGATCATGAGCATGCTCGCCAGAATAGCCGCCTTGACCTTCGCTGGCTTGACCTTCACCGCCGGAACAGCCCTCGCCGATGGAACCGTCGCGGTAACGGAGCCCTGGGCGCGGGCCGGCACCCCGGCAGCGCGCAGCGGGGCGGCCTTCATGACCATCAAGAATGGCGGAACCGAGGCCGACCGCCTCGTCGGCGCCGAAACCCCGGTGGCCGAGAAGGCAGAGCTGCACACGCACCTGATGGACAACGGCGTCATGAAGATGCGCGAGGTGGACGCCATCGAGCTGCCCCCCGGCGAGTCGGTCGCGCTGCGCCCCGGCGGGCTGCACGTCATGCTGATGGGCCTGAAGCAGCCGCTGACCCAGGGCGGCCGGTTCCCGGTAACGCTGACCTTCGCCAAGGCGGGCGCGGTGACCGTGGAGGTGCCCATCCAGAGCGCGGGCGCCATGGGGCCGAGCGGTATGGGAGCCGGCGGTATGGGAGCCGGCGGTATGGAGCATGGCGGAACCGGCCATGGGGCCATGCACCAGCAAATGCACGGGGAGCCGCCGAAGCAGGGACAATAAGGGAAAGCGCCGCTTACGCTTTCATGCTTCGTTAAGCATATTCCCACAGGATGCGCGGACTGACCTAGGCCATTCGGCAGGAATCCCTTGTCCGCGCCGTCCTCGAACAACCGCCCTCCCGCGCGCCGCCCCGTGGCGGTGGCGCTGAAGTATGAGTTCGGGACGCAGTCCCTGCCCAAGATCGTGGCCACCGGCAAGGGCCACGTCGCCGAACAGATCCTGGAACTGGCCTTCGCCAACGACGTGAAGGTGCGCGAGGACGCCGACCTCGTGCAGGTTCTGTCGGCCATCGACGTGGACAGTGAAATCCCAATCGAGGCCATCGCCGCCGTGGCGGAGATCCTCGCCTACGTCTACCGCGCCAACGGCACGATGCCGCGGGACGGGGATGAACTGCCGGGAGACGCGCCGTGACCGCCGCCCTCCATAAGGACATCGCCGCCGTGGCCGCCGCGCTGGACGAGGCGCGCGCCCAGGCCGAGACCGGCGCCCCCATCGACATGACCGGGCTGGACGCGCGAGTCGCGGAGCTGTGCGGCACCGCGCAGGCGAGCGGGGACAAGACGCTTCTGGCCGATCTGGAATCGCTGCTCCGGGCGCTGGACGCGCTGGCCGAAGCGCTGGCTCGCCAGCAGGACTCCATGGCCGCCGCCGCCGAGGGCCGGCCCGACCCGCACACCGCGCGCCAGCGCGCCGCCGCCGCCTACGGGCGCGGGGCCTCGCCGGGCGCGCTTCCCGATCCCCTGCCCGAAAAGTCGTCCTGAGCCATGGACATCGACCAGTACGTACGCTTCACCGTCGCCCTTCTGTTCGTCATCGTGCTGATCATGCTGGTGGCGTGGGTGATGCGCCGCATCGGGTTCGGCGGCATGGTCTCCACGCCCGCGCGGCAGCGCCGCCTGGGCATCGTCGAGGTGCTGCCGCTGGACGCCAAGCGCCGGCTGGTGCTGGTGCGCCGCGACGACCAAGAACATCTGCTGCTGCTGAGCGCGCTGGGCGACGTGGTGGTCGAACAGGGGGCCAAGGCCGGCTTCCGCAGCGCCATGACCGAGGCCGCCGCGCCGCAGGAGACCAAGCCGTGAGTGTGGGAAAGCGCCTGATTTTGGCCGGGCTGCTGGCGCTGGGCATCGGCGTCGCGGGCGCGCTGGCCGCCGGGCCGGCGCTGGCGCAGAGCATGACCTTCGACCTGGGCGATGCCGGCGGTTCCGCCACGGGGCGCATCGTCCAGATGATCGCGTTGATCACGGTGCTGTCGCTGGCGCCGTCGATCCTGATCATGATGACCGCCTTCACGCGCATCGTCATCGTGCTGTCGTTCCTGCGCTCCGCGCTGGGCGTGCAGCAGGTGCCGCCGAACACGGTGATGATGTCGCTGGCGATGTTCCTGACCTTCTTCGTCATGGCCCCGGTGTTCGAGCGGTCCTACACCCAGGGCATCCAGCCGCTGATCAACCAGGACATCGACGAGATGGAGGCGGTCCGCCGCACGGCCGCGCCTTTGCGCGAGTTCATGCTGCGGCATACCGGCGAAAAGGACCTGCGCCTGTTCATGGACATGGCGCGCATCGAGAACGTCACCGAGCCGTCCCAGACGCCGATGCACGTTCTGGTGCCGGCCTTCATGATTTCCGAGATCAAGCGGGCGTTCGAGATCGGGTTCCTGCTGTTCCTGCCCTTCCTGATCATCGACATGGTGGTGGCGTCGATCCTGATGTCGATGGGCATGATGATGCTGCCGCCGACCATGGTGGCGATTCCGTTCAAGATCATCTTCTTCGTGCTGGTGGACGGCTGGTACCTGATCGCCGGGTCGCTGGCGCGCAGTTTCGGCACGCTGTAGGGGTGACCCGCGCGGATCGTCGCAGGTAACGCCCCCCTGGGACGGGGCATGCACGTTCGGCTGGTATTGCACGACGGAAGCGCGTATGACGGTCGGTGAGGAGCGCCCGAACCGACCGGCGCAGCCCAGTGTGCATTGAGGCTTCTTCGTCCCCCGCTCGGACCCTTTCCGGACCTCACCCAGCCCCCACATGTCAGAAACGACTCTGAAAGCCGCAGCGCCCGACACGGGCAAGCTGGCGGCGCTCACGCTCGGCGCGCTCGGCGTCGTCTATGGCGACATCGGCACGAGCCCGCTGTACACGCTGCGCGAATGCTTTTCGCCGGAGCACGGGCTGGCCCTAACGCCGGCCAACATCATGGGCATCATGTCCCTGGTGTTCTGGGCGCTGATCCTTGTGGTTACCGTCAAGTACGTGCTGTTCGTCATGCGGGCGGACAACAAGGGCGAAGGCGGCATCCTGGCGCTGCTGGCGCTGGCCACCAACAGCCGGCCGGACGCCAGCGGGCGCCTGTCCGGCATGATGGCGCTGGGCCTGTTCGGCGCGGCGCTGTTCTACGGCGACGGCATGATCACGCCGGCCGTGTCGGTGCTGTCGGCGGTGGAGGGGCTGGAGGTCGCGCAGCCGTCGCTGGAATCGGTCGTGGTGCCGGTGACCATCGGCATCCTGATCGTCCTGTTCGCCATCCAGAGCCACGGCACCGCCAAGGTCGGCACGCTGTTCGGCCCAATCATGGTCACGTGGTTCGTCACGCTGGGCGTGGTCGGTTTGGTCGAGGTGGTGAAGGAGCCGCAGATCCTGGCGGCGCTCGATCCGCGTTACGCCGTGGCCTTCTTCCAATCGAACGGCTGGGTCGGCTTTCTGGTGCTGGGCGCCGTCGTGCTGGCCGTGACCGGCGGCGAGGCGCTGTACGCCGACATGGGCCATTTCGGGCGCCGGCCGATCAAGATCGCGTGGCTGGCCGTCGTGCTGCCGTCACTGCTGCTGAACTATCTGGGCCAGTGCGCGCTGCTGCTGACGGAGCCGGAGGCGGTGCGCAGCCCCTTCTACCTGCTGGTGCCGGACTGGGGCCTGTACCCCATGATCCTGCTGGCGACCTGCGCGGCGGTGATCGCGAGCCAAGCGGTCATCTCCGGCGTGTTCTCGCTGACCCGGCAGGCGGTGCAGCTCGGCCTGTGTCCGCGCCTGGACATCCGCCACACCTCCAGCGAGGAAGGCGGGCAGATCTACATCCCGCGCGCCAACTGGGGCCTGCTGTTCGCCGTGATCGGGCTGGTGGTGTGGTTCCAGTCCTCCAGCAAGCTGGCGACCGCCTACGGCATCGCCGTGACCGGCGACATGGTCATCACCACCATCCTGGCCCTGGTCGTCGCGCACCGCCGCTGGAACTGGAGCGTTCCGGTGTGCCTGGCGGTGGGCGCGCTGTTCCTGACCGTCGATCTGGCGCTGTTCTTCGCCAACGCGGTGAAGATCCCGCACGGCGGCTGGGTGCCGCTGGTCATCGCGGCGGTGACGCTGGGGCTGATGTCCACGTGGCGGCGCGGGCGCGCCGTGCTGGCCCGCCGGCTGGCCGAGGATTCGCTGCCGCTGGACAGCTTCATCAAGCGCCATGCCAAGTCGGGCGAGACAAAGTCGGGCGAGACAAAGTCGGGCGAGATTCAGCGCGTGAAAGGCACCGCGGTCTTCATGACCTCCAGCGCCGATACGGTGCCGATCGCGCTGCTGCACAACCTGAAGCACAATCAGGTGATGCACGAGCGCGTGGTCTTCCTGACTGTGCTGGTCGAGGACGTACCGCGCGTACCGGCCAAGGACCGCGTGCTGGTCGAGGGGCTGGCCGAGGGCTTCTACCGGCTGACGGTGCGCTACGGCTTCTCGCAGGAGCCGAACATTCCCAAGGCGCTGCGGCTGTGCAAGGCGTTCGGGCTGGAGTTCGACGTGATGTCCACCTCCTTCTTCCTGGGCCGCGAGACGCTGATCCCGCGCATCAACCCGCAGATGGCTCAGTGGCGCGAAAAGCTGTTCGTGGTCATGTCCCGCACGGCGGTCAGCGCCACGGACTTCTTCAAGATTCCGCCGAACCGCGTGGTGGAGCTGGGAACGCAGGTGCAGCTCTGAACGAAAAAGCCCCTCTCCATCGGAGAGGGGCTTTTTCGTTCAATTCACCGCTGCGGTGCCGGGGTTGGCGGCGCTTTGTTTGCCGCGATAGTTCTTCAGGAATTTCTGGAACACGTCCACCTCCGCCACGCGGGAGCGGACGGTGTTCACGTCGATGAGCCCGAGCGCCTGTTCGGGGCGGGTCAGCACGCGGAAGGCGTCGGCGTCGGGACCGCCGGCCATGGCGGGGCCGAAATCCTTGCGCAGCAGGTTGAGGGCGGTGCCGTCGCCGGACAGGGCCAGCGCCACGGCGCGGTTCAGCACAAGCTGCGACGTGGCGGGGTCGATCGGCTGTTTGCCGGTGGGGGCCGGGCCGATGACCTTGTTGAGGGCGAAAGCCGCCGCCTCCCATTTCTGGGCGCGCCACGCAATGTCCACGCGCAGCAGGTTGGCCGGCTTGCTGTCGTCCTGGGCGAGCAGCAGCAGCGCCTCGTCGCCACGGCCGAGTTCGGCCAGCGCCTTGGCCTGCATCAGGCGGCGTTCGGCGGCGAGGTCGGCGGGAATGTTCGGGATGTTGGACAGCTCCAGCGCTTGGAGGGCCTGCTCCGGCTTATTGTCGAGCAGGCGGACCGAGGCGAGGCGCGTGCCGATCCGCGCCTTCTCCAGGCCGGACAGGCGGTATTCCACCTGATGCTGCAACAGGTCGGACGCGCGGTTCAGCAGGTCGATGGCGATCAGGCGTTCGGCCAGCTGGCGGATCACCTCGTCGCCCGCCTCCCCCACCGGGGTCAGTTCGCGGAACTGGTCGTAGAGCTGGAGCGCGTCGAGGGTGGACAGGCGCTGCGCGCCGTCCTTGTAGAGGTCGGCGAAGATGCGCGACATCTCGCGCGTGATGGCCTCGGCGCGCGGCGTGTCGGCGACCAGCGCGGCCGTCTCCTTCATGGCGTTGAAGCCGTCGGCGTACTGGCCGGCGGCAATCAGCACCTCGCCCATGCGCTGGCGGATTTGCATTTCCAGGTCGTCGCCGCGCCATGTGAAGGTCAAGCCGGCCAGCTGTTCGGCGGCGGCAGGCGGGGACATGCGCCCCTCGGCCAGTTCCAGATTCACCAGCGCGAGGCCGGCCTTGGCGCGGTAATAGCGGTCGAGGCTGTTGAAGGACGCCTTCAGCTGCTCCAGCGCGCGGTCTGGCTCGCCGTTCTGGGCGTAGTAGAGGCCTCGCAGATATTGCAGGTCGGGGCGTTCCTCCGCCTCCAGGCCGCCGCGTTCGATCACGCGGTCGAGGATGCGCTTGGCGAAGGCCGGGTCGCGCATCTCCAGCGCCGCCTCGCCGGCCTTGAGGCCCAGCTTGGCGAGGATCGGGTCGGGGTAGGAATGCAGGATCGAGCCGCCGGCCTTGAAGCCGGTGTGGGCGGCCGGCCAGTCGCCCTTCTCGCCGGCGATGGCGGCGCGCCAGAGCGCGGCCTCCGCGTTGTTGGCGAGGTTGGGGTGGCCGAGATCCTCGGCGGCGCCCTCGAAGTTGCCGGTCAGTACGCGGGAGGCGCCGCGCAAGGCGCGGAACTCCGGCCAGCCCTCCAGGTCCGGCTGGGCCTGCTGGAGCACGTCGAGCATGCCCAGCGCCTCCTGCCCGAAGCCGTTGGCGAAGTAGAAGCGGGCAAGGTCGAGCTGGGCCTTCGGCCGCTCCGAATCCGGGGCGTTGACGATGGCGAGCTGAAGGTTCTGCCGGTTCTCGGTGTAGCGGTCGAGGTCACCGCGCTTCCAGGCCGGCAGGTCGAACAGGCGCTTGCCCTGCGGCGGGGGCTTCGGGTCGGAGGGGGCCAGCGAGGCGGAGGCGCCGGGCATGGGTTGCGGTGCTGCGGCAACCTGCTGCGGTGGCGGCGGGCTAGGCTGGCGGTTGCCGGCGTCGGCCATGGGCGACAGGTGCAGGCCACCGGCCGTGGTCAGCTCAACGCCCTCCTTCACCGGGCGGACGGTGACGCTGTCCGAAATCGGACGCACGACGATGCCCTGGTAGGAGGGCATGACCTCCAAATCGGCGTAGCGGCGCGAGTCGGCGATGGCGTTGCCGGGCGAGGGCAGCGGCACGATCTGGAGCCGGTCGCCGACGTCCGGGTCGGAGATGGTGACGACCGACGCCGCGTCGGGCGCGCGCACGACGAGACGGGCGCCGAGCAGGAAGTCGGGCTCCGCGTCGATGCGCAGGTCAGTGGGCGGCGTGCCGGTCAGGCGCGTGGTCGGCGTGATGCGCCAGATCGTGCCCTGACGTTCGATGTTCGGCCAGATCATCTGACCGATCTTGGTGCGGAAGGCGCTGCCACCGGTCGCCGGCACCGGTTCGATGGCGCCCAGCATCTCCGAACCGTTGCCCATGGCCTTGCCGGCGCCGATGGGCAACGGCTTATCGAAGACGATGTAGAGCTGGCCGGCGCGCGGGTAGACCGCCACGGACGCCGGGCCGCCCGCGTCGAAGACGAGCGAGGGGCCTTGGGCGGCTGCGGCGGGCGCCGGCTTGCCGGGTGTCGCGGCGGCGGTGTTGGCACCGGAGGCCGTGGCGCTGGAGGTCGCGGAGGCAACGCTGGGCGCATCCTTCGGCGGCGGAGGCGCCGTCGGGGCGGGAGCGGCCGGCGTCGGGGCCGGCGGGACGGCCGATGGGGTGGCCGGTTGCGGGCGCACGGTGGTGGTGGTCGCGCCCGGCGGGGCCGGCGGCGGCGGAGCGGCCTGCGCTTGGGCGGGAACGGGGGCGGGAGCGACGGCCGGCGCGTCGGGCGCCTTGCGGGTGCCGGCGTTCAGCACGTCCAGGACCAGCGACTTGCCGCTCTTGGCCTCCTTGATCTCGGCGTCCTGCGGGGCGGCGAAGGTCACGGCCAGCGCGCCGTTGGGCTGGCGGTACTGCTCGATGTTCTGGACGTTGCGCAGCTTCGCCCGGTTCGCCTGCGACAGGTCGGCGTTGCCGCCTTTGTCGAACAGCACGGTCACCGACGCGCCGTCGCGCTGGAGCGTGTAGTCGGGTGCCTTGGGCCAGTCGAAGACCAGACGGCTGTGGTTCGGGTGATCGGCGGCGCGGACCGAGACCTTGCCGACGGACGGCGCGGCGGCAGTGCTGGCGGCGGAGCCGGTCGGTTCCTTGGCGGCGGGCGGCGCGGAGGAGCCGCGCAGCTGAGCCTGGAGGTCGGCCTGGGTGGGTGCCGGAGCGGGTTTGGGCGACTCGGCCGCTTGGGCAGCGGCGGGCGACAGGTCGAAGGCGACGGCATTGCCGTTGCGGAAGGACTTCAGCGTCACCGGGCGCTTCAGGTCGAAGGTGACGGTCTTGCCGTCGCCGCCGATCCGCACGCCCGAGAGATAGCCGGGCAGAGCCGCCACGGCGCGGTCGAGCGCGGCGTTGATCGGCTGGTCGAAGGCGATGACCAGCGTGTCGCCCTCCACCCGCGCGGTGTGGTTCACCGGCTGCGGCCAGTCGAAGACCATGCGCCCGAACGTCTTGTGCGTGGCGGCGCGGACCGGCACGTCGGCGGCGAAGGCGTGCGGCGCGGCGAACAGCGCCGTGGCGGCCACGAAGCCGCACAGCCACCGCCGGTATGCCCGAACGCCACCGCCCATCCGCATCAGCCCTCCGCCTCGTCGCGCACGATGATGTCGACGCGCGCCGTACCCTTCGCCCCCTGAGACGCCATCACGCCGCGCGCCACAAGGTCGCGCTTGTAGCCCGTTTCGCGCAGCGCCGCCGCTACGGCAACCGCGCGGGTCAGCGCACGTTCCCAGGACAACCCGTTCGACGGGTCCTCGCGCTCCGCATGGCCGACCACCTCGATCCGGTTGCCGGTGCGCGCGACCACCGCGCCCAGCAGGAACAACAGGCGCCGCCCCTGCTCGGTGAAGGCGCCGCCGGTTTCGTCGAACATGGTGGCGCCCGGCAGAACGATCACCACCCGGTCGTCCTCGCGGCGCACCTCCACGGCGGCCAGTTCGGCGTTCGAGGCCGCCTGGCTGCGCAACAGGGCGCCGAGATAGTCGAGATTGATCGCCGAATGCGGCTCCACCGTGGCGGCGTTGAAGGCCGCCTTGGGCTCGGGCGCGGCGTTGGACGGCGTGGTGGCCGTGGAGCGGGCGGAGGTGAAGGCCTTGGCTAGGCCGGTCCAGCGCTGCGCCTCCGGCTCGCTCATCGAATACATCAGCACGAAGAAGGCGAGCAGCAGCGACATCAGGTCGGTGAAGCTGATCAGCCACATCGTGCGGCCGTGGCCGCCGCTCTTGTCCTGGGCGGTGGGGAGTTTGGGAACGCGGATCATCGGCGCCCTCCCCCGGCGCGTTGAGCCGGCTTTTCGTCGGCCATGCGCAGGCTGAACAGGAAGCGGATCGCGCCGGGGTCGCCGCGCTCGATGCCCACGGTTACCGCTTCGGGCGGGGCGCCGTCGGCGATCAGCAGCCGGGCCAGCGCGCCGGCGCGCGCCACGGGACCAGGCGGCTGGCTGGGGGTGCCGGTGGGGCCAATGGCGAGCAGCGCGTCCAGCTCGACCTTTTCGCCGGCGCGGGATTCGCGCAAGGCGAGCGACACGCGGTCGATCAGGCCCTGGCGGTCGGGGCGAAGCTGGGCGGTGCCGGGAACGAACAGCTCGTCGGCGGGAAGGCGCACCTCCATCAAGCGGCCGGGGGTGACCGTGTCCACCTTGGCGACGGCGACGGCGGTGGCGAACAGTTCGCCCACCCCGTCCAGCCGTTCGACGGCGAAGACCGTGCCGGTGCGCGAGGCCAGCGGATCGGTCCCGTCACGCAGGCGCGGGTCGATCACGAAGGCGGGAAAGCTGCGCTCCAGCGAACTGATGACCGCCTTCACGCGCTGGGTCGTCTGCACCGAATGGGCGTTCAGCACGATGAAGAAGACCAGAAGCAGCAGGAACAGCGACAGCAGAAGGACGATGCTGCCGTTGTTCGGACCTGAGTGGCCGCCCGAAAAGCCCGTCTTGGGTTGGCCAGGGACCGCCATGGGCTAGTCGAAGCTCGCCAGCAGGCGGTCGATCTCGTCCTGGTCCATGGCGTTGCTGGCCATTTGCGGCCCGTGCAGCAGCGCGGTTTCCGGATCGTCGTCGGGACGGTCGGTCGCGAAATTGGGGGCGTGCGCCGCAGCGGCCGCCGCGTGATGGCCGGCATGATGACCAGCGTGATTCTGGCGCACCTCGTCACCGAAGGCGGCGACGATCATGTCCACCTTGGCTTCGATGTGCTTCAGCGTGCGGACAACCTTGCTGATGCGCTGGCCGGTGATGTCCTGGAAGTTGCAGGCCTCGAAGATCTTGGTGACCTGCTCCGACAGCTTGGCACTGTTTTCCGGGTCGATCTGCCCGGCGATGTTAGTGATGACGTCGCAGGCGTCGAAGATCGCAAAGGTCGCCTGTTCGGTGGCGCCGACCACGGCGTCCAGCTCGTCGGTGGCGGTCGGGATGTGCTGGTCGCGGATCTCGGCCGGCTGAAGCGCGGCCATCTCCAGCTTCGCGTTCTCGATGACCTTGGCGAGATCCACCACCTCCTTGTAGAGGCGCAGATCGGTGACCGAGATGTCGCCGTCCATGCTGGAGAGGATGGAGCGGACGATGTCCGTCACCTCGTCCCGCGACAGCGGCTGGGCCGCTTCGGCGTGGGCGGCGTCGAGGCGCTGGCGGAGGAGCTTCTGCTCGGTGAGCGAGGGCGAAACGGGCGGGGCCATGTGCGATCCGATGTCCTGTCCGGCGGGCGAGCGGTGCGGGTCCGTCGGCAAGGGTCCGGGCACGGCCCGCCGACGCTGGGTTGAACCCCAGGGCCACGTCCTTGCACGCAAACGCCGACTCGGAGCTTTCTAAGCCCGTTTTAACCTAGATTCTGACGGTTAACACCGCGTTAAACGATCCCAACCCGGTGCCAAGCGCAACGAATGGGGAGGCATTGCCTCGGACAAGCGTCTCGGCCCTGGCGCAACCTTACTGCGGCACGGACGGAAGCGCGCGGCGTTCGACGAGGGCCGAGGTGACTTCCTTGGCTTTCACCGGATCCATGGCAGCCAGGATGGGCGCGGTCTTCTGTTCCTTCATCCGCTCGATCACGCCCAGCAGAACGGGCATCTCCAGCTCCTCGAAGATGCGGGCGGCGTCCTTGGGCTTCATCGTCTCGTAAATCTTCACGAGGCTTTCGAGCTGCGCCGCCTGCTTCTCGTCGCCCTGGCGCATCAGCTTCTGAATGTCGGAGCGGACCTTGTCGAGTTCCTGAATCTTCTGGTCGATGCGCTTTTCGGCGGCAATCAGAAGGGCCTCGCGCTGCTCGACCTCTTTGGTGCGGCGCTCGATCTCGGCGCGGCGCTCGGCGAAATGCTGAAGCAGCTCCTCGTTCTTGACGGGACCGAGCGGTGCCACGTTGTCCGCCGCCGGGGCGGCGGCGGCGGGGGCCGGGCCGGTGCTGGCGCCGCCCTGCGCGGGGGCAGCGGCAACTTGGAGGGGCATCGCGGCCGGGAGGGGCGCTTGGGTCGGGGTCGAAGTCTGGTTCTGGGCCAGCGAGACCGGAAATTCCGGCAGCTTGGCGTCGCGGGTGGTCAGGCGCCACACATCGCCGACGCGGATGCCCAGCATCAGCACGGCGACGAAAATGGTGATCGGCAGCAGGCGGAAGCGCAGGCCCTGCATCCGTTCGCGCAGACGCTCCGACAGGGGGCGGCGCGGCGTGGCCGGTTTGCGGGCTGGCTTACCCTTGCCCTTCGCCTTGCTCTTGGTGGCGAGCTTGACGGGAACCTTCGGGGCCGGCGCGGGGGCGACCGGTCCCTGAGAGGTGCGCACGCCGGTCGGAACGGCGCCGGCCGGGCGGATGACGATCTTCTCTTCCGTTGCGGCGTTGCTCATCCGATCCCCTTCCCGGCGTTCTCGATCGCCTGAAGCAGTTCACGCTCGGCGCGCGACAGGTTCTCGCCCTCGCGAGCCAGCGGATCACGGACCGAATCACGGGCCAGGGGCTCGGGCGGCGGGGCCGGACGGCGGGCCGGCTCGGCGCGAAGCGGCGGCAGCGGCACGTGATCGTCGTCCTCGTCGTGGTCCTCGTCATGGCTCTGGACCAGTGGACGCGGGGCGACGGCCGGACGGGCGGACAGGCCGGGCCGGGCGGCCGGGCGCGCGGCAGGGGCCACGGGCTTCGGGCGGTTGTCGCCGACGGCGCCCAGGCGGTTGGCCAGCGCGTCGGCGGCCTCGATCATGAACTCCAGCTCATCGCGGAGCGTCTGGGCCTTGTTGACGGTGCGCTGAAGATCCTCGCCGGTCTCATGCGCGGTCTTCTTCAGGCCGCGCACGCCGGTTTCGGCCTTCGCCATGGCCTCGTTCAGGCCCTTGATCAGTTCGGTCATCTCGCCGCGGCTCTCCCGCAGCTTGATGATCTGCTTGTTCAGGATGATGGCGTAGGCGATGGTCGCCGCCAGCAGGCCGACCATCACCAGATCGACAATGAGCGAGACGGTCGGGCTCATAGCCGCATGACCTCCTGCTTGGGCAGTTCCTTCTCGATGCGCACGGCGATGTGGCCGCCCTTGCGCCCCATGCGCCCCTGGAACATCGACACGTCGCCGCAGCGCAGCTCGATGCTGCCGTCGGGCGTGGCGTTCAGCAGGATGCGGGTGCCGACTCGCCAGTTCAGCACGTCGTGCAGGGTCATCGTCACCTCGTCCAGCACGGCGGCGATGTCCACATCCGTCACCAGCAGCTCGGACGCAAGGTGGGTTTCCCAGATCGAGTCGCGGCCGAACTTCTCACCCATGAACATCTGGAGCAGAAGCTCGCGGACGGGTTCCAGGGTGGCGTAGGGGATCATCAGCTCCAGCCGGCCGCCGCGATCCTCCATGTCGATGCGCAGCTTGACCAGCACCGCCGCGTTCGCGGGGCGGGCGATGGTCGCGAAGCGCGGGTTCGTCTCCAGCCGGTCGAAGCGGAAGGTGACGGGCGACAGCGGGTCGAAGGCGGCGGACAGGTCCGACAGCACCACATGGACCATGCGTTCCACGAGGTTGCGTTCGATGGTCGTGTAGGGGCGTCCTTCGATGCGCATCGCCGCCGTGCCGCGCCGGCCGCCGAGCAGCACGTCCACAATGGAGTAGATCAGCGCGGAGTCCACCACCATCAGGCCGTAGTTGTCCCACTCCTCCGCCTTGAAGACGGAGAGCATGGCCGGCAGCGGGATGGAGTTCAGGTAGTCGCCGAAACGCACCGACGAGATCTGGTCGAGGCTGACCTCGACGTTGTCGGACGTGAAGTTGCGAAGCGACGTGGACATCATGCGGACGAGGCGGTCAAAGACCACCTCCAGCATGGGCAGGCGTTCGTAGTTGACGAGCGCGCTGTTGACCAGCGCCATGATGCCGGAGTTGTCGCCGTCCCCGGCCCCGCCCTGGTCGAAGCCGAGCAGGCTGTCGATCTCGTCCTGGTTCAGAACGCGCGTGGAGCCGCCGCCCCCGCCCATGTCGCCCATATCGCCGCCGTCTTCGGCGAGGGCGGCCCATTCGGCGGCGAGCCGTTCGTCTTCGCTCAGTTCCTCGGTGTTGCTCATGCGTCGCCCCCGCCGCCCGGCCTACTGGACCAGCATCTCTTTGAACAGCACGTCCTTCACCTTCACCGGGTGGGCGGCCGCGCTGATGCGCATCAGCAGTTCCTGGCGCAGCCGGTACATGCCGGCCGAGCCCTTCAAATCCTCCAGCCGCAGTTCGCGCAGGTAGACCTGGAAGTTGTCGATGATGCGCGGCAGCACATGCTCGACCGCCGGCACGTCCTCCGGCTTGGACACCTGGATCGAAATCTTGATCTTCAGGAACGCGGGGCGCTTGCCGGCCGCGTTCAGGTTCACCAGCATGTCCGGCAGGTCGTAGAAGATCGGTGCCGCGTGCGGATCGGGCTGCGCCGGCTCCGCCGGAACCTCCGCGTGTTCTTCCTTCTTGCCGAGCAGCGAGTCCAGCAGGCCGCTGAAATACACGCCTGCTCCGGCGCCGATCAGCAGCACCAGCGGGAGGATGACGAACAGGACCAGTTTCTTGCCGCTGAACTTCTTGCGCGGCAGGCCATCGGTCGAAAGTTCGCCGGCGTCGTCTTCAGCGTGCGCGGTCATGGAATCCTAGGGGCGCGAGCGGTGGCGGAATGGCCTTAACCAGCACAGCAACCCTATCTTTTGGATAGTTAACAAAGCCTTTCAGCACCGCGTCGAAGCTGTGATCGCTCGGGGGCGGTCCCAGCGGTTTTGCGGCCTTTCTGGTTTCGGCACGGATTTTGAGTGGGGCTCGGGTGGAGATCCGTGGGTCCTCGAAGCGGGCCCCCACCCTAGCCCTCCCCCATGCTGCGCACGGGGGAGGGAATCCAACTTGCCCCCGCGAAGTGGAGCAAGGAGGGACCCACGCGTCAGCGTGGGAGGAAGGGGGCTCGCTTCGACACGCCCACATACCACCCCGCACGCCCTCGGCGTGGCGGGAACGGGGAAGCTTTGCCCGGTGAAACCGGCAGGGAATTCCCCACAGGCGGCAGTTATTGCCCGGCAGGGTGTGCCGCGACGGCCCTTTTCGCGCCCTCACACCCGGAATCCGCCTGGAGTCCGCGATTTGTCTCACTTGGCACGGGGCGTGCAAAGCTTCCGGCGTCGGTCGGGACGGTCCCGCCGGTGCCGAGATGAGAAGAGGTCGTCGATGGAAAACCCGATTTACGTCGCCCTGTCGCGCCAGACCGCCCTGCGCCGCCAGCTGGACGTCATTTCGAACAACATCGCGAACATGAACACCACGGGCTTCAAGCAGCAGCGCATGCTGTTCACGGAGTTCCTGGAGCGTCCGGGCATGCACGAGCAGGTCAGCTTCGTGCAGGACCGCGCGGTGGTGCGCGACCTCGCAGTCGGCGGGCTGACGCAGACCGGCAACCCGCTGGATCTGGCGCTGACCGGGCACGGCTACTTCACGGTCGATACCGCGAACGGCCCCCGATACACGCGGGCCGGCAATTTCCGCCTGAACGACCAGCGTCAGCTGGTGGACGGCGGCGGCCTGCCCGTCCTGGCCGACAACGGCCAGCCGATCACCATCCCGGACGGCACGCGCGACATCAAGGTCACCGGCGACGGCACCGTCGCGACCGAGCTGGGCCCGGTGGGCCGACTGAACATCGTGACCTTCAAGAACGAGCAGCTGATGACCGAGGTCGGCGCCGGCCTCTACGTCTCCGACGAGGAGCCGCAGCCGGCCCCGGCCGACACGAAGGTGGCACAGGGCTTGCTTGAGAATTCCAACGTGAAGCCCGTGGTGGAGATGACGGCCATGATCGAGATCCAGCGCCAGTACCAGTCGAACCAGCGCCTGATCGACAGCGAGCATGAGCGCATGCGCACCATGATCCAGCGCCTCGGCCGCGCCGTCTGACACAGAACAAAGGGGAGTAGGAACCATGCGCAGCCTCGCCATCGGCGCCACCGGGATGATCGCTCAGCAGCTGAACGTCGAGACGATCTCCAACAACATCGCCAACGCCACCACCACCGGCTTCAAGCGCCAGCGCGCCGAGTTCCAGGACCTGCTGTACCAGAACCTGCGCCGCATCGGCTCGACCTCGTCGGACGCCGGCACCGTCGTGCCGACCGGCGTGCAGGTGGGCGCCGGTGTCCGCATCGCCGCCGTGGCCCGCGTGCTGGAGCAGGGCAACCTGACCGTCACCGACAACAAGCTGGACCTGGCGGTCAACGGTTCGGGCTACTTCCAGGTGCAGCTGCCGAGCGGCGACACCGCGTACACCCGCGCCGGCAACTTCAAGCTTTCGCCGGAAGGCATGATCGTCACCGCCGACGGCTACCCGGTGCAGCCGGCCATCACCGTCCCGGCCGAGGCCGTGGACATCGCGATCAACCCGTCGGGCGAGGTGATGGTGAAGCTGGACGGCCAGGTGCAACCGCAGAACGTCGGCCAGCTCCAGCTCGCCACCTTCGCCAACGCGGCCGGCCTGGAAGCGGTCGGCGACAACCTGTTCCTGCAAACCCCGGCGTCCGGCGAGGCAATCGGCGGCAACCCCGGCGCCCCCGGCTTCGGCCGCGTGACGCAGGGCGCGCTGGAGACCTCCAACGTCAACATCGTGCAGGAAATCACCACGCTGATCACCGCCCAGCGCGCCTACGAAATGAACTCCAAGATCATCAAGACCACCGACGAGATGATGCAGCAGGCCAGCCAGATGCGCTGACGCCGCGCGCTTGATCGATGGCCTCTAGATCGAAGGACCCGCCGCCATGACCCGCTTCGCCAACCTCCTCCTGGGCACCGCTCTCGCCGCCGCCGCGCTTGTCGGCCCGGCCGCCACCCAGGTTGCCATGGCCCAGACCGCTGCCGAGCCGCCGGCCGTCGTCTACGGCACGACGCACGTCGAGGCGGCCCTGTCGGACGCGCTGGCGCGGCACATCCCGGTGGGCCGCCTGCATCTGGAGATGGACAGCCGCGCGGTCGAGCTGCGCGCCCCGCAGGGCGCCGGCAGCCTGACGGTGGAGAACCTCTACTACAGCCCGGTGCAGGGCCGCTTCGCCGCCGAGATCATCGTCCAGGACACCCGCCCGACGGTCCGCCTGCCGGTCTCCGGCCGCGCCTACGGCGTGGTGCAGGTTCCGGTGCTGAGCCGCCGCATCGTTCCGGGCGACACCATCACCGCGTCGGACATCGACTGGCAGGACGTGCGCGCCGAGCAGACCGGCAGCGACATCGCCGCCACCGATGCCCAGCTGATCGGCATGACGCCCAAGCGCGGCGTACCGGTGAGCCAGCCGGTCCGCCTGCGCGACCTGCAGTCGCCGCGGCTGATCGACAAGGGCGCGCTGGTCACCATCACGCTCGCCACCCCGAATCTTTCGCTGTCGGTCCAGGGCAAGGCCCTTCAGGACGGCGGCAAGGGCGACGTCATCCGCGTCGTCAACACCCAATCCAACCGCGTCGTCGAAGCGACGGTCGCCGGCCCCAACCTTGTCGCCGTGGCAAAGCCCGGCGTGACCGCGAAGTAAGGAGAAACCTCCGATGTCCGCCCAGAAGACCGCCCGCAAGACCCTCTTCCGCTTCGCGCTGCTCGCCGCCGTCGCCGCCAGTCTGCCCGCCTGCAACGCCATGTCCCGCGTCGGGAACATCGGCTCCGCCCCGGAACTGACCAAGATCCAGGACCCCTACGCGCAGCCCGGCTACCAGCCGGTCAGCCTGCCGATGCCGACCCCGCTGCCGGCCGAGCGGAACCCGAACTCGCTGTGGCGGAACGGCTCCAAGGCCTTCTTCAAGGACCAGCGCGCCAACAAAGTGGGCGACCTGCTGACCGTCAACATCAAGATCGACGATCAGGCCCAGATGAACAACCAGAGCACCCGCACGCGCAACAACAGCGACAAGGCGGGCATCCCGGGCTTCTTCGGCCTGGAGGGCGCGGCCGGCCTGAACAAGATCCTGCCGGAAGAGGCGCAGGCCGGCAGCCTGGTCGATCTGTCCAGCGCGACGTCCAACGCCGGCAAGGGCGCCATCACCCGCAAGGAGCAGATCGAGCTGAAGGTCGCGGCGCTGGTCACCCAGACCCTGCCGAACGGCAATCTGGTCATCCAGGGCCGCCAGGAGGTCCGCGTGAACTACGAGGTGCGCGAACTGATCATCACCGGCGTGATCCGGCCGGAGGACATCACCGCGCAGAACGTCATCAGCTACGAGAAGATCGCCGAGGCCCGCATCTCCTACGGCGGCCGGGGCCAGATGACCGACGTGCAACAGCCCCGCTACGGCCAGCAGCTGTTCGACATCATCATGCCCTTCTAAGGACGTTCCGGGAACACGAGGCGAGAAAGCTTAGTAAAATCAATGAGGAAGGGGGCGCAAGCCCCCTTCAAACGTGTTGCAAGCCACGACAAAGGAAAACCCAGCGATTCCGCCGTTTTCCAAGGTCTGTCGAAAATTCCGTGCAACACGGCTGCAACACGGTGGCGCTTTGGCGTTCTTGCCTTGTTCCGGCGCCCTCGAACGTAGGCCGGACGTGGAACTTTCTGCCTCCCGGCGGCTTCTGCCGCATCCTTCCCTGCCCACCTTGCACGGCTAGACCACCTCGCGCACTGGCGCGATGGGCTATCTGGGGAACTCCCCAGATAGAGCGGCATCTGCGGAAACCCGCAGATAGGATATTCGCCACGCGAATACGGCGGGCGCTACCGATCACCCGTGACCGTTCCCGCTCACAGACCAGAAAAACCCCTCTAGAAACTGAAATTCTTACTAGCACCCCTCTAGTTTCTAGAGTATATTTAGCCTGCCAAGACGGGGACGATGATGGGCAAGCTGCTGCGGGGCACGAACTGGTACTTGGAGGTGCGGGGCCGCGAGCACTATCCCGCGCACTTCCATGTGATCGGGCCGGACTTCGCCGCGCAGGTGGACATGAAGACCCTCACCATCATCGAAGGCGACATCCCCCGCTCGGTGAAGGCGACCGCCCTGGAGTGGGTCGCCGCCAACCGTGCCCTGCTGGTCGCCGAGTGGAACCGCATGAACCCCGACCTTCCCTACCGCCAGTGAGGACGCGCACCATGGCCGACACCCCCCGGATTGAGTCCGTCTCCATCGCCGGCACCGTGTTGACGGTGGGCTGGCGTGACGGCACCAGAGAGAACATCGATATCGCCGGCTGGCTGGCCCGGCCCGGCCCGGATGAGTTCGACATCCTCAAGGATCCCGCCGTGCTGGCAAACCCGAAGGTTGCCAATTGGGGGACCGTGGTGGCGTGGGACGAAGAGGGAGACATCGGGATCGATAACATCCACCTGCGCCTGTTGGCCGACCAGCAGAAGCCTTTTGAGGCTGCGGACATCGCCGCGTGGCAGGAACGACTCGGCCTCTCGAACAGCGAAGCGGCCGACCTGCTGGGCGTGGGGGTGTCCACCTTCTACACCTACAAGGCCGGCACGGCGTCCGGCGGCATCCCTCGCGGCATCCAGATCGCGTGCCGAGCGGTGGAGCGGGACAAACTTCTGTTCGAGGCGCATTACCGCCCCCGCCCCCCGGCCGGTAGACCGCCCAAGGCGGCTTGAGGCACAGCCGTTTTCCCCGGATCGGGGGAGAACCCAAATCCCAACAGTTGGGAATTTGCGCTCCCCCAATCCCGCGACCTCAAATGCGAATCGATTTCGCTTTTCGCCCTTTTCGGCGAAAACCCTCCGCCACAGGGAGGGTTTGCACCACGGTGGTGCATGGGCTTGGTCTGCGTTGTCATTACAGCAATGCAGATGTGGGCCGCCGCAGGCTCCGACTTGCGAGAAGCCGAGCGCGGCCAGTCAGATAAGACCTGATCTGCTCCCTCACCGCCAAGGAATCCGCCTCCCCTCTCGGAGCGCAGAGAGAGGGGGCATAAGGCATGCCGAACAATGACGGCTCCAGTAGCGCAGCAATATGAACAAGGCACTGATCTAAATGAAAACGACGTTTCTTCTCGCTGCTCAGTATGACGGCCTCGCCATTATCCCGCTTGACCGGGTGTGCAGAGACTACTTCCCGCACCTGTCTGAACAGCGACTCGCTGAGCGTGTCCAAAAAGGGGAAATCAATCTTCCAATCGTGAGGATTGACCCACGCAGCCAGAAGACCGCACGCGGGGTTGCTATCGAGCATCTGGCGGCTTGGATTGACGAACGGAAGCGCGCAGCGGAAATGGAACTCCGCAGCTTGGCATCATGATTCCTTTGGCCGGTAAGGCGTGTCGGCCACAGCCGGCACAGCAGTGAATGCACCGACAGCTGCGGCGAGGATCATGGATCGCATGGCTTTCTATTCCTTCCGGCTTCCAGTGCCGATTTCCTGCGGCAGCCTCACAAAGTTCTCGCACAGCCTCACGTCTGCCCCGCCACCACCCTGGTAAGGACCGGACGCCAACCTGAGCGAGTTGTGGAAGTACCTGCGCTGTGCCGAGTGCGGGATGAAGGGCTGGGTTCCGGTTTGAGGTGGAGTGGATACCGTAGGCGAAGGTTGCCGCCCGCCGCCGGGAACGCTCCAGCCACCGAGGAGGTTGAACTTAGTCTCCACTGAGCGCGGTACCATGACCGAAGAAAAGCAGGGTCGGTCCACTATACTCCCGACTCGCCTGACCGAGAAGGAAGCGGCGGCCGAGCTTGGTATCTCGCTCGGGTCCCTGCGTGGCTTACGGAGGCGCGGTCAAATCGGCTTTGTGCGGGTGCTGAACAAGATTTATCACTACCCGCAACACCTGATCGACTACCTCGACAGCCAGACAGTCAACGTATGTCAGCCCCAGACCACTTCGGAAAGCCCGGCTACTTCCAAGGCTACTGGCTCAAACACAAGCCGGGCCGCGAGTCCGGCATCTGATACCGGACGTGGCATGACCGATCCAGCCGCCAAATCCGCCATCAGTCAACTGGCGAAAGAAACTTTCAAGCAGCCCAAGAAGCCCTTGCCCGGTGGGTTCTTGAAAGCGAGCGGTCCAAGGACGCGCTCCTAACGGCCAGTGGAGTACAGCCAGCATGCCGCAGATACGCGAAGGGCGCCCGGAGGCGCCCTTCCCAAAAACCTATCCAGGGCTTGGCATAGGATCACAACGCTTTCACAAGCTTCATCGATGCTTCGACGCGCTTACGATATTCCTCCACGAGCTTGTCGTGGTCCGCGTCGGGCATTCGCGCAAGGTATTCCGCCGCGGCAGCTTTTGGCAGCCCGGCCATCAGATCCCCTACGTTGACCGCCCTATCGCGCCGGCGAGCCGCTTGGACAGTTTCATGGAAATTTCTCACTGGCCGCCTCCGACTTGCTCACGAGCGCTGAAGCGCGCTGCATAACGCGGGTTTAAGCTGAGGTCAAAATAATGCTTTCGCTTGATCCACACAAAGCCTTCAGCCTTGGTTATGACCGCCACATCAACAGCGCCGCCGATGGACTCCGTAGGACTCGTGACCTTCTCCTTGAGCGACTCGAGATTGATCAGCGTCTCAGCCAAGCTAGCCATTTCGTCGACGGGCAGCATGCCAACCACACGGGTCAACGGTCGATAGTGTGCATCAAAAGCTTTATCAAACCAACCATCCATAAAGGCTGAACGGTGCTTCTCCACCATCTGTTCCAAGCCAGGGATGTTGGCGCCTCCAGTAGCAACCTTGATGTCTTCTGCCAAAGCATTTGCCGCAGATTCAAATTCTACTCCAATATAGCTATAAACGTCAGGACTTGCTCCGGTCCTAAACGTATCCACCATATCGGTCGATGCAAATGGAACTATTTCAGATGGCTTATCAAGCCCTATTTTCCGTGAGCTTTCCAAGATGTATACAAATTTTCTTCGCAGAAACCCGTAAACCCTATATTGATGAAGGTGCGGAAAAAACTCCTTGTCTCCATAACCAGCAAGCACAATTCCCGTACTACTAAGAAATTTAGAGTACTGCTTGAACACCAATTTGATCGTTACCTCAGCAAGTTTGCTTGCCAAATTTGGCAAAACAGCCCACCAAGAAACTGTTTTTAGATTCTCATCGAGACTTTGAGCTCTATCTACCACATTATCAGCCAGAGCTGCATCGATATCCCCCTGAGACAAGGGAGCCGGAATAGGGGACGCATCGACAGAGGCATTCATTTGGTCAATGAAGGAAACAAATGCCGCCGCTTTGGAAGCATCATCGGAAGCCGATTGGAAGTTCGGACTTTGGACAGCATCCAAGAATGCCTTCAAAGCCACATCATCAACTTTGTCTCTGAAGTACCTCTCCCGATCCTCATTTGGAAATATGTCCTGATCTGCTTCAATATAATTAAATAGATGTTCGCCATACCCTTCCAAATTGTCAAATGATGTCTTTCCAAGAGATTGGCGATAATGCTTTATTACCAGCTCCCATGGCACTCTTTGCAAATCAGCATTTCCGTAGGTCATCAGCCCAACGGGGTGATATAAAGATGCCTGAAACACCTTATTCTCCCCCTTAAAATAGCGCACTTCCTGCTTGCCATTCACCCACCCAGTAACCGTGCCAGCGCTATCCGCAGCAAGCACTGCAGCGCGTCGGTTCATTACAGCTATTTCGGCAGTCATCATAAATCCTTTGAGCAGATTCCACTGTACATAGATAGTATTAAAGGAGCGTTTTCAGTTAGGATTCTCCACGCACTATCCTCCCAGCCAATTACGCAGAGCGTCAGCCGTCGATGGTAGCTGGCTCCTTGTCGTACTCGTATCCGCAGAACCGGCACGCCTTGGCTGCCGCCTTGATTGTTTCGGCGCAACGCGGACAGTCCTTCGTATCTGCGGCCAGTGCGGCTGCCGGCTTGACCTCGCGAGCTGATGCGATGGCTGCTTCGAGGTACCGGCGCAATGTACCGAGATAGGCGCTGTCCTTACTGATAAGCGCTTGTCGATCACCAGATGACGTTGCGAGCGTCAGGGAATATCCGCTTTCCCTACCGGCCGCTCTGGCGCCAGGAACAATCAACGCTATGCCGATAAACAGGACAACGAACGCTGGCCCAGTGTCACGGGATTGGAAGCCGCCGAACGACAGCAACACCGCCGCGACCCCAAGTGCGATCATAATGAAATGCATAAGGCCAAAGCCGCCGGGCAGCTTCTGCACGCTAATCGAGTTGATCGTTTGGATTGCGTAGGTCGTGCCATCGATCACCGCCAGCGTCGGTGTGATCGTCACCTTGTGATCGGTATAGATTGGCTGCTCCATCCCTGCCCTCATGCATACCGGTGCATGCACGCCCACAATCGAGCGCCACCGACGCGAGTGTGCGGAGGAAATCTGAACAGTTTATGACCGGCGGAGGGATATGAGGGCGACGTTGCGCCGCAGGGTTCACAGGGGGCACCGCCTCCATTCTCATAATTGGCGGAGTCGGTGTCGAAGCCCGCCTTCGCCATCTGAGCATGATGCTTCGTTACCCAAAGCGAGACTGCCCAATGCCAGCGCATGGAAGCGCCCCAAAAGAGAAAGAGCAGGATTGAGTCCCGCCCTTTCTCCTTGCATGTCGGGTCAATAATGAGGGCATTCTTCAGGCTCTAGGCTTCCACCGCCTTGACCACACCCTCCAGTAACTTTGCTTTCAAAGCTCCCGAAATTCAGTGTTCTGTGCGTGCCATACCCGGATTGCGAACTTCCACCAGATGCCGTTATTGAATCAACCGTACCATCTGAGTTGTAGATGTAATTTGTCGCACGTCCCCCGCCGCCGCCAACGCCCTTTTCTGGATTTCCCCCGTAACCACCACAGTTTCGTACGGTCTGGACTGTGCTGTCAAAGCCAGTGCAGCCACCCCCACCGCCCGGCGATGTCTGAGCTTGCACTGGGGCCGCGAAAGTTACTGTTGCTAATGATATAGCCAAGAATAAGTTTCGCATTGCCCTCTCCTTTTGGTGCCCAGCTCGCTAAATGCTCGCTGAAGGTGCGTATTATAGAGGCGAGATTAAACAAGCGGGACATTCTAAAATGGATCTAATACCGGTCTCTGCTGTTCTCGAATACCCATCTTGGACATTTGGACCACTCCAAATAACAGTCCTGTCCCATGCGTCCCCAGAGATGTCGCATCCGGACAACTAGCGGATCGGACCAGACGGATGGTGTCGTTTGTACGTCGGCAGTTCCGAGGCATTCTGCGGCCCGTACCAGACTGCATACGTAACTGTCCGTCGGGTGCGCACCAGTAGGGGGCTTATCAGGATTGCGGTGTCTGCTGCACGCAGCCTTCCGCTAAAGGAGGTGAACGAGCCGTTCACCCCATTTTTCGGTCAGAACTCCGCCTGCGGCTTCTGCTCTTTGGGCCTTCGCGCAGCATCCGTTCCACGATCACGTCGGGATCCGCCGAGCGAGGCGGCCCACCTTCGGCTGCGGCATCCATGCAACGTCGCGCGGCAGCGAACAGCTCGTCCACATGCCACCGCTTCAGGCCGCCGATCACGATGGGCCTGGGCAACACGCCCTTCTCGACCCAACGCCTAACCGTGCTCGGGCTGGTGTCGAAGAACTCGGCAACGGACGACTCGGACAAGTATTCAGGCACCGGCAGCGCTCTTCTTCAGCCGCACACCGGGGCCGCTCCCATTTTCGGGGATAAACTGCACCCCGGCTTCCTCCAACGCCTTCTGGACAGCGGCAAGATTTTTGCCCGATGCAGCTGGGACGCCGTCGGCCGCCTCCATGCGCCTGATCGTGGACAACCCGACCCCACTCTTCTGCGCAAGGTCGTCTGCGGACCAGCGAACCAAGGCGCGACCAGCACGGATTTGGTCTGATGTGAGCACTTTTCATTCACCTCTGGCATAAAACCGCTTGACCGAGGCGAGCGGTTCCCATTTATATGTGAGATGAAACGTGCCACATATGGCGCGGAAGATCAATCGGGGCTGGACCATGAACACTACCGAAGGCCCACAGCCACAGCTCCCCGCCCTCCTTAACCCGGCGGATATCGACACCGAGATCAGTTGCGAACCGCGCATTCGCGACCTGAAGCTGGCGGAAGCCTTGGGGATGGCTGATCCGCACGCTATTCGGCGCATGATCGAGCGGCACATGGATGCGCTGCTGAAGTTCGGAGAGGTTATTTCCGATTCAGATCGGAAAATTGGTCGGGGCCGCCCTAGCAAGGGCACCTACTACCTGACCAAGAAGCAGGCCCTCTATATCACGGCGAAGTCGGACACCGAGCGCGCGGCAATGGTGACGATCCAGATGGTCGAGGTCTTCGACGCGGTGACCAGCCAAGGGGCATTGCCGTCCTCCGACTCAGCGCCACCGCTCCCTATTACAGTGGCCCAGACCGACACCCCCGCCTTGGCGAACGACATGCTCGAAGGAGCCGACCAGATCGCCGCGTTCATGGGATTGAGCGCCCGGCAGGTCTACCACCTCCAACGCCATCTGCCGGTCTTCACCATCGGCGCCAAGCTGTTCGCCCGGAAGTCCACGATCCTCCAGTGGATCGCCGATCAGGAGCGCGCAGCCATCGCCAACCCCGCCGAGGGGGCGGACTCCACCTAACCAGCTCTGCCCGCAGAGCCGGGCTGACCACCACCTCAACCTGGAGAGCATCATGCAGACGATCTTCAGCACGCCCGCCGGGCGTGAACGCCCCCGCCTTGCCTCCCCGCTTGGCATCGCCTTCCAGTTCCCCGAGCACGCCACCTATCAACCTTCCATGCATTGGAAGGTCCGGATCCTTGATGTGATCGCCTGCATGCTGGGAGTGCGCATCAAGATCGACGGCGTGCCCTACGGCACCGACCGCGCCTTCCGGAGCGCCTAATCCGGAAACGACGAACGCCCGACCGAGGCAACGGCCGGGCGCCCTTCCGCCGGGCGGAGGCAACCGCCCAAGCATCAATCCCCATGGAATCCGCTAAACCATGAAGACCGACGATCACGATACCAGAAGACCGCAGCCCCAGCGCAAGCCCCTGGACCCGCTCCGTGGCCTGTTGCTGGGCACCGCCGCTCCGTTCGCCGGGGCCTATGCCGCCTATCATGCCGAGACCGCCCGCATCGGCAAAATGACCGACCTTCCCGGAGACGAGTTCGGCGCGCTCGTCAACGCCAAGGACGAGGCGTTCACGAGCGTGGTGCGCTCCCCCGACAGCCTGTGCACCATCGCTGACGCAATCGCCGCTGTGGGCTTCCTCCGGGACTACATCACCGGAGACGAGACCGCCACTCTGGTTGACATCAGGTTTCCGCCGGCCATCGCCGATGCGTTGTGGTCCTTCCTCGCGCGCGTGCACGAGTCCGCCAAGGCAACGGAAGGCAGCACGATCATTCCCGAACTCGGCATGACGTTCACCGAAGCCGCCGACCGCCGTTCCGCCTTGTACGCGGCGGTAAAGGACATTTCCGACGATGAAGCCGGCGACGATGAGGTTGATAAGCTGTGCGAGGAGGAAAACAGGATCATTCATGCGATAGCCGCCATTCAACCGCAGACCGTAGCCGACTGTTTGGCGGTGCTCCAGTTGGTTGGCGACAAGGATACGGCCCTACAGCATAGCGATGTGCACGCGCCGGGCACTATGGCCGCCGCGCTGTTTCATGCCACGCTCAGCGCCGCCGCTGTCCTCTCCAGCATGCCCGCTGGGATGGTCGGTCATGGATCTGACGCCGAGTTGGTCAGCCTCTATAACCGCCTGATCGAGGCCGAAAGCACGCTGAACTCCCGCGCGCCCGGTACCAGCGATGAAGAGCTGGAACCGTTCGTCGCGGCATTCCGGGATGCAGATAGTGCGTTCCGTAAAGCTCCGGCCCGATCCGTTGCCGGGATCGCGCTCAAGCTTCGGCGCTTTTGGGATCTGTGCGAGGAAGACCCGAGCATTGCCCCGCAAGCGGAAGACGTGATCGACCTCCTGAAGACAGCCAACGAAGCCGCCGAGCGGCTGTCCGCCATGCCGGCGGGGATGCTTCCGGCGGCCCATGCCGACGCGGAGCTTCTGGACCTCTGGCACCAGTACATGGATCTTTCCCGCCGTTGGGATGCCATGGCGAAGACCAGCGCCAGCGACGAGGAAATGGAACCGCTGGGGAAGGCCATCGACCGCATTGACGACCGCATGACGGAGCTTCCGGCTCTGACTATGGCCGGTGTCGCGGTCAAGATGAAGCGGCTCATGATCCGCTACACGGAAGCTCCATGGGCGGTTGACATGACGTTCGGCGACATGCCGGAGCCTCACACGGATATGGATTCCCGAGACTGGATGATCTGGAAGGCCATTCAGGATGCCGAGCGGCTGGCGCAACAGCCCCAGGCGTCCGCCTCTTCGCTGACGGCCATCTACACCCGGTGGCGCGAAGCTCAGGCTCGCTACAACGATCCCAACCTGCCAGACGACCAAGACGAGGCCACGAAGGAACTGGACGAAATCGAACGCCGGCTGGCGCTTGAGCCGGTTCAATGCGCCACCGATGTGTTCGTGAAACTGGCTGCGCTCCTATCGGAACTCCATACGGTTGGCGTTCCGGTCATCGACGCGGAGCACAAGGAGGCGTGGCCGCGCCTGCTTCCGATCACTGAGGCCGCAGCCGACATGCTCCCGCCCGACGTCCGTGGGCCGTTCAAGGATATGATGGCCGGCATTCGGATGACCATCGCCGCCATGGACGAAGCCGACGCCAAAGGGCGGCTTCATACACCGGCACGAAGCACCCAGCCCGCCGACACGTTCGCGGACACTATCGCCGCTTTCGAGGCCGAAGCCGCGCAGGCGCTTTCCCTGCCCTCCACTCCCACGCTCGCCATGGTCGAGGCCGGGGCCGCCGCCGCCGGGATCGACATCGAGCAGGCCCGCGCGATCTACGCCGCCATGGCCGAAGCCTACAAGAAGGAGGCCGCGTAAATGGCCGTCATCACCTTCCCCGCAACTCAGGATCGGGGCGCGCTGCGCCCCGTCTCCACCGAGGTCTCCATTCAGCGGCTTGCGATGTCCAGTGCGACCGAATGGCAACGCCAGATTATGACGGAGTGCCGGCGGCAAGGCATCCTCAACCCGGCGGTGTTCGCCTACCTGAAGGCCAATCGCCTGCTGGACCGCTGCACGCTCCTCGCATCGGAGGGACCGACTTCGCCCCTCCTGTTCAAGTTCATCGGCGTGCCCACGCTGTCCGTGCTGGGACGCGCGTGGGGTCGGTCGGTTCTCGGGCAGCCGGAGGACATCGACCCGCATGTGGAGTTCGCCCACAGCATCGGCATGCAGTACGTGGAGGCCATCGGGGCCGGAGAGGCGCTGTTCAACCGCATCTCCGTGACCGGCGTTGGCCGCCCCTTCGTCTACACGCACGCGGTCTATGGCTGGTCAGATCGCGGCCGGCGCGCGGTCCTGTCCTGCATCGACGTGCACACCCTGCACTGATCCCGGAACGCCTAGGTCCAACAGGACGGCCGCCCGACTCCAGCGCATGAAATGGAGGGGCAGCCGTCCGACGCCGGCTTGGTGATAGAGAATGCAGGGCCGGGGTTCCAACCGCCGCCGACCAGCACCGCGCCCGCTCCACACGGGCACCGTCTCGGGATCGACCAGCCCAACCACCCACTTCGGGCTCCACCGCGCCATTGCGACCAAGCGGGCGGCTGCCCCCAGGTCGTGGAACAGGCCCTTCCCGCGCCAGTCCGGCCGCGTCCAGCCGGCCACGATCCAGGCCACGGTGCCCGTGGTGTCGTGCGCCGCTTCGCTGGCGACGAAAGCCCACTCGTCCTCCGGCGCATGGCCGGGATCGTGGAAGGCGGAGAGGTCGGCCAGCCTGTCGCCTAAGCTCGCGGCCGAACAGTCGAGCAGCACTACGCCGTGCGTGCCGACGACATCCCCCTCTTCATCGACCGCCGCCAGCCAGAACGACGGCGCGCTCGCCGGCTTGGGCAGGAGCGGGAACCACTCGGCACGGTGTCGCAGGTTCAGCCGTTCCAACTCCGCCCAATCCTCGACCACCACCAGCGTGACGCCGCGCGCCACCGCCGCCGCGCACAGCCGGTCACGAGCTGCGGCCAGAGCCGGGACCAGCGGGCCGTTACCGAGCGGCAGGGTTTCCAGCAGTCGGCGGGGCGTGTCTGAAAGGGTGGGTTGAGAAGGGTACGAGCATTGTTCGGACCCCTTGCCGCCCATGGCCTGCACGTCCTCCAGCGTCATCGCGCCGTCCATCACGCGACCTCCCGGCCGGTCGCCCAGCTCACAAGGAAGTCGGCGGCCCGGTTGCACCAGCCCCAGGCGTTGAGCGCCTGATCTTCCGTCCTGCCGCGCTTCTTAGCGTCCTTGGTGACGATCTCCCCGGCCTTCATGATGCGGAAGGCAACGACCAGCACCAGCAGCTTGCCGGCGTCGAGGGCGTTCACGGCGGCGATGGTCGCCGGTCCGACCTTGCCGTCCACCTTGATCTTGGCGCCCAGCATGACGGCGGCCTGCTGAAGCCATGGGGAGGCGTCGTCGGCGCCGTAGAGCACGGCGCAGTCCACCACCGCGTCCCGCAACGCCGGATCGGCGATCCCGGCATAGCCCGGCTGGACGACGTAGCGGTGGTGGTAGATGGCGCGGGCTTCCGTCTCGGTCAGGGCCTCGACATCGGCCGCCGTGACGACGGGCTGGGACGCGCGCCAGCTCCGCAGGGTCGCCAGGGTGATCCCGCCCTTGGTCGGGCCGCCCTTGTCCGCCGGATGGTTGGTGAACTTCGGCCACCCCTCCCGGCGGAGGATGTCGTCAATGATGGTCTCGATACGGTCGCGCTGAGCGTCCGGCATGGCGTACTCCTGCGATGGGATGGGCGGCGTCTCGCGACGCGGCGGGAGGGAATCAGGCGGCGTGCCGGTGGTGCTGGTCCACGTGCTGGTTGATGCGGTTCGAGAGGCCGTCCACCCGCTCCGACAGGCCGTTGAGCAGCTGGAAGATTTCGTCCGTCGTGTGGTTGCTGGCCGGCTGCGGGCGGTTGAGCCACATGCGCCACGCCAGCAGGCCAGCCCCCGCCGCAATGGCCATCGCCTGCACCAGCGGGGCCGCCAGCCCAAGCGTCTGAATGCCGGCGGCGATCAGGCCGTTGACGGTGGGATCGTCCGCCCACGCGACCACGGCGGGGGCGGCGGTGAGGGTGCCGGCGGCGGCCAGCAGGAGGGGCAAGGGCTTGCGCAAGGTCGGTCTCCTTCAGTCGAGCAGCAGGCCGGGCAGCGCCACGCCGACACCGCGCGCGTAAGCGCGGGCGGCGGCGGAGGTCCGGGCTTCGTTGGCTTGGTTGCGGGCGAGCTGGCCGCGCAGGGCATCGACCACGGCGGCGTTACCGGCGGGCGTGGTGTCATAGAGCAGCCCCGCAAGGCTGTTCGCCGTTGAGGGATTCAGGCCGGACGCCCGGCGCGCCGCCGCCTGCACGGCGTTGATGCCGGCGCCCCGGACATCGCCGCGCAGCAGGTTGCCGAGAATGGACGTGTCCACCTGCATGTCCGCGAGGTCGGCCTGCATCGGCGCGGTGCGCGAGCCGGTGCGGATGGCGTTGCGGACCTCGGTCATGTCCTTCTCAGCCTTCACGCGCGCCAGCAGCGCTTCGGCCTCGTCCTTGCCGAGGGCGGCGGCCAGCTTCTCGTTCAGCCCCTCTCCGGAGACGCGCAGCGCGGCGTTCTGCCCCGGCTGCGCAGTGTCGCGATAGAGCCGGTCGCGCAGGGCCTGCGCCACGCCGATGCGGTAGAACTCGCGGTCGCCCTCCGGCAGGCCGCCCACCAGCTTGCGGATGTCCGCGGCGTCCATCGCCACGAAGTCGCGGCCCTTGGTCATGGCGTCGCGGGCCTGCGTCGGCCCCGCCCAGGCGCGGCGCGCGGCGGCGTAGTGGGGATTGGCGCCGTCCAGTTCGGACAGGAAGGCGCGGCGCACCGCGTCGATGGCCCGGCCCTTCTCGTCCAGGGCCAGCCGGCCGGTGGTGCGGTCCCGGTAGCCCTCCAGGATGTTGTCCAGGCCCTTCTTGATGACGTTCAGCGTGCGCATGTTCGGCACGCCGGAGAGGAGAGGATCGCCGGCCTCGTTGAAGCCGGTCACCGCGAGGTCGGTCGGGTTGAACGGCTTGTTCGCCGCCAACGACTCCAGGCGCTGAATGGCGATGCCCTCCTTCAGCCCGCCCCGCACCACCGGGTCGTCGAGGAACCGCTGCAGGCGCTCCGACCACACCGGGGAGACCGACAGGGCCTTGTCGTAGAGCGGGGCGGATTCGGCCGCGCGCCGCTGGATCAGGGCATCGGCCGACGCGAAGAAGTCACCCGGCGCCACGCCCGCGCGCACGTCCTCCGCGAGCCGGCCGACCTGCCCCGCCTGCCGCGTCTCGAACACGTCGCGGGCCTTCTGGCGGGCGGTGCCGGGGACGTTCGCCGCGACCCGCGCCAGCCCCAGCGTGTTCTCCCCGCCGACATCGGCCAGGGTCAACGGCTTTTCGGTGGCGGACAGGCGCGCGGCGACATCGTCCACGGTGGAACCGTCCCGCGCGAGCGCCTGGAGCACCTTGTTGCGCGCCGCCGCGTCGGCATCGCGCAGCCCCAGCGCGGAGCCGACGGCGCCCAGCGTCCGGCCGCCCAGGCTGAGCGCCGCCGGCAGCGCGACGCCCATGACGCCGCCCAAAGCAGCGCCCTCGGCGGCCTTGGTCAGACGGTCGCCCGCCCCACCCTCGGCGTTGCCGAACCCCGACACGGCGCCCATGCCCGCGCCGACCTTTGCCAGATCGGCCACAGCCGCCGCGCCGGTCTTGGCCGCCGGAAGCGCCAGTTCCGTTCCCGCGCGAAAGGCGTTCGCCGCCCCGGCCGGGGCGGCAACCAGCCCACCGAGCGCCTGCGCGCCGAAGGAGGCGACGGGATGCGCCTTCTCCGTGGCCTTCAGGTCGGCCCGTTCAGCGGCCAGCCGGTCGGTGTAGAGCTTGTTGAGGTCGCTCTGCCCGTCCTCCAGCCCGACCGCCTTGAGTGCGTCGGACACCGGCGTCTTGCCGGTCACGACGTCTCCGACCCAGCGGGAGAACGCCCGGCTGCCGGCGTTGACCTCGTCGCCCAGGCCCATGGTCGCCCCCTGGAACACCTGCCCGCCCAGGCCGGCGGAGAGCGTCCGCCCGGTGGGCTTGGCGTCGGTCGCGGTCTTGGGGAAGCCGCCCGCGACGAGTTGCTTGACGGTCCCGGCGATGACCGCCTCGGAGGTGCCGTCGGGGAACTCCAGGACGGTACCGTCGTGGAGCTGGGCGCGCACGGTCATCGGATCAGGTTCCCTTGGGCGTCGAAGCGCAGGACGGTGCCGCCGGACGCCGGGGCGGACCCCTCGCTCTGGGGTTCCTGCTGTTTCGGATGGAAGAAGTCCCGCCAATCCTTGCGGTTGGCGTTCAGGGCGAAGTCCTTGCCCTTCGGGTCGAAGATCGGGTTGGCCTCCAGGTAGCGCCGCCACGCCCGGTCGGCGCCCTGGAGATGGCCGTTGGCGTCGAAGTAGGCGCGCTCGAAGGCGCCGCGATCCAGCGTCAGCTTGGCCGCCGCCAGCCCGGCGTTCGCGATGGCCTCGTTGGCCTCCTTCGGCTTGTCGATGCCCACCGTCGCCCGCTCGAACTGCTTGGCGTCGAAGTCGGAGGTCGCGCCGGAGCCGGGCGCCCGCATCTGCGGCGCGATGCGGGCGGTGATCGCGCGCATCTCCGCCACGTCGCTGTCCAGCGCGCCGGCCACCGCCCCGGCGCCGGGAAGGCTGTAGACGCCGCCGCTGCCCACCTTGCCGTTCAGCTCCTTGAAGCGCTCCATGTCGGCGATGCGCTGCCGGGCCTGCGCCTCCTGGTCTCCCAGTTCCGCCCAGCGCTTCTCCGCCGCCTTGGTGTAGGCCAGCTTCAGGTTCTCCTTGCCCTTCGCCGACAGGCGCGGGTCGGCGAAGGGGTCGGCGTCGGCCAGCGGAACGCCCAGCGACGCGGCCAGGGCCGAACGGTCGGAGGCCGCGTTGCCGGGCTCCTCCCCGAACCCGCCGAGGTATTTCTGGCGCAAGTACTTCTGGCCGTCCGGCGACTGCGGGTCGATCCCGGCCGCGCGCAGGGCCTTGATGATGTCCGGCTCCGTCTCCTTGCTGGCGTTCATCTCCTGGATGCGCAACGCGTCCCGGCGGTACTGCTGATCGGCCGCATCGTTGCGCGTCAGCCGCTCGAACTGCAGCCGGCGCCAATCGCGGTCGGCGGCGTCGTTGCGGTCTTGGCGCGCCAACTGGCGCTGCTGCATGGCGCGCTGCTGGGCACCCGAGGCAACCTGCGTCATGCCTTGCAGGCCGGCGGACAGGCCTTCGCCCCAGTTGCGCCCGCCGAGCAGGCCTGAAGCGAGCGCGAGGAGCGCCTGCCCCTGCGCCACGCCGTCGCCCAGCAAACCGCCCATGATCGGATTGCCCGACTCTGGGGCCGGGGGGATCTGCATCGCCATCTTGGGGGCCTCCATGCTCTGGGTGCTGGTCGTGGTCATGGTCTGCGCGGGCTTGGGGGCGGCCACCTCCACCGGCGGGGCCTGCGATGGATCGAGCAGGCCGAACGTGGCCGCGCGCTGGAGATAGCCCCGCGTCACGCCCGGCAGCGTGGAGGCGTCGCCGGTCGCGCGGAACTTGGCGCTGCCGCCGGGGCCGGCGTTGTAGGCCGCGAGCGTCTTCGCCCAATCGCCCCCGTTGGCCTTCAGCTGCTCGGACAGGTAGGCCGTGCCGGCGAGGATGTTGTTCTCCGGGTCGGACGCGTCGGCGCCCAGGCCGTGGCGCTTGGCGAGCGCGGCATAGGTCGGCGGCATGACCTGCATCAGGCCGTACTCGCCCGAGCCCCCACGCAACGCCGGATCGGCGCCATGGTTCTCCAGGGCCATGACGCCCCGGATCAGCCGGGGATCGACGCCGAACCGGGCCGACGCGGCGTTGATGAAGGGCTCGAACTGGCTGAAGGTCGGGATCATGGCGTCACGCGATCATCGTGCCGATGTTGGCCGTGGAGTCGATGATCGGCGCCGTCACCGTTCCAGCCCCGCCGCCGAGCGAGCCCAGCAGGCCCGTCGCGCCAAATAGCGGGCGCCCCGTCAGCATCGAGTAGGTGCCGCCGATGCCGGCTATCGTGCCGAGCCCAGTCTGCAGGAAGCCAGGACCAGGCGCCGTCGTGGTCGAGGTGCCGCCCATGCTCATGCCGGGGTTCAGGAAGGCGTTGCGCTGCTGGAGCTGCTGCAGCGCGTAGTCGCGCTGCCGCTGGAAATCCTGGTAGGCCAGATCGAGGTTCGCCTGATTCATCGCCTGTTGCTGCCCGCCGATGCCGGACAGCGCGGCAGCGTTCGTCAGCGCGCGGCTGTTCACCGCCTGCGCGCTTTCCCGCAGCCGGTCCGACGCCCCGAGACGAAGCTGCATCCCCTGCAGTCCGGCCGACTGGTTGGCGAGGTCCGCCTGCTGGCGGAGGCTGGCGTTCTGGCTGGCCGTGTTCCAGTCCATCTGCTGATTCATGCCGGCGGCCTGGAGAGCGCGGTTCTGGTCGAGCCCGATGGCGCTCTGCGCCTGCGCGAAGTTCTGATTGTTGAGCTGCGCCGTGCTGCGCGCCACCGTGTCCATGAAGTTGCGGTTATTCTCCGCGTTCAGGATGGCTTGGCGGCTGCCCCCGAAAGCGCCGGCCGCCGCGGCGCGGGCGTTGGTCTGGTTCTGCAGAATGTCGTTCTGCCGGCCCAGTTCCGCGTTCGTCGTGTCGATCACGGCGCCGGTGTACGGGCTCATGTAGGCGGACAGGTTGGCGTCGGTGAACTTGCCGGCGGTCACGTCGCGGATGTCGCCCCGGCCGATCTGCGCCGCCGTGATCTGCTGCGGGTTGTAGGCGGCCACGTTCTCCGCCGCGCCATGGCCCATGCCGAGTTGCGGGCCGGTCACCTGCCGGCGCAGCATGTCGCGCGCCGCGACCTGATCGGGTGTCCAGTCGGCGATGCGCGGGCCGGTGTAGGGCTGGTAGGCCTGATCGGTGACCGTGTTGGCGGTGTTCAGGTTCGCCGTGTGCTGGTTCTGGATGTAAGCCGGGACTGACTGCTGCTGCACAGTCTGCTGTTCTTCGCCGCCACCCATGGCACTCTCCGTCTACGGGACAAGGCCGGCGTCATCCGACGCGAGCCAAGTAATTGTTACCACAACCGCCGTTCGACCGCTATAGAACGCGCCAGCCGAAGGTGCGGGCCTCGTAGCCCCGGCCCTTCATGACGCGCCGCCAGCCGGGCCGGCCGAATCCTTCGATCCTCTGGCAGCCCATTTGCTTGCCCCAGGCAGCGGCGACCTCTTCCATTTCCAGCACCTCGGCCATGTCGCCCGCAGCGGCGAACACGCGGACGGCCTTCAGGCGCGGATACTGGACCACCTCCGTCACCATGACCGACCGCTGGCCGCGCCAGAGCTGCATCCGCCCGGCCTCGATGGCTTCCCACACGTCGTCAACGGTGTGGGTGCCGCCGCCGTGCTCCAGGGCCTTGGCGAGCAGATCGTCGATCATCGCCGCGCCCCCGTGGCCTGCATCTCGACGCGCATGTCGCCCAGCCGCCAGAAGGACGGCGCTGAGTTGCTTTCCAGCCGGAACGCGATCTGCCGGCCGGTCACGCGGCAATCAACCTTCTGCGTGGTCGAGGCGATGGTGTAGGGGCCGCTCGTCGTCTCCGAGCCCTGCGGCCACGGGCGCGACACCAGCGACACGTCCACGCCGCCGACGAGCCCCTTGAAGTCGGGCACGATGCGCTTGACGTGCATCAGCGTGTCGCCGTCGCCGATGTCCACGAACCCGCTCTCCAGACTGGCGGCTATGGCCCCGCCGTTGGCCGACTGGCCGCGCTCGTGGAAGTACACTGAGCCGTCGAGGTCGATGGCAATTGGTGACGGCAACGCGCCAGCGTCTGCCCAGGCCGTGCGCATCCAGGTGCCGATGCTCCATAGCCCCTCCGCGTAGTTGTAGGCGACGTAGCGGCTCACCTCGTTGCCGTCGCGGCGGTCCGGGTAAAACCACCAGACCTCATTGGCGACGGAGTTCACGCCCGCATAGACCTTGTCGGCCTGCACGAACGACAGGTTGTCGAACACATGGCGCCGCACCGGGCACGGCAGCACCTGAGGGGCGCCGCCCTGGTAGACGTAGAACTGCCCGCTGTTGCTCATCCAGAAGGCCGCGCCGTCCTTCATGGCGACGGCGTTCGGCCCGATCAGCCCGCACTTGCTGCCCAGCGCCTGGAAGGTGAAGACGAACGACGGGTCGAAGCGCATGCTGTGCAGGCCGTCGTCGGTGAAGATCAGGTTTTCCCCGCGCCCGACCAGCCCGCGCACGATGCGCCCGCCGCCGGCCAGCGGCTGTTCACCCGCCTGATTGGTGGCGCTGCTGGTCCAGACGGTGTTGTTCTCCTGATCGGACCACCGGACCAGCATCGGATTGAACGTGCCGGTGCCCTCCTCCGTCGTCCCGCACAGCACCAGATGACGCTGCGGCGTGACGAACAGGCAGGTGGCCTGCGTCGGGGCGTTTGTCACCAGCGCGGCCGGGGTGCCGGTGTTGCCGGTCCACTGGTAGACGCCGCCGCCCCTCGGGTTGCCGACGAGGTATTCTCCCCAGTTGTCGAGGCTCCAGGTGCGCGGGAAGTATTCGACGCTCGATGCCGTGCCATAGGTTCCGGTGTTCCACGTGCCGGTGCCGTAGCCCTGCCCGCCGGTGCCGTCCACGTTGCCCGCCGCGAGCGCCGGCGGGGTGATGTCGTACAGCCCGCCGCCGACGTAGACGTGCAGCTTGGAATGGGTGCCGATCCCGACGTGTGGCGCGCCACTGTTGTCGGACCAGACGTGCAGTCCCCGGCAGACGCCCGTAACCTTGGACGTGATGGCCGCTTCCCAGCCGCCCACCACCTCGGGACGCCCGTCGCGGAAACGCACCTTGTCGGCCGCCGTGTAGCGCCCTTCGGCTGCGGTCGGCGTCTCGTCGGTCACGATGCCGGGAGCGATGGTCAGGCTGGTCAGGGGCATTGGATCACCTCCGCACTCGGACGACCGTCAGGATGATGGCCCCGTTTGCCCCGGCGCCGCCGACTGCGGTCGTTTGCCCGGCGCCGCCACCGCCCGCCCCATACCCGGAGCCGCCTGCATCGGCGGGCAGGGACCCTGTCGAGTTCGCGCCGCGCCCGCCTTGGCTGAGATACGGGGTGGTGATGAGCCCGCCCGCGCCCCCCGTCGATCCGCTGGAATCACCGCCCGCCGTACCGGCCCCGCTCGGGGTGCCACAAGTGCCGCCACCAGAGCCGGCGTTGGAGCCGGTTGTTGACCCTTTGGCACCACCATCGCCCCCGAGAGTGTGGATGTCGCCGCCCGTGCCCAGCGAGCCGCAAGGCGCGGTGATCGACCACGCCCCGAGGGTTAGCGATGTGGTGCCGCCAAGGTTGCTTATTCCGCCAGGCGCCCCGCCGCTGTAGATCGGGGCGCCGCCTTGGCCGATGGTCGCTGAGAATGCCGTCCCCGGCAGCAGCAGCACCGTTCCCGTTTTGCGCGCGAATGATCCGCCCTTGCCGCCCGCACCGCCTTGTGCGCCGGTGAAGTCGTCTCGCCCCCACCCACTTTCGCCGCCGCCGATCAAATCGGCCTGCGTGACCGCAACGACATCAGACGGCAGCGAGTTGGTTGAGGCCGTGATGACGATGGTGTCGGTGTAGAGGGTGATCGGGCCGCCACCGGCCTGTTTTGTCGCCGCCGCGAGCCCCAGCAAATGCGGGGCGCGCGGCAGGCCGGTTAGGAAATCGCGCGGCATCAGCGCAGCCCGGCTTCGGCCATCACGTCGATGCGCGCCGGCAGCGCGGAGGCGGCGGCGACAAGCGCGACGATCAGAGCGTTGGTGGAGCCGAGTTCCCAGCCGGTGTCCGGCAGGCTGGCGGAGGCCGGGTCCTGCGTTCCGCCCATCAGCGCGACGGCGGGTGTGGCGTCGGCGTTGCCGGCGTTCGCGGCGATAGCGCGGCGGGTGCGCTGCGCCACGCGGAACAGGCGGGCACTGGAGGGCAAGGCGGCGTCGGCGGTGAACGGCGTACCGTTGACGGTCAGGGTCGTGGCGGCCACGGCGGTGATGACGGCGAGCGCCCCGGTGTTGGCCTGCGTGGCGCTGCCGACGTTCGGAGCCGCAGTCGGGCCGAACAGCATCAGCGCGTCACCGACACGCCAGCCGTCCGTGATGAACGATCCGTTCACGCGGGTGACGCTGCCCGTAGTCAAGGCGAGCGTGCCCGTGTTGGTCGTGTCCTGCGTGGTCAGGCATTCCCCGATGTAGATCAGCAGGCTCTTGGCGCTGCCGTCCGTGCTGGAGATGGAACCGCCGATCACGCGGCAACCGCCCTGCCGGATGCGCTGCCGCACCGCGCTTTCGCCGGGGAGCGCCGTTTCGCCCGTGATGGCGGAGGCCACGCCCGGCGCTTGACAGTCCACCACAATCTTGGCGTTCGTGGAGTTCGTGACCGTCAGGCCGGCGGTGAACTGGCGGTATTCGAGGGGAACGTTCGCGTCGATAGCCATGGTGAATCCTCAGAGCTTGGAGCCGGCGAAGGAGAGGGAGGCACGGCGCGCGGCGCGGTCGAGAGCGGACCGAATGCCAGAATGCGCGACCTTGGCGCGGAAATCGTCGTCTTCGACGTTCGCCAAGTCGGCGTCCGCAGCGTCGCCCCAAGATGCCGTCGTGCCGTCCGTCGTCAGGTACTTGCCCGCGTTTCCCGCCTGTCCGGGCAGGCTTCCAGCGAGCGCGGCGAACGCCTGCGTGTCCACATACTGCTTGGTCGCGGCGTGCCCGTTGGCGGTCGGCGTGGCGACGGACACCACGCCCGAGAACGAGCCTGTTCCGGCGTTGGTGAGGTTCTGGCCGTTCATGTCCACGGCGGAGGTTGGCACTGGCACCTGATCGAGCCGGGGCGTCCCTCGATACACGTCCACGCCGTCGCAATAGACGACCTGTGGACCGGGGCGCAGCGCGTAGCCGCTGCCGCCGCTGGTCTTGATGGTGAGCGTGAATCCGGCGCGCGTGGTGTCGTCCACGACGAGATACACCTTCTCGACGCTCGGGATCGTGACCGTGCTGTTCGCCGTCAGCGTGCCGGTGAGCACCAACACGGCGTTGCGCGCCTGATCGCTGGCGTAGTTGGTCGAGGTCAGGACCGTCACGACGCCGCCGATCGTGATCGGCTCGACGCCGCCTACCGCCTCGTCCAGCAGGTCGAGCGCCGTGTTCAGCCGGTCGCCCCAGGTGTTCAAGTTTTCGCCGGTGCCCTGCTTCTCAAGGCGCAGGCGAGTCGTTGCGCTGCTGGTCATGCGTCACCTCACGAAACGACAGCGCGGTCAGTGCAGCGCCGCCAGTCGGCCCCGTCGTTGAAGGCCAGCACCGCGCCGCCCGCCTCGTCTTTCACGAGGATCACGCGCGTCTGGCCGCCGGCCTTGGGGAGCCTGGTCTTGCTGTGCTCCGGGATGCCACGCAGCAGGGCCAACTCGTCGTTGACGCTGCGCACCAGCGCGTGCGCCCAAGCGGGGGCGTTGGCGTCCACCGTCACCATTGCGTCTTGACCTGGATCGCGAGCGGGCCGGACGGCCACCGGGCGCGCTGGTCGGCCGTCTGCACCCGGCCTAAGGCGGCGTCGTAGAGTTGCCCCCAGACGGTGATGCGCTCGTCCTCCCGCAGGAAGGGCGAGGCCTCCAGCAGCGTGGCGTAGAGATAGAGGTCGGGGCACTCATCAAGTGCCCAATTCGTCGTGGCAGTGTCGGACAGCGCCGGGACCTTGGCGAGATAGGTCATCTCCACCGTATAGGCGGCGTCCGGCGTCGGGCCGAACTTGATGGTGCCGCCGATGATGGCGAAGTTGGCCGGCCGGCCGGTCGCCGCGCCGCCGTAGGTCGCGGACAGATCGGCGGGCGTCTTGAAGCCCAGCACGGCGTGCGGCGTCGTCTGGAGCACCACCCCGCGCGCATCCAGGTAATCGGCCGGCAGCGCAACGGTCGCGGTGCCGGCAATGGTCGTGAGGGTGGCCTGCGTCTCCATCTGCCGGGTGCGCAGGTCGCGGTTCAACCGTTTCTCCGCGAGGGCGATGAAGGTCGGGATTTGCGCCGTCAGGTCGGAGCGGTTCAGCCAGTCGGCGGCGGCGGCCTGGAGCCCGGCATAGTCGGTGATCGCCACATCACACCTGCCCCGGCGCCGTGCGCAGGTACAGATATTCGCTGCTGTTGAGCTTGCGCTGGATGGCCGGCCAGTGGTCCGGGTCGAAGAGGTTGATGCCCTCCTCGTTCAGCCACTTCTCGATCAGCACGTTGGGGATCGAGGCGACGCGGCGCAGCTCGCGCGACGGGCTGTAGCCGTCGCCGTCGTTCTGGAGGGCCTTGTTGCGGTCGAGGATCGGCGTGCAGTCCTGCGACCGCTCGAAGATCAGCAGGCCGTCCGGATCGTGATGCACCCGCGTCGCCACGCCCATGGTTACGCCTCCTCGTCGGCGGCCGGGACGCCCAGCGGCGTGTCCGCCGCGACCTTCTCGGCGAACTTGCCCTTGATCAGGATGGCCGCCACGTCGGCGGGCACCTCCACGACTTCGCCCTTCTCCAGCGGACGGGTGTCCGTCCAGGGCTTGCGGTCGGAGGTGCAGCGGATGCGCACCGGGGCGGCGGGCTTGGCGGTCTGGTCGGTCATGCTTCTCTTCCCTCACAAGCAGGAAGGGCGCCCCCGCAGGAGCGCCCCGGTCATCACGACAGGTCGGCGACGTGGCCGTGGGCCAGCTCGTTGCGGACCTTCAGCGTGTACTCCACCGCAACCATGCGCTTCTCGCTGTGGCCGGTCTTGGCGAGCGGCTTCTGGTTCATCTTCTGGAGGAAATCGACCGACACCATCTTGGGGTCGACGATCACCACGTCGCGCGGCCGGATGTGGCGCGACGGGACCAACTGGACCTGACCGAAATCCGACACGTAGACATCCACGGCGGCCACCAGCTTCTTGTCCTCCGCCTCCTTGTAGCGGGTCGCGTTGCCGGTGAAGGTCGAGGCGGTCTGCTTCTGCGTGGCGCCCATGAAGGCCAGCTTGGCGTTGCCGCCGTTGGTCCAGATCGACTGCAGCACGGCCTTGAACAGCGCCTCGGTGAAGGTGCGCTGGGTGCCGTCCGTCGGCGCGGCGTTCGGATAGCCGGTGGAGGTGCCCGACAGCGTCGGCGCCGCCCCGCCGGTGCCCCGGCTGGCGTTGGTACGCAGGAAGCTGATCAGCGAGGCCGAACGGCGCGGCGTGCTGTCGGAGCCCGGCGACGCCGCCTTGTTGGAGAGCATCTGCTTCTCCATGTCGCGCTTCAGCGCCTGCCCCTTGAGGATGACCTGCTGGGCGATGGTGTGGATGTCGCCCACGCCCTCCGACGCCTCCGTGGACGAGGAGACCTGTGCCACCTTGTCGGACAGCTGCGTGTAGTTGGCGAGGCGCACGCCGTTGTTGGCGGCGTCGGTGTCCGGGTCGGCGCCGTCCACGACCTCGTTGGAGTCGCTGGCGGCGTCGAGTTCGACCTGAGTCCACTCGTGATAAATCTGCTTGGCCGTGCCCTTGCCGACGGCCGAATAGAACGGCGTCTCGGTCGGGGAGACCTTGTCGACGGTGTCGGAGATGTCCTCCTTCAGCGTCTTGACGTTGTGGGCCTGCGAAGTGTTGGTCGGAACGGCCATGGCTTAGGACTCCAGAACGAGGAGAGCGGCGGCGTCCTCGATGGCGCCGGTTTGGGTGAGACGGTTCTTGAGGCGTTGCGCCTCGGTCGCCTTGGCGTTGCGGGCCGGCGCCGGGCCGGGCGGCATCACCTTCTGGACCGGCGGGGCCTTGGCCTCGATCTCCGGACGCTTGGCCTGGAGTTCGTCGTACAGCATGGCCTTGCGCAGGACCGACACGGCGCGGCTGTCGGCGACGGAGCCCAATTCCTCGTCGGAGAAGCCGAGCTTGCGGCCGTAGCCGATGATCCGGCCGCGCTCCGCCTTGGCGACGGCGGGGTCCTTCCATTCCGGGATGCGCTGGACCAGCGCGTCACGCTCGCGCGCGAGGTGCTGTTCGGCCGCCGCGCGCTGCTCCGCGAACGCCTGCTGGTGAAGCTGTTCCTGGTGACCCATCAGCGCCTGGAGGCGCTGCACGCCGGCCTCGTGCGCGGCGCGCTGCTGCGTGTAGGCGACGGGGTCGGAGAAGGCCAAAGCCAGATCGGGGGCCGGAGGAACCTGCTGGGCGAGCACCTGCTGCGCCAGCTGGAACGCCTGCATCTCCTGCGCGCGCTGCTCGCGGATCGCGGCAAGCTGCTGGTCGGCCTGCTGGTGCAGGAGGTAGGCGCGGGCGACCTCCTCCACCGGAACATCGGCCTCGGTGCCGTCGGGCTTCTTCACGCGGACGGTGGCGGCGGGAGGCTTTTGCTCCTCGACGGGCTTGGCCGCGCCGTCATCCTCGTTCAAGGCCCCGGTGGTCTCGCCGTCGGCGTCGCCACCCTCCGCGTCCCCGGCGGGGGCGTCGTCCTTCCTCTCCGGGGGTTCGGTGGCGGCGGTCGTCTGGCCTTCCGGCTCAGTACCGGTTTCAGCGCCGGCCGGTTCGACCAGCAGCGAGCCGGCGAGGCTCGCGATGTCGTCGGCAACGCCGCTCTGGTCGGGTTCCATGGAAAGCTCCATCAAAGGGCAAGGGGCGTCTCACGACGGCCTTACTGTTGTCGATATAGCAACAATACCGCGAAAACGTCAAGTGGCGCGCGATTTTTGCGCAACAACCATCTTCCCGCCGGTGATCACGCGGCGCAACTCGGCCTTGAACTCTTCCAGCAGGCGAAGCTTGGTGTAGGCCGCCTCGCGCCGCTCCTTCTCCTCGGGCTTGCTGGTGCGGAACTCGCCCAGCGCCCGTTCCTCGATGGCCTGGAAGGCGTCCGCAAGCAGATCGTCCTCCAGCAGCTTCGCGGCCCGCTCACCCCGACTGATCGGATCGTACGCCATCAGCCGAAATCCGATCCGCCGCCGATCCCGGCATCGCCGATTCCCGCGTCGCCATGCGTTCCGCCGAACCCGCCGCTGCCGCCGTCACCGCCGCCGAAGACGCCATCAAGCAGCCCGTTCAGACCGAACAGGCCGTTGATGTTCGACGCCAAACCCAAGGACGGGCTGTTGTTGGCGATGCCCAGGCCGATGCCCACCAACCCCAGCGGCCCGCCGAACGTGGAAGCAAGGCCGCCGAGCGTGGCGTTCGCGAAGCCGCCGAAGCTGCTCGCGGTCGGGTCCGCCAAGCCAAGTCCGGCCCCGCCGCTGCCGTTGTCGATGTAACCCCGATACGCCTGCCGCAGAACGTTGTACAGGTCGGCCAGGGGATCGGCCGCCGGTGCCGCAGCCCGCTGCGGAGCGATGGCGCCAAGGCCATTGTTGGCGAAGAACTGGTGTTCCCCGCCGAACCCATAGCGGTACGGATCGCCCGTGAAGGGCTGGTAGGTCCGCGCCGGCGTCCCGTCGGCCTGTGTGGACGAGTCCCCACTGCGCGGAACGGCGTAATCAATCGTCTGGTCAAGCAGTCCCATCAGCCCATCTCCCCACCCATCTCCACCCGGTCCATCATTCCCGGCTTGCCCTCACCCACGGCGGCGGCCCGCTGGACAAGCGCCGCCTCCGCGACCATTTGGCGCTCACGCAACTCCAGCTCGGCGCGCATCTGGTCCATCTTCCGCTGGTGCTCCAGCAGCATCGCCTCGCGCTTCAGGGCGTTTTCCGCCTCCAGGCGCATGCGCTGCAGTTCCAAGTCCGCCTGTGCCTTTTGCTGCTCGATCTGGAGCCGGGCCTGCGCCTCCAGAAGCTTCGGATCGGGCGCCGGCGGTTGCGGCGGCTGCTCGGGCTGCTGGGCGGGATCGAGGAAGAAGCGGCCGGCGTCCTTGAAGCCGGCAATCTCCAGGATCGCGGCCAGGGTGGCGCGGTACTGCGCGACCGTCACCAGAGGGTTGTTCGGCCCGTACTTCGCGATGATGCCTTCCTGCGTGGCCTTGATCTGCATGAGGGCCTGCAGCCGCTCCGCGTCCGAGCCCCGGCCAAGCCCGACGCTCACCGTCACGTCCATTTCGGCGTTCCAGGCGCGCGGATCGACCGCCACCCACTTGCCGCGCAGGCGGATGACCCGCTCGCGGTCCTGGTGCCGGCAGATCAGCCGCAGCACGCCCCGGAACAGCTTCTTCAGGCCGGTCTCGGCGAAGACGCGGGCCAGCATCTCGGTCTTGCCCTGCGACGCGCTGATCGTGGCGGCCACGGCGGCGCGCGTGGTGGACTGGAGAGAATCCGGGTCCAGTCCCATCGACGCGCGCGACAGGCCGGTGCGGTCCTCCTTGACGCTGTTCAGGTACTCCAGGACCGGCAGGGACTGTCCGGCGACGAACGGCACGCCGACGGCCTGATAGGCGCCCGGCTGCCGCGTGCGGATCACGGCGCCCAACTCGTTGTTCAGCACGTCGTCCATGTTCACGTCGTCCTCGACGACGGCGACGCGCGGGTTGTTGGACAGCACGAGATTGTCCAGCGTCTGGCGCATGATGACGGAGTTGATGCGCTGCAGGTCCATCGTCAGGTCGGCGATGGACAGGCCGAAGAAGGCGTGCGACAGCGGCACCGGGCACCAGTCGGCGAACGGCACATGGTCGGCCGGCTCGTCCTTCAGCAGCGTGTGCGAAGGGCCGGCGGTGCAGACCATGCGCAACTCGGCGATGCCGTCGCCGTCGCGGTCCACCCGCAGGTACGCCTCGGTGTAGGTCACCTTGCGCTGGGACGGGTCGGCGGACGCCTCCCCGGCGTCCTCGCTGTTCGGACGGCGCACCTGCGCCTCTTCGCTGCCCGACAGGCCGGCGTCCGAGCCGGTGCCGCCCAGCCCCTCCAGTTCGTCCGGATCGTAGCCCATCGCGACAAGGTCGCTGATCGTCACCTCGCGCCGGTGCCCGACGAGCGTTGCGCCCTCCAAATCGCGGGCGGCACGGTCAATGATGAACTCTTCCGGCGGCATGGCCGCGATGACCACGCGCCCCTTCTTCGTTCGGCGCGTCACCTCGACATCGTGCAACTGGGGCGCCGCGCCGTCCTGACCCGGCTGTGCCCCCGGCGCTGGATAGACCTCGTGCTTGACGACCTCGGCGCCGGCCTCCGACGCGACGAGGAAATAGGCCTCGTCGTCCAGGCCGGTGTACTGGGAGGTGGAGGCCTCCTCCTTCTCCTCCCACCAGAACTTGACGACGCCGGTCTTCGCCAGCAGGCCGTCCTTCAGCCAGGTCAAAAGGATCGAGAAGCCGGGGTTGTCGGTGTGGAAAATCCAGTTCACGTAGTCGGTGGCCTGCTCGGCGGCCTCGACATCCTCCGACCCGTGCGGGGCGAACTCCACCACCCGCTCCGACGAGCAGAAGATGCGCAGCAGGCTCGGCAGCATGGATTCGATGGTGTCGCGCACCGTGGTCACGACGACCTTCGAGCGCCCGTCCACCTCGTCGCCGAAGGGCTTGCCCAGGTAGTACTCCAGCGCCTGCGCACGCTCTGTCGCCAAGGTGGAATCCACGAACTCCACCGCGTCGCCGAGCGCGGCGGAGACGACGCCCTGGAACTCGTCGTCGGCCATCGGCTTGCGATCAGCCATCGCCGTTCTCCACAGGGGAATCCCCGGCCGGCGAAGGCGGCGGGCACAACATGGCGGCCTCATCAGGCGTCTCGGCGCATTGATAGAAGGCGCCGTCGCAGACCACGGCAAGGGCGGTAGAGGGAATCGGCTCGGCGGGGTGCTGAATGCCGCCTACAGTGACCACTGGGATTTCGATCACGGTCACACCCCCCTGATGTGTTCGACCAGCACGCTTTCCAGCGTGATGACGTTGCTGCCGGTGCCCGCCGTGCCATGCTGTCCCGTGACGGTGAGTGTCTGGTCCTGCGAGAAATCGACGGCGGTGATGGTGTGGCCTGCGGCGCCATTTGGTGCGCCGAGTCCAGAGAAGCTGACAGACGGTTCGGCGAGCTGCACCGACACACTGTTGCGGTTGGCGACCACCCAGGAAAGACGCGCGCCAAACAGTGTCCCCGCTGATGCGCTGTAGGTCGCAACCTGCACCCCGCCGATACGCCAGCGGAGCGTCTTGACCACCGTGTTGCCGGGCACCGACGCCGCGAGCGACACGCGCAAGGAGTCGTTCGGCCCTATCGTCCCGGCGGGGATCAGCAGGTTGAACAGCGTAGTTTCATCGGTGTCCGCGTCAGTCTTGCCGGCCGGGGCGTGCTGCTGGCCGAGCGCGCGGACAGCGCCGGGGGTTGAAGTGGCGCGCAGCATGTCAGGCCCCCTGCCCCGGCGTGATGCGCAACGTGGCGGAGCCCGCCGCCGTGATGCCGGCAATATGCGTCGCGCCGATCGGGACACGGAACACCTCCACCGCGCCCGGCAGCAGGTCCATCCCAGTGGAGGTGGCCGCCGACACGGCGCCCGTTCCGAAGCGGACGTTGACCGTTAGGCTGGATGGGTTGGTGATGCGGACGCTGTCCGGCGCCGCTGCGGGAAGGGCGACGCGGGCGGAAGAGGTGCTGACGGCAAGGTCAACCGAATCGCCCGAGGGGCTGAAAGGGGTCATGCGGGCGTCTCCCGACGTTCGCGTGTTCACGGGGGTACCGAGGCTGGCGGACCCAGCGCCGCGCAGGCGACGCACCCCAACACCCCGTAACGTTATAACATATCGAACGGCGCAGAAAAAAGGGGGTTACACAATCCCCGGAAGATTGCGCCGCAGCGGCTTGTTGTTGCGGATCAGCGTCTTCGCGTAGCGCAGGCACATCAGCGCGTAGCGGGTCGCGGCCATCAGGTCGTCCTCCTTCTTGACGATTTTCCCGTCCTTGCGGTGGTAGGTCCGGAATTCCTCGAACCAATCGCCCAGGTGCGAGAACACCTTGAGCTGCCCCATCTGCATGCGGTTGAGCATTTCCGTCACGCCGGCCTCGACGCCGGAGCCGCCGTCCTCGAAGGTCGCGCGCTCCGTCAGCATCTTCAGGCCCTGCTTGCGATACATGGCCGCCAGCGTGTCGCCCGAGCCCTTGTCGTGCTGCAGGCCGTCGTGCGGCCACGCCCACGGCAGCTCCGGGCCCCAGGCCTTCAGCGTCGGCGCGATCTGCACCGGTGTGGCCTCGCTCTGCCGGTGGGTGGCGGTGACGTAGACCACGTCGGTGTCCCGGTCCCAGGCAAGCTTCACGGCGGCGGTGGGGTGGTCCCACCCGAAGTCGATGCCGCCGATCTGCGGCCAGTGCGACGGGATGGCGAACGGCTCCACCGTGATCGCGGTTTCCGGCAGCGGGAACACCCGGCCCGAGCCCAGCACCGGAATCCCCTTGGCGCGGGCGTCCCGCTCGTGCGCCGGGTAGCTGGCGATGATCGTCGCGCGCTGCTCGTCGGTGTAGTGCTCCACGTCGTAGATCGTCATGCTGGTGACGTGGCGGTCAGGCGTGGTCGGGCGCGGGTAGAACAGCCGCACCACCTCCGACATGCCCAGCAGCGGCGTGAAGGTCAGCATGACGAAACCGCCTGTCGCGTTGGTGCGCGCCAAGCCCTCGGTGTAGATGTCGGCCGGCGGTTCCTCATCGAACCACACGAGGTCGAGGGTTTCGCCCTGCCACTTCTCGCGGCCCTTTTCGTAGCTCTTGAAGGCCAGCAGCGACTTGCCGCCCGACTTGTGGCGGACCGTCACGGTGTCCAGGGCGTCGGCGATGCCGCGCGCCGAGGTGTGGTCCAAGATGGCCCGCTTCGGGATCATGCCGGTGCCGTAGTGGTCCTTGCGGCCCATGAGGACGCGCTGCACGGTGTCGCGCAGCGCCTCCGCCGTCACGCCGCCCGCCCACATGGCAATCGGCTTCTCGAAGCGCCGGCCGGGCCAGCAGTCGGGGTATTCGCCCGTCAGGTGCATCGCGCACTCGGCGCCGGCGCTCCAGGTCTTGCCCAGCTGGTTGCCGGCCATCAGCAGGCGCTCGCGGAAGCTCTTGCCCGCCGCGTGGAAGGCCTGCTGCTTGGTGTAGGGCTGGTACTGCTCCAGCGCCCGCTCCGAAAGCAGCTGCGCCGCTTCGGCCTTCAGGCCCTCCAGCGCCTCGGGGGAGAGGTCGCGCAGTTCCGGGGGCAGGTCGGCGATCACCGGCACGGGATCGGCCGGGCGCTTGCGGAAGTTGTCGCCTCGCGGCATGGGGTTTGGTCTCCGATCAGGAAGGCGTTAGGAACCCGTGTCCGGAATTTTTCAGGGTCGGCCCCCGCCCTCGCTCCACCACCCCGGCGGGGGGCCACCCCAGGGGGGGTGTTCCGGCCCTGCCCCGATCCGGCCGCCCGGCGCCGACCTGGAGGACGACCGACCCGGTTAGGACTGGCGAAGGACTGCAGTCAAGAGGCGCTTACCATAATAGCCCATATGCCGCTTTCGAACTCAGCGATATCAACGACTTAGCAGGCGCCGCGAGGTTATAGATATTCCTACACCACATCTGGTATGCCGGCGCGCCCGGTTAACCGTCTTCCGCCCTGACTCCCGTCCGTTCGCAGGAACGCTGCCCCATCGGCGTCAGTGCGTGACCGGCGGCTCAGCGGCCCCGTCAGCGGCTGGAGGAGAGCCGTTCGGAGCGGCCCGCGCGCCGTTCAGCCAGTCCGTAAGCGCCTTCAGCTGCTGCGCGTTCAGGGCGTCGAGAGGGCTCTTCAGCTCCATCTTACGATCCACGAACATGCCCATCTCCTTGCCGATCAGCTCCCACGCGCGGTTGGCGGCGTTCAGGTTGCCGGTGCTCATGGCCTTGTCGGCGACGTCCAGCAAACGGTTCAGCACCTCCTCGCGGGACAGCGCCACGCGCTTGACCGCAAGGGTTTCGGCCTTGGCCTTCAGTTCGGCGACACGGGCCTTCACGTCCGGCCGCTTCATCAGCTCCGACGCCCGGACGTGCGCCGACGCCTCGGGATAGCCGGCCTCCTTCGCGGCGTTGGTCTGGTTTACGCCTCGGGCGATGGCCTGGGCGAAACGCTCGTGCGTGGCGGTCTTGAGCTGCGGCATGGCGAACCCCGCGACAATCCTTGCTGCATCGTGGCTTTTGTCCACCATAGCGCAACAATGCGTGGAAGGCCATGCCGTAAGCGGTTACGCTGGCGAACGGCGCCGGGCTGCGGCCGAGCGGGAGCGGCGACGCTCGGGCGGACCCGAGAGACGTTGCGTGGTGAGGCTGATGTGGGAAGTTCGCGCGCGAGGCTGGGCACGCGCCGGAAAGCGTGTCAAGAGACTTGCAATCCGCCCAGGCGTAGCAACGGGTCCAGAAAGTGCGAACCGGAAGTTGGCGCACGGGGTGTGCGCTCACTTCCGGTTTTGGCGATGTCCGGAGACGAGTTCCGGGCGTGGCGCGAGCGCCACCGGATGACCCAGGATCAGGCGGCGGCCCTGCACTGCGTCAGCGCGCGGACGGTGCGCAGCTGGGAAGCCGAAGGCGTCGGCGATCCGCGCTCGGTGTTGCTGTGCGCGTCGTGGGACTGGCTGCTGCCCGAACGGCGCAAGCAGCTGCTGCGGCTGGCGCAGCGGGTGAGGTGATCGGGCGTTAAGGACGCTATTCGCTAATGTCCAAATCCATGATCGCTTTCTTCACTGCGGCCCGGATGCCGGCTAACTCTGCTTCAGCCTTGTCGGCCCTATCGGTCTGACGGCTGAGAGCAGCGCCCAGCCTTGCAACCTCTTCCTCGGCTATGCGGACACGGTCCTGCAACGATTTGATGGACGCCGCGAGAGACCGCGTCTCTTCAGCAGAAAGGATGTTCTCTGAATTTACATCGAGCTTGATTTGCATTGCTGTCTGGGCGCTGCGAAGGGCGCTTCTTTCAGCCTGAGACGCCCAACTCCGAAGGGCGCAATAGCGCCATCGACCTGACAGATCAAGCTATCAGGCGGGGAATTCGAGCCGACGAAATAGCGCGCCCTGCCCGTCCCGTGGCCCGTAACGCGTCCGAACGGGGTAGCCCGCTACTGCCCCACCTGAGAGCCAATCAGGGCAGCGCTACAGCCCCCAATCCATCATGGCGTCCCCGGCGCTCTGCGGGGCATGCGTCCGCACACCATATCCGCTCTTGTAGGACGTGATGCTGAGGTCCGGATCAGCGTTGGCTGCCGAACCAGCCTGGAAGCCGCTGCAACCTGCAACGAGCAGGCTGATGGCGAAGATGATCGCGAGCTTTGTGCGCATGGATAGATGGTAGGGCTTGCCCACCAAACGACAACGGCCGCCCCAGAAAGAGCGGCCGCGCAGCATCCGATAGGGCGATAGCATCAACGATGTACGTCCTTACCGATCTGCTTGCAATTCAGCTACGGCTGTCGACCCCGAGACTAACGTTGTCCCGTCACCCTTTCCCTTAAATCGAACAATGCGCTTAGTTACAAAACGCCCCTCTCCCCCGAGACCAAAACTGCCTGAACCAGCAGTCTTGTCGACATTAAGCCCAATATTACCTTTCCCCGAGCTGTCATAAAACTCCTCAATCTCCACCTCTTCAGCATTCTCTATGCGAACAGCGATGGCAATTTCTTGCGTAACCTTTGCTTGGTGCTCCTCAAACTTCATCCGCAACATTTGTTTTTCAACTTCGACCTTTAAGTCTTCCATCCCTTTATCCGAGGCGGCAGCCACGGACGTTCCGGCACTTGCCATGCCGCCGATAATACCTGCCGAAAGCGGCGATACAATTTTTGCCACCTCCAATGCAATTTTTAGATAATCAGCCATCGAAGCACCCCGCGGTTTTTAGCTTTAACCCCAATCCTACGGCCTGTGGGTTGTGATGGGCAACCAATTGATCGCCATCACGTCTCGTACTGCGCCTGAGTGGTGACGCCGTTGGTCACGCTGCCTCCTCCACCCCATCGTCCAACGACACGTATTTGATGCCCCACCGGCTATCCTGCGATCCCCGGTACTGGTACGAGCCGCTGTTGAACCACAGGCCGCACTTTCCTTCCCAATCGCCGTTGCGCTGCTTGGCGACGTTCAGGATCACGGTCGGCTCGTTCGCCAGCTGAGCCAGTGCGCCGCCGGCTGCCTGATCGCCTCGGTCCGCCTTCTCGGTCAGGGCCTTGATCTTCTCCTCCACCTCCCGGTCGCGCCAGACGCCCAGGATGTTGAAGGCGTTGGAGCCGATCTCCGACGCGCCCTTGATGTCCTCCGTCTCCGGAGCGCCACCACCCGCCCTCTTGTCCGCCTTGCGGGAGTGCGCGACGAGGTGGATGTGCACGTCCTTCTCGACGGCCCAGTTGACTAGCGTGAAGACGGCCTGTTCCTGCCCCTGGTAGTCCTCCGAGCCGATGCCCAGGCGCATGAGGCTGTCGATGATGAACGTGTCGCACCCGTAGCGGCAGCGGGCGTACTCGAACACATCGAGCAGGGGTTGCACGCCGACCTTGCCGACGAGGTTGAAGCACCACAGCCAGCCGTCCATCCACTGCATGATCGCCCGGATGAACGGCTCGGTCGGGCGGTCCACGTTGCCGGCCTGCTTGACCATCCGCTTCAGGAACTGCTTCGGCACCATCTCCAGCGACGCGATGCAGACCTTCGCGCCCTGGTGTCCCCAATCGACCGCGGCGTGCGAGAGGAGCTGCGACTTCCCGTGTCCGCTCGGGCCGGTCCACACCGTGAGTTCGGCCGGACGGAACAGCAGCTTCGACGCGATCTTGCCGAAGGGCATCCGATACCCGACCTCCTGCCCTCCGGTCGGCCAGAACAGCTTCACGACGTCGTCGGTGAACTGGCCGGCGCGCACCAACTCGGGCGGGTCCATGGTGGCCGCCGCCTCGAAGCACTCCCGGATCGTCGCGGTGGGAATACCCGCCTTCAGGCACTCGTTGGCGTCCTTCAACGGCAGCGTGACGCGCCGGCAACGGTGACGCCCAAGGCGAGCGACGATCTCCACAACGGCGGCCTCTCCCTCCGCGTCGTTGTCCAGCGCGAGGTAGATCGTCTCGAAGCGCAGCAGGCGTTCGTACTCGGCCTCGATCCAACGCTGCTTCTCGCCCTTGCCGCCGCCGAAGGGGACCGAGAGGGCCGGGAACCCGTAGTCGAACAGGCTGGGCGCGTCGATCTCCCCTTCGCAGATCGTCACCTCGCGGGCGTTCCGGTCGATGGCCTGCCAGCCGAACAGAACCGGCTCGCAGTCGGCCTCCACCCGCATGCGCCGCTTGTCGTCGATGGACCGGAACTTCACAAAGCGCAGTTCCCCCTCGACCAGCGACGGGAACACGATGGTCCGGTCCTGCTCGCCGATCCGGTACGCGGCGATGGCGTGCTCGGACAGCTTGCGCTCGCGGGTCAGGTAATCCTTCACGGCGCTCTTCGGCGCGGTGCAGGCCGGCTTCGGGGGCCTGCGGTAGGTCTTCTCCCGCTTCTCGAACTGCGGCGCTTCCAGGCCCAGCCACGCCCGGATGTCCTCCAGGGCTTCCGGCAGCTGCTGGCCCTTCACAGCGCACCACAGGTCGATCAGGTCGCCGCTGTCCCCGCCGGCCGCGAAGTCCGCCCAGGTGCCCGCCTTGGCGCCCTGGACGCAGACCTTGAGCGAGCGGCCCGCCTCCCCCTGGATCGAGCCCACGCACCACTCCCGCCCCTCCAGCACGCCACGGGGCAGCAGGCGCTCGGCGACCTCCTTGGCGCGGCCTTCCAGCGCGCGCTTGATCACGGTGATGTCGGTCACAGGATCACCCCCATGGATTCACGCCGCCGTCGGATCTCGGCGATTTCCTCGTCGTCGGTCGCAACCCGGTCCCCGGCAATCAGCCGGCCCACGTACTCCGCCGGGTTGCTCTTGGTCGCCGCCAACTCCAGCAGGTTCAGCACCCGCACGTCGTCGCCGTCGTACTTCCGGCGCAGCTTGACGATCATCCCGCCCGAGCTTTTGCCCAGCAGTTCTTTGCCACGGTCGAACACCTGCTTGTCGAGCGAAGCGGGCGGCGCGTCGGCGCCCGAACCGATAGGTTCGGAATATTGGTTTGGGTTAGGTTCGGGTTTGGGTTCGGGGGTTCCCGACTTGCGTTCCTGGGTATCAGATACCGTATGGGGTACCGTATCCGGCGGGGTATCGGATACCTGTCCGGGTACCGTTTCCGTCCCTGGAAGCAGGGATACGACATACCCGTCCGGATACCGTCCCGCGTGCGGCTGGAGAGCCCTCACCATCCCTGCCCACACCGCCGTTTTCCGCGGCACGGCGTCGATCAGAGCCACCATGCTCTTGCCGACCTTGCTGTTCTCCGGCGGGTTATGGCGCAGGAAGTTGACGATCATCGTCCATCCGGTCTCCGCATCGCGGATGATGAAGCCGGCGGCCTCCAACTCGGCGATGACACCCGCCGCCCGGTCGGGAGCAAGGCGCAGGTCCTCCATCAGGTAGCCGGCGGGAAGCCGAAAGCAGCCGATGGAGTTGCTGTGCGGGCCGGTCAGCAGATAGAGCGCCAGCCGTTGCGCGTCGCCCGACAGAGCGAGAACCTTCGGGTCGGTCCAGAAGGCGGTGTAGACCTTGCCATAAGTTCGCATCATGCCACCTCCCGGCCATCCATGAGGCCGTGCTGCTGGTCGTCGTTGTCGTCGTGCAGATCGGCCGGCGGGACGACCATCGCCCGCGGCGGAAAAGCGTCTCCGCCCGTCACCGCCAGCATGCCGGGCGACAGGATACGGTAGGCTTCCAAACGGTCGAGGTCCCCATAGGCCAAGGCTTCGGCCAGCGCCTCACACACAGCCCGAGGGCCGAGCGTGGACAGGTGTTCGGCAATCCGCTGGAGACGGATCTGGTCGGACTGAGGAAGGGCGCAGAGGCTCATGCGGCGGTCCCTCCCGAAGGCCCGCCCAGCTCGTCCAGCGCCTCGTCCAGCAGGGTTGGTAAGCCGCCGCACCTCGTCCCCGTCAGCGGAGCGCATGCGGTTCGCCAAGGCATAGAGTTCGTCCACGGCACCGTGGATCACCTCCACCGGAGAGGGCCGGCGGATGGGCTTGCGGGAGCGACCGGGGAACGGCGTGACTGAGGCGTCATCGGTCATGCCGCTCTCCGGATCTGCTTTCCCGGTGTCAGACCGAGGCCGCAGGCTGCCATCACAGCACCTCCTTCAGCCACGACGGCACGTCCCGGTGAACCATCCCCGTCAGGCGTGCGAGACGCCGGTACACCGGCCGATCCTTGATCCAATCGCGCACCCAGGTCTTACGGTGGGGGAGAAGCCATTCGCGGCCGGCCGCGCGCCATGGGTCGTGCATCGTCAGCGCGTAGAAGGCCGCCGCCTCCAGGCAGCGGATCTCCGTCTCGCCCAGGTTCTCCAGCACCGCCGTGGCGATGCCGCTCATGCTGAGGCCCACCATGTCGCGGGCGCCAGCGCCGAAGTGCTCGATCTGCGAGCCGAGCATCGTGAGGAAAACATCGGCGCGGTCGAACCACCGGGACTCTTCGGCCAGCGCGTCCACCCACGAGTCGGTGATGTCGCGAAGGCTCAGGTTGGTGGTGGTGTGGCCGGCATCCCGCTCATGCGGAATGGTCGGGTAAACCGGCTTTAGTGGCGGAAGGATGGGAATCTGCGTTGGCTTGCCCCCGCCGAACTTGGCGACGATGGCGTCCATTGAGCCGCCCGTCTCCATGAGGATACGCAGTTCGTCGGTGAAGCCGCGCCGCTTCTCGGGATCATGGATGCCCAGCAGAATTGCCGTGTTTTCGCCGTCAATCATCGGTTCGGGCTTGCCGTCGATCTCCATAAGCGTCGCGGCAATCTCGACGCCATAGGGAGTCGCCCACATTTCGGTGTGGTTCGTCATGCCGCCACCTCCGCGAGCAGGGAGCCGGCGATGTTGGGCAGGACATCCTCAGGGAAGATCGGGCCGCTCATGTGCGCGCTCAGCAGCGCGGCGCCGATCCCCGGCATGTTCAGCCGGCCAAGTTGGCGCAAGCTGCCCCGGTTAGCCTCGAACCACCCGCGGGCGCAGGCTTGCAGGCCGTACTCGGCGGCCAGCAGGAGGACCGTGGCGGAGCAGATATCCCGAGCCCGCAGAACCTCCTTGCCCCGGCCGCTGCCGTCCAGCGACAGAAGGGCGACCGTCAGCACGGCACGTGCGTTCTTCACTGCCGTGGCGACATCGGCGGCAAAGGTGCCGCCCCGAATGAGGTGACCGCCGGTCGTGGTGCTTGCCAGGAGGGCTTTGAGACCCTTTGTGCCGACAGCGCCCTCGATACCGTCTGTCAACCGGTTGTCCACGAGGACAGCGCGGTCCAACCCCTGTCGCTGCCGGTACAGGGTACGGAACTCGCCTCCCTCCTTCAGGTTCGCCACGGCGTTGTCGGGATCGAAGGCGTGAGCCCAGTCGTGAGCGGAGATGTCCATGGATCAGGCCCTCCCCGGCATGGACGACACCAAGGGGGAAGCCTCCAGCACCGGCAAATGGGTCAACACGGTGATAGGCAATGAGGCGATTGCCCGGAACTCCACCGGGATTGTCGCCATGTTGGCTTTACGTTCTCCCATTGCGTTCTGGACGCACGGGAGCGTCGCCGCCATATTGCGGTCGCTCATTCGAAAACTCCTGCCAGGGAGGTTGGGTGAGTACTAGATCACCGCGCCAACGGTGATTTCAGAGCACGGCAGTGGGGCAGTCTCGCGCCAACGATGCGCCCCACTGACCGGCTCGATCGGTCTTCGCCTCTGGATCATGCGGCAGCCCCCATAGCCTTTGCCTCCTGCTCCTCAATCCACCGCAGCAGGGTGGACTTTCGAGCGCAGATTAGCGTTCCCATCCGAAAAACAGGAATCTTGTTAGTCTGTGCAAGGTGGTAGACCTGCCGTGGGTTGAGACCTGTAAAGGCTCCCACAGCATCGGCACCGTACAGGACATCTTGGCCGATGGTCTTCACCACAGCAGCGGGCATTACGTCCGCAAGCATTGAAGCCAATTCCTCAGAAAGCTTATCAGCAAGGCTGTCGCCGATTTGAACAGCAAGCGTGCACCCACCGGGAAGCTCAGATTTCTGAATAGTTGCCTTCGCAACCGCAAGGCAGAGAAGCTGGGTTGCCTCACCGCCAATCACCGCGTTCAACTTCATGCGCTCTCCTTTCTAAATACTATAATCCGGTTCAACACCCATATCAGACTGCTCGGCTTCTTCAAACTCCGTCTGACATTCGGCGATCCTGTATGGCAGCCCAAGAAGACGCCGAAGCATCACCTGCAAACCAATGTACAAATTTATTACAAGCGTAGAAAATCCATAGTTATTCACACCGTATATCGCGTAAGGAACCAAATCTGGCCCATCCCACAATTTAGCCCAGTATGCCTTTCCTTCCTCATCAGCACCACTCTCTCCCAGAACAGTAACCAGAAGAGAAGAAGGATCAATATCATCTACCCCAGTTCGGCGAGGGTGAGCATCTAGGTTGTTAGCTACCTTTCCCCAATAGAACTGCTCAAGGCGCTTGCGCACCACGAGCCGATTTGCCTCCCAATCAATAACACCCCACATGGTAGCAATACTGCCAAGCGCATCCGTATAAACATACTTGTTATTAACTATAAGAACATGACCAATTCGGCTTTCATGAGGAAATATCAACAGTTCTTCCGGAGAGAAAAAATCTATTCCAATGAATTTATTTCGCTCTTCAGCACTTTCGGAAATTTTGTCGAGCAAATCCAGGTCATAGAGCGACAACATATCATCCAAAGGCAGGGCATAAGCCATAGTATGCGCCATGCGCAAGCTAAAGCCAGAATTGGCGATCCGAGATGCAACGCAAATTCTGGCGATCTGCGAGGACTTCCAGAGTCGGACGCGGGATCTACCGCCGCCAGCTTGTGCTGGCACTGCTGCCTTCCAGGTGATTAGCTTCCGCAAGCTATCCATGCTGATGTCACAGGCGTGCATCACCTCCTCGTCTGTGAATAGCCGCTTCCCTGCAAATTCCGTCATGACTAACCCTTTCTGATGAGCACGCTACATACCTGCGCAACGCGGTGCAAGTTTAAACTTGCACCGCGTTGCGCAGGTATCATAAATTCCGATCCATTCCGCGCAAGCGTCATTCATGTCGAGAGGACACGGCATGGCATCAGTCCGAAAACGCACCCTGCCCAGCGGCAAGGCAGTCTGGCAGGTGGACTACAAGGATCAGTCCGGCAAACGCCGGTCACGGCAGTTCAAGACGAAGAAGGAGGCCACCGACTACGAAACCAAGGTCCGGGCCGAGATTGCAGCAGGCATCTACATGCATGCCGCCGACTCGGTTTCCGTCGAGGAGGCATGCCGCCAATACCTTGAACACCTGAAGGTGCGGCGCGACACCGGGCAGACGATGGAGCCGGCCACGTACGTGGTCTACGAGAGCTGCATCCGCCGGCACATCCTTGACCTCAAGGTCGGACTCGGGGCGGTGAAGCTGGCGAGTCTCCGAACGAAGACGGTCGCCGACTTCCGGGATCGCCTGCTGTCCTCCGGCCGCTCGGTCGCGATGACGAAGCGGATCATCGCCACGTTGGGCTTCATGCTCAAGCACGCCAGGGCGAACGACCTCATCTTCACCGACCCGGTCGAAGGCGTCGTCGTGCGCCGTCAGAGCCGGTCCAGCAGCGCCATCTCGCTTGAGGCGGCCCAACAACTCCGGGACAACGTGAAGAAGCTCCTCGGCGCCGCCGACGATGACTTCCGCCCCTATCTCGTGGTGGCGGCTCTCGCCGGCCTACGCGCGTCCGAGCAGCGCGGCTTGCGGTGGGAGAACGTGGATCTGACGAAGGGCATCATCCGCGTGAGGGAACGGGCCGACATCTTCAACAAGATCGGCGATCCCAAGAGCGAGGCCGGAACCCGCGACATCCCGATAGGGCCGATGGTCACCAACACCCTGAAGGCCTGGAAGCTCAAGTGCCCGACGTCCGAACTGGGCTTGGTGTTTCCCAACCGCAAAGGGGGCGTCCGGACACAGACCGACGTGCACCGCCTCTGGTTCAAGCCCCTATGCGGCAAGCTCGGGATCACGATGCGGTGGCACGACCTGCGTCACTTTGCCGTCTCAGCGTGGATCGACCAAGGCTTCAGCATCAAGGCCGTCATGACCTTCGCCGGCCACAAGGACTACCGGATGACGATGGAGCGCTACGGCAAGCTGTTCCCGTCCGAGGATCACCACAAGGCCGTCGCCGACATGGAGAAGCGGCTTTTCGGGTAACCGCGCCGCACGCAACACAGAAGCAACACGATTTTTATAAGCTATTGGTTTTTCTATAGCTTTCTCGCCTATTGTTCAGGATGCCCTTCTAAGGACAGCCATCACGGAACGGTCGAACGGAGAAGGGGAAGGGAGCATGGCTCCCTTCCCCCTTTCGTCGTTTCCGGACGGGCAGTTTCTGCCGCCCGGCATCTTCCGCCGCGCCCTTCCCTGCCCAGTTGGACGCGCCGATGCCCTGGAGCATTTGCGATCCCCACTTGCTTAAACATCAGGCTTGTCCCGCCAACGTGTTCAAGAGTCGCTTGGTTTCTGCTACGCTCTCTTTGGTAGCAATCGCGATCAACGAATCGCCGGATGAGAGATGGAACGGAGACCGAAATGCCGCAGCCGAGAATCTACGGAACCGAGAACAGCGATACCCTGACCATCGGTGGAAGAGGGACAAGCATCGTCTATGGCCTGGCCGGCAACGACAGCATTTCAGGTACCAATTTTGAGTTAGACGTGCTGTTCGGTGGCGACGGCATGGACTACATTTTCGGCGGAACCGGTGACTATGTGATCGGTGGCGCCGGGGATGACACCCTCTACGGCACCTATGTCACCGGTGGAGCTGGAAACGACCGTATCTCGAACGCTGTCGTCCTTCAGTACAGCGGCCCGCAAAGCGCCTATTCGATCACGTGGGTTCCCGAGATCGAATACCATTCATCGCGGAACTATACGTCGGGGTACTGGAGCATCGCCGACACGCGCCCCGGAAGCCCGGACGGGACTGATCGGGTCTATAGTTATTCCGCCATCACTTTTTCCGACACGTCCGACTTCCCGACCTCGACAACCACCGTTCCGGAATCGCAACAGACGAACGTTTACCGATTCTACAACACGCAAACGCTAACGCACTTCTATACCAACAACTTGGCAGAAGTGGACTTCATTCGGCAAAACCTGCCCACCTTCAATTATGAAGGCGCACGCTTCCAAGTCCCCATTAGCGCCGATGTTGCCGATGCAAAGCCCATGTACCGGTTCTACAACACGGTATCGCAATCCCACTTCTTTACATTCGACGAAAACGAGCGCGACTATTTAATTAGCAACTTGCCGGACTTCAAGTTTGAAGGCATCGGTATGTACGGATACACAAACAACGCGGTTGATGGCGCGCAGGAGTTGTACCGCTTCTATAACGAGGCGACGAGCCGGCATTTCTTCACGACGAGCGAGGTTGAGCGTGACTTCGTCCTCGACTCGTTGCCGAGCTATCGTTTCGAGGGCATTGCCGGGTGGGTGTTCGGCTAACACACCCGGCCCACAATCCTGCGTCATAAGCCCGCCCGCAAGGCGGGCTTTTTCATGCTTGTCAGCGGTTTCGATCGAACGGTCAATTGTGAATGGCCTGACGCGGGGCATCGTGGCGAGGACTCACGGCGGCCACATCTCCGAATCGAAAAGGCCCCCCGCCTGGATCGGTGGGAGGCCTTTTCGATTCGTGCGGACCGTGCCGGCGCGTCAGTCGTCGCGCTGGGTGCGTTCCATGCGCTCGTGCCGTTCCTGGGCTTCCAGGCTCAGCGTCGCGATGGGACGGGCGTCGAGACGGCGGACGGAAATGGGCTCGCCCGTCTCCTCGCAATAGCCGTAGCTGCCGTCCTGGATCCGCTCCAGAGCCGCGTCGATCTTGGAGATCAGCTTGCGCTCTCGGTCGCGGGTGCGCAGCTCCAGGGCCCGGTCGGTCTCGGCCGACGCGCGGTCGGCGATGTCCGGTTCCTGAATGCCGCCTTCCTGGAGGCTGTTCAGCGTCTCGTTGGACTCCGCCAGCAGCTCGGCGCGCCAGCGCAGCAGCTTCTGGCGGAAATACTCCCGCATGGCGGGGTTCATGAACTCCTCGTCTTCCGAGGGCGTGTAGTTCTTAGGCAGGAGCGGCGACGTCATCCGAGAGCATCCAACGCAAAAGGGTGATCCGGGCGGCGCGGAGTATAGGTAGGCGCTTCGCCAACCGCAACCCTGCGGTTGGCCCCGCGGCACCGGAACAAGCCCTTGGAGAAGCGAAGTTTTATAACGCCGGACCGAGCCCGGCCGAACGGCCTGGACCGGAGGCCGGTCAAGAGGTGAGCTTCGCCAGCTCGACCTGGGCACGCAGGTCGATCTGGTCGAGAATATCGGCCAGCTGCGGATCGTCCACATGGACGCGGCGCGACTGGATCACCTTGGCGAGATCCATCAGCTTCTGCGCCGGCAAGGTGCCGGACAGCAGGCCGTGCTGGATCTCCTCCAGCTTGTCGAGCATCTCCTCGGCGCGCATCTTGCCGCGCGAGGCACGAGCCGTCGCGTCGTCGACCTCCTGCAACGCCAGGACACTGGCGATGCCGGCCAGCGGCGCAGCCGCGTGGACGCCGGCCGTGCTGCTCGTCTCGCCGACGAGCTGCTTGGCGAACGTCCCGCCGGACGCACCATCGGTCTTGCCGGTACGCCGGACCGAGGAGCTGCCGCGAAGATTTCCGGGGCCTTCGACTTTCATGTTCCGTGCAACCGGTTTCGGTAATGCTCGTACTGTAGATGGAACAACCTTAACATCTGGTCAAGGCTTGCCGCAATTGGGCAAAAATTGCCGCTTCCCTGTGACAGAGAACGGGTCCTGGCGGTGCGATTTTCCGGACAACAGGACGGGAACCGGCGAATTCACCCGATCCGCGCCATGGCATGGCTTTTGTATATGCTTCGGCGTTCGTTGAGGAGTGTTCCCGTCATGCCGACCAAGACCACCGCCTTCCTGCCGATCCGCACCGCCCTGAACGCTGTCGCCGCGGCCCTGTTCGCGGCCCTGCTGGCGTTGCCTCTTGCGGCCGAAGCCTCGTCGGCCCGGATCAAGGACGTCGTTGATGTGGAGGGCGTGCGCGACAACATGCTGATCGGCTACGGCCTCGTGGTCGGCCTGAACGGCACGGGCGACAGCCTCAACAACTCCCCCTTCACCGAGCAGAGCCTCGTCGGCATGCTGGAACGGATGGGCGTCAACACCCGCGGCACCAACCTGCGCACCAAGAACGTGGCGGCGGTGATGGTGACGGCGACGCTACCGCCCTACGCCGCCCAGGGCACGCGCATCGACATAACCGTGTCGGCCATGGGCGATTCCAAGAGCCTGCTGGGCGGGACGCTGCTGGTCACGCCGCTGCTGGGCGCCGACGGCGAGGTCTACGCGGTCGGCCAGGGGCCGATCGCCGTGTCCGGCTTCTCCGCCCAGGGCCAGGGGGCCAGCGTCACGCGCGGCGTGCCGACCTCCGGCCGGATCGCTTCGGGCGCCATCGTGGAGCGCGAGATCCAATTCGCGCTGGCCGAAATGCCGGTGCTGCGCCTGTCGCTGCGCAACCCCGACTTCACCACCGCCCAGCGCGTTGCGGTCGCCATCAACACACAGCTGCGCGGCAACATGGCGCAGGCCACCGACCCGTCGTCGGTCCTGCTGACCGTGCCGGAGGTGCGGCGCGGCGACATCGTCGGCCTGATCACCGAAATCGAGCAGCTGCGCGTCACCCCCGATCAGGTCGCCCGCGTGGTGGTGGACGAGAAGTCCGGCGTGATCGTGATGGGCGAGAACGTGCGGATTTCCACCGTCGCCATCGCTCAGGGCAATCTGACCATCCGCGTCACCGAGACCCCGCAGGTCAGCCAGCCCGGCCCCTTCAGCCAGGGCGAGACCGCCGTGGTGCCGCGCACCGACATCCAAGTGGACGAGCAGTCCAACAACCGCCTTGCCGTGATGCAGTCCGGGGTGACGCTCCAGGAGTTGGTACAATCCTTGAATGCGCTTGGCGTGGGTCCGCGCGACATGATCTCGATCCTGCAATCGATCAAGGCCGCCGGCGCCCTGCAAGCCGATATCGAGGTGATCTGATGGACACGGCCCTTTCCCTCCCCAGCCTTCCGGCTCCGCGTATTCCGGCGCTGGCGGAACGCGCCCTGCAGCATCAGGCGGGCCACTCGCGGACGGAAGCCCGGCCGGACGTGGACGAGAGCAAGGTCGATCCCGCCACGCGCGCCAAGATCCGCAAGTCCGCCAACGAGTTCGAGACCATGTTCGTGAACCAGATGCTGGGCCACATGCTCGACAGCGTCCCGGTGGACGACACCTTCGGCGGCGGCCAGGGCGAGGAGATGTTCAGGTCGATGCTGAACGAGCAATACGGCAAACAAATCACCGGGCGCGGCGGCCTGGGCATCGCCGATCAGGTTTACCGCGAGCTTCTGCGCGCACAGGAGGGCAGCCATGGACAAGGTTGACGTCCGTTTCCCGCAGCCGGAAAAGAAGGCCGGCCCGCCGCCGAACCTGCCCAGGAACGCCGAGGAGCGCGCGGTCGCGCTGATCGACCTGATGGGCCGGATGAGCGCCCATCTGCGACGGGAGAGCGCCGCCGTCCTGCGCCACTGCGGCGTGGCGGAACTGGCCCGGCTGGCCAATGAGAAGCAGCCGATGATGCTGGTTTATGAGGAGGTCTCGCGCATGCTGCGCGTGGACCGCGACGGCATGGCGAAGCTGCCGGACGAGATCAAGGGCAAGCTGCGCGAGGCGACCCGCGCGCTGTACGAGGCCTCCGCCGAGAACGCGGAGGTTCTGCAACGAAACGGGGCCGCCCAAAAGGTTCTGGTGGACACCGTCGTCGGCGCGATCAACCGCGCGCGGCAGGTCACCACAGTCGCCTACGGCTCCGGTGCCTCCCCCGCCCGCGCCTACGGCCCGCCGCCGCGCGGCCAAGCGAACGCCGCCACGCTGAACACCCAGCTGTAGCCGCTGATCGCGTCTACTATTCGACCTTGAAGGGCCGCCCGCACAAGCGGCCCTTTTCTTTTGGACACCGACGCGGCAAGAAGCGCACCGTCACCCGGCGGAATTTGCCGCCCGCCGGCCGGAACTGCCGGGCTCCTCTCCCACCGGCCGCGCGGCCCTCGGAAATCCCAGGCTCCAAACCGCGTCGAGTTTGGCCCGAGAGTTGCTAGAGAAGGCATGCGCATCGCAGCCTTGAGGAATCCGTCCCATGGAAATTCAATCGAACGCCACGGCGGCGTCCCTGTTCGAGAGCCTGTCCCAAAAGGAAGGGGCCGGCGCCAAGGGCGACATGTTCGCGTCGATGATGAACCGGATCCTGACCGAGGCCGCGAACCGCAAGCGCGAACAGGCGCAGGCCGACGCAGAGGCCGCCGACCGGAAGGCGCCGGTCCGCGCCGACCGGCCCAAGCCGCGCCACGCCGACGTCAGCGCGCAGCCCCCGCGCGCACCGGAAAAGGTCGAGCCGCCGCCCGCCAAGGAGCGCCCGGAACCGAAAGCCGAGGCCAAGGACAACGCACCGCCGCGCGCGGAGAAGGCTGAGGCTCCGCAACGGGATCCTCAGGCCCCGAAGGCGGACAAGGCGGAACGCGCGGCGAAGAAGGATGCGACGGACGGCTCCCGGAAGACGGATGACACCCAGGCCAAGGACGCCCCGGCCGACCAGACCGCCGCCGGTGCGGACGAGGCGCCGCAGGACGGCAACGCCAAGGTCGCGGCTGACGGTGATGTCCCGAGCGACGCGCCGCAGGAGCTGGCCAAAGGCGACGAACTCATCGTCATCGACGCCGAACTGACGATCACCGAGACCACCATCGAGGTCATCACCGACGAAGGCGCCTTCGCGCTGGCGATGACGGAGCAGACGGCCACCCTCGACATCGAAGGCGCCGAAGCTGGAGCCGAACAGGCCGCCGAGGCGCTGAAGGCTATCACTGGCGCTGGCACTGGCGATGCCGACGCGGCCCAGCCGGCGGCCGAAGTCGATCCGGCGGTCCAGCTTGCCGCCGCCCAGGCGGCTCTGGCAGCCCAAGCCGCGGCGCAGACTCCGCAGGACGCCGCCACGGCGGGGGCCGACGCGTCGAAGGCGGCGGAGGCGGTGCACGCCGTCAAACCGGGCGAGGCGGTTCCGCTGGAGACGGTGCCGGGCGATCTGGCCGCCGATCTGGCCGCCGATGCCTTGTCGGAGACCGACGACGATGCGCCGCTGCCCGGCAATCTGGCCGAACTGGCCGCCGCGAAGGCGAAGGGCTCGGACAAGTCCGGTGCCAAGGGCGATGGCGATGCCGGCACCAAGGGCGACGGGCAGAACCAGGGCGGAAACCCGGCCCTGGCGCAGGTCCAGACCCAGCCGGCCCAGACCGCCGAATCGGCGAAGAGCACGGCGGAAACCGCCTTCGCGGCCGCCGTCGCCACCGCCGCGGATGTTGTGCCCACGGCGAAGCCGGCCGAGGCCGCGCCGACCAGCACCCATCCGGCCATCGCCGCGATGGAAGCGCCGCGCGGCGCCGCCGGCGTGGACGAACCGCAGGCCACGGCGCATCTGCGCCCGTCGCGCGGGTCGGCCGCCATGCCGCAGGGCGTGCACGAGCAGATGGCCGTCCACATCCAGAAAAACGTGTCGGACGGTAACGATCAGTTCACCATCAACCTGCGCCCGGTCGAGATGGGCCGCATCGACATCCGGCTGGAAATCGCGGCGGACGGCCGCGTCAGCGCGATGGTCGCGGTGGAGAAGGCGCAGACCCTCGAACTTCTCCAGCGCGACAGCCGCAATCTGGAACGGGCCTTGCAGGACGCTGGACTGAAGGCGGACAGCAACAGTCTCAACTTCAGCCTGCGCGGCGAAGGCGGCAATCCTTTCCAGGATGACGCCCGCCAGGGCGGCACCGGCCGACGCGGCCGGCGCGGCGGCGGAGGCGGAGGCGAGGTCGAGGATGTCACCGCCGCCTACACCGCCACGCTGGCCCCCGGCCGCGTCGATATCCACGCCTGACCAGACCAGCCTGAAGCCGAAGGACAAACGCCATGACCACGACCAACACCGACTACGGCAGCAGCTGGAACCTGAACCCCTACGGCACGGCCAAGAACACCAGCAACACCGGCAAGACATCCGGCACCGACAAGACGTCCGACGCGAACAAGACCGAGGACGAGAAAAAGCTGGATGTGGCGACCAAGGGCCTTGGTGACAATTTCGAGCACTTTCTGAAGCTGCTGACCACGCAGATGCAGAACCAGGACCCGCTGAAGCCGATGGACACGAACGACATGACCAAGCAGCTGGTCGAGTTCGCAAACGTCGAGCAGAACATCGGCACCAACAGCCGCCTGGACAGGCTGCTGAAACTGCAGGGGTCCACGGCCGCCTCGACCAACCTCGCCTATCTCGGCCGCACGGTCGTCTTCGAGGGCGACGGCTTCCAGTATACCCAGGGCATGACCCAGGCGCCGCTCGGCTACGAGCTGGAAACCGCCGCCAAGTCGGTGCGCGTCGACATCCTGGACAGCCAGAACCGCATCGTGCGCTCCGTCAAGGGCGAAACGGACGCCGGGACCCGGCACGTCGTCAACTGGGACTTCAAGGACGACCAGGGCCGCGCGGTTCAGCCCGGCAGCTATCGCCTGAACGTCGCGCCGACGTCCGAGAACAAGGACGAGACCATCAAGGCGACGACCTACACCTTCGGCACCGTCAGCGGCGTCGGCCCGAACAAGGACGGCGAGACGGCCGTCACCGTCAACGGCCAGGAAGTGCCGCTGACCAAGCTCGACAAAGTCTATTGAGCCGCGATCGCCACCACACCCCTGCCCTTTGGCTCCCGCCGCCATGCGCGGCCGGGGGCCCGCGGCGTGCCTGCGACGGGTTGGGGCGGAATGCTTTAACCTTAAAACATTAACCCTATCGTTTAGGCTTTTGTTAAGCGGAGAGGGGGTAGGTTACCACCAAATCGTGGAATACACTTGTTGATGGTGGAGCGTCCGCGCATGTCATCTCGCGAGCTCGAATTAAGCGACGATGCCAGTGGAGCGTCGGTCATCGGCCCCGCAGGGCGGCCAATGACGGAAAATGATCTTCCCCCGCCCGACACCAAGCGCTGGGTCATGCGGCGCAAGGCGGAGGTGGTGGCCGGTGTCCGCTCGGGGCTGATCAGCCTTGAGGAGGCATGCCGTCGCTATACCCTGTCGGTGGAAGAGTTCCTGTCCTGGCAACGTCTGATCGACAGCCACGGCATGCGGGGCCTGCGCGCCACGCGGCTGCAGGATTACCGTGGCGGTCCGCCGCCGGTGCGGGCGCGCATGGCGAGCCCGGCCGCAGAGTAGCCGTTTCCCCAGCCGTTCCGGTGAGACACAACGCCGCAGGCCAAGTCTGCGGCGTCTATGTTTATGGGGATTCGCGTTTCGACGCGCAGGCAGCCTCGATCAGGGCGTCGGCGGCGGAGGCGACAGATTCGCCCGTCCCTTCGGAGGCGAGCGTCTGGCCGCCCACATAGGCCCCCTCCATCAACAGCTGAAGATGCCCGGCCAAGCGGTTGGGATCGGCCGCCCCCGCCCTTTCCGCAAGATCGCGCAGCCGCGCGCGGACGGCCTGCTTGTGGCCGATCACGATGGCCCGGCCGGGATGGTCGGGATCGCGGAATTCCACCGCCGTGTTGATGAAGGGACAGCCCCGGAAGTTCGGGCTTTCGATCCAGCGGCTGAGCGAGGCGAACAGCGCCTTCAGCTGCGCCTTCGGGTCGTCGGGATGGCGCGCCGCCACCTTGTCCCACCAACCCCAGAAGGCTTGCCCGATCGCCTCCAAATAGGCGCAGACCAGATCATCCTTTGAGGCAAAGTTGCGATAAAGACTCATTTTCGCGACGCCGGAGCGGGCGATGATGGTGTCCACGCCGACCGCGCGGATGCCCTCGCGGTAGAAGAGATCCCCCGCTGTTTCCAAAATCCGCTCGCGTGCCGATTTCCGCTCCTCGCCCATCGCACACTCACCATTTGGCCGGCACCATTCGGCCGGTTGACAATGATACAGACCTGTCTCTACCATCGCAGCGGATGAGACAGACCCGTCTCTAACATAATCGTGCCGTGCGGCAGTGGAAATACGGAGGAACCCGACCGATGCGCTATCTCGACGACCTCAAGCCCGGCGATCGCTTCGGCGGCGGCCCGGTGACGGTGACCGAGGCGGAGATCATCGATTTCGCGAGCCGTTACGACCCGCAGCCCTTCCACCTCGACCCGGAAGCAGCGAAGGAGACGGTGTTCGGCGGGCTGGCGGCCAGCGGCTGGCACACGGCCGGGCTGACCATGCGGATGATCGTCACCGGGGACGGCAAGCTGGCCGGCGGTTTTGTCGGAATGGGCGTGGAAGAAGTCAGCTGGCCCAAAGCCACGCGCCCCGGCGACAGCCTGCGCATTGAGAGCGAGATTCTGGAGGTCCGCCCCTCTGCCAAACGCCCGGACCGGGGCATCGCCCGCGTGCGCACGACCACCTTCAACCAGCACGACGAGGTGGTGCAGGTCATGACCGCCAACCTGCTGGTGGCCCGCCGGGTCGGCGCCGAGGCTGCGGAGTAGTTCAGGCCCGAACACGAGCCCAAACGCACACGCCCAAACGCACAAAGGGCCGCTGAACAGCGGCCCTTTTGTGTGCGGAGATGGAATGGTGGGCGCACAAGGACTCGAACCTTGGACCCGCTGATTAAGAGTCAGCTGCTCTACCAACTGAGCTATGCGCCCATTCCGTCTAAGCTGGGAAGCGATGGTGGGCGCACAAGGACTCGAACCTTGGACCCGCTGATTAAGAGTCAGCTGCTCTACCAACTGAGCTATGCGCCCATCGCTTTCACACCGGCGGCGGCACCGTCGCTTCAACCTTGCGGCATCGACTAGGGTTCCCGTCCGGCCAAGCCGTCGTCCCGGCCGGTGTGGCGCGGTTTATAACCAAGGCCCCGGACCTTGTCGATACCAAAATGGATAGGCTTCGCATTTTTTTGGCAGCACCCCGGACCGCCGCCAAGGCGTTGTTTTTACCCGAAAGAGACCATCCGCCTCCCCGGACGCGCCATGGGCGACAAGGGATTCGGGGCCCTACACTTTCGATCGGAGAGGATGCCCGACCAAGGAGGCAGCGGCATGTGGACCAGCACCGCCGATGGAGCGCCCGCCGGCCGACCGGAGCCGGTTGCGGGCATCCCTCCCGCCCAATTGCGGCGCAAACGGCGCCCGGTCGCGCGGCGCGGCTGCGCGCTGGCCCGCCCTGCCCGGCCGGGCGAAACGCCGGCCTGCACCGCCGCGTCCTGCTGCGGCTGCCCGCGCATGGTGGACTGGCTGTCGGCGGAGACCTTCGGGTAAGACTTCCCAAGGCCGGGGTTGGCCGCTATCACCGTCCCGATCAAGGAGGGGCGGACCATGGGCAACTGGACGGAAGGTTACGTCGGCGGGATCGACTACATCCGCGCCTTCTATCGCGAGCTGTCGCCGGCGCTGCTGTCCTTCGCGCTGGTGCTGCGCGGCTGGCGTCCCCCGGCGGCTCTGACCGGCGCGTTCACCTACGCGGAACTGGGCTGCGGCCATGGCGTCAGCAGCGCCGTGCTGGCCGGCAGCCACCCGGACGCCCGGTTCGAGGCGGTGGACTTCAACCCGGCGCACATCGCCGGCGCGCGCCGGCTGGCGAACGAGGCCGGGCTCGGCAACGCCACCTTCCTGGAGGAAAGTTTTGCCGACTACGCCCGGCAGGAAGAACCGGACCTGGACATTGTTGCCCTGCACGGCGTCTGGTCCTGGGTCAGCGCCGACAACCGCGCGATTCTGGTGGACATTCTGCGCCGCCGGCTGAAGCCCGGCGGGCTGGTCTTCGTCAGCTACAACGCCCTGCCCGGCACGCTCGCCTACATGCCGCTGCGGCGGATTCTGGTGGAGCACACGGGCGACCGCAACGGAACGCTGCCGGAGCGGATCGAGCAGGCGGTGGCTTTCGCAAGCAAGCTTACGGCGCTGAACGCGGGCTGGTTCGCGCAGGCCGACGAGGTGCCGGCGCGGCTGGAATCGCTGAAGCGGAAGTCGCCCAACTACATCGCGCACGAATATCTGAACGGCGACTGGACCGCCTTCTACCACGCCGACGTGGCACGCGAACTGGCCGGGGCCAAGCTGGATTTCGCCGGGCCGTCCGTGCCCATGGAGCAGATCGACGAGCTGTCTCTGTCAGCGGACGCGCTGGCGCTGGTGCGGGAGGCGCACGACCCCGCCTATCAGGAAACCCTGCGCGACGTGCTGACCAATCGGGGCTTCCGCCGCGACCTGTTCGTGAAGGGGGCCGAGCGCCTGACGGCGGCGGAACGCTCCGAATGGCTGCGCGCCACGCGCTTCGCCCTGCTGGTGCCGCCGGACGATCTGCCGGAGGTCGTCATGACGCCGGTCGGCCGCGTGTCGTTCGAGCGTGGCCTGTATGAGCCGCTGGCGGCGGCCTTGGCGGGCGGGGTGTTGTCGCTGGGCGATCTGCTGGCCCTGCCCGATCTCGCCCGGCATGGAGAGGACGCGGTGCTGCGGGCGCTGATGATGCTGACCAGCTTGGCGCTCGTCTCCCCCGCCCTGCCCGAGGATGGGTACGAGCGGCGCAAGGCGCAGGCCGACCGCTTCAACGCCGTGGTGCTGGAACGCAACCGGACCAGCGACGAGCTGGGCTATCTGGCCTCGCCGGTGATCGGGTCCGGGGTGGCGGTGTCACGCATCGAGGCTTTGTTCCTGCTGGCGCAACGCACGGGACTGGACCCGGCGGTCTTCGCCTGGGAACGGATCGCGGCCGATGGGCTGGCGCTGTCGCGGGACGGCGTGCGGCTTGCCACGGCGGAGGAGAATGTGGCGGAACTGTGCGGGCGCTTCGACAGCTTCACCCGGCGGCGTGTGCCGGTGCTGACGGCGCTGGGGGTGCTCTAGCCCCTACCCTCGCGAACGGTCGCCCGGCGGGGCCGGCGGCGGCGCGCCGTCGGCCACGGCGCCACGGCCGGGGTCGCGCTTCTGGCATTCCAGAAGGATGTCGCGGGCAATCGGCGCCGCCGCGGTCGAGCCGCCGCCGCCGTGCTCCACGAACACCGAGCAGGCGTAGCGCGGCGAACTGACCGGAGCATAGGAGATGAACAGCGCGTGGTCGCGCTCCCGCCAGGGCAGATCCTCGTTCTTCTTCACGCCGGTGGCGCGCTCGGCCATGGTGATGCGGCGCACCTGGGCGGAGCCGGTCTTGCCGGACATCTCGAAGCCGGGCTCCGTGATGCGCGACTTGTAGGCCGTGCCGTTGGGGGCATTGGTCACCTCGAACATGCCACGCAGGACGAGATCGAGGTTCTCCTTCTTCACGCCGATGGACGGCCAGGAGGTCTGCTCCGACGACAGCGCCTTGATCTGCTTGGTCAGGTGCGGCTTCACCGCGTAGCCGCCGTTGGCCAGCCGCGCGGTCATCAGCACGAGCTGGAGCGGCGTCGAGAGCACATAGCCCTGGCCGATGGAGGCGATCAGCGTTTCGCCCGGCGACCAGGGCTTGCCGAGCGCGCCCTTCTTCCACTCAATCGACGGGATCAAGCCCGGCCGCTCGTGCGGGAGGTCGAGGCCGGAGAGTTCTCCCATGCCGAAGCGGTGCGACATCTCGGCGAGGCGGTCGATGCCGATGCGGCGCGACACGTCGTAGAACCAAACGTCGCAGGAATGGCGCAGCGCGCCGACGACATCCACCGTGCCGTGCCCGCCCTTTTTCCAGCAGTGGAAGCGGTGGTCGCCCAGGTCCATGTGGCCGGGGCAGAAGACCGTATGGTTGCGGCTGATGATGCCCGATTCCAGCGCGGCCAGCGCCACCACCGGCTTGTAGGTGGAACCCGGCGGGTACTGGCCGGCCACCGCCTTGTTGCTCAGCGGGGTCGCGGGGTTGGACAGCAGCTCTTCCCACAGTTCGGCGTTGATGCCCATGGTGAACTGGTTGGGGTCGTAGCTGGGGTGAGAGCACAGCGCGTAGATGCCGCCCGTGTGCACGTCCATCACCACGGCGGAGGCGCTGGTTTCCTGCGCCAGACGCTGCTGGACGAAGCGTTGCAGGCCGATGTCGATGGTCAGCTGAACCTCGCGGCCCGGCTGACCCTCGTCGCGGGACAGTTCACGGATGACGCGCCCGACCGCGTTGACCTCAAGCTGGCTGGTGCCGGCGGTGCCGCGCAAGGCCTTCTCGTGATACTTCTCCACGCCGGCCTTGCCGATGCGGAAGCCCGGCAGCGACAGCACGGGATCGCCGTTCAGCTCCGCCTCCGACACGGCGCCGACGTAGCCGAGGATGTGCGCGGTCGCCTCGGCGTGCGGGTAGTGGCGGATCTCGCCGACCTCGATGGCGACGCCCGGCAGGTCGGGGGTGTTCATCTCGATGGTGGCGACCTGCTCCCAGCTCAGGTTCTCGCGCACGGTGACGGGCACGAAGCGGCGCTTGCGGTGCAGCTCGCGCATCACGCGGCGGCGGTCGGCGTCGGTCAGCGGGACGATCTTGGAGACCTTGTCCAGAGTCTCCTGGATGTTGCGCGTGCGCTCCGACACCACGACGACGCGGTAGTTCTGCTGGTTGGTGGCGAGCGGCGTGCCGAACCGGTCCACGATGGGGCCGCGCGAGGGGGCGACCAAACGCAGGCTGATGCGGTTTTCCTCCGCCAGCATCGTGTATTTCTGCGACTCGACGACCTGCAGGTAATAGAGCCGGCCGACCAGCCCCGAGAGCGCGCCGAGCTTCAGCCCGCCCAGAACCAGGGCGCGACGCGTCAGAAGACGGTAGCGGTCGGTGTCGCGGTCCATGGAGCTCATCGAGAGAAACTCACGGGGGTGCTCACCCTTGCAGGAAGGCGCGGTGCACGCGGATCAGGAACCACGCCACGGCCGGGAACATCGCCATCGTCAGCAGCGCCTGGAACAGCACCGGGTTGAACGGCAGCACGGTCGCGTTCAGCGCCGAAAAGGCCAGCCACTGGATGCAGGCGACGCCCAGCATCACCATGGCGAACCCGAACCACATCAACGCGAATGTGCTGGACATCAGCACCCGGCGCTGGCTCAGCACCGCCCAATGCACGATCACCAGAACCAGCGCGTTCACGCCCAAAGGTCCGCCGGTCAGCAGATCCTGCAACAGGCCGATCAGGAAGGCCGTGCTGGGGCGCATCAGGTCCGGCCGGTGGATCGCCCAGTAGTACACGGCAATCGCCGTCAGGAACGGCGCCACCGGGGCGTAGGACGGAAGCGGCACCGGCACGAGGCCGAGCAGCACCAGCATCACGGTCACGGCAAACGGGGCGAGGTTGCGGCCCGTCTTGTCCAGCCGTTGCCAGAGGGTAAGGGTCATTTCCAATCGTTGGACGCGTCCGCTTCGCTTCCGGGCAGGCCGAAATCGATGAGCCGCAGATGCTCCACCCGCGACAGGTCGGCGTTCGGCTGCACGCGCACGCCACGCTCGCCCACCGAGGCGACGACGCCCACGGGGAGGCCCGGCGGGAACAGCCCGCCATGGCCGGAGGTCACCACCCGCTCGCCCACCTGGATCGGGGCCTCGGGCGGCAGATAGAGAAGACGGGTCTGGTCGGAGTTGTCGCCGGCCATCACCGCGCGCTGGCGCGAGCTTTCCAGCACCACGGGGATCCGCGCGTTGATGTCGGTCAGCAGCAGGATGCGCGACGACCACTCCCCCACCTCCACGACGCGGCCGACGAGGCCGGCACCGGCGATGGCCGCCTGCCCCTTGCGCACCCCGTCGCGGCGGCCGGCGGTGACCACCAGCGCACGCAGGAAGGAGGAGCCGGGCGCCGCGATGACGCGGGCGGTGATGAAGGAGGAGGATGGTTCCGGAACCGCGCGCAGCAGGGAACGGAGGCTGTTGTTCTCCGCCTCCAGCCGCAACGCCGCCTGCTTCCACTGGAGCAGACGCGCGTTTTCCGCCTTCAGCCGCTGGTTTTCCTCGAAGGCGTTCTGCACCTCCACCACCGACTCCACGACGTGCGCGGCGGTGGCGGCGGGGCGGGAAATGGCTTCGAGGATGGGCGCGAAGGCGTCGGTGACGCGGGCGCGCGCGTTGTCCACGGACAGCGCGTCGATCTTGCCCACCATCATCAGGGCGATGGAGGCGAGCACCAGAAGAAGAAAGGAGAAACGCTGGGCGAGCGCCCGGAGCGGGGCGGCAAGGCGTACGACGGATCCGGAGGTGCGAGGCTTCACAGGATCATCCCGTCCAAGTACCGGTCGAAGTACGCGGCCTGCCTCCGGCGCGCATTATCCCAGGGATTTCAGGCGCCGGAGGTATCCAACCGAGGAATACACCAATCAGTAAGCGCTGACCAAGACGTTTCGGAGCGTCTTCATCTCCTCCAGCGCGCGGCCGGTGCCGAGCGCGACGCAGGAGAGCGGGTCGTCGGCGATCGACACCGGCAGGCCGGTGGCGTGCCGCAGCACGAAGTCCAGATTGCCCAGCAGCGCGCCGCCGCCGGTGAGCACGATGCCCTTGTCCACGATGTCGGCGGCCAGTTCCGGAGCGGTGTGCTCCAGCGCCACCTTCACCGCCTCGACGATGGCCGACACCGGCTCCGCCAGGGACTCGGCGATCTGCCGCTCGGAGATGATCAGCTCCTTGGGCACGCCGTTCATCAGGTCGCGGCCCTTGATCTCCAGGATGCGGCCCTCGCCGTCTTCCGGCGGGCAGGCCGACCCGATTTCCTTCTTGATCCGCTCGGCCGAGCCTTCGCCGACCAGCAGATTGTGGGTGCGGCGGATGTAGCCGATGATGGCCTCGTCCATCTTGTCGCCGCCCACGCGCACGGAGCGCGAATAAACGATGCCGCCCAGCGACAGCACGGCCACCTCGGTGGTGCCGCCACCGATGTCGACGACCATGGAGCCGGTCGGCTCGGTGACCGGGAGCCCGGCACCGATCGCAGCGGCCATGGGTTCCTCGATCAGGAAGACCCGGCGCGCGCCGGCGGCCTCGGCCGATTCCTGGATCGCTCGGCGCTCCACGGCGGTGGAGCCCGACGGCACGCAGATGATGACCTGCGGGCTGGCGAAGCTGCGCCGGTTGTGCACCTTGCGGATGAAGTGCTTGATCATCTCCTCGGCGACTTCGAAGTCGGCGATGACGCCGTCGCGGAGGGGGCGGATGGCCTGGATGTTGCCGGGCGTCCGGCCGAGCATCATCTTCGCCTCGTCACCGACGGCGAGGACCTGCTTCTTGCCGCGCACGTTGGCGATGGCCACGACGGAGGGCTCGTTCAGAACGATGCCTCGGCCCTTGACATACACCAGGGTGTTGGCCGTCCCCAAATCGATCGCCATGTCGGCGGAAAGCACGCCGAGGAGTTTGGAAAGCATGGACCCGACTTACTCTTCAATGCGGTTGAGACGGCCTTGGCGATGGTGTGGAGAACCACGTCCGCCAACGGTTCCATAGACGAATGCCCCTTTCCGCTCAAGCGGAGAGTGCAACCGTGAAGCCTGACCCGGACACTGGACCAGCCCTCTTGCGAGGGCCGGCCCGAGAGGACCGTCAGGCCCCGAAGTCCCGGCGAAGCGCCGTGCTCCGGTGCCTGCGACACTGGCGGATCAGGGTTAATTTTCCGTCAACGGAAGGATCGAAACCTTCGCCCGCCGGCCAATGGCCCCGCTTGCGCCGGTCGTATCTCTAGGCCGAATCCCGGCCAGCCGCAACGGCTTTGTGGCCGCTTCAAAGGCTGGGGCACGGGCCGCCGGCGGGCATTTATTTGTGGTTACCACCGCCGTTGCCATGGCCGTTCGCGTGCTTGTGGTGCCCTTCCAGCCGATCCATCAGCGCCAGCAGAACGCCTGAAACGACGAAGGTCATGTGGATGATGACCAGCCACATCAACTCGTCCTGGCTGACGTTCTTGATGTTCATGAAGGACTTCAGCAGATGGATGCCCGAGATGGCGACGATGGAGGCGATGAGCTTCAGCTTCAGGCCACCGAAATCGACCTTGCCCATCCAGTCCGGCCGATCCTCGTGGTCGGCCACGTCGATCTTGGAGACGAAATTCTCGTAGCCGGAAAAGATCACCATCAGCAGCAGGTTGCCCGCCAGCGACAGATCGATCAGCGTCAGCACCGCCAGAAGGACGTCCTTCTCCTGCATTTCCAAGACGTGCGGGAAAATATGCAGAATTTCCTGCCCGAATTTGATCAGAAGCATCAGCAGCGACACGACGAGGCCCAGATAGAACGGGGCCAGAAGCCAGCGGCTGGCAAAGATGATCTGTTCGAAACGGCGTTCGATCATGGCGGTCGGCGTCCGTGATGTTTGGATGAGGTGCGGCGGGATGGTCTTTGCTGCACCCGCGTTCTGCCATTTCGGCGGTGCAAAATCAACCGCTTGCCGGAGGCGGTGAACGCTGGTCTTCCCCGGCGCAAAACGGTAACGTCGCGGAATATTTCCGCTTTTGGGCCGCCAGTCTCCGGTCCGTGTCGAAAGGTTTGAACCGATGAGGAACCCCGCCCCGCACATCGTCACCGCCTTCGAGGACGCCATGAAGCGCCTGAAAGCGAGCATCGTGCAGATGGCGGGCGCGGCCGAGGCGCAGATCGACCAGGCGCTGGCCTGCCTCACCCAGCGCAACCCGGACCTGGCGCGGGAGATCGTGGAGTCCGACGCCCGCCTCGACTCGTACGAGCATGAGATCGAGGCGCACTGCATGCGCATGCTGGTGCTGCGCCAGCCGGTCGCCGATGACCTGCGCGAGGTGATCGCGGCGCTGAAGATTTCCGGCAACCTGGAGCGCGTGGGCGACCACGCCGCCAACACCGCCCGGCGCGCCGCCGCCATGGCGAGCTTCCCGGAGACGGCGCCCATCGCCGCCCTGCCGACGCTCGGCCGGCTGGTGCGCGAGCGGCTGACCACGGTGATCGACGCCTATGTGGACGGCGACGTGGAGGCAGCCCTGCGCGTCTGGCGGTCCGACGACGAGGTGGACGAACTGTACACCAGCCTCTACGAGGGCATCGTGCGCTCCGCCCAGAAGTCGCCGGAGATGTTCGAGGCGCACATGCACCTGCTGTTCATCGCCAAAAGCCTGGAGCGCATCGGCGACCACGCGACCAACATTGCCGAGGTCGTGCATTTTGTCGCCACCGCCCGCCCCCTGCTGGACGAACGCCCCAAGGCCGACCGCTCGCGCGGGACGACCTGACGCCGACCAACCTGTAAAGGCGGAAATCCTGGCCGAACAGGCACCAATTTGTCATTCCCGCGAAGGCTCTCAGCGGATCGGCGATCCGCCGGACGCCGTCAGCGCTGGCTACGCCAGCGCGAGAGGCGGGAATCCAGTCCGTCCAAGGGCTTACCCGTCAAACGTCTGGATCCCCGCCTGCGCGGGGATGACGGTGAGGGAAGGTGGTCGTTGGCTGAAAAGCCCAGGCAATAACCTTCCCGCCCTGGCATGGGAGGGAAACACCCCCACAAACGAAAAAGCGCGCCGCAAGCGGCGCGCTTTTCCTTTGAACAAAGCGGAGACGCTCAGTTCTTGGACTTGTCCACCAGACGGCGCTCGGCGATCCAGGGCATCATGGCGCGCAGCTTTTCGCCGACCTGCTCGATCGAGTGCTCGGCGTTGCGGCGGCGGGTCGCCTTGAAGGACGGCTGGCCGGCCTTGCACTCCAGCATCCAGTCGCGGACGAAGCGGCCCGACTGGATGTCGTCCAGAACGCGCTTCATCTCGGCCTTGGTCTCGGCGGTGATGATGCGCGGGCCGGTCTTGTAGTCGCCGTATTCGGCGGTGTTGGAGATCGAGTAGCGCATGTTGGCCATGCCACCCTCGTACATCAGGTCGACGATCAGCTTCACTTCGTGCAGGCACTCGAAGTAGGCCATCTCCGGAGCGTAGCCGGCCTCGGTCAGCGTCTCGTAGCCGGCCTTGATCAGCTCGGTCAGGCCGCCGCAGAGCACGGCCTGCTCACCGAACAGGTCGGTCTCGCACTCTTCCTTGAAGGTGGTCTCAATGATGCCGGCGCGACCGCCGCCGATGGCCGAGGCGTAGGACAGGGCGATGTCCAGCGCGTTGCCCGAGGCGTTCTGGTGAACGGCCACGAGGCAGGGGACGCCGCCGCCGCGCTGGTACTCACCGCGCACGGTGTGGCCGGGGCCCTTCGGGGCGATCATGAACACGTCGAGGTCGGCGCGCGGCTCGATCAGGTTGAAGTGCACGTTCAGGCCGTGCGCGAAGGCGAGCGCGGCGCCCTCCTTCATGTTCTTCGCGAGGTCGTCGCGGTACAGGTCGGCCTGCAGCTCGTCCGGGGTGAGGATCATCACCACGTCGGCCCAGGCGGCAGCCTCGGCCGGGGACATGACCGTGAAACCGGCGCCTTCGGCCTTCTTGATGGTGGCCGAACCCGGACGCAGGGCGATGCGCACATCCTTCACACCGCTGTCACGCAGGTTGTTGGCGTGGGCGTGGCCCTGACTGCCGTAGCCGACGATGACGACCTTCTTGCCCTTGATCAGGTTCACGTCGGCATCACGATCATAATAGACGCGCATGGTGGTGCTTCCTTGGATTTTTCAGGCTGGTGACGCGGGTTTTTGCGCAGCGGAATTACTCCACCGGCGGTAAGGCCGCGTCAAGCAAAACGCCGTGAGTCCGGTGATGAAAGACGGCGGGCCACCGCGACCCGCCGCCGTGATGGGCCGGGATCAGAACCCGGCGGCTCCCTTCGACATGGCGACGACACCGGTGCGGCTGGCCTCGACGAGGCCGAGCTGGGCCATCAGGCCGACGAAATCGTCCACCTCGGCGGTCGTGCCGGTCAGTTCGAACACGAAGGAGGTCAGCGTGGCGTCCACCACCTTCGCCTTGAAGATGTCGGCCAGACGCAGCGCCTCGATGCGCTTCTCGCCGGTGCCCGCGACCTTGACCAGCGCCAGTTCGCGCTCCACCGAGGGGCCTTCGTCGGTCAGGTCGTGGACCTTGTGGACGGGCACGAGGCGGTCGAGCTGGGCCTTGATCTGCTCGACCACCATGCGGGTGCCCGAGGTGACCAGCGTGATGCGCGACAGGTGGTCGGCGTTGTTCACCTCCGCCACCGTCAGGCTTTCGATGTTGTAGCCACGGCCGGAGAACAGGCCGATGACGCGGGCGAGCACGCCGGGCTCGTTGTCCACCAGCACGGCGATGGTGTGCTTTTCGATCTTCTCTTCCACGATCCTCACTCCCCTATCCCGTGCTGCGCTTACACCAGAACCATGCCGTCTTCCGGCGTGGCGTCGGACGGGCTGTCATCCGGGCCGAGCAGGATTTCGTTGTGCGCCTTGCCGCCGGGGATCATGGGGAAGCAGTTTTCCTTCTCGTCCACGGCGATGTCGACGATGACCGGGCGGTCGGTGACCTCCAGCATCTTCTGAATGACCTGATCGACCTCCTCGACCTTGGTCGCGCGCAGGCCGACGCAGCCCCAGGCCTCCGCCAGCTTCACGAAGTCGGGCAGCGCCTCCGAGTAGCTCTGCGAGTAGCGCGAGCCGTGAAGCAGCTCCTGCCACTGGCGCACCATGCCCATGTACTTGTTGTTCAGGATGAAGATCTTGACCGGGGCGCGGTACTGAACGGCGGTGCCGATCTCCTGCATGTTCATCAGGAAGGACGCCTCGCCCGACACGTCCACCACGATGGCGTCCGGGTGCGCGAGCTGCGCGCCGATGGCCGCCGGCAGGCCGTAGCCCATGGTGCCCAGGCCGCCGGAGGTCATCCAGCGGTTCGGCTGGTCGAAGGGCAGGAATTGGGCGGCCCACATCTGGTGCTGGCCGACCTCGGTCGTGATGTAGTGGTCCTTGCCGCGCAGGGCCTCGCGCAGGCGTTCCAGCGCGTACTGCGGCTTGATGACCGATTCAGTGCGGTTGTAGTTCAGGCAGTTGCGGGCGCGCCAGCCTTCGATCTGGCCCCACCACGCCTTCAGCGCGGTCTGGTCGGCGCGCTTCTGCTTCGCCTTCCAGAGGCGGAGCATGTCCTCAAGCACCGCGCCGCAGTCGCCGACAATGGGGATGTCCACCGCAACGTTCTTGTTGATGGAGCTGGGGTCGATGTCGACGTGGATCTTCTTCGAGCCCGGCGCGAATTCCGACAGCTTGCCGGTCACGCGGTCGTCGAAGCGGGCGCCGATGTTGATCATGACGTCGCAGTTGTACATGGCGAGGTTCGCCTCGTACGTGCCGTGCATGCCCAGCATGCCCAGCCACTGCTGGTCCGACGCCGGGAAGGCGCCCAGGCCCATCAGGGTCGAGGTGATCGGGAAGCCGGTGGTCTTCACGAACTGCGTCAGCAGCTTGGCCGCGAACGGGCCGGCGTTGATGACGCCACCGCCGGTGTAGAAGATCGGCCGCTTGGCCGAGGCGATCAACTCGATGGCTTCCTCGACGCGGGCGATCTCCGGCTTCACCTGCGGGCGGTAGGTCTTGTGCTTCACCTCGGTCGGCGGCACGTAAATGCCGTCGGCGAACTGCACGTCCTTCGGCAGGTCCACCACCACCGGGCCGGGACGGCCGCTGCGGGCGACGTAGAACGCCTCGTGCAGCGTGCGGGCCAACTGGTTCACGTCCTTCACGAGGTAGTTGTGCTTCGTGCAGGGACGGGTGATGCCGGTGGTGTCCGCTTCCTGGAAGGCGTCGTTGCCGATCAGGTGCGTCGGCACCTGACCCGACAGGCAGACGATCGGAATCGAATCGCACAGCGCGTCCAGCAGGCCGGTCACCGCGTTGGTGGCGCCGGGGCCGGAGGTCACCAGCACGCAGCCCACCTTGCCGGTGGAGCGGGCGTAGCCTTCGGCCGCGTGCACGGCGGCCTGTTCGTGCCGGACGAGGATGTGCTTGATGTCGTTCTGCTGGAACAGGGCGTCGTAAATGGGAAGTACCGCGCCGCCCGGATAGCCGAAGATGATGTCTACGCCCTGATCCTTCAGGGCCTTGATGACGATCTGCGCGCCGGTCAGCTTCTGTTCGGACATGACATACGACCTTCCTGATGGGGCCCCTCGTTCCACGGGCGGCCCTGTTCCTTCGCGGTTCCGGTCCTGGCCTTGAGGCAAAACAACGGCTTAGCCCAAAAGATCAGGACCGGGAGCGGCAACCTAGACAATTCACATGTCCGTGGTCAACCCATTTTGCGAATGTTCGAAAAGCTTTTTTGACGCAGCTTTTCCGAATATTTCGCGTTTCGGGTTACGCCGCGACCGTCTGCAGAAGGCCAGTCAGGCGGCGGATGCCCTCGCGGATGCGCTGCGGGTTGGTCGCCGAGAAGCTGAGGCGCAGCGTGTTCTTGCCCGACCGGTCGGCGTGGAAGGCCGAGCCGGGGACGAAGGCCACGTTCGCCTCCCGGATGGCGCGCTCCAGCAGCGCGACGCCGTCGGTGCCCTCCGGCAGCTCGATCCAGACGAACATGCCGCCCTGCGGCTTGGTCCAGGTGACGCCTTCGGGCGCGAACTCCTCCAGCGCCGACAGCATGGCGTCGCGGCGCTCCTTGTAGGCGACGCGCAGGCGGCGGATGTGGGCGTCGAAGATCTCCGACACCACGTCGTGCAGGATGACTTGGTTGATGGTGCTGGTGTGCAGGTCGCCGGCCTGCTTCATCAGGACCAGCCGGTTGATGACCTCGGCCGGGCCGTTGATCCAGCCCACGCGGAAGGCCGGCACCATCGTCTTGGAGAAGGAGCCGCAATAGATCACGTTGGTGATCTTGCCGCCGTTGCGGGCGGCGTCCAGCGCCACGATGGGCGGCAGCGGCTCGCCGTCGTAGCGCAGCTCGGTATACGCGGCGTCCTCGACGATCGGCACGCCGTGCTTGGCGCAGAGGTCCAACAGCGCCTCGCGCCGGGCCAGCGACACGGTGGTGCCGTTGGGGTTCTGGAAGTCGGGCACGAGGTAGAGGAACTTCGGCTTCTGCTCCAGCGCCGCCTCGACGGCGGCCAGTTCCGGCCCTTCCTCGTCCATCGGGACGGAGAGGTAGGACGGCTCGTAGGGCGAGAAGGCCTGGAGGGCGCCGAGGTAGGTCGGGCGCGTCACCAGAATCTTGTCGCCGGGGCCGATCAGCAGCTTGCCGATGAACTCCAGACCCTGCTGCGAACCGCTGGTGACCACCACCTCGTCCAGGCCGGCCTTGATGGCGTGGCGGCCCATGTAGGCGCAGATCCACTCGCGCAGCGGCGTGTAGCCCTCGGAGATGGTGTATTGCAGCGCGCCGCCGGCCCCAGCGTTGGACTGGAACAGCTTCTCATAGGCGCGGGCGATGGCCGAGGTCGGGAAGAAGTCCGGGTCGGGGATGCCCCCGGCGAAGGAGATGATTTCCGGCCGGTCGACCAGCTTCAGCAGCTCCCGGATCTCCGAGGCGCTCATGCCGCCGACGCGGCCCGCAAACACGTGTGCCCAATCGACCGTCACTTTCAATCCTCCTACGGCTCAACGACGCAACGTCGTTTCAAGATAGGTCAGTATTACGTCACTATTTTCGGATGCATAGAGCGAATTCACCGTATGGCAGCCATGCGCCGACGATTCCGGCGGGCGTGCGGCCAGCTGGTGCCGGAACCACGTCACCTGACGCTTGGCGTAGCGCCGGGTCGACTGCTGCGCCAGGGCCACGGCCTCGGCCTGTGACAACTCTCCGTGCAGGTGGCGGCGCAGTTCCGGCACGCCCAGCGCCTTCATGGCCGGCAGGTCGGGATCGAGGTTCCGTGCGTCCAACCGCCGCACCTCGTCCAAGGCCCCCTGCCCCATCATGACGACGAACCGGCGGTCGCAATTGGCGTAGAGCGCCTCGCGTGGCGGGTCGATCACGATGACGGAGAAGCGCAGCCCCTCCGGCGCGCCGTCGGCGGTCTGGGTCTGCCAGTGGGACAGTGGGTGGCCGGTGGCCTCCAGCACCTCCCAGGCGCGGGTCAGGCGCGTGGTGTCGCCGGGATTCAGCTTGGCCGAGGCCGGGTCGCGACGGACAAGGTCTTCGCGGAAGGCTTCGCCGCCCAATTCCCTCAGGCGGGCGTGGGCGGCCTTCCGGATGTCGTCGGGGATGGCGGGAACGGCGCTGAGGCCCTGCATCAAGGCGCGCAGATACAGGCCGGTGCCGCCGACGACGATGGGCAGGCGCCCCGCCGCGTGGGCGGCGTCGATCTCGGCCAGCGCCATGGCCCGCCAGCGCGCGGCCGAACCGCGTTCGGAGGCCGGGAGGACGCCGTAGAGGCGGTGCGGCGCGCGGGCCAGATCCGCCGCGCCCGGCCTTGCGGTCAGCACGTCGAGGTCGGCGTAAAGCTGCATGCTGTCGGCGTTGATCACGGTGCCGCCCAGCGCCACGGCGATGTCGAGCGCCATGCCCGACTTGCCCGACGCCGTCGGCCCGCCGATCACCACCACATCTCTGTCCCGTGCCCTGTCCTGAGCCATCATGTTCGCCCGTTTCGCCTGCCGGACCAGCGTATGGCAGGGGAACAGGCCGGCGCGCAAGCTGTGGCTAACGCACGGCGCCTAACGCACGGCAATGGTCCCCGACATGCCGAAGGCGGTGTGCAGCGGCTCCTCGCAGGTCAGCGGGTAGGTGCCGGCCTGCACGGGCACGAACTCCACCACGTAGGTTTCCCCGGCGGGAACGACGAGGTTCACCAGGGCCGGCGTTTCGATGACCTTCTGGGGCGTGGTCACGCGGCGCGCGGCGATGGCCTTGAAGAAGCCTTCGGACGTGAAGGTGTGCGACTTCTTACCGACATTCTCCAGGGACAGGCGGTAAGGCGTTCCCTGGTCGAAGCTGAGCCGCTCCGGCTGGAAGGAGTACTCGTCCAGGCGCACGGTCACCGGCGTGGCCTGCTCCCAGTTGACCGCCGACACGCGGGACGCGACATCGCCGACATAACCGGGGGGCGGACGCTGGGCCAGTTCGGTGTTGGCGCAGGCGGAGAGAAGAAGAACGGCGAGAAGGGCGGAGGCCAGACAGGTCATGGCGCGGATCATGGCGCGATCCTCCTGAAGGTTTTTGTAGGGAACGCGGAAGGTGGCGGGTCGGCTCCATGATGGTTGGTGGCCGCAACGGTTGGCGGCCACGCCCCGGCTGTGCTAGGGAGCGGCCGCGCGCCCTCCACGCAGGAAGTCCTTTCCATGAACGCTGTCGTCACGCTGATCGCCGCCACCTCCGCCGCCCTGGACGAGGACGCGGCCCACGCCGCGCGGTCCGCGCTGGCCTCGCTGGGGGCGGACGCCGGAAAGCCGGATTGGCTGGCGCCCGGCCGCGCCTGCGATATCGCCTTCGGCGGTCTGGCGCCCGAGCAGGGCGAGGCCGCCGTGCGGCAGGCGCTGGGCGGAATTCCGGTGGACGTAATCGCGCAAGGGGCCGCGAACCGGAAGAAGCGTCTGCTGGTCGCCGATATGGAATCGACGATCATCGAGCAGGAGATGCTGGACGAGCTGGGCGACTATGTCGGCCTGAAGGACCACATCGCCGACATCACCGCCCGCGCTATGAACGGCGAGATCGACTTCAAGGCGGCGGTGCGTGAACGCGTCGCCCTGCTGAAGGGTCTGAACGAAAGCGTCATCGACGAGGTGTGGCAGCGCGCCACCCTGATGCCGGGTGCCAAGGCCCTGGTCGCCACCATGCGCGCCAACGGCGCCACCTGCGTGCTGGTGTCCGGCGGCTTCCGCTGCTTCACGGAGCGGGTGAAGGATTGGGTCGGCTTCGACGACGACCGGGGCAACGTGCTGGAGGTCGTGGACGGCGTGATGACCGGCAAGGTCGTGGAACCGATCCTCGACAAGGACAGCAAGCTTCAGGCGCTGCTCGCCTACGCGGGGGAACGCCACATCCCGACCGCCGAGACCATGGCGGTGGGCGACGGCGCGAACGACCTGCCGATGCTCCTGGCGGCCGGGCTGGGTGTCGCCTACCACGCCAAGCCGTCCGTCGCGGCCGAGGCGCGTGCGCGGGTGGACCACGGCGACCTGACGGCGCTGCTGTACGCCCAGGGCTACCGCGCCGGGGAAATCGTCGAGGGGTGAGCAAGCCCCTCTCCCGCCCTGGGAGAGGGAAACAAAAAGCCCCGGCGGTTTCCCGCCGGGGCTTTTTGTTTTGAGCGTTCGCCCGATCAGCCCTGGCCGAGCGGGATGGCGACGAAGCGCAGGTCACCGTGGCGATCCACCAGCAGCAGGATCGACTTCTTGCCCTGCTCCTTGGCCTTCTGGATCTTGGCGGCCACGTCTTCCGGCTTGCGGACCTCTTCCTGGCCGACCTCGATGATGACGTCGCCGGGGCGCATGCCCTTCTCGGAAGCCGTGGAATTGCCCTGAACCTCGGTCACGACCACGCCCTTCAGCTCGGGCTTGATCTCGAACTGCTGGCGCAGTTCGGGGGTGATGTTGGTCAGCTTCAGGCCCAACGCCTCGGTCGGCTTCTGCGCCGGGGTCTGCTGGGGCTGGCGGCGCTCCTCCGGAACGGCGGCGAGCAGGCCCGATTCCTCGGCGGCCTCAAGCTCACCCACCTTGACCTGAAGGTTGACGGCCTTGCCCTTGCGCCACACCTCCACCGGGACCGCCTTGTCGATGGCGGTGTCGGCGACGACGCGCGGCAGGCGGCGCATCTCGTTGATTTCCTTGCCGTCGAACTTGGTCACCACGTCGCCGGCCTGGATGCCGGCCTTGGCAGCCGGACCATTCGGGGTGACCGAGGCGACCAGCGCGCCCTTGTGGGCCTGGAGGCCGAGGCTCTCCGCGATTTCCGGGGTCACGCCCTGGATGCGCACGCCGAGCCAGCCGCGGCGGGTCTTGCCGTAATCCTTCAGCTGCGCGACCACCGACTTAGCGAGGTTCGACGGAATGGCGAAGCCGATGCCGACCGAGCCGCCCGACGGCGAGAAGATCGCGGTGTTGATGCCGATGACCTCGCCGTTCAGGTTGAACATCGGGCCGCCGGAGTTGCCGCGGTTGATCGAGGCGTCGGTCTGCAGGAAATCGTCGTACGGGCCGGCGTTGATGTCGCGCTGGCGGGCCGAGATGATGCCGGCCGTCACCGAGCCGCCGAGGCCGAACGGGTTGCCGATGGCCAGAACCCAGTCACCGACGCGCATGGCGTCCGAATCGCCGAAAGGCACGGCGACCAGCGGGTGGTTGGTCTTGATCTTCAGCAGCGCGACGTCGGTCTTCGGATCCTTGCCGACCAGTTCCGCCTTGATGTTGGTGTCGTCCTGAAGGATGACGGTGATCTCGTCGGCGTCCTGGATGACGTGATTGTTGGTGACCACGTAGCCGTTCTTGGCGTCGATGATGAAGCCGGAACCGAGCGAGGTGGACTTGCGCTGCTGCTGTGGCTGATCCTGCTGCTGGCGGTCGAAGAAGTCGCGGAAGAACTCCTCGAACGGCGAACCCGGCGGGAACTGCGGCATCTCCGGGCGGGCGCCCGGCTGGCGCTGGGGAGCGGCCTGGCTGGTGGAGATGTTGACCACGGCGGGAAGCAGCTTTTCGGCGAGGTCGGCAAAGCTGTTGGGAGCCTGCCGCGCCTGAGCCGCCGCCGGGCTGGCGACGGCGATCATCAGCGCCCACAGGAGAGCGGCAATCAGGGGAAGAACACCCGCCCAGAGGATCAGACGGTTGCGCCGGTCGTCAACGACCGCGACGGCAGCGCGCTTGGTGCGATTGTTATGGTTCAACTCAGCTCTCCCTGCCGGACGTCCGGCCGCGATTTCGTCCCGATTGGGGTGCGGACCGGGGGCGCTCACCCGATCCGTGTAGCGGATGTAGGCCCCGTACGGCACCGCTTCAAGCGACCGCACGCGGGCCGGCCGCTGCACGGCGGGCGGGCGAGTGTATGGGCACAAGTATGGCCGGAAAATGACGCGCGGGTCCATAGATCACGCGAAGAATCAGGCCACTGGACTTCACGCGGAAACATTCACGGAGCGCGCAGCAGCCAGACGAGGCCGACGCCGATCACGGCGGCGGTCAGCCCGGCGATGCGGAGCTGGTTTTCCGGCAAAGCCAGGGCTTCGGCGATGACCCGGCGCATGGTGGCGGGAAACATCGCGTAGAGAAGGCCCTCGATCACAAGGACGAGGGCCAGTGCGGTGAAGAAGTCGGTCATGGATTTGTTTCAGGTGAAGACACTTGCCCCCACCCTAACCCTCCCCCGCATTCGCAGGGGAGGGAATTCGAGACCTTACTGCGAGGCCGTCGCCGGGGCCGGCGAGGTCGGGCGTTGCGGGGCCGGGGTGCTGGTGGGGGCCGGAGCGCCCTGCCCGCCGCCGCTGGCGTCGCCGAAGTAGCGGAAGAACTCGCCGCTCGGGGACAGCACCATGGTGGTGTCGTCCTTGTTCAGCGACTTCCGGTACGCTTCCAGCGTCCGGTAGAAGCTGTAGAACTGCGGATCGACCGAGGTCGCTTCGCCGATCAGCTTGATCGCCTGGTTGTCGCCCTCGCCGCGCAGGACCTGCGAATCGCGCTGGGCCTCGGCCAGGATGACGGTGCGCTCGCGCTCGGCGCGGGCGCGGATCTGCTGGGACTGCTCCTGACCCTGCGCGCGGGCCTCCGCCGCCTCGCGTTCACGCTCGGACCGCATGCGGGCGAAGATCGACTGGCTGGTCTCCTCCGGCAGGTCGGCGCGGCGGATGCGGACATCGACGATCTCGATGCCGAAGCGCTGGGCCTCGCTGTTCACCTGACCGCGGATGTCGTTCATCACGCGGGGACGCTCGTCGGAGAGGATGGCGAGCAGCGTTACGCTGCCGAGAACGCGGCGCAGCGCCGAGTTCACGATGGCGTTCAGGCGCGTCTCGGCCACCGCCTCGGTTCCGGCGGACTGGTAGAAGCGCAGCGGGTCGAGGATGCGGTAACGGGCGAAGGCGTCCACGTCCAGGCGCTTCTGGTCGGCCAGAATGACCTGCTCGACCGGCGGGTCGAGGTCGAGGACGCGGCGGTCGAGGATGCGCACTTCCTGGATGAAGGGGATCTTGGCTTTCAGGCCCGGTTCGCGGATGACGCGCATCGGCTCGCCGAACTGGAGGACGAGGGCCTGCTGCGCCTCGTTCACCGTGAACAGGGAGGCCGAAGCAACGATGCCCGCGGCGAGGATGCCGATGCCGGCGAACAGAAGGGTACGGTTCATGGCGTCGCCTCCTCAGCGGTTCGGCTGCTGGCCGGGCTTGGCCGGCACGGTGGCGGTGGGTGCCGCCGCGGCGGGCGCCGGCTGAAGCTGGCCGAGCGGCAGGTAGGGCACGACGCCCTGGGCGCCCTGCGCGTTGCCGTCGATGATGACCTTGTGGGCGCCGCGCAGGATCTCTTCCATCGTTTCCAGATACATGCGCTTGGCGGTCACGTCGCGGGCCAGCGAGAAGGCCTCGTACACCTTGCGGAAACGCTCGGCGTCACCCTGCGCCAGGCTGACGACCTGCTCGCGGTAGGCCGAGGCCTCCTGGATCAGGCGTTCCGCCTCGCCTCGGGCGCGCGGGATGATGTCGTTGCGGTAGGCTTCCGCCTCGTTGCGGGCGCGTTCGCGGTCGGCGCGGGCGCGCTGCACGTCGTTGAAGGCGTCGATGACGGGCGCCGGCGGGTCGGCCTTCTGCAACTGGATCTGCGTCACCTCGATGCCCGCCTGATATTCGTCCAGCATGGCCTGGAGCAGCTGGCGGGTGGAGGTTTCGATCTGCTGGCGGGCCTCGGTCAGGGCGGGCTGCAGGTCGGTGCGGCCGATGACCTCACGCATCGCGCTTTCAGCCGCCTTCTTTACGGTGACCTCGGGCTCGCGAATCTTGAACAGATACTGGCCCGCGTCCTTGATGACCCAGAAGACGGTGAAGTCGATGTCGACGATGTTCTCGTCGCCGGTCAGCATCAGCGATTCGTCGGAAACGTCGCGATCGCCGCGCCGTCCCTCGCCGGCCGAACGGTAGCCGATCTCGATTCGGTTGACGCGCGTGACCTTCGGCAGAAGCACCGTCTCGATGGGCGCCGGCAGGTGATAGCGCAGACCCGGCTGTTCGGTGCGGACCCACTGGCCGAAGCGCATAACCACGCCCTGCTCGTCCGCCTCGACCCGGTAGATGCCGCTGGCAAGCCAGATGGCGGCGAGCAGGCCGACGACCAGCGCGATGCCCCGGCCACTGCCGACGCCGCCGGGCATGACCCGCTTCAGGCGATCCTGGCCACGGCGCAGCAGATCCTCAAGGTCGGGCGGCTGCGGGCCGCCACCGCCCCCACCTCCACCGCCGCCACCCGGCGGACGACCCCACGGATTCGGGCCGCCGCCCGGCGGAGGTCCCCAGGGGCCGCCACCGCCACCCCCACCCTGATTGGTCCAAGGCATTCCGTTCGTTCCCCTTCGCGCTCTCTCGTTCCTGGACCGATCCCTTGCCGGTATGAGCTTGCCGGATGGTTCGGTCCCTTTACCATTATTGCCCGACGGCCCTATAGTGCCTCTCCCTTCGGAGAGGATTCCACCGACGGATATCCGCCAATATCGGGAAGGCAGCGGAGTTTTCAACCATGGCGCAGGTCAGCGAAGCTCAAGTCCTTGATGCTCTCAGGACCGTGATCGATTCGGACCGGGGCAAGGACATCGTCAGCCTCGGCATGTTGTCGGGCCTTGTGGTCCGGGACGGCAACGTCGCCTTTTCCATCGAAGTGGACCCCAAGCGCGGCGCCCAGGCCGAGCCGGTGCGCCACGCCGCCGAGAAGGCCGTGGAAAGGCTGCCGGGCGTTCTGTCGGTCACGGCCGTCCTGACGGCCCACCGCGAAGCCGGTCAGGCCGCCCCGCAGCAGGCGCATCAGCATGGCGGTCATCAGCACGGCGGGCACGGGCACGCCCACGGCGGCGCCGGCGAGCAGAAGGCGCTGGTTCCGGGCGTGAAGGCGATCATCGCGGTCGCTTCGGGCAAGGGCGGCGTGGGCAAGTCCACCACGGCCAGCAACCTCGCGCTGGCCATGGCGGCGAACGGGCTGAAGGTCGGCCTGCTCGACGCCGACATCTACGGCCCCTCCATGCCGCGCATGCTGGGGATATCCGGCCGGCCGACCAGCCACGACGGCCGCATCCTGGAGCCGATGGAGAACTACGGCATCAAGGTGATGTCCATGGGCTTCTTGGTGGCCGAGGACACGCCGATGATCTGGCGCGGGCCCATGGTGATGAGCGCGCTACAGCAGATGCTGCGCGACGTGAACTGGGGCACGCTGGACGTGCTGGTGGTGGACATGCCGCCGGGCACCGGCGACGCACAGCTGACCATGGCGCAGCAGGTGCCGCTGGCCGGCGCGGTCATCGTCTCGACCCCGCAGGACATCGCGCTGCTGGACGCCCGCAAGGGGCTGAACATGTTCCGCCGCGTGGACGTGCCCGTCCTCGGCATCATCGAGAACATGAGCTATTTCTGCTGCCCCAACTGCGGCCACCGCAGCGACATCTTCAGCCATGGCGGCGCCCGCAAGGAGGCAGAGACGCTGGGGATGGAGTTCCTGGGCGAGGTGCCACTGCACATCGACATCCGCGAGACCTCCGACCAGGGCCAGCCCATCGTGGTCTCCCAGCCCGAATCGGAGCACGCCAAGGCCTACCGCCGGATCGCCACCCGCGTCTGGGAGAAGGTCTCCGGCGACCAGGGTCCGGTCCGCGCCGCACCGCGCATCGTGGTGCAGTGAGAGAACGCCGAACTCCCTCCCCCGTAGAGAGAGGGAGTTCGGCGCCTCACGCGTCTTCCAGGAGCCTGACCAGATCCTGGCTGCGGATCGGCTTGCGCAGCAGTTGGGCGCCGGCGCGGCGGGCCTGCGGCTCGATGTCGTCGGCCGGGTCGCCCGTCACGATGCAGACCTTGACGTCGTCGCCGAGCCGTTCGCGAACGGCTCGGATGACGGCCAACCCGTTGGCGTCGCCGGGAAGCCGATAGTCGGAAATCACCAGATCCGGGTCGAGATCGGCATCCTCGGCCAAGGCCATCGCCTCGGCCGCGCTCTCCACGCTCACCACGTCGCAGCCCAGTTCGTCCAGAACCAGCGCCATGGCCGCCGACACCAGCGGGTCGTCCTCGACCACCCACACCCGCTTGCGCGTCGCGCCGGAGGGCTTCGCGGCGGACGCCGTCACGGCCTGCCCCGGAAATGCGGAGGTCCCGGCGAGCGGCACGCTCACCTGGAAGCAGCTGCCGCGCCCCGGCGTGCTGTCCAGCCCGAGGGGATGGTTCAGCAGATCGGCCGTCCGCTTGGCGATGGCGAGGCCCAGACCATGGCCGCCGTCGCGCTGCCGTGCCGGGTTGGCCAGCTGGAAGAACTCCTCGAAGACGCGCCGCTGGTCCTCCGGCGGGATGCCGGGGCCGGTGTCGTGCACCTCGATCCGCAGGACATCGCCGCGACGGCGGCACCCGACGAGCACCTTGCCCGACTCCGTGTAGCGAATCGCGTTGGACACGAGGTTGCGCAGAATCCGCTCCAGCAGGGGCGCGTCCGTCATCAGCACCCCCCGGCTGGGCACGACGCGCAGGTCCAGCCCCTTCGCCTTCGCCATGCCTGAGAAATCGGTGCGCAGCCGTTCCAGAATCGGCGCGGCGGGGACGGGTTTCACCTCGATCTCCACGGCGCCGCTTTCCAGCTTGGACAGGTCGAGGAGCGCGTTGAACAGCTCGATCATCGCGTCGAGCGAGGTCTGGATCTGGGGCACCACGGTCTTGCCCACCTCATCGACGTGTGTTTGCAGCACGCCCAGGAACAGGCTCATGGCGTTGAGCGGCTGGCGCAGGTCGTGGCTGGCGGCGGCGAGAAAGCGGGACTTGGCCCGGTTCGCCCGCTCCGCCTCCAGCCGGGCAGCGTGCAGGGCCTGCTCCGCCCGCTTGCGGTCGTCGATGTCCGCCGCCGACCCCATCCAGCGGCGGATGTCCCCGTTGGCATCACGGACGGGAAAGGCGCGCACCACGAACCACCGATAGCCGCCGTCGGCCATGCGCACCCGGCATTCATCCTCGAAGACCGCCCCGGTGCGGCCGCTGCTCGCCCATCGCTGGAGGTAGCGTTCGCGATCGTCGGGGTGCAGAACCGCCGTGCCGTAGGTGCTGGCCTCCTCAGCCATGGAAAGCCCGGTCAGATCGTAGAAGCGCTGGTTGTGATACTCGCAGGTCCCGTCCGACCGTTGAATGAAGAGGATGTCGGGCACGGAGTTGGCCATGGTCCGGAACCGCTCCTCGGATTCGCGCAGCGCCCGCTCCATCCGCCTGCGCTCAGTGACGTCGCGCAGTACGCCGAGATATCGCGGCGCCAAGTCGTCCGGCGACGGCATGACCTCTCCCCGCGAGGAGATCCAGCGCACCGTTCCATCCGGCCAGCGCACGCGGTATTCGATGTTGACGTGGCCGCCGCTGCTCGCCGCCTCCCGGAAGACCCGCCGCACCTCCACGGCGTCCTCCGGATGGACGCGGGCGTAGAACTCCTCCCCGTCCCGTTCGACGCCGTCCAGGGGAAAGCCGAACATCTCGTCCACCAGCGGAGAGCGGATAAACCGCCCGCTTCGCAGGTCGTAATCGGCCATGCCCATCGCGGCGCTTTCCAGCGCGATCCGCAGGCGCGCCTCGCTGGTCGTCAGCGCCTGTTCGCGCGCCAGCAACTCCTCAGCCATCCGGTCGTAGGCATCGCCCAGCAGCCGAAGCTCGGCCGCACCCGCCTCCGGCACCGTCGAGCGCACGCGCAGATCGCCGTGCGCCAGACGCTCCGCCTGCTGCATCAGGCTGCGCACGCCCCGCAGGATGAGGAAATCGGCCGCCGCCCAGAACACGGCCATGGACAGCAGGATGACGGCGGCAAGGACGGCCAGCCGGTCCCGCAGGTCGCGGTCGAGGTCAGCGTCGATCGTCGCGGCCGGGATGTAGGCGGCGATGTGCAAACCGCCCAGCATGTCGTCGCGCGTGACGAAACTGGCCAACACCCGCACACCGTTCGGGTTGAGGTACTCGCCGCGCCCTTCCCGCCTTTCCGCGACGAGTTCGCCGAGCGGAGCGGCAACAGAACCGGGAGAGGCGGCGGGCGACGTGCCGGCCGCCGGCAGTTGGGCGAGGATGGATCCCCGACTGTCGAACAGGACCAGCCCGGCGTTGTCCTTGGGGACCGCCTTGGCGAGTTCCGCCTGAAACCAAGCCAGGTCCAACCCCGTGTTGACGATGCCGATCGCGTCGCCGGACGGATTCAGGATGGGCAGGGAAAAGACGATGATCCGCTGGCCGGATATCGGTCCGGTGGCGACGGGGCTGACCAATGCGATCCGGCTGGAGAAGGCGTTGAGGAGCGCCGGGTCTCCGGAAACGTCCAGCGGCCGTCCGATCGGCTGGGAGCTGCAGGTGATGCGCCCCCGCGCGTCCACCCGCGTGAAGGCGGTGTATTGCCGATACTGGGTCGCGACACGGGCCAGCGTTTCGGAACAGGCCGCGTCATCCCCGCTTCGCACCGCTTCGATCTGCGACAGGGCGCGGAGAATGTCGTGGGTTGCCTGGAACAGGACCGACTTCACCTGCTCGGCCCCGTCCACCCGGTCGCTCAGCATGTCCAGTTCATGCTGGAAACGTTCCTGGCGGTTCTTGACCTCCATCACCACGCCGTGGGCGACGATCGGCAGCAGGAGCAGAAGGAACAGAATCCACAGCCGCACCCCGGTGCGACGATGCAGGGGGATGCCCAGAGCGGCGGTTTCCGCCGCCCGTCTCCGCCCCGTCAGGAGCGAAACTTCGGGAATCGCACGCACCATCACCGCCTCGACCGGGGTTGTCGTCCTCAGACAGAGGGTTTCGGTCATAATACTGCAGCAATGCCCAAGTCATTGAAATTAACGCCATAGCATCCCGGCCGTCATGCATACTTGAGTATGCCGAACCGCGTAGCACGAGAACGCTTTTCCGATCCGGGGCTTGGCCCCGTGTTCGCCGCACTATCGCCGCCGCCCCATATACTCACCCGAATGCAAAGGCCGGGGCGGGGCGCATGTCGGATCTCATCACACTGGTGGTTCTGCTGGCGGCGGTGGTGCTGGCCGTGCCGGTGGCCAAGCGCCTCGGCTTCGGGGCTCCGCTGGGCTATCTGGCGGCGGGGCTGGTCATCGGGCCGGGCGGCTTGGGGCTCGTGACCGACGTGGAGGCCATCGCCCACGTGTCGGAACTGGGCGTGGTGATGCTGCTGTTCCTGATCGGGCTGGAGCTGCGGCCGGCGCGTCTGTGGGTGATGCGCAAGGCCGTGCTGGGGCTGGGCGGCGCGCAGGTGGTGGTGACGGGTGCCGTGATCGCCGGGGCCGCCGTGATGCTGCTGAAGCTGCCGCTGGCGGCCTCGGTGGTGATCGGGTTCGGGCTGGCGCTGTCCTCCACCGCTATGGTGCTGCCCATGCTGGCGGAGCGGGAACTGCTGACGACCAACGCCGGGCGCAGCGCCTTTTCCATCCTGCTGTTCCAGGATCTCGCCATCATCCCGGCGGTGGCGCTGCTGCCGCTGCTCGGAAACGGGGGTGAACTGCCGGATGCCGACGGGGCGTGGGTGGCGGTCGCCAAAGGGGGGCTGGCCGTCGCGGCGATCCTGATCGGCGGGCGCTATCTGCTGCGCCCGGTGTTCCGGGCGGTGGACGCGGCCAAGACGCCGGAGATCTTCACGGCGACCGCCCTGCTGATCGTTCTGGGCACGGCGGAGCTGGCGGCCTGGGCGGGCCTGTCCATGTCGCTGGGCGCCTTCATGGCCGGGGTGCTGCTGTCCGACAGCGAATACCGGCACGAGGTGCAGGCCGACATCGCGCCGTTCGAGGGGCTGTTGCTGGGGTTCTTCTTCGTGTCGGTGGGCATGGGGGCGGACATCAAGGCGCTGATGGCCGAGCCGATGCGCTTCCTGGCGCTGGCGCTGGGGCTGATGGTCCTGAAGGCGGCGGTGCTGTTCGGGTTGGCGCGCGCGTCCGGGCTGCGGTCGGGCGGATCGGCGCGGCTGGCCTCCGTGCTGAGCCAGGGCGGCGAGTTCGGCTTCGTGCTGTTCGGGCTGGCGGTGGCGGTCGGCGCCATGACGGCGGAGCAGTCGGCGGCGGCGATGCTGGTGGTGACGCTGTCGATGATCGCGACGCCCTTTATCTTCTCCGCCGAGGAGCGCTGGCTGGCGCCCCGCCTCATCAAGCGCCCGGTGCGCCCGTTCGACGCCATCGATGGAGACGAGGAGCCGCCGGTCATCATCTGCGGTTTCGGGCGGGTCGGGCAGATCGTCGGGCGCGTGTTGCGCCTGCGCGGCATCCCCTTCACCGCGCTGGAGCAGAGCGCCGCGCAGGTCGATTTCGTGCGCCGCTTCGGCAACAAGGTCTATTACGGCGACCCGACGCGGGAAGACCTTCTGCGCGCCGCCGGAGCCGAGAAGGCCAAGGTGCTGGTGGTCGCGCTGGAGGACATGGAACAGTCGCTGCGCGTGGTGGAGATCGCCACGCGCCATTTCCCCCAGCTGACCATCCTGGCCCGCGCCCGCAACCGGCGGCACGCCCACCACCTGATGGACCGGGGCGTGCGCCACATCGTGCGCGAGACCTTCGATTCCAGCCTGCGCCTGACCGGCGACGTGCTGCGCACGTTGGGCCTGCCGGAGGACGAGGCGCGTCACACGGTCGAGACCTTCCGCGCGCATGACGAGCGCACGCTGATCCGCCAGCACGCCGTCCACCATGACGAAAGCCGGCTGATCCAGTCCTCCCGGCAGGCCGCCGCCGAACTGCAAGCCCTGTTCGAAGCCGACCGGGAGGAGCGGTAGATCTCAGCCGATCAACAGGCTGTCGTCGGTGATGTCCTCGCCGCCGCGCTGCCTAGCGAACAGGGCCAACAGATGCGGCACGTCGAGGCCGGCGCGCTCCTCGCCCGAAACGTCGAGCACGATCCGGCCCTCGTGCAGCATCACCGTGCGGTCGCCGTAATCCAGCGCCTGCCGCATGGAGTGGGTGACCATCAGCGTGGTCAAGCCGTTCTCCTGCACGATGCGGCGGGTCAGGCCCAGCACGAACTCCGCCGTTCCGGGGTCGAGGGCGGCGGTGTGCTCGTCCAGCAGCAGGATCTTGGAGCCGGACAGCGTCGCCATCAGCAGGCTGACCGCTTGGCGCTGGCCGCCGGACAGCAGGCCCATGCGGTCGTGCAGTCGGTTCTCCAGCCCCAGGCCAAGCTCCGCGATGCGGTCGCGGAAGTGGTGGCGGCGATCGTGGCCCAGCGCGAGGCCGAGGCCGCGCTTGCGCCCGCGCGATGCCGCCAGCGCCATGTTCTCCTCGATGGTCAGGGCGGTGCAGCTGCCGACCATCGGATCCTGGAAGACGCGGGCGACGAGGCCGGCGCGCTTGGGCGTTGCCCAGCGCGTCACGTCGATCCCGTCGATGGAAATGCTGCCTTGCTCCGCGATCACGTCGCCGGCCAGCGAGCCCAGGAAGGTGGACTTGCCGGCGCCGTTGGAGCCGATGACGGTGACGAACTGCCCTTCCGGAATGGTCAGATCCACGCCGCGCAGGGCGTGCTTTTCCAGGGGCGTGCCGCGGCCGAAGGTGACGTGGATGTCGTTGACGGTGATCATCGAGCTGCCCCCGCCTTCTTGAGCCGCACGCGCGGCAGGATCAGGGCAACCGCCACCAGAAGGGCGGTGACGAGGTTGAGGTCCGACGCCTGGAGGCCGATCACGTCGGCCGACAGCGCCAGCTGCACGGCGAGGCGGTAGAGGATCGAGCCGACGACGCAGCCAACCAGCGCCCACAGCATGGCGCGGGCGGGCAGCACCGTCTCGCCCACGATGACGGCGGCGAGGCCGACCACGATGGTGCCGATGCCCGTGGTCACGTCGGCGAAGCCGTTGGTCTGCGCGAACAGCGCGCCGGCGAGGCCGCACAGGCCGTTCGACAGGGCCATGCCCGTGTAGATGTGGAAGTCGGTCTGGACGCCCTGCGCGCGGGCCATGCGCGCGTTGACGCCGGTCGCCCGCATGGCGAGGCCGAATTCCGACGCCAGGAAGCGGGCCAGCAACAGCACCACCACCACGACGACCAGCAGCACGACCAGCGGGCGCACCACATGGTCCGGCAGGCCAAGGCCGTAAAACGGCGTCAGCACCGTATCCTGCATCAGCAGCGCCACGTTCGGCCGCCCCATCACGCGCAGGTTCACGGAGAACAGCGCGATCATGGTCAGGATGCTGGCGAGCAGGTGCAGGATCTTGAAGCGTACGTTCAGTGTCGCGGTGACCAGACCGGCGACGGACCCCGCCAGCGCGGCGGCGATGCTGGCCAGCCATGGGTTCACCCCGGCGACCAGCAGAGTCGCGGCCACGGCGGCGCCCAGCGGAAAGCTGCCGTCCACCGTCAGGTCGGGGAAGTCGAGCACGCGGAACGACAGGTACACGCCGAGGGCGACCAGCGCGTACACCAGCCCAATCTCGACCGCCCCGAAAAAGGCAATTTCACTCATTCAAAGCCCATGAGTTCCCTCGGTGGGCCCCCACCCTAACCCTCCCCCACCTTCGGCGAGGGAGGGAACTCAAGCCCCTTCCCCCGCCGAAGGCGGAGGAAGGTTGGGATGGGGGCTCATTGCGGAACCTTTCACATCAAAAGTTGCTGCTCGGACGTTACTGCCCGACCACCTTGGTCGCGCGTTTGGTCACAGCCTCGGGGATGGTGACGCCCATCGCCTCGGCGGATTTCGGATTTACGAACAGATCGGTGCCCTTGGCGTAGGTGGCCGGGATGTCGCCGGGCTTCTCGCCCTTCAGGACGCGGACGACGACCTCGCCGGTCTGGCGGCCGACCTGACGGTAGTCGAAGCCGATGGAAGCCACCGCACCGCGCGCAACGCTGTCGGTGTCGGCGGAGAAGACCGGCAGCTTCGACTGCTGGCCGACGGCGACGACGCTCTCCAGGGCGGAAACGACCGTGTTGTCCAGCGGCACGTAGAGCGCGTCCACCTTGCCGACGAGGCTGCGGGCCGCCTGCTGGGCGTCGGCGGACTTGGTGGCGGTCGCCTCGGTCACGGTCAGGCCGGCTTTCGTGGCCTCGTCCTTCAGGGCCTTGACCAGGGAGACGGAGTTCGGCTCACCGGGGTTGTAGAGCACGCCAAGGCGCTTCACGGCCGGCACGATCTCGCGGATCAGGGCGACGTGCTCGCCGACCGGGGCCATGTCCGACACGCCGGTGACGTTGCCGCCGGGCTTCTCCATGCTCTTGACCAGCTGGGCGCCGACCGGGTCGGTCACGGCGGTGAAGACCACCGGAATGTCGCGGGTGGAGGCCGCCACGGCCTGGGCCGAGGGGGTGGAGATCGGAACGATCACATCCGGACGGGAACCCGCGAACTGGCGCGCGATCTGCGCGGCGGTAGCGGGGTTGCCCTGGGCGCTCTGATACTCGACCTTCAGGTTCTGGCCCGGCGTGAATCCGGCTGCCTTCAGCGCGTCCACCACGCCGTCGCGGGTGGCGTCCAGCGCCGGATGCTCGACGATGGCGGTGATGGCGACGGTCTTGGTCTGGGCGTACGCCACCGAGGTCGTCAGGGCGACAGCCGCCGTGGCGGCGAGGAACAGGCGGGTGATCTTCATGGCTCCAACCTCTCCGGGAGTGGTTATCCTTCCCGTAGACGCCGCGGCCCCTTACGTCAACTGCTCGGAGCAGGATGCAATGAGTAAAGATCCTCGCGAGGCCCGAATCCGCGAATTGGAGCAGGCCATCGCCGACATCGCGGCCGAAGCGCACGCCGCCTCATACGCGCTGTGCGCCCATGAACTCCAGATGCGGCTGGAGAACATCGCCCGCCGCGCTGAGGCCGTGCACAAGGAAGAGCCGCCCACCCAACCGTCCGCGACGTGAACTTGCGACCGCCGCTCCCCATATGACGCGAAACGCGAGGGAGAGGCGAAGGACATGGCGACCGGACCGGAGTCCCGATCCAAGATCTCGGCGGCCTTGCGCGGGCTGATGGGCAGCTGCCCGGCCTGTGGGCGGGGCCGCCTGCTGAAGAGCTACCTGAAGCCGGTGGACCGCTGCGCCCACTGCGGCGAGGAGTACGGGCATTTCCGCGCCGACGACGCGCCGCCTTGGATGACCATCCTGATCGTCGGCCACATCGTCATTCCGCTGCTGCTGTCCTTCGAACAGAACTACCAGCCGGCAGCCTGGGTGCATTTCGCCATCTGGCCGGCGCTGACCCTGCTGCTGACGCTGGTTCTGCTGCCGCGCTGCAAGGGCGTGGTGCTGGGCCTGCTGTGGAGCACCGGCGCGCCCGGTTCCGAGCGCGCCTGACGCTGCGTCAATCGAAGCTGAGGGAGAAGGACGCCCGCCCCTGCCCGGATTCGAAGCGCTGCCACATCACACCGTAGGCCGCTTCCAGCGCGCGGGTGAAGCGGACGCCATCCAGCGCCGGGGATTTGGCGAGGCGATCGCGCAGGCTTCCGCGCAGGCGGGACAGTTCGGCGGGGTCGGCCACCAGGGACGCGGCCTTGGCGACGTAGGCGTCCGGGCCGTCGGCGACCAGATCGGACAGGCCGGCGGAGGCGAGGTGCGTGACGGCATGGCGCGCGCTGAAGCGGTCGCCGCCCAGCGTCACCACGGGCACGCCCATCCAAAGCGCCTCCAGCGTCGTCAGACCGCCGGAGTACGGGAACGGGTCCAGCGCCACATCCACGCCCGCGTAGCCGGCCAGGAAAGCGCGGTGCGGCGCCCCGCGCAGCAGGTCCAGGCGGGCCGGGTCCACGCCCGCGCGCTCGAACCGGGCCCGGACGAGCGATGCAGTGCCCTCGTCCTCGAACCCCGGCGCGCGGAGCAGCAGGCGCGAGTCGGGCACAGCGGCCAGAACGCGCGCCCACAGCGCCACCACCTCGTCGTTCAGCTTGGGCAGGGCATTGAAGGAGCCGAAAGTGGGGTAGCCGCGCGCGGCGAGCGGCAGCGGCGACACCGGCGGCGCGTCCTCCGGCGGTCCCCAGGGGACGTAGGCGTCGGGCATGCGCACCACGCCCTCGATGCACCAGCCGTCAGCCCCCTCGGGGCTCTGGCGCGCGTCGGAGATCAGATAGTCCATGGCCGGCAGGCCGGTGGTGCCGACATAGCCGGCCCAGGTCGCCTGCACCGGCGCCGCGCGGCGGGCGAAGACCGGCAGGCGGTTGCCGGCGGTGTGGCCGGCCAGATCGACCAGAATGTGGATGCCGTCGGCGCGGATGCGCTCGGCCAGTGCCTCGTCGTCCAGGCCGGTGGTCCACACCCACTGGTCGGCGTGGTCCATCAACCGCTGGGTCTTCCAGTCGGAGTTGACGGTGTTGGCGTAGCAAATAGCCTCGAACTCCGTGCGGTCGTGATGGGCCAGCACGGGTTCCAGGAAGAAGCCGACGGGATGCGCGCGGAAGTCCGGCGAGACGTAGCCGATCCGCAGCTTCGGCGCGGGGGCCGGCACGGCGGGCGGCGGGCGGTCCGGGTGGCGGGCGCCCCAGTCGGCGTGCGCCTGGGCGATCTGCGGCAGCGTCAGGCCGGGCTGGAGCTGCATCAGGCAAAGGCGCGCGGCGTGCAGCGCGTCGGCGTCGGGGAACAGGGCCAGCGCGCTGTCGATCTCGGCCAGCGCCTCGTCGGCGCGGCCCTGCATGGCGAGCGCGCGGGTCGCGCGGTTGGCCCGGATCTCCGCCCGGCCAGGGTCGAGCGCAAGGGCCGTCTGATAAGCGGCGTCGGCCTCGCTCAGCCGGTTCATCTCGGCCAGCGTGTTGCCGAGGTTGTAGGGGTGAACCCAGCTGGCCGGGTCGAGCCGGGCGGCGCGGTCGTAGAGCGCGAGGGCCTCCGCCCGCCGGTCCTGCACGCGCCGCAGCACGGCCAGATTGGCGACGGCGGCGAGGCTCTTCGGGTTCAGGGCGACGGCGCGGTGGAGCGTGTCGCTGGCCTTGTCGGCGTGCCCGGCGGCACGGATCGCCTCGGTCGCGGCGAGCAGCCCCTCCATCGCGATGTCCTGCGACGGGTCGAGGTTCAGCGCGCCGCAGTAGGCGTTCGCGGCGGCCGCCGCGTGCCCCATGCTTTCCAGCACGAGGCCGTAGTTGGCCCACCAGATCGGCACGCCGGGATAGGCCTCGATGGCCTTGCCGATCAGGTCCAGCGCGTCCTCGAACCGGCCGGCCTGCGCCGCGACGAGGCCCTGGCGGTGAAGTCCATCGGCCTCGTGCGGCGTCATGGGGATGCTCCTAGGAGGCGGTTTACTCGGGGCGGCCCAGCTGGTCCATCAGTTCGCGCCATTCGCGCTTGGACAGGCCGCTGTTGTCCTGGGTAACGGTCTCGCCGGACAGCATGCGCTTCACGACCTCCAGCCCGGTCTTCGAGACGTGCGTTCCGCCGAGGCGGTATTCGCTGAAGGACTCGAACACGGCCGGAACCCAGCGCTTCACGACGTCCAGCATGGCTTCCGCATAGACGCGGATCTCGTACTGGGCGTGGGTGTCGGCGCGCAGGGACAGGAAGTGCAGGAGGTTGTGGAGATCGACCTTCCAGTACCACTGCGTGTAGTAGTTCAGCGTCAGGTTCATGCGCGCCAGCTCGCGGGCGAGGCCCTGGCGAGACTCGTCGATGGTCGTGCCATCCTCGCGCTGGTTCAGCATCTCCTCATAGTGCGCGTAGACGGCTTCGGAATCGTCGCGCAGCAGCTTCAGGACGCTGGCCGCCTCCTCGCCTTCCAGCACGTCGCCACGGCCCTGGCGGTTCACCACGGCCTGGGCGCCCAGCTGTTCGAGGGCCGGAATGTAGAACTCGCGATCGAGGATCGAATAGCGCGCGGAGTATTCGTTGACGTTCGCCGTGCGATGGCGAATCCACTGGCGCGCCACGAAGATGGGCAGCTTGACGTGGAACTTGATCTCGCACATCTCGAACGGGGTCGAGTGGCGGTGGCGCATCAGATACTTGATAAGGCCGGCGTCCTCGGTGACCTTCTTCGTGCCCTTGCCGTAGGACACGCGGGCGGCTTGCACGACGGCCGAATCGTCGCCCATATAATCGATGACGCGCACAAAGCCGTGGTCCAGGACCTCGATCGGCTCGTAGAGGATCTCCTCCAGGGCCGGGACGGTGGCGCGGCGGGTGGTTGCGGTGACGGCGCGCAGGCGGTCGATCTCGGCGCGCTGCTCGGGCGTGATCGGCATGGGTACTCCGGGACTGAATTCGGGGCGCACTCTACGACCGGTCGGATTTCCCGTCATCCCCTTTCAGATTCTCCCCCTCCCCCCTTTCATTAACGGGCGGAAGCGCATATATTACCTGCGTCGGTCGCACCGACTATGGCGATAAACGCCTTGCGGAATAAGCGTTGTGGACCCGGGGGCGGTACCCGGCGCCTCCACCAACACACACACCGGACCTTTGGTCGTTGGGCCTTGGGGGCGGGTTCGTTGGGGGCGAAATAGGATCGACACGCGTGGTAAAGGCATGGTCTTCGCTCGGCATGGTTCCGCCGTTATCGGGCCATTGCAATAGTTGCCAACGACAACGTTGCTCCGGTCGCCGTCGCCGCTTAATGCGGTTAGGTGATCGAAATTAAATCCCTGATGGGTTGCACCTGAGGGTGGGGCCGTGGGCCGCCTAGCAACAGAAGGCCCACACTTACCTTTTCTGGCGTTAAGGACCGCCCAAGCATGCCGAGAGAGCAGTTGCGTTATGACCGTATGGTCGAGGCCGCCTTGCGCGGTGTCGTCCGAGACGCACTTCGCGAAGTCGCCGAACGCGGGCTCCCAGGCAACCATCACTTCTACCTGACCTTCCGCACGTCCTTTCCGGGCATCGAGATCCCGGAATATCTGGCGGCGCAGTATCCCAACGAAATGACCATCGTGATCCAGTACCAGTATTATGGGCTGGAGGTGCTCGACGATCATTTCGAGGTGACGCTGAGCTTCAACAACATGCATGAGCGGCTGGTCATTCCCTACGCCGCCATCACCACCTTCGCCGACCCGTCGGTGAATTTCGCCCTGCAGTTCCAGCCGATGGCTCCGGCCGAATCGGCCGAAGTCGCCTCCATCCCGGCCCGCGAGGCGCCGGAACGCAAGGAGGAGGCCAAGCCGGCCGCCAAGCTGGCCAAGGTCGAGACGGACGCCGCCGAGGACGCGCCGAAGCGCGGCGAAGTCGTGGCGCTCGACGCCTTCCGCAAGAAGTAAGCCCCAGAAGCAAGCCCGCACCCCATGGCCCCGGCCCCGCCCAGCGACTTCGTCCAGATGGTCTGCGAGTCGCTGGCGCCGATGGGCGATCTGGCCGTCCGCCGCATGTTCGGCGGGTACGGGATCTATTGCGACGGGATGTTCTTCGCGCTGGTTGCGGACGAGACTCTGTATTTCAAGGTCGATGATGGCAACCGCGCCGACTACGAGGCGCTGGGACTGAAGCCCTTCAAGCCGCTCGACGACAAGCCCGTGACGCTGTCCTACTATCCCCCACCCGAATCGGCGCTGGATGAACCGGGCAAACTGCTGCGCTGGGCTCGTCCGGCCTTCGCCGCGGCGGTAAGGGCCGCCGCCGCGAAGAAGCCGAAACGGAAGACCGTGAAGGCCTAGAGACTTTCCGCCCTAAATGTTCTCCGCCATGTGAATGGTGGCGTTGGCGGCCTGGACGCTGTCGCTGCGCTGACGGATCAGCCGGGCGAAGCGCATGGGGCTCGGCAGGTGGGTCAGCAGGCTGCCGAAGCGCCCCACCGACGACACGGCCTTGCCCATGTTCATCACGTCGTTCAGGCGCCGGTCCACGAAGGCCCAGGTCTCCTCGTGCCCTTCGGAGCGGTCGTCGAGCCAGTAGAAGGTCGCGGAGCTGAGCACCGCTGCCAGCGTGGCGCGCTTGGTGTAGTGGTTGAAGTCGGTCGCCGTGTCGCCGGCCGCGAACCACATGGCGTCCACCGTCCGGTACAACATGCGCAGGCCGAGTGGAATGTTCTGCGGCATGGCCAGATAGGCGATCAGGCGCCGCTTGGCCTCCATGTGCGGCTCCAGCACCTCGAAATGGGTGCGGACGGCCAGCGCGATCTTGTCGCGCACCTTCATGTCGTCCAGCGGGTGCTTGTCCAGCTCCGCCAGCATGCGGCGGTCGGTCCAGTCACCGAAATGCTCGACCAGTTCCACGACCTCGCCGGGGAAGGCGCGGTGCATGGTCGCCGTGTCGTAGCCGGCCATCTGCGCGCCGTCGCGCAGGGCCTGCATGCTCCAGCCGTCGAAGACGACGTTGGGCAGCGTGGACAGCAGGATGTCGTCCCGCACCACGTCCATATCCAGGGCAGCATCCATCACTCAGTCCCTCCCCTGTTCACCCGTGAGCGCGGCGGCCACGTGGTGCGACTCTTCATTGAACGCGAGATAGCGCAGATCGGGCATGCGGTCGATGTAAAGAACGCCATCCAAGTGATCGGCCTCGTGCTGGATGACGCGGGCGTGGAAGCCGCTGGCCTCGCGCTCGATGGCCTCGCCGTCCAGCCCGACGCCGCGATAGCGGATCCGGGCGTGGCGCGGCACGACTCCGCGCATGCCGGGAATCGACAGGCAGCCTTCCCAGCCCAGTTCCATCTCCTCGCCCAGCGGTTCGATGACCGGGTTGACGAGGACGGTGGTCGCCACCGATTCGCCGCCCGAGCGGTCGGCGGGCACGCGGAAGACGATGATCCGCCGCGACTCGTGCACCTGCGGAGCCGCCAGCCCGACGCCGGGCGCATCCATCATGGTGTCGATCATGTCGGCGGCGAGCCGCCGGATCTCCGGATCGGTCGGGTCCGGCACGGGCGATGCCACCGCGCGCAGGACCGGATGCCCCATGCGGGCGATCTTCAAAAGGGCCATGAATCCATTATCTGGGAGGGGAACCGCGTCCGGCAACCGTTGCGTCCGCGCCGCGCCCTGCTCTTTGACTCAAGACTCCGCTTCACATGGGGTCTTATCCGTGGTACACAATCGTCCACACAAGGGGTGCGCCCGCAAGCGCATGCCTGTTTGTTGCCTAAAAGCAACTCGGCTCACTTGGAAGGGTGACAGTTAACGTGCAAGTTCTGGTCCGAGACAACAACGTCGATCAGGCCCTCCGCGCGCTGAAGAAGAAGATGCAGCGCGAGGGCATTTTCCGGGAAATGAAGCTGCGCCGGAACTACGAGAAGCCCTCGGAGAAGCGCGCTCGCGAGAAGGCTGAGGCGGTGCGCCGCACCCGCAAGCTGCTCCGCAAGCGTATGGAGCGCGAGGGCTACTAGTCGCCGGGCGCGTTTCGCGCCGGATTGACAGGCGCGCTTCGGCGCGCTGGGCACCCAAGGCGCGTACGCGCGCCAGCCCCTCTTGTGTCTTGCACCTGCCGCCCCGCGCCTGTCGCGTGGGCGGTTTTGGTGTATCCGCATCTTGCCGGCCGAAATCCGGCGAATCGATGAGGTGGGCCGTTGAGCGCTTCGAAGGACATTGCCCGTGTTTCCGTGCCCGCCTTGCGCGCCCGCAAGGGTGGTGAGCCGATCGTCTGCCTGACCGCCTACACGGCTCCGATCGCCCGTCACCTCGACCCGCACGTCGATCTGCTACTGGTCGGCGACTCGCTGGGCATGGTGGTTTACGGCTTCGACAGCACCTTGGCCGTCACGCTGGACATGATGATCGCCCATGGCGCCGCCGTGGTGCGCGCCTCCCGCCACGCCTGCGTGGTGGTGGACCTGCCCTTCGGCAGCTATCAGGAAAGCCCCCAGGTGGCCTACCGCAACGCCGCCCGCGTGATGTCGGAGACCGGCGCCCAGGCGGTGAAGCTGGAAGGCGGGGCGGAGATGGCCGAGACGGTCGCCTTCCTGACCAGCCGAGGCGTGCCGGTGATGGGCCATGTCGGCCTGCTGCCGCAGTCGGTCAACGCGCTGGGCGGCTACAAGGCCGTCGGCCGCGACCCGGCCAGCGCCGAGCGCATCCGCGCCGACGCCCAGGCGATCGCCGATGCCGGGGCCTTCTCCATCGTGATCGAGGGCACCATGGAGTCGCTGGCCCGCCAGATCACCGAGGACGTGGCGGTTCCCACCATCGGCATCGGCGCCTCGCCGGCCTGCGACGGCCAAGTGCTGGTCACCGACGACCTGCTGGGCCTGTTCAGCGACTTCCAGCCGAAGTTCGTGAAGCGCTACGCGCAGCTTGGCGACGCGGTGGGCGCGGCGGCGGCCGAGTACGCCGCCGACGTGAAGACACGGCGCTTTCCGGGGCCGGAGCATTGCTTCGGGGTGAAGAAGGCGACGGCGTAGGCGCGGTCGCCCCTCCCCTGCTCCCGCGCAAGAATCGGGTGGCCCGCGCCGAGCGGGCCGATGCATCGTCCCCCTCCATAATTGACGGAGGAACGGGATGACGCCGCGCATGGGGGGCCGGGAGTGGCTCTTGCTAGTGCTGCTGTCGGTGCTGTGGGGCGGGTCGTTCTTCTTCAGCAAGGTGGCGCTGGCGGAGTTAAAGCCCTTCACCGTCGTGCTGGGGCGGGTCGGCCTCGCGGCGGTCGCGCTGCTGGTCATCCTGCGCCTTTCGGGGTTCCGCATGCCCGACTCGGCGCGGATGTGGGGCGCCTTCGTCGCGATGGGCACGCTCAACAACCTGATCCCGTTCAGCCTGATCTTCTGGGGGCAGACGCAGATCGCCAGCGGGCTCGCGGCGATTCTCAACGCGACGACTCCGCTGTTCACCGCCGTGCTGGCGCATGCCCTGACGCGGGATGAACGACTGACGCCGAACCGGCTCGGCGGGGTGCTGCTGGGGGTGGTGGGCGTCGCCGTCATGATCGGGCCGGCGGCCATGGAAGGGCTCGGGCTGAACGTGCTGGCGCAAGCGGCCGTGCTGGGCGCCGCCGTGTCCTACGCCTGCGCGGGCATCTTCGGGCGGCGCTTCCGGGGAATGCCGCCGTTGGTCACGGCGGCCGGGCAAGTGACGGCGACGGCGGTGATGATGCTGCCCATCGCGTTGATCGTGGACCGGCCGTGGACCGGTGTCATGCCCGGACCCGCGACGCTGGGGGCGCTGGCCAGTCTGGCACTGCTCAGCACGGCCGTGGCCTACGTGATCTTCTTCCGCATCTTGGCGACGGCCGGGGCGGTCAACATCGCGCTCGTCACCTTCCTGATTCCGGTCAGCGCGTTGCTGCTCGGCATGGGCATCCTGGGCGAGACCATCGAGCCGCGCCAGTTCGCCGGGATGGGCTTCATCGGGCTGGGACTGGCGGCCATCGACGGACGGCCGCTCCGCCTGCTCATAGGTCGGCGGAGGATCACTTCCAGTGCCCGCCGACCGTGAAACTTGGCAAATCAATGCGCCAGCTCTCGCCCTGCGCCTTTGGCGAAGGGCTGCCGCCAGCGCTTTCAGAATGAAAGCGCGATAGGCATTGATCGAGAGGGTGATACGGCCGGAGCCTTCAGGCGCGGCCGTATCAGGCGCCGTCTACCAGCATCATCCTGAAATCGGCGGCGTTCTTGCGGGCCTCGCGCGCCTCGCGGTACTCGGGGCTGTCGTAGAAGCGCTTGGCCGTGGCGTAGTCCGGGAATTCCAGGATCACCGTGCGGTTGGCGGGCCAGTCGCCCTCCAGCGTCTCGGCCTGACCGCCGCGCGCCAGGAACCGGCCGCCATGGGCGGCGATGGCGGCGGGGGTAAGCTTCTTGTACTCCTCGTAGGCGACGGGGTCGGTGACCTTCACGTCGGCGATGATGTAGGCGGGCATCGTTTCCTCCCTTTCCTCGGATGTGCAAAACCCCCGAGGCACAGGATGCCTCGGGGGTTTGCGTCATACCAGAGCCGATCAGGAAGAGCTTACGCTTCCATCGACTTCACGACCTCTTCGGTGACCTTCTTAGCGTCGCCGAACAGCATCATGGTGTTAGGGCGGAAGAACAGCTCGTTCTCCACGCCGGCGTAGCCGGAGGCCATCGAGCGCTTGATGAAGAACACCGTCTTGGCCTTCTCCACGTCGAGGATCGGCATGCCGTAGATCGGGCTTTGCGGGTCGGTCTTGGCCGCCGGGTTGGTCACGTCGTTGGCCCCGATCACGAAGGCCACGTCGGCCGTGCCGAAGTCGCGGTTCACGTCCTCCAGCTCGAACACCTCGTCGTACGGCACGTTGGCCTCGGCCAGCAGCACGTTCATGTGCCCGGGCATGCGCCCCGCCACCGGGTGGATGGCGTACTTGACCTCCACGCCCTCCTTCTTCAGGTGGTCGGCCATCTCGCGCAGCGCGTGCTGCGCCTGCGCCACCGCCATGCCGTAGCCCGGCACGATGATCACCGACTGCGCGTTCTTCATGATGTAGGCCGCGTCCTCCGGCGAGCCGGCCTTCACCGTCCCGCGCTCGCCGCCGCCGCCCGCCGCCGCCGCCGCGCCCTCGCCGCCGAAGCCGCCGAGGATCACGTTGAAGATCGAGCGGTTCATGCCCTTGCACATGATGTAGGACAGGATCGCACCCGACGAGCCGACCAGCGCCCCGGTGATGATCAGCAGGTTGTTCTGCAGCGTGAAGCCGATGCCCGCCGCCGCCCAGCCGGAGTAGCTGTTCAGCATCGAGATGACCACCGGCATGTCCGCCCCGCCGATGGGGAGGATCAGCAGGAAGCCGAGCGCCAGCGCCACGATCACGATCAGCCACATGGCGACCGAGGCGTTCGACTGCACCAGCCAGAGGATCAGCAGGATGGTCAGCACGCCCAGGCCGGCGTTGAGGTGGTGCTGGAAGGGGAAGACCAGCGGCTTGCCCGAGACCAGCCCCTGCAGCTTGGCGAACGCGACGATGGAGCCGGTGAAGGTGATGGCGCCGATGGCGGTGCCGAGCGCCATCTCGACCAGCGAGCCCTTGGCGATGGCGCCGGGCACGCCGATGCCGTAGGCGGCCGGCGAGTAGAAGGCGGCGAGCGCGACGAACACGGCGGCCAGACCGACCAGGCTGTGGAAGGCGGCGACCAGCTGGGGCAGCGCGGTCATCTCGATCTTCTTGGCGATGACGTAGCCGATGCCGCCGCCAATCGCGATGCCGAGGACGATCATCCAGTAGGACTGGACGATGGGCAGGGCCAGCGTGGTGAGGATGGCGATGGTCATGCCGACCATGCCGTAGATGTTGCCCTGGCGCGAGGTCTCCGGGCTGGAGAGGCCGCGCAGCGCCATGACGAAGCAGACCGAGGCGACCAGATAGAGAAGGGCGGCGAGGGTTTCCATCTTACTGACCCTTCTTCTTGAACATGCTGAGCATGCGCTGGGTGACGAGGAAGCCGCCGAAGATGTTGACGCTGGCCAGGATGACGGCGAGGAAGCCCATCACCTTGGAAAAGCCGAACCCGGCCGGGCCGGCGGCGATCAGGGCGCCGACGATGATCACCGAGGACACCGCGTTGGTCACCGCCATCAGCGGCGAGTGCAGCGCCGGGGTGACCCGCCACACCACGTAGTAGCCCACAAAGCAGGCCAGCACGAACACCGTCAGGCCGGTGATGAAAAAGCTGCCGTGGCCGGCGGCCTCCGCCGGGACGGCGGGCACCTGGGTGGCCACCTGGGCGGCCAGCGCGTCGGCCTGCTGGCTGAGCGCGGCAAGGTTCGCCTTCAGCTCGGCAAGGCGCGCGGTCAGTTGGGTCTGGTCCATGTGTTTCCTCCCTTAGACCGTCTGGCCGGCGAAGGCGGGGTGGACGACCTGGCCGTCGCGGGTCAGCGCGATGGCCTTGACGATCTCGTCGTCCCAGTTGAGCGCGATGCCCGTGTCCTTGTCGTGCAGCGACTGCAGCAGGGCGAGCAGGTTCTTGGCGTAGAGCAGCGACGCCGACTCGGCGATGCGGCTGGGGTAGTTGCCGTGCCCGACGATCTTCACACCATTGGCTGTGGTCACCACCTCGCCGAGCTTGGAGCCCTCGACGTTTCCGCCCTGCTCCACCGCAAGGTCGATGATCACCGAGCCCGGCTTCATCGAGGCGACATGCTCGGCGGTCACCAGCACCGGGGCCTTCCGGCCGGGGATCAGCGCGGTGGTGATGACGATGTCCTGCTTCTTGATGTGCTCGGCCACCAGCGCCGCCTGCTGGCGCTTGTAGTCGTCCGACATCTCCTTGGCGTAGCCGCCGGCCGTCTCGGCCTGTTTGAACTCCTCGTTCTCCACCGCGACAAAGCTGCCGCCCAGGCTCTGCACCTGCTCCTTGACCGCCGGGCGCACGTCGGTGGCCGAGACGATGGCGCCCAGCCGCTTGGCGGTGGCGATGGCCTGCAAGCCGGCGACGCCGACACCCATGATGAAGGCGCGCGCCGGCGGCACGGTGCCGGCGGCGGTCATCATCATCGGAAAGGCGCGGCCGTACTCAGAAGCGGCGTCCACGACGGCCTTGTAGCCGGCGAGGTTGGCTTGGCTCGACAGCACGTCCATGACCTGGGCGCGGGTGATGCGCGGCATGAACTCCATGGCGAAGGCGTTCACCCCGGCCGCCGCGTAGGCCTGCAGCGACTCGCGGGCGTTGTGCGGCTGGAGGATGCCGAAGAGCAGGGCGCCGCGCTTGATCAGCGCCAGCTCGTCCTCACCGCCCTCGGCGGCGGTCAGCGGGCGCTGCACCTTCAGCACGATGTCGGCGTCGGCCAGCGCCGAGGCCGCGTCGGGCGCGATGGTGGCGCCGGCCGCCGCGAACACCGCGTCCGGCAGGTTCGAGCCGAGGCCCGCACCGGTTTCCACGACCACGTCGAGGTTGAGGGCTTTCAACTTCTTGACCGTCTCCGGCGAGGCCGCGACGCGGTGCTCGCCCGCGCGGCGCTCCCTGGGTATGGCGACTTTCATTGCTTTTCTTCTCCCTGCCGCGAAGTGGCCGATTTCCGGGCAATCGGCATAGTCCATAGGCATGAATGCCGGATTTGTGACGCTTTGTGAAGCGGCACCTCGACGATGGTATTACCAGCGGAGTTGCTGCGTCGCAATAATTTGGATGCGCTTCCCGCCATGCGCGCACGCAGAGAGCAAGGTCGCTGCATTCTCAACAACACGCCATACCACTTTCTGGCAAGGCGGCGGCTGGCTGTGGCAACGGGTGCCGGGGGGCGGCTGCCCCCTTGCCATCGTCCCCGGCCATGGATATCGTCCCGCCCCGTTTCCGAATGTCCCTATTTGAGGTTACCTGATCATGTCCGACGTCGGCGGCATTGCGGCGGATCGCCTGAGGTCCTTCGTCGAGCGCATCGAGCGCCTCGAAGAGGAGAAGCGCGGCCTTCAGGAGGACGTCAAGGAAGTCTACGCCGAGGCCAAGGGCACCGGCTTCGACACCAAGATCATCCGCCAGATCATCCGCCTGCGGAAGATGGACAAGGCCGACCGCCAGGAACAAGAAGCGCTGCTGGACCTCTACAAGGAAGCCCTAGGGATGGTGGAATAAGCAGCCTTTTCAGGCCGCTTTCTCCACAACCGCATTCCGCCCGGCCAGCCGGGCCATGACGTTTCCGATCAATGACAGTCCGGCACCTCCCCCGAGCGACAGGATCGACTCGGGATGGAACTGCACGGCCGCGAGCGGCAGGCGGCGGTGTTCGACGGCCATCACCTGCCCGTCGTCCGTCTCCGCCGTCACCCGCAACTCATCCGGCAGCCGATCGCGCCGCGCCACCAGCGAGTGGTAGCGGCCCACGGTGAGGCGGTCCGGCAAACCGTCGAACATGCAGCCGCCGAGTATCCGCACGTCCGACGCCTTGCCATGGACCGGTTCCGGCAGCACGGACAGTTCGCCACCAAAGCGCTCCACCATGCCCTGAAGGCCGAGGCACACCCCGAACACCGGCACGCCGAGGTCCAGGGCGGCGTCGATGGTCCCGGACAGGTCGAAGTCCGCCGGGCGGCCGGGACCGGGCGACAGAACGACGAGGTCCGGCGGGTTGGACGCTAGCGCCGCGCGGGCGTGAGTGTGGCGCAGGGTCGTCACCGCCGCACCGGTCTGCCGCAGATAGTCGGCCAGCGTGTGCACGAAGCTGTCGTCGTGGTCCACCAGCAGCACGCGCTTGCCCTGCCCCGTCTTCGGAGCCGGCAAGGTCGTGGCGGGAGCCGGAAGCAAGCCCCGGATAGCGTCGCGGAAGGCGGCGGCCTTCAGGTGGCATTCGGCGTTCTCGGCGTCCGGGTCGCTATCGGACAGCAGCGTCGCGCCGGCGCGGACGAAGGCCACGCCGTCCTTCATGCGGATGGTGCGCAGCGTCAGCCCGGTGTCCATCCCGCCGTCGAATCCCAGCCGTCCGAAGGCCCCACCGTACCAGCGGCGCGGCGATTTCTCCGTATCCTCCAGGAACTGCATGGCCCAGCGCTTCGGCGCGCCAGTCACCGTGACCGCCCAGCTGTGGGTCAGGAAGGCGTCGAGCGCGTCGAATTCCGCCCGCAAGGTGCCCTCGACATGGTCAACCGTGTGAATCAGGCGGGAGTACAGCTCGATCAGCCGCCGGCCGATGACGCGGACGGAGCCGGGCTCGCACACCCGCGCCTTGTCGTTGCGGTCCACGTCGGTGCACATGGTCAGCTCCGCCGCGTCCTTGGCCGAGTTCAGCAGCCGCAGGATCTGCGAGGCGTCGCCCAGCGCGTCCGCCCCGCGCGCGACCGTGCCGGAGATCGGGCAGGTCTCGATGCGGCGGCCCTGCACGCGGACATACATCTCTGGGCTGGCGGCGACGAGGAATTCACCGAAACCGAGGTTGACGAGGGCCTCGTACGGCGCGGGGTTGGCTTGCCGCAGGCGGCGGAAGACGGTGGAGGGGCTGTCCGAGCACGGCTCGGCAAAGGTCTGGCCGGGCACCACCTCGAACAGGTCGCCGCGCCGGAAGGCGGCCTTGGCGGCCTCGACCACCCGTTGGTACTCGCCGGGGGCATGGTCCGCCTCGGCCGCCGCGTTGGTGTCCGGGCGGTAGGGATGGGCGCGGCCGGTGCGCGCCAGACCGGCGGTGGAGGCGTCACCGCAGGCGAACTCGTAGGAGAAGCGGCGGGCCACCCCGGCGGACGGGTCCACGGCGACCAAAGTGTCGGGGAGGTAGAGGACAAGGTCGCGCTGGTCGTCCGGACGCTCCAGCGTCAAGCGGATCGGCTCGAACTGAAAGGCAAGGTCGTAGGCGAAGGCGCCGTAGAGCCCCAGCAATGGATCGCCCAACACCAGATCGTCCGGGGCGGCGAAGAGGTCGAGCAGGACGCGCAGCACGGAGAAGACGGAGGGCTGGCGGCTGCGCTCCTCCTCGGCGAAGGAGTGGGTTGGTTTGCGGACCAGCACCGTGACGCGGGCGGGTGCGGTCTCGATTCCGGCCAGCGCCTCCATGCCGCGCAGGGCGGCGGCGATGGCGGGCAGCAGCACGCGACCCCGCGCGTTCAGGGCGTCGATGCGCACCGTGCGGCCGCGCGCGGTGATCGCCAGCGGCGGATCGGTGAAGCCCAGCGCGAAGCGGCGGTAGCGGCCCGGCGCCTCCACCCCGCTGCCCAGCACCAGGCCGCGCCGGGTGTCGAGCACGGCGATGATCGGGTCGAGCGCGGCGTCGGGGTCCAGCGCTTCGGCCGTGCGGGCGATGGTCAGGCCGCCGCGCGTGCGGTAACCGAGCGGGTCGAGGTGCTTGGGATCGGCGAGGAACATCTGGGGTCTCCTGTGACGGCGCACCCGGAGATCCCTGCTCGACACCCTGATTCCCGATATGGAAAAGGCCGCCCCGGAACCTCCGGGCGGCCTTTGATCGATGTGTGCGCTCACGCGCGTTGGCTGGCCGGCCCGGTTAGACGGGCCACCACCAACGACGGCTGAGGGTGAGCGACGGCGTGTTCATGACTGGAAGTTCGCCACAGCGGATGTGGGGTTGTCAAGCGGGCTCGCCGTGATAGGCGCGCAGCTCGCCCATAGCCTGCCGCAGGATCGACCAGGCGGCGGACAGCGACAGGCTGGCGATCACGGCGGCGACCAGGATGTCCGGCCAGCCCTGCCCCATCGCCCAGACGCCGCCCGCCGCCATAATGACCGCGATATTGGCCATCGCATCGTTGCGCGAGCACAGCCAGACCGAGCGCATGTTGGCGTCGCCGCGCCGGCTGGCGAACAGCAGCGCCGCGACCGAGACGTTGGCGGCCAGCGCCAGCAGCCCGACGAGACTCATCACCGGCGCGTCGGGCACGGTACCGGCGTAGGCATTCCAAGCGGTCGAGCCCACCACCCACAGCCCCATGGCGCCCAGCGACAAACCTTTCAGCAGGGCGGCGCGGGCGCGCCATTCCAGCGCCTTGCCCAGCACCCACAGGCTGACGCCGTAGTTGGCGGCGTCGGCCAGGAAATCCAGCGCGTCGGCGCGGAGCGCCATCGAGTCCGCGTCGATGCTGGCCGTCAGCTCGATCACGAACATGATCGCGTTGATCAGCAGGGCCATGCGCAGGATGCGGCGATAGTCGGCCTGCCGGCCGCCGCCACCCTTCCCGCCCACTCCGCAACCACCCCCGCAACAATCGCCGGCCATGCCGTTCATCTCCCTCGCTTTGCGACGCGCGCCCTACCCTACGGGCTTGGCGCGGAGGCGTCCACATCAATAAGGACTGTCTAATGTATGGGTGTCATGCCTTGCCGCCATGGGCCTTCGCACCACGCTCTTTGGACGAGGTTCCAAGCAACAAGGGAGGAAGGACATGACCACCGTTGCCGACGTTTTGAACCACAAGGGCCGCAGCGTCGTCTCCATCCTGCCGTCGGAATCGGTCGAAACGGCCGCACGCCTGCTGACCGACAAGCGCATCGGCGCCGTCGTGGTCCGTGACCGGCGCGGGAAGCTGATCGGGATCCTGTCCGAACGCGACATCGTCCGCGCGGTGGCCCTGCGCGGAGCGGACGCGATGGAACACACGGTCGAGGATCTGATGACCAAGACGGTCAAGACCTGCCGGCCCGCCGACACGATCAAGGAGGTGATGCAGATGATGACCCTGCGCCGCCACCGCCACGTACCGGTGTGCGACGATGCGGGCGACCTCGTCGGCGTCGTGTCCATCGGCGACGCGGTCAAGGCCCGCCTGGACGAGCAGGCCCACGAGGTGGCCGTGCTGAAGGATTTGGCGCTTACGCGGTAGCGCCCGGTGCCCCCTCCCACGCGGGAAACGTGGGAGGGGGCAACCGGTTACTTGTCCCTCTTCTGCCCGGTGTCCTTGCCCACGGTGACGGTCGTCTCGGGACCGCCGCCGGTGGAGGTCTGCGCGTCCGTGTAATCTCCGGTGGACTCGCCCATGCCCATTCCGGCTCGTCCGGGCAGCGGGCCGCCGTCGGCGGGGGATGCCGAACCGGGGGTGGGATGGCTCTCCACGGTCTGATCCTCGGCTTTGCGGTTGTCTCGTTCGGCCATGCGAGCCTCCTTCCTTCGCGCCTTTCCGACCACCAACACCCACTTTCGAACGGAGTTCCGGACAAGAATCCACACCCCGCACGGTGAAGGCGCAGCGCGGTTGCGACCCGGAATCGCGCTAACACGTCTCCACGCCCTGCAATGCGCGGAAGGGAGCCGAATATTTGACTTCAGCCCAGGAGCCCGAACCAGCCGGACCCCGCCCATGCCGCGACGCTACCCGAGCCAGCTCAAGATCCTCCTCGTCGATGACAACCCGCTGCTGCTGCGCGCCTTGAAGGACATGCTGAACCTTTGGGGCGTCGGTCAGGTCATCGCCGCCGCCGATGGGCAGGAAGCCAAGGAGCTGCTGCGGCGCGAGCCCTACGACCTGCTGGTCACCGACTGGGTGATGGAGCCGGTCGGCGGCGCGCAGCTGCTGAACTGGGTGCGGGAGTCGCCGGGAAGCCTGAACCCCGACCTGCCGATTATCGTGCTGACCGCCAACGCTGATCTGGCCACGGTCCGCGCCGCCTGGGACGCCGGGGCGGATTCCGTGCTGGCGAAGCCCGCGCCCGCCGCCACCATCGCCCGCCGGATCGAAACCGTGCTGGCGAACCCGCGCCGCAATCGGACCAAGACCGCCGGCCCGGAGCCGCGGCGACCGGAACACCCCTCCGCCGACCGGCCGGCCGCAGCCGCTAACCCCGCCCTGCCCAACGCGACGCCCCCCAACGCCACGCCCACCGGCGCTCCGTTGCGCCTGCCGCCGCCCGGCGTGCCGGTGCGCTCGGCCGATCCGAAGCGGGTGCGGCTGCTGCTGGCGCTTGATCGGTTGGAGGCGGCGCTGGACAAGCCCGACGCCATCGGGTCCCGCCTGCGGCACGCCGTGTCCGACCTTCAGATCGCCTCGCACGGCAACCACGGGGCGGCGGCCATCGTCGGTTCCCTGTCCACGTGCGTCACCTGGGTCGAGCCGGACGCCGAGGGCTTCGGCGAGGCGGTGCAGGCCCACGTCGCGGCGCTGCGCTGGATCGCGTCCTGCGACGAAGGGGGAGCCGACACGCTGATCGCCGTGCGCGCCCTGATCCGGTCCCTGCGCGCCACGGTGCGTTCGCTGACCCTGCGCGGCGCGGCCGATGCCGACATCTGGCCGGAGCCCGCGCCCACCCCCCAGCAGGGCGCATGGGGGAGCGACGGCACCCCCCTGCCTCCGGCCTGAAATCCTTCCCATATCGTTAGAGCGGGAACAGCGAGAGAGCGGGAATTTCCGCGCAGGCGGGGATTCCCGACGCTCCGTTTCCGGGCACCGCCGCCTTCCCGACCGTTCCTTGCTTTTTGCGAACGGGGCCGCGACGGGCGTTGCCGCATACGACAGCCTTGATTACCTTTTTGCCTAGCAAACAAAAATAACGACCAAAAAACACCGGCGCCCAAAAGCCGCGCCTACATGGGGAAGGAAAAAATGGCTCTCGCAACCGTGACTCTGGAGGACAAGTACGCGCTCGAACAGGGACGCGTGTACCTCACGGGCACCCAGGCACTGGTCCGCCTGCCGATGATGCAGCGCCAGCGCGACCTTGCGGCGGGTCTGAACACCGCGTGCTTCATCTCGGGCTATCGCGGCTCGCCGCTGGGCGGGCTCGACCAGAATCTGTGGAACGCGCGGAAGTTCCTGGAGAAGAACCACATCCAGTTCCAACCCGGCGTGAACGAGGAGTTGGGCGCCACCGCCGTCTGGGGCAGCCAGCAGGTCGGCATGTTCCCGGGCGCCAAGTACGACGGCGTCTTCGCCATGTGGTACGGCAAGGGGCCGGGCGTCGACCGCTCCGGCGACGTGTTCAAGCACGCCAACGGCGCCGGCACGGCGAAGAACGGCGGCGTGCTGGTGCTGACCGGCGACGACCACAACGCCAAGTCCTCCACCTTCCCGCACCAGTCCGAACACGCCTTCATGCACGCCATGATTCCGGTCCTGAACCCGGCCGGCGTGCAGGAGATCCTGGATTACGGCCTGATCGGCTGGGCGATGAGCCGCTATTCCGGCTGCTGGATCGCCATGAAGACCATCGCGGAGACGGTGGACAGCTCCGCGTCGGTGTACATCGACCCGCACCGCGTGCACCCCGTCATCCCGACCGATTTCCAGATGCCCATGGGCGGTCTGAACATCCGCTGGCCCGACCCGCCTCTGGAGCAGGAATACCGGCTGATGAAGCACAAGCTGTACGCCGCCCTGGCGTTCGCGCGTGCCAACAAGCTGGATCAGGTGGTGATGGCCTCGCCCCGGCCGCGCTTCGGCATCGTCACCACCGGCAAGTCCTATTTGGACGTCCGGCAGGCCTTCGACGAGCTGGGCATCACCGAGGAGATGGCGGCGGATTGGGGCATCACCGTCTACAAGGTCGCCATGCCCTGGCCGCTGGAGCGCGAGGGCGCCCGCCACTTCGCCGAGGGGCTGGAGGAGATCGTCGTCGTCGAGGAGAAGCGCGCGGTCATCGAGAACCAGCTGAAGGAACAGCTCTACAACTGGCACCCCGACGTGCGCCCGCGCGTCGTCGGCAAGTTCGACGAGAACAACGAGTGGATCCTCCCCTCCGCCGGTGAGCTGTCGCCGGCCCAGATCGCCGTGGTGATCGGCCGCCGTCTGGGGCGCTTCATCGACAACGAGAACCTGAAGCAGCGCGTCGCCTTCCTGGACGCCCAGGAGAAGCAGAAGGCCCACGTCGCCCGCGTCGTGCGCAAGCCGACCTTCTGCTCCGGCTGCCCGCACAACACCTCCACCCATGTGCCGGACGGCAGCCGCGCGCTCGGCGGCATCGGCTGCCACTACATGGCGACGTGGCTGGACCGCAAGACCGACACCTTCACCCAGATGGGCGGCGAAGGCGTGCCGTGGGTCGGCCAAGCCCCCTTCACCGAGGAAAAGCACATCTTCGCCAACCTCGGCGACGGCACCTACTACCACTCCGGCATCCTGGCGATCCGGCAGGCCATCTCGGCCAAGGCGAACATCACCTACAAGCTGCTGTTCAACGACGCGGTCGCCATGACCGGCGGCCAGCCGCTGGACGGCACCCTGACCGTGCATTCGCTGGCCCAGCAGCTGCGCGCCGAGGGCGTGCAGCGCATCGTCGTCGTCTCCGACGAGCCAGAGAAGTACGGGGTCGGCAGCGGCCTGCCCCAGTTCACCACCGTCGAGCACCGCGACGACCTGGACCGTGTCCAGAAGGAGATGCGCGAGGTCGGCGGCGTCAGCGTCCTGATCTACGACCAGACCTGCGCCACCGAGAAGCGCCGCCGCCGCAAGCGCGGCAAGATGGTGGACCCGGCCAAGCGCGTGGTCATCAACGAGCTGGTCTGCGAGGGCTGCGGTGACTGCTCCGTCAAGTCGTCCTGCGTGTCGGTCATCCCTCTGGAGACGGAGTTCGGCCGCAAGCGCCAGATCGACCAGTCGTCCTGCAACAAGGACTATTCCTGCACCAAGGGCTTCTGCCCCAGCTTCGTGACGGTCGAGGGCGGCCAGCTGCGCAAGCCCAAGCCCGCCGCCGCGAAGGGCGTCGAATCCAAGGATCTGCCCGCCCCCACCCTGCCCAGCCTCGACCGGCCGTGGAGCCTCTACGTCACCGGCGTCGGCGGCACCGGCGTGGTGACCATCGGCGCCCTGCTCGGCATGGCCGCGCACATCGAGGGCAAGGGCGTCGGCGTGCTGGACATGACCGGCCTCGCCCAGAAGGGCGGCGCCGTCACCAGCCACATCCGCATCGCCCCGAAGCCGGAGGACATCCACTCCGTCCGCATCGCCGCCGGCGGGGCCGACGCGGTGCTGGGCTGCGACCTGATCGTGGCGGCGGCCGGCGATGGCCTGTCGAAGATGACCCGTGGCCGCACCCGCGCGGTCATCAACACCCACGACACCATCACCGTGGACTTCCTGAAGAAGCCGGACTTCACGGTGCCGGTCCGCGACCTCGTCGCCGACATCCGCCGGGCCTGCGGCGACAAGGCGGTGGACGCCTTCGACGCCACCCGCCTCGCGACATTGCTGCTCGGCGACAGCATAGCGGCCAACCCCTTCCTGATGGGCTACGCCTGGCAGAAGGGCCTGATCCCGATCTCCGAGGATTCCATCCTCAAGGCGATCGAGCTGAACGGCGTTGCGGTCAAGATGAACACCGACGCCTTCCTGTGGGGCCGCCGCGCCGCCGTGGACCTCGTCGCCGTCGAGGAAGTCGCCACCCCGCCCAAGCCCCCCGGAGGCGACCTCTTCATCCTCGACCAGCGCCGCCCCTCCGCCACGCTGGACGAGGCCATCGAGCGCCGCACCCGCTTCCTGACCGACTATCAGGACCGCGCCTACGCCGCCCGCTACCATTCGCTGGTCGATTGGACCCGCCGCATGGAGGGCCAGCGCGCCCCCGGCTCCACCAAGCTGACCGAGGCGGTGGCCCACGGCTACTTCAAGCTACTCGCCTACAAGGACGAGTACGAGGTGGCCCGCCTCTACACCGACACCGGCTTCGTCGAGCAGGTCGGCCGCATGTTCGAAGGCGACTGGAAGCTGACCTTCCACATGGCCCCGCCCGTCCTGGGCGAGACCGGCGAGGACGGCGGCGAACCCAAGAAGAAGACCTTCGGCCCCTGGATGCTGAAGGCCCTGGCGCTGCTCAGCAAAGGCAAGCGCCTGCGCGGCACCCCGCTCGACCCCTTCGGCTGGCTTGCCGAACGTCGCATGGAACGCCGCCTGATCGTCGAGTACGAAACCACCATGGGCGAAGTCCTGCACGGCCTGACCCGCGAGAACCTCGCCACGGCCGTCGAGATCGCCCGCCTGCCCCTGGAGATGCGCGGCTACGGCCACGTGAAGAACCGCAACGTCGAAGCGGCCAAGGCGAAGGAGGCCAAGCTGCTGGAGACCTTCCGCCAGCCCGCCACCCCGCAGCCGATGGCGGCGGAGTAAGGGGTTTGGATTGAGGATGGGGGTGCGAGAGGCTTTGCCTCTCGCGCTCTCCACCAAGGGCCGATGTGGCCCTTGGATCCCGTTACTTTGAGTTATGCACTGAACGCATAAAGGCCGTTGAGCATCGTTGTGCAGATTGTGCACTGGGCGCACTCTGCACAATGGGCCGAACGGCCTTTTTTCTTTATATAACCAGAGCGTTATGCGGCAAAGTTCGTAAGCTTACATTGTGCATCCGTTGCGCGATAGCAAAGCTGAGGTCATGCGCATAACGCACACGTCCGTTAACCGGTGCAACATCATGCGACATATTTTCGAGTATGTTGCATTGGTTAACAGACGCACGTTGGGAGTTAATGGAAGGAATTTTAGCCTAGAGCAAACGCCAAGACAACGGCGCCAGTCAGGCCACTCATCGTCATTCCCGCGAAAGCGGGAATCCAGGCCGGGCAAGCGCCAAAACGGATTTCCTTTGGTCATGGACGCATCTTTTCCTGCCGTCATGCCCGGCCTTGAGCCGGGCATCCACGGCCACCTTGGAGCGTGCCCGTGCTGGCGTGGATGACCGGGTCAAGCCCGGTCATGACGATGGAAGAGCGTTCACAGCAAACGGAAATCCGCTTTAAGGCGCGAAGCTTTTTGGCTCCCCGCCTTCGCGGGGATGACGGGAATGGCAACGCAGTGGTGAAAGTTAGTCCAGGGTCCCAAGGGCCACATCGGCCCTTGGTGGGGAGCGCGAGGGGTAGCGCCCCTCGCTTTACCCTCAGCTGTCCTTCGGCTTCTGCGTGTCGCTGACCGGCTGGACGCCGTTTTGCTGCTGCTCCTGAGGCTGGTTCTGCTGGTCCTGCTGCGGAGGCGGGTCGCGGCGCGGGGGGCCGGCCTTGACGTCGTTGTAGACGGCTTCGGCGATGCCCAGCAGTTCTTCCTTGGACAGGCGGCCGGCCAGCGCGTAGGCAAGCGAGCCTTCGACCCAGTAGAAGGTCGCCACGTCGCCGTTCTGGGTGAAGCTGAACTTGGACGGATTGCCGGCCTGGGGGGCGCCGACGAACAGCGTGATCCGCTTGTTCTGGTCGTTGATGTACATGTACTGCGCGCCAGCACCGAGGTCGGTCGGGAGCGAGCGGCCGCCGATCAGACGGTAGCCGACCTTGCCGAGATCCGGGCCGAACACCTCGCGGCCCACGCGCTTGGACAGCCAGCTGTTCAGTTCGTCCTGATTGTCGGCGCCTAGCTCCACCTGAAAGCGTTCGTCGGAGGTGTAGAAGCGGTGGGCCTGCGAGGCTTCCTCGGCGAAGGTGGCAAGGCTCTGGCGCTGCTGCACGGCGGGCGAGTTGTTGACCGCACCTCGGCCCAGCCAGCCGCCGCCCGCACCCGCGACCACCAGCATCACGGCGGCGGCCATGCGGACCCACGGCTTGGCGTGCCAGGACGGGGCGTTGTCGTTGCCGGCGATGCGGCCGCGCAGCTTTTCGGTCAGGTCGTGCACCGGGTCGCTGGCGGGCTCGCGCAGGACGGGATCGAAGATCTCGTGCAGAAACGCCGCCTGGGCGCGGTAGTCCTCCGCCCGGCGCGCGGCTTCGGGATCGTCGGCCAGCCACCGTTCGACGACGAGCCGTCGCTCCGGCGCCAGCTGGCCGTCCACATAGGCGTGGAGTTCGTCGTCGGTTACACGATGCGCGTTCATCACTTCACCCGCCTGAGGGTCACGGAGCCCTCGTTCGACAGCTTCGCCCTGACCGCCTCGCGCGCCCGCGAGAGGCGCGACATGACGGTCCCGATCGGAACGCCGAGCATCTCGGCGACTTCCTCGTATTTCAGGCCCTCAAGCGCCACCAGCAGAAGCACCTTGCGCTGCTCCTCGGGCAGTTCGTCCACCGCGCGCATCATCTCGCGCAGTTCGACGCGCTCCTCCTGCCGAGCCGGGGAGACCAGCTTCGACTCGACCGCATCGACATCGACCTCGTCGGGTCGCGCGGCCTTGGAACGGACCTGATTGACGTGGACGTTGTGCAGAATCGTGAACAGCCACGCCCGCAGGTTCGTCCCCGCCTTGAAGGTGTCGGAGCGCGCCACCGCGCGCGTCAACGCCTCCTGCACCAGATCCTCGGCGTCCGCACGGTTGTTGCGCAGCAATGCTCGCGCGTAACGGCGCAGCGACGCGATGTGGACTTCCAGCTCGACCCCGAACTTGCTCAACCGCGCACCCGATCCGTTTCCGTTGGGCCGCGATTGGCCGCGGCTCTCCTTCAGGTAGGAAGACGCGGCGTTCCATCCAGGGCAAAGGGGCCGAGGAGGCCCGGTGCTGACTGGGTGAACGCGCGCCGCTCATCGTTTATTCCAGACTTTGATGGCCGTGCAGCAGAATTTTGGCGGAATCGCGGCACACGCAGCTTCAATGGCGAAAGGCGCTGGTTTATTTCGGGTGCGCAACGGAACAATTCGGAGCGAGGCCGCGCCGGTTGGGGTGGTTTTCCGGCTCTTTCGGGTGAAGGCTTGAACGTGGCAAATCGCCGCTGTGTGACATTATCGTGAGCGACCTCGCGGCAGTCTCGGCAAGAATGCGCACGCCTCGTCATGAAACGTCATTACGACACCATCGAGATCCTGATCACAGCCCGCCATCTGGAGGCGCAGGGCATCCGTCCGTCCGTGCGGATGCTGCGGCTGGCGTTGGGCGGCGGCAGCAACGCCGCGATCTCGCAGGCGCTGGCAGTCGCCGAGCTGACCCCACTGGAGGAACTGATTCGGCGGCGGCGCGAGAATCTGGATTTGGACCTTACCAACGCGCGACGCGCGCTCGCCGAACTGGAGGCGGAGCAGGCGCGGCTGGATGAGTTGGAAGACTCGTTGAAGGTCTTAGGAAAGCCGGAATTGGATTAGGAGTTTATTGTCCACAGATCAACACAGATCAACACAGATGAATTGATACACTGCACACTGACCGCTGCGAAGCTCCATAAAAATCTGTGTCCATCTGTGTTCATCTGTGGACAAAAAAGAAAAAACCCTTCCCCCGGCGGACCGAGGGAAGGGTTTCCTTTCAACCCCCGAACGCCTTACTCGGCGCCCTGGTGGGTCTTGGCGTAGCCGAGCGACTGAAGCGCCTCGGCGATCTCCGGCAGAATGCCCGGATCGTCGATGGTCGCCGGCATCTTGTAATCCTGGTTGTCGGCGATCTTCTGCATGGTGCCGCGCAGGATCTTGCCTGAGCGGGTCTTCGGCAGACGATCCACGACGACCGCGCGCTTGAAGTCGGCGACCGGGCCGATCTGCTCGCGCACCAGCTGGACGACTTCCTTGACGATTTCCTCGTGCGGGCGGGTCACGCCGGCCTTCAGGCACAGGAAGCCCAGCGGCACCTGGCCCTTCAGGTCGTCAGCGACGCCGATGACCGCGCATTCCGCCACGTCCTTGTGGCTGGACAGCACCTCTTCCATCGCGCCCGTAGACAGGCGATGGCCGGCCACGTTGATGATGTCGTCGGTGCGGGCCATGATGTAGACGTAGCCGTCGTCGTCGATGAAGCCCGCGTCACCGGTCTGGTAGTAGCCCGGATAGTCGGCGAGATAGGACTTCTTGTAGCGCTCGTCGGCGTTCCACAGCGTCGGCAGCGTGCCCGGGGGCAGCGGCAGCTTCACGCAGATGGCGCCGATGTCGCCGCGCGGCACTTCCTTGTTCTCGGCGTTCAGGATCTGCACATTCCAGCCCGGCATCGGGCGGGTGGCGGAGCCGTACTTGATCGGGAACAGGTGGACGCCCAGCGGGTTGCCGGAAATCGCCCAGCCGGTTTCGGTCTGCCACCAGTGGTCGATCACCGGAACCTTCAGATTGTCCTCGGCCCAATGCAGGGTGTCGGGGTCCGAGCGCTCGCCGGCCAGGAACAGGGCGCGGAAGTGCGACAGGTCGTACTTGGCCAGCAGCTTGGCGTCCGGATCCTCGCGCTTGATGGCGCGGAAGGCGGTCGGGGCGGTGAACAGCGTGCCGATCTTGTGCTGCTCGATCACGCGCCAGAAGGTGCCGGCGTCCGGCGTGCCGACCGGCTTGCCCTCGAACACCACGGTGGTGCAGCCGTGCAGCAGCGGGCCGTAGACGATGTAGGAGTGGCCGACCACCCAGCCCACGTCCGACGCGGCCCAGTACACCTCGCCCGGCTGGACGTTGTAGATGTTCTTCATCGTCCACTTCAGCGCCACGGCGTGGCCGCCGTTGTCGCGGATGACGCCCTTCGGCTGCCCCGTGGTGCCGGAGGTGTAGAGGATGTAGAGCGGGTCGGTCGCGGCGACCGGCACGCATTCGGTCGGCTCGGCCTTGGCGATGGCCTCGGCCCAATCGACGTCGCGGCCCTCGATCAGGGTCGCGGTCTCCTGCGGGCGCTGGAAGACGACGACGCGCTCCGGCTTGTGCTCGGCTTGCTCGATGGCGGCGTCGAGCATCGGCTTGTACTTGACGACGCGGTTCGGCTCGATGCCGCAGGAGGCGGAGACGATGACCTTCGGCTTGGAGTCGTTGATGCGGGTCGCCAGTTCATGCGGGGCGAAGCCGCCGAACACGACCGAATGGACGGCGCCGAGGCGCGCGCAGGCCAGCATGGCAACCAGCGACTGCGGGATCATCGGCATGTAGAGGATGACGCGGTCGCCCTTCTCCACGCCCTGGGCGCGCAGAACGCCGGCGAAGCGGGCGACCTGATCCAGGAATTCGCGGTAGGTGATGGTCTGGACCGTGCCGGTGACCGGGCTGTCGTAGATGATCGCGGCCTGATCGCCGCGCCCAGCCTCCACATGGCGGTCGACGGCGTTGTAGCAGGTGTTCAGGACACCGCCCTTGAACCAGCGGTAGAACGGCGCGTTGCTGTCGTCCAGGACCTTGTCCCAGCGCTTGATCCAGGTGATCTCCTCCGCGGCCTCACCCCAGAACCCCTCCGGGTCCGACAGCGAGCGTGCGTGGATCTGGTTGTAGAGGTCGGCTGAGCTCTGGCTCATGGGGCGTCCCTTTATATTTTGTTTGGTTCGCGATTCTCCGCAGCCGCGCAATGAACGGTCGCGCAGCGGGGCTCAATCTGCGCCAAACGTACCCCTGTTTGCAAACGGGATGAAGAAAGGTGCGGCGGGCTGTCGCACCCCATTCTTTGGGATTTTGCCTGAATCCTTGTTTTCGCACGATCGTGCGTTCTTGAAAAGAACGACCGTTCGTTTTGTTTTGGTCTTCAGGCGGCTACGGGCGCTCCCGACGCCCGCTCTAAAAGGCGGTCGAACGCGGTACGTGCGAGGCTCCCGGCGCGCGGGTCGCGCAGCAGGCGGCGGGCGGCGCAGTAGCTCAGCACGATCCCGCTCAGTTCGAAGGCGAACAGCGCCGGATCCTCCCGCTGCTCCTCCCGGCGGGCGAGCTGGACGACCCAGAACTCGTCCTCCAGGGCCTGCATCCAACGCTTCTGCCGCTTGGCGAGCGTGTCGCGCAGGGGGCCCGGCTGGTCGTCCAGCTCCACCGCCGCCATGGTGATCGGGCAGCCACCCGCCAAGTGATAGCCGTCCACCCACAGCAGCCAATTGTCGAACAGCGCGCGCAGGCGCGGCTCGCCCGCCGGTTCGGTCGAGGCGGTGTCCCAGACGACCGCGCGGAAACGGGACAGCATTTCGTCCAGAACGGCCGCCTGAAGCGCCTCCTTGGAGCCGAAATGGCCGAACAGGCCGCTTTTCGACATGCCGACGGTGGCGGCGAGATCGCCGATGGACAGCGCCATCAGCCCCTCGACGCTCGCGCGCTCCAGCGCCGTTTCGACGATCCGCTCGCGCGTGCGTTCACCCTTGCCCATGGCACACCTCCGTGAGGGGAAGGCTATGCCGGGCGGGTGCGCCGTTTCAACACGACCGTTCGTGCCTTTTCTTCAACGTCCCCTTGTCGCTGGCCTATCGGCGGCCGGGACGCTATGCATGCGGTCATGACCATCGACCCGCCGATCACCGGGATTCGCCCGATTCTGACCGTCGTCCAGCCGGACGGCGAACGGCTGATCGTGGCGCGGCTGACCAACCTGGGCGGGTCCAGCCAATCCAACCGCTTCGTGCTGCGCCGCGCCGACTTCCGCGCGCCGTGGGAGCAGCCGGAGAAGGGATACTTCGGCTATGCGGAGGTCGCCCGCGCGCTGGACGCCAACGGCTGGCGCGGCTGCAAGATCGAGGCGATGCCGACCACCGATCCGGAGGAAAAGCGCGCCCGCCTGCTGGCCCGCAAGAAGCTGCACCTGCAATGCGTGGATGCGGCGATCAAGCGGGTTCAGGACACGCCCGAGCCGTAAGGCTTTTTCCTGCGGGCCGAGGCGCTTATATCCCCTCCAACGACCGAACGGAGGGAATTGATGAGCCGCCTGCCCGACACCGCGCCCGACACCGCCTTGGCCGCAGCGGAAGGTCCCGACCTCGGCACCCTGCCCGCCTGGGACCTGAACGACCTCTACCCCGGCATGGAGTCGCGCGAGCTGAAGGCGGACCTCGACCGCATGGAAAGCGCGGCCAAGGAATTCCACGCCGCCTACGCCGGCAAGCTCGCCAGCCTCGACGGTGCCGCTTTCGCCAAGGCGATCCGCGAGTACGAGCGCATCGACGAGGTGCTGTCGCGCATCATGTCCTACGCCGGGCTGATCTATTCCGGCAACATGGTGGACCCGGCCATCGGCAAGTTCTACCAGTCCACCCAGGAGCGGGTGAACGGCATCTCCACCCACCTCGTCTTCTTCACGCTGGAGATCAACCGGCTGGACGAGACGGCGCTGGAGAGCACGCTGAAGGCGTCCACGGAACTGGCGCATTACGGCCCTTGGCTGCGCGACGTGCGGTTGTTCCGCGAGCACCAGCTGTCGGACGAGGTGGAGCGGCTGCTCCATGAAAAGCACGTCGTTGGCCGTGCCGCCTGGAACCGCCTGTTCGACGAGACCATCGCCGGCCTGCGCTTCCCCATCGGCGGCAAGGAGCTGACCTGCGCGGAGGCTCTGAACAAGCTGTCCGATCGCAACCAGACCGTCCGGCGCGAGGCCGGCGAGGTGGTCGGGCGCGTCCTGGGCGACAACATCCGGCTGTTCGCGCTGGTCACCAACACGCTGGCCAAGGACAAGGAGATCGAGGACAAGTGGCGCAACTACCCGCGCCCGACCTCGTCCCGCAATCTGTCCAACCGCGTCGAGGACGAGGTGGTGGACGCGCTGGTCAAGGCCGTCAAGGACGCCTACCCCGCCCTGTCCCACCGCTATTACACGATGAAGGCCAAGTGGTTCGGGCAGGACGCGCTGGACTATTGGGACCGCAACGCGCCGCTGCCGGAGGACGTTGACCGCACCATCCGCTGGGACGAGGCGCGCGATCTGGTGCTGGGCGCCTACGGGCGCTTCTCGCCGGAGCTGGCGGGGCTCGGCAAGCGCTTCTTCGACAACGCCTGGATCGACGCGCCGGTGCGCCCCGGCAAGGCGCCGGGCGCGTTCGCCCACCCGACCGTGCCGAGCGTGCACCCGTACCTGCTGGTCAACTACCAGGGCAAGACGCGCGACGTGATGACCCTGGCGCACGAGCTGGGGCACGGCGTGCACCAGATCCTGGCCGGCAAGCAGGGCCACCTGATGTCTGACACGCCGCTGACGCTGGCCGAGACGGCCTCGGTGTTCGGCGAGATGCTGACCTTCCGTTCCCTGCTCGACACGGAGACCGATCCGAAGCGCCGCAAGATCATGCTGGCGACCAAGGTCGAGGACATGCTGAACACGGTGGTCCGCCAGATCGCCTTCTTCGACTTCGAGCAGCGCGTCCACACGGAGCGGCGCGAGGGCGAGCTGACCGCCGAGCGGCTGGGCGAAATCTGGATGGCGGTGCAGACGGAAAGCCTGGGCCCGGCGCTGCGCTTCGACGAGGGATACCGGAACTACTGGTCCTACATCCCGCACTTCATCCACTCGCCCTTCTACGTGTACGCGTACGCGTTCGGCGACTGCCTCGTGAACTCCCTGTACGCGGTGTATCAGGACGCGGAGGACGGCTTCGCCGGCAAGTACATGGCGATGCTGTCGGCCGGCGGCACGCTGCGCCACAAGGAGCTGCTGGCCCCCTTCGGGCTGGACGCCACCGATCCAGCCTTCTGGCAGAAGGGTTTGGGGGTGATCCGGGGCTTTGTGGACGAGTTGGAACAGTCCGCTTGACGGACATCAAGAGTCCCTAGGCTGAAAGTGGGCATGGTGTCTCCAACGATCCAAACCGGAGCCACCATGTCCACGCTCTCAATTCCCGCCTGGAACGAATCCCTGGAAGTCGGCAACGCCATCATCGACGCCGACCACAAGGAAACCGTCGAACTGCTGGCCGAGGCCGCGCAGGCGTCCGACGCCGACCTCCCGGCCCATTTCCGCAAGTTCGCGCAGCATCTTCGCGACCACCTCGCCCGCGAGGAGGAGCTGATGCACAAGTACGGCTTCCCGCCCACCCCCATCCACGTCCACGAGCACAACCGCGTGCGGCTGGAACTGGAGGGCATCGAAAAGCGCATGGAAGCCGGCAATCTGATGCTGGTGCGCGGCTACCTGACCGAAGTCGTGCCGGAGTGGTTCATCAACCACAAGAACACCATGGACAGCGCCACCGCCGCCTGGATCCGCGCCCAAGGCGGCTGAACCTCCCTCTTGCCAGGATGGTGCCGCGCCCCCATTCCTTTCGAATCGCCCAGCCGAGGGGAGTGGGGTCATGCCGTCACCGGTGCGCGTGTTGGGATTCGCTGGCTCCCTGCGCAAAGCGTCCTTCAACCGGGGCCTGCTGCGCGCGGCCGCCGACGTCGTGCCGGACGGCATGAGCCTGGAGGTCTTCGACCTCGCCCCGATCCCGCTGTACAACGGCGATGTGGAGGCCGAGGGGCGGCCGGAGCCGGTCACCGAGTTCCGCGAGGCGATCCGCGCCGCCGACGCGCTGCTGATCGCCTGCCCGGAATACAACTACTCGATCCCCGGCGTGCTGAAGAACGCCATCGACTGGGCCTCGCGCGGGGCCCACCAGCCCTTCGCCGGAAAGCCGGTAGCCTTCATGGGGGCGGGAGGCGGATTGGGCACCGCGCGCTCGCAGTACCATCTGCGGCAGGTCTGCGTGTTTCTGGACCTGCACCCGCTGAACAAGCCCGAAGTCTTTGTTCCCCAGGCGTCGCAGAAATTCGACGCGGACGGCAATCTGACCGACGAGACGGTGCCGCCGAGGATCGCGAAGCTGCTGACCGCGCTGGGCGACTGGACACGCCGGCTGCGCGGGGAGTAGCGGAGGAACCAATGTCCGAATTATGGGGTGCGTACGTCCCCCGGATGCGGCTTTGATCTTCCTGTCCAAAACAGCTCTAATTGGGAAATTAAATTTCTTTCCATTGCGCAAGCCCGGCGCGGCTTTGCGCTTGACGCGACGAGACCGGAACGCAGCGCCGCGCCGGCACCAAGCCAACCTTTCCTTGGCGAAACCCTTCTCGGGAGGTGTCCGATGGGCGACTTCACGGTGCGCACCGCCGACCGGCGCGACGCGACCCTCACCCAACAGGCCGTCGATGACCTTGCGGGCCGGCTGCGGGGCTCCGTCCTAACCCCGGAATCCGCTGGCTATGAGGAGGCCCGCAAGATCTGGAACGCGATGATCGACCGGCGGCCCGGCCTGATCGTCCGTTGCGCCGGGGCTGCCGACGTCATGCAGGCCGTCCGCTTCGCGCGGGAGAACGGGTTGCTTGTCTCGGTGCGCGGCGGCGGGCACAACATCGCGGGCAACGCGCTGTGCGACGGCGGCGTGCTGATCGACCTGAGCGGCATGCGCTTTGTCCACATCGACCCGATGAATCGGACGGCGCGCGTCGCCCCCGGCGCCACGCTCGGCGACTTGGACCGGGAATCGCAAGCCTTCGGCCTCGCCGTGCCGGTCGGTATCAACTCGACCACGGGGATCGCCGGGCTGACGCTGGGCGGCGGCTTCGGCTGGCTGACGCGCAAATACGGGCTGACCGTGGACAATCTGCTGGCCGCCGACGTGGTGACCGCCGATGGCCGTTTCCTGCGCGCCGATCAGGACGAGAACGCCGACCTGTTCTGGGGCATCCGCGGCGGCGGAGGGAATTTCGGAGTCGTCACCTCCTTCACGTTCCAACTGCATCAGGTCGGGCCGACCGTGCTGGCCGGGCTGATCGTCCATCGGTTCGACCAAGCCGGCGACCTCATGCGCCGCTACCGGCAGGTCGCGGCGGCCATGCCGGACGAGGCGGCCTGCTGGGTTATCATGCGCAAGGCGCCGCCCCTGCCCTTCCTGCCGGCCGAGGTCCATGGGCGCGAGGTCATGGTGTTCGCCGTCTTCCACGCCGGCGACGAGGAGGCGGGCTGGAAGGCGCTGGAGCCCGTGCGGGCGCTGGGCCAGCCGTTGGGCGAGCATGTCGGCCCGATCCCCTACGCGGCGTGGCAGTCGGCCTTCGATCCGCTGTTGGCGCCGGGGGCGCGGAACTATTGGAAGTCGCACAACTTCACCCGGCTGGACGATGGGCTGATCGATCTGCTGGTCGAGCAGGCCGGGCGTTTGCCGTCCGAGCAGTGCGAGATCTTCGTCGGGCAGTTGGGCGGCGTGGCCAACCGCGTGCCGGCGGACGCCACCGCTTACCCCCACCGCGATGCGGAGTTCGTCATGAACGTGCATTCACGCTGGGCCAACCCGCCGGAGGACAACGCTTGCACCATGTGGGCACGTGACGTCTTCAACAAAGCGGCCCCCTATGCGACCGGGGGGGTCTATGTGAACTTCATCACCGACGACGAACAGCGCGTCCAGGCCGCCTACGGCGCGAACTACGAACGGCTGGCGGCGCTGAAGCGGAAATACGACCCGACCAACATGTTCTGCGTGAACCAGAACATCGCCCCGGCCGGTTGAGGATCCGCCGGTTTAGGATTGGCCGGTGACCGCCCGGCGGGGACTCGTCTTTTGGCGTCCGTGATCCCACCTATTCGGCATGCCAAACACGGATGAGAACACGCTGGGCGGCCGGATCGCGCGGTATGCGCGGGTCGGGACCGCCGTGGGGGGCCTTGCGGCCCGTTTTGCCGGTCAGCAGGTGCTGGGCATCCCCATGGAGCGGGAACGCCACGCGTCGGAACTGCGGCTGGCGCTGGGTGGCCTGAAGGGGCCGCTGATGAAGGTGGCGCAGCTGCTCTCCACCATCCCCGACGCCCTGCCGCGCGAGTATGTGCAGGAGCTGTCGCAGCTTCAGGCCGACGCGCCGTCGATGGGCTGGCCCTTCGTGAAGCGCCGCATGGCGAGCGAACTGGGACCCGTGTGGCACAAGCGCTTCAAGAGCTTCGAGCACAACGCCACCGCCGCCGCCTCGCTGGGCCAGGTGCACAAGGCGGTCGGGCTGGACGGGCGGGAACTCGCCTGCAAGCTCCAGTACCCGGACATGGCCTCGGCCGTGGAGGCGGACCTGCGCCAGCTCGGCATCATCTTCGCGATCTTCGAGCGGTCGGACAGCGCCATCTCGACCAAGCAGATCCAGGCGGAGATCGGCGCCCGCCTGCGCGAGGAGCTGGACTATGAGCGCGAGGCCAAGCACGCCCGCCTCTACCGCCGCATGCTGGCCGAGACACCCGGCGTTCATGTGCCGGAGGTGATTTCGGACCTCTCCACCAAGCGGCTGCTGACGCTGGAGTGGGTGGAAGGCCGCAAGATCCTGGACTTCGTCAAGGACCATCCCGACGCCCGCAACGAGCTGGCGATGAACATGTTCCGGGCCTGGTACGTGCCGCTGTACGGCTACGGCATCATCCACGGCGACCCGCATCTGGGGAACTACACGGTGCGGCCGGACCGGTCGATCAACCTGCTGGACTTCGGCTGCATCCGCGTCTTCCCCGCGCGTTTCGTGAAGGGCGTGATCGACCTGTACGACGCGCTGAAGACCGGCAACCAGGAGAAGGCGGTCGAAGCCTACCGCGTCTGGGGCTTCGGCAACCCGACAAAGGAGCTGGTGGAGGTTCTGAACATCTGGGCGCGCTTCGTCTACGCCCCGATCATGGACGACCGCTCGCGCCGGATCGAGGAGACCAACGCCACCCACTACGGCCGCGAGACGGCGGCCAAGGTGCACCAGGAGCTGCGCCGTCTGGGCGGCGTGGAGGTCCCGCGCGAGTTCGTCTTCATGGACCGCGCGGCCATCGGCCTGGGGTCGGTCTTCATGCATCTGGACGCCGAGGTGAACTGGTACCAGCTGTTCCAGGAGATGATCCGCGACTTCGACGTGGACGTGCTGCACGCCCGCCAGACGGCGGCGTTGCAGGCGCAAGGACTGCCGCTGCCCGAGTAACGTCCAATCTCGTAATGCTTTCCCTCGCCTTGGTGAATGGTCTATACGAGCGGCTTCCATGAAGACCGCCGATTTCGACTTCGACCTTCCGCCTGACCGGATCGCCGAGCATCCCGTCAAGCCGCGCGACGCCGCCCGTCTGCTGGACGTGGCGGAGCGTCTGCACGACCGCGTCGTGCGCGACCTGCCCGAGCTTTTGGGGCCCGGCGACCTGATGGTGGTGAACGACACGCGCGTCATCCCCGCCCGGCTGGAAGGCCGGCGCGGCGAGGTGCGCGTGGAGATCACGCTCCACAAGCGCGAGGGCGAGCGGGAGTGGGTGACCTTCGCCCGGCCCGGCAAGCGGCTGAAGCCCGGCGACGTGATCGCCATCGCCGAGGACTTCGCGGCGGAGGTCGTCGCCAAGGACGGCATGGAGGTGCGGCTGCGCTTCTCCGTCGGCGGGGCGGAGCTGATGGAGGCGCTGCACCGGCACGGCCGGATGCCCCTGCCCCCCTACATCCGGCGCGAGGCCGACGCGCAGGACGCCGAGGACTACCAGACCGTCTTCGCCAGCCGCGAAGGCGCGGTGGCGGCCCCCACGGCAGGGCTCCACTTCACGCCGGAGCTGCTGGCGGCGCTCGACGCGCGGGGCATCCGGCGCGTGCCGGTGACGCTGCACGTCGGGGCCGGGACCTTCCTGCCGGTGAAGGTGGACGACATCGCCGAGCATCGCATGCACAGCGAGTGGGGCGAGATATCGCCGGAAACGGCGGAGGCCATCAACGCCACCCACGCGGCGGGCGGGCGGATCGTCTCGGTCGGCACCACCGCTCTGCGCATCCTGGAGACGGCGGGGCGGGAGGACGGGACGCTGGCGCCCTTCAGCGGCGACACGGACATCTTCATCACCCCGGGATACCGCTTCAAGATCGTGGACCTTCTGTTGACCAACTTCCACCTGCCCCGCTCGACCCTGTTCATGCTGGTCTGCGCCTTTGCCGGCATGGACAGCATGAAGGCGGCCTACGCGCACGCCATCGCGGGGAATTATCGTTTCTTCAGCTACGGCGACGCGTCGCTGCTCCGGAGGGCTTCATGACCGGCCCCAACAATTTGGGATTGGGCTTCGATCTTCTGAAAACCGACGGCCGGGCCCGACGCGGACAGGTGAAAACCGCGCACGGCGTCATCAACACGCCGGCCTTCATGCCCGTGGGCACCGCCGCCACCGTCAAGGCGATGACGACCGACGCGGTGAAGTCCACGGGTGCGGAAATCCTGCTGGGCAACACCTACCACCTGATGCTGCGCCCGACCGCCGAGCGCGTGGCGCAGTTGGGCGGGCTGCACCGCTTCATGAACTGGGACAAGCCGATCCTGACGGACAGCGGCGGATTCCAGGTAATGTCGCTGTCGGACCTGCGCACCATGACCGAGGAGGGGGTGACCTTCAAAAGCCACCTCGACGGCAGCAAGCACCACCTGACGCCGGAACGCTCGATCCAGATCCAGCACATGCTGGACAGCAACATCACCATGTGCCTGGACGAGTGCACCCCCTTCCCCGCCACCGAGGCACAGGCCGCTTCCTCCATGCGGCTGTCGATGCGCTGGGCCAAGCGCAGCAAGGACGCCTTCGTGGAGCGGCCGGGCTATGGCCTGTTCGGCATCGTGCAGGGCGGCGTCTACGCGGACCTGCGGGCGGAGAGCGTGGCGGCCCTGACCGACATCGGCTTCGACGGCTACGCCATCGGCGGGCTGGCGGTCGGCGAGGGTCAGGAGACCATGTTCACGGTGCTGGACTTCACCGAGCCGCTGATGGTCAAGGACCGCCCGCGCTACCTGATGGGCGTCGGCCGGCCGAGCGACCTGATCGGAGCTGTGCGGCGCGGCGTCGATATGTTCGACTGCGTGATGCCGACGCGGTCGGGACGAACGGGTCAGGCCTTCGTGCGCCGGGGCACCATCAACATCCGCAACGCCCGCCACGCCCACGACGAGCGTCCGCTGGACGAGGAATGCGGCTGCCCCGCGTGCCGCAACCACAGCCGCGCCTATCTGCACCACCTGTTCAAGGCGGGTGAGATGCTGGGCCCGATGCTGTTGACGTGGCACAACCTGCATTACTATCAGGATCTGATGGCCGAGCTTCGACAGGCCATTGAGGGCGGCCGGTTCGAGGAGGTCGCGACGGCGCTGGAAGCCCGCCTGAACGAAGGCGACGTTCCGGCGACCGCCGATCCCCTGGCGAAGGCCGGAAAGGAATCCGCCAATGTCTGAAAACATCTACGCCAACCTCACGCAGCTGGGCGGCGCCACGGTGCAGCCCAAGACACCGGAAGAGGCGGTGCTGGAGCGCGTGCCGAACCCGAACCCCGGCGAGAACTACGTTGTGCGCTTCACGGCGCCGGAGTTCACCTCGCTCTGCCCCATTACCGGGCAGCCGGACTTCGCACATCTGGTCATCGATTACGTCCCCGGCGACTGGCTGGTGGAGAGCAAGTCGCTGAAGCTGTTCCTGACCAGCTTCCGCAACCACGGCGCCTTCCACGAGGCCTGCACGGTCGGCATCGGCAAGCGTCTGGTGGACGAGCTGAAGCCGGTGTGGCTGCGCATCGGCGGCTATTGGTACCCGCGCGGCGGCATCCCCATCGACGTGTTCTACGCGACCGGCGAGCCGCCTAAGGGCGTGTGGATCCCCTCGCAGGATGTCCAAACCTACCGTGGCCGAGGCTGATCCAGGCAAGATCCGGGACGCCATCCGCGACCGTGCCCTCTCCCTGGGCTTCGACGCGGTCGGCTTCGCGCGGGCGGAGCTGGGCGACGAAGCCCGCGAACGGCTGGCCGAGTTCCTGCGTGAGGGGCGGCACGGCGACATGGGCTGGATGGAGGAGAAGGCCGACCGCCGCGTCCACCCCCAGGCCCTGTGGCCGGAGGCGCGCACGGTCATCGCGCTCGGCACCAGCTACGCCCCTGCCGAGGATCCGCGCGCGCTGCTGGCGCATCCGGATCGCGGGATCGTGTCGGTCTACGCGAAGAACCGCGACTACCACGACCTTATCAAGGGCCGGCTGAAGACGCTCGGCCAGTGGATCGCGCACACGTTCAAGGCCGAACTGAAGGTCTTCGTGGACACCGCGCCCGTCATGGAAAAGCCGCTGGCCGCCAAGGCGGGGCTCGGCTGGCAGGGCAAGCACACCAACCTCGTCTCGCGCGAGCACGGCTCCTGGCTGTTCCTGGGCGAGGTCTACACGACGCTGGACCTGCCGCCGGACGAACCGGGTCGAGACCGCTGCGGCTCCTGCCGCCGCTGCCTGGACGCCTGCCCGACTTCGGCCTTTCCGGCGCCGAACCAGTTGGACGCGCGGCGCTGCATCTCCTACCTGACCATTGAGCACAAAGGGCCGATCCCGGAGGATTTGCGCCCGCTGATGGGCAACCGCATTTACGGCTGCGACGACTGTCTGGCCGCCTGCCCCTGGAACAAGTTCGCCCAGCGCAGCCGCGAGGCCGCCTTCTTGCCGAGGGCGGAACTGACCGCGCCCCGGCTGGCCGACTTGGCGCAGTTGGATGATGCCGGCTTCCGGCAGGTCTTCAGCGGCTCCCCCATCAAGCGGATCGGGCGGGATCGGTTCGTGCGGAACGTGCTGGTGGCCCTGGGTAACAGCGGCGACGCGCGCCACGCGCCGGTGGTCGAGGCGTTGCTGAACGACGCGAACGACGTGGTGCGTGACGCGGCGGAATGGGCGCTGGGGCGGTTGTGCCCCTCTCGCGAGACCGGAGAGGGCATCTAAGCCCCCTTCCCCCCTCCGGGCATCTCTGGCAAGACTCTTCCCAACAACGCCCGCAACGAGAGGCAAAGGGAGGCCCGCATGACCGACACCCGTCGCAACCCGTACGAACTCGACCTAGACCAGAACGCGGCCAACACGGTGCCGCTGACGCCGCTGTCGTTCCTGCGGCGCACCGCCGCCGTCTACCCGCAGCGCACCGCCATCATCCACGGCCCCGTGCGCCGGACCTGGGCGGAGACGTACGAGCGCTGCGTGCGGCTGGCCTCGGCGCTGAACAAGCGCGGCATCGGGCTGGGCGACACGGTCGCGGTCATGGCGCCGAACACGCCGGAAGCCTTCGAAGCGCATTTCGGCGTGCCGATGGTCGGCGCGGTCCTCAACGCGCTGAACATCCGCCTGGACGCCGAAGCGCTGGCCTTCATCCTGGAGCATGGCGAGGCCAAGGTCCTGCTGACCGACCGGGAGTTTTCGCCGGTCATCGCCAAGGCGCTGCAAACGCTCCCGGCGGAGCGCCGCCCCATCGTCATCGACATCGATGATCCACAAGCGAAGGGCGGCGAGCTGATCGGTGAGCAGACCTACGAGCAGTTCCTGGAGACGGGTGACCCGTCTTTCGACTGGCCGATGCCGGCGAACGAGTGGCAGGCCATCGCGCTGAACTACACCTCCGGCACCACGGGCAACCCGAAGGGCGTCGTGTACCACCACCGTGGCGCCTACCTGAACGCCATGGGCAACGTGGTCACCTGGGCCATGCCGCACCATCCCATCTATCTGTGGACTCTGCCGATGTTCCACTGCAACGGCTGGTGCTTCCCCTGGACGGTCACGGCGATGGCGGGCACCAACGTGTGCCTGCGCGCCATCACGGCGAAGGGCATCTACGACTCGCTGGCCGACCATGGCGTCACGCACATGTGCGGCGCCCCCATCATCATGGGCCTGATCGTCAACGCGCCCGACGACCAGAAGCGCGACCTTCCGCGCGGCATCAAGATGATGACCGCCGGCGCCGCCCCGCCCGCCGCCGTGATCGAGAAGATCGAGCGCCTGGGCTTCGAGGTCGCCCACGTCTACGGCCTGACCGAGGTCTACGGTCCCGTCACCATCTGCGCCTGGCATGAGCAGTGGGACGCCCTGCCGCTGGAGGAGCGCGCGACGCTGAAGGCCCGCCAGGGCGTCAACTACGCCACGTTGGAAGGCGTCATGGTGGCTGATCCCAACACGCTGCAGCCGGTGCGCAAGGACGGCCAGACGATGGGCGAGATCTTCATGCGCGGCAACACCGTCATGAAGGGCTACCTGAAGAACCCGCGCGCCACGCAGGAGGCCTTCTCCGGCGGCTGGTTCCACACCGGCGATCTCGGCGTCTGGCACCCGGACGGCTACATCGAGCTGAAGGACCGCTCGAAGGACATCATCATCTCCGGCGGCGAGAACATCTCGACCATCGAGGTCGAATCCGTCCTCTACAAGCACCCGCAGATCCTTGAGGCCGCCGTGGTCGCCCGCCCCGACGAGAAATGGGGCGAGACGCCCTGCGCCTTCGTCACGCTGAAGGACGGCGCCAACCTGACGGAGGCGGAGGTGATCGCCTATTGCCGCCAGCACCTCGCCCACTTCAAGTGCCCGAGGACGGTGGTCTTCACGCAGTTGCCGAAGACCTCCACCGGCAAGATCCAGAAGTTCGTGCTGCGCGAACAGGCCCGCGCCCTGAACGAGCAGCAGGCATGACCGCTGTAAATGGGGGCTTCGGCCCCCTGTTCCCCGGCGAAATGGACGCGGTCGCCCTGCTGGCCCGGCAGGGCTTCGGGCTGCCGCGCGAGCATTTCGACCGCGCCATCGCCGTCTTCGGGCCGGAGGTGATGCGCGCCTTCCGGGCGAACGGGCGCACCGTCGGCAGCGCGGCCGTCTGGGGCATGAACCAGTGGTTCGGCGGGCGGCCGGTGCCGGCCCAAGGCGTGGCAGTGGTCTCCGTCGATCCGGCGGAGCGCGGGCGGGGCCACGGCACGGCGCTGATCCGCAACGTGCTGGACGAGGCGCGCGCGGGCGGCGCGGCGCTGTCGGTGCTCTATCCGGCGACGTTGCCGCTCTACGCCAAGGCCGGCTATGGAAAGGCCGGCGTGTGGCTGAACTGGAGCGCGCCTCCGTCAGCGCTGGCGGTCCCCGTGCCCGGCGACGGCTTCATCACGCGCATCGATGCGTCGGACGCGGCTCCGCTGGCCGCCCTGCGGCGCACCGTGCTGGAGACCGCCAACGGCCTGCCGGAGCGGAACGAGGGGCTGTGGACCTTCGCGCTGAATCCCGACGGGGAGCCGACCGACGTCTACCTGCTGAACGGTCCGGCGGGACCGGAGGGCTACATCGCGGTCACCGCGCCCAAGGAACGGCGCATCACCGTGGCCGACCATTGCCTGCTGAGCCGCCGGGCGGCGCGACTCGCCCTGTCCTTCCTGGCCGGCTACCGGGCGCAGGTGGACCGGGTGGACTGGCGCGGCGGGCCGGACGATCCGCTGGCCCTATTGTCCGTGGAAACCGGCGTGCAAATCGATGCGCGGGAGGAATGGCTGCTGCGCGTCGTGAACATCGAAGCGGCGCTGACCCATCGCGGCTATCCGGCGGGGGTGAACGCGGAACTGACGCTGGACGTCACCGACCCGCTGTTCCCGGCCAACGCAGGGGCCTTCACCCTGACCGTTGCGGGCGGGCGCGGCATGGTTTCGCGGACGAAATCCCCAGGGTCCTTGCGGCTTTCGCTGAATGTCTCGACCTTGTCCACCCTCTACGGCGGGCACAAGGGGGCGGCTCTGCTGCGGCAGGTCGGTCTGCTGGAAGGGAATGACGAGGCCGTCGCCACCGCATCCCGCGTCTTCGCGGGGCCGAGCCCCTGGATGCCCGATCGCTTCTGACCCCCCGATCGCCAGGGTCCGCGTTCCGCTCGGGTGCGATAATCTGGTCATACCAAACGGGTTATTAACGGTTTATACTCTAATAAAAAATACGGCTATTCGCCTGACCAGCGGGGGGAGCCCGATTTCCATGACGATCGGTACGCGGATCGCACTCGGTTTTGCAACTGTCCTTCTGTTGACGGTGGCCGTGGCCTTCGTGGGCTGGAACAGCTTGCGCACCTACGCCGAGCGCGTCGATCTGGCGGCGCACACGGCCGAACTGGACGCGCGGCTGAAGACCGTGCGCATCGAGGAGGCGCGCTTCGTCACCGAACGCGACGCGCAGGCCGCCTCCAACGTTCCCGGCATGCTGGACGCGCTGCGCGCCGAGGCGCAGGACTCCAAGTCCGCGCTGGACGACGCCGGCAGCGTACGCCTTGTCGACGACATCCTGGCGGGCATCGACGGCTACCGCGCCGCCTTTGCCAACTTCGTCGCCCAGGACAAGGAAGCGCGCGCCCGCACCCAGAGCATGGAAACCCGCGCCAACGCGCTGAAGGACATCGCCACGAAGATCGGCGCGCAGCAGTCGGAGCGTTACGACCAGAATATGGTCAGCTTCAAGGACGCGGAAACCGCTGTCCGGCAGAGCCGCGACACCGCCGACCGCGCCGACCGCCTGATCGAGATGGTTCTGGAAGCCCGCCGCCTGCAGTCCGAATTCGTCCGCACCCGCGCCCAAGCCACGGTCGAGGCCACCTCCACCACCATCGCGGATTTGCTGACCACGGCCGAGGCCGTCGAAAAGGATCTCGCCGGCACCAACGACGAGGACCTGTCCAAGCAGATCGTCGCCTCCGCCCGCATCTACCGCACCGCGTTCGAGCAGGCCCGCGCCAGCGAGGCCGACGAGATCCCGCCCGCCCGAATCCAGATCCTCGACCGTCAGGCCCAGCAGATCCTGAAGCTCGCCCATGAGTTGCAGGAAAATCAGGTGGCTGTGTCCGCCGCCCTGCAGGAGGCCGCCAACTTCGCCCAGAGCGAGGTGAACGAGGCCATCCTGCTGCGCGGCATCGCCATGCGGCTGGTCCAGAGCGCGCAGGGCGCCATGCTGGGCCAGCGTGACTTCCTGCTGACCGGCGGCGCCGAGTCCCGGACCGCCGTGACCTCGGCGGTGAAGGAGACGCTGGACCTCGCCCGTCAGGCCGGCGCCGTGCTGGTGGACGCGGAGGGCCGCGCGCTCGTCGCGGCGGCCACCGAAGCGGCACAGGCCTTCGACCAGGAATTCGCGTCCCTCGTCACCACCACAGACAACCAGCGCGCAGCCTCCAAGGCCATGGCCACGGCGGCCGGGTCGGTCAGCGACCAGGTGGCGCAGCTGGTCTCCATCCAGCGCGACGACCGCGAGGATGGCCGGGCGCGCGCGGGCATGTTCATCGCCATCGGCGCCGCCGTGGCGCTGGCGCTGGGCGCCGTGGCGGCGTGGATCATCGACCGCGCGATCACCCACCCGCTGCACGCGATGACCGGCGCCATGGGCCGTCTGGCCGAGGGCGACCTGACCGTGGACATCCCCGGCGGCGACCGGAAGGACGAGCTGCGCGCCATCGCCGATGCGCTCAGCGTCTTCAAGGAAAACGCGCTGGAAATGCAGCGCATGGAGATGGAGCGGGAGGAGATGCGCCGGCAGATCGACGCCGACCGGCGCCGCACCATGAATGAGTTCGCCAACGGCTTCGAGCAGGCGGTGTCCGGCGTCGTCCAGTCGCTGACCGAATCCGCCAGCACGCTGGGCCGCGACGCGCAGGAGATGTCCTCCGACGCCGCCCTGACCACCGCGAAGTCGAGCGCCGTCGCCTCGGCATCCGAACAGGCGTCGAGCAACGTACAGACCGTCGCGGCGGCGGCGGAGGAGCTGTCCTCTTCCATCGCCGAGATCTCACGCCAGCTGAACGCCAGCTCGTCCGCCGCCGTGGGCGCCGCCGAGAAGGCCAACGAGACCAATGCCATCGTCGAAGGGCTGGCCGAGGCCGCCCAGCGCATCGGTCAGGTGGTGGACCTGATCGGCGAGATCGCCGAGCAGACCAATCTGCTGGCGCTGAACGCCACCATCGAGGCCGCCCGCGCCGGGGAGGCCGGCAAGGGCTTCGCCGTGGTGGCGACGGAGGTCAAGAACCTCGCCGGCCAGACCGCCAAGGCGACCGAGGAGATCTCGAACCAAGTGGCCGAGATGCAGGCCGCCACCGGTGGCGCGGTGAACGCGATCCGCACCATTTCCGAGGCGGTGACCACCATCAGCGGCACGGTGACCGACATCGCCCAGGCGATGGAACAGCAGGGCCTTGCCACCCGCGAGATCGCCGAAAACGTCCACAAGGCCGCCGAAGGCACGCAGGAGGTCATGCAGAACATCGCCGAGGTGACCTCGGCCGCCTGCAAGACCGGCGGTGCCGCCGACGCTGTGCTGGAAGCCAGCCGCACACTGGCCAAGCAGGCGGAGCATCTGCGCGGCGAGGTGCACGGCTTCCTGAACAAGGTGCGGTCGGCTTAGAGGTCGTACCCCCACCCTTCCCTCCTCCGCTTCGCAAGGGAGGGAGCTTAAATCCCCTCCCCTGCGAAGCGGGGGAGGGTTAGGGTGGGGGCAAGAGTCGCCCGTCCCGGTTGCTTTCCCACCGGCCATCTGTTAAGCCGCGCGCCGTGCCCCTCGGACGCGAGCCCTTATGTCCCTTCCCCTGTCGCGCCTCGACTCCTCCACGGCCCCACCCGACGTGATCCTGGCGGCCTTGGCCGGTTCGGCGGCGCTGCTGCTCGGGCCGCTGGTCGCCATCGCGCCGCGCGGGCTGCCGGTCTGGGCCATCCTCTTCACGGTCATTTCCATCGCCGGGCTGGCGCGGCGCAACGCGCTGGGGCGGATGCAGCGGGCCTTGCCCGGCACCGCCGTGGTGCTGCTCTTCCTGATTCTCGCCACCGTTTCCGTGCTGTGGAGCCCGTCGCCGCGCGCCGGGGTGACGGTGCTGGAGATCGCCTACATCGGGCTGGGCGCGCTGGCGGGCGGAGCCTGGGTGTCGTCGCTGCCCGCCGTCGAGGCGCGGCGGCTGGCCGGGCTGTTCCTGGCGGGCGTTTTCGCGGGCGTGGCCGTCTTCGCGGTCGAAGCCGCGACCGATTTCCCCCTGCACCGCTGGTGGAACACGGTGCCGGCCGACTTCCCCGTATCCGAGAGCAACGTGCCCAAGCGCACCGCCGTGCTGCTGAGCCTGCTGGTCTGGCCGGCGGCGATGGCGCTGGGCCGCGCCGGGCGGCGGGCCTTCGCGCTGTTGGTGCCCATTGGCTATGCGGCCGTGTGCCTGCTGCTGACCAGCCGGTCGGCCATGCTGGGCATCGCCATCGGCGTCGTCACCTTCGCCGTCGCGGCGTGGTCGCCCCGGCTGGTGCGCGGCGCGCTGGGGACGGCGCTGGCGGTGGCCTTCGTCGGCGTGATCCCGTTGGTCCTGACGCTCGACCGCGTGCTGGACCTGGACGCGGCGGAATGGCTGTTCCGCTCCGCCCAGCACCGCGTGGAGATCTGGGGCATGGCCGCCGACCGGGCGCTGACCACTCCGCTGTTCGGGCAGGGCATCGACGCCTCGCGCGCCCTGGCGCCCAATGGGGAGGTGTCGCGCTTCGGCGCCATCACCGACAGCTTGCTGCCGCTCCACCCGCACAACGCCTTCCTTCAGGTCTGGCTGGAGTTGGGCGCGTTCGGCGCGCTGCTGACTCTCGCGGCGTCGCTGCTGCTGCTGGCCGGAACGGCGCGGATGGAGCGGGAGGACCAGCCCTTCGCCTTGGCCCTGTTCGCGGCGGGTCTCGCCATGGTCAGCACCGCCTACGGCATCTGGCAGGCGTGGTGGATGGCGGGAATCCTGGCGTCCGGCCTGATGCTGCGGCTGGCCGCCCGCGCGCCGTCGGAGGGCCGATGACGGAAAAGCGTCGGATACTGGTCATCAAGCTGGGGGCCTTCGGCGACTTCTTCCTGGCGCAGACCGCCTTTACGGCCATCCGCCGGCACCACGCGGACGACCATCTGGCCCTGCTGACCCTTCCGTCGCTGGCCCCGATCGCCCGCATGAGCGGCCTGTTCGACGAGGTTCTGGAGGATCCGCGCGAACGCTCGCTCGGCGCTTATCGGACGGTGCGCCGGATGCTGCGCGCCGGGCGGTTCGACCGCGTCTACGACCTGCAAAGCCAGTCGCGGACAGAACGGTATTTCTGGCTGCTCGCTCCCGGCCCCTGGCCGGAATGGTCGGGCACGGCGCGCGGCGCGTCCCACCCCGACCGCTATCCGGGACGGCGCAAGGTGCCGGTGCTGGAGCGCTACGCCCGGCAGTTGGCGCCCTTCGGCATCACGCTGGACCCGACGCCGGACCTGTCCTGGCTGGACGCCGACACCAGCCGTTTCGGCATCGCGGCGCCCTACGCGCTGCTGATCCCCGGCTCCTCCCCCGGACGGCCGGACAAGCGCTGGCCGGTCGAGCGCTACGCCGAGCTTGCGACCCATCTGGTCGCGCGCGGCGTGACCCCGGTGGTGCTGGGCACCTCCATTGAGGCCGACCTCGCCAAGGCCATCACCGCCGCATGCCCGCAGGCCGTCGATCTGACCAACCGGACCAAGGTGCCGGACATTGCCGGTTTGGCCCGGCGGGCCTGGGCGGCGGTGGGCAACGACACCGGCCCGACGCATCTGGTCGCCGCCGTCGGCTGTCCCACGGTGGCGGTTTTCTCCGACGCGTCCGTCCCGATTCACGTCAGCGGTCCGCGCATCGCCGTGCATCATCGGCCGGACTTCACGGCGATGGACGTGCCCGGCGTGCTTGCCGCCATGGACGCGGTTTCCGCCAGAGGGTAGAGTGCGCCGCCTTTTCGCGACGCTGGTACGGATTTGAGCACGCACGACGTCAGCATCGACCCGACGGTTTCGAACGATCTGCCTGCCCCCAAGGCGGGCGGGCGCCTGCTGCTGCTCGCCAAGCTGGCGGTGACGCTGGCGGTGTTGGGCCTGCTCGCCTCCCGCGCCGACTGGTCGGGGGTGTGGGACCGCATCGTCGGGGCCGACCCGGCGTGGCTGGCCGTCGGCTTCGCCGCCAAGCTCCTCGCCGTGCTCTGCGCGGGCGAGCGCTGGCGCGACGCCGTGTGGGCCGCCGGCACGCGGCTGCCCCGCGCGCTCGCCATGAAGCTGATGTTCGCCGGGCTGTTCTTCGGGCAGGTGCTGCCGGGCGCTCTGGGCGGCGACGTGGTGCGCGGCTGGCTGACCTATCGGGGCGGCTGCCCGTCCTCCTCCGTCGTGCTCGCCCTGGTGCTGGACCGGCTGCTGGCGCTGGTCGGCTGCGTCGGCCTGCTGTTCCTGGGCCTGCCGCATCTGGTCGCCACCGCCCCGCCCGCCATCGCCTGGGCTGGCCCCGTCGCGGCCGTTCTGCTGGCCGCCGGCCTGATCGCCGGCCTTCAGGCCGACCGCATCCCCCTGCCCGCCCCGCTGCGCCGCCCGCCGGTTGCCGCCGTGCAGGCGCAGGTGGCAAAGCTGCGCGGCGCGCTGTGGAGCCGGCCGGCGCTCGCCGGGCTGCTGCACAGCGCGGCGGTGCATCTGTGCACGGTCCTCGCCGTGGTCGCCTACGCCCGCGCGTTGGGCCTGAATGTCGGTGTGCTGGACGCGCTGGCCGTCGTGCCGATGACCATCTTCGCCGCGGCCCTTCCCATTTCCCTGAACGGCTGGGGGGTGCGCGAAGGCGCCTTCGTGGCCGGTTTCGCGTTGTATGGTCTGGGCTCGGCGGAAGCCCTGATCCTGTCGGTGATGATCGGCCTGTCGGTCACGCTGGCCTCGCTTCCGGGAGGGCTGCTGTGGCTGAGCCTTTCCGGCCGCCGCACCGTTATACCCGCATCTTCCGGAACGTCTTCATGACCGTCATGACGCTCGACACCAGCTCCCCGCATCAGCAGCAGGACAAGGCCGAGAGCCGCCCCCTCAGCCTGCGCCAGAAGGCCGTGCGCGCCCTGTTCGAGAAGCTGGCGCCGGAGGCCGACCGCTGGGCCGAGCGCAACGCCTATTTCCACGAGGCCGACCGCGCCTACCTGCGCTTCCTGGTGCCGGACGGTGCCAGCGTGCTGGAGATCGGCTGCGGGCTGGGCGACACGCTGGCCTTCCTGAAGCCGTCGCGCGGCGTGGGCATCGACCTCGCCCCCGGCATGATCCACCGGGCCAAGGAGCGCCATCCCTATCTGGAGTTCCACGCCGGCAACGCCGAGGATCCGACCGATCTGGCGCGGATCGAGGGCACCTTCGACGTCATCCTGCTGTCGGACACCATCGGATTCCTGGACGACTGCGAGGCGACGCTGCGCCTGCTGCACCGGTTCGCCACGCCGCAAACGCGCATCATCATCAGCTATCACAGCCGCGCCTGGGAACCGATCCTGGGCTGGGCCGAGAAGGTCGGGCTGAAGGTGCCCCAGGGCCAGCACAACTGGCTGAGCACCGACGACACCATGAACCTGCTGGATCTGGCGGGCTGGGAGCCGGTGCGGCGCGAGTGGCGGCAGCTGATCCCGCGCCGGGCCTTCGGGCTGGGGCCGCTGGTCAACCAGTGGATCGCGCCGCTGCCCGGCATCCGCCGGCTGTGCGTGCGCAACTACGTCGTGGCGCGGCCTGCCGCCGAGGCGCCGGAGCGCCTGCCCTCCTGCACCGTGCTGGTCCCCTGCCGCAACGAGCGCGGCAACATTGAGCACGCCGTCCGCCGCCTGCCCCGCTTCTGCCCGGACCTGGAGGTGATCTACGTCGAGGGCCACAGCCGCGACGGCACCTACGAGGAATGCCTGCGCGTGCAGGAGACCTACAAGGACTGGGACATCAAGGTCCTGCAACAGGACGGCAAAGGCAAGGGCGACGCGGTGCGCAAGGGCTTCAACGCCGCGCGCGGCGAGATCCTGATGATCCTCGACGCCGACCTGACCGTGCCGCCGGAAACGCTGCCGAAATTTTACCAAGCCATCGCGTCGGGCAAAGGCGAGTTCATCAACGGCACGCGGCTGGTCTATCCGATGGCCGATCAGGCCATGCGCTTCCTGAACTGGGTCGCCAACCGGGCCTTCGCGCGGATCTTCTCCTTTCTGCTGAACACGCGCTTCACCGACACGCTGTGCGGCACGAAGGTTCTGTGGAAGCGCGATTACGACAAGATCGTCGCCAACCGCCATTACTTCGGCGATTTCGACCCGTTCGGCGACTTCGACCTGATTTTCGGCGCGTCCAAGTTGAACCTGAAGATCGTCGAGGTGCCGATCCGCTACGCCGACCGCACCTACGGCGAAACGCAGATCAGCCGCTTCAGCCACGGCTGGCTGCTGCTGCGCATGGTGATGTTCGCGTGGCGGAAGCTGAAGGCGTTCTGAGCGGGCGCGCTGGACTCTTGCGCGCAACAGGGTCTACACGGATTTCACGGATTGAAAGCACGGATTACACAAATTTTTCTTTGATCGTGCCGGCGCCGCAGCCCTTCCAAGAAGATGCGGCGTCGCCAAGCTCAAAAAAAATCCGTGTAATCCGTGCTTTCAATCCGTGAAATCCGTGAAGAATTTGTAGCCCGACGCACGGCCTCGACCAACGCGCCGCAACTCATCCCTTCTTCACCGCCTCAACCCGCCCGCCGGTCATGCTGACCAACTGCGCGGGGGTGAGTTGAAAGACGGCGTTGGGCGTGCCGGCGGCGGCCCAGATGGTCTCGAAGGTCAATAGGTCGGCGTCGATCAGCACCAGCGGCGGCACCACGTGGCCCAGCGGGGGCACGCCGCCGATGGCGAAACCGGTGTTTTCGCGCACGAAGTCGGGATCGGCGCGTTCGATCTTCTCGCCGATCAGGCGGCCAGCGGCCTTTTCGTCCACGCGGTTGACGCCGCTCGCCACCACCAGAACCGGGCGGCCGCTCTCCTTCGCACGGAAGATCAGCGACTTGCCGATTTGCGCCACGGTGCAGCCGATGGCGTTGGCGGCGTCCTCCGACGTGCGGGTGCTGCCATCATGCTCCACCACCCGGTGGCCGAGGCCGATGGAATCGAGGATGTCCTGAACGCGACGGGCGGAGGGGCTGAGGTCGGTCACGGCGGGTCCTTCTTCTTGCCCCTTTCCCGCTCCCCGGCGTGATAGGGGAAATTTTTCGCTACTGGGCCAGTTCCCGCGACCGCTTGGTCGCAGCGGCGATGGCCGTGTCGAGGAGCGGTTGCAGCCCGTCCCCGGCCATCAGAACCTCCAGCGCGGCCTGGGTGGTGCCGCCGGGGCTGGTCACCGCCTTGCGCAGGTCGGCGGCCGGCGCGGTGGACTGACGCAGCAGCTCCCCAGCGCCCGACACGGTGGCGCGGGCCAGACGCATGGCGAGGTCGGCAGGCAGGCCGCTCGCCTCGCCGGCCTTGGCCAGCGCCTCGACCAGCAGGAACACGTAGGCCGGGCCGCTGCCCGACACGGCGGTGACGGGGTCGATCAGCGACTCGTCGTCAACCCAGGCGACCTCGCCCACCGCGCCCAGCAGCGCGTCGCAGAGCGTCTTTTGGGCGGCCGTCACGGCGGTGTTGGGGACGGCGACGGTCATGCCGCGCCCGATGGCGGCCGGGGTGTTGGGCATGGAGCGCACGACGGCGGCCTTGTCACCCAGAAGGCGCTCGAAATAGCCGATGGTCTTGCCGGCGGCGATCGACAGGAAGACGGTGCCGGGCCGGACAAGGCCCTTGTAGGTTGGCACGACCGCATCCATCACCTGCGGCTTCACGGCCAGCACGACCACGTCCGGTGCGAAGCCGGCCGGCAGGTCGTCCGCGCCGGCGGCGGCGGACACCGCCGGGTTGCCCTTCACGCTGTCCGGCAGCACGCCTGAGGGTTCCACCACCACGACGCGGGAGGCGGTGCCGGCGGCCAGCCAGCCGTCCAGCATCGCGCCGCCCATCTTGCCGCAACCGACCAGAAGCAGCGTGCACCCCTGAGCCATTGTCTTTACGCCTCGCCCATGGTGTCGAGAATGGCGGCGGACACGGCGTCCGGCGCCGACTTGCCGCCCCAGATCACGAACTGGAAGGCGGGGTAGAAGCGCTCGCACTCCGACAGAGCGATCTCGACGAGGTCTTCCAGTTGCTCCACCGTCGCGCCGCGCGAACCGCGCAGCAGCATGGTCTGGCGGAACATCGGGGTGTTTTCCTCGGCGCAGACGTCGAAGTGGCCGAGCCACATGCGCGCGTTCACCTCGGCCAGCAACTCGCTGACGGCGGAGCGGCGGGCCGCCTGCACCTTCATGTCGAACTGACAGGAAAACTGCATCGCGCTGACGTCGGACTGCCAGACGAAATAGAGCCGGTAGTCGCACCACCGGCCCCCGATCTCGACGATCAACTCGTCATCGCTGGCCCGCTCGAAGGGCCATTCGTTGGCGGTGACGATCTCCTCGACGATGTCCAGGGGATTGTGGGCGTTCTTGGGGGTGTCGACGGCAACAGCCGACATGACGGCGTCCTCCTGTGAAGGCGCGGTGAACGGCACCGGCCCCAGTCGCCAGGGCGAGGCCCCGAGATGTTGTGTTTTGCAACCGTGGGGCTACCACCAAATGCACCGTGCCAAAAGGGAATGGCCGGCGCAACTGATTTCGGCGGCGCGTCCGTGACGGTTTGGTGATCGGCTTTGGAGAAGCGGCTTTGGCGCGTGGTGGAAAGGCGCGGCTCAGATCGCCGCGCCGCCTTGCTCGCCGGTGTTGCCCTCGCCCGCCTTGCCCTCGCCGGTCTTGCCGGAGTCCTCACCGGCCTTTCCGGTTTGGCCCGGAGCGCGGCGGCGGGGAGCCGCCTCTTCATGCAGCAGGGTACGCTCGGCCAGCAGGGTCGCCACCGTCGCTTCCAGCGCGGTGACGCGGTCCGCCAGAGTTTCCTGTTCCTCGCGGGCCTTGGCGGCCATGGCGCGAACGGCCTCGTACTCCTCGCGGCTGACGACGTCCATCCGCGACAGAACGCGCTCGAACTGCTGGCGCATCTGCGCCTCGGCCTCTTCGCGCAAGGACGACAGCGCGCCGAGCGCGCCACCCGCAACACGGGCCAGATCGTCCAGAATCTTGTTGTCCACCTGCATCGACTCAAAATCCGGGTTTCGATGTCACATTATGGGCTTCGCCCCGCCCAACTTCAACGGCCTTGGGTGCGGCGCGTCACGATGGACGTTTCACTCACACTCTGTTAACGGCGCAGGCCCTCGATCAGTCCCTTCAGCAGCGTGTCGGGCTTCACCGCCCCGTCGCCGCTGGGGATCGGCAGGTCCTTGGGCACGGCCTTGTTCAACAGCGCATCGGCGGCGCGGCGCGCGAAATACTCCTGAATCTCCTGCATCTCGAAGCTGCGCGTCGGCTTGTCCAGCGGGCCGGTCAGGCGCATGGCGAGCGGCGGCAGCGCCGGCTCGGCCTTGATCGCCAGACGAACGCGCATGTCGATGGTCTGGGCCGGCAGGCTGACCTGACCGATGCCCGTCGCCTCACCCAGGTCGGAGGTCATGCGCATGTCGTGGGTGCGCACCACGCCCTGCTCCACCGCGAAGCTGCCGTCGAGACGGGCGAAGCGGGTCTCGCCGCCCTGAAGGCCGCCCATGACCGCGCCCAGCAGGTCCTGCGGCCTGTCGATTCGGGTCAGCCGGTCGCGCAACGCGCCGAGGTCGAAGCCCCGGACGACGCCGTCGCGCGCGGCCAGCCGCCCCTGCCCGTTCAGCCCCTTCAGCATGGCCTCGCGGGTGGCGCCGGTGGCGGTCAGAGCCGCTTCCAGATCCATCGTGCCGCCCGCGATGTCCAGGCTGCCGCCGCCGAAGGCCTGGGCGAGCTTCGCCTTCACCACGGTGATGGTGGCTTCCGCCGTCGGCGGTTGGTTGCCCGGCGCCGCGAGTCGCCCGGTGGCGCCGATCTGCCCCCCGAGCAGGCCGCCATCGAACTGTTCCAGCGTCAGCACGCCGTTCTGCACGGCAGCGCGCAGGGCCGGACGCTCGATGCGCGTTTCGCCGACCAGCAACGCCGCCGAGGTCAGCCCCAGCCGCCCTTCGAAGCGGCGCAGCCAGCCGAAGTCCATCTTGTCGGTGGAGGCCGGGGCAGCCTCAGACGCCGGCCCCACCGGAGCATCCCCCGATGGCCGGGACGCGGCGGCGGGGCCGGCGGCGAGCCGTTCGATGTCGAGGTCACCGGTCTGGATCTCCGCCTCCACGCGCGGCTTGGGGCCGCTCAGGTCGGTTGCGGCGCGGCCCTGCACGGAGGTTCCGGCGACGGTCCCCTGGATGTTGGCGAGCGTGAAGGCCTTCTTGTTGCCGGTCAGCTCTGTGTAGAGGTCGAGCGGGCCGTAGGCGCCGGCCGGACCGCCGTCGCCGAACAGGGCGGCCAGTTGGGCAAGCTCCGGGTGCTTGGTGCGCAGCTTCAGCTCGGCGCCGGGCTCCTTTTCCACATTCAGCAGGGTGCCGCCGGCCTCCAGAGTACCGCCTGCCGCCTCCAGGTTCAGTTCCACCGCCATGCGCTCGGCGTCGCCGGACAAGCGGCCCTGCGCCTTCACAGCCCCCAGCCGCTCCGGCGAGGGCGCGCCGGCCGGCCAGGAGATGGCGCGCGACAGGCCGGCAAGGCTGGCTGCCTCGGCGCTCAGCGTCAGGTGCGCGCCGCGCAGGGGGGAGAGCCCGGCGATCTGGCCGTCCACCCGCCCCTTCAGCCCGGCGAAGTCATCGACCTTCGCCTCCTTGATGGTCAGGGCGCCTCCGTTCGCCGTGGCGTCCACGCGCAGCCCCTGCACCGGCAGGCCGCGCACCGTCAGATGCCCGACGGTCAGGTCCAGGTTCGCGTCCACCCCGGCCAGAAAACGGGCCGGCGTCATCGGAGCGCGGCGCTTGCCGTTCCCCGTGGTGTTCCCAGTGGCGGCATTCCCGGTAGCGGCGTTCCCGGCGGCGGGCGCCGGAGCCTCCCCGGCCGGAGCGGCGTTCTCGGCCGGCTGCGGCAGATAGGCGTCTAGGTTCAGCCGGTCGAGGTCGAGCCGCGCGCCGAAGGCCGGTCGGCCACGATCCACATAGGCGATGGCGCCGGTCACGCGGCTGGTGTCCACCCTGAGATCCAGCCCGCCCAGTTCCAGCCGGTCGGGCCGCCCCTGCACCGTGGCGGCCAGCGAGGCGCGGCGCAGCCGGTCGGCCGGCACCGCGCGCACGTCCAGCTTCAGCCATTCCAGCAGAGCGCGGAGATTGTCGGCGTTCGCCTCCATCCGCAGGTCGAGGTTCGGCTGCCCGTTGGCCGCCGCCAGTTCACCCGCCGCGACGATGTCGGACCCGCCCGGCAGCAGCGCGCTGATTCGGTCGATGGCGAGCTTGCCGTCCGCGAGGCTGGCCTCCACCCGCCCCTGCCGGACCACGCCGCCGTTGTAGGTGATGCCGTCCAGCGCGAGGTCGAGCTTCGCTTCCAGCCCCGACGGCAGAGCGAACGTTGCCGGCTTGGGCGCTGGCTTGGACGCCGTCGCGCCAGTTCCGCCGCGCGGCGTGCCGGGCGTCGTCGCGCCGGATCCAGCCGGGGCGGCCGCACCGGCCCGGTCGAGCCACGCGTCGAGGTCCAGGCGGTTCAGCGCCAGCGTCACCTCCGCCCGCGCGGGCGTGCCGGTGCGCAGGCTGGCGTTGCCGGTGGCGCGCGTGTCGCCGAGCTGGCCTTCCAGATTGGTGAAGCTGGCGCCCGCCGCCGAGGCCTCCACCGCCGTGCGGACGCTGAAGGGCTGGGCCAGCGCCGGGTTGTTCGTTCCGGCGATCCGCAGCGGCTCCAGCGCGCGGGCAAGGTCGCTGCCCTCCGCGCGCAGATCGCCTTGGGCGCGCGTGTCTCCGTTCTGGGTACCGGCCGGGTGGCTCGTGACGATGCCGGCGAAGCGCAGGTTGGCGTCGGTGTCGGCCACCGACAGGGCGGCGCGCACCTGCACGGCCGCTCCCTCGACCAGCCGGCTGACGAAGGCCTCCCCGCGCAGGGGAACGCCGTGCAGACGGAAGGACCCCTGTCCCTGGAACGGGCCGGCGAAGCTGCCGGCGACGATGCGGGCGTCCAATTGCTCCAGCTTTTCCGACCGGCCGTTGCGGGCATCGCGGTAGAGGATGGTGCCGTTCTGCACCGTCACCTGATCGAAGCTGACCGAGGAGGCGATGCCGTCGCCCGAACGCGCCGCGCCGCCGGCCGGCGGGCGGTCGGCGCCCGACAGGTCCCAGTTGAAGCGCCCATCGGGCAGCACCTCGAACACGAAGGTCGGGTCGATCAGACGGATGCTCTGCACCTGGATGCGACCGCTCAGCAGTGGCCCCAGGGCGACGCGGACGTCCAGTTCCTTCAGCCGCGCCATGTCGGCTTCGGACGCGCCGGGCGCGTTGGCGAGCCGCGCGTCGCGCACCGTCAGCGCCGGGGACGGCAGCAGCGACAGGCCGATGTCGCCCTTCAGATCGACGGCGCGGCCGGTGGCGGCCGACACCCGCTCGGCGATTTCCACCTTGTAGGCGTTCCAGTCGATGAAGCTCGGCACGACCAGAATCGCGCCGACAAGGACGCCGAGCACCGCCAGACCCGCGATCAGGAACTTCTTCACCGGTTGCCCTGCCTTCCCCAAACCCTTTTTTGACCCGACTCTTTTCGACCGCGCCGTTTCGGCCCGGCAGCCGTTCCGCTAAGCTACGCCCCTGAGAAGAAACAAGCAATTTGGGCAATCCAAGGGCGGAGGACCGCGCATGGGCGATATCGTCAACCTGAACCGATTCCGGAAGATGCGCGAGCGCGAGGAACGCGAAAAAGTCGCGGAGGAGAACCGGGCGCGCTTCGGCCGCACCAAGACCGAAAAACTTCGCGAACGGCAGGAGCGTGATCGGCAGGTCCGCGATCTGGACAGCAAGAAGCTCGACGAACCGCCCAAATAGCAAGGCTACTCCATTCGGGGTAACTCTTATTTCATTTGTGACAATCGGCGATAAAAACAATCCGCTATCACGACAATCTAGCGGACGCCGCAATCCGCTGCTACATTTCCTCCCAAGAGAGGCCTTTCAGGGCAAAGGGGAGGACCGTCACCATGGCCGATATCTGGTCTCACCGCGGGGCAGCCCACTTTCACGATTCGCAGTTCCACAAGACGTCCAGTTTCCTGCCGGCGATCCGCACGGTGGCGCCGGACCGACCGTGGGTCTGGCTGGCCGCCGGTTGGCGCGACATGAGCGCCAGCCCGATGATCAGCTTCGCCTACGGCGCGCTGGCGGTGGTGTCGAGCTTCCTGCTGGTCGCCGGGCTCGCCATGCAGGATCTGCATTACCTGATCCTGCCGATGGCGGCGGGCTTCATGCTGCTGGGGCCGCTGTTCGCGGTCGGCCTGTATGAGGCGAGCCGCCTTCTGGAGCGCGGCGAGCGCCCGACGCTGGTCAAGGTCATCGGCGCCTATCGCCGCAACGGCATGCAGATCGCCGGAATCGGGCTGGCGCTGATGCTCGCCATGCTGGCCTGGATCCGGGTGGCATTCCTGGTCTTCGCGCTGTTCTTCTCGATGGAGCCGCCAGCCTTCGACCAGTTGATCGACCGCATCTTCTTCTCGGTCCAGACCATCCCGTTCCTGCTGACCGGCACGATCCTGGGCGGGGTGATCGCGACGGCGGTCTTCGCCATCAGCGTGGTGTCGATCCCGATGCTGCTGGACCGCGAGACCGACGTGTTCACCGCCATGGCGACCAGCGTCGCGGTGGTGCGCGAGAACTGGCGGCCGATGCTGGTCTGGGCCTTCCTGATCGCGCTGTTCACGGCGGCCGGCATGGTCACCGGCTTCCTGGGCCTCGCCCTGGCGCTGCCGCTGATCGGCCACGCCTCCTGGCACTGCTACCGCGATCTGGTCCAGCCGGAGCGGTGAGCGGACGCTTTCAAAAAGCCCTCCCCCGGGTTCGCCTCGGGGGAGGGCTTTTCCCTGTCAGGAGGGCTTCTTGAAGAAGGCTTCGGCGGCGTTCTTCTGGGCTTCCTTGGCGGCGATCGCGGCACGGGCGCGCTCGATTTCCGCCTCCAGGCCGGCGATGTAGTCCTTCAGCTCCGCCATCCCGAGGGCGGTCAGATCCTTCAGGGCCGGCTTGGCCTTGCGCGGCTCCAGATCGTCGGTGTCCATGGGCGTTTCCTCCGGCCATGCTTGTCAGCGGTCTTGCGGAATTCTACCTTCCGAAGCCGACGAACATAAGGGGGAGGATCACCATGGGCATCGCCCTGCCGGACAGCATGACCTGCGTCGAAATCGCCGCGCCCGGCGGGCCGGAGGTGCTGCGCCCCGTGCAGCGCACCGCCCCTATCCCCGGCCCCGGCGAGGTGCTGATCGCGGTCGAGGCGGCCGGCGTGAACCGCCCCGACCTGCTGCAACGCCAGGGCCGCTACGATCCGCCCCCCGGCGCTTCCGACCTGCCGGGGCTGGAGGTCGCCGGCCGCGTCGTCGCCCTTGGCGAGGGTGTGACGGAATGGGCCGCCGACGACGCGGTCTGCGCGCTGCTGGCCGGCGGCGGCTACGCCCAATACTGCGTGGCACCGGCGGCGCAGGTGCTCCCCGTGCCGAAGGGTTTCGGCATGGTGGAGGCCGCGGCGCTGCCCGAGACCTTCTTCACCGTCTGGACCAACGTGTTCGAGCGCGGCGCGCTGAAGTCCGGCGAGACGCTGCTGGTGCACGGCGGCTCCAGCGGCATCGGCACGACGGCGATCCAGCTCGCCAAGGCGTTCGGCGCGACCGTCTTCACCACCGCCGGCAACGCCGACAAGTGCCGGGCCTGCGAGGAACTCGGCGCCGACCGGGCCATCGACTACAAGACCGAGGACTTCGTCGGCGTCATCAAGGAGGCGACCGGCGGGCGCGGCGTCGATGTGGTGCTGGATATGGTCGGCGGCGATTACGTCGCCCGCGACATCGAGATCATGGCCCCCGACGGGCGTCACGTCTCCATCGCCTTCCTGCAAGGGCCGAAGGTGTCGCTGAATCTGTTCCCGGTGATGACCAAGCGCCTGACCCTGACCGGCTCGACGCTCCGCGCCCGCTCGGTGGAGGAGAAGGGCCGCATCGCCCGGGCGTTGCGCGAGAAAGTCTGGCCGCTGCTGGAGGCCGGGAAGGTCAAGCCGGTGATCCACCAGACCTTCCCGCTCGGCCAGGCCGCCGAGGCGCACCGCCTGATGGAAACGAGCACGCACATCGGCAAGATCGTGCTGAGGGTGGCCGCTTAGGGAGACTACGGCACCAGCCCGATGTCGCGCAGCACGGTCTCGACGCGCGCCCGGTCCACCTTCAGGAAGGCGGCGAAGTCGTCCGGCCCTTGGTAGAGGTCCATCCACTGCCGGTTCTTCAGCAGGGTTCCCCAGGCCGGGGACTTCGCCATCGCCTCCACCGCCTCGGCCAAGGCCTGCTTGGCCTCGGGTTTCAGGCCCGGCGGGGCGACGACGCCGCGCCAGTTGGTCAGTTCCATGTTCACCGCCTGCTCGCGCAGGGTCGGCACGTCGATGCCCGGAACGCGCTTGGGCGCGGAGATGGCCAGCGCGCGCAGCTTGCCGGCCTGCACCTGGGCCGCGAACTCCCCCCAGCCCGACACGCCGGCCGTCACGTGGTTGCCGAGCAGCGCCGCCATCGCCTCCCCCCCGCCGGAGAACGGAATGTAGTTCACCCGCCGAGGATCGACCCCGATCTCCTTGGCGAGCAGGCCGACCATGATGTGGTCGGTGCCGCCGGCCGACCCGCCGCCCCAGCTGACCGAGCCGGGATTGGCCTTGAATCGCTCCAGCAGCTCCTTCAGCGACCTGATCTCGGACTGGGCGGGAACGACGATGGCCTGATACTCGCCGGTCAGGCGGGCGATGGGCGTCACCTGGTCGAGCGTGACAGGCGACTTGTTGGTTTGGATCGCCCCGACCATGACGAGGCCGCCGACCATCAACGCCTTGGGGTTGGCCTTGAAGCCGGTGACGAACTGCGCCAGCCCTATGGTGCCGCCCGCCCCGGCGATGTTCTGCACCTGGATGTCGCGGGCGATGCCGGCGCCCTGCATCACCTCCTGCATGGCGCGGGCGGTCTGGTCCCAGCCGCCGCCGGGGGCTGCCGGCGCAATGATCTTCAGGTCGGTCATCTGCGCCCGGACCGGTGCCGGCGCCATCATGGCCGCCCCCACGGCGAACACCGCCACGGTCCATAAGAGCGCAAACGGATTCCGGCTGGCCTGCGGCATGAAAATCCCTCCCAATCCGTCTTTTTCGTTCTATTCTCGTTTGCGGCGAGCGGCGCGGGCTTGCTAAAGCTTCCCAACAAGGTTAGCAGAGGATGGGCGGCCGGCAACCCGGCCGCCTGTCCTAGCACGCTTACATCAACCGGTTTCGGCCCTATATGGAGGGCGAAGTCCGGTGTATTTATCCGGTCAAAGTGAACCGATCACGCAACCCGCAAACGGGTGCGGTCGGGTTGGAGTTGTTCAGGAGGGATGATGGCACTGCCCTTGATGCCGAAAGCGACGGCCGTTTGGCTGGTCGAGAACACATCCTTGACCTTCGAGCAGATTGCGGCCTTCTGCGGCATGCATTCCCTGGAGGTCCAGGCCATCGCCGATGGCGAGGTGGCGGTCGGCATGGTCGGGCTGGACCCGGTGGCCAACGGTCAGCTGACCAAGGCCGAGATCGAGCGGTGCGAGAAGAACCCGGACCTGCGCCTGAAGCTGCTGGTCCCCGACCTGCCGCTGCCGGCCGCGCGCTCCAAGGGTCCGCGCTACACCCCGATCACCAAGCGCGGCGACAAGCCCGACGCGGTGGCGTGGCTGGTGAAGCACCATCCGGAGCTGTCGGAGGCCCAGATCTGCCGCCTGATCGGCACCACCAAGCCGACCATCGCGGCGGTGCGCGACCGCACCCATTGGAACGCCGCCAACATCAAGCCGCGCAACCCGGTGCTGCTCGGCCTGTGCACCCAGCGCGAGCTGGAAGAGGCTCTGGTCCAAGCCGTCCGCCGCGGCGGCGTCCCGCTGACCCAGGAGCAGCGCGAGGCCGAGGCCGGCGAGGAAGAAGGCTACGGCGACGAATCGCCTTATTCGGAGCGGCAAGGGGCGCGCTGACCCGCGCCGCCAACGCACCCTCCGAAGCCATCGTTTACCGTCATTCCCGCGCGGTCGGGAATCCAGGGGCCAGGAATCCAGAGGCCGGGAATCCAGGGCACGTCAAGAACGTCCCCGAATGGCCCTGGATCCCCGCTTTCGCGGGGATGACGGACGTGCAAGGGGATCTTTTCCCGCATGACCATTCCTCCCCGTCTTGTCGTGGGCATCAGCGGTGCCTCGGGCGTGATCTACGGCATCCGCCTGCTGACCACGCTGCGCCGGATCGGCGTCGAATCGCACCTCGTCGTCAGCCGCTCGGCCGAGGTGACGCTGGCCCATGAGACCGACCTGAAGGTTGCCGAACTGCGGGCGCTGGCCGACGTGTCCTACGCCGCCACCGACATCGGCGCGGCCATCGCCAGCGGCAGTTTCCACAGCATGGGCATGATCGTCGCCCCCTGCTCCGTCCGCTCCATGAGCGAGATCGCCACCGGCGTGACCTCCACCCTGCTGACGCGCGCCGCCGACGTGACGCTGAAGGAGCGCCGGCCGCTCGTGCTGATGGTGCGCGAGACGCCGCTGCATCTGGGCCATCTGCGCACGATGACCCAATTGGCCGAGATGGGGGCGATCATCGCGCCGCCGGTGCCGGCCTTCTATTCCAAGCCGCGCACCATCGACGATCTGGTGGACCACGCGGTCGGCCGCGCGCTCGACCTGTTCGGACTGGACGCCGGCATCGTGCGCCGCTGGGGCGAACCGACCGAGCCGGAGATTCTGGAAACCTGACGCGGCCTCGGCTATATCGCTGGGCGACAGGCTGGCCCGCATCGCGCCGGCCAGAACGATCAGGGGTGTCCTCCAGATGTCCAGCGCCGACCAGAACCACACCATTCGACAGCTCCTGGCGGGCATCAAGGGATTTCGCGCCCGCTATTACGAGCGCCGCCCCGACAGCATGCGCCAGCTGGTGACCGAGGGGCAGCATCCGGACGTGCTGATGATCGGCTGCTCGGACAGCCGCGTCGATCCCGCGCTGCTGACCCAGGCCGAGCCGGGCGAGCTGTTCGTCGTGCGCAACGTCGCCAACCTCGTCCCGCCCTACCAGCCGGACGGCAGCTACCACGGCACCTCGGCGGCCATCGAATACGCCGTGCGCGTGCTGAAGGTCGGGCACATCATCGTGCTGGGCCACGCCCATTGCGGCGGCATCCAGGGGCTGATCCGCCTGCGCTCGGGCGCGCCGGACCAGAACGACTTCGTGTCGCCCTGGGTGTCCATAGCCAGCGCGGCCTGCGATCCCTACATCACCCCCTCCGACGCCGGCACGGACGAGGAACGCCGCAAGGCCGACCTGGAGCGCCTCCAGCAATTTCCCGACATGGTCGAGCGCGCGGCCATCCGCACCTCCGTCGAAAACCTGCTGACCTTCCCCTTCGTCCGCGAACGGGTCGAGGACGGCACCCTGGAAATCCACGGCTGGTGGTTCGACCTGGACAGCGGCGACCTGTGGGCCATCGACATGCAGAGCAAGATTTTCCTGCCCGTCGAATGACGTCCCTGTAAACAGAACGGGAATTCGAAGCGCCCCTTCGCTGTTGGGGAGACGAATGGACGTGTCCACGTCTCTCAACGGAGGAAGCTTCTCATGAAAGGTGCGTTTCGATTTGCCGTCGTGCTGGCGGTTCCGCTTGCGCTGGCAGCCTGCAACGAGACCAGCAACGGCGGTGGTGGTGGCCTGTTCGGCAGCAGCGGCGGCGGCCTGTTCGGTTCCGGCAGCGCCGATGGCCCGTACGCCCGCAACGGCCGTTGCGACGATGCCCGCTACAACACCTCGAACGGCGGCCGCGCCGAAAAGGGCACCGACGAGTACGACTGCTCGCGCTACGGCAACGGGCTGAAGCGCTGAGGCATCGTTGGGCCGCGCGTCCGTCGCGGCCCAACACCTTTACCCTCCCCGCCGCCTCTGCCCAACCGCTGGCGCGGGGGCAACCGGGCGGCCCTGTGATATCGTCGCCATGCCCAAGCCGGGCGGTGGACGAAAACGTTTTCAGGTCGATAGGATGACGACCGCGCGCCGGCCCTCGGCGCTTGTGGACCGCGAGCTTTGCGGGTGGTGCACCCCTCCCACGCGAACCTCCGGTTTGCATTTCGCATATGCAGCAATTATTCTCCGCCGCGATCATCGAGCAACGGGTGAAGAGCAGCCTTTCGGCCATGACCGACCGCTTTCAATATGGCGCACGGGCTCTGATGTGCGCGCTCCTTCCGGTGTTCCTCGCCGCCGGCCCGGCCGCCGCCAATGAAAAGGGCGCTGGCGGCGGTGGCTGCCCCTGGATTCAGGACGTGACGCTCGATGTCGGCGGCAAGACGCTGACCGTCGGGCAGGGATTCTTCACCAGCACCGGCGAACCGCTGGAGCAGGACGGCTATCACGTCTACCCGCTGGTCAATCAGTTGAAGCTGCGCATCGTCGGTCCGCACGGCGAGGAATGGGAAGCCGGACTGACCCGCCTGACCGGCGGCAAGCGCTGCAACGCCTTCTACGTCGGCAAGCCGGTCCAGGTCTCCGATTCGGAAAATGACGGTCGCGGGCTGATCCTGACGCGCTAAAGCGCCCTCAATCGTACAGCTTCGCCATCAGGATGTGGTCGGCGAGGTGGCCGTCGATCAGGGTGTGGCGGCGAGCGAGCGCTTCCCGCCGGAAGCCGCAGCGGTCGTAGAAGCGCAGGGCGCGGGCGTTGTGCCCGTAGACCCAGAGCGCCAACCGGTGCAGCCGGCGCGCCTGGACCCAGTCCTCGGCAGCCGCCATCAGGCGGAAGCCGATGCCGCTCTGCCAGTACTCCCGACGCACGGCGATGCCGAGTCCCGCCTCGTGCGCGGAGCGGGAATAGACTCCGGTCCACAGCGACAGCGTCCCGGCGATGCCCCCGTCCACCAGGGCCAGCAGGGTCGCCGTCCGGTCGCCGGCCCGCTGTTCGGCCAGGAAGCGGCGGGCGGCCGGCACGTCGGGCAGCGACTCGGCGGCGGTGCGCAGGAGGAATGGCGATTCGGCGCGAACGGCCCAGTCGAAGGCGAGATAGTCGGCGGCGTCGTCCGGCCTGGCCTCGCGGATCACCAACCCGTTGAGCCGGGCGGGCGGCAGCGCGTCGAGCATCAGGCTCGGCCAGTCGGGGATGTCGTGCCCGCCGATGAGCTTTCCCATCAGCCACTCGTTCCGCCACGCGCCGTTCACGCGCAGGGCGTCGCGCATCAGCCCCTCGTCGATGAAGCCGAGCCGATGGTAGAGCGCGTGGGCGCGCGTGTTGGTCTCATCGACGGTCAGTTCCAGCCGGTGGGCGCCGATCCGCCGCGCCCAGTCCTCGGCCGTCTCGAACAGGCGCGTGCCAATGCCGCGCCCGTTCCATTCCCGCCGCACGCCGGCCGCGACGGTCACCACGCCCCGGTTGCGGCGGTAGCGCCCGCCATGGGCGCCGATGTAGCCGATCAGGGTGCCGGCGACCTCCGCCACGAAGATGGTGCTGTTGCCGCGCGCCTGGAGGCCGGCGAGGTCGCGCGACCAGGTCGGCGGCTCGCCGGGCTTGCGCGGCATGAAGTCGGTTTCCGCATCCACGCGCGCGACGAGGGCAAGAAGATCCGGAAGCTCCTCGGGCCGGGCCTCGCGGATGATCGCATCCTGATTTTTTTGTGCATCGCTCATGGTGCACAGCCTATGCGTGCGCCATTCATTAGGGAAGGGCGTTGTGACCGTGTGGACGTGCGTTTATCGTCGCGGCTCCGTTCATTCTGGAGCCGACATGCCCACCGTGACCATTCGCCCGGCCGTCGAGGCCGATTGCGCCACCATTCTGCGCTTCGTCAAGGAACTCGCCGCATTCGAGCGCGAACCGGACGCCGTCAAGGCGACGGAAGAGGACTTCCGCCGCGACGGCTGGGGTGAGCGCCCGGTGTTCGAGGCGCTGATCGCCGAGCTGGACGGCGCTCCGGTCGGCTTCGCGCTGTGCTTCCGCAACTACTCCACCTGGGAGGGGCGGGCCGGCATCTTCGTGGAGGATCTGTACGTGACGCCCGAGGCGCGCCGTTACGGCGTCGGGCGCAAACTGTTGACCGCCGTCGCCAAGCGCGCGGTCGAGCAGGGCTGCCGGCGCGTGGATTTGAGCGTTCTGAACTGGAACCCGGCGCGCGACTTCTACCACCGCATCGGCTTCCATCACATGGAGGAGTGGCTTCCCTACCGCCTCACCGGGGAGGCGCTGGCCGCGCTCGCCGCCCAGGCCGAGGCCGAGGGCTGACAAGCCCCTTACCCCTTGGCGAAGGAGAAGGGGCTTTCCCTTCTCCCTCACGCCGCCTTGCTGAGAGCCGCGGAGCTGAGCAGGTCCAGGTAGCCCGCGCGCTCTTCGCGCAGCGTGGCGAGCAGGTCGAGCAGGCTCTCGCGGGTGAAGGTATCGCGCTGGCCGTCGATCTTGTCCTGCGTCAGGCGGATGAAATCATCAACCAAGTCGATGTGAACGCGAGAGGAAGTGGTAATCTTTTCGGCGGTGGCGGAAGCGATCATTTTAAAATCTCCTTTGGCACTGTGTGTTCGTGATGGGTCTATTTGGCCATGAGGCGGTTAACGACTTCCTAACAAGACTATGAGTCAGGGCGTATCTTGAGGGGTACTACTACGACCCGGAAATGGCCGGGAAGACTATTCCTTGGGATTACTCCCCGCTGTCATAAGCCGAACTGGGTTGGGCTGAGATTCAAGGATTCACAAAGCTTTCGCGCCATCGCCGCTTGCGCGGGCGATAGGCCGCCATTCCCGTCGGCGGCGTCGCGGCAGGTCTCCATGGTGCGTTTCGCGGCGTTAACGTCGCCCTTGACCTGACGGAGTAGCCCCATCGCATCGGCCTCGCCGGCGGTCGGGTCGTCCTGTATGTGGCGGGTGTGGCCGTCGAAGGCGCGGGCCGCCTCGTCCAGCGTGTCCGGCGGCAGGTTGGCGGCGCTGAGAAGGGCGCGCAGGCGTTCCCGCACGGTACCGGGGTCCGCGTCCTCGACGGTGGCGAGAAGGGCGCAGCCGGCCGCGACCGCCTGCGCCTCGTCCTCGTTCGGGCCAATGTTCGAAGCTGTGTTCGGAGTGTCGTCGATGTTTGCCATGCCGCTGACAACGCGCGGCGGGGCGGGTGGTTTCCGCGATTTACGCTGCGTGCAGCATCCGGTCGGCGGCGTCCGCCCGTTCCAGCGCGCGGGCGACCAGATCGTCGAACAGATCGTCCACGAGGCTCTTCATGCGCACCGGGGCGCCGCCGAGTTGCGGCCCCTCCATCAGGAGCGAGCCTTCCTCGCCGGGACCGACGATGCGCCAGCCCTGCGCCTTCATCTCGGTGACGCGCTTTTTGGAAATGAACGCACGCACGTGGTTGGCACCGAATTCCGTTGCGAACTCGCCCATTCGATCCTCCAGCGGCCAGAATGCCAGTGGTGGGAATGGTAGCGGAGCACTAAGAACATAACAAGAACAAAACGGCCGAGTGCCGACCGATGTCACGTCTGCTGCGCGATCCCCCTTGCCGGAGCGGCCATTCCGGGAAAAATTCTCTGAACGGAACGATGTCCAAACCCGCGCGAAGGATGGCCGCCATGACCGGGAAAACCGGGGTGCGTAATGAGACCGACAGCTTCGGCCCGCTCGACGTGCCGGCCGACCGCTATTGGGGGGCGCAGACCCAGCGGTCGCTGCAGAACTTCCGCATCGGGGGGGAGCGCATGCCGGCCCCGCTGGTGCGCGCGCTGGGCATCCAGAAGAAGGCGGCCGCACTCGCCAACATGGCGCTCGGGGTGCTGGACCCGCGCCTGGGCCACGCCATTGTCGAGGCGGCGGAGGAGGTCATCGACGGCACGCTGGCCGACCATTTCCCGCTGGTGGTCTGGCAAACCGGCTCCGGCACCCAGACGAACATGAACGCCAACGAGGTCATCTCCAACCGCGCCATCGAGAAGCTGGGCGGCGAGATGGGCTCCAAGAAGCCGGTCCATCCCAACGACCACGTCAACATGGGGCAGTCGTCCAACGACAGCTTCCCCACCGCCATGCACATCGCGGCGGCCGAGCAGATCCATCATGAGCTGATCCCGGCGCTGGAGCATCTGCACGCCGCGCTGGCCACCAAGGCCGACGCCTTCGCCGACATCGTGAAGATCGGCCGTACCCACCTTCAGGATGCCACGCCTCTGACCTTGGGGCAGGAGTTCTCCGGCTACGCCGCGCAGGTGCAGTACGGGATCGAGCGGGTGAAGGCCTCGCTGCCGCAGATCTACCGGTTGGCGCAGGGCGGCACGGCGGTCGGCACCGGGCTGAACGCCAAAGTGGGCTTCGCCGAGGCCTTCGCCGAGGAGGTGGCCCGCATCACCGGGTTGCCCTTCGTCACGGCTGAGAACAAGTTCGAGGCGCTGGCGACCCACGACGCTCTGGTGGACGCGCACGGCAGCCTGAACACGCTGGCCGTCTCGCTGATGAAGATCGCCAACGACATCCGGCTGCTGGGCTCCGGCCCGCGCTGCGGCATCGGAGAGATTATGCTGCCGGAGAACGAGCCCGGCTCCTCCATCATGCCCGGCAAGGTCAACCCGACCCAGTCGGAGGCGATGACCATGGTCTGCGCCCAGGTGATGGGCAACCACACCACCGTCACCGTGGCGGGCGCCACCGGCCATTTCGAACTGAACGTGTTCAAGCCGGTGATCGCCTACAACGTGCTGCAATCGATCCGGCTGCTGGCCGACGCGGCGGTCAGCTTCACCGACAACGCCGTCGTCGGCATCGAGGCCAACCGCGAACGGATCACGCAGCTGCTGAACGAGAGCCTGATGCTGGTCACCGCGCTGAACCCGCACATCGGTTACGACAACGCCGCCAAGATCGCCAAGACGGCGCATAAGGAAGGCACGACGCTGAAGCAGGCGGGCGTCGCGCTGGGCCTGCTGACCGAGGAGCAGTTCGACCAGTGGGTCAAGCCGGAGACGATGGTGAAGCCGCGGTGAGGGGTAGGATGGACAAGCGGAGCGTGCGCCCGTGAAGAAACGCTCCGTCCTTATCGCCGGGCATCCGACCAGCGTGTCGCTGGAGGAGGAGTTCTGGGAGGCGCTGAAGGGTGTCGCGCAGGCGCGCGGCAGTTCGGTCAACGCGCTGATCGAGGAGATCGACCAGACGCGTGCCGGCAACCTGTCCAGCGCCATCCGGGTCTTCGTGCTGAACGCGGTGCGGGGGCAGGCGTGATCCTCCGCCCACGATCCTATGCCCGTTCAATCTCTGTTCGTGGACAGGCTGGGGCGGGCAAGAGTACAGGTGAGTCCTCCGACACCCGCCCGAGTCTCCGCCCGTGCCGCCCGACATCACGACCATCGACGCCATTGCCTTCGCCTGGTTCCTGGCGAGCTGGATCGGGTTCACGATCACCCAGGACCACCTGTTGAAGGGGCGGGTCTTCGTCAACCATCACCTGAAGATGTTGCGGCGCGAGTGGATGGACCGGATGCTCCAGCGCGACAACCGCATCATGGATTCGCAGCTGGTCGGCCACACCATGAACAGCTGCACCTTCTTCGCCTCGACGACCATGCTCGTGCTGGCCGGTCTGCTGGGCTCCTTCGGCGCCATTGAGCACGCGCACGAGATCGTCGGCAGCCTGGCGGTGACGGTCAAAACGTCGCGGGAGTTCTTCGAGATGAAGATGCTGCTGCTCGTGGCGATCTTCACCTTCGGCTTCTTCAAGTTCACCTGGGCGCTGCGCCAGTACAATTACTGCTGCGCGCTGATCGGTTCGGCCCCGCTGCCGCCGGTGCCGGAGAAGGAACGGCACGTCATGGCGGGCCACATCGCCGAGGCGATGACCCTGGCCGTCACCGCACTGAACGGCGGTTTGCGCGCCTATTACTTCGCGTTGGCGGCGCTGGCCTGGTTGATCAACCCGTGGGCCTTCATGCTGGCGAGCACCGGCGTGATCGTCGTGCTCACCCGCCGCCAGGGCTTTTCCCCGACGGAGAAGGTCATCCGGTTGCAGGCGGAGCTGCTTGAGCACGGTTCGAAACAAGCTCGTGATTGATTTCCCGAAAATTACGCCAAAAACCGCTAGGTCTGCGACCATATTGCTACTTCGCCGCGCGACGAATTAATGCTTTGGTCATGCCCGCACAAATCGCGTGCAGCGCAGCAATGCACGGTTGGGGAGCTTGGCCATGGATATCGACACCGCCGTTTCCGTCCTGAACGAGTTGGACGAAGCCGAACGCCTGTTGGGCGAAATTCGGGTGCACGGTGGCGTCGGCGCCTGCCGGGAGGCCATGAACCGCTATCGGGAACTGTTGAACGAGGCGCGGCTGCACCTGGACAACGCCCACGCAATGGCGTGAGGCAAGCGGGCCGAAGCGGCACGCGTCAGGAGGTCTTCCAGAGGACCTTGCCGCCCTTCCCGGCCATCTTCGACCAGTCCTTGGCGAAATAGGCGAAGTCGCGCGAGGGGCGGCTGTAGAGGAAACCCTGCGCGAACTGCACGCCGAGGTCGGCCAGCAACTGGGCGTGTTCCGGCTCCTCCACCTGCTCGCCGATCAGCTTGAGGCCGAGCTGGTGGCAGACGTCCACCATGGACCGCAGCATCGCCATGTCGCGCGGGTTTTGCGAGGCGCCGCGCACGAACCTGCCGTCGATCTTCGCGTAGTCGGCCTGGATTCCGTACAGCGACTGGAAGGAGGTCGAACCGGCGCCCACGTCGTCCAGGCAGATGCGGTAGCCGGCGCGGCGCAGCTTCTGCAAAACCTCGTTCAGCCGGGCGATGTCGGTGACGACGACCGTTTCCGTCACCTCGATCAGCAGCTTCTTCGCCAGATCGCCGTAGGGCTCGGTCACCGCCTGGAACTGCTGGAGGAAGATCGGGCTCATCAGCGTCTTGGCTGAGAGGTTGATCGCCACGTCCGGCAGCTTCGGTTCCTTGTGATAGGCGCGCAACGTGTCCAGAACCGATTGGGTCAGCAGCAGGTCGAAGTCGTAGATCAGGCCGACGTCCTCGGCGAAGGTGATGAAGTCGGCCGGGGACGGCATGCCCTCCACCCGCGTCAGCGCCTCCAGATGGTGGACGGCCTGGGTCTCCACATCGACGATGGGCTGGTAGACGACGAAGAAGTCGCGCCGCTCGATGGTCGCGCGCAAGCGGCCGATCCGCTCCACCGCGTCGGACATCATGCGCTTGGCGCCGTCCTCCAGGCTGGAGATGGTGAACTCCCCGCCCTGGGCCGAGGCGAAGGCCTGCACCGTGTAGACCAGCGCGCGCGCCGCGTCGGCGGCGTCCAGCCGCTCGTCCGACACGTCCAGCGACCAGGTCCGGATGCCGCCCGGCAATTCGCCGCCCGCGTTCTCGATGATCTGGGCGATGTGGTCCTGCACCTCCTGCCCGTCGATGTCGGAGGTGTGCACGATGCCGTAACGGTCGGCGGCCAGTTGGCCGGCGCTGTCGCCGTCGGCGGAAATGCCGCGCAGATAGGCGTCGATGCCCTGCCGCACCTCGTCCGCGGCGCCGACGGGCAGCGCCTCCACCATCGACTGCAACCCTTCGACCAGCAGCAGCGTCAGCCCGTGGTCCAGGCCCTTTTCGCGGGCGCGCAGAATGCGGTCTTCCAGGATATTGCCGAAGGCATGCCCGTCGAGCAGTTGCCCGGCCGCCGACAGCGCCTCGTGCGTGGCGCGCGGGCCGGAGGCGAGCAGGACGGTCAGGAACAGCGAGCCGGGGCAGGAATCGAGCCGGCAGCCGCCGAGCAGCGCCGGAAACTTGTGCCCGTCATAGCCCTGGAAGATGACGCGGGCCGGCTTGATGCGGGCCTTTTCCTGGATGCGCTTGAACAGGACGTGGACGTATTTGCGGTCGTTGGCCGCCACCACGTCCAGCAGGCTGGTGCCGATCAGGCCGGCCACGTCGCCGTCGGTCAGCCGGCAGCGCGCGCCGGCGGAAAACAGGATGGTCCCCTTGGCGTCCGTCTCGATCAGCAGGTCGGCGGCGGCGAAGGCGAAGCCAACGAACCGGTCACGCTCGCGGGACGACTGCGGCCGGCGGGGGCCGGCGCTGTTCGCCGGTCCCGTTCGCGTGCCCGTGTCTTGCGCGAGGTGTGTGGTCATTCAGTAAAATTCGAGATAAAGTTGATCGGATTTGCGAATTTTCGTATCCGGAGAGTAGCGCCCTTCGGGATGCGAAAAAAGCCACAAGAATCGGCATCGCAACCCGCAGAGCGGGAAGCGTGAGGATTTTCAGCAATCTAATCCGAATCGGGCGGGGCGCGCCGGATTACCGCACCCACAGCTTTAGCCCGCAGCGCAGGTTGCCCTCTCCCGGCCCTTCCGGGAGAGGGGCAATCATCATCCCTTCGGGAACAGGCGCGTCACATGGCCCATCTTGCGGCCGGGGCGGGCTTCCGCCTTGCCGTAGAGGTGCAGGCGGGCGCCGGGCTCGGCCAGCAGTTCGGGCCAGCGGAGCACATCGTCGCCGATCAGGTTCTCCATCTCGGCGTCGGCCACGCGGTCCACCGAACCCAGCGGCAGGCCGCACACGGCGCGGACCAGCTGCTCGAACTGGCAGGCGTGGCAGGCGTCCATGGTCCAGTGGCCGGAGTTGTGCGGGCGGGGCGCCATCTCGTTGACCAGCACCGCGCCGTCCGGCGTCACGAACATCTCCACCGCCAGCACGCCGATCAGACCCAGCGCCTCGGCGATGCGGCGGGCGACGCGTTCGGCCTCGGCGGCGGTCTCGGCCGAGACGCGGGCGGGGGCGATGGTCTTGTCGAGGATGCCGTTCTTGTGCCGGTTCTCCACGGCGGGATAGGCGGCCATGGTGCCGTCCTGGCCGCGCGCGACGATCACCGACACCTCGCAGGCGAAGGTGACGAAGCCCTCGACGATGCCGGCGTTGGAACCGATGGAGGCCCAGGCCTCGGCCGGGTCGGTGCCGGGCTCGATGCGGGCCTGCCCCTTGCCGTCGTAGCCCAGGCGCGTGGACTTCAGGATGCAACGCGGACCGATCTCGGCCACCGCGCGGGCGACGTCCTCGGCGCCGTGGGCCGCGCGCCACGGGGCAGTGGCGATGCCGAGACCGTTGACGAAGGACTTCTCGGCAACGCGATCCTGCGCCACCGACAACACGTTGCCGCCCGGATGCACCGGGGCGAAACGGCCGAGATGCTCGACCACGGAGACGGGGACGTTCTCCCACTCCAGCGTCACCACATCGACGGAGCGCGCGAAGGCTTCCAGCGCGTCCAGGTCATCCCAGCGGGCCGAGGTGACCGCCGCCGCGACCTGGGCGCAGGGGCTGCCCTCGGCGTCGGGGGCGAAGACGTGGGTCTTGTAGCCGAGGCGCGCGGCGGCCAGCGCCGTCATGCGGCCGAGCTGACCGTCACCCAACATGCCGATGGTGGCGCCGGGGGCCAAGGTCCGGGGAGGTGTCGTCTGGGCGGCCATGTCAGGCGGGCTCGTCCACGGGGGCTTCGGCCACGGCGGCGGTCTGGCGGGCGCGCCACGCGTCCAGCGCCTCCGCGACCTTGTCGTCCATCAGGGCGATGACCGATCCGGCGAGCAGGGCGGCGTTGATGGCGCCGGCCTTGCCGATGGCCAGCGTCCCAACCGGCACGCCGCCGGGCATCTGCACGATGGAGAGCAGGCTGTCCATGCCCTTCAGCGCGTGGCTTTCGACCGGCACGCCGAACACCGGCAGCGGCGTCATCGAGGCGGCCATGCCCGGCAGATGGGCGGCGCCGCCGGCCCCGGCGATGACGACCTTCAGCCCCCGGCTCTTGGCCGTGGTGGCGTATTCGACAAGGCGGTGCGGGGTGCGGTGGGCGGAGACGATCCGGACCTCGTGCGGCACGCCGAGCGCGGTCAGCGTCTCGGCGGCGTGCTTCATGGTGGTCCAGTCCGACTGGCTGCCCATGATGATGCCGACCAGCGGCTTGCTGTTGCTGTCTACGGGCACGATGGCGCGCTTTCCTCAAGGTCCGGAAAGCGGCGCATTATAGAAAGCGCGCGCGGGGAGTCCAGAGCGTCGCGAAGAACTCCCCCACTCATTCACCTTTTTTTTGTCGGCGATGGCTGCTCGCACGAATGGTTCAGGCGATGATGTCGGGCAGCAGCCGGCTTTCCAGAAGCGTGATCTGGTCCTTGAGCGCGAGCTTGCGCTTCTTCAGCCGCTGGAGCTGAAGCTGGTCGAACGGCGCGCGTTCCTGAAGACGCGCGATCACGTCGTCAAGGTCGCGATGCTCGCTGCGGAGCGATGCCAGTTTCTCTTTCAAGATCTCTTGTTCGTTCATGCGCCCAGTGGCCCGCTGGCTAAGCGGGCGGGACTATATCAGATTTCATCCGAAACGGCACCGCGAAACCTCCGCCGCCCCACCGGGTTATGATGTGCGGGCTATGACGTTGGAATGTGACCCAACCCAAAGCCTTGAAGGATTGCGGCGGAACCGCGTTCTGGTAAGACTACCGAACAAAGCAGGGTCAGGCGAAACGGGGACAGGGAACATGACGGCTGGAAAGCGCATCGGCATTCTGACCAGCGGCGGCGATTGCGCCGGGCTGAACGCGGTGATCCGGGCGGTCGTGCACCGTGCGACGATCACCTATGGCTGGCAGGTCCTGGGCATCAAGGAAGGTACGCAGGGGCTGCTGCAACGCCCGGTGCAGTATCAGGTGCTCGACCTGCCGCAGGTGGACGGCAACATGATGCGCATGGGCGGCACGATCCTGGGCACCACCAACCGTGGCGACCCCTTCGCCTACCCCATGGCCGACGGCACGGTCAAGGACCGCTCCGACGAGATCATCGGCGGCTACCGCGAGCTGGGGCTGGACGCGCTGATCGGCATCGGCGGCGACGGCAGCTTCGCCATCCTGCACAAGCTGGCCGAGAAGGGCGGGCTGAAGATGGTCGGCGTGCCCAAGACCATCGACAACGACCTGGGCCTGACTGAGGTATCGGTCGGCTACGACACCGCCGTCGGCGTGGCGGTCGAGGCGCTGGACCGGCTCCAGCCGACCGCCGCCAGCCACGCCCGCGTCATGGTTCTGGAGGTCATGGGCCGCGACGCCGGCCACATCGCGCTGGCGGCCGGCATCGCCGGCGGCGCCGACGTGGTGCTGATCCCCGAGATCCCCTATTCGATCGACAAGATCGCCGCGAAGGTCAAGCAGGTGCGCTCCTCGGGCCGCAACTTCGCGCTGGTCGTGGTGTCGGAGGCGGTGAAGACCGCCGACGGCACCGGCGTGAAGAAGCTGTTCCAGGGCGGCGAGAAGCGCTACGGCGGCATCGGCGACTACATCGGCGAGAAGATCGCCGAGGCGACGGGGGCCGAGACCCGCGTCACCGTGCTGGGCCACGTCCAGCGCGGCAGCATGCCCAGCCCCCGCGACCGTCTCGTCGCCTCGGCCTTCGGCGTGCATGCGGTGGACCTGATCGCGGAAGGCAAGTTCGACCGCATGGTCGCCTGGTCCAACCGTGGCGTCATCGACGTGCCGATCACCGACGCCATCGCCCGCTACGCCTGCGTGGAGCTGGACGGCGCGCTGGTGAAGACGGCGCGCGGCCTCGGCATCAGTCTGGGTGACTGAAACCTGGACGACGGGGCGGGGCGTCAACCCGCTCTGGGACTTTTCCCTGGCCGTCTACGCGCGGCCGGGAGTCCCGGCGGCGTGCCTGGATCTTCAGGACCGGCGGGGGCTGGACGTCAATGTCCTGCTCTTCGCCGCCTGGGCCGGCGCAGCCTGCGGCGTCCAGCTGTCGGCCAACGAACTCGCACGGGTCGATTCGGCCATCGCCGACTGGCGGGCCGAGGTGGTCCGCCCGCTCCGCGCCGTGCGCCGCCGCGTGAAGGGCGAGGATGACGCCTTCTACGCGCGGCTGAAGGCCACGGAACTGGAGGCCGAACGCATCCAGCAGGACCGCCTGTTCGCCGCGTCGGGCCTGGTGCCCGGACCGGGAGGCGATGCGGCGCTGGCGGCCGCCAACCTGCGCCTTCTGGTGCCGGAGGATGATCCGGCGCTTGGGGTGCTGGTGGGGGCGCTGTAGGCGTTTTCCGCCGAGCGTGGACGTTCTTCCAAACCGGACCGCTTACGCCGTTGCCGCCGCCTTCGCCCGGCCCGCCACCAGCTCCTCGTAAAGCGCCAGATACCGCGCGGCCATGCCATCGGCCGAATGGCGGACGCGGGCGGCGGCGCGGCAGGCGTCGGGGTCCAGGGTCTCGGCCGCCTCGATGGCCTCGGCCATTTCGGCGGCGTCCTTGACCAGAAAGCCGGTGACGCCCGGCTCCACGATGTCGGCCAGCACGCCGTTCGGAAAGGCCACGACCGGCGTCCCACAGGCCAGTGCCTCCAGCGCTGGCAGCGCGCTCGCTTCCGCCGTCAGGCTGGGCGCCAGCAGGCAACGCGCCGCCCCCAGCATCCAGCGCTTGCGCCCGAAGCCGATGGGACCGAGGTAGCGGCGCTTGGGGTCGAGGCGCGGCCGGATCTCGTCCTGGAAATAGCGCTGGTGCTCCGGATGGCGGGGCACATCGCCGCCCAGCAGGAACTGCATGTCGACGTCCCGCGCCGCGTCCAGCGCGATGTGGAAGCCCTTTTCCGGCTCGATCAGACCCAGCCCGACCGCGAAACGCCGCTTCGGCACCCGGATGTAGAGGCGGTCCACCGCCACGCCCGTCTCGATGGGCGGCAGCAGAGCCAGTCCCGGCGGGGCGGAGCGCGCCTGCGCCGTCGAGACGGTGTTCAGGTGCGTGCCCGGCCGCGCCGGCATCAGCGCGTCGGCCGGATAGCGGTCGAGCGGCTGGTGCAGCGTCACCAGCACCGGCACGCCCGGGGGCGGCAGCAGGGCGGCGAAGTCGGGACCGTGCACATGGACAAGGTCCACCCCGTGCTGGTCCACGGCCCGCGCCACCGTTGCCGCGACCCGGCGCAGCACGGCGGCCCGCCCGGCCTCGTCCGGCATACGCTGGAGGCGCGGCATCGGCACCAGCGTCCCGGCGACGGTCGATCCCTCGGCCGCGACGACGACGGAGCGGTGCCCGGCGCGCAGCAAGGCGGCGTCGAGCGCGATCAGCACCTGTTCGGCCGTGCCGTCCGCCTCGGTTCCGACCGTGGTGAAGGGGCACGCAACGCTAAGGACGGTCAGTTCCATCGTGCCTCACTCCAAGCCTAGGTCGATCAGGGCTTTGCCGGCCAGGGCGCGCCAGCGGGCGCCGGTCAGACCGGAACCCCAGGTCTCGTACAGAAGCGGTCCCTCGTGCGGTGGCCGGGTAAAGTCCGGTGGTGCTGCGCGGCGAAAGCGCTCCACATCGACGCGGAACGGGACGAGCCGCCGGGCCTGCGACCGGTGCGCCGCCATCATCCGCGCCTTGACGCGGCGCTGGAGCGCGGTCAGCTCCACCGCGATCACCGGGCGCCGGCCGTCCGGCAGGAAGTCCTGCACGGTCCGCATCCCCCCGCCGTTGTGGTAGGAGGCCATCTCCACCACCGCCGGCACCGGCCGCCCGGTGCGGGCCAGCAGCGCGCAGGCGGCGTGCACGGCGAAGCTGGCTGCGTCGTGGTCCGGGTGGCCGCCCTCGTAGGGGTGAGTCAGCACCACCTCGGGCGCCAGCGCGGCCAGCCGTTGCGCCATGCGCCGGGCCAGCGGCGCCATGTGCAGCATCGCCTGCTGGTCGGCGTAGCCGAACCCTTCCCACCGGCTCAGCGGCAGGCCGGCGGCGCACAGGGCGGCGGCGGCTTCGGCGCGGCGCCGGGCCGCGTAGCTCTGCCAGGACGGAAAGTTCCGGGCGACCGGATCGTGCCCGTCGCGCGGCGCGCCGTCGGTCAGGTGGATGACGTGCAGGTCCAGGAACGGCGCGCCGGTCGCCAACAACCCGCCCGCCCCGATGGTCTCATCGTCCGGATGAGCCACCGCGACGACGACGCGGGACATGTCGGAAGGAAGGCCGAGCGCCGATAAGTGCGTGACGGGGCTGGCCATCGCCTCACCCCACCACGGCGGGCTGGGTGGCGGAGGCCGGCGCGTAGCGCCGCACCATGTCGGCGCAGAACTGCGCGAACTCCTCCTTCACCTGCGGCGGGCTGGTGTGGTGCGGCTCGATGCCCCGATGCTCCGGCGTGAAGCAGAAGGTGACTGTGACGTTGAAATCGGCCAGCGCCTCCATCTGCCGGTCGAACCAGTCCAGTGCCCCGTCGCGGTAACTGTCGGCCCAGCTCAAACCCGTGCGCAGGTAGGTGACGCCCAGGTCCTTCATCCGCTGCACGCCTTCGTCCAGCCGGTGGTCCTGGAAGTGGAACCACTGGCACAGGCCGAAGTCGGGGGCGACCTTCCGGAACTGCTCGTAGGCCGGCTTCTCCGTGCCGTCCTCGCGCACCAGCCCCATGTAGAAATGCCGGTAATAGGACGAGCCCTCCGCCTCCCGGTGGCGCGTCGTGGCGGGCCAGGCGCGCGGCAGGTCGAACAGGCTGTACCAGTGGATGCGCGGCGCCCGCCCGCGCAGCAGTTCGGCCGTCCGCTCCAGCCCGAAGACCTGCACCTCCTCCGCCCCGAAGGTGGAGATGCCGACCTCCGACACCCAGACCGGCAGGTCGGTGACCGCCTGGATCTCCTTCAGCTTCTCCGGCCATTCGTTGATCTGCCAGTGGTTCCAGTCCAGCGGGAAGCCGTGCACGGCGACCGCGTCCAAATGGTTCAGCACGCCGCGATCCTTCATGTTGGTCATGAAGGCCGGGTCGATGGGGGAGATGCCGCCCAGCACCTTCGGCAGGTTCGGGTTCACCTCGGCGATGGCGTCGGCGGCGCCGATCACCATCTCGGCGAAGCGGCTCCAGTCTGGGTCGATCTGAAAGTCCCAATGGGATTTGTTGTTCGGCTCGTTCCAGAGCATCACCGCTTCGATCATGCTTGCCCCTTTATGTGTATTCGTCGAAAATTTTATTCATCACTCCCTCCCCCACCCCCGGAGAGGAACAAACACCCCCTCATCCCCGCGCCGCGCCTCCCGCTGGATGGACGGTCTCCACGAATTGCGACCGTTCTCCCCGGCGGCACACGAAGACCTCTTCCTCGGGATGTTCCAGAATCGTGAAGCCGGCGGAGCGCAACATCGCCTCGGCGCCGGCCCGGTTCGGAATCCACCAGTTGGTCTCGTCGTTGCTGTATTTGTTTTCTACGAAAACCATCCTCGGGTAACCGGGGCGTTCGAAGTGTTCGGTCTCACTGAAGGGATAGTCGTCCTGAACCGGATAGACATCGTCCGGGCCGCGGAGCATGGATTGGAAGACCAACAGATCCTTCGTGACATGCTCCCAAATAAGGTCTAGGGCCAGCAGGGGATGCCGCAGGTGGTAGAGCACCCCCATGAACAGCACGACGTCGAACTTCTCCTTCAGAAGGGCAACGTCGTAGACGGACAGCTTGCGGAACTCGATGTCTGCGCCCATCACCTCGGCGGCGAAGCGGGCCTGGTTCAGGTAGGTGTCGTCGAAATCGACGGCGACGACCCGGTCGGCCCCGCGCCGCTTCATCTCGATGGCGTAGAAGCCGCCGTTGCAGCCGATGTCCAGCACCGTCCGGCCCGACAGATCCTCCGGAATGGCGTGGGCGAAGCGCCGCCACTTGATCGCCGGATAGTCGCCGAGGAAATGGTCCGGCGCCGTCCGCACGCCTTTCAGGTCGATGTTGTGGAACCAGCGCCCCAACTCGCGGACGCGGCGTTCGATCAGGTCAGGGGTCATGGTGCCTTTCCGTGAGTGTTCGCGCCTCTGTCACTCCGCGGCCTCTTGAAAGGTGCCGCTCAGCAAGCCGATCGCGGCGCGATAGCCGCGCACGGTGCCGACATCGACGTACGAGGTTCCCGCGCGCACGCCGACCGCCTCGCCACCCTGGGCGATCCAGGCGTTGACCAGCGTGCCCATGTATTCGTCCTGGCAATCCCGCGCGTGCCACAGGGCGTGCAGTTCGTGCAGCACCGCGCCCGGCATCTTGAAGGCGCCCCAGATCCAGCGGGTGGAGGCGTCCGGGCTCTTCACCTGGATTTCCAGCACGCGCGAGCGGTCATCGGTCACCACGGCGTCGAACAGCTCCGGCTGGTCCACGGGGAAAAGCAGGAAGGACAACCGGTCGTCCGGCAGCGCCGCCAGCGCGTCGTCCGGGAACCACACCGTGTCCGGCAGGCCAACCATCACCGGCTCCGACGGGTGGATCAGCGGCAGGGCGCGGAAAACCGCGTCGCACAGGCCGCCGGGCCGGGGCTGCACCACATAGGCGACCGCTGCCCCGTCCACCTCCCCGCCGTAATATTGCAGGATGTCGAACTTGCCCGGCGAGATGACGAAGGCGATCTTGTCCGCCCCGCCCTTCACCATGCGTTCGACCAGATATTCGCTGACCGCGCGGGGGCGCTCGGTCCCGCCGTCCAGGCGACTGCCCACGGGGAGCAGTTCCTTGGAGAAGGCAAGCGGCTGGATGCGCGTGCCGCTGCCGGCGGCCGGGATGATGCCCCACATGGTCAGTCGTCCCCTCCGCCCTTGATTTCCAGGATGTTGCGCAGTTCCCGCACGCGGCGTTCGGCGGTGTGTTCTTCCAGCGTGCGTTCCCGCGCCCGCCGGGCCAGCGTGGCGAGGTGGTCGCGCGGCAGCATCATCGCCGTGGTCACGTCGTCGGTTTCCTTGGCGACCAGAATGTCCCGCCCCGGCTCGAAGAAGGCTTCCAGCCCTTCCCAATGGTCGGAGATCAGGGGCACGCCGCAGGCTGCCGCCTCGAACAGCCGGCCGGACGGGCACCAGCCCATGCGCTTCATGGCATCGCGCGTGACGTTCAGCGTCAGGGTGGAGGAGCAGAAGAAGGCCGGATGTTCGGCCGGCGGCAGGTGCCGCACGAAGAAGATGTTGTTCGTCCAGGGGAAACTGTCCGGATACTGCGCCCCGCCGATGACGAAGCGCCGCCGCGTCAGGCGCCGCGCCGGCTCGATGAACAGCTTTTCCAGCGTGGCCTGCCGGTCCTCGGCGTAGGTGCCGAGATAGGACAGGTCGCCCAGATAGGTCTGCACCGGATCGACCGGCCGGTGCACCTCCGGATCCACCCAGCCGTAGAGCGGCGCCACGGCCCTGGCCCCCAGCCGGGTCTTCAGCTCCTCCAGCGCCTGCCCGCCGGTGTAGCTGAGCACCACGTCGAAGCCGCCCAGCCCCTCCGCCGGCAGATAGGCGGGCCGCTCGCCCGCGTCCAGCCGCGACAGGGTGACCGGCGTGTCGAGGTCGTAGAAGACCGTCCGCTGCGCCTTCGACCCCAGCACCAGATGCGAGGCCTCCGCCCCGTCCGGGCAGTAGGAGGTGACCATCGCCACGTCCGCCTCGTCGGCGTGGCGTTGCGCATCGTCCCGGATGCTGTCCCAGTCGGAATAGAGCACCAGTTCCCCGCCGGGAATCTCCCACAGGTCGCGGTGCTCCGCGTAATAGGGCACGTCCCGCTCATAGAAGACGACGCGGTTGCCCCGGCGCACCAGCGCCTTGACCAGCCCGCGCCACAGGGTGGCGTGCCCGTTGCCCCAGGAGGAGCTGATGGTGAGTCCGAAGATGACGATTTTCATGATACCGGCGCGATGCTCCCATCGTCGAAGGTGCCGTTCAGGCGCAGGACCCGTGGAGTCCATCCGTCGATGGCTAGAACAGAAATCGAGGCCGGAGAGACCTCGATCCGCAAAAACAAATCGGTGGGAACACCGAGGTAATAGGCCAGCGCGACACGGATCGGATCGCCATGCCCGACCAGCACATGGCTTCCTTCCGGGTCGTCGGCGACGAGGCGGTTGATGAAGCCGACCATGCGCGCCTGCACCTCCGCCATGCATTCGCCGCCGGGCGCGCGGGCGAGGCTGCGGGCGCCGTTCCAGTGGCGCCAGTCCGGATCGTCCTGAAGCTCCGCGAAGTCGCGGCCGGTCCAGGCGCCGAAGTCCACCTCCACCAGCGGGTCGGCGGTGCGGATGGTCAGCCCGAGTTCGCGCGCGATGGGCTGCGCCGTCTGCTGGGTGCGTGGCAGCGGGCTCGACCAGACCGCCGAGACGCGCTCCCGCGCGAACCAGCGGCCCAGCCGTTCGGCCTGCACGCGCCCGTCCTCGTTCAGCGGCGTGCCCATGCGCCCGGCGAGGCCGCGCCCGACGAAATCATGGTCCGCGTGGCGGACGAGATAGACGAGAGTCATCAGCCGAGGGCCTTCAGCAAGGGTCGCCGGACGCGATGAAGCGTTCCGTCCGCAGCCGCGCCTCATTGTCGGTGAACTGCACCGGCGGCGACTTCATGAAGTAGGAGGACGGCCCCTCCAGCGGCCCGCCGATGCCCCGGTCGAGCGCCAGCTTCGCGCAGCGCACCGCGTCGATCACCACGCCCGCCGAGTTGGGGCTGTCCCACACCTCCAGCTTCAGCTCCACGTTCAGCGGCACGCCGCCGAAGGCCTCGCCCTCCATGCGGATGTGGCAGAACTTGCGGTCGGCCAGCCACGGCACATGGTCGCTCGGCCCGATGTGGCAATCGCCGGCCGCCATTGTGTGGCCGAGCTGGCTGGTCACGGCCCGCGTCTTGGAGATCTTTTTGGACTCCAGACGCTCGCGCTCCAGCATGTTCAGGAAGTCGGTGTTGCCGCCGAAGTTCAGCTGGTAGGTGCGCTCCAGCTGCACGCCGCGCTCGCGGAACAGGTTGGCCAGAACGCGGTGGATGATGGTGGCGCCGACCTGGGACTTGATGTCATCGCCAATGATGGGAACGCCCTTCTCGGTGAAGCGGCGCGCCCAGTCCGGGTCCGACGCGATGAAGACGGGGATGCAGTTGACGAAGGCGCAGCCGGCTTCCAGAGCCCGTTCGGCGTACCAGCGCGTCGCCTCCTCCGACCCGACCGGCAGGTAGGAGACCAGAACGTCGGTGCGCGTGCGCTTGAGGATGGCGGTCACGTCCTCGGGCTCGGCGCCCGTTTCCTCAACCACGCCTTCCAAATAGCGCCCCAGCCCGTCCAGCGTCGGCCCGCGATGGACCGGCACGCCCAAATGCGGCACCTCGGCAAAGCGGATGGTGTTGTTGGGGGCGGCGGCGATGGCCTCCGACAGGTCCAGCCCGACCTTGGCCGCCGACACGTCGAAGGCGGCGGAGAAGGTCACGTCGCCCACATGATAATCGCCCAGCCGGACGTGCATCAGGCCGGGAACGTCGGCGTCCTCGGGCGCGTCGCGGTAATACTGCACGCCCTGCACCAGCGAGGACGCGCAGTTCCCCACCCCGACGATCGCCACCCGCACGGATTTGCCCGCCATCGCATCCTCGGCCATCGCATCCTCGATCCCGGAGCCGCTTGCGCGGCATTTGTCCGGAAAACGAGGTGTGTGCGGCAGGGTTCCAGATCGGAGGGCGGCGCGTACGGAGTGCCCACGGCGAATCCGGATGGGAACAGCATCTTGATCCGCCATCCCGTTTTCTGTTATCCACCCCGCTTCCCCTTGGAGAGAGTGTCATGGATCGCAACCCGGAACACAGCCCGACCACCGCCTGTGTCCTGTTCCGGGAATTCTGCGCATGTCCGTTCGTGACCTTCTCCTTGCCGCCGAGGGCCTGACCTACCGTCTCGCCGAAGGGCGCACCCTCTTCTCCGATCTGACTGTTTCGCTTGGCCGGGAACGGCTGGGGCTGGTCGGCCGCAACGGCACCGGCAAGTCCACGCTCGCCCGTCTGCTGACCGGCGCGCTGGAGCCCACGGCCGGAAGCGTGCGGCGCTTCGGACGCGTCGCCTACCTGCCGCAGTTGCGCGACGCCGAGACGGAGCGTCCGCTGGCCGACGCCCTGGGCATCGCCGACCGCCTCGACGCCCTGGAACGGCTGGAGCGCGGCGACGGTGACGCCGACGATCTGGAGAGGGTCGGGCCCGACTGGGACCTGCGCGAGCGAGCCACCGACGCGCTGGAACGCGCCGGGCTCGGCCATTTGCGCCTCGACCGGCCCGGCGGCATCAGCGGCGGCGAGGCGACGCGCGCCGCGCTGGCCGGGCTGCTGATCGACCGGCCGGACCTGCTGATCCTTGACGAGCCGACCAACCACCTCGACCGCGACGCCCGCGCCGCCCTGTGCGCCTGGATGGGAGACTGGACCGGCGGGCTGCTGGCCATCAGCCATGACCGCGCCCTGCTCGGCCAGGTGGATGGGATTCTGGAGTTGTCCAGCCTCGGCCTGCGGCGCTACGGCGGTGATTACGCCTTCTACCGCGCCGCCCGCGACGCGGAGGCCGATGCCGCCCAGCACGCCCTGAACGACGCCGAACGCGCCACCAAGTCCGCCGAGCGCGAGGCCCAGCGCCGCCGTGAAAAGCGGGAACAGGCGCAGGCGCGCGGCAGGCGCGACGGTGCAACCGCCAACCAGTCGAAGCTTCTGCTCGACGCCCGCAAGGACCGCAGCGACGGCACGACCTCACGCCAGAGCGGCCTGTCGGAAAAGCGCGTGGACGCCGCGAAGGACCGGCTGGCCGAGGCGCGCGCACGGGTGGAGGTGGTGCAGCGCCCAGCCTTCCCGCTTCCATCCACCGGGCTGCCGGCCGGGCGGCGGGTGCTCGACCTCATGGACGTGGCTTTCAACCACCCCGGCGCCACGCGCCCCCTGTTCGAAGGCGTCACCCTGTCGATGACCGGGCCGGAGCGGGTCGCCGTCGTCGGTCCGAACGGTGCTGGGAAAAGCACGCTGCTGCGCGTCGCCGCCGGCCTGATCGCCCCCGGCGCCGGCACGGTGCGGCGCGGTGTGGAGCGGGTGGCGTGGCTCGATCAGAACCTGGGCGGCCTCGACCCGGCCCTGTCGGTGCTGGACAACTTCAAGCGCCACAACCCGGAGCTTGGCGAGCAGGACTGCCGGGCGGCGCTGGCCCGCTTCCTGTTCCGCAACGATGCGGCCCTCGTCCCCGCCGGCCGTCTCAGCGGCGGCGAGCGGCTGCGCGCGGCGCTGGCCTGCACGCTGAACGCCGTCCGCCCGCCGGAACTGCTGGTGCTGGACGAGCCGACCAACCACCTCGACCTCGACGCCGTGGAGGCGGTGGAGCAGGCGCTCGCCGGCTACGACGGCGCCATGCTCCTGGCCTCGCACGACGAGGACTTCCTGGAGGCAGTCGGCGTGGAGCGGAGGCTTACCCTCCGCCCCACTCACCAGTAACGCCCATCACCAATAGCGCATGGCGTCCGCATACAGCCCGCGCAGGTCCTCCTCCGTCACCGGGCGGGGCGCGATGGTCAGCAGGCGCTGCTGCGCCATGGCGCCCTGCACGAGGCCCGAAATATCCGCCTCGCCGTAGCCCAGCGCGGACAGTCCGTTCGGCAGGTGCGTCGCCTTCATCATGGAGATCAGCCGCGCCGCCAGCACCGCGCCGCCGTCGCCCGGCGACACGCCGCGCACCTCGGCCCCCAGTGCCTCGGCCGCGCGCAGATGGCGTTCCGGCGCCGCCGGGCCGGTGAAGCGGAAGGCCGCCGGGGCGTTCAGCACGACGGAGATGCCGTGCGGCACCATCGGGTCGGCCTTCTCGTAGCCGATGGCCGTGAAGCGGTGGTTCATGCCGGCCACGGAATAGGACATGGCGTGCGGGATGTGCACACCGGCGTTCCCGAAGGCCAGCCCCGCCAGCGTCGCCGCGAACATCAGCGCGTCGCGCGCCTCCTCGTCATCCGGGTCGTTGACCGCGCGTTCCAGATAGGTGCCGCCGAGGCGAATGGCCTGGAGGCTGCCGATGTCCGACCAGGGGTTGGCGCCCTGGTACGGCGGGCGCGGGTTCGCCGAGTCCGGGCGAGGCCGCGACCGGTAGGGCCGCGCCGTATGGCTTTCGATGGCATGGGTCAGCACGTCGAAGCCGGTGGAGGCGATGACGCCCGGCGGCAGGCTGTCGATGGTGCGCGGGTCCACCACGGCGAGGTTGGGCCGCAGATAGCGGGACGAGATGCCCGTCTTAACCTGTTTCTCGACGTGATCGAAGATGGCGACACCCGTCGTCTCGCTGCCCGTGCCGCAGGTGGTCGGGCAGGCGATGTGCGGCTTCACCGGGCCGGGCACTGGGCGCCCCTCGCCCAGCGGCTTGTTGACGTAGGCCAGGAAGTCCGCCGGGTGCGTGGCGTAGAGGTTCGCCGCCTTGGCCGTGTCGATGACCGACCCGCCGCCGATGGAGATGTAGCCGTCGAACCCGCCCTCCCGTGCGAAGGCGGCGGCGTCCAGGAACGACGCGCTGGTTGGCTCCACCCGGCAGCGGTCGTAGACGACCACGTCCAGCCCGGCGGCCTTCAGCGAGTCCAGCGCCGCGCCGAACGGCGCGATGGTGGCGACGATGGGATCGGTGAACAGCGCCACCCGGCGCATGCCCAGGACCTTGGCGTCGTTGCCCAGCTCGGCCAGCATGCCGGGGCCGAACTTCATCGACGCGGCCTCGACCGTGAAGCCGGTGTCGCCGTCGGGCAGGATGGGATAGGCGTTCGTGGTCGCCATGGCGGCGCTCCTCCCTTCTCGTAATGGCCTTCTCGTGCTGGTTCTTTTGGCCTGGATTTCTTTTGGGCAATGGGACCGCGTGCGGGCCGCCCTGTCAATCAGCCAACCGGGAGAGGAGCGTCAGGGCGTCATCCACTGCGTGGAAATCCGCCGTGTTGTCGAACACGCACCAGACCGGGCGTTCGCTCGCCTCCCGCCGGATCCGCGCCGCCAGCCGGTCCAGCGCGTCTAGCGCATAGGGGCTGCGGTACATCACCGGCGAGCCGTGCAGGCGCCAGTAGCGCACCCCATCCCAACCGGCGGGTTTGGCCGCCGCCGGCACCGGCGCCGGGTCGGCGGCGACGCGGGCCACCGCGTGATCGACCAGCAGCCGCTCCGCCTCCTGCGTGAACCAGCCGGGATGGCGCGGCTCACACACCAGCAGCCCGCCGAACCGCGCCCGTAACGACGTGAAGAAGGGCTCCGCCACCGCAGGCTCGAACCGCAGGGTCGGCGGCAGTTGCACCAGCAGCGGCCCCAGCCGGTCGCCCAGATGCCCGACCTCGAACAGGAACCGCTCCAGAGGCTCGATGCAGTCCTTCAGCCGTCGGTCGTGGGTGATGCTGCGCGGCAGCTTGGCGGCGAAAAGAAAGCCGGGCGGAGTGCTCTCCGCCCAGCGTGCCCAGGTCTCCGGCTTGTGCGGCCGGTAGAAGCTGCTGTTGACCTCCACCGAGGGGAACACGCGGGCGTAGCGTTCCAGGTGGCTGCCCTCCACAGGGAAGGCCGGGGCCGACAGTTTCGGGATGCTCCACCCGGCGCAGCCGATCCGGATTTCGGGCAACGGGAACTCCTTTGTTAGGCGCTTATGCCATCACAACATCCCGTGCCCCGGCTTCGTTCACCTCAGCGATGTTATGGGCGGCGATCATCCGGGCCATCTCGCGCCGGGCCTTCTCCTGCTCGTAGAGCGGCCGGTACTTGCCGATGAAGCCCTTCCGGCAGGCACGGTGGAAGCGCTGAGCCGCCGTGTCCCAGTCGTCGCCCGGCCGCAGCCAGCTGACGTAGGTGGTTCCCGTGCGCGGGTCGGTGCGGAGATAACGGCCGCGCCCCTTCTCGCCCCGCACCCACTGGCCGGGATTCAGGTGCAGCGCGCCACGCGCCAGCAGCATGGACACCTGCGGGGTCAGTTCGATGGTGGGAAAGTACGGCATGACGCTCCTCCTGGCCGACCTCCAAGGGCCCGGCCGCAAACACTTTTCCGGTTGTTTCGATGTACGCCCCATATGGGGATTTTGCGGCCTCTGTTCAAGGTTTGTTCACGTTTTTCAAGACCTTGCCCCAAAGAATGTCGGTTGAGCGGAGAGCCCGTCCGTCCTACCTTCCGGCAAGGATTTTCCACCCCTCCCAGCACCGAGAACGCATGCGCCCGATCTTGTCCCGCCCGGCCCGCCTCCTGCTCGCCACCGCGATCCTGGCCGGCTGCCAGACCACCGGCGCGCCGCCCGTCTCCGCCACCACGAACGAGACCAGCACCGCGACGTCCGCGTCCGCCGCCACGGCCCTGCCCGCCGCGCAGCAGCAGCCCGTCAGCTTCGACGAATGGCTGAAGGGCCTGCGGGCCGAGGCGCTGGGCCAAGGCATCCGGCCGCAGACCTTCGACCGCGCCTTCGCCCGCGTGAAGCTGTCCGACCGCGTGAACGAGCTGGACTCCGCCCAGCCGGAATTCACCCGCCAGCCCTGGCAGTATCTGGACAGCATGGTGAACGAGAACCGCGTCCAGCAGGGCCGGCAGAAGCTACAGGAGAACGCGGCCCTTCTGCGGCGCGTGTCGCAGCGCACCGGCGTCCCGCCGGAAATCCTCGTCGCCCACTGGGGTGCGGAGTCCGACTACGGGCGCGGCACCGGCGGATTCTCGGTCATCGATGCGCTGACCACGCTGGCCTTCAACGGCCGCCGCGCCGCCTATTTCCGCACCGAACTGCTGGCCGCGCTGCGCATCCTCGACAGCGGCGACATCCCGCCGGAGCGGATGAGCGGTTCCTGGGCCGGGGCCATGGGCCAGACCCAGTTCATGCCGACCATCTTCCTGAAGCACGCCATCGACGAGGACGGCGACAACCGCCGCGACATCTGGGGCAGCCTGCCGGACGTCTTCGCCTCCACCGCCAAGTTCGTGCAGGCCAACGGCTGGCGCGCCGGCGAATCCTGGGGCGAGGAAGTGTCGCTGCCCAGCGGCTTCCCCTACGATCAGGCCGAATACAACATCACCAAACCGATGTCGGAATGGCGCCAGCTGGGCGTCCGCCCGCTGAACGGCGGGCAGCTGTCCGGCGACGGCCCGGCCGCGATCCTCGTGCTGGGCGGGCATCAGGGGCCGGCCTTCCTGGTGCGCGAGAACTTCCGCGCCATCATGAAATACAACCCGTCCACCAGCTACGCACTGGCCGTGGGGCTGCTGGCCGACCGCATAACCGGTCGCCCCGGCATCCAGGGCAACTGGCCGCGCCACGAGCAGGCGCTCAGCAAGGACGAGCGGATGGAACTGCAACAGCGCCTGGCATCGCTGGGCATGGAGCCGGGCACGGCGGACGGCATCGTCGGCGCCAACACGCGCAACGCGGTGCGCCGCTTCCAGAAGTCCATCGGCGCCGTCCCCGACGGCTTCGCCACCAAGTCCCTGCTGGAACGCCTGCGCCAAGCCTCCGGTGCCGTGCAGGCGGCGGGGTAAGGCCTCCTTACTCCCCCAACAGATGCAGCACGATTTGCCGGCTGTGCGGGCGGGTGCGGTGTTCGAACAGGTAGATCCCCTGCCATGTGCCGAGCGCCATCCGCCCCTCCAGCACCGGGATCGACAGCTGCACCGAGGTCAGGGCCGAACGGATGTGCGCCGGCATGTCGTCCGGCCCTTCCAGCGTGTGGTCATAGAGCGACGGCTCCTCGGCGACCAGCCGCTTGAAGAAGCGCTCCAGATCGGTCCGCACGTCCGGGTCCGCGTTTTCCTGGATCACCAGCGACGCCGAGGTGTGGCGGCAGAAGACGGTCAGCAGCCCGGTCTCGATCCCCTGCCCGGCCAGCCAGCGCGCGACCGGCTCCGTCACCTCGACCAGCCCTTGGCCCCGCGTCGAAACGCCCAATGTCGTGACGGCCTGTTTCATGGAACCTCCGCGCCTGTTGTCGGGTCCATATATCGGTCTTGGAACCGGGTTTGCGGTATACCAAATCGGGTGCCGGGCCCAGACGCCCAAACATCCCGACGCCCAAACATATTGGCAGAAGGTGCTTGATGGAATTGAGCGGCCAGTACCGGATTCCGGCGGAACGCGAGCGGGTCTTCACCGCGCTGTGCGATCCCGTCGTGCTGCAACGCTGCATCCCCGTGCTGGAGGACATCGACCGGCTGTCACCGACCGAATACGCCGCCCGCGTGCGGGCCACGGTCGGCCCGCTGAAGGCGCGCTTTTCCGGCAAGCTGCACCTGCTGCCGGAGGACGCGCCGCGCTTCTACATCCTGCACGCCCAGGGCAGCGGCGGCCTTGCCGGCGCCGTGAAGGGCGAGGCCCGCATCACGCTGGAGGAGGTGGAGGGCCACACGCACCTGTCCTACACGCTGGCGGCGGCGCTGGGCGGTGCGGTCGGCCGGCTGGCGGTGAAGCTGGTGCAAGCCAAGGCCGACCGGGTTATCAACGGCTTCTTCGAGCGCTTCACGGCGGAGATCGTCGGAGCGCCCGAGGCATAAGGCCCGCTGCCCGCGATTTGCGCAGCCCCCTGGCGCCCTGACCCTTTCCTGGGCACCCCCTTACATACCCCGCATCACCGGAACGCCGATTCCAAAGCCCCGACACGCAGTCCGGGCTTTGGCGCACGACGTGCATGCTTGAGAGGCGTAGAAGCCCCATCGGGAGCGCCGCCCATGACCGTCGTTCTGCCGGAACCCCCGCTCGATTCCCTGACCGGCGAGCAGCTTGACGGTCTGCTGTTCGGACGCATCCTGGCGCTGGCCGCCACCGACCCGTCGCGGCCACTGACCGCCGCGCTTGGCCTGACGCGCGACGCCCTGGCAGTGCTGATCCCCCGCCACGTTCCGACCTTCGCCCCGCTGCTCGACACCCTTCCCGAGGACACCGGCGAGGACGCCATCGAGGAGGAGGACCTGCGCGCCTTCCTGCTCGACCACCGGGCGCGCGGCATTGCGGAGGAGGAATGGCTGGCCGCCATCGTCGCCCGCCGCTCGCTGGCGCCGAACCACCTCTGGCAGGACATGGGCTTTGCCAACCGGCTGGAACTGAACGCCATGTTCCGCCGCCACTTCCCGGGGCTGGTCGAGCGCAACAGCACCGACATGAAGTGGAAGAAGTTCTTCTATCGCCAGCTCTGCGAACGCGAGGGCCTGCTGCTCTGCAAATCGCCGAACTGCGAGGTGTGCGACGACTTCACCGCCTGCTTCAGCGCCGAGGACGGCGATCCCCTCAGCACACTCGCCCGCGCGGCCCGGAACGAGGGCGCGGCTTCCGGCTAAAAACCTTGCCGTAAAACCAACCCACCACAAAGGCACAAAGAGATTTTCCGGCGCCAACGCCTCCCCAACATCGGGCGCTTCTTCGTGAAAACCTTGGTGCCTTCGTGTCTTCGTGGTTGAAGCCCTTTGCAGAACCGACACGCCTCGAACAGCGCAGAATCCGTGCATGACGACGCGCGTGCCACGACAGACGCGCACAACCCGGCGGCACTTTGCTACATTGCCGCCGGACCAGCGAAGGAACAGTCATGGCGACGATCGAAGAGGCTTTGAACATCGCGATCGATCACCATGCCTCCGGCCGCCTGGAAGAGGCCGGGATCATCTACGGCCGCATCCTGGAGGTCGATCCGCAAAACGCGCCGACCCTGCATCTGGCCGGAGTGCTGGCCTGCCAAACGAACCGCCTGGACGCCGCGCTCGACCTGCTGCCCCGCGCCGTTCGCGAGGCGCCCGGCGCCGCCGCCTACCGCATCGACCATGCCAAGGCGCTGGCCGCAGCCGGCAACTGGGGCGCCGCCGCCGCCGCCCTGCGTCCGGCTCTGACGCTGGCCCCCGACGCCACCGAAGGCTGGGACCTGCTGGCCTTGGCCGAGCATCACACCCGCAACGCCGATAACGCCATCGCCGCGCTGGAACACGCATGCGCCCTGGCGCCCGAACGGGCCGACATGGTCGGGCGCCTCGCCCTGCTCTTCCAGCAGCGCGGGCAGGAACATCTGCGGCGGAACCGCCAGTCTCCGGCGCTGGCGGACTTCCGCCGCGCCACCGCGATGACCCCGGCCGACGCCGAGTTGCGCTTCCTTCTGGCCACGGCGCTGCTGGATTCCAACCGGTTCGCCACGGCCGCCGACGGGTTCCAGCGAGCGCTGGCGCTCGATCCGGCGGGGACCTTCACCCTGTACAATCTGGGCATCGCCCTGACCAAGGGCGGCCGGCCGGACGAGGCGCTGGCCGTCTACCGCCGCGCCGCCCGCCTCGACCCCGGCTACATCGCCGTGCGCGACGCCCTCGTCCTGGCGCTGGAGCCGCGCGACACGGCCGAGGCCGCCCTGTGGTCCGCCGAAGTCCTGGCGCTGAAGCAGGCGAAAGCCCCCACCGACGTTCCCCCTCTTCCCGCCTCTCCCAGCGAGCCCGCCGCGCGGACCCGCAACATCGTCGCCTTCAGCCTGTGGGGCACGTGGGAAGTTTACACCCAGGGCGCCATCGCCAACGCCAAGGCGATGCCCGCCGTCTTCCCCGGCTGGACCTGCCGCTTCTACCACGACGATTCGGTCCCGGCACCGTTGCTGGAGGAACTGGCCCGGCTCGGCGCCGAGACGGTCGCCATGCCGGCCGGCAGTGCGGCGGCTCAGGGGCTGTTCTGGCGCTTCCTCGTCGCCGACGACCCGACCGTCGCCCGCTTCCTGTGCCGCGACTGCGACTCCCGCCCGACCGCGCGGGAAAAGGCCGCCGTGGATGCCTGGATCGCCTCCGGCCTGCCCTTCCACGTCATGCGCGACCACGTCCTGCACACCGACCTGATCCTGGCCGGCATGTGGGGCGGCATGGCCGGACTGCTGCCACCGCTGGCGCCGGTGATCGACAACGTCGCCAGCCGCGAGGCCGACCGCTGGCAGGACCAGCGCTTCCTTGCCGACTGGGTGTGGCCGCGCATCCAGGGGCGCGTGCTGGTCCACGACAGCGTCCACCCGGCGGCGGGCCAGCCCTTCCCGCCGGCCCCGGACGATCCCCTGTCGCCGCACATCGGGGCCAAGGTGCTGCAGCTGCGCATCTCCGGCGACGGCGTGGCCCTCGATCTGCCGGACTTCCCGCCGGAGGTCGTCTTCCTGGCCGCCGAACCCGGCCGCCCGGTGCTGGCCGAGCGGTCCGGCCGCCACGGCCTGATGCGCTTTTTCCCCAAGGACGCCTATGTCGGCCGCTCCCTGGCTCTCTACGGCGAGTTCTCGGAGGATGAGTTCCGCCTCGCCACCACCCTGGTGAAGCCCGGTGACGTGGTGGTGGAGGCCGGCTCCAACATCGGCGCCCACACCGTGCCGCTGGCCCACACGGTCGGCCCCGCCGGGCTGGTCCACGGTTTCGAGCCGCAGCGCGCGGTGCATGAGTTGCTGGCCCACAACATCGCCGCCAACGGAATCGGCAACGTCGTCCTGCACATGGCGGCGGTCGGCAACGCGCCCGGCCGGGTCACCGTGCCCGTGTCCGACTACGGGCAACCCGGCAACTTCGGCGCCATCAGCATGGGGGCCATCAGCGGCGAGTCCGTGCCGGTGGAGACGATCGACGGCCTCGGCCTCGACCGGCTGGCCCTGCTGAAGGCCGACGTGGAGGGCATGGAGATCCTGGTCCTGGAGGGAGCCGCCCGCACCATCGCCCGCTGCCGCCCGGCGCTCTACGTGGAGAACGACCGGGAGGAGCATTCCGCCGATCTGATCGCCATGATCCAGGGCTTCGGCTACCGGCTGTGGTGGCACATCGTGCCGCTCTACGACCCGACCAACATCGCCGGCAACGCCTTCAATGCTTTTCCCGGCGTGGTGTCGGTGAACCTGCTGGCCCTGCCGGCGGATTGTTCCTGCCCCCGGCCCGGCCTTCCGGAGGTCACCGGCCCCGAACAGTCCTGGCGAGACGCCGCTTGGAGCGCATAACTCCCAGGTCGGGATAAGCCCTTATCACCACCGTTTCCGCCCTTCGCTTCGTTGCTCACCCCCTCCCCCATCCGCAAGATCGGGGTAGGCCGGCGCCGAAGGGGGCTGCCCCGTTCTGACGGCGCCACATCCAGGCAACGGCTCGTGGTGATGACCATGCGGAAAAGTGCGGCAGCATTGCTTCTCGGCGGAGTGAGCGCGCTTCTGGTGTTCGGCGGGGCGGCCGGCAACGCGACGTCCCTGCTCGGCCGGACCGGCGGGTCCGATTTCGAGGACCGCTTCCAGAGCTTCGACACCATGCGGTGGCAGAAGGCCGACGGTTGGACCAACGGCAACTACATGGGTTGCGGCTTCAGGGCACAGAACCTGTCGGTGAGTGACGGACGGCTCGCCCTGTCGATCACCGAACACCCGACCACCGGCACGCCCTACGCCTGCGCCGAATACCGGACGCGCAAGCATTACGGCTACGGCACCTATGCCGTGAACCTGAAGGCCGTAAAGGCCGATGGGGTGATGACGGCCTTCTCCACCTACACCGGGCAGCCCTTCGGCCATCCGTGGGACGAGATCACCTTCGGCATCAACGGCAAGGACACGACGAAGGCGGAGCTGAACTACGTCGCCAACGGCGTCACCAACCACGACGTGGTCGTGGATCTGGGCTTCGACGCCGCCAAGGGCTTCCACACCTACAGCTTCGAATGGAAGCCCGACCGCATCACCTGGTTTGCGGACGGCCGCCCGATCCACACGGTGCAGAGCGCGCGGGACGACCTGCCCCAGACGCCGGGCCGCATCTACGTCCAGCTGTGGAACGGTAAGGGCGAGACCAGCTGGCTGAAGCGCTTCCAGTACCCCGGAAAGCCCGTGACCGCCGAGGTCGCCTGGGTCCGCTACAAGGAAGCGCCGGGCGATCTGGTGAACTGACGCTTACCGGGCTCGAACTAAAGCGGATTTTGATCCGCTTTGGACCGCGACGGCGGTCCCGGCCGCACGTGCGGCCGAAGCCCGGCCGGCATGTGAGGCCATATGATCTAAAGCGAATGCAAATTCGCTTTAGCGGGGCTGGGCGCCGAGATCCTCGAAGGCCAGCCCCTTGTCGGTGCGGGTGAAGCGCCCCTTGCCGTTGACGGTGAGGGGTTGCCGCCCCGCCTGCGCCGCGAAGGTGGCCGCGTAGTAGCAGTCGTACTGCCCGGGCTGCCTGGCTCCCGGCTTCTTCGATTGGTTGTCCACGCAGCCCTGCTTGCGGAAGGCCTCGAACTGCTTGAAGCCGCCGCGCCCCTGACTTTCCAGCGTCCTGCGGGTGTGCGTCTCCACCAGCGACCGCATGTCGGATTCCGACGGCTCGCCCGAGCAGGCGGCCAGCAGCAGGCCGGCAAGGACGGCCGAGCGCTTCACAATCCCAGCTCTCACAGCGGCCGCCCTCACGATCGCCACCGCGCCCGCAGGCCCATGCAACGCCTCCGGTCCCTCGCCTCGGGTCGTGGTGAATGCCTCAACGGGCGGCCAGCAGGCGGTCCACCCGCTCCTTCAGCGCGCCGAAGGATGGCGGCTTCACGACGAAGCCGTTGACGCCCAGCGCCATGGCTTTCTTCACGATCTCGGACTCGGTGTGGTTGGTCAGGAAGACGACCGGGGTACGGTTGTTCTTCACCTCGGTGCTGGCCCGCAGCTGGGCCAGGAACTGCAAACCGGATACCGGCTTCATGTCGATGTCGCAGACGATGATGTCGGGGTTGGAGCGGACGCATTCCTGCATGCCGGTCTCGCCGTTGTCGGCCTCGGCGATCTTGGTGAACCCGATCTGCATCAGGATCTGCATGATGGTCCGGCGGACGAAGGGCTGATCCTCGATGACGAGGATGTTGTGCTGATCGTAATCGACCGACTTTTTGTCCATCGTCATACCCCTTCTGCGGCGGCGACCGGCCTCCTCGGCGGGGGCTCCCCCCGATCATGCATCCGTGCGTTCACTGATAAAGTGAGTCGCGTCCGCGAGCAACCATCACTCGGTTACAACTCTCTCAGAATGACCGTCTCGACACGGCCGAACGCCGCGCGCATCGGCGCGACCCGCTCGCGCGCCGCGTTCAAGTCCCCCTTGGCGGCGAGGATCTCGATCTCCGAACAGAGCTTCGCCAGTTCCTGGGCGCCGGCCGTGCGCGCCGCCCCGGCTGCGGCGTGGGCGGCCCGCCGCCCCTCCTCGGCGTCACCGGTGCCGAGCCCCTGCTCCACCTCGTCCAGGATCGGGGCGGTCGTCTCCAGGAAGAAGCCCAGCAGGTCGCGCGCACCGTCCAGGCTGCCGAAGGTGGCGACCACATGATTGAGGTCGAGGATGGCCGATCCGTTCATGCCTTTTCCATCATCCTTTCCGTTCCCGGCGTTCCGGGCCTCATGGAGGCGGGCCGGCGCGCACAGCATTGTCGAAGTCGCCGAGGGCCGCCGCAACGGCAAGGCTTGAGGCAGCCAGCGCGCCAGAGTCCGCGACAGTGTGTGCATGTTCACCGGCTTCGACAGATAGTCGTCCATGCCGGCGGCGAAGCAGCGCTCCGCCTCGCCGATCAGGGCGTTGGCGGTCAGCGCCACGACGGGCAGGCGGCGGCCGGTGTCGCGTTCCGACGCGCGCAGCCGCTGCGCCAGTTCGTAGCCGTCCACCTGCGGCATGTGGCAATCGGTCAGCAGCAGGCCGAAATGGCGCTCCCGCAGCATCCGCCACGCCTCCGCCCCGTCGCAAGCCAGTTCGGCGGCGAAACCCAGCTGCTCCAGTTGCTTGCGGATGACCACTTGGTTGGTCGGGTTGTCCTCGGCCACCAGAATCAGCGCGCCGGCCGCTTCCGCCTCCTCCACGGTCGGGGGCTGGACGGTGCCGATTTCCTCCGGCAGGGCGTCGGCGGACTCCAGCGTGCGGCGCCCGGCGACACGGGCCACCGTGGCGCGCAGAACCGCCCGGCGCACCGGCTTCAGCAGGACCGGGGCACCCCCGCGCCCATCACCGTTGCCTTCGTCCTCGTTGGTGACGATCACGATCCGCGTGTCGCCGAGGCCCGGCATGAGCGCCAAGCCATCCGCCAGCCCCAGCCCGTCCACGCCCGCCGTGTCGTGCTCCACCACCGCCACATCGAAGGGAGAACCGGCGTGCAAAGCCGTGCTCAGCGCCTCGAACCCCGCGGCCGCGTCCTCCGCCGTGGCAACCTGGGCGCCCGCCCCGGCCAGCGCCTCGGCGAAGGCCTCGCGCACCGGGGCGCAATTGTCCACGACGAGCACGCGCAGGCCGGCGAGGTCGGCCCCGGCCATGGCGGGGGAATCGCCGGCCATCGGAAGCGGCACCTCGAACCAGAAGGTCGCGCCCTCGCCCGGCGTCGATTCGACGCCGATGACGCCGCCCATCATCTCCACCAGACGCCGGCAGATCGACAGCCCGAGGCCCGAGCCGCCGAAGCGCCGCGTGGTGGAGGCGTCGGCCTGGGTGAAAGGCTGGAACAGGCGGGCCTTCTGCTCCTCGTCCAGGCCGATGCCGCTGTCCTGCACCTCGAACCGGACAAGGCCGTCCGCCCCACCCTTCACGACCAGGGCGATGTGCCCACGCTCGGTGAACTTGATGGCGTTGCCGACGAGATTCAGCAGGATTTGCCGCAGCCGCACCGGATCGCCGCAGCGAAGGTCGGTTCCGTCCAACGCCACCCGCGTGACGAGGTCCAGGCGCTTTTCCCGCGCGCGGGTCGCCAACAGGTCGGCCACCCCCTCCGCGATGTCGCGCAAGCTGGTCGGCAGGGATTCCAGCTGCAACCGCCCGGCCTCGATCTTCGAGAAGTCCAGGATGTCGTCGATGATGGTCAGCAGCGACGAGGCGCTGTCGCGGATGACGTTCAGCACCGTGCGCTGCTCCGCGTCCAGCGCGGTGCGGTCCAGCACCTCCAGCATGCCGAGCACGCCGTTCATGGGCGTGCGGATTTCGTGGCTCATGGTGGCGAGGAATGTGGACTTGGCGCGCGCCGCCTCCTCCGCGTGCTCCTTGGCCTGACGCAGGGCATCCTGGGCGCGGTGGCGTTCGGTCGCGTCGGTGTAGGTGTAGACGTAGCCGCCATCGGGCATGGCGCTGCCACGGATCGCCAGCACGATGCCGTCGCGGATCACCACCTCCAGGTCCACCGACTCGCCCTGGCGGATGTAGCGGGCGACGTTGGCGGCCTCCGTCGCGATGTCGGCGTTCAGATCGGCGTCGGCGTAGTCGCCGCGCTCCGCGTTGAAGCGCATCAGGTCGATCAGCTTGGGCCGCCCGGCCAGCAGTTCCTCCGGATAGTCCCACAGTTCGCGGTACAGGCGGTTGTGCAGGACGGCGCGCAGGCTGGAATCGAACATGCAGACGCCGGTCGGCATCGTCTCGAACAGCGCCTGGAGCTGCGCCGACTTGGCCGCCAGCGCCGCTTCCGCCTCGACCTGGGGGGTGATGTCCACGCAGATCAGCTGGATCGCCGGCTCGCCCATCCAGTCGATGGCGCGCGTGCACAGATCGACCCAGATGCGCGTGCCGTCGCGGCGCAGCATGCGGGTGCGCCGCCGCATCTCCTCGGTCAGCGCGCCGGTGCTGAACAGGCGGTTCCATTCCAGCAGGTTGCCGTATTCCTCCGCCGGGACGAGCCGTTGCAGGAGCGAGCCGCTCATCAGCTCCGACGGGTCGTCGTAGCCGGCCATGGCGGCGTAGGCGCGGTTGATGAACAGCGGCTTGAAGTCGCGCATCACCACGATGCCCTGGACCGAGCCTTCGACCAGATCGCGGAACCGCGCCTCACTGTCGCGCAGCGCCTCCAGCGCGCGGGTGCGGTCGGTGATGTCGGTGAGGGTGATGACCCAGCCGCCCTCGCGCCGGTGCTGCCCGCGAATCTCCAGGTCGCGGCCGAAGACGGTGCGCCGCTCGTAGGTGTAGGGAAGGCCATTGCGCAGCTTGTCCAGCCGGTCGGCGACGAAGCGGTCCGGATCGGCGTTGGGGAAGTCGCCGCGCTGTAGGCCGTAGCGCAGGAAGCTTTCCATGGTCGCGTGGGATTCGATTTCCTGCGGCGTCAGGTTCCACAGCTCGCAATAGCGGCGGTTGAACAGGACGATGCGCTCGTCGGCGTCGATCATCAGAATGCCGCTGGGCATTGCCTCGATGGCCGCGCGCAGCAGGGCCGCCGTCTCCAGAACCTGCCCCTCGGCCTTCACGCGGTCGGTCACGTCGATGACCGTGGTCTGGACGGCCGGCTCGCCCATCCAATCGACCACGCGGTCGATCATCTCCACCCAAACCGCCTCGCCATCACGCCGCAGGTTGCGCAGCCGCTGCACGCCGGGCGCCTCCTTGCTTTCCAGCAGCATCTGGTATGAGCGCAAGGCGCGCGTTCGTTCCTCCGGCGCGATCAGGACGGTGAGGTCGGGCAGTTCCAGCACCTCCTCCGCGGTCGTGAATCCGAAGATGCGGGCGTAGGCGTCGTTTACGAACAGCGGCTTGAAGCGCCGGTGGATCAGGATGCCCTGGATGGAGCCCTCGATCAGCCCGCGAAAGCGCGCCTCGCTGGTGCTCAGCGCCCGTTCGCGGTACCGGACCTCGTGCGCGACGGCGTCCATCATCCGCGTCATGGCGGTGACCGGATCACGAGCCGTCCGATGGTCCTGAACCATGACCGAGGCATCATCGATCAGGCTTCCGAGGCTTTCGCGCAGCCGGCGGACACGAACCGCCATGCCAGCCGTCACGGCAACGGCGATGACAGCGGCTCCCGCCCCGGACAACATCGCCAGCAGCCACAGCGTGCCGGCCGACAGGCCCCCGGCGCTCTCCCCGCTGGCAGCCGACAACGCCAGGATCCCCGCAGCGAGCGCCAGCCCGGCCACGCCGACGAATCCGGTCGCCAGCCGGAACGCCACGCCGAACCTGTCGCCGCCCATCCCCGGTTCCCTCACGCACGAGCCGAACACACTTTAGCAACCAACGCTCGCGGAAGCGACCGTCGCATGCTGTCCGGCGCGTGCCCTCACGCCGCACCCCACGGGAAAATCACAGGGTGGCGGCGGGAAGCGCGTTCGGCGATTAGCGGCTGGAGCGGGGAATCCCCAGGAGCGAGGTGATGATGTTCACGACGAAGCGCCGCTCAGGGTGCAACTCGTGCGCGGCGACTGCGCGTCCGGCGTGGGACAGGGCGGCGCGCGCCACCGCCGCTGGATCGGGGCAGGGTTCGCCGTCGATCTGAAAGCAGGAAACGGTCTTGGTCAACTCGCGCACCGCCATCAGCGGCGGGATGCACATCAGGAACCGAGCGCTGGCCACCGGGTCATAGTCGCAACGCGCCAGCATGGTTTGCATCGTGACGACGGCCCCCGCCCCCTCGGTGCCGATCTGGTAGCGGAGCAGCCGCTTGGCCCGCTCCTCCACCGCTTCGGACCAGCCGGCGGTGGCCGTAATCAAGGGATTGATCAAACCTGCCTCCAATGCACCGGGTGAATGGGCACGCCGTGACCATCGGGTCGGACCAAAGAAGTCACATTGTTTGTGTGTCAAACCACTTCAAGAGCGTTGCGCGAAAGAGGTAGAAGCGCCCGAGCGGTCTCTTGCCGCCCTCACAATGTCGCGTCCGTACCCAGGGAGCGGTTCCACCTTGCTTCGAAAGCGAAGCAACGGTCATGCCAATGGGGACGCTCCGCTCGGTCGCGCGCCGACCCTCCGCAATCGCGAAACGGCCACGCCCTCAGCATCAACACACATGGCGGAGTCTTGTGCCATCCCCGACGTGGGCCGTCGGCTATGCGACAAACGCAGATGACAACGAAAAACCCCGCCGAGTTGCTTCGGCGGGGTTTCCGGATTGGTAGCAGCGGAGGGATTTGAACCCCCGACCAAGGGATTATGATTCCCCTGCTCTACCACTGAGCTACGCTGCCATCGGGTCCGTCCGGTTCGTTCGTTTCCGTTCGTTCCGGCCGGGGCCGCTTAATTAGGCCAAGGCGGCTTGGGTGTCAACGCCGAAATTGCACTTTTTTATCCGGCCGTTCCGGCGATCCATCCGCCCCCCAAAACACGGTCGCCCTGGTAGACGACGCAGGCCTGTCCGGGCGCCACGCCGTGCTGCGGTTCGTGCAATTCCACGCGCGCCGTGCCGTCGCCGCCAAGGCGCCAAGTCGCCGGGGCGGGCGGCTGGGCGGAGCGCAGCTTCACTTCGACCTCCAGCCCCTCGTCGGGCCCCAGGGCGGGGCCGAGCCAGTTCACCTCGCGCACGCTCACCACGGCGCGGGCGAGGTCTCGGCGTGGGCCGACGACGACGCGGCGCTGCGCCGGCTCCAGCCGGACGACGAACAGCGGCTCCTCCTCGCCCTTGATGCCGCCGATGCCCAGGCCCTTGCGCTGGCCGACCGTGTAGTGGACCACGCCCCGGTGTCGGCCCAGCACGCGACCGTCCACATGCACGATCTCGCCGGGCTCCACAGCACCAGGGCGCAGCTTCGCCACCACCTCGGCGTAGGAACCGTTGGGGACGAAGCAGATGTCCTGGCTGTCCGGCTTAGCCGCCACCTCCAGCCCGTGCCGTTCGGCGAGCGCGCGCGTCTCCGGCTTGGTCAGGCCGCCGAGCGGGAAGCGCAGGAAGTCCAGTTGCTCCTGCGTCGTGGCGAACAGGAAATAGCTCTGGTCGCGGCCCGGATCGATGGCGCGGTGCAGTTCCCCCCCGCCGTCACTCCGCTGCACGCGGCGCACGTAGTGGCCGGTCGCCAGCGCGTCGGCGCCGAGGTCGCGGGCGGTGTTCAGCAGGTCGCGGAACTTGACGCGCTGGTTGCAGCGCACGCAGGGGATCGGCGTCTCGCCGCGCAGGTAGCTGTCGGCGAAGTCGTCGATCACGTCCTGGGAAAAGCGCCCCTCGTAATCCAGCACATAGTGCGGGATGCCGATGCGGTCGGCGACCTGCCGGGCGTCGTAGATGTCCTGGCCGGCGCAGCAGGCGCCGGGCTTCTGCACGGCCATGCCGTGATCGTAGAGCTGGAGCGTGATGCCGACGACGTCATACCCCTCCTCCCGCAGCACGGCCGCAGTGACGGAGGAATCGACGCCGCCCGACATGGCCACGACCACGCGGGTGTCCTGGGGACGCTTGGAAATACCGAGGGAATTCATGGCGCCCTATATGGGCTGCGGAGCATCGGGAAAAACCCCTTCCCCACACCAAAGGCGGGGAAGGGTTCGCATCCTCACTTCATGGCGTTGTTGGTGCCGCCCGGCAGGCGGACGGTCAGGCCGTCCAGCTCTTCGCTCATGATGATCTGGCAGCCCAGGCGCGAGGTCTTGGTCAGGCCGAAGGCGAGGTCGAGCATGTCCTCCTCGTCCTCCGAGGCGTCGGCCAGCACGTCGAACCACTCCGGCTCCACGACAATGTGGCAGGTCGAGCAGGCGAGCGAGCCCTCGCAGGCACCTTCCAGATCCAGGCCGTGCTTGTGCGCGACCTCCAGCACGGACAGGCCGAGCGGGGCGTCCACCTCGTGGCGGGTGCCGTTGGGCTCGATGAAGGTCATCTTGGGCATCGGGTACTCTCCTGGTGGTCGTCCCTGGCGGGATCGTCGCCCTTGCGGGCTCTTGGTTGTGATCGCGGTGATGTAAATAAAGCGTCTTGTCTTAAGGAGTCTTTGGGGCCAGCTCGACGCGGCGCGCACGGGACGCGGCGCACAGGGCCTCCAGCTGCTCCAGCCGCGCGAGGATGCGCGCGGCGTTGTCGGTCTGCCCGTTGCGGAAGGCGATGGCAAGATACTTGATGCAGGACTCGATGCGCTGCCCGACGTCGGCGGCCAGCCGGTCGATGGCCGCGACATCCTGCGCGGCGGCCAGCTGGCCGGACAGGGCTGTCACCTCCTCGTCCTCCTCCGCCTCCTGCGCCGGCACGCCGAGCAGCCCCAGCAGGTAGCGCGCCCGGCTCACCGGATCGCGCAGCGCCTCGTGGGCCTCGGCCAGCGCGTCCAGCTGGGCGCGGGCGTTGCTCTGCTGGCGGGCGCCTCGGGCGGCGAAGCGTTCCGGGTCGAGCGCGCGGGAGAAGCCGGCGTGTTGGCGGTTCAGCACCTCCAGCTCGATGTCGAAGCGGCGCTCCAGCCCCAGCCGGGTGAAATGGTCCAGCGGGCGCGGCGCCTGGACCGCGCCGCAGGAATGGCAGAACAGCGCGCGCGCCGTCACCGACCGGCCGCACAGCCAGCACGGCTCCATATCGCCGTCGATGGAACCGGCGATCCCCTTGGGGGCAACCGGCGGGCCGGAATCGGAAGTGGTCATGGTCACCGTCCGTCGAAGCACCGAATCGAAAAACCGGGCGCAAGGCCGTTTGCCGGGCATCCGGGCGCGTCATACCCAGAAGCGCCCCGCGACGCAACGTTCGAATCGAAGATTCCCGATCCGCGCACTCGGGTCACGCCGCCGGTTGCCGCACCAGCCGCCGGGCCATCGCCGTCCAGGCGGCGACGAAGCGTTCCACCGCGTCGGCGTCACTGTCCCAACCCAGGCTGACGCGGATCGCCGAGGAGGCCGTGTCGGTGTCCTCGGCCATGGCGGCCAGCACATGCGAGGGCTTCACCTTGCCGCTGGAGCAGGCCGACCCGGCGCTGACCGCCACCCCGGCGAGGTCCAGCGCCATCACCTGCGTTTCCCCCGGCACGCTGGGCAGCACGAGGCAGCTTGTGTTGCCGACACGCGGGCTTGCCGCCCCCATGGCGCGGGCGCCCGGAACGGCGGCCAGCGCGCGCGTTTCCAAATCGTCCCGCAATTCCGCAAGACGCGCGGCGCCGGGCAGTTCCTCCAGCGCCAGACGAGCGGCGGCGCCGAAGCCGACCAGCCCGACAACATTTTCCGTGCCGGCGCGGCGGCGCTTCTCCTGCCCACCGCCCCGGATCAGCGCCTCCGGCTCCAGCCCCTCGGCGATCACCAGCGCGCCGACGCCCGCCGGCCCACCGATCTTGTGCGCGGACAGGGTTATCAGGTCGGCCCCCAACTCAGCGAGGCTCAGCGGCAGCCGCCCGGCCGCCTGCACGGCGTCGCAATGGAACAGCGCGCCGTGCGCGTGCGCCAGCGCCGCCGCTTCGGCCACCGGCTGAATCACCCCGGTCTCGTTGTTCGCCAGCATCAGGGAGACGAGCGCCGGCCCCTCCCCCTCGGCCAGCAACCGGCCGAGCGCGTCCAGATCGGTGACACCGTTGCGGTCCGCGGGAACGCGGAGTGCGTCCGGCGCCGCCGCCAGCACCGAGTCATGCTCAATGGCGGAGGTGATGATGCGCCGCCCCGGAAAGCCGCGCAGCGCCAGATTGTTGGCTTCCGTGCCGCTGCCGGTGAACAGCACCTGGGCCGGCTTCACCCCGGCCAGCGCGGCGACGTGGGCGCGCGCCTCCTCGACCGCGCGGCGCACCGTGCGGCCAAAACCGTGCACCGACGACGGGTTGCCGACGAGGTCCATAGCCTGGACCATCGCCGCTTTGACCTCCGGCTTCAGAGGCGCCGACGCGTTGTGGTCGAGATAGACGCGGCTCACACCCAAACGATCACTCTTCTAAGCCCACTCCACCCGCTCACTCGGCGGCGACGGCGGCGCCCTCGCCGGCCGGCTGCGGAAGACGGATGGTCAGGCCGCTGGTGCCGATGATGCGGCGCTCGACCACGTCGGCCACCGTCACGGAGCTGAGATACATGTGGATCTGGTTGCCCAGCTCCTCCCACAGGTCGTGGGTCAGGCAGCGCGAGCGGTTGGTGCGGCAGCCCTGCGGCGTGCCGTTGGCGCAGCGGGTCGTGCGGATCGGCTCGTCCACCGCCAGGATGATGTCGGACACGCGCGTGGCGTCGGCCGGGTGGGCCAGCAGATAGCCGCCGCCGGGGCCGCGCACGCTCTTCACCAGACCGCCCTTGCGCAGCTTGGCGAACAGCTGTTCCAGGTAGGACAGCGAGATTTCCTGGCGTTCCGCGATGTCGGCAAGAGCGACGGGGCTTCCCTGGCTGGTGGCGGCAAGATCGACCATGGCCATGACGGCATAGCGTCCCTTGGTGCTGAGTCTCATCTTGATCCCTCCTTACCCTTCTCTCTCCCCGGCCCGACCCGATGGGTGCGGAACCCGGCCTCGCAATGGTGTTTCGAATGGTATGCCGTCAACATGGCTTGATCGAGCCGCCATCGGCCGACACCGGCTCCGGCGTGCTCAAAGGCATTGTGTTGTGAGGCTTCGTGTTCAAGGTTTGCGGTGCGTCGGCGCGCTCCGATTCCAATTCCTCAACCCGCTGGCGCAGGGCGGACACCTGATCCAGCAGCCCGTTCAGCGCGCGGGCCACGGGGTCGGGAATGTCGCCGCAGGGCGTGCCATAGGGCATGAATTTCTGAGTCTCGGCCCGGTCGCGCGGCGTGACGGCCTTGGCCGGGATGCCGACCACGGCGACGCCCGGCGCCACGTCGGCGACGACGACCGCGTTGGCACCGACGCGCGCGCCGGCCCCAATCGTAATGGCACCCAGCACCTTCGCCCCGGCGCCGACGATCACGCCGTCCCCCAGCGTCGGGTGGCGCTTGCCCTGATGCAGCGAGGTGCCGCCCAGCGTAACCCCATGATACAGCATGACATCGTCACCGATCTCGGCGGTCTCGCCGATGACGACGCCCATGCCGTGATCGATGAAGAAGCGGCGGCCGATGGTGGCGCCGGGGTGAACTTCGATGCCGGTCAGCGCGCGGGAGATCTGCGACACGACGCGCGCGGCGAGCTTCCAGCCGCGATCCCAGCAATAATGGGCGATCCGGTGCAGGACGATGGCGTGCAGGCCGGGATAGCACAGTGCCACCTCCACCCGCGAGCGCGCGGCCGGGTCGCGCGCCATAATCCCGTCGATCTCTTCGCGAAGATGCTTGAACACAAGAACACCCGCCGTGGTATAGTCCGCCCTCCTGCCGAGGGAGAATATCTTTCGCAAGGAACTCCGACCCGTGCCTCGCCGGTCGCGCGGGTTGCCCTTAAGGACTGTCGACGCATATAAGATGACCAAGCAAAACGGTCAAGAATTGTGTTCGAAAAATCCATGCTTTGCAATGGGCAACCACGCGCGCTTGCCGGGCCGGCCGCCCCCCGGCGTTCCGGTGGTTCGGATCAACCTTTGTTCGCGTCAGGATCGTCGCCCCCATGCCTGAAGTGACCATCAACGGTCCGGCCGGCCGGCTCGAAGGCCGCTACACCCACGGCACCTCGCCCAACGCGCCCGTTGCCCTGCTGCTGCATCCGCACCCTCACCACAACGGGACGATGAACAACAAGGTGGTCTTCACCCTGTTCCAGTCCTTTACGAAGCGCGGCTATTCGGCCCTGCGCTTCAATTTCCGGGGTGTCGGCCGCAGCCAGGGCACCTACGACAAGGGCGAGGGCGAACTGGCCGACGCGGCAGCGGCGCTGGACTGGCTTCAGACCTACAACCCCAACGCCCCGGTGTGCTGGATTGCCGGCGTGTCGTTCGGGGCCTGGATCGGCATGCAGCTTCTGATGCGCCGGCCGGAGATCGACGGCTTCGTGTCCGTCTCCCCGCCCGCGAACCTCTTCGACTTCTCCTTCCTGGCGCCCTGCCCCTCCTCGGGCCTGATCATCCATGGCGACAAGGACGAGCTGGTGCCCCAGGCGGCGGTGACCAAGCTGGTGACCAAGCTCTCGCACCAGAAGGACATCCGCATCGACCACCGCGTGGTCCCCGGCGCCAACCACTTCTTCGCCAACCGCTCCGACGATCTGGCGGTGCAGGTGGACGACTATCTGGATCGCGCGCTCGGCAACCCGGTCGCGGCGGCGGTGGTGGAGTGAGGGTGGCGGAATGAGCCTGCGCGCGCTGGTCATCGCGGCGGTCGCGGCGCTGTCGTTGTCCGCCTGCACATCCACGTCCCCAAGCGAGTTCCTCGCCGGCGCTTTCGGCAGCTGGTGCCGGACATCCTCCAACTGCGACGACCACACCCGGCGCCAGCCGTAAGGCTTCTCACCCCACCGGGTGGAACCGCCCACCGGTCATCGGTTCCGGCACGCCCGTGGTGGTCGGGACGCTGAGCGGCAGGCCCTTGCGGCTGCGCACCGCCAGATAGGCGAAGGCCTGCGCCTCCAGCGCATCGCCGTTCCAGCCGACCTCTTCCACGGGGGCGACGGGCACGCCCAGCCGGTCGGCCAGCATCCCCATCAGCGTCCGGTTGCAGCGTCCGCCGCCGCAGACGAGCCAGCGCACCGGCGCTTCCGGCAGGTGCGGCACCACACGCGCCACCGACGACGCCGTGAAGGCGGTCAGCGTCGCCGCGCCATCCTCCACCGACAGGCTTTGCACGGGCGCCGGATCGAAGGCGTCGCGGTCGAGCGACTTGGGCGCCGGCCGGTCGAAATAGGCATGGTCGAGCAGCGCCGCCAGCGCCTCCGCATCCACCCGCCCGCGCGCCGCCAGCGCACCATCGGCATCATACCGCGCGCCATTCCGTTGCAGCACCCAATCATCCACCAGCGCGTTGCCCGGCCCGGTGTCGCAGGCGATGACGTTTCCATCACGCCCGACCCAGGTAACGTTCGCCACCCCGCCGACGTTCAGCACGGCGAGCGGGCGCGGCAGTTCCTCGGCCAGCGCGCGGTGGAACAGCGGCACCAGCGGCGCCCCTTGCCCGCCCGCCTGCACGTCGGCCGTGCGGAAGTCGTTCACGACCGCGATGCCGGTCAGTCGCGCCAGATGCGCCCCGTCGCCGATCTGCCAGGTGCGGCGCTCCTCCGGCGCGTGGTGGATGGTGTGGCCGTGGAAGCCGATCAGGTCCACGTCCCGCGCCGCCACGCCCGCCTCCACCAGCAGGCGGCGCACGGCGTCGGCGTGGACCTCGGTCAACTCCCGCTCCACCGCCTCCACTGGCCCCTTGCCGCCGAGGCAGGAGCGCAGCCGCGCGCGGAACCCGTCCTCATAGGGAATGGTGACGAAGGCTTGCGGCTCGACCCTAACCTCGCCATCGGTGAGGACCAGCGCGGCGTCGATGCCGTCCATGGAGGTGCCGCTCATCAGCCCGACGACGGTGTGCATGCGATGCTGCCTTCTCGTAATGAAAACGGCCCCGAGAATTGTGGGGCCGGCCGTTCCATGCTAACAGACGCGACCCCGAACCTTACCACGACAGCCGGATCGCGGCCATGACGACGCTGAAATCGGATTTCCTTCGCACGCTGCAAGAGCGCGGCTTCATCCACCAGTGCACCGACCTCGCCGCCCTCGACGAGCGCGCGACGAAGGGTCCGGTCGTCGCCTACATCGGCTTCGACTGCACGGCGGACAGCCTGCACGTGGGCAGCCTGCTGCCGATCATGATGCTGCGCTGGCTGCAGAAGACCGGCCACAAGCCCATCGTGCTGATGGGCGGCGGCACCACCAAGATCGGCGATCCGTCGGGCAAGGACGAGGCGCGCCAGCTGCTGACGGACGAGGTCATCAACGCCAACATGGCGGGCATCAAGCGCATCTTCGGCCGTTACCTGTCGTTCGGGGACGGTCCGACCGACGCGGTGATGGTGAACAACGCCGACTGGCTGGACGAGCTGAAGTACATTCCGCTGCTGCGCGACATCGGCCGGCACTTCACGATCAACCGCATGCTGACCTTCGAATCGGTCAAGCTGCGGCTGGAGCGCGAGCAGCCGCTGACGTTCCTGGAATTCAACTACATGATCCTCCAGGCCTACGACTTCGTGGAGCTGTTCCGCCGCCACAAGTGCGCGTTGCAGATGGGCGGCTCCGACCAATGGGGCAACATCATCAACGGCGTCGAACTCGGCCGCCGCACCGATGGCGCCGAGCTGTTCGGCCTGACGACGCCGCTGCTGACCACCTCGTCGGGCGCCAAGATGGGCAAGACGGCGGCGGGAGCCGTGTGGCTGACCGCCGACAAGCTCAGCGCCTACGATTTCTGGCAGTACTGGCGCAACACGGAGGACGCCGACGTCGGCCGCTTCCTGCGCCTCTACACCGAGCTGCCTCTGGACGAGGTCGCGCGCCTGGAAGCGCTCCCGGGTGCGGAGATCAACGAGGCCAAGAAAATCCTGGCCCACGAGGTGACCAAGCTCGCCCACGGCGAGGAGGCCGCCCTGGAGGCCGCCGAGACCGCCCGCCGCACCTTCGAGCAGGGTGCCGCCGCCGAGGGCCTGCCGAGCATCGACGTGCCGCGCGGCGACCTTGAGGCCGGTCTGCCCGTGGTTGACCTGCTGGTCTCGACCGGCCTCGCCGCGTCGAAGGGCGAGGCCCGCCGCCTCATCAAGGGTGCCGGCGCCAAGATGAACGACGCGGCCATCGCCGACGAGGCCGCGAAGGCCACCGTCGCCGACCTGAACGGCGACGGCGTCATCAAGCTCAGCGCCGGCAAGAAGCGCCATGCGCTGGTGAAGGCCGTCTAAAGCGCCGGCCCGCGAGCCCCCACCCTAACCCTCCCCCACCTGTCGGCGGGGGAGGGAATTTTAGCCCCTTCCCCCGTGCGCGGCATGGGGGAAGGCTAGGATGGGGACCCGGTACGGGGGCCTACCGCATGTTCGGATCGGGCGGCGGCGCTGCGTTCGGCGCCGTCTTTCCATCCCCCAGGAAGAACAGGTTCCGCAGGAAACCCGGCGCCAGAACGGCCAGCGGGTTCACCGACACATCCGGATCGCCCAGCGGACCCTGCACGCGCCACGTCGCGCTGAAAATCCCCTGCCCCTCGCCGCCGCTCAGCAGATCGCCGAGCAGCGGGATCTGACCGACGATGCGGTTCAGCCCGTACAGCGGCACGATGGTGCCGCGCAGGTTCGCCGTGTCGGTGCCGAGGTCCACGTCGCCCTCCAGCGTCAGGCCGAGGGCCGAGCCGGAGGTGCGCAGGTCCTTCAGCGTCACCAGCCGCCCGTCCTTGCGGTACTTGGCCGACATGCGGCCGAAATGGATGTCCTTGCCGCCGCCCATCAGCTCGGCGAAGCCGGCCGGCGAGATGGCGTTCAGGATGCGCGCCAGCACCGGCGGATCGACCAGCGCGTAGTCGGTCAGCTCCGCCGTCCCCTCGATGGCGGCGTCGGCGCGCGGCTCCACCGTGCGGCCGGTGATGCGCAGGCTGCCGCCCTTGACCCGGTCGTTGATGTCCAGCGCGCGGAACGCCTCGCCCGCGTTGTTGGTGACGATGCTCACGTCGTGGAAGCCCTGGGCGCCCGGCTGGTAGCGGACGGTCAGCGTGCTGTCCTGTCCAGCCCGCGCGTTGATGTCCAGGTTCGTCCAGGACTTGGCGTCGCGCTTCAGTTGGCCGGACACCTCCGACAGATACCGCCCGTCCCCGAACACCACGCGGCCCAGCTTGACAGTGAAGTCGAGCGGCGTTGCCTTGCCGTCCTCGGGCTCCGGCGGTTTCGGGCCGTCGCCCCGGCCGGCCAGCGCGCGGGCGTCCAGGCTCTGCCCGGTGATGGTCCCGGCGTACCCGATCTTCCCTCCTTGAGCGGTTGCCGGTCGCACGGTCACGTCGGCGCGGATGTCCGTCTGGCCGACCGACAGCTGGTTCACCACCACGCGCGACACCGCCATGGTCGGCTGCGCCAGCTCCACCACCGCCTGACCGTTCAGGCCGCCGGCACTGACCGTCAGCCCGGTGACGCGCGTCACGCGGTCCTTCTGGAACTCCAGCGCCAACTTGCCGGAACCGGGCACGCCCGGCTTCTTCTCCCAGCCCAGTTCGGGGATGGACAGGTGGGTCTTCTCCAGGTTCATCCCGGCGGTCAGGGCGAAGCGCTTGCGCTGGTCGATGGTGAACAGCACGTCCGCCCCCAGCGGCCCCGTCACGTATTCCTGAAGGTCGATGCCGTGGCTGCGCAGGTCCTTGGCGTCGATGTCGCCCTTCACCGTGATGCGCGTGCGCGGCCCCTTGGCGGTGGAGTTGAACTGCTCCTTCCAGTCGATGGCGACGGGAACGCCGTCCAGCTTGGTGTTACCCTTGATCGACATGGCGTTCATGTCGAGCGCCAGCGACAAGTCGCCGTCCGTGGCATTCAGGCCGGCGGCGACCTTCTCCACCCCGACCCCGCGCATCTTCGCGGTGACGTCGAGGTTCAGGTCCTCCACCTTCAGGTCGGCCAGCAGCGGAAACTGGAAATGCAGCTGCGCGTCGGCCGTGCCCTGCGTCTTCTTCGGGTCGAGGTCGAGGCGGCTCGGGTAGCCCAGCGGCGGGCTGTCCAGCACGGTCAGGATGGTGCGCACCGGCCCGCGCACCGGGATCCGGATGTCCATATGCTCCTGGCCGATGTCCAGACCGCTGATGACCACCGTCCCGTCGCCCAGCGTCACGTCGCCGATGCGCCCGCCTTTCGTCTGGATGGTGAAGGTCTTGCCGTCGGTGACCGCCTCCAGCCCGGCCCCGGTGACGACCGGCAGCGGGTGGAAGTAATCCACCGTTATGTCCTCGCCCCGGATCGTCGCTTGGAAATGCGCAGGCTCGATGGCCTCCAGATTGTCCAGCGGCCCGGCAAGGCCGACCGTCGCCGTCGCCTCCTGCACCACGCCGTGCGACAGGTTGGCCGTCACCCACTCCCGCGCGTTGGGGCTCACCCCCAGCGGCCAGAGGCGGCGCAGCGCCTCCACCGGCACATGGCGCGCGGTCACGGCGGCCTCCACGGCCAGCCGCCCGTCCGGCGTGGTCGCGTGCGCCGTGCCCTCCAGCGTCGGCCCGCCGAGGTCGAGCGCCAGCCGTTCCACGTCCAGCCGCCCGGCCGTCCGGTCTCCCGTCACGCTCAGCGCGGCCGACGCGACGGTCACCGGCTCGGGGAACAGCTCCGGATGCGCGATCCTCCCGGCCCCGGCTTGAAGATCGACGCGCCCCGCGTGCGGCTGGTAATCCGGGTCCAGCTCCACGCTGGCCGTGCCCGACAGCGGCACCGCCGCCGCCGCGAGCGGCGCCAGCGCCGGCGCCAACCCGGCCAGACTCGCCGGCACGAAGTCCGCCAGCCGGGCGTTGACCGTCGCCCCCTTGCCCACCGTCTCCGCGCCGTCAAGGTCGAGCACCGCCGTGTGCCCGTCCCGCGTCACCTCGATGCGCGCGGTCGCGCTGCGGCGGTCTCCCTGCTCGGTCAAGGTGCCGTGCCCGGACAGGCTCAGCGCGTCGGACACCACCGCCAGCCGCTCCACTGCCGCCCGTTTGCCGACGACGTCCAGCGACCCGCGCGCCTGGATGCTCTCGATCCGGTAGGGCTCCGGCCGCAACTCGGGCAGGGTCACGGCGCCCGCCCCGCCATGCAGGTCGAAACCGACGCGCACCGGTTCGAACCGGGCGTCCAGCGTCGCGTCCAGCCTGCCGCCGACCGGCACCGTCACCGCCGCGAGCGGCGCCAGCGCCGGCCCGATCTGGGCGAGCGAGGCCGGCTCCAGCCCTTCGAAGCGGGCGGACAGGCTGGTCGTCGCGTCGCCCATGGCGTGGAAGCCGGACGCCTCCACGAGCGTGCTCCGCCCCGCGAGATCGAGCGCGAGGCGGGCGCCACCCGTGATGCCCCGCTCGTCGCGGGTCAGGACGATGTCGCTCTCGTTGGCGTGCCAGGACAGGCCCAGCATGCGGTTTTCCACCGTCAGGTCGGCCCCGGTGACGGTCAGCCGCCGCAACAGGCCGAGCGGGCGCTGCGCGTCCGGCGGCTGGAGCAAGGTCTCAACGATCTCGCCCGCGAAGTCCGGCCCGCCGTCCGGTTCCTGCGGTTCGGGCTCGTCGGGGATCGCGCCCGCGCGCACGTCGAAATCGAGGCTGCCGTCGGCGCGGCGCAGAATCTGGAGGCGCGGGCGGATCAGCTCCAGCCGCGTCGGCGACAGCCGCCCCCGGAACAGCTCCCGCACCGAGAAGCCGACGCCCAGCTCCGGCACCGCCGCCAGCTCCGTCCCCTCGGCGTTGACCGCGCGGACCCGCAGCGCCCGCAGGTCGAGCCGGGTCAACCCGTCGCTTTCCTCCTCATCGACCCAGGAGATGACCAGATCGCCGACATCGACCGTGTAGCGCCCCTGCGGATCGCTCAGCGCCTTCTCGACATAGGGGGTCAGCGGGTCGAGCGCGATCGGCCCCTGCGCCAGCCGCCACGCGAGCAGCCCGCCCGAGGCCCCCACCACGACGACCGCGCCGGCCGCCGTCCAGGCCAGGATCTTTGCCGTGCGCCGAATCAACGGGCCCGCCCCCTGTTCCCTTTCCCGTCTGGGGTGATCGAAGAGCAACGGCAACTGTTCACCGTCATCCCCGCGAAGGCGGGGATCCAGGGCATCCCGACAGGTCCACGAATGGCCCTGGATCCCCGCCTTCGCGGGGATGACGAGGGAAGCAAGGGCGACACTCCGCAGGGACGGAATGAGACGACACCATCACCGTTGACCAACGCCTGCCCATCGCGCAAGTTTTTGCCCACTCCTCGTGCAGGGACAATCACCATCATGCCGACCGCCGCGTTGCCGAAGCCGTTCGATCCCGCCCTGGCCGAAAGGGGCCTGGAACGCTGGCGCCAGGAGGCGGCCAATGCCCCTGAAGACCTCCGCGACTGGGCCGAGGCATACGCCGCCTCCCCCGAAGGCCGCGCGCTGCTCGACGCGGTCTGCGGCAACAGCCCGTACCTCGGCCAGATCCTGACGCGCGAGCTTCCCTTCGTGCGGCGCGTGGTGACGGACGGATACGACGACGCCTTCGCCGACCTGATCCGGACGCTGGACGCCGAATACGGGGACGAGCGCAACATGGACCGGCTGATGACGGCCTTGCGCATCGCCAAGCGCCGCGCCGCCCTGCTGATCGGCATGGCCGACATCGCAAACGCGTGGGTGCTGGAACAGGTCACCGGCGCGCTGTCCGACATCGCGGAAACGTCGGTGCGGCTGGCGTCGAACCACCTGCTGCGCCGCGCGGCGGAGGCGGGCACGCTGACGCTGCCGGATCCGCAGCGACCGTGGGTCGGGTCGGGTCTGATCGTGCTTGCCATGGGTAAACTGGGTGCGCGCGAACTCAACTATTCCAGCGATATCGACCTGATCGTCCTGTACGACGACATCGTCGTGCAGACACCCCAGCCGGACAACCTCGCCCGCACGTTCATCCGTATCGCGCGCGATCTCGTGCGCATTATGGATGAACGCACCAAGGACGGCTACGTCTTCCGCACCGACCTGCGCCTGCGCCCCGATCCGGGAGCCACGCCGCTGGCCGTTTCCGTCTCCGCCGCCGAAATTTATTACGGCAGCGTCGGCCAGAACTGGGAGCGCGCGGCCATGATCAAGGCCCGGCCCATCGCCGGTGATCCCGACGCGGGTGCCCATTTCCTGCGCTTCCTGGAACCGTTCGTGTGGCGCCGTCACCTGGACTTCGCGGCCATTCAGGACATCCACTCGATCAAGCGCCAGATCAACGCCCACAAGGGCCACCGTGAAGTGACGGTGAACGGCCACGATATCAAGGTCGGGCGCGGCGGCATCCGCGAGATCGAGTTCTTCGCCCAGACCCAGCAGCTGATCTTCGGCGGGCGCGACACCCGCCTGCGCATCGCCCCCACCCTGCTCGCGAACAAGGCGCTGTGCGCGGTCGGCCGCGTTCCCGAAGCGGCGGTCGTCGAGCTGGAGGAAGCCTACCGCTTCCTGCGCCGGGTCGAACACCGCATCCAGATGACCGACGACCGCCAGACCCACCAGATCCCGGCTGACGACCAGGGCGTGGCCCATCTGGCAACCTTCCTCGGCTACGACGACGCGGAGGCGTTCCGCACCGATCTGCTGGCCCAGCTCGGCCGCGTCGAGGACCGCTACGCCGAACTGTTCGAGGAGGCGCCCAGTCTGTCCGGCCCCGGCAACCTCGTCTTCACCGGCACCGATGACGACCCCGGCACGGTCGAGACGTTGCGGGGCATGGGCTATCAGGACCCCAGCCGGGTCATCTCCGTCGTGTCCACCTGGCACCGGGGCCGCTACCGCTCCACCCGCTCCGGCCGCGCGCGGGAGCTGCTGACCGAACTGGTCCCGGCGATGCTCGCCGAACTCGCCAAGACGCCCGCCCCGGACGAGGCGCTGGTGAAGTTCGACAATTTCCTCGGCCGCCTGCCGGCCGGCGTCGGGCTGTTCTCGCTGTTCATCGCCAACCCCTGGCTGCTGGCCCTGGTGGCGGAGATCATGGGCACGGCGCCGCAGCTGGCCGAGACGCTGTCGCGCAACCCGTCGCTGCTCGACGCCGTCATCTCCCCCGACTTCTTCGACCCGCTGCCGGACCGCGAGGGCCTGCGCGCCGAATACCAGCGCGTCATCGCCGACGCCCGCGATTTCGAGGATGTGCTGACCCTGTCGCGCCGCTGGACCAACGACCAGCGCTTCCGCGCCGGTGCCCACATCCTGCGCGGCATCACCGACGGCGACCGCTGCGGCCCCTTCCTGGCCGACCTCGCCGACGTGGTCGTCCCCGAGCTGGCCACCCGCGTGGAGCAGGAGTTCGCCGCCCGCCACGGTCGTGTGCCCGGCGGCGCCTGGGTGGTGGTCGCCATGGGCAAGCTGGGCAGCCGCCAGCTGACCATCACCTCCGACATCGACCTGATCGTGGTCTACGAAGCCCCGCCCGAGGCGAGGATGTCCGACGGCGCCAAGGCGCTGGCCCCCAACGAGTATTACATCAAGCTGACGCAGCGCCTGACCAACGCCATCACCGCGCCGATGGCCGATGGGCGCCTCTACGAGGTGGACATGCGGCTGCGCCCGTCCGGCAACGCCGGGCCGCTCGCCACCTCGCTCGAATCCTTCACCAAGTATCAGGCCAAGGACGCCTGGACGTGGGAGCACATGGCCCTGACCCGCGCCCGCGTCATCGGCGGTGACCCGGCGCTGACCGCCAAGGTCGAGTCGGCCATGCGCGCCGTGCTGACCGGTCCGCGCGACCCGGACAAGACGCTGTGGGACGTGGCCGACATGCGCCGCCGCATCGACAAGGAGTTCGGCACCGGCAACATCTGGGACATCAAGTACGCGCGCGGCGGCCTGATCGACATCGAGTTCACCGCCCAATACCTCCAGCTCCGCCACGGCCACGACCACCCGAAGATCCTGTCCATCGGAACGGCGATCGCCATCGGCAATGCCGGGGCCGCCGGGCTGCTCGACCGCGACGTGGCGGACGAGCTGGTCGCGACCCTGCGGCTGTGGCGCCGGGTCCAGGGGTTCCTGCGGTTGACCACGGCCGGCGTGCTCGACCCCGGTCAGGTGTCGCCGACGCTGCTGGCAGGTCTCTCGCGCGCCGCCTTCCCGGATGAGGAACCGGCGGTTGACTTCGCGGCGCTCGACGCCAGAATCCGGGCCATCGCCGCCCGCGCCCATCGCCATTTCGTCGCCTTGGTCGAGGAGCCGGCGTCCAAGCTGCCTCCCCCCGAGACCAACGAAGAAGCAAGACTCCCATGAGCGTCGAGATCGGAACCCCCGCCCCGGACTTCACCATGCCGACCGACGGCGGCGGCAGCGTCACGCTGTCGGCCCTGAAGGGCAAGCCGGTGGTGCTGTACTTCTACCCGAAGGACGACACCTCGGGCTGCACGTCGGAGGCCTGCGGCTTCCGCGACCAGTTCCCCAATTTCACCGGCGTTGACGCGGTGGTGATCGGCGTCTCCAAGGACAGCGTCGCCAGCCACGACAAGTTCAAGGCCAAGTACGAGCTGCCCTTCACCCTCGCCTCCGACAAGGAGACCGGCGTGGCCGAGGCCTACGGCGTGTGGGTGGAAAAGAGCATGTACGGCCGCAAGTACATGGGTCTGGAGCGCGCCACCTTCCTGATCGACAAGGACGGCATCGTCCGCAACGTCTGGCGCAAGGTGAAGGTCACCGGCCATGTGGACGCCGTGCTGAAGGCGGTCCAGGCGCTGTAAGGCGAAGTCCATGGGGAGGGAGAGCGGCTCAGTCCTCGTCCCCCTCCCCGCCTTCGGCGACCTCGCGCAACGCGGCGGGATCGAGCAGGGCGATCCGGTGCGATTCGACGCGGCGGATCAGGCCCTTCTTCTGAAAGGCCGAGGTGCGGCGGCTGACCGTTTCCACGCGCAGACCCAGATAATCGGCGATGTCCGTCGCGGACATGGGCACCCACACGGGGTTGGACCGGCCGCTGCAGCGGCCCTGCCGCTCCGACAGTTCCAGCAGGAAGGACGCCAGCTTCTCCTCCGCCGATAATCGGCCCAGCAGGGTCATGCGGTCGAAGGCGTGGGTCAGCCGCTCCGAGCCGATGCGGGCGAGACGGGTCGCCAGTTCCGGATAATCCTCCGTCAACCGCTCCAGATCCGGGCGGCTGACCGTGCACAGCGCCGTGTCGGCGAGCGTCAGCGCGTCGTAGCCGAAACGCTCCCCGTCGCCGACTCCGATCACGTCGCCCCGCCAGAGGAAGTCGAGCACCTGACGCCGCCCGTCCGGCAGCGAGCGCTGCAAGGCGACCGCCCCGCTGTTCAGCACGAAGAAGCGGTCGGCCCGGTCACCTTCGCGCACGACGGCTTGGCCGCGCGCGCGGACCAGGGCGCGCTGCGTGCGGACCAGATCGCGCAGTTCCTCCCGGCGCAGCGGCGCGCAGAGGACCGGCGATGCGGCGTCCGGCAAGGAGGATAATCGGGTATCGGTGCGCGCGGAGGCGCTCGGCGGGACGATTGATCCGTACATGGCGCAACGGGCCGTTGTTTCCACAACGGCTTAAACACCTTCCGTTCGGAAATGTGCCAACCGAAAGACTCATCCCCCCAGGATATTCCCGACTTCCGATATCGTAAGCCCGAAGAACAGTTTCATAGTAAAGCATGTTTCTCATAAATTTGCCTTCGTCGAACCGAGCCCGTCGCGCTCTGTCGTTCTGGCGAAGGACACTCGAACATGGATGTCGCAAACATCGCCCGGCGGCTGGCCGCCGGTGAGCTTCACTACGCCCTCGGCCGTTTCGAAACGGTCCGTCGCGGCTACAGCGCCATTCGGCGTCTGGCGCCCAGCCTGCGACGTCCGTCCTGGCCTCCCCCGCCGACCATGATCCTGCCGGCCACCCTGTTCCCCAGCGTGCGGACCAACGACGCCGTCGCCGCGCTGAAGCGGGATTCGGTGGCCTTCGGCTTCGACCTCCCGCCCTCCCTGGTGCAGGAGATCGTGGACTTCGCGGAAACCACGCCCATCCGCACCCGTGGCAGCGAGCGGCTGTTCCGCAAGGAGGACGTGCGCAGCGGCCGGTTGTCGGACGGCACGCCGGTGGTGCTGGCCATGGCGCCGGACCCGATGGAGTGCACCGCCATCCGCCGCGTCTGCCGCGACCCGGCCATTCTGGACGCGGTCACCGCTTTTCTCGGCTACAAGCCCAGGAAGACCATCCCGCGCCTGTTCTGGAGCTTCGTCACCGACGTGTCGGACGCCGAGCGGCGGCGCCTCGGCCAGACCATCGACTGGCACTTCGACGTGCACGACTTCCACTTCTGCTCGGCCGCCTTCTACCTGACCGATGTGAACGAGGGGGCCGGCGCGCACGCGTTGATCCGTGGCTCGCACAGCGGCAAGTCGATCCGGATGCTGCTGGGCTCCGCCAACACGACGGAACGGGAAGTCCTCGCCCGCTACGGCCGCGATCGCATGATGGTGATCGAGGGTCCGGCCGGCACCGGCTTCCTGGAGGACACGTCCTGCTACCACAAGGCCATCGCGCCGAAGGACCGCGACCGCCTGATGTTCCAGATCTGGTTCAGTTAACTCGGCTCAGCCGGCGCGGCCGAGAATCTCCTCGGCCAGCGCCTGCATTTCGATGGCCGCCTGCGACTTGCGGGCGGCTTCCGTCACGGACAGGCCGGTCAGCAGCGTGCCGGCATAGGCCGTGCGGTTGCCGATCTGCGCCTCCGCAATGTCCACGGCGGGCGGGTCGACCAGCTCCCGCACCCTGCCCACCAGCTCGTCGGCGATCTTGGCGCGCGGCGGCACCCGGTTCAACACCAGCAGCAGCCGGCGCTTCTCCTGGGCGGCGAGGTCCAGCGTCGGCTGCACCGCCCACAGGTCCATCGGGCTCGGCTGCACCGGCGCGATGACGAGGCTGGCGGCGCGCACGGCGATGCGCGCCTCGGTCTGCGCGTGCGGCGGGCTATCGATCACCACCACCTCATGATCGCGGGCCAGCCGCTCCACCTCGGCCTGGGTGCGCCAGCCGGTGATCTGGACGTGGGTGAAGCCCGGCTCCCCGCCGGTGGCCTCGCTGCGCACCTCGTGCCAGCGGGTCAGGCTGCCCTGCGGGTCGATGTCCACCGTGGCAACCGAGCGGCCAAGCTGCGCCCAAGCGATGGCGAGATGGGCGACCAAAGTGGTCTTGCCGGCCCCGCCCTTCTGCTGCGCCACGGTGAAGACCTTGCCCGCCATGCCCACACCCATCATCTGGTTGTTATCCGCGCATGCCCGTCATAAACCTGGAGCGTGGCCGGCGCAACCGCGTGGATTGACTTCATCACCGGACCCGCTACAAAACAGACCGTGACCGAAAAACACCCCGACATCGTTCCGACCACCCCGCAGGGCCTTGCCCGCGCGGGTGAAGCCCTGCGCGACGGCGATCTGGTCGCCTTCCCGACCGAGACCGTCTACGGCCTGGGCGGCGACGCCACCAACGACCGCGCCGTGGCCGCGATCTTCGCCGCCAAGGGCCGTCCGCAGTTCAACCCGCTGATCATCCACGTCCCCGACCTGGAGGCCGGACAGGCCGTCGCCGTCTTCGACGACCGCGCGGTGGAGCTGGCCCAGCAGTTCTGGCCCGGCCCGCTGACCCTGGTTCTGCCGCGCCGCCCGGAGGCCGGCCTGTCGCTGCTGGTCTCCGCCGGTCTCGACAGCGTCGCCGTGCGCGTGCCCAACCACCCGGTCGGGCAAGCCCTGCTGAAGGCCGCCGGCCGTCCCGTCGCCGCGCCCAGCGCCAACCGCTCCGGCGCCGTCAGCCCGACCACGCCGCACCACGTCATCGAGAGCCTGGGCGACCGCATCCGCATGGTGGTGGCCGGCGGCAAATGCCCGGTCGGCCTGGAATCCACCGTTCTCGACCTGACCGGCGCTGTTCCCGTCCTGCTCCGCCCCGGCGCCGTTCTGCGCGAGGAGATCGAGCAGCTGATCGGCCCGATCCAAATCTCCGCCGGGGATCCGACCGCGCCGAAGTCCCCCGGCCAGTTGGAAAGCCACTACGCCCCCAACGCCGCCGTGCGCCTGAACGCCACCAACGCCGAGGACGACGAAGCCTTCCTGACGTTCGGCCCCGACCGCTTCATGCGCGGCGGCAAGGCTCGCCTGAACCTCAGCCCGCAGGGCGACCTGAACGAAGCAGCGGCCAACCTGTTCGCCCACCTCCGCCAGCTCGACCAGGAGGGTGCCCGCGCCATTGCCGTGATGCCGATCCCGGACGAGGGGCTTGGCGTCGCCATCAACGACCGTCTGCGCCGGGCGGCGGCTCCCAGAGGATAACGCCGCGGGTTGGGTTTCTCTGGCGCTCGCCCCAACCTGCGGGTATCACCTTTTCCATTTTCGCCCATCAGCCCCGGACGCCCGCCCATGACCGCCGCCGTCTCCATCGTCCTCGACCAGATCCGCGCCGTCGTCGGCCCGAACGGCATCCTCACCACGCCCGAGGACATGGCCCCCTACCTGTCGGAATGGCGCGGGCGCTTCAAGGGCAACAGCCCGGCGGTGGTCCGCCCGGCCAACACCGAGGAGGTCGCAGCGGTCGTCAGGATCTGCGCCGAGGCCGGCATCCCCATCGTCCCGCAGGGCGGCAACACCAGCCTCGTCGGCGGCTCCATCCCGTACGAGGAAGGGCGCGAGATCGTGCTCAGCCTGTCGCGGATGAACAAAATCCGCTCCATCGACCCGCTCAACTACACCATGACGGCCGAGGCCGGCGTCGTGCTGAAGACCGCGCAGGAGGCCGCCAAGGACAAGGACCGCCTGCTGCCCATGAGCCTGGGCGCGGAGGGCACTTGCCAGATCGGCGGGCTGATCTCCACCAACGCCGGCGGCATGAACGTGCTGCGCTACGGCAACATGCGCGACCTCGTGCTGGGGCTGGAGGTGGTGCTGGCCGACGGTCGCGTCTGGAACGGCCTGCGCTCGCTGCGCAAGAACAACACCGGCTACGACCTGAAGCACCTGTTCATCGGGGCCGAAGGCACGTTGGGCATCGTCACCGCCGCCGTGCTGAAGCTCTACCCGCGCCCGCGCCAGTCGGAAACCGCCTTCATCGCGGTGCCGAGCCCGGCCGCTGCCATCGAACTGCTCGCCAAGCTGCGCGAGGCGTCGGGCGACGCGGTCGCCGCGTTTGAGCTGATGTCGCGCCGCTGCCTGGAGTTCGCTCTGAAGCACGTCGCCGGCACCATCGACCCGCTGTCCGAACCGTCGCCCTGGTACGTCCTGACCGAGCTGACCACCGGCACCCAGTCCGACGCCTTCCGCGAGAACGTCGAGGCGGCGCTGGGCGAGGCGTTCGAGGCCGAACTCGCCACCGACGCCACGCTGGCCCAGTCGGAAACGCAGGCCAACCAGCTGTGGTTCATCCGCGAGGCCATCGTGGAGGCGCAGAAGTTCGAGGGCGGCTCCATCAAGAACGACGTGTCCGTCCCCGTCTCCCGCGTCGCCGAGTTCATCGAGCGCGCCGAGGCCGCCGTGACCGCCGCCTGCCCCGGCATCCGCCCGACCCCGTTCGGCCATGTCGGCGACGGCAACATCCACTTCAACCTGTCCCAGCCGGAGGGCGCCGACACCGCCGCCTATCTCGCCCGCTGGGACGAGATCTGCCATGTGGTGAACGAGGTCATCGCCGACCTGGACGGCTCCATCTCCGCCGAACACGGCGTCGGCCGCTTCAAGAAGGACGAGATGCCGTCCATCAAGAGCCCGGTGGAGTTCGACCTGCTGCGCGCCATGAAGGCCACGCTGGACCCCAAGGGCCTGCTGAACCCCGGCAAGATGCTGCCGTAAGGCCGCCGGGGACAATAACGGGATCTGCGACGGGGGCCGCGTGCCCCCGCGCACTTGTCACCCCATTCAAAAAAAATTTTGCGCAAATTGACGCGCCCGCGTGCGTGGGCGATAAGTCACACCCTAAACCCTTATCATTTGAAGGGTTGTTTCAGGACCGGGGACCGGCATGGGCATCGCCTCTCTGCGCATCGCGCATCGTCTCTTTCTGTTGATCGCGGTCGTCGCGGTCGGGTTGGCCGCCACGGTGGCGATCCAGCTGGGCAACACACGCAGCAACCTCGACGACCTCAGCCGGGCCAAGCTGAAGAACCTGACCGAAACGGCGGTCGGAATCGCCGGCCACTTCCAAAAGCAGGCCGCGTCCGGCGCCCTGCCGGAGGCCGACGCCAAGCGCGCGGCGATGCAGGCCATCGCGTCCATGCGCTACGCCGGGAACGAGTATTTCTGGATCAACGACCTGTCCGGCCTGATGGTGATGCACCCGATCAAGCCGTCCATGGACAACACCAACGTCCTCGGCCTGACGGACCCCACCGGAAAGCCGTTCTTTCAGGAATTCCTGAACGTGGTGAAGGCCCAGGGCGCCGGCTGGGTGGACTACATGTGGCCGAAGCCCGGCTCCGAAGCGCCGGTGCGCAAGGTCAGCTACGTGCAGGGCTTCGCCCCCTGGGGTTGGGTCGTCGGGACCGGCGTCTATGTGGACGACGTGGACGCGCTGTTCACGCACGAGGCCAAGGTCACCATCGGCTCAGCCGGTGCCGTCGTGCTGCTGATGGGCCTGCTGATCTTCCTGATCGCCCGCTCCATCGCCCGCCCGGTCGCCGAGGCCGCCGACATCATCGGCCGCATCGCCGAGGGCGACACCGACGTGACCGTCCCGCCCGCCCACGGCAAGGACGAGCTGTCGCGCATCAACGCAGCACTCGCCAACCTGCGCGACGCCGTGGCCCAGGCCTTCACCCTGCGCCAGATGGTCGAGGACATGCCGATGAGCGTCATGATCGCCGACCGTGACGGCAAGATCACCTATCTGAACAAGGCGGTGCGCGAGACGTTCGAACGCGTCTCCGGCGCCCTGCCCGTCCGCCCCGATCAGATTCTCGGCCAGTCCATCGACACCTTCCACCGCAACCCGGCCGGCCCGCGCGCCCGCATCACCGACCCGGCCAACCTGCCGCACGTGCTGCGTTTCCGCCTCGGCGAGGAGTGGATCGACCAGCGCGTCAGCGCCATCCGCGACCGCAACGGCAACTACGCCGGCCCGATGGTCACCTGGACCGTCATCACCCGCCAGCAGCGGCTCGCCGACGCCTTCGAGCGGGAGATCATGGCGCTGGCCGATCAGGTTGCCGGCGCCTCGCACACCGTGCAGGAGGCCGTGTCCCACACCACCCAGGCGACCGAGGCGATCAGCCGCGAGGCGACCAGCGCCCAGGCCATCGTCGGCCAGACCGCCGCCAACGCCCAGTCGGTGGCCAGCGCCTCGGGGCAGCTGTCCTCCTCCATCGCCGACATCGGCCGTCTGGTGGACAACGCCACCCAGGTCAGCCGTCAGGCCCGCGACCGCGCGGAGGAAACCACCCGCACCGTCCGCGATCTGGTCAGCGCCGCCGACCGCATCGGCGAGATCGTCGGCCTGATCCACGCCATCGCCGGCCAGACCAACCTGCTGGCGCTGAACGCCACCATCGAGGCCGCCCGCGCGGGCGAGGCCGGCAAGGGCTTCGCCGTGGTGGCGACCGAGGTGAAGAATCTCGCCGCCCAGACCGCCAAGGCGACCGAGGACATCACCACCCAGATCGGCGCCATGCGCGACGTGACCGACGCCGCCGCCAAGGCCATTGAGGACATTCGCGGCATCATCGAGCAGATCGACGGCATCTCCACCAACGTCGCCGCCGCCGTGGAGGAGCAGGAGGCCGCCACCGGCGAGATCGCCCGCTCCATCGGCGAGACGGCGGAAGGCGCCCAGGCCATCAGCCAGGACGTGGCCTCGGTCCGCAACGCCGCCGGGACCACACGCGACCGCATGCAGGGCGTGTCCGAAGCCTCCGCCGGCATGACCCAGGTGTCGGACACCCTGCGCGCCCAGGTGACCCGCTTCCTGCAGGAGATGCGGGCGGCGTAAGCCCGCCACATAGCCAGGACACCCCGCACGCAACCATATGCACGGCCCTCTGTTTGAGCCACAGTAGAGGTTGCGATGTGGGGCACGGAATGCTGTTGGCGATGTCGTCGTGGATGCGCCTGATGCTGGGCGAGGTTGAGACGGCACCGCCGTCCGGCGCCCTCACGCCGGAGCAGGAGCGCATCCGCCGCGCGCTGACCGACGCCGTCACCGCCCACCCGCTGCACCGGGAACTGGTCCACGTCCACCAGATGGGCGGCTGCCAGTATTTCGCCTTCGCCGGGGCCCTGGTCCTGGAAGCGCTCGGCTGCGGTCGGGCCGAGGTGGCGCTGGGGCGCGTCGCCTTCCGCACCGGGCGGCGGCGCTGGATCGGCTACCCGGCGGCGCGCGCCGACCTGCGCATTCCCGATCCGGCCCAGGAGCGGCAGGAGGCCGAAGCCTTCCAGTTCCACGCCTGGATCCGCCTGACCGGCCCCGACGGCCGGCGCCGATGCGTCGATTTCGATCTGTCCAACGTGTTGCGCGAGGCCCGCCTGAACGCCCCGCTGGAGATCCCGGAGTTCCGCCGGGGCACCGCCGCCTTCTGGGGCACCGCCGCCGAGGCCCGCCGCGCCGGCCTGCGGTTCGAGGCTCAGCGCACCATGACCGCCGACGCGCTGATGCCCGGCGACCGCAAGGTCTTCCAGGCCATCGCTGATGATGCGTGTGCCCGGCTGGGCTGTTGAGGGAAGACCTGGCCAATTCCGACCGGCAACCACCTCCCCTCTTCGTCATCCCCGCGCAGGCGGGGATCCAGAAGGTTCACGCCCAAGCGCTTGTTCGACCTGGATTCCCGCCTGCGCGGGAATGACGATGGAAAGATTGCGGAAAGCGCGGATCAGCCATTCACACGGCAAAGTCGGAAAAACCGTCCTTAAGGAATTACGGCGCCGGGATCGCGCCGGTGCCCGTGCTGGTGCCCAGCGCCTTGCCCAGACCCAGTCCAAGCCCGAGGGCCGTCTGGTCGTTCTGTTCCGTGCGCACCGGTTCGTCGCGGACGCGGCGGCGTTCCTCGTCACGCGGGCGGGCCGGCTTGCCGGTCACGCTGTCCACCTCGTCCGGCGTTTCCAGCGCGTTCAGCGCCAGCACCTGATAGATCGACAGCGGCGTGCCGTTCAGCGCCTTCTGCGGGATGGACGGCACCTGGGTGGTGAAGCCGTCCGGCATGTCCTGCTTGCTGACCCGGTCGACCACCGTCTGCGCCGGGGCGAACTCGGCGTAGGGATTCTCCGCGAACTTGGAGGCGAAGCGGTCGTAGATGTCCTTCAGCGACTTCGGCCGGCCGGTTTCCTTGTCGTAGAAGACCGCCTTGTTGGAGGAAGCCGCGTCCGGGAACAGTTCCTTTGCCTGACGGTTCGGGTCGTCGTGCATGGCGTTCAGGAACTTCGACGCACCGCCGGCCCCCAGGAAGTGGGCGAGATACAGCTCGGTCGAGCCGATGCGGCCCCCGACGTTCTCTTCCAGATACTCCTTGTTGTCGCGGGCGAACTCCGCCGCCATCAGGGCGGAGACGTTGGGATCCTTGCGCAGATTGAGGATCTCCTGCTTCATTTCCGGGTCGGCGACGTAGGGCCGCCCATCGCCCCGCGTCTTGATCGCCGCCGCGTACTTGCCCAGCCCGTGGTCCGCACCATGCTCCTTCACCGTGTTCAGCCACGTGCTGTCGATGAACTGGTAAAGGCCCGTCGCCGAGGAGGAGGAGGACTTTACGTCCGTCCGGAACCCGCTCTCCACGGCAGCTTTTTCCATGAGGTAGGAAAAATCGACCCCCGTCTTGGCGCTGGCGTTGCGGACCGCGGCCTCGACGTGGGCCGGTCCGCGCAGGTTTTTGGCCTGCTGGGCGGCGGTTTCGGCCTGACGGGCAAAGGCGGTGGTGATGGTCATGGGACGGTCCCTCTGGGCGGCACGCCATATCCATTGCAACTGCGATGCCAACATCCGCCATGCTGCGGCATCGCCGACACTCGCCTTGCGCCATTCGGTGCGGTATGTTGACGTGCACGTAAACCAAACCCAAACGCCACAACCAACAACAGGTCCCGGGAGGCCGCTCCATCCATGATCCCCTACACCGCTCCGGTCGATGATCTGCGCTTCGTCCTGAACGAGGTGGTCGGCCTCGACAAGGTGGCATCCCTGCCGAACTGCGAAACGGCCGCCCCCGATCTGGTGGACGCCGTGCTGGAGGAAGCCGGCAAGTTCGCCTCGGGCGTGCTGGCGCCGCTGAACCGGGTCGGCGACAAGGAAGGCTCGAAGCTGGAGAACGGCGTCGTCCGCACGCCGACCGGCTGGAAGGAGGCCTATGGCCAGTTCACCGAGAGCGGCTGGAACAGCCTGCCGTTCGAGCCGGACTACGGCGGCCAGGGACTGCCCTGGACGGTGGCATTCGCGGTGAACGAGATGTGGCAGGCGTCCAACCTGTCCTTCGGCCTGTGCCCGCTGCTGACCCAGGGCGCCGTCGACCTGCTGACCGAGCACGCCAGCGCGGAGCAGAAGGCCCTCTACCTGCCGAAGATGATTTCCGGCGAGTGGACCGGCACCATGAACCTGACGGAGCCGCAGGCGGGATCCGACCTCGCCGCCGTGCGCACGCGGGCAGTCCGGGCGGACGATGGCACCTACCGCATCACCGGCCAGAAGATCTTCATCACCTACGGCGAGCATGACCTGACGGACAACATCGTCCATCTGGTCCTGGCGCGCCTGCCCGACGCCCCGGCGGGCATCAAGGGCATCAGCCTGTTCATCGTGCCGAAGTTCCTGCCCAAGGCAGACGGCACGCCGGGCGAGCGCAACGACCTGCGCTGCGCCAGCCTGGAGCACAAGCTGGGCATCATGGCGAGCCCGACCGCCGTCATGGCCTTCGGCGACAACGGCGGCGCCGTCGGCTTCCTCGTCGGCGAGGAGAATCGCGGCATCGAATACATGTTCACCATGATGAACAACGCCCGCCTGGGCGTCGGCATCCAGGGCGTGGCGATCGCCGAGCGCGCCTACCAGCAGGCCCGCGACTACGCCAAGGGGCGCGTGCAGTCCCGCGACCTCGCCGAGGCGAAGGGCGCCCCGGTCGCCATCATCCGCCACCCGGACGTGCGCCGCATGCTGCTCGACATGCGGTCCAAGACGGAAGCCGCCCGCGCGCTGGCGCTCTACGCCGGCACGCAGCTGGACATCTCCCGCCACCATGAGGACGCGGCCGTTCGCGCCGCCGCCACGGCGCGCGTGGACATCCTGACGCCCATCGTGAAAGCCTGGTCGACCGACATCGGCTGCGACGTCGCCTCGACCGGCGTGCAGATCCACGGCGGCATGGGCTTCATCGAGGAGACGGGGGCCGCCCAGCATTACCGCGACGCCCGCATCACCCCGATCTACGAAGGCACCAACGGCATCCACGCCAACGACCTCGCCTTCCGCAAGACCGGCCGCGACGGCGGCGAGTCCGCCCGCGCCTTCATCGCCGAGATGCGCGCCACCGTCGCCGACCTGGAGAAAATCCCCGGCGACGATGTCGAGGCGATCCGCACCAACCTCGCTGCCGGCCTCGACGCGCTGGAGCAGGCCGTCGCCTGGGTGGTGAAGACGCAAGGAGACGGCGACCTGCGCGCCGTGGCGGCGGGTGCGGTCAGCTACCTGAAGCTCTGGGGCACGGTGGCCGGCGGCTGGATGCTGGCGCTCTCCGCCGCCAAGGCTCTGGAGGGCCTGCGCCAGCCCGGCTCCAACGCTCCCTTCCTGGAGGCCAAGCTGGTGACCGCCCGCTTCTACGCGGAGCAGATCCTGGCCCAGGCCCCGGCCCTGCTGCTGCCGACCCTGACCGCCCACCGCACGGTCATGGCCCTCAGCGAGGACCAGTTCTAAGGGTCCTCGGCATCGTGGCCGGCGCCCACCAGCGCCGGCCGCAAACTCCCATGCATGGCACAATCGATCGCGGCGCGCGTTTCCCTTCCGATCCATGATTGGAAGAGGGACACGATGCTTCGACAGACCTGGACACGCGCCGCCGCCGTAGCGGCTCTTCTCGCCCTTCCCATCCTGTCCGCCTGCGACGATCAGCAGACCGCCGAGAAGGCGGGGCAGGAGATCGGGCGCGCCATCGACCAGACGGCCGAGCGCGTCGGCGAAGCGACCAAGGACATCGGCGCCAAGGCCGGCCAGATGATGCAGGACGCCGGCAGCGCCATCGAGCGCAAGGCCCAAGACGCCAAGCAGTGACGACCGACAGCGGACTGTCGGCCATGCTCGGCCCAGTCGCCGAAGCGGCCAAGGTCAGCGCTGAGGCGGCGGGAATCACGGTCATCATCCTTGGCGCGCTGATCGCCACGGCGCGCTTCCTGCGCGACGGATATTCCTCCGGGATCGGATGGTCGGCCGCGTACGAGCGCTACCGCGCGGCTCTCGGCCGGGGCATTCTCCTCGGCCTGGAGCTGCTGGTGGCGGCGGACATCATCGGGACGGTGGCCGCACCGCTGGATATTCAAAGCATCGCGGCGCTCGGCCTGATCGTCCTGATCCGCACCTTCCTCAGCTTCTCGCTGGAGGTGGAGATCAAGGGCCACTGGCCCTGGCAGGGCAGCGACCGCCGCCGCTCCTCGCCAGATACCCCCGATTAGCCGCGCGCGTCCCCCCGCAGCGTCCGCCACGCGCAGACCGCCACGTAATAGACACCGCTCGCCAGCCACACGGCCCAGGCCACGTCGGGCCGATCCGGGTGCAGGACGACCAGCGCGGCGCTGGACGCCAGCCACGCCGCGCTGACCGCGATGTTCAGGTGCATCATCTTGCGTACGCGGAACGGATGCAGGAACTTCACGGTGGAGAAGGTCAGCACCCCCAGCACCAGCACGACGGCGGTGTTGATCCACGGGTCGAGATCCAAAATCCACAGATACAGCGCGACGACGTTCCAGATCGCCGGGAAGCCGACGAAATAGTTGTCGCCGCTCTTCATGCCCGTGTTGGAAAAGCAGTAGAGCGAGGTCATCAGCACCCACGCCGCCAGCGGGATGCCGAATCCGGTCGGGAACAGGCCGAAGCGGTACAGGAACACCGCCGGCACGACCACATAGGTCAGATAGTCGATGACGAGGTCCAGCACCGACCCGTCGATGCCCGGCAGCACCTCCTTCACCGAGGCGCGGCGGGCCAGCGTGCCGTCCACCCCGTCCACCACCAGCGCCAGCCCCAGCCAGCCGAGGCACGCCTTCGCGTCCCCGCCGACCGCCGCGAGCAGCGCCAGCAGCCCCAGCACCACCCCGCTGGCGGTGAAGGCGTGCACCCCCCAGGCCGACAGCCGCCGCCCGATCCCGTAACTGCCGTCCACGCTGCGCCCCGCCGTTGCTTTCAGCGCCAACGTAGCGGTTCCTTGCGGAAATTCAAACGGTGCGAAGGTGCGAATTCTGTCCACAGATGAACACAGATAAACACAGAGACTTATGATTGGGGCCGACCATCCCGGCAGACATGGACCTGGGCGAGCCCATCAAAAATCATCTGTGTTTATCTGTGTTCATCTGTGGACCAAAACCCCACTACTCCGCCGCCTGCGCCACCCCGCCCCGCGACCGCGCGTCGGTGAAGGCCGGGTTGCCCTTCAGCGCGTCCGGCATCGGCCCGCCGGTCGCCCAGTCCAGCAGTTCGACCGTGTGCACGATGGGCAAGCCCGTCCCGGACCCGATCTGCGTGATGCAGCCAAGGTTCCCCGCCGCGATGGCCTCCGCCTTCGTGCTCTCAATGTTGCGGACCTTGCGGTCGCGCAGCTGCACGGCGATTTCCGGCTGGAGCATGTTGTAGGTGCCCGCCGACCCGCAGCAGATGTGCCCTTCCGGGATCTCCCGCACCTGGAACCCGGCCGCGCGCAGCAGGTTGCGCGGCGGATCCTTGATGCGCTGGCCGTGCTGCATCGAACAGGCGGAGTGATAGGCGATGGCCTGCCCCGTCTCGACCACCGGTTCGGTCAGGCCGATCTCCGTCAGGAACTCGGTCACATCCCTCGTGATGGCGGCCACGCGCTTGGCCTTCTCCGCATACTCCGCGTCCTCGCGGAAGACGTGCCCATAGTCCTTTACGGCGGTGCCGCAGCCCGACGCGTTGATGATGATGGCGTCCAGCCCCCCATTGTCGCCATTGGCCCCGTCCATCTCACCAATCCAGGCGTCGATGGTTTTCTTCGCCGAGGCGTGCCCCAACTCCTGCTTGCCCATGTGATGGGTCAGCGCGCCGCAGCAGTCCGCCCCCTTCGCCACCACCACCTCGACCCCGTGGCGGTTCAGCAGGCGGATGGTCGCCTCGTTGATCTGCGGGGCCAGCACCTGCTGCGCGCAGCCGATCAGCAGCGCGACGCGCTTCGTCCGCACGCCCTCCGCCGGATGCACCCCCGGCCGGTCGCTCCAACTTGGCCCCGGCACCGCCTTCGGCGCGAGGTCCAGCAGAGCCCGCAGCCGCCCCGGCATCAGCCCGCCGAACGGCTTGCCAATCCAGGCACCGAGCAGCGCCAGCCGGAACAGCTTCGGGTTCGGCAGCAGGCGGGCCAGCAGCTCGCGGATCGCCCGGTCGGCCGGGTGGCGGGCGTGAGTCGTCTCGATGTGGGCGCGGGCGTGATCGACCAAGTGCATGTAGTGCACGCCCGACGGACAGGTCGTCATGCAGGACAGGCAGGACAGGCAACGGTCGATGTGCTTGACCTGCTGGTCGGTCGGCGGCCCGCCCTTCTCCAGCATGCCCTTGATCTGGTAGATGCGGCCGCGCGGGCTGTCCAGCTCGTCGCCGAGCAGGACGTAGGTCGGACAGGTCGCCGTGCAGAAGCCGCAATGCACGCACTTGCGCAGGATGGACTCGGAATCCCGGTAGTCGGCGTCGGCGAGTTGGGCGAGCGAAAAATTCGTCTGCATGGATCCCTCACACCCCCGCGTACATGCGGCCGGGGCTGAGAATGCCGCGAGGATCGAAGCTTTCCTTCACGCGGCGGCTCAGCGCCATCAACGGTTCGGAAAGCGGCTGAAACACGTCGGCCGAGGCGCGCACGTCCTCCGGCGCCCGCACCAGCGTGGCGTGCCCGGAGCCGTTCAGAACGCGCCGCACGGCATCGGAGGAGCCCGAATTGGGCACCACCGCCACCCAGATCAAGCCGCCGCCCCAATCGAAAAAGAGATCGGCGTCGGTCACGTCGCGGATGGCCGAGGCGACCTTCGGCCCGTCGGCAGGCGGAACGGAGAGCTTCCAGATGTGCCGCTCGCGCTCACCCGCAAAAGCCGTCACATCGCGAATCTCTTTCCACACCGCCAGCGAGTCGTCCCGCTCCAGCACGGCGTCCGCGCCCAACTCCTCCTTCAGTGCCGCGACGCGCGCCGCCACGGAAGGGCCGAAGCCCTCCAACCGCACCAGAGTCACCGCCGCCCCTGCCCCGGCAACCGCGCGCACGCCCGACCGGGCCGCCACGCCCGCCGGCAGATGCGCCGCGCCCGACACCTCATAGGGGCTCTGCATCGCCCGCGTCAGCGCCTCGACCGCTGCCGCGTCGTCGCGCCCGGCCAGCACCAGCGTGCGCGTGTCCTCCGGCGCCGGCAGCACCTTCACCGTCACCTCGGTCAGTGCAGTCAGCGTCCCGAATGACCCGGCCATCAGCTTGGGCACGTCATAGCCCGTGACGTTCTTCACCACTTTGCCGCCGCCCTTGTAGACCTCGCCGCGCCCGTTGACGCCCTCGATCCCCAGCGCGTGGTCGCGCGCCGAGCCGGCGCTGATCCGGCGCGGCCCGGCCAGCCCGCAGGCGAGCACGCCGCCCAGCGTCCCCTGCCCCGCCGGCTGCCCGAACAGAGCCCCCAAATCCTGCGGTTCGAAGGCCAGCTGCTGCCGCCGTTCCTCCAGCATCGGCAGGATCACGGCCATCGGCGTGCCGGCCTTGGCGGTCAGCACCAACTCTTCCGGCTCGTACGCGACGACGCCGTTCAGGCCCGACAGGTCCAGCGTGTAGGCCGTCTGCATCGGTCGCCCCAAGGTCCGCTTGGACCCGGTGCCGACAACGTCCAGCGGCTCGCCTTCCGACAAGGCCCAGCGCACCGCCTCGGCGGCCTGCGCGGCCGTTTCGGGCTTGAAAGTGGTCTCGGTCATGCCCGGCCCCTCAGAAACGCGGAATGTCGGGGAAGCGCAGTTCCCCCTTGTGGACGTGCAACCGCCCCAACTCCGCACAGCGGTGCAGCGTCGGGAACACCTTGCCGGGGTTCAGCAGACCTTCGGGGTCGAAGGCGCACTTGATGCGCTGCTGCTGCTCCAGATCGACCTGATCGAACTGGTCGTTCATCAGGTCGCGCTTCTCCACGCCCACGCCATGCTCGCCGGTCAGCACGCCGCCGACCTCGACGCACAGGCGCAGGATGTCGTTGCCGAACTCCTCCGCCCGCTCCAGCTCGCCCGGCTTGTTGGCATCATAAAGAATGAGAGGGTGCAGGTTCCCGTCACCCGCGTGGAAGACGTTGGCGACTCGCAGCCCGTGCTTGTCCGACATCTCCTGCATGCGCTGGAGCACCAGCGGCAGCGCCTTGCGCGGGATCGTGCCGTCCATGCAATAGTAATCAGGGCTGATTCGCCCCACCGCCGGGAAGGCCGCCTTGCGCCCGGCCCAGAAGGACAGCCGCTCCTCCTCCGAGGTCGAGACGCGCGAGTAGCAGGCCCCTTCCGCGTTGGCGATCTCGGCGACGCGCTCAATCAGGTGATCCACCTCGGCCGCCGGACCGTCCAGCTCCACGATCAGCAGGGCCTCGACATCCAGCGGATAGCCGGCGTGGACGAAATCCTCCGCCGCGTGGATGGCCGGCTTGTCCATCATCTCCATGCCGCCGGGGATGATGCCCGCCGCGATGATGGCGGCCACGCAATTGCCGGCCTGCTCGCTGGTCGGGAAGCCGATCAGCACGGCGCGGGCGGTTGCCGGCTTGCGCAGGATGCGCACCGTGACCTCGGTCACCACGCCCAGCAGCCCTTCCGACCCGGTGATGACGCCCATCAGGTCGTAGCCGCCCTGGTCCAGCTGCTTGCCGCCGAGTCGCAGGATGGTGCCGTCCATCAGCACCATCTCCAGCCCCAGCACGTTGTTCGTGGTCAGCCCGTATTTCAGGCAGTGCACGCCGCCGGAATTCTCGGCGATGTTGCCGCCGATGGTGCAGGCGATCTGGCTGCTGGGGTCGGGGGCGTAATAGAAGCCCTCATGCGCCACCGCGTTGGAGATGCCGAGGTTCGTCACCCCCGGCTGGGTCACCACGCAGCGATTCGCGAAGTCGATGTCGAGGATGCGGTTGAACTTGCCCATGCCCAGCAGCACACCGTCGGCCAGCGGCAGCGCCCCGCCGGACAGCGAGGTTCCGGCCCCGCGCGGCACGACCTTGACGCCCATCTCCTTGCAGGTCTTGAGCACTTGGCTCACCTGCTCCACCGTGCTGGGCAGCACGACGACCATGGGCAGCTGGCGATAGGCGGTCAGCCCGTCGCATTCGTAGGCGCGCAGTTCGCTTTCATCGACGATCACGCCCTCGCCGGGCACGATGGCGCGCAGCGCGCTGACGATCTCGCGGCGGCGGGCGATGACGCCGCTGTCGGGCACGGGCATCTTCATGACCGGCCGTCCTCCCTCGTTCTTTGCCCCGATTGGTTCCGGAGGCGTTCCGGTTCCAGTGGTACCACCGGGGACGGGAGAGAGACAAGTCGGCGCGGAGTCGTCAAAACGCAAGAGCCGCGCCCGAAAGGCGCGGCTCTTGCGAGAAACCCGATGATTCGGCGGCCGGATTGACGCCCGGCCGCTTCTCCGGTCTCAGCCCTGGCGGGCCTTGAAGCGCGGGTTCTGCTTGTTGATGACGTAGACGCGGCCCTTGCGGCGGATCACGCGGCAGGCCTTGTGGCGCGTCTTCATCGACTTCAGAGAGTTAACGATCTTCATAATTCTTCATCCTGGTCGGTCGGCGGCTCGATCGAAGGCGCGCACCATAGTGCGGCGCACCCCCGGTGTCAACGGATAGAGGTTGCATTCGCAAGGTGGTTTGAATCGGCTTACTCCGCCGGCTTCAGCGCGTAGAAACGGTAGACCTTCAGCCCGGCTTCGATGGCGGCGACGCGGCGCACCCACATCTCCACCTCCTCCATCACGGCCAGCTTGGTGTCATGGTCCATGTGGTGCTTTTCCAAATGCTCGACCAAGCCCTGGATCGCCACCAGGATCAGGCCGCGGTGCGTGTCCGTGATGTCCTCGGCGATGCGCAGGTCCAGATTCCGCTGGGCGAATCCGTTGGCCATCTGGTCCTTGGTCCACAGATGCGGCTTCATCGGCTCCTTGTCGCACCAGACCTGGATCGCCTTGGCCCCGGCGGTCGCCGGCTCGACGATGTAGTCGGTCATCAGCACATGGCCGCGCGGCTTCAGGGCCAGTTCCATCCCGTCGAACATCTGGTCCTTGTCGCGGACCGAGAACATGCCTTCCTTGTAGACGATGGCATCCACGCGCTTGGGATAGCTGAACTGCTCCGGGTCGTAAGTCTCGATCGGTGCCTTCTTCTCCAGCCCTTCCTTGAAGGAGCGGATCATCCCCTCCTTGGCCAGCAGTTCCGACGCCTCCAACCCGGTGACCCAGCAGCCGTACTTGCTGGCCATGGTGCGGCTGGTGCCGCCGAGGCCGGCGGACAGGTCCAGCACGCTCATCGCCGGGTTCAGGCCCAGCGGCTTCACCAGATAGGGAATGTGGTCGGACCCGCCGGGCGTGTTGAAGCCCTCGCCCCACAGCTTCTCGGCCACCTCGATGCGGGTGGCGGTCCACAGCGGCTTGCCCCAGCGGTTCATGCCGGGTCCTTGCGCGGGTTGCTGCGGCTGCTGAACACACGGGTGCGCCCCGTCTTCACCCGCCTTGCCCTTCAGGCCGGAAAGGTCGTAGCCCTCCCACCAGGCCTTCATCCGCGTCTTGAGGCTGATGTGCGGAGCGCCCGCACCGTCGCGCTTTTCGGTCATCGCCATCGTGCCTGCCCCGCCGGACGAAATGTTCTTTCGGTTGCCGAGACGCAATCCGCCTCGCCAAACGAGAGAAAAATTCGGTCCATTAGGTTAATCAGGCCTTAATTGCATGCAAGAGCAAAGTGCGCGACATGTCAGCGCATCGCTTTCCCGGAAACGTTGCCGTCGGCCGCCGCGACACGCGTTCCGGCGGCGCGCAAAACCGGCTGGCAGGCGGCCGGCATGCTGACGTAGCGCGGCTGCGGCTTCCCGTTGTGCCTCTCGACCACCGGGTAGACCGAGTCGAGCCACGACTCCAGCTCGCTGCCGCAGCCGTCGCCGTCCGGCAGATCGCGCTGGTCCTCGCATTGCGGGCTGTTGGCGGGGCAGCTCAGGCGGACGTGCATGTGCCCGTCATGGCCGTGCCAGGGACGCAGCTTGCGCAGGAAATCGCGGTTCGGCCAGTCGTGCCGGCACATGGCGAGCTTGATGGCCGGGTTGATGAAGATGCGGGCCACGCGCGGGTCGCTGGCGGCGATGCGGATCATCTGCGCCTGTTTCTCGGACCAGTCGGCGGTCACGCGCACCCGGCCGTAGTCCACATACTTGACCTCTTCCAGGCTCTCGCGCCCGTGACGTCCCGTCGGAGGCAGGTCCAGGCGCAGCCACACGTCGGCGTCCAGCCCGGACTGGTGGCTGGCGTGGCCGAAACTCATCGGCCCGCCGCGCGCCTGCCCCATGTCGCCGATCAGCGCGGTGCCGAGCCCGGCGGCGGCGACCTTGCGCCCGAAATCCTTCAGGTAATCGACCAGTTCCGGATGGCCGTAGTAGCGCTGGCGCGACATCCGGATGACCTGATAACCGACGCCTTCGCCGGCCAGCGGCCGCGCGCCGGTGACGCAGCCGGCGGCGTAACCGCCGATGGACTCCGCCGGACCGATGGACGGGCCGCTCACCTGGCTCCAGGGAATGGAATTGGGGGCGGGGGGTGCCGGCTTCTTCTTCCGGGGCTGGGCGTCGGCGTCTCCCGCCAGACCAGCGACGACCGCACCCGCCACCAGCATCCCGACCACCAAGCGCCGCATCGATCCCCCCATCGCGACTGATGGAATCGAGTAAAGCGAATGATGATTAACGAAAAGTGAGGCTTACGCTGATGTCACACGGTCTTCCGCGTTAACCCTCCGCCCGCACCGGCCCGGCTTCGGAGAGCTTTTCCTTCAGGAAGTCGCCGATCACCTCGGTCAGAAGCGCCTCCCGCTCCCGATGCGGCACATGCCCGGTTTCCGGGAGGATGTGCGCGGTCCCGCGTCCCGCGGCGATGCGCCGGGGATGCTCGTGGGAGCCGTACTCGTCCCATTCGCCATGGATGGCGAGCACCGGGCAACGCACCGCCGCCGCAGGCTTGTCCAGAGTCCAATCCGCGAATTCCGGCGCCAGCCACTTGTTGATCCAGGAGTCCACGACCCATCGGGCCTTGTCGCCGTGGTATCGCGCCAGCTTCGCCAGATTGGCGGGATCCTGGAAATCGCGCTGCGCGTCGCGAATCCCCGCCAGCGTCTTGTCCTCGACGAAGGCCTGGGCGGCGATCGTCACCAGCGCGCGGCACTCCGTCTGGAACCGCGCGGCGGTTTCGACGGCCATGCCGCCGCCGACGCTGTGCCCGCAGGCCACGAAGTCGGCGGTGCCGAGCCGCTCGCACAACAGCGGGACGATGCGCTCCGCCTCCAGGCGGATGAAGTCGAACTCCAGCCGCCCCGGATGCGGATCGGAGCGCCCGAAGCCGAGCCGGTCGTAGGCCAGGACGCGCCGCACCGTCGCCGCGGCCAGCCGCCGGGGGAAACCGCGCCACAGATCGACGCAGCCGAGGGAATCGTGAAACAGCATAATCGGCGCGGCGTGACGGGCCTCGGGAGCGTCCGGCGTCCAGATCTTCGCGAAGAGGCGCCCCTCCGCGGTCTCGATCCATCCTTCGGTCTCTTCAAGCGCCGCAAGCGGCGTTTCGGGCATCGACATGTCGGGAGCGTTCCTGTCCGCAGTTCACGTCACGCCATAATGCGTCCCGGAAAGCCGTCAATCCAGCGTCTGGCGGTAGCGTTTCAGCGCCACCACCGTGACCACCGCCAGGAACACCAGCAGGGCCGCCACCTCGCCCGCGATCTCCGCCGGGCCGTTGCCCTTCAGCAGGATGCCGCGCACGATCCGCAGGAAATGGGTCAGCGGCAGCAATTCCCCCACCGCCTGCGCCCAGCTGGGCATGCCCCGGAACGGGAACATGAAGCCCGACAGCAGCATCGACGGCAAAAAGAAGAAGAAGGACATCTGCATGGCCTGCAACTGGTTCTTGGCCACGGTGGAGAAGGTGAAGCCCACCGCCAGATTGGCCGCGATGAACAGGATCAGCACGGCGGACAGCAGCGCCAGACTGCCGACGATGGGCACGCCGAACAGCAGCCGCGCCGCCAGAACGATGATGACCACCTGCACGTAGCCGATCAGGATGAAGGGCACGATCTTGCCCAGCATCACCTCGAACGGGCGGACCGGCATGGCCAGCAGGTTTTCCATGGTCCCGCGTTCGCGCTCACGGGTGACGGCCAGCGCGGTCATCATCACCATGGTCATGGTCAGCACCACCCCCATCAGGCCGGGCACGACGTTGTACTGGGTGATGCCCTCCGGATTGTACCGGCGATGGACGCGCAGCTCGATCGGATCGGGGGTGGAGCGCAGGTGCCGCAGCGGCCCGGTCAGTTCCGGGTCGAGCGCCTGGCGCGCGATGGTGGTCAGCGCCGACAGCGCGTTGCTGGTGGCGGCCGGGTCGGTGGCGTCGGCCTCCACCAGCAGCACCGGCCGCGCCCCACGTTGCAGGTCGCGGGCGAAGCCGGCCGGGATGGTGACGGCGAACTGCACCTCCCCCTCCGCCAGCAGGCGGTTCAGCTCCGCCTCGCCCAGCGCCGCGCGGGTCACGTCGAAATAGCCGGAATTCACCATGGCCGCGACCAGCGTGCGGGAAAAGGCGCTTTCGTCGGCGGTCAGCACGGCAGTCGGCAGCCGCTTGGGGTCGGCGTTGATGGCGAAACCGAACAGGACCAGTTGCAGGATCGGCACCCCGACCATCATCGCGAAGGTCAGCCGGTCACGCCGCATTTGGATGAATTCCTTCACCATCACCGCGACGAAGCGCGCGAAGGAAAAGCGGGTCATGGCACCTCCCCTCCAATCTCCAGATATATTATTTCATGCCGGCAATCTTTTATTGCTTACCAAAGTAATGGAATTGGAAACCGGTCCCTTGACAAAAACAAATTGCAATCCGTAGCATCCGTACGAAATTCGTTTTGTTTTTGGAGATATCCCGTGAAGGCCATCATCGCCAAGGGTGCCGCCGTCGTTGCCGCCGTTTTCCTGTTCCATGGCGCGGCCCAGGCCGGCCAGCAGGACTTCACCATCGTCAACAAGACCGGCTACGCCCTGAAGCACATCTACGTCAGCGAGTCGAAGAACAACAGCTGGGATGAAGACATCCTTGGCCGCGACACCCTGGAGGACGGCGAATACTTCGAGGTCAGCTTCGACAAGGCCGAGAAGACCTGCAAGTGGGACATGAAGGTCGCCTACGACGACGGCGAGACCGCCGTGTGGGAGAACCTGGACCTCTGCAAGATCTCCAAGCTGACGCTGAAGTGGAACAAGAACACCGGCGTGACCTCGGCCGGCATCGAGTAACGCCGCCTCGGGCGACATTGAACGGCCCCCGTTCCGGCGACGGAGCGGGGGTTTTTCATTTGGAAAGGTAATAGCCCCGCCGCTCATTGGAAATTGTCCGTGCTGCGGTTCATCAGGTGGATGAAGACGTCCTCCAGCGTCGGCTCGGTCGCCTCCACGCGCACGCCGGCCTCTGCGGCCCAGGGGCGTAACGCCGCATCCAACGCCGCCCCATCCGGGCCGCTGACGTGCAGCCGCGCACCGAAGGCGGCGACCATCTCCACCCCCGGCGCGGCCTGAAGCGCGTCGGCAATCCGCCCCAAATCCGGCCCGCTCACCTCCCGCGTGACAAGGCCCGAGCGCGCGATCACCGCGTCCACCGGTCCTTGCGTCATCAGCTTGCCGTAGGCGAGGTAGGCGATCGCGTGGCAGCGCTCGGCCTCGTCCATGTAATGGGTGCTGACCAACACGGTCAGCCCGTCGTGGGCCAGATGGTGGATCTCGTCCCAGAATTCGCGCCGGGCCTTGGGGTCCACGCCGGCCGTCGGCTCGTCGAGCAGCAGCAGCTTCGGCTCGTGCAGGATGCAGGCGGCCAGGGCGAGGCGCTGCTTCCACCCGCCCGACAGCTCCCCGGCCAGCTGCGCCCGCCGGTTGGCCAGCCCCAGCCGGTCCAGCGCCCCGGCCACCCGCCGCTTGCGGTCGGGCAGCCCGTACATGCGGGCGACGAAGTCCAGATTCTCGGCGATGCTCAAATCCTCCCAGAAGCTGAACTTCTGGGTCATGTAGCCGACCTGCCGCTTGATGGCGGCGCTCTCCGTGCGGATGTCGAGGCCGAGGCACCTCCCCTCCCCCGCGTCCGGGGTCAGCAGCCCGCACAGCATGCGGATGGTCGTCGTCTTCCCGGACCCGTTCGGCCCCAGGAAGCCGTAAATCTGCCCCGCTTCGACCCGGATGGAAAAGTCGTCCACCACCGTCTTCGCGCCGAACCGCTTGACGAGGCCATGCACATCGATGGCGGGGGTCATGGTTCACTCCCTGATTTGAGCGCCGGCCACGAGCCCCCTTCCTCCCACGCTTCGCGTGGGCCCCTCCTTCCCCCACCTTGCGGCGGGGGCAGGTTCTTCTCCCTCCCCCGCCGCAAGGTGGGGGAGGGCCGGGGTGGGGGCCCGTTGCAACCACGCCGGCTCATGGCGCCAGCTCCACATCCACCGGCAGCCCCGGATTGAGCACAACATCCCCCTCCGGCCGCGCCTCCACCCGGAACACCAGCTTTTCCCGGCTGCCGACGCTGTAGATGACCGGCGGCGTGTATTCGGCGCGCGGCGACACATAGGTGACCCGCGCGGTCAGCCCCGCCGGACAGCCGTCGCACCGCACGGTCAGCACCCCGTCCGGCTTGACCCGGTTCATCAACGGTTCCGGCACGAACAGCACCAGCTTCGCGTTCCCCGGCGGCAGCAGCGACACCACCGGCGACCCGGCCGGAACCCATTCGCCGGGGTTGAACAGCGTGTCCTCGACCAGCGCATCGGCGGGTGCGACCGGTGCCAGCTCGGCAAGACGCTTCTCCGCCTGTGCCAGCGCCGCTTCCGCCTGGGTCACGGCGTCCTCGGCCGCGCGCAGCTGGTCGGCGCGCGCCGGCAGGTTCGACACCACCAGCTGCGCGGTCAGCTCCGCCAGCCGCGCCCGGTCCCGTTCGAACGCGGCGCGCGCCGCGTCCAGCCGGTCGTCCGAACTGACCCGCCGGGCCACCAGCGTCTGCTGCCGCTCCATCTCCGCCGAGGAGTAGCGCAGCGCTGCCTCGGCCTGCGCCTTCTGCGCGGCGATCACCGCCACCTCCTCCGGCCGCTTGCCCTTCTTCAGGTCGGCCAGCTGCGCCCGCGCCTGCCCCGCCGCTGCCGCCAGCCGCTCCCGCTCCGCCCGCGCCGAGGTCAGGTCCAGCGCGAACAGAGGCGCCCCCGCCGCCACCCGGTTTCCCCGCGAAACCGACAGCGCGTCCAGCGTCCCCGCCACGGGTGCCGCGATGCGCAGATACTCCCCCTCCACATAGCCGTGCGCGATGGGCGCCGGCCCCGCGCCCAGCCCCAGCGCAACCGCCAGCGCCGCCAGAGTCTCCGACACCCAGCTCATGGCCCGTCCTCCTCCGGAGCGAGCGCGCGGCGCAGATGGTCCAGATGGGTGCGCACCAGCCCCGCCACGTCCAGCGGGCGTCCCTCCACCGCCTCGAAGGCGGAGCGCCATAGGGCGCTCATCAGCATGGGCGCGATGATCAGGCGCACGGTGGCGTCGATGTCCACCGGCCGGAACTCCCCGCGCCCGATGCCGCGCGCCAGCACGGCGGCCATTACCGCGAAGCCGCGCCGGATCACCTCGTTGTAGTAGAAGCGCGCGAGGTCCGGGAAGTTGCCGGCCTCCGCAATGATCAGCTTCGGGATCACCGCGGCCCGCGAGCGCAGGATGCGCCCGGCGATGGCGGTCAGCAGCGCCTCCAGGATCGCGAAGCTCGGCCCCTGCGACTCCGCCAGCATGCGTTCGGCCAGTTCCAGATTCGGCACGATGGCGGCGCGGACCACCGCCTTGAACAGCTCCTCCTTGTTCGGGAAGTAGAGATAGAGCGTGCCCTTGCTGACCCCGGCGCGCGATGCCACGTCGTCCAGCCGCGCCGCCGCGAAACCACGCTCGGCGAAGACTTCCAGCGCGGCTTCCACAATTTCCTGCGGCCGGGCCTCCTTGCGGCGGCGCCAACGCGGAGTGGCAGGGTCCTTGGCGGACTCATCGACGGCCATGGCCGCCTCCCAAAAAAATCGCCGCTCCAAAAATAACTGACTGGTCAGTTATTAACGCGCCCAGCGCGAAAACACCAACGCGCACAAGGGGGACGCGGCGTCCTGCCTCAGCCGAAAGTCATTGTGCAGCGCGATAAATTCTATGCAAAAGGGCTTGCCTTTCCGTGCAATGTTGCCGACACTTTCGATCATCCGTCGAACGAACCAGCTGTGACGGCGGCCGGACGCGGGCGGATCGGTGGTCAAGAGCGCCGATGACGAACGAGCGCGCACCCCACCCGGGAGGAAAGGTTCAGGCGCCGCGCCGGGGACCTGCAGACGGGACGCAATCCAGCGTCACGGATCGGTTTCCCGGATGAGCTAGGGGTGTTGAGCATGCCGGGTGCATCGCGTCAGTCCACGTCGAACCTGGAACTGCTGACGATTTACGAGGTCAGCAAGATCCTGGGTTCCTCCCTCGATCTCCAGCAGACCCTGCGGGAAGTGCTGCGTGCGCTGGCCTACCAGCTGCAAATGCACCGTGGCCGCGTCTATCTGCTGGGCGAGGATAACGTGCTGCGCCTCGTCGCCGCCAACGGCATGTCGAACGAGGCGGTTGCCCAGACCGAATTCCGCGAGGGCGAGGGCATCACCGGCCGCATCCTGAAGACCGGCATGCCCACCGTCATTCCCAATCTGGCCGAGGAGCCGCTGTTCCTCAACCGCACCGGCCGCGACGACCTGGACGAACAGGTGGCCTCGCTGGTCGGCGTGCCGATCAAGGCGGCCGGCACCGTGGTCGGCGTCCTGACCATCGACCGCATTTCCGACGAAGGGCCGCAGGGCCATTTCGGCAGCGACGTGCGCTTCCTGACCATGGTCGCCAACCTGATCGGCCAAACGGTGCGCCTGCACCGCACGGTGGCCGAGGAGCGGCGCTTCATGATGCGGGAAACCTTCCGCATGCAGAAGGAATTGAAAGCCCCCGTCGGCCCGATCAACGACGTGGTCTGCACCAGCCCCAACATGCTGGAGGTGATGGCCCAGGTGCACCGGGTCGCATCCTTCAAGTCCACCGTCCTGATCCGGGGCGAGAGCGGCACGGGCAAGGAGCTGATCGCGCGCGCCATCCACAACATGTCGCCGCGCAAGGACGCGCCCTTCATCCGCGTGAACTGCGCCGCGCTGCCCGAATCGCTGCTGGAATCCGAACTGTTCGGCCACGAAAAGGGCTCCTTCACCGGCGCCCAGAAGGACCACAAGGGCCGGTTCGAGCTGGCGTCCGGCGGTACCCTGTTCCTGGACGAGATCGGCGACATCTCCCCCAACTTCCAGGCCAAGCTGCTGCGCGTGTTGCAGGAGCAGGAGTTCGAGCGGGTCGGCGGGTCGAAGACCATCAAGACCGACGTGCGCCTGATCTGCGCGACCAACCTGAACCTGGAAGAGGCGGTCGGCCACGGCAAGTTCCGCGCCGACCTCTATTTCCGCATCAACGTGGTGACCATCCACCTGCCGCCGCTGCGCGAACGCCGCCAGGACATCGGCCCGCTGGCCCGCCACTTCGTGGCGAAGTTCGCCAAGGACAACGGCATGGCCCTCACCATCACCGACGATGCGCTGGAGGTGCTGAACCGCTGCACCTGGCCCGGCAACGTGCGCGAGCTGGAAAACTGCATCGAGCGCGCGGCGACCCAGTGCCGCGACGGCGCGATCCGCCCGCCCGACCTGTCGTGCAGCGTGAACCTGTGCAACTCGTCGATCCTGTTCCAGTATCAGTCGCTGGGCGCCTCGGTCGGCGGCCTCGCCCCGTCCATGACCCGCGCGGCCAACAATCCGGCGAACGGGCCGGCGAACGGGCCGCACCCCGCCCCGGCCGCCGCCAAGACGCCCGCCCAGCCCGCCATGCCGGCCCCACAGCCGGCCCCGGCCGCCGCGTCGGGCAACTGGCCGGCCTGCGCCAGCGGCTGCGCCGCCGGCCCGACTCCGGGTTGCGGTTCGTCCCAGCCCGCCGCCCCGATCCCGCTCGTGCCCCTGCCCCTTCCGGAACCGGCCGGCGCAGGCGCGAACGCCCCGGCCGGCGCCGGTGCCGCTTCCGGTGCTGGTGTCGAAGTTTCACTGGATGAACCCGAGTCCGGAGCCTTGCGCGACCGCCTGCTCTGGGCGATGGAGCGCACCGGCTGGGTCCAGGCCAAGGCCGCGCGCCTGCTCGGCATGACCACGCGTCAGGTCAGCTACGCCCTGCGCAAGTACAACATCGAGATCAAGCGCTTCTGATCCTGCAACGTCCGGGACAGTCTCCCGGCGTTTGTGCTATCACGAACATCCCGGCCCGCACCGTGCGGCGCCGGGATCGCATCGCCCCAATCCCTCGCGCCGGCCTTCGCACGATATGGAAAAGCCCCTCGCGCTCCTGTTCGTGGACATCGCCGACAGCACCCAGCTGTACGAGCGCGCCGGCAACGTGAAGGCGGCGGCCCTGACGCAGCGCGTGCTGAAGCACCTCCGCCTGATCATCGAGACCAACGAGGGCACGGTCATCAAGAGCCTCGGCGACGGCCTGCTCGCCGCCTTTCCGACCGCCGATGATTCCGCCCGCTCGGCCCTGTTCATGATGGAGCAGCAGGAGGATTACGGCCTGCGGCTGCGCGTCGGCATGCATTTCGGCCCGGTGATCCGGGGCAAGGAAGACCTTTACGGCGACGCCTGCAACGTCGCCGCCCGCGTGGAGGGCATCGCCCGCGCGGGCGAAATCCTGGCGACCGAGGAGTTCGTGCAGCGACTCTCCCCCGACCTGCACCGAAAGGCCAAGCTGCTCAGCAACGTCACCGTGAAGGGCAAGACGGCGCCCGTCCGCGTCCACCAGATCCGCACGGCGGAGGAGGAGGACGCCGTCGAGGGCACGACCATCGCCCTGGTCGTGTCGGACAAGGCGGATCATCGCGGCCTGCTGACCCTGCGCCTGACCTACCGGGGCACGGTGGTGACGATGAACCGCCTGCTGCCCCGCGTCACCATCGGCCGGGAGGAAAGCAGCGGCCTGCGCATTCTGTCCCGCCAGACCTCGCGCCAGCACGCGGTGATCGACTTCAGCCGCGAGAGCTTCATCCTGACCGACCATTCGACCAACGGCAGCTTCATCCGCACCGGCGACTCCCTGCCCGTGGTGCTGCGCCGCGATTCGACCAAGCTGGTCGGCAGCGGCCTGATCGGCTTCGGCGCCGAACCCCAGGACGCGTCCGAAGACCACGTCGTCACCTTCCACGGCGAGTTGGCCTGAAGGCCCCTTGTCATATCCCCGACACGGCCCCGCCATTGTCCGTCCTGTGTCCGCCTTTGTCGCAATGCCGACATGGCCCACACACCCGACAAAGCGCGCTAACCCATTGATTCGGAACAACAAGCGCAACTGGCCCCGAACTTGCTTTTCCACTCCCGACCGACAGCGCCGGCGGCGCGGCAGGGAAGGAGTGGACGATGGGCAATGTGATTTCGCTCGACAGCATCCTGGGCCTGGGTGAGCTGAAGGCCCCCGCCGAGACGCCGGTCGCCGCCGCGTCCGGCTGCGTCTCCTCGTCCTGCGGATCGTCGGACGGCCCCGCCGACATGGACCCGGCGGTGTGGGAGAAGGTGAAGAACCATCCCTGCTACTCCGAGGAGGCCCACCACTACTTCGCCCGCATGCACGTCGCGGTGGCGCCGGCCTGCAACATCCAGTGCAACTACTGCAACCGGAAATACGACTGCTCGAACGAAAGCCGTCCGGGGGTGGTCTCCGAGAAGCTGACGCCGGATCAGGCCCTCAAGAAGATCCTGGCCGTCGCGCAGGAGATCCCGCAGCTCTCCGTCATCGGCATCGCCGGCCCTGGCGACAGCCTCGCCGCCAACGGCAAGAACACCTTCAAGACGTTCGAGATGCTTCAGAAGAAGGCTCCGGACCTGAAGCTCTGCCTGTCCACCAACGGCCTCGCCCTGCCGGACCATGTGGAGACCATTGCGCGCTACAACATCGACCACGTCACCATCACCATCAACGCGGTCGATCCGGAGGTCGGGCAGCACATCTACCCCTGGATCTTCCACGACCACAGGCGCTGGACCGGCCTCGACGCCGCGAAGATCCTGCATGAGCGCCAGATGCTCGGCCTGGAGATGCTGACCTCGCGCGGCATCCTGGTGAAGGTGAACTCGGTCATGATCCCGGGGATCAACGACGAGCACCTGCTGGAGGTGAACAAGGCCGTGAAGGCGCGCGGCGCCTTCCTGCACAACATCATGCCGCTGATCTCCGACCCGGCGCACGGCACCCACTTCGGCCTGACCGGCCAGCGCGGCCCCACCGCGCAGGAGCTGAAGGCGTTGCAGGACCAGTGCGAGGGCGGGGTCAAGCTGATGCGCCACTGCCGCCAGTGCCGCGCCGACGCGGTCGGCCTGCTGGGCGAGGACCGCGGCGACGAGTTCACCCTCGACCGCATCGAGGCGATGGGCGAGGTGGACTACGACGCCGAGGCCGCCCGCACCTACCGCGAGCATGTCGAGAACGAGCGCGCCGGCCGCCACGCCGCCAAGGCCGCCGCCCAGGCCGAGGTCGTGGAGACGGTCGGCGACACGGTACAGCCCATCCTGATCGCCGTCGCCACCAAGGGCGGCGAGCGCATCAACGAGCATTTCGGCCACGCCAAGGAATTCCAGATCTACGAGGTCGGTCCCAAGGGTGCCAAGTTCGTCGGCCACCGCCGCGTCGACCAGTATTGCGAAGGCGGCTCGGGCGACGAGGATGCGCTCGACACGGTGCTGTCGGCGATCAACGACTGCGCGGCGGTGTTCGTCGCCAAGGTCGGCGGCTGTCCATCCAAGAAACTGGAGGCCGCCGGTATCGAGCCGGTTGACCGCTTCGCCTTCGAATACATCGAAGAGTCGGCATTGACCTACTTCAAGGATTACGCGGAGCGGCTGAGCCAAGGTGCGATCAACTCGCGCGCCGGGCAGGACGCCGTGATCCGCACGGGCGCCTTCACCGCCCGCCGCGCCTGATCGAACCACCCGCCAACAATCACACAAACAATCACTTGACGGCCCACCGCAACGGCCGTCACCGACCACCGAAGGAGAGTGCCATGGCTTACAAGATCAAGGCTTCCGACTGCACCGCCTGCGGCGCCTGCGAGGCCGAGTGCCCGAACGGCGCCATCAGCTTCAAGAAGGGCGCCTACGCCATCAACCCGTCCATCTGCACCGAGTGCAAGGGCCAGTTCGACAGCGCGCAGTGCGCCTCGGTCTGCCCGGCCGACTGCTGCGTCCCGGCCTAACTCTCGAAGCCGCCGCCCTATTCCCCCCTCTCCCCCTGGGGAGAGGGTCGGGGTGAGGGAATTTTAGCCGCCGGAGCGCACCGCCATGCTGGACGAGGTGGATGAACGCTGGCTCACCCGCCGCTATTACGGCGGAGACCTGCCGCCCGAAGCGGAGCGGCTCCTGCACCTCGCCGCCGCCAACTATTCGGATGGCGACGCCGCCGCGACCTACCTCGCGCAGGCCGCCACCATCGCCCCGCACCACCGGGCGGTCGATCTCGGCCACTACAAGTTCCATTTCTACAAGGCCAACCTGGATCAGGCCCTGGTCTACGGCGAGCGCATGCTCGGCCACGCCATGGCTGCCATCGGCCTGAACCACACCGACTGGCGCGTCGTATCCCCCGATCACGCACACTTCACCAGCTTAGCCCCGGCCCCGCGTATGTTCCTCTTCGCGCTGGTCGCCGTCGGCTACCTGCTGCTGCGCCTCGGCCGCATCGAGGACGGGCGCGAAGCCCTCGCCAAGGTCACCGCCCTGGATCCCAAGGACAGGCTCGGAGCCGCGCGCCTTCTGGCCGTCGCGGACCGTCACGGGCGGGAGGACGAGTCATGAGCGACGACATCGACAGCGCTCTGGACTGGCTGGGCCGCCCGGTCGATTGCGACGCCTGCGCCCACCGGGACCGTCTGGCCGGGGGCGGATGCGAACCGCTGCGCGCCTGCGTCCACGACCGCTACGCCAAGCGCATCCAGCGCTTCTTCGAATGGAACCGGGATCTGGCGGGCGAGCATCTCGACCATCCCTATTTCGAGGTCCGCGCCAACGCCGCCCGCTTCGCGCCGATCTTCATCGTGCCGCGCCTGATGGAGGATCGGGACGAGACCGTGCGCGCCGCCGTGGCCCGCCGCCTGCCCCGCCGCCTGCTGCTGAAGATGCGCGACGACCCCGACCGCGAGGTGCGCATCGCCGTCGCGTCCCGGCTGGAGGACGCCGACCTCGCGCCCCTGATGCGCGACCCGGACTATTCCGTGCGCCTGCGCGTCGCCCGCCGCGCGCCGGAAGGCATGCTGCCCGCCATGATGCACGACGAGGATCCGGAGGTCCGCCTCGCCGTGGCCGAGCGCATCGGCCAGGAATGGCTGATGAGCATGGCCTGGGACGACAGCGGCCGCGTCCGCCTTCTGGTCGCCCAGCGCCTGCCGCCGGAAAAGCTGGCCGCTCTGGCGCAGGATCCCGACTGGTGCGTCCGCTTCGTGGTCGCCAGCCGCATCGACCCCGAATACCTGGAACCGCTGACCCACGACCCGGTGGACGAGGTGCGCACCGTCGCGCGGCAGCGCCGCGCCGGCGCCGACGTCCCCGGCACCCTGATCCCCGACTGAGGAGCGACCGAATGCGCGAGCGCGCCCGCGACCCCAACGACACGATCGAGCTGGAAAGCCGCCCCGTCTTCGAGGAAGGCCAGAAGGTCTGCGCTCTCAAGGACGTGCGCAATGACGGCACCTACCCCGGCCGCCCGATGGGCGACTTCCTGATCCGGGCCGGTGACGTGGGCTACGTCAAGTCCGTCGGGACCTACCTTCAGATGTATTACATCTACGGCATCGACTTTTACGAGAAGCGCATCATCGTCGGCATGCGCGCCAAGGAACTCGAACTCGTCGACGCCACCTGCAACGACCCGAAATAGAGGAGCGCTCCCATGACGGAAGCCGCCAATACCGACGCCAAGGGCACCGAAGCCAAGAAGCCCGGCTTCATTCCGCCGCGCGAGCCACTCTACGACTGGGGCATGGTCGTGACGACGGTGGAGGATCTGTTCAACGACGGCAGCCACCCGCACGCCGCCGAGGGAGCCCTGCTGGTGCCGAAGGGCACGCCCGGCACCATCGTCCGCATCGGCCACGCCGAGGGCACGCAGATCCCCGTCTATCTGGTCGAATTCCCCGGCGGTGTCGTGGTCGGCTGCCTGGAAGAGGAAATCGTCCCCGCCGACGGCAAGCGCCGCGGCGTCCCCGGCGTGATGGAATGATCGTGATGGAATGATGATCTATCTCGACAACAACGCGACGACTCCCCTGGCTCCCGAGGTGCGGGAGGCCATGCTGCCGCACCTGTTCGACCAGTACGGCAACCCGTCCAGCCCGCACGCCCTGGGCATGGCCGCCAAACAGGCGGTCGGCGAGGCGCGCGGGCGGGTGGCGGGCCTGATCGGCGCGAAGTCTGCCGAGATCCTCTTCACCGCCAGCGCGACCGAGGCCAACCACACCGCCGTCCTTGGCACGCTCCGCGCCCTTTCCGAGGCGGCCTCCCCCCGCCGCCACCTCGTGACGACGGCGGTCGAGCATCCCTCGACTCTGATGCTCGTCAAGGATCTGGAACGCCAGGGCTGGCGCGTCACGATCCTGCCGGTGGACGGGACGGGTTCCATCGCCCTGCCCGACCTCCGCGCCGCCGTCACCCACGAGACCGCGCTGGTCTCCGTCATGTGGGCCAACAACGAGACCGGGACCGTGCTGCCGGTCGCCGAAGCCGCCGGGATCGCGCGCTCGGCCGGCGCCCTCTTCCACACCGACGCGGTCCAGGCCGCCAGCCGGCTGCCCATCAACGTCGGCACCGTCAACGCCGACCTGCTGACCCTGTCCGCCCACAAGATGCACGGGCCGAAGGGCATCGGCGCTCTCTACGTCAGCAAGGGCACGCCCTTCGCCCCGCTGATCCACGGCCATCAGGAACGCCGCCGGCGCGGCGGCACGGAGAACGTCCCGGCCATCGTCGGCTTCGGCGCCGCCGCCGTGCTGGCCCAAGCGTCCGTGGCCGACACCGCCGGCATCGCGGCCCTGCGCGACCGGCTGGAGAGCGGCATCCTCACCCGCTGGCCGGGCGCCCAAGTGAACGGCGCTGGGGCGCAACGCCTGCCCAACACGACCAACATCCGTTTCGCCGACCCGCAGGGGCGCCCGGTGGACGCCGAGGAACTGCTGATGCGGCTCGACCGCGCCGGCATCGCCGTGTCCATGGGCGCCGCCTGCGCGTCCGGCGGCAACGAGCCGAGCCACGTCCTGACAGCCATGGGCCTGTCGGGGGCGGAGGCGGCGGCATCCCTCCGTTTCTCGCTCAGCCGCTATTCCTCGGCCCCCGAGGTGGACGCGGTGCTCACCGAACTGCCGGCCCTTCACGCGCGGCTGGCGGCTTAACAACGACCAACGAACACACGACTGGAGACCGACATGAAGGTGATGGTGCGCAAGGCGGGCGAGCAATACACGATCTACGTCGCCAAGAAGGACCTGGAGGAGCCCATCGTCGAAATGGAAAAGCCGGGCCTGTGGGGCGGCTGGATCAAGGTCGCCAACGGCTGGACGCTCGACCTGCCGGACATGCCGGCGGACACCCGCCTGCCCATCACCGTCGAGGCCAAGAAGCGCGGCGCGGAGTAACGGCCATGGCCCTTTCCCTTGAGCGGATCGACAGCATCGCCAATCTCGCCGGCAGCCTCTTCGCCGCCGGTGAAAAGCTCGACAGCGTGGTGCGCCGCGTCCGCGAGGCGCATCCCGACCTGTCCAACGTCACCGGCAGCCACGCGGCGGTGATGGCCGAGGATCCCTTCCGGGAAGAGGCCGGGTTCAACCTCTATCTGGTGGACGGCAGCAACCATTGCTGGCTCATCACCGACAAGCCGGAAGCCGCGACCGGCGTCGTGATCGGCCAACGGGACGAGGACGACTGAATGACCGACATCCAGGCCGACACCGACAACAGCCTCGGCGACTACATCCCCCTCGTCGATCCCGACATTTCCGATGTCGAGGTGGAGGTGCTGGGCCGCATCCTGAAATCCGGCAGCCTCAGCGACGGGCGCATGGTGCAGGCGTTCGAGGACGCGTTCGCCGCTTATCTCGGCCGCGCCCACGCGGTGGCCGTGTCCAGCGGCACCCTCGCCACGCTGCTGGTGCTGAAGGCCAAGGGCATCGGGCCGGGAGACGAGGTTCTGTGCACGCCCTTCGGCTGGCATCAGGTGCAGCACGCCATCACGCTGGCGGGCGCCACGCCGGTGTTCGTGGACATCGACTATTGGCAGCACACCATGAACCCGGCCAAGGCGGCGGACAGGATCACGCCGGCGACCAAGGCCATCCTCGCCGGCAACGTCAACGGCCACCCCGCCCACTGGGACGAGCTGAAGGTTCTGGCCGCCGCCAACAGCCTGTTCCTGATCGAGGATTCGACCGAGGCCATCGGCTCCACCTACAAGGGCAAGCTGGTCGGCAGTTTCGGCGACTGCGCGGTCTTCGACTTCTCCGAACCCGGCGTCCTGCTGACCGGCGAAGGCGGCATGATCGTCACCGACGACAAGGATCTGGCGCACCAGCTGCGCTATCTGCGCCGCCGAGAGGTCGAGCACCGCAACACGGTGGTCATCACCCGCACCATTCCCTTCCAGGCCGGCATGAGCAACCTGACCGCCGCGCTGGGCCTCGTCCAGCTGAAGCGCCTGCCGGAAATCCTGGAAAAGCGCCGGCGCGTCGTCGGCTGGTACGAGGCGGCGATGGCCTCCTTCGAAGGCATCAAGCCGCCCTACAAGGGGCCGGGCGCCACCGACGTGCACCCCATGGTCTACACGGTCCACCTCGGCACGCGCTTCACGGCCAGCGGCCGCAAGGCGATCATCGAGGATCTGGACACGCACGACATCGACGCCTCGGATTACGGCCAAGCCCTCTATTCGCAGCAGCACTATCAGGAACGCGGGCATTCCCGCGCCGACTGCCCGGTCTGCCAGAAGACGGTGGACCGCGCGCTGGCCCTGCCGCTGCACCACAAGGTCACCGAAGCGCAGATCCAGTTCATCGTCGACACGCTCAAGGACGCCACCGTCAACACCGGAGCCGGAGCGGCGATCTATCTGTAAGGGGATTAGCATGACCGACACCGCCGCCATCAACGCCGGGTCCCTCGACGCCGGGTCCCTCGACGCCGGATCCATCGACACCGCGACCATCGTCACGGACATCGCCGCCGCGCTGAAGGCGCGCAGCGTGGTGCCCTACGTCGGGCCGGGCGCCTTCGCGCTGCTGCCCGAGGCCGACTGCCCGATCCCGCGCAATTCTGCCGAACTGGCCCAGCGCCTGAACGCCAAGGTCGCCGCGCCCGGCCGCATCCGCAGCCAGCTGACCGCCGTTGCGCAGTTCATCGAATCGCGGCGTCACCGCAAGACCCTGGACACGATCCTGAACGAGATCTTCCGGCGCGAGGCCCCCGCCACGCCGGTGCACGCCTGGCTGGCCACCCTGCCCGCCCCGGCGCTGATCGTGGACGTGTGGTACGACAACGTCCTGGAATCCCTGCTGTCGTCCGAGACCGCCCGCCTTTGGGGCCAAATCCAGGGCCTCTCCCACCCGCAGGGCGCCGGGGAATGGGTGAAGCACTACGCCCCCGACGGCTCCGAAGTGACCGCCGAGGCCGCCGCCGGCTGGGATACCGTTCTCTACAAGCCCTCGGGCAGCGCGTCGCCGGCCGGCAACTACCTGATCTCCGACAGCGACTTCGTCGAGATCCTGACGGAAATCGACATCCAGACGCCGATCCCGCCGGTCGTTCAGGAGCGCCGCACGGGCAAGAACTTCCTCTATCTCGGCTGCCGCTTCGACCAGGAGATCCAGCGCACCTTCGGCCGCCAGATCGCCAAGCGTTCGTCGGACAAGCATTGGGCCGTGATTGAGGGCGAGTTGTCCAAGAACGAAGCCCGTTTCCTCGAACAGCACAACATCACCCGCCTCGACCTCCCCCTCGCCGAGGCCATCCGCCAGATCGGCGAAGCGATGGCGTAGGGAATCGAATTCTCTCCCCCACCCATCACAACCCTCTCCCCTCTGGGGAGAGGGGGGCCCGGAGGGCCGGTGAGGGGGCCGGCAATTCCGAACTCTCTGGTCCCCCGTGATCCCCCTTACCCTGACCCTCTCCCCAGAGGGGAGAGGGAATAAACGCGCAACCTTGCCCCAGGGCACCGCCTGGGCTACGCTATCTCCGCTCAACGCCCGAATTGTGTCCGCACCCCATGCAACATTTCGAAAAAGTGTCGCATGATGTTGCACGCCATGCGCCGAGCGCAAAGCACGCAAAACGGCCATTGTGCAGTTGATGCACAATGGCCGCACACGAACAAACACGATCAACGCCCTGACACCAAACGCGAAAACGGCGTTTTTACCCATTGTGCAGAATCCGACACCTGCACAATCTGCACAATGATGCACAACGGCCTGCTCCGGCGGCCATGCATCACGCGCATGGCCTATGAAACAGGGTTTATCAGGCGGCCTCGGCCACAAACAGCTCTTCGATCTCCCGCCCGGCGGCGTCCATGGCCTTGGCGCGCGCCTCCGGCCCCATGCCGACGCCCTCGGCGCGGATCACCGTCACGTCGGTGATGCCCATGAAGCCCAGGACGGTGCGCAGGAAGGACTCCTGGTGGTCGAGCGCCCGCATGGCGTCGCTGGTCGAATAGACGCCGCCGCGCGAGGAGGCGATGATGACCTTCTTGCCGCCGGCAAGGCCGACCGGGCCGTTCTCGGTGTAGCGGAAGGTGCGGCCGGCCTGGGCGATGCGGTCGATCCAGGCCTTCAGCTGGGTCGGGACCGAGAAGTTGTACATCGGCGCACCGATGACCACGACGTCGGCGGCCAGGAACTCGTCAACCAGAGCGTCGGTCTGCTCCAGCTCCTCGCGCTGGCGGGCGTTCAGGCCTTCCAGGTTGCGGAATTTCACGACCTGCAGCAGCTCGCCATTCAGATGGTCGAGCGGCTGCTCGACGAGATCGCGGCGGATGATCTCGGCGCCGGGCTCGGCTTTGCGGAAGGCCTTGACGATGGAGGCGGTCAGCTGGCGCGACGCGGACGCGTCGCCGAGCGCGCTGGAATCGATGTGCAGAAGCTTCATGGTTGTCCGCTCTCAGTGGGGGCCGGTCCGAGTGTCTTACCCCCGACGCGCCCGTTGTGTTTCGGACATGAAGATATGGAGGAAACAGTAAGAGCTTAAGAGCCTGAATTCGGCATGGACCGTTGCCAATGCCGCAACAATAAAACGAGGCCGGCGCGTCAGCGCACCGGCAGCCCGCCCCGGAACACCACCATCTCGCCGCTCCGCATGACGGTCCACTGCTCGTCACGGGTCAGCGGGCGGGTGGCGACGACGGTGACCACGTCGTTGGGTGTCGTCTCCTTGGCGAAATCGACGCTCATGTCCTCGTCCAGCAGCGTCGCCGGCCCGAAGGGTGCCTTGCGCGTCAGCCACGCGAGGTTGGTGGCGCAATGGCACCACAGGTGCTTGCCGTCGCTGAGCAGCATGTTGAAGACGCCGAGCCCGCCGAGATCGGTGGCGAGGTCCCGCACCAGCCGGGACAGCGCCGCCTCGCGCTTCGGCGGTTCGGGGAAGTGCATGCGGATCTGGTCGAGCAGCCAGCAGAAGGCATGCTCGCTGTCGGTCGAGCCGACCGGCTCGTAGAAGGTCAGCGTGCGGTCCTTGATGCCCTTCAGCTGGCCGTTGTGGGCGAAGGTCCACACGCGACCCCACAGCTCGCGCGTGAAGGGATGGGTGTTCTCCAGCGCCACCCGGCCCCGGTTGGCCCGGCGGATGTGGGAGATGACCACGCAGGACTTGATCGAATAGCTGCTGACCAGCCGCGCGATCTCCGACTCACAGCTCGGCGCCGGGTCGTGGAAGGTGCGGCAACCCTTGCCTTCGTAAAAGGCGATCCCCCAGCCGTCGCGGTGCGGACCGGTCTGCCCGCCGCGGCGCATCAGGCCGCGGAAGCTGAAGCAGATGTCCGTGGGCACGTTGGCGCTCATGCCCAGCAGTTCGCACATGGATCGGCCTCTGTCCGGTTTCGCACGAAGAGGCGTCAAACTACGACAGGCGGTGGGTGTCCGTCACCTCTTTGAAGGGGGTGGGCACGGCGGCATGTCGGGGCGCGCGCAGCCTTCCAGCCTGCCCTCCGGCTTGGTGGCAAGGCCGATCCAGGCGTCCACCCGCTCCGCCTCGAACCCGCACTCGCGGCGGTCGCCGACCTGCATCAGGGGGCGGCGGATCAGCAGTGGCGTCTTGAGCATCAGGGCCAGGGCCGAGGCTTCGTCCTGCGCGTCCGGATCGACCTCGCCCGCCTTGATCGCCGGGGCGGCGCGGTTGAACCAGTCGGCCACCGGCCAGTCGCCGAAGAAGGGGCGCAGGCTCTCCGCCGTCCAGGGCTCGGACAACAGGTCGCGGACGTGGACGGTGTGCCCGGCCTCCTCCAGCAGTTTGCGCTGGCGGGTATTGCCGCCGCATCCGGGCTTTTCGAAGAAAATCACGTCAGCCATGGATCATTCCTTCCTGAGCGCCGGGGCGCGGGCGAGCAGCCCGTCTACCTGGGCGCAGATCTCGTCGTAGACCTTGCGGTCGAGCTTGCGCAGCCAGCGCGGCGGAATGGCTTCCACACCGTAGGTGGCCCCGGCCAGCATGCCGGCGATGGCGCCGGTGGTGTCGGCATCGCCCCCCTGGTTGACCGTCTCGACGATGCAGGACTCCACCGAGTCGGTCTGGAAGTAATAGTGCATCACCGTCTGCATCGTATCGACGATGAAGGCGGTGGACAGCCCGCGATAGGGCTGGAACTTGAATTGCCGGTGCTGCACGATCAGGGCGTTGATCTCGTCCCGCACGTCGAGAACGGTGCCGCCCATAACCAGACGCCGCACCATGAAGCCCAGCGACAGCGTCGCCGCGTCGGACAGGGCGTTGCAGTGGGTGATGTGCGCCTGCTCCAGCGTCCAGGTCCGGAACGCCTCGTCGTCGCCCAACGTGGCGAGCGCCACCGGCAGGTTGCGCATCGCCGCCCCGTTGCCGCCGTGATACTCGCACTCCGGCTCCGATAGGGTGCCGTGCATGATGAAGCGGCGGATGCCGCGCCGTGTCGTGTCCCCGACATCGACCGGCACGCCCTTCAGCCAGACCGCGAATTCCTCGGCGGCGCGCTTGGCATCCCACTCCGGCCCCGACAGGATGGCGCGGCCGAGATGGATGGACATCTCCGTGTCGTCGGTGACCTGTCCGGCCGGCAGCTTCAGCCAGCCGCCGCCCTTGATGTGCTTGTGCACGCCGTACTGGTGGGCGATCTCGCCCTTGGTCAGGAACTCCACGGTGGCGCCCAGCGCGTCGCCGCAGGCAAGCCCGAGGTAGGCGCCCAGCGCGCGGGAGCGGATCGAGTGTTGGGTCATGGGTCCGGATGTGTCCCGCGATCGATGGTCAGAGAAGCGAGACCCCCACCCGGTAGTCGCCGCCGACGACGAGATACTCCCCCTCTCCCTTGAAGGGATAACGGGGCAGGATGTCGCGGAAGAAGACCACCTTGGTGAGCGGCACCCAGGTTTCCAGGATGTAGTCGCCGAACTGGCCGGCGATGTCGCGCTCGATGGAAAAGGAACAGAGGTTGTTGAGGCGCAGAACCGCCGTGCGCTTGTCCGGGCGCTCGACGATGTGGTGTTCCTCGAAGTTGTTGACGCCGCGATAGAGCCGGATGTGGCTGGCCCGTGAGGGCATTGGAGCTTCCGGCCAGCCGCGCCGCATCCACCATTGGCAGTATTCGTACATCAGGTCGAGTTGCAGGTGGATGTTGTTGTTGTGGAAGCGTGTCGAGGTCTTTTCCTCGCCGTAGCTCCGCCACGCTTCCGAGGCGAAGCGCAGGATCGGCTCCTTGTGGTAGGTGGGCAGCAGGCCGAAGCGGCTTTCCACCCAGCCCTTGAGCACCGCGCCCTCGGCGTTGTTGCTGTCGAACATCCAGCCCTTCAGCAGGCGCAGGTAGCTGGCGCGGAACCGCCGCTTGCCGTCCGCGCCTTCCGCCCCGGAAAAGTCCGGGTTCAGGCCGAAGGTGAAGGCCATGTAGTGCTGGAACACGTCGGCGGCGACGAGGGCGCTCGGGCTTTCGTCCAGCGCCTCGAACAAGACCGCGTGCTCGCGCCGGGTGGCGCCGATGCGCAGGCGGCGCGGCTCGTCATTGAAGGCTTCCGCGCACAGCGCCTCCGCCGGGACGTTCAACAGGTTCGTACGGTGCGCCCGGAGCGCCAGGGGCGAATCCGGATCGACCGTCCGCCCGTTCGCATCCCTGATCTCGCCGCCGATCGCCGACCCGTCCGCCATGACATCTCCAAGGCCCTACTTCTTATATGGATACTCCGGATTGGTGCGCGCCGCCAAGGGTTCGGATCAATGGCTTTCTCGGGGAACGGGACAGGCACCCGCCCCCTTCAAACGATGCTTTGAAAATCGAAACACTGTCTTAGCAAATCACTAGAACGTTCATAGTAAGCGCAAATATCTAAAAAATATCCATTTGAACAGAGACACCACCAACCCCATAGTCGAATGAGATCTGCGAAGACAGCGGTAGAGGAGGCGCGGCGATGTGGCCGATGAAGCGGCAGGAGAAGGCGACGCGCAACCGCGCGGCGCCGCCGCCGCGTGGACTTCTGCCCGCCGCGACACCGGATCGTCCCCTTCACCGCAAGGGCGGCCCCCGCTGCGCCCCAGCCTCGCTGCGCGGCGTGCGCGAGGCGCGCGACGCCATCGCGCTGGCCCGGCTGCTGCGCGGGACCATCACCCCGTTGCGCGCCGACGATGTGCTGGCGCTGCTGGAGCCGCACCGTCCCCGGCTGGTGCCCAAGGCCTACAATCCCCTGGCCGCCATGGTCGGCCAGCCGCAGGGGCGGATGCTGGACGCCCTGCTCCGCCCCGTTGCGCCCATCGTCATGGATGTTCTGCTGCCGCATGTGCGCGACCACCTGATCGACCGGCTGGTCGGCGGCAAGGCCCACGACGAGGAAGGCCTGCCCAGCGCCGTGGACGTCGCCGATGCCATGCGCTCGCTGGTCACGCTGCTGCGCGGCGGCGGGCGCGGGACGGTGCTGGCCGTGGTGGCGGCGGTCGAGGCCGATGGCCGCGAGGATGCCGACCGCATCACCCGCGCCACCGCACCGGCCAGCCCCGGCGGCATCGACGATCTGGCCCGCGCGCTGCTGCGCTTCGAGGTGCGGCGGCTGGTGCTGGAGACACTGGGGGCCACCACCGCCCTGCAGGACGTGATCTACCAGTCGCGCCGGCTCTCCCGCTTCGCGCTGCGCCGGGCGACCGAAGCCATTGAGGGCTTCGTCGCCGACCGGGGCATCAAGGCCCTGCACGCCAGCCTCGCCACGCTGGCTTCCGTGGACGGGCTGATCGTCATCGTCATGCGGAACCTGGACGACCAGGAAGAGAGCCGGGAGGAAGCCAGCCCCTTCGTCGAACCGGCCGACCGCAAGGCGCTGAACGATTACCTGTCGGCCGCTTGGCGGCTTTCCGACATGTTGTTCGACCTTGTCGGAAAGGCGGCGGCGGGGGGCGAATTGGATGACCTGCTGTTCGAGGCCCTGCTGCGCCAGCTTCGCGGCCTGCACCATTTCTGCGCCGACCTCGACCACACCGGACGGCCGGCGACGCTCGACACGCTCGAACAGCAATTGGTGGCGCGGACCGAATCCCTGGCGCGGCTGGCCGGGGAGCGGCTGATCGAGACGATGCTGACGCGCCCGGCGGCCCCGGCGTCGGCGCGGCGCCTGCTGGGGCGCGGGCGGTCGTTGGCGCAGCTGCTTCACGACATGGGCCGCGACGACGAGCTTGAAGAGCTGGCCATGCGGCTGGTGATGGCCCGCGACGCGCTGGAGCAGGCCGGCTGACGCCCGTCGCGGCGAGCGGCATCGGATCATTGCGAGAGACCCGACAAAATGTCGGGCTTTGTCGGGTATGTCACAGCCCCGACAAAGCGGCGCTGCGCCGCGTAGAACGGAATATACCCTTTAAAATCAACTATTTGACAAATTACCACAATTTGGCACGGGGCATGCAGATACAGGGTCGAAGCGGCCGAAGAAGGCCGGCCGCCACGAGATTACGGACACCCTGTAGACTCAAGCGAAGGAGTGACCCCCCATGGCTCTGCGCCAGATTGCGTTCTACGGTAAGGGCGGCATCGGTAAGTCCACCACCTCCCAGAACACCCTCGCCGCTCTCGTCGAACTGGATCAGAAGATCCTGATCGTCGGCTGCGACCCGAAGGCCGACTCGACCCGCCTGATCCTGCACGCCAAGGCCCAGGACACCGTGCTGCACCTGGCCGCGGAAGCCGGTTCGGTCGAGGACCTGGAGCTCGAAGACGTTCTGAAGATCGGCTACAAGGGCATCAAGTGCGTTGAGTCCGGCGGTCCGGAGCCGGGCGTGGGCTGCGCCGGCCGCGGCGTCATCACCTCGATCAACTTCCTGGAAGAGAACGGCGCCTACGACGACGTGGACTACGTGTCCTACGACGTGTTGGGCGACGTGGTCTGCGGCGGCTTCGCCATGCCGATCCGCGAGAACAAGGCCCAGGAAATCTACATCGTCATGTCCGGCGAGATGATGGCGCTGTACGCCGCCAACAACATCGCCAAGGGCATTCTAAAGTACGCCAACAGCGGCGGCGTGCGCCTGGGCGGCCTGATCTGCAACGAGCGCAAGACCGACAAGGAGTTGGAGCTGGCCGAGGCCCTGGCCAAGCGCCTGGGTTCGCAGCTGATCCACTTCGTGCCGCGCGACAACATCGTGCAGCACGCCGAACTGCGCCGCATGACCGTCATCGAGTACGCGCCGGAGTCCAAGCAGGCCGACGAGTACCGCCAGCTTGCCCGCAAGGTCCATGCGAACAAGGGCAAAGGCACCATCCCGACCCCGATCACCATGGAAGAGCTGGAAGAGATGCTGATGGACTTCGGCATCATGAAGTCGGAGGAGCAGCAGCTCGCCGAACTCCAGGCCAAGGAAGCCGCGAAGGCTTAATCGGGGGCCTGACAACTGGGCCCTCCCGGGGCGCAGTTCTGAACTGGCCCCCTCCCCAGCCCATCCTCACTCGCATGTGGGGGTGGGAGAGAGGGGGCCCGGTCCCGCGCTGAAGTGGCGCGGATAATCGGTACATGCAGGAGACCGGCACCATGAGCCTGTCCGTGAACGAAGGCGTCGACGTCAAGGGTCTCGTCGACCAGGTCCTCGAAGCTTATCCCGAGAAGTCGCGCAAGCGCCGCGCCAAGCACATCAACGTGCTGGAGGCCGAGGCGAAGGATTGCGGCGTCAAGTCGAACATCAAGTCGATCCCCGGCGTGATGACCATCCGTGGCTGCGCCTACGCCGGCTCGAAGGGGGTGGTGTGGGGTCCGATCAAGGACATGATCCACATCTCCCACGGCCCCGTGGGCTGCGGCTACTACTCCTGGTCGGGCCGCCGCAACTACTACGTCGGCGACACCGGCGTGGACAGCTGGGGCACGATGCACTTCACCACCGACTTCCAGGAGAAGGACATCGTCTTCGGCGGCGACAAGAAGCTGCACCAGGCGATCGCCGAGATCAACGACCTGTTCCCGCTCGTCAACGGCATCTCGATCCAGTCGGAATGCCCGATCGGCCTGATCGGTGACGACATCGAGGCGGTCGCCCGCGCCAAGGCGGAAGAGCTGGGCAAGCCGGTCGTCCCCGTCCGCTGCGAAGGCTTCCGCGGCGTGTCCCAGTCGCTGGGCCACCACATCGCCAATGACGTGATCCGCGACTGGATCTTCGAGAAGACCGAGCCGAAGGAAGGCTTCGTCTCCACCCCGTACGACGTCACCATCATCGGCGACTACAACATCGGTGGCGACGCCTGGGCGTCCCGCATCCTGCTGGAAGAGATCGGCCTGCGCGTGATCGCCCAGTGGTCGGGCGACGGTACGCTGGCCGAGCTGGAGAACACGCCGAAGGCCAAGGTGAACCTCATCCACTGCTACCGCTCGATGAACTACATCGCGCGCCACATGGAAGAGAAGTTCGGCATTCCTTGGATGGAGTACAACTTCTTCGGCCCCAGCCAGATCGCCGAGTCCCTGCGCAAGATCGCCGCTCTCTTCGACGACACGATCAAGGAGAACGCGGAGAAGGTCATTGCCAAGTACCAGCCGATGGTCGACGCCGTCATCGCCAAGTACAAGCCGCGGCTTGAGGGCAAGAAGGTCATGATCTACGTCGGCGGCCTGCGTCCGCGCCACGTCGTCGACGCCTACCACGACCTGGGCATGGAGATCGTCGGCACGGGTTACGAATTCGCCCACAACGACGACTATCAGCGCACCCAGCACTACGTGAAGGAAGGCACGCTGATCTACGACGACGTCACCGCGTTCGAGCTGGAGAAGTTCGTCGAGGCGATGCGTCCGGACCTCGTCGCGTCGGGCATCAAGGAAAAGTACGTCTTCCAGAAGATGGGCCTGCCCTTCCGCCAGATGCACAGCTGGGACTACTCCGGCCCGTACCATGGCTACGACGGCTTCGCCATCTTCGCCCGCGACATGGATCTGGCCATCAACAACCCCGTCTGGGGCATCATGAAGGCTCCGTTCTGATCACGGCCTCTGAGAGATAGGAGTATTGAAGATGTCCCACCCCGTTTCCCAGAGCGCCGACAAGGTCATCGACCACTTCACGCTGTTCCGCCAGCCCGAATACCAGGATCTGTTCGAGCGGAAGAAGAAGGAGTTCGAGTACGGCCACTCCGACGAGGAAGTCGCTCGCGTTTCCGAATGGACCAAGTCGGAAGAGTACAAGGCCAAGAACTTCGCCCGTGAAGCCATCGTCATCAACCCGACCAAGGCCTGCCAGCCGATCGGCGCGATGTTCGCGGCCCAGGGCTTCGAGGGCACCCTGCCCTTCGTCCACGGCTCGCAGGGCTGCGTCGCCTACTACCGCACGCACCTGACCCGCCACTTCAAGGAGCCGAACTCGGCGGTCTCCTCGTCGATGACGGAAGACGCGGCGGTGTTCGGCGGCCTGAACAACATGATCGACGGCCTGGCGAACGCCTATTCGCTCTACAAGCCGAAGATGATCGCCGTTCTGACCACCTGCATGGCCGAAGTCATCGGCGACGACCTGCAGGGCTTCATCCAGAACGCGAAGAACAAGGAAAGCGTGCCGGCGGACTTCCCGGTCCCGTTCGCGCACACCCCGGCCTTCGTCGGCAGCCACATCGTCGGCTACGACAACATGATCAAGGGCATCCTCACGCACTTCTGGGGCACGTCGGAGAACTTCGACACCCCGAAGAACGAGACGATCAACCTGATCCCGGGCTTCGACGGGTATGCGGTCGGCAACAACCGCGAGCTGAAGCGCATCGCCGGCCTGTTCGGCATCGACATGACCATCCTGTCGGACGTGTCGGACAACTTCGACACCCCAGCGGACGGCGAATACCGCATGTACGACGGCGGCACGACGCTGGAGGCCACCAAGGCGGCCGTCCACGCCAAGGCCACCATCTCCATGCAGGAGTACAACACCCCGCAGACCCTCCAGTTCATCAAGGAGAAGGGCCAGGACGTCGCCAAGTTCAACTACCCGCTGGGTGTTGCGGCGACCGACGAACTGCTCCTGAAGCTGTCGGAACTGTCGGGCAAGGCCGTCCCGGCCGAGCTGAAGCTGGAGCGCGGCCGTCTGGTCGACGCCATCGCCGACAGCCACACCCACCTGCACGGCAAGCGCTTCGCCGTGTACGGCGACCCGGACTTCTGTCTGGGCATGTCCAAGTTCCTGATGGAGCTGGGTGCCGAGCCGGTGCACATCCTCTCCACCTCGGGTTCGAAGAAGTGGGAGAAGCAGGTCCAGAAGACGCTCGACGCCTCGCCGTTCGGCAAGTCCGGCAAGGCCTACGGCGGCAAGGATCTGTGGCACCTGCGGTCGCTGATCTTCACCGACAAGGTGGACTACATCATCGGCAACAGCTACGGCAAGTATCTGGAGCGCGACACCAAGGTTCCGCTCATCCGCCTGACCTACCCGATCTTCGACCGCCACCACCATCACCGTTACCCGACCTGGGGCTACCAGGGCGCTCTGAACGTGCTGGTGCGCATTCTGGATCGGATCTTCGAGGACATGGACGCGACCACCAACGAGGTCGGCAAGACCGACTACTCGTTCGACCTCGTCCGCTGACGGAAAACGGTTGGGGCGGGGGCATCCATCCCCCGTCCCGCCGCTTCCCAGGAAAAGCCGGAAGCCGCCGGAAGGTGGTTTCCGGCTTTTTTTGTGTCTCCCTCTCCCGCCCCGGGAGACGCTTTTGCTGTCGAACACCCGACAAAGCCCCGTGATTGTCAGCTATCGCACAGCCATGCCCGAACCGACAATTATTGCGAATCAACGTCTTATGCGGTGGCACACGCCCTGCATATAACCCGCCAGCGTTGCCCATGTGGCGATAGGCGGGAGATGGACATGCTCCAGGAAAAGCTCCAAGAGGTCTTCAACGAGCCGGGTTGCTCGACCAATCAGGCCAAGTCGGAGAAGGAGCGCAAGAAGGGCTGCTCCAAGGCCCTGAAGCCGGGGGCCGCCGCCGGCGGCTGCGCCTACGACGGCGCTATGATCGCGTTGCAGCCCATCGCGGACGCCGCACACCTCGTGCACGGGCCGATCGCCTGCCTCGGCAACAGCTGGGACAACCGGGGCACCAAGTCGTCGGGCGCGCAGCTCTACCGGACGGGCTTCACCACCGACATGTCGGAACTCGACATCATCCACGGCGGTGAAAAGAAGCTCTACAAGGCGATCAAGGAAGTCATCCAGCAGTACGACCCGCCGGCCGTCTTCGTCTACCAGACCTGCGTCCCCGCCATGATCGGCGACGACGTGGAGGCCGTGTGCAAGTTCGCCGCGAAAAAGCTCGGCAAGCCGGTGATCCCGGTGATGGCGCCGGGCTTCGTTGGTTCGAAGAACCTCGGCAACAAGCTGGCCGGCGAGACGCTGCTCGACCACGTCATCGGCACGGTGGAGCCGGAACACACGACCCCGACCGACATCTGCATCGTCGGCGAATACAACCTTGCCGGCGAACTGTGGCTGGTAAAACCGCTGCTGGAAGAGATCGGCATCCGCCTGCTGTCCTGCATCTCCGGCGACGGGCGCTACAACGAGGTGGCGATGGCCCACCGGGCGCGGCTGACCATGGTGGTCTGCTCCCAGGCCCTGGTGAACGTCGGCCGCAAGATGCAGGAGCGCTGGGGCATCCCCTACTTCGAAGGCTCCTTCTACGGCGTGTCGGACATGTCGGACACGCTGCGCACCATGACGCGCATGCTGGTGGAGCGCGGTGCCGACACGGCGATCATCGACCGCGCCGAAAGCGTCATCGCCCGCGAGGAAAGCCGCGTCTGGCGGCGGCTGGAACCCTACAAGCCGCGCTTCGAGGGCAAGCGCGTCCTGCTGTTCACCGGCGGCGTGAAGAGCTGGTCGATGGTCAGCGCGCTGGAAGGCGCCGGGCTGACCATCGTCGGCACCTCGACCAAGAAGTCCACGACGGAGGACAAGGACCGCATCAAGAAGATGAAGGGCGAGGAGTTCCACCAGTGGGACGACCTGAAGCCCAAGGACATCTACAAGATGCTGCGCGAGAGCGAGGCCGACATCCTGATGTCCGGCGGCCGGTCGCAGTTCATCGCGCTGAAGGCCAAGGTGCCGTGGCTCGACCTCAACCAGGAGCGCCACACGGCTTTCGCGGGCTACGACGGCATCGTCAACCTGTGTGAGGAAATCGACAAGACGCTGTCCAACCCGATCTGGCGGCAGGTTCGACTTCCCGCGCCCTGGGACACCAAGTCGGGGGAGGTCTGATCGCCATGGGCACCATCCAGCGCTTTCCCCACTCCGCCAAGGCGGCCGCCACCAACCCGCTGAAGATGAGCCAGCCGCTGGGCGCGGCGCTCGCCTTTCTCGGCGTGGACCGCAGCATGCCGCTGTTCCACGGGTCCCAGGGCTGCACGGCCTTCGGTCTGGTCCTGCTGGTGCGGCACTTCCGCGAGGCGATCCCGCTGCAAACCACCGCCATGGATCAGGTCTCCACCATCCTCGGCGGCTACGACAATCTGGAGCAGGCGCTCCGCACCATCCACGAGCGCAACGCCCCCGCCCTGATCGGCGTCGCTACGACCGGCGTCACCGAGACCAAGGGCGAGGACATGGGCGGGCAGTACAATCTGTTCCGCCAGCGCAACCCTGGCCTTGCCGACCTGAAGCTGGTTTTCGCTAACACCCCCGACTTCTCCGGCGGCTTCGAGGACGGCTTCGGCAAGGCGGTGACCGGCATCATTGAGGAGGTCGTCCAGCCCTCCACCACCACGGTGAAGGGGCAGGTCAACGTGCTGGCCGGCTGCCAGCTGACGCCGGGCGACATCGAGGAACTGCGCGACCTGATCGAGGGGTTCGGCCTGTCGCCGATCTTCCTGCCCGACCTGTCGCTGTCCATGTCCGGTCGTCAGCCGACCGACTTCACCGCCACCTCGCTCGGCGGCGTGACGGTGGAGCGGATCGCCGCCATGGGCGCGTCGGAGGCCACGCTGGTCGTTGGCGAGCACATGCGCATCGCCGGGGCCGCGCTGGAGCTGAAGACCGACGTGCGCTCGATCTTCTTCGACCGGCTGACCGGGCTGGAGGCGTCCGACCGGCTGATCCGCACCCTGTCGGACCTGTCCGGCCGCCCGGTGCCGGCCAGGGTCCGCCGCCAGCGCGAGAGTTTGGTGGACGCTATGCTCGACGGGCATTTCTTCTTCAGCCGCAAGCGCATCGCCGTGGCGCTGGAACCGGACCTGCTCTTTGCCGTCACCAGCTTTCTCGGCGAGATGGGCGCGGAGGTGATCGCCGCCGTGTCGCCCACGCAGACGGCGGTGCTGGAGAAGCTGAAGGCCGCGACCGTGATGGTCGGCGACCACTCGGACGTCGAAACGCTGGCGCGCGACGCTGACCTGATCGTGTCCAACTCGCACGGCCGCCAGGGTGCGGCGCGCATCGGCGTGCCGCTGCACCGCATGGGCCTGCCGATGTTCGACCGGCTGGGCGCGGGCCTGAAAATCAACGTCGGCTATCGCGGCACCCGCGAGCTGCTGTGCGAAATCGGCAACCTGTTCCTGTCCCGCGAGATGGACCACGACGAACACCACGCCGATCAGAGAGATGGGCAGAGCCACGGGTGTGGGGGCGGGTCATGCGGATGCAGCGCCGGCTGAGTTTGGTGGGCGGCAATTCGCCCAAAGGAGGATCCATGAAGGTCGCTTTCTGCACCCAGGACATGCAGCACGTCGATGCGCATTTCGGCTGGGCCAAGAACATCGTGATCTACGAGGTGGACAAGACCGGCTACTCGCTGGTCGAGACCTGCCAGTTCGGCGGCTCGATGTTCGAGGACGGCAACGAGGACAAGCTGATCCCGAAGCTGGAGGCCCTGGCCGACTGCGCCATCGTCTACCTGTCGGCCATCGGCGCCTCGGCCGCCGCGCGCGTCGTGGCGAAGAAGATCCATCCCGTGAAGGTGGAGGCCACCGAGAGCATCTCCACCCTGCTCGACCGGCTGGTCGAGACCATCAACGGCAACCCGCCGCCCTGGCTGCGCAAGGCCCTGTCCGCCGGCCAACCCCAGGAATTCGCGTTCGACGAGGAGGATTGAGACCATGGCCGACACCACCGTGGCCCCCCCGAAAGAAATTGATGGCGATCTCGCCCAGGAATACCTGAAGACTCTGGTCATGCTGTTCCGTGCCGAGGACAGCTATGGCGCGTGGGAGGGCAAGAGCGACGAGACCATCCTCGCCCCCTTCGTCCTGGACAAGGAAGCCCGCGCCGCCATCCCGATCATGGGCGACCCGGATCCCGACACGCTGTGGCGCCTCGAACTCTTCTACAAGGCCGTCGGTCTGATGGTGGAGAAGAAGACCGGCATCATGGCCTCGGTGATGATGAAGATGAGCCACGAGGGCTTTGGCCGCATCGTGCTGACCTCCGGCCGTCTGGTCGTCGTGTCGAAGCACCTGCGCGACGTGCACCGCTTCGGCTTCCCGAGCCTGGAGAAGCTGTCGGCGGACGGCGCCAAGATCGTCGGGGAGGCCGTCGCGCTGATCCGGAAATATCCCGAAGTGGCCGATCTGTGAGGATTCCGACATGAGCGGCATCGACGCGCTGAAAGACGAGATCAAGAAGCTCAACGCCCGCGCCACGAAGAAGAAGATGGATCTGCACGACCTGTCGGAGGAGCTGCCGCAGAACTGGCAGAACATCCTGCACGTCGCCCAGGAAACCTACGACGCTTACAAGACGCTGACCGAAAAGCGCGCCGAGTTGAAGGCGCTGGAAAAGGCGTCGGCTTGATCCCTACCGCCCCCCGACAAAAACACCGCATTGTACGAGGAGTGAAGCATGGCTGAGTTCGTGACCGGCACCACACGCGGCGGCACCGCCTGGACGCCGAAATTCGTGGAAAACATCGACCGGAAGCAGTGCATCGGCTGCGGCCGCTGCTTCAAGGTCTGTGGCCGCGACGTGCTGGAACTGATCGGCATCACCGAAGACGGCGACATCGTGGACGCTTTCGACGACGAGGCCGAGAAGAAGGTCATGAGCATCAAGACCGGCGGCAACTGCGTCGGCTGCGAGAGCTGCGCCAAGGTCTGCTCCAAGAGCTGCATCACCAATCTGCCGCAGGCCGCCTGACCCCGGGCCACCGCGCTGAATCCGGCGGGGACGCGGTGGAGTGGCGCCATAAATCCCCTCCCCCGCCAAAGCTGGGGAAGGGTCAGGGTGGGGGCCCGCCGCTACAACTCCACGAAATTCCTCACCCCTCGCCCACCCCCCGTGCAAGCGCGGCGATCACGCCATAGCCGACGTGATCCAGCGGGTCGATTTCCGACAATTTGTCGAGGATGGCGAGCGCCTCGTCCACACGGTCGCGGCGCAGGCTGATAAAGGCCAGCGCCTTCAACGTGAACAGAAAAAAGCGCGGTGCCCCCTCCTTTGTCCAGTCGGTGCTGTCCGCCGTCAGGCTGCGCCAGTCGCCGGAGAAGCCACCCTCGCGCGCCGCGGCGTCCAGGCCGATCAGCGCCACGCGCTCCGCGTCGGCCAGCCGCTTGCGGTTGAAGTAGAATTTGTACAGCGCATAAAAGACCGGCAGCACGCGCGGCCCCAGACGGTGCGCCTCCCACAGCAGCGCTTCGCATGCCGCCGGGTCGTGGCGGGCCTTCACCGCCGCCTGCAGGCGCTCATCGATGTGCTCCGGCACGTCGCCGAAGGCCATGCGCCCGTCGGGAATCCGCAATTCGATCGGCCGGTTCATGCCCCTTCCCTTCTGCTGATTGTCGCCACAATGCGTCCGACTGACGACCCTGTATGGTGCGGTGGCCGTATTTTCAAAAGCCCCTACTTTTCTTGTGCGTCTTCTTGTCGCATCTGTCACAAACCCGACATCACCCCAAACCGACAATGTCAGGAACACGCCAGCCAATTCGGCCCAACAAACGTTGAAAATCAATATCTTATGAGTTGGCCCGCCGCTTGCTTAGTCTCTTGCAGAATTCAGTCGGCACATCCGACGGATGCTTTAGGAGGCGGCAGACATGGTGACCCTGACGGAATCGGCGGTGAGCACCCTGGAGCAGGTTCTGACGAAATCCGGTGGTGCCGCGGGTCTGCGCATCGCGGTGACGGACGGCGGCTGCGCCGGCATGAAGTACCAGATGGGCCTGGAGGCCGAGGCCGGTGACGACGACGCGGTGCTGGAATTCGGCGCGGTCAAAATCTTCGTGGACTCCAACAGCCAGCCCTTCCTCGACGGCGTCGTGGTCGATTTCGTCGAAGGGATCGAGGGTTCGGGCTTCAAGTTCGACAACCCCAACGCGGCCAGCAGCTGCGGCTGCGGCAAGTCCTTCTCGGCCGGTCCCGGCGGCGGCTGCTCGTCGGCGTCTCCGTCTTCGGGCTGCGGCACCCCCGGCACGCACCACTGATCATTCCCGAACACGGTCCCCACTCCCCGGTCAGGCGGAACAAGGCAAGGCGTCATGTGGAACTACACCGACAAGGTCAAGGAACACTTCTTCAACCCGAAGAACGCCGGCGCGCTGGATGAGGCGAACGCCGTGGGCGAGGTCGGGTCGATCACCTGCGGCGACGCGCTGAAGCTGATGATGAAGGTGAACCCCGACAGCCAGGTCATCGAAGAGGCGAAGTTCCAGACCTTCGGCTGCGGCTCGGCCATCGCGTCCTCCTCGGCGCTGACCGAGATGATCATCGGCAAGACGGTGGACGAGGCGCTTGCCGTCACCAACCGCGACATCGCCGAGTATCTGGGCGGCCTGCCGCCGGAAAAGATGCACTGCTCCGTCATGGGCGCCGAGGCGCTGCGCGCCGCCATCGCCAACTTCAAGGGCGAGGAATGGGTGGACGACCACGAGGAAGGCGAACTGGTCTGCAAGTGCTTCGGCATCGACGCGGCGATGATCGAGCGCGCGGTGACCGTCAACGGCCTGACCACGCTGGAAGAGGTCACCCACTACACCAAGGCCGGCGGTTCCTGCCAGACCTGCCACGAGAAGATCGAGGAGGTGCTGGAGGCCGTGCTCGCCAAGACCGGCGCGCTGGCCCCGGCCAAGGCGCACGCCCCCGGCACGGTCGGCCTCGACGCCATCAAGCCGCTGCAGCCCAAGGCCGAGCCGGCCGCTGCTCCGAAGCTGACCAACGTCCAGCGCATGCAGAAGATCATGTTCGCCATCGAGGAACTGCGCCCGCAGATCCAGCGCGACGGCGGCGACGTGGAGCTGGTGGACATCGACGGCAAGGACATCTACGTGCGCCTGACCGGCGCCTGCTCCGGCTGTTCGCAGTCGGCCGGCACCATGATGGGCGTGCAGGCCAAGCTGGTCGAGGCGCTGGGCGAGTTCGTCCGCGTCAAGCCCGCCTCCCTCCTGCCAGTTTCAGCGAATTGAGGGGGGAGCCTAAGCCCATGACCCAAGGCATCTACCTCGACAACAACGCCACGACCCGCGTCGATCCGGACGTGCTGGCGGAGATGCTGCCGCTGTTCACCGAACAGTTCGGCAACCCGTCCTCCATGCACGCCTTCGGCGCCGCCGTCGGCGGCAAGATCGAGTGGGCGCGCAAGCAGGTGCAGGCTCTGCTGGGCGCCGCCCACGACAGCGAGATCGTTTTCACCTCCGGCGGCACGGAAAGCGACAACACCGCGATCCTCTCGGCGCTGGAGGCCTACCCGAAGAAGAAGAGCATCGTCACCAGCGTGGTCGAGCACCCCGCCGTCCTGGCGCTGTGCGACTATCTGGAGAAGAAGCGCGGCTACACCGTCCACCGCATCGGCGTGGACGGCAAGGGCAACCTGGATATCGACGCCTATAAGGCGGCCCTGACCGAGGACGTCGCCATCGTCTCCATCATGTGGGCCAACAACGAGACCGGGACGATCTTCCCGATCGAGGATCTCGCCAAGCTCGCCAAGGCCGTGGGCGCGGTGTTCCACACCGACGCGGTGCAGGCGGTCGGCAAGATCCCGATGAAGCTCGCCGACAGCGCCGTGGACATGCTGTCTCTGTCCGGCCACAAGCTGCACGCCCCCAAGGGCATCGGCGCGCTGTACGTAAAGCGCGGCCTGCGTTTCCGCCCGATGCTGCGCGGCGGCCACCAGGAGCGCTCGCGCCGCGCCGGCACGGAAAACGCGCCGGGCATCGTGGGTCTGGGCGCTGCGGCCCAGCTCGCCCTGCACCACATGGCCGACGAGAACACGCGGGTGAAGGCCCTGCGCGACAAGCTGGAGCAGGCGATCCTCGCGGCGGTGCCCAACTGTTTCGTCACCGGCAACCCGGACAACCGGCTGCCCAACACCTGCAACGTGGCCTTCGAGTACATCGAGGGCGAGGCGATCCTGCTGCTGCTGAACGAGCACGGCATCGCCGCGTCGTCGGGGTCGGCCTGCACCTCCGGTTCGCTGGAGCCCAGCCATGTGATGCGCGCCATGGGCGTGCCCTACACGGCGGCGCACGGCGCCACGCGCTTCTCCCTGTCGCGCGACACGACCGAGGCGGAGATCGACCGGGTGATCGAGGTGGTCCCCGGCATCATCGCCAAGCTGCGCTCGCTCTCGCCCTACTGGGCGCAGGAGGCGGGCAAGCCCAAGGAGTTCGCGCCCGTTTATTCGTAACACCGAGATCGCAGGCCGGGCCGGGCCTTCGCCCCGGCAACCCGCCCGACGACACCCGCCGGACGAGGTTCCCCGGCCCGGTCTGCGACACCCCCCTTCCCTCTCCCACCGCTTCGAGGACGTGACAGAATGCTGAGGGCTGGTTCGGCCATCATCAACGACACGACGCTGCGCGACGGGGAGCAGACGGCGGGCGTGGCCTTCACGCTCAACGAAAAGATCGCCATCGCCCGCGCGCTCGACGAGGCCGGCGTCCCGGAGCTGGAAATCGGCATCCCCGCCATGGGCGAGGAGGAGCGCGAGGGCATCCGCGCCGTTGCCTCGCTGGGGTTAAAGGCCCGGCTGATGGTGTGGTGCCGCATGCACGACACCGACCTGAAGGCGGCGCTGAGCTGCAACGTCGGCTTCGTCAACCTGTCGATGCCGGTGTCCGACATCCACATCACCAAGAAGCTGAAGCGCTCCCGCGCCTGGGCCTTGTCGGAAATCGAACGCAAGGTGAAACAGGCCCGCGACCTCGGCCTTGAGGTCAGTCTGGGCGGCGAGGATTCGAGCCGCGCCGACATGGACTTCCTGCTGGCCGCCGCCACCGTGGCGCAGGAGGCCGGCGCGCGGCGCTTCCGCTTCGCCGACACGCTGGGCGTGCTCGACCCCTTCCAGACGCGCGCCTGCATCGAACGGCTGCGCAGCAACACCGATCTGGAAATCGAGATCCACGCACACGACGATCTGGGCCTCGCCAACGCCAACTCGCTGGCCGCCGTGCTGGGCGGGGCGACGCACGTCAACACCACGGTCAACGGCCTCGGCGAGCGCGCCGGCAACGCGCCGCTGGAAGAGGTGGTGGTGTCGCTGAAGGTGCTCTACGGCCTCGACACGGGCGTGAACACCAGGGCGCTCGGGCCGATCTCCGACCTCGTGGAGCGGGCGTCCAACCGGCCGGTGGCCGTCAACAAGTCCATCGTCGGCGCTGCGGTCTTCACGCACGAGGCCGGCATCCATGTGGACGGCCTGCTGCGCGACCGCGCCACCTACCAGAATTTCGACCCGGCCGATGTGGGGCGCGAACACCGCATCGTGCTGGGCAAGCATTCCGGCAGCGCGGCGGTGAAGATGGCCTACGGCCAACTCGGCATGGACTGCGACGACGCGACGGCGCAGGCGGTGCTGCCGCAGGTCCGCGCGCTCGCCACCCGCGCCAAGCGCGCGCCGACGGCGGATGAGTTGGTCGCCTTCCACGCCGCAGCCCACCGCTAGAGTCCGGAGGATGCCCATGGCCGCCATCGACGCTCGCTCGGAACTCGACATGAAGGCCCCCGGCCTCTGGCGGCTGGTCCGCGAGGATGTGGCCTGCATCTTCGACCGCGACCCGGCCGCGCGCAACACGCTGGACGTGCTGACCTGTTACCCCGGCATCCATGCGCTGATCGTCTATCGCCTTGCCAACGCCGCGTGGCAGCGGGGCCTGCGCTGGCCGGCACGCTTCCTGTCTTACTTGGCGCGCGGCGTCACCAACATCGACATCCATCCCGGCGCCACCATCGGCCGCCGCTTCTTCATCGACCACGGCGCCTGCGTGGTGATCGGCGAAACGGCGGAAGTCGGCGACGACGTGACGATCTATCACGGGGTGACGCTCGGCGGCACCTCCTGGACCAAGGGCAAGCGCCACCCGACGCTGAAGGACGGCGTTCTGGTCGGGGCCGGGGCCAAGATCCTGGGCCCGATCACGGTCGGCGCCGGCTGCCGCGTCGGCGCCAACTCGGTCGTTACCAAGGACGTGCCGGACGGCATGACGGTGGTCGGCATCCCCGGCCGCGTCGTCCGGCCCGACACGCAGCGCCGTCTGGCCGCGCACGGCATCGACCTGGACCACCATCTGATGCCGGACCCGGTCGGCAAGGCGATTTCCTGCCTGATCGACCACATCAACCGCATCGAGGCGCGGCTGGAGGCGCACGCCGCCGAAGAGGCCGCGCGCCCCCTCACCCCGCTCGGCAGGATCGCGCTGGACGGCGTTTCCTGCGACGCCTGCGGCAACATCTGCGACCAGGAACACACCTCTTGCACAGGAGCCCTGACATGAGCTTCAAGGACGATCTGGACGATCTGGAGACTGCCGAGGACTTCCTGCGCTTTCTCGGCGTCCGCTACGAGCAGCGCGTGGTCAACGTGAACCGCCTGCACATCCTGCAGCGCTTCCACGACTATCTGGCCGCCGACACCGGCCTGGAGTCCCTGGACGACGAAGGCATGGCGGCCCGCTACCAAACCCATCTGGAGCGCGCCTATCAGGACTTCGTCGTGTCCAACGCCATCGCGGAGAAGACCTTCAAGGTCCACAAGGACGAGGCGCGCCGGATGGCCGACCGCTTCGTGCCGCTGGACGCGCTGCTCACCCCGACCGCGTGACGAGTCCGCGCAGCTCGGCCGCCACGCGGTCGAGCACCGGCTGCCAGTCGTCCAGCCGGTCCTGGCGGAACACGCGGGCGGTCGGGTACCAGGGGCTGTCCTCGCGCCCGATGATCCAGCGCCAGCACCCGTCGAAGCGGGACAGCACCCACACCGGCACGCCCAGCGCGCCGGCCAGATGCGCCACCGCCGTATCGACGCTGATGACGAGGTCGAGCCGGCGCACCAGCGCCGCCGTGTCGGCGAAATCCGCCGCCTGATCCATCACGTCCAGAATGCGCCCCGCGAAGGGAGCCTGACGCGCCTGTTCGGCGGCGGTACCTTTTTGCAGACTGACGAGGCGCAGACCGGGGATCTCCAGCAGCGGCGCGAAGCCGGCCAGCGGGATGCTGCGGCGCTTGTCCGCGCGGCTCCAGCGCGCGTCGGCCACGTGCGGATCCCCCGCCCAGACCAGCCCCACCGTCAGCGCCCCCTCGCCCGCCGGCCACAAATCAGCGAAGCGGTCTTCACCGGCGGCGGTGCCGTCCAGGTAAGGCACCTCGGCCGGAACGGTGGCGAGCGACGTGCCGAACAGCGCCGGCAGGCTCATCAACGGACAGAACAGGTCGAAGTCGGTTGCCCCGCCCAGCGGGTGCACCTCGGCGATGCCCTCCACGCGGGCGAACAGGCGGGTCAGCGCCGGCAGGCATTCCACCACCACCCGGCCGCCGGCCTGCGCGACCATCGACGCGTAACGGATGAACTGGATGGCGTCGCCATGCCCTTGCTCCCCATAGAGCAGGACGGTGCGTCCCTCCAGCGGCTCCCCGCGCCACCAGGGTCGACCCCGCTCGGGAATGGTCACGCCGCATTGGAAGCGCGCCTCGAAGGCCGGCCAGCCGTCCTCATATTGCCCGGTGATCAGCAGCGCGTGGGACAGGTTGTAGCGGACATCCGCATTCCCAGGATCGAGCCGCGCCGCCCGCCGGTAGGCCGCAACGGAATCGCCGTGCCGATCCAGGTCGCCCAGCGTGACGCCCAGGTTGAACCAGGGCGTCGCCTCGCCCGGCGCCACGGCCAGCGCCGCCCGGTACAGCCCCACCGCCTCGTCAAACCGGCCGGACGACTTCACCGCGTTGGCAAGAGCGAGGCGCGCCGTCGCGTGCTCCGGCTGCGCCAATAGGAGGGCTCGGAACACCGTCTCCGCCGACGCGGGATCACGGGCGGCCAGATGCAGCCCGCCGAGCAGCAGCGCGATCTGCCCGTCGCGCGGGTCCAGCGCGGCGGCGCGCCGCATCGGCGCGAGGGCTTCGGCAACCCGGCCGGTATCGCGCATGGCCAGCGCCAGATTGCCCCAGGCCGTCTCGTCGTCCGGACGCACGGTCAGGGCGGCGCGGTAACAGGTCACGGCCAAGGCGGGGTGTCCAAGATCGTACAAGGCGTCGCCGGCCGCGCGCAGACCGGCCGCCACGGCGGGCCAGTCGCCGCGCGTCGCCTTCGCCAGATTGCCGCGATAGGCGGCCGAGGCCGGGTTGAGCGCGGCGGCCTGTGCGATCAACGTGATCGCCTCGCGCACCTGCCCGCCCTGCGCCCGAACCACGCCCAGCAGATGCAGCGCGTCGGCGTGCAGCGGTTCGGCCGCCAGGATGCGGGAATAGGCGTCGGCCGCCCCGGCCAACTGGCCGGACTGGTGCAGACGGACGGCGTCGGAGAGGAGATCGGCGGTGGCGGACATCGTGGCGGGGAGCTTACACGCCGCGCGGCGGCGCGGCCACAACCGCTGTTGCGAAGCCGACATCGGAGCGGATTGTCGTCTTTGCGACAATGTCGGGGCAGCGCCTTACCCAAGCGTTTTCAACGGTCTAACGCAGTTGCGAACGGATGGCACGGCGCTTGCTGTTCTGGCCATCGCCGCTCCGGGACGGGCGGCCGACAGCAAGGAGACCGGGATGCACATCGTTGTCTGTATCAAGCAGGTGCCCGACAGCGCCCAGATTCGCATCCACCCCGTGACGAACACGATCATGCGGCAAGGCGTCCCGGCCATCATCAACCCCTTCGACCTCTTCTCGCTGGAAGAGGCTCTGCGGATCAAGGACAAGGTCGGCGCGCGCGTCACGGTCCTGACCATGGGACCGCCGATGGCCGAAACGTCGCTGCGCAAGGCGCTGTCGCTGGGTGCCGACGATGCGGTTCTGCTGACCGACCGCAAGTTCGCGGGGTCGGACACGCTGGCGACCTCCTACGCGCTGACCTCCGCCATCCTGAAGCTGTCGGAGGAGGATCCGGTCGATCTGGTCTTCTGCGGCAAACAGACCGTGGACGGCGACACCGCGCAGGTCGGCCCGGGCATCGCCACGCGGCTGGGCTTCCAGCAGCTGACCTACATCACGAAGATCGAGGACCTGAACCTCGATGCCAAGGAAATCGTGGTGCAGCGCCGCGCCGAAGGCGGCGTGCAGGTGCTGAAGACCAAGCTGCCCTGCATGATCACGATGCTGGAAGGCACGAACACCATCCGCTTCGGCAAGATGGACGACATGTTCCGCGCCGCCCGCTACCCGCTGAAGACCTGGAGCAAGGACACCACCGGCGCCGAGGAGACCAAGGTCGGCCTCAAGGGCTCGCCGACCGTCGTGTCGAAGGTCTTCGTGCCCAAGCCGCTGGCCCAGAAGGCTACGATGATCGAGGCCGAGGGCGGCAGCCCGGAGGCGCTGGCCTCGGCCGCCGTCGAGGCCATCTTCGGCGCCCAGCCCAAGCTCGCCGACGATCTGCTCGCCCGCGCCGCGGCCGGGCTGTGACGCGCGCTCATTCCCCGATCTTTCGCCCCAAGATTTCTCGCCGGAGTATCCGCCGATGAGCGAACCAAGCAAGCCGCAGGGACGCAAGTTCCAGCTTCCCGAACACCTGAAGGTCTACAAGGACGTGTGGGTGATCGTGGAGCAGGAGCGCGGCATCGTCCATTCCGTGTCGCTGGAGCTTCTGGGCGAGGCCCGCAAGCTGGCCGACAAGCTGGGCGTCGAGGTCGGCGCCGTGGTGCTGGGCGCGGAAGGGCCGGACCTGAACCGCATCTGCGCCGACAGCTTCTCCTATGGCGCGGACATCGTCTACAAGGTCACCGACCCGGTCCTGTCCGATTACCGCACCGACCCGTACTGCCGGGTGATGACCGACGTGGTCAACGCCTACAAGCCGGAAATCGTGCTGCTGGGCGCCACCACGCTGGGCCGCGACTTGGCGGGCGCCATCGCCACCACGCTGGCGACCGGCCTGACGGCGGATTGCACGGAACTCGACATCTACATGGACAACCGCTCGCTGGCGGCCACGCGCCCGACCTTCGGCGGAACGCTTCTCTGCACCATCCAGACGCTGGCCTACCGCCCGCAGATGGCCACCGTCCGCCCCCGCGTGATGTCCATGCCGGAACGCGACGACAGCCGCGTCGGTCGCATCGTCGAGGTGTTCCCGCAGCTGCGCGAAGACGACGTCGTCACGAAGGTGCTGAACTTCATCGCCGACCGCGAGCAGAACGAGGCGCAGCTGGCCTTCGCCGACATCATCGTCGCGGCCGGCAAGGGGTTGGGTAAGCCGGAGAACCTGAAGCTGGCCTTCGACCTTGCCAAGGTGCTGGGCGCCGAGGTGGGCGTGACGCGCCCGCTGGTGCAGGCCGGCTGGACCACCTTCGACCGTCAGGTCGGGCAGACCGGCAAGACCGTGCGCCCGAAGCTGTACATCGCCGCCGGCATCTCCGGCGCCATCCAGCATCGCGTCGGCATGGAAAAGTCCGACCTGATCCTGGCGATCAACACCGACCCGAACGCGCCGATCTTTGACTTCGCCCACCAGGGCCTGGTCGGCGACGCGCTGACGATCCTGCCAGCCCTGACCGACGCCTTCTCCCGGCGCCTGTCGGTCAACCGGCTGGCCGGCTGATATCCGGACGATAAGGAGCCCTAAGGACATGGTCGAAAAGTTCGACGCCATCGTCATCGGTGCCGGCCCGTCCGGCAACGCGGCGACCTACACGCTGGCCAAGCAGGGCCTCAACGTTCTCCAGTTGGAGCGCGGCGAGTATCCCGGCGCCAAGAACGTCCAGGGCGGCATCATGTACGCCGCCGAGCTGGAGAAGATCATCCCGGACTTCCGGGACGACTGCCCGACCGAGCGCCACATCATCGAACAGCGCATCTGGCTGCTGGGCGACGACAACTACATCGGCACCAACTACCGGTCCGAAGCCTTCAACACCGACGCGCCGAACCGCTACACCATCATCCGCGCCAACATCGACAAGTGGTTCTCCGAAAAGATCCGCGAGGCCGGCGGCCTCCAGATCTGCGAGACCACGGTCACGGAGCTGATCCGCGACGCGTCGGGCAAGGTGATCGGCGTGCGCACCGACCGCGAGGGCGGGGAGATCCACGCCGACGTGGTCATCATGGCCGACGGCGTGAACGCCCTGCTCGCCCGCCGCGCCGGCTATCAGGAGGAACTGGAGCCGCAGAACGTGGCGCTGGCGGTCAAGGAAATCCTGTTCATCGATCCCCAGCTGATCCAGCAGCGCTTCGGCCTGAAGGGCGACGAGGGCGTGGTCATCGAGATCATGGGCAAGGTGACCAAGGGCATGGTCGGCACGGCGTTCCTGTACACCAACAAGGAATCGCTGACGATCGGCATCGGCTGTCTGATCTCCGACTTCAAGCACGGCAGCTGCCCGCCGTACAAGATGCTGGAGGATCTGAAGAACCACCCCGTCATCAAGCCGCTGATCGAAGGCGCGGAGATGAAGGAATACGCCGCCCACATGATCCCGGAAGGCGGCTACAAGGCGGTTCCGCAGCTCTACGGCGACGGCTGGATGGTGGTCGGCGACGCCGCGCACTTCAACAACGCCGCGCACCGCGAGGGTTCCAACCTTGCCATGGCCTCGGGCCGCATGGCGGCGGAGACCGTCATCGAGCTGAAGCAGGCCGGCAAGGCGTACACCGCCTCCAACCTTTCGGCTTACAAGAAGAAGCTCGACGACAGCTTCATCATGAAGGACCTCAGGAAGTACCGGAACCTGCCGGGGATCATGCACGAGAACAAGCAGTTCTTCGGCGCCTACCCCGACACCATCACGGCCGCCGCGCACAACTGGTTCACGGTGGACAGCGTGGACAAGAAGACGAAGGAGAAGGAGATCATGAAGTCCTTCGTCAAGAAGCGCTCGGTCTTCGGGCTGGTCGGTGACGCAATCAAGCTGGTGAGGGCCGTGCGATGAGCATCATGGTCAAGGTCGAAGAGAAGCTCTACCAGAACCGCTACATCGTCGATGAAAACCACCCACACATCCGCATCAAGAGCGAGGCGGAGTGCAAGACCTGCGAGACGCAGGCCTGCACCTTCTGCTGCCCGGCGGCCTGCTATTCGAAGAACGAGGCGGGCACCGTGACGCTGGCCACCGACGGCTGCCTGGAATGCGGCACCTGCCGCGTGATCTGCCAGGACAAGGAAAATATTCAGTGGGACTACCCGCGCGGCGGCTACGGCATCAGTTATAAGTTCGGCTGAGGACCGGCCCCTGGGCCTAGGCGCGCCTCAAGGCGTTCGCCCGGGCTCCGGTCGGGTCCCTCTCCTATCCGCCAAGACTAGGGCCCCTCTCCCGCCGCGTTCGGGGGAGGGGCTTTTTCATGACACCGGATTGGCTGCCGTGATGGCCACCGCGATGGCCGCGGGGCTGACGGTTGGCGAACTCGCCTGTTGTACTCATATCTCGTGCAGCGATGCCCCGAAGTGAGGAGACAGGCGATGCACCTTCGTGTCTGTTTCGAAAACATGAAATCGGTCAACGTCAACGACGCGGCCATGATGCGGCATTACGCGGAAAGCTATCTGTCCGACTTTCGCCCGGAATGGGCCGGCTTCATCATGCTGCCCCAGGACGAAACCCGCCGCGCGACCATGGAGCCGGCTTGGCAGATGCTGATCCGCAACGCAACGCCCGACACGGAACGGCAGTTGCTCGACTACGTCCGGCGCAACCCGATGGCGGCCTATCACGTGCATGTCTACCGCAAGGATGTCGGCAACGAGGTGAAGGTTCACTGAGGGCCGCATCCCGCCAGTCCGTTGCACACCCGCCGGGCGAGGCGCTCGCCCGGCGGGTGCCGTCATAGGCTTTAGCCATAGATTTTTTACGGCTTTTTCAGGACATTCGATCTATCCTCGCACCCCAAGGTTCGCGGCGAAGCGGCCAATGCCGCCGTTTCAGACTGGTCCGCGCTTTCGACGGGGGATGCGATGCGGATTACGATCAAGGTTGTCCTGCTGACGGTTCTGGCCCTGCTCGGCGGGCTTTTGGCCTTGAGCGATCTGGTGGGCTTGCGCGCGCTCGGCATCGCGAACAAGGATGTGAAGATCATCTATGAGGACCGCGTCGTCCCGCTGCGCGACCTGAAGATCATCTCCGACGCCTACGCCATCTTCGTCGTGGACGCCTCGCACAAGGCGCGCGACGGCGCCTTCTCCTGGGAAGAAAGCCTCGCCTCGGCGCAGAAGGCCAAGGCCGACATCGGGTCGCGCTGGCAGGCCTACCTCGCAACCTCTCTCGCCCCCGAGGAGGTCGAACTCGTCAACCAGATCAAGCCGCTGATGCTCAAGGCCGACGAGACCGTGGATCGGCTGACCCGCATCCTGACGGCCAAGGACGCTGCGGGGCTCGACACCTTCGTCCGAAAGGATCTGTATCAGACCATCGACCCGGTCACCGACCGCATCGGCAGCCTGATCGACCTGCAGGTCCGCCTTGCCGACGAAAGCTATCGCGAGGCGGTGCAGGCCTACGACGAAGCCCGCCTTGTGTCTTTGCTGCTGCTCGCCGTGGCGGTTCTCGCGGTCCTGGCCGGCGTGCTGGTGGTGACCGGCCGCGTCGTGCGGCCCATCGAAAGCCTGACCGCCGTGATGCAGCGCATGGCCGGCGGCGACTACACGGCGGCGGTGCCGCGCGCCGACTCGCGCGACGAGATCGGCGCGATGGCCCGCGCCGTGGAGGTGTTCAAGGCGAACGGCCTGGATAACCAGCGCTTGCACAGCGAGCAGGAACGCCAGCGCGCCGAAGCCGAAGCCGCCAAGGTCGCCGCCCTGGAGGGCATGGCCGCGACGGTGGAGCGCGAGACTCGCAGCGCCGTGGACCGCGTCGCCGAGCGCACCCAGCGCATGGAAGCCAACGCCGGCGCCATGGCCCACTCGGCCGGCGCGGTCGGCGTGAACAGCCAGTCGGTCGCCGCGGCGGCCGAACAGGCCCTGCGCAACGCCCAGACCGTCGCCTCCGCGACCGAGGAGCTGGCCGCCTCGATCCGCGAGATCGGCACCCAGGTCGGGCAGGCCAGCGACATCACCCGCCGCGCCGTGGCGAGCGGCGAACACGCCCGCGAGACCATCCAGTCGCTGTCCAACGCGGTGACCCGCATCGGCGACGTGGCCCAACTCATCCAGGACATCGCCAGCCAGACCAACCTGCTGGCGCTGAACGCCACCATCGAGGCGGCCCGCGCCGGCGAGGCCGGCAAGGGCTTTGCCGTCGTCGCGTCGGAGGTCAAAAGCCTCGCCAACCAGACCGCCAAGGCGACCGAGGACATCGCGACGCAGATCGCCGAAATCCAGTCGGTCACCGGCAACGCGGTGGCCGCCGTCGGCAGCATCACCAACAGCATCACCGACGTGGACCATGTGGCGGCGACCATCGCCGCCGCCATGGAGGAGCAGGCCGCCGCGACCCAGGAGATCAGCCGCAACGTCAGCGAAACCGCCGACGCCGCGCAGGAGGTCTCGACCCGCATCGCCGAAGTCTCCCGCGAGGCCAGCGCCACCGGCGACCGGGCGGCCGAGGTCCGGACCGTGGCGGACGAGGTGTCGCACAGCATCGACGACCTGCGCAGCGTCCTGATCCGCGTCGTGCGCACCTCCATGACCGAGGTGGACCGCCGCCGCGAGACCCGCTACGGCACCGACCTTCCGGTGCGGGTGGAGGGCACGGCCGGCGGCCGGAGCTGCCGCGCGGTCAACCTGTCCGCCGGCGGCGCCGCGCTGGAGGGCTGGAACGACGCGGTCGCCGGCACGCGCGGCACGCTGCACATCGACGGGTTCAACACCCCGCTGCCCTTCCGTGTGCTGGAGGTGGAGCGCGCCCACTGCCACGTGCGCTTCGATCTGGCGGACGAGGCGCGCACGGCCTTTGAGCAGCGGCTGTCCGCCCTGGTGCGCGAGCGGGGCTTGCGGCCTCTGGCGGCGTAAGGCGGGTTACATCCGCTCGACGAAGGCCGCGACGCGGCTGAGTTCCCGGGCGGTGCGGGCGACGAGGTCGCCCATGCCGTCCAGCCTTCCTTCCACGCAGGCCAGCTCGATCGCATCGCCGACCGCCGCGAGGTCGCGGGCGCCGACCGTGCGGGAGGAGCCGGCGAGCTTGTGCGCGGCCTGCCGCACCTCGTCCCAGGCTCCGGCCTCGAACGCCGTCGCCAGACGCTCCCGCGTCGCGGTGTTGGAGGTGACGAACTCGTCCAGAAGCTGGCGGACGAACTCCGCGTCGCCATCGAACAGGGCGGCCAGCGCCGTCGTGTCAATGGGCGGCAGATCGGACGGCGCCGGGATCCGCGCGGGGGACGGCGCAATGGCCTCAGGCGCTTCCGCCCCCTCGGGGGACGGCAGATGCCGCTCCAGGATGCGGCGCAGCTGGCCGATTTCCAGCGGCTTGGAAATGCTGCCATCCATGCCGGCGGCAAGACACTTCTGCGCCTCGCCCTCCATGGCGTTGGCGGTGATGGCGATGATCGGCAGGCGGGCCGTACCCGTGCCGGCTTCCTCGGCGCGGATGATCCGGGTCAGCTCGAAGCCGTCCATCTCCGGCATCTGGCAGTCGGTCAGCAGCAGCGCGTAGGGGCGGCTGCGCCACATGGCCAAAGCCTGGACGCCGTCCTCCGCCACCTCCGCCGCGTGACCGAGCAGGGCCAACTGGCGCTGGATGACCTGACGGTTGGTCGGGTGATCCTCCGCCACCAGGATCAGGCGACCGGCGGCCAGCGCCTCCTCCACCGAGGGCGCCGCGAGCGGTGCTGCAACGGGCTTTGGCGCCTCTGCCGCGAAGTCGTCGGCGGCGGCGCGGCCGGCGGCAGCCAGCACCGCGCGGACGAGATGCGCACGGCGCACCGGGCGCGCCACGGGGATCGGCCCGCCGGGCTCCGCCGGCTCGACCTGCCGGGTCAGCAGCACGCGCCCGCGCACGGCGCCGCGCGGGTCGGCGTCGAGCGGCGACAGGTCCACGTCGGACGAGGCGACCACAACATCGCAGGCCGTGCCGGGCAGCAGCGTCTTCAACCCGGTGCGCGCGTCGGGCGCGTCCACCAGCAGCGCCCCGTCGGTGTTCAGATAACGGGCGAGGAACTGCCGCTCCTCCGCGTCGGGAACGAGCAGAAGCACCGACACTCCGCCCAGCGGGAAGGACGGGCCGGCGGCCTCGGCCAGATCGGTGTCGGAGGCAAGGTCGGCGGCGAAGGTGAACCAGAAGGTGGCGCCCTGCCCCGGCTCGCTCGACACGCCGATCTCACCGCCCATCAGCTCGGCCAGACGGCGGCAGATGGACAGGCCGAGGCCGGTGCCGCCGAAGCGCCGCGTCGTGGACGCCTCCGCCTGGGTAAAGGGGCGGAACAGCTTGGCCTGATCGTCCTTGGAAATGCCGATGCCGGTGTCGATGACGGTGATGCGGATGGTCGCCCTGCCATCCTCGAACCGCGCCAGTTCGGCCCGGATCTTGACCGAGCCGGAGGGCGTGAACTTCACCGCGTTGCCGGCGATGTTGAACAGCACCTGCCGGATGCGCACCGGATCGCCCATGACGACGGCCGGCAGGTCCGGGTCCACGAAGGTGATGAGCGACAGGTCCTTCTTGCGGGCGCCGGGCGCCAGCGTGTCGGCCACGCCCTCGACCACGGTGGCGAGCGACACCGGCACCCGTTCCAGATCCAGCCGCCCGGCCTCGATCTTCGAGAAGTCCAGGATGTCGTTGATGATGGTCAGCAGCGCGCCCGCCGAATCCCGCACGACCGTGACCAGCTCACGCTGCTCGGCGGAAAGCTGCGTGAACTCCAGCAGTTCCAGCATGCCCTGGACGCCGTTCATGGGCGTGCGGATCTCATGGCTCATGGTCGCCAGGAACAGCGACTTGGCCTGATTAGCAGCTTCGGCGTCGGCGCGCGCGGCCTCCGCCGCCTCGGTCGCCTTGACCAGCGCGCGCGTGCGCTCGGCCACCTGGTTTTCCAGGTTCCGGTTGAGGGTAGTCAGTTCCTCGTAGAGGTGCACATTGTCGAAGCCGACCGCGACCTTGGAGCAGAAGACCTCCAGCAGGCGCCGCTCGTCCTCGGTCAGGGGGCGGGTGTGGCGCAGGTAGAAGATCGTGTCGTGGTGGCGCGAGGTGGAACGGAAGACGAGGACGCTGTGCGTGCGCTCGTACCGGCTGCGCATGTCGGCCAGCGCCTCGGCGACGGCGTCGGCGGCCTCGGCCGGGAGTGCCGCGCGCACCGGCTTGCCGTCGCTGCCCGCGTAGAGCCCGCCGCCGCCGAGCACCAGCGGTTCGCGGTAGGCCGCCCCCTCCCCCTCGGCCCAGCGGCTGCACAGCGCGATGCCGGTGCAGGGGGGGCAGACGCCGTCGATCTGCGACACGGCCCCGCTGACGAACTCCGCCATCGTCCGCTTGTCGAGCAGCGCGGAGGAGGCGTCCAGGATGCGCTCCAGCCCCTGCCGGTGCTCCTCGATGGCGGTGATGTCCTGATAGCCGCGCAACGCCGCGACCACGGAGGTGAACAGCTTCTGCGCCGTCAACTCGGTCTTCGACTTGTAGTCATTGATGTCGTAGTTGAGGATGACGTCGCGCTCCGGCGCTTGGCCGGGCTGTCCGGTGCGCAGGATGATGCGCACACGGCGGTTGTTCATCTCGCTGCGGATGAAGCGGACCAGCCGCAGGCCGGCGTCGTCCGATTCCATGACCACGTCGAGCAGCACCACGGCGATGGCCGGGTTCTGCTCCAGCACCGTGCGCGCCTCCGCCGCCGTGCCGGCGGACAGGAACTGCGCCGGACGGCCTTCAAAGGTGAAACCACGCAGCACCATCTTGGTGGTGGCGTGGATGGCCGGGTCGTCATCGACGATCAGGATGAGCCAGGGTTCCGCTGGTTCGGGCGCCGGGTCCCTCGCCGCAGCCGGTTCGGCGTCCGCGCCCGGCTCGTCATCGGCGAAAAGAAACTCGTCGCTCATCCAATCCTCCGGGCCGGCATTCCTCCGAGCCGGAATGGCCCCGCTGTGCCGCGCTGGTTCGACGGCGGGAAGATATCATAGGCCTTGCGCCCGTGAACAGCGCGCCACCGCCGCACCACAACCCGGCGCAACGTCCCAAACCCCTCAAGGCAAGCCGGACGCCCGCCTACGGCACCTCGTCACGGAAGCGGGCGCGGATGGCATCGATGGCGTCGAGGTTGGCGAAGAACAGATCCACCAGGGCGGGGTCGAAAGCCGTTCCGCGCGAGCCCCGCAGATGCTCCAGCACGCGGTCGAGCGGCCAAGCCAGCTTGTAGGGGCGGACACTCAGCAGGGCGTCGAAGGCGTCGGCCAACGCGACGATGCGGCCTTCCAGCGGAATGGTCTCGCCGGAAAGGCCCTGTGGATAGCCCTGGCCGTCCCACCGCTCATGATGGGTCAATGCGACCACCGCCGCCCGCTTCAGCGCCGAACGGCGCGATGAGACGAGGATGTCGTGCCCAATGCGGGAATGGGTCCGCATGATCGCCCGCTCCTCCTCGTCGAGGGGGCCGGGCTTGTTGAGGATGGCGTCGGGGATGGCGACCTTGCCGATGTCGTGCAGCGACGCGGCCAGCGCCAGATCGCCCGCCTCCTCCACGCCAAGGCCGGCGGCGCGGCCCAGCAGGCGCGCGTACTCGCCGACCCGCCGGGCATGATGCCCAACATGGTGGGAGCGCCGCTCCATCGCCTCCGACAGCATCAGGACGATGTCGCGCTGGGTCTCCTCGATGTCCTGGTGCAGAGTCAGGTTCTCGAAGGCGACGGCGAGGTTGCGTCCGAACAGGCCCAGCAGGTCCGGGTTCACCGGCGCCATGGGGTCCTGGGCCTCAATCCCCAGCAGGGCGCGGTCACCCTTGCGGCTTTCCAGGCACGCGCTGTAGACACCGTTCACGCAGATGCCGTCCGGCTTGGCCGCCGCGTCGCGCAGGGCGCTCGTCAGCGCAGGCGACAGCGCATCGGCCACGGGGCGGCCTTCCTTCCCCGCATAGTCGCCGACACCGGCCAGCAGCATCAGGACGCCGGACCCGCCCGCCGTCGAGGTGGCAACCACGCCCGAGCAGCGGGCGGCGTCCTTGCCGAGATAGAGCAGCCCCTGCAACTGCGCCAGCGCACCGGACGCGAAGCCGGACAGCGTGTGCTCCCGAACGATGGCGGTGGTCGCCTCGACGATCCGCTGGAGCCCACGGCGGTTCTCGTCCAGCGCCCGGATGTCGCGGTAGGAGCGGACGGCCGTGTGCATGGTCGAGTACAGCTTCTCGATGGTCAACTCGGTCTTCTGGGTGTAGCCGTTGATGTCGTGGTCGGTGATGACCTGCCGTTCCGGCGCCAGCCCCGGCTGCCCGGTGCGCAGGACGATGCGGACCATCCGGTCGCCGACCTCCTCCCGGATGCGGCGCACGGCGTCGAGCCCGGCGTGCTCCGTCTCCATCACCACGTCCAGCAGGACGACGGCGATGTCGTCATGGCGGCGGATCGTCTCCACCGCCTCCGCCCCGCTGTAGGCGTCGAGGAATTCCAACTCACGGCCGGCGACGATGAAGTTCCGCAGCGTGAATTTGGTGACGGCGTGGACCTCCTCCTCGTCGTCGGCGATCAGCACCTTCCAAGTGGGCCGGGCCTGGGCGATGACCGGCTGGCCCCCGTCGGCAAAGAACGGTTCGGCAAAGAACGGTTCCTCGTCGGCGAACAGCAGGTCGTCGTCGGGATCGGTCGGGCTGGACATGGAAGATTCTGGACTTGAGGCGAACAGCCGACACAGTAACACAACCGCGCGTGCGAAACGGACACGCCGCTTGCGGCTGCGGCAGGTTGCCGCGCGCGCTTGACGGCGGTCAAGGACGCCCGCCCCGGCCCTTCCCAGACTTGCCGGGAACGAGGAATGGGGGGAGCGTAACCATGCAGACCAGTGCCGGCACCACCGCCACCATCGGCCACAACTCCCAGGGGCTGTCCATCGGCGTGGAGGTTCGCCTGTTCAACTCCATGGTCAAGGCCTGCCCCACGGTGCCGCCGCGCTCCGCCGTCACGCTGCCGGCGGGCGGCACGATCGGCGACGTGATCCGCCAGCTGGGCATCCCCGAGCGGGAGATCTTCCTGGTCATGGTCAACGGCCGCGACGTGACGCCGAAGCTGGGCGTGCCGGTGGAAACCGGCCGCGTGCTGGAGGACGGGGACGTGGTCGCCTTCTCCGGCCCGGTGCCCTACAGCTGGGGCTACGGCGCCTGCGTGGTGTAGCCGGCCCGCTAAAAAACGCCTGAAAGGCTGGATTTTCGGGGCCGGCTGCGACAGCCTGTCGGCATGACCGACCTGTTCTCCTGCATCCACGACGCGGCGCCGATCATCTCGGCGCTCGACACCGACGTGGACGGCCTGTTTCCGCCGGGCTTCCACGAGTTGTACGAAGTCCACAGCTACCGCAACGCCGCGCGCATCCTGGCCCACGCCTGCCGGGACGAGTTCGACGAGATCATCGGCAAGCTGATGGAGTTCCGCATCCGCACGGAGGAGATCGTCACCTCCGGCGGCAACAAATCGCGGATCGCCAAGAACATGGAGGATCTGCTCAACCCGCTGGGGTGGAACGAGACGCGCATCCAAGGTGATCTCTTCATCCGCAAGATCATCACCACCCAGGAGCCGCGCCCGGCGGACGGGTCGCGGCGCAAAGGCCCGGCGGCCCGCCAGCACGAGGAGATCTACAAGGTCGAGCGCTTCATCGACGGCCACAAGATCGACTTCGTGAAAGGCCGCGTGTCCTTCGACATGGAATGGAACAGCAAGGACCAGACCTTCGACCGCGATCTCTACGCCGCGCGGACCTTCTACGAGTGCGGGGTGGTCAGCGCGGGCGTGCTGCTGACGCGCAGCGCCGAGCTGGCGCCGCTGTTCCAGGACATCGCCCGGCGCGTGGACATGAAGGACTTCCACAACAAGTACGGCGCCAGCACCACCTGGATGCCGAAGCTGCTCTACCGCCTGAACGCCGGGCGCGGCGGCGGCTGCCCGATCCTGGTGCTGGGCATCCGGCCGGGGCTGGTCGCCGACTTCGAGGAATGGAAACAGGCCCACCCCGTCATCCGGCAGGCCCGTTTCGAGATGAGCGAGGCAGCCTTGGCGGAGGACGAGGACGGCTGAGCCTCAGTCGGCCGTCACGCCGCGATCCGCTGCGGAGTTGTAGGCGTAGGTCTTCCAGGTCGGTTCGTAGGAATCGTCAGCCTGGTTGCCCCAGACGGCCCAGCTCGGCCGGGCGCCGCGGGCGAACATCTCCAGATAGGGGCCGGGGCTGCACGCCTCGATCAGTTCATACTGCTCGTCGGGCTTGCGGGAATGCTCGCGCTTGCGGGTGCCGATGTAGTTCACCTGCGTGCGGCCGGGGGGCAGCGTGCGGGCGTTCTTGCCGCGCACGCCGAACAGGATCAGCTCCGTCACGTTGCGGAAGTAGAACCCCACCCCGCGCCCGTCCGAGCCGCCGTCCTTGCGCACCTTGTGCCAGACGATGTTGGTCTTGTACTCGAACCCCCAGGCCTGCATGACCTGAAGCCCTTCCGGCAGCAGGGCGTTGGGCACCCACAGATAGAGGTGCGCGGTCGGCGCGACGATGCCGGCGACGGGCAGCGCGCAGATCTCCTCCACCGTCATGGTGCCATAGCGGGACAGGCGGCGGTGCTCCGGCGCCATCTTGCCGGTGCGGTTGACGAAGCGCCAGGGCGGGTCGGCCATCACGGTGGCGAAGCGCCGGTCCTTGGCGAAATCGGCCAGATCCTGCACGGGGTTCAGCGTCCGGGTTTCGCCCATCGCTTCGTTGCTCTCTTTGGACTGCATGGTGGGCGTCACAGGGTCGGCGTTATGGGAGTGGGCGTTATGGGATGGACGCGTCATTCCGGGCGCGTGCGCTGATAGTGTTCCCAAACCTCCACGAACAGCTCGTGCGGTTCAAGCCCGCGCATCGCGGCGGCGGCCTTGAACTGCCGCTTCACCCCCGTGGGGATGCGGACCTGCAACGGTTCCTTGTCGGAAACGGAGCCGGAGCGGCGGCGCGAGCCGGCCTCTTGACCGGTGTTGGGCCAGTCGGTGTTGGGTTGGCCGGCGTTGGGCTGATCGGTGTTCATGGGATGCGCATGCTTGCATGCACGCCTGCGAACCGTCAAGCCGACGCTGGCCCCGAATGGGTCAGTCGCGTTCGGCGTCCGCCCCCTCCTCGTCCACATGGCAGAAGCGGCGCAGATCGTCCAGGTCGGCGACGGACACGGTGCCGCCCTGCGTCTCCACCCCGACGCCGCGCAGCTTGGCCAGCGCGCGGGAGAAGGTCTCCGGCTGCATGCCGAGGCGCCGCGCGATCAGCGCCTTGTCGAAGGGCAGCGCGAACACGGCCGAACCCGGCCCCTCCGGACAGAAGCGCAGCAGGAAGGTGCCGACGCGCTGCGGCGTGGGTTGGACCTGCAACTGCTCGATCTGCTGAACGAGGTGGCGCAGGCGCACCGACAGCGAGCCCAGCATGGCGAAGGCGATCTGGTCGTCCTCGCGCAGGCAGCGGGCGAAGCCCTCCGCCGTCAGGGTCATGACGCGGGAATCGGCCACCGCCTCGGCGCAGACGGGGAACTTGCCGCTGGCAAACATGGCGGCCTCGGCGAAGGTCTCGCCGGGGGCGACGATGTTCACCACCGCCTCCGACCCGTCGCGGGTCAGCCGGTAGAGCTTCACCCAGCCGTCGAGCAGCACGAAGAAGCGGTCGGCTTCCTCGTCCTGGACGAACAGGGTGGTGCCGCGCGGCACGGTGCGCACCTGGGCGGTGCCGACCAGCAGGGCCAGCGCGCGGTCCGGCAGCCGCCCGAACAGGGCGTTGGAACGGAGCGTGGCGGTGTCCTGAGGGCGCAGACCCGGAATGTCGCCTTTTCCCGAAATGTCGTTCTTCATGATTCCTCCCACCCGTCACGCGGGCGGGCGGCAGTGTAGGACATTGCGGCGGCGGGACGGAAGACGCCGAGGCGCGCCAGCATCACCGCGTTGATGGTCATGCCGACCACGTCGGAGATCATGCCCGGCACCGACCCGATCAGGGCATTGTGGACGAACCAGCACGGCAGGGCCACCGCCATGAACAGGCGCAGCGGCACAACGCGCGTCTGGTAGCGCCCCAGACTGACGAAGGCGAGGCCGAGCGCGGCGAACAGCGACGGCACGCCGTTCCAGGTCAGCGCCGCCCCAACCGCGATCACCGGCAGCAACCCCAGATAGACGAGGCGGAAGCCCGGCCGGGTGCCGAGCGGAATGGCCGCGAGCACCTGCGCCGAGGCCAGCGCGTTCATCACGGCCCCTGTCGTCGCACCCAGCAGCGCGAAATGAGCGGCGAAGGCCATACAGGTCACCAGCTGGCCCAGCAGGATGCCGCGCCGTCCCCGGAACAGTGGCCAGCTCATCCCCGCGGCGGTGCCGGCGAGGCCGACGGCTTGCGTGAGGGGAGCAGCAAGGAAGGCGTCGAGCATGGCACGAGGATAGGTTGCGGCGACGCTTTGGCAAAGCGACCGTTTCGGGCCGCTGGACGAAGCGGCCGGGACGCTTCTAAGCTCGCCGCCATGAGCACGCCCCAAAACGCACACACGCCCCTGAGGGAACGCCGCGACGGCGCCGTCGTCACCCTCACGCTCGACCGGCCGGACAAGCACAACGCGTTGGACCGGGCGGGCTGGATCGCGCTGGAACGGACCTTCCGCCGCCTGTCGGAGGACGAGACGGTGCGGGTCGTCGTCGTGACCGGGGCCGGCGAGGCGGCCTTCTGCACCGGGGCCGACATCGCGGAGTTCGATCAGGTCCGGTCGAACGCCGCGCAGGCCGCCGAATACGGCACGATGCTGCACGGCGCCCTGCGGGCGGTGCAGGAGTGCCGGCATCCGGTGGTGGCGGCGATCAACGGGCTGTGCGTCGGCGGCGGGCTGGAACTGGCCTGCGTCTGCGACCTGCGCATCGCCGCCGACCACGCGCGCTTCGGGGTACCGGTCAAGAAGCTGGGGCTGGTCGTGGCCTATGAGGAACTGGCCCCGCTGGTCGATTTGGTGGGCGGCGCGCAGGCTCTGCGGCTGCTGCTGGAGGGGCGCATCATGGACGCGGCGGAGGCGCTGCGCATCGGGCTGGTTGGGCAGGTCGTCGCGAAAGCCGACTTCACGGCGGCGGTTGCCGAATCGGTCGGGCTGATCGCGGAAGGCGCGCCGCTGGTCGCCCGCTGGCACAAGCGCTTCGTGCGGAACCTCGTGGCGAAGACGCCGCTGACCGAAGCGGACCGGGCGGACAACTACGCCTGCTTCGACACCGAAGATTTCCAGGAGGGCCGCGCCGCCTTCCTCGCCAAACGCAAACCCGTGTTCAAAGGACGCTGAGCCATGCCCGGACCGCTGGAAGGACTGCGCGTCATCGACCTGACGCACATCATGGCCGGGCCGGCCTGCTGCCTGATGCTGGCCGACATGGGCGCCGACGTGGTGAAGGTGGAGAAGTTCCCCGGGGGCGACGACACCCGCCGCATGGTGCCGCCGACCATCGGCGACCAGTCCGCCGCCTTCATGATGATGAACCGCAACAAGCGGGGAATCGCGCTGGACATCAAGGCGCCGGAGGGGCGCGAGATCCTCACCCGCCTTTTGGAAAAGGCCGACGTGCTGGTCGAGAACTTCCGCCCCGGCACGCTGGAGCGGCTGGGCTTCGGCCGGGCGGACCTGGACCGCATCAACCCGGCGCTGATCTCCTGCTCCCTGACCGGATTCGGGCTGACCGGCCCCTACGCGCAGCGCGGCGGCTTCGACCTCGTGGCGCAGGCGATGAGCGGCATCATGAGCGTGACCGGCGAGGGGCCGGGCAGCCCACCCGTGAAGACCGGTCCGCCGGTGACCGACATCACCGCCGGCATCCTCGCCGCCATGGGCATCCTGGCCGCCTACACGCACCGGCTGAAGACCGGCAAGGGTCAGGCGGTTGACACCTCCCTGTTCGAAGCGGGGATCGCGCTGACCTACTGGCAATCGGCCATGGCGCTGGCGACCGGCAGCGCCCCGACCGCACTGGGTTCCGCCCACCCGCTGACGGCGCCCTATCAGGCCTTTGAAGCGGCGGATGGTTGGCTGGTGGTGGGCGGCGCCAACCAGACGAACTGGCTGCGGCTGGTGGAGGTGCTTGAGGCGCCCGAATTGGCCCAGGACGAGCGCTTCGCCGACAGCGCGGCGCGGCTTACCCATCGGGTGGAGTTGGAAGCGGCGCTGACTCCGCTGTTCCGCCGCCGGACGGTCGCGGACTGGCTGGAACGGCTGGAGCGGATCGGGGTGCCGGCCGGGCCGGTGAACGACATCAACCAGATGCTGGCCGACCCGCAGACGCGCGCCCGCGACATGGTCGTCACGGTGGAGCACGCCACGCAAGGTCCGGTCCAGGCGCTGGGCTTGCCGGTCAAATTCTCAGACACGCCGGGCGGTCAAAGCCGGCGCGGAGCGCCCGTGCTGGGCCAGCACACCCGCGAGGTTCTGCGGGAGCTGGGATACACGGACGAACACATCGATGCGCTTGCGGAAAAGCGCATCGTCCATCTGGGCAAAGCCTGATGGTGGGCGAGGCCTAGTCTGGGCGAGATCTAGGAAGCCCGGAAACGAACCGGGGCGCTCCATTGCGGAAGCGCCCCGGCTGTTCTCAAGCTTTAGAGGTACTCGACCTTACCGGCCTCAGGACCCTTCTGGCCCTGGCGGACGGTGACCCGCACCTGATCGCCTTCCTGGAGCGTCTGCATGCCGGAGCGGCGCAGCACGTTCACGTGGACGAAGACGTCCTTGCCACCGGTGGCCGGCGTGATGAAGCCAAAGCCCTTGTCGGCGTTGAACCACTTCACGGTGCCGTCGACTTCCTCGCCGCCGGCGTCGCCGCCGCCGCCCCAGGAGTCATAGCCGCCACGCGGGCCGCCACGGTCGAAACCGCCGCCGCCGGCGCGCGGCGGACGGGGCGAACGGGAGGCCGTGGAGTTGTCCACGGACTGGATGGAAGCGACCTGCGGGCCCTTCGGGCCGCGGGCGAGGTCGCAAACGATGGTGGCGCCTTCGTCGAGCGCGTCATAGCCCGCGGCCTGGACCGCGGAGACATGCAGGAAGGCGTCGGGCGAACCGTCCTCGGGGGACACGAAGCCGAACCCCTTGGTGGGGTTAAACCACTTCACGGTGGCGGTGACGTTGGACTTGGTGATCTCGGGAGCGCGGAAGCCCTGACGGGGCGGGCGGTCGAACATGTGTCTTCAAGCTCATAGAGGATGCCGAATTACCTTTGTCACAGGCGCGGAGCGATCCGTCAAGCACGCCAAAGGCCAGACCTCCCCAACTGCGACATTCGGCCAAGGGGGGACCGGGCTCTCCGGACGGGCGTAGGGCGGATGCGCCACCCCCGCGACGGGCCTTCCTGGGAAGGACCGGGCGCAAGGATAGTTTGGTATTTTGAAAGAAGTTTCAAGCGATTACGGCGTGTCCGCCGTGTTTTTGCCGCCTGTTCTTTGTGCATTGCCCGGCGGAATGCACGCGCCCCGGTCTCTGAACAGTAGGAAAGTGAATTTTCTTTTGCGCCGCGCGCCGGCACCCGCCCGGCGGCGTCCTCGCGCGCGCATTGCGGGGCCTCTGCACAATCAGGTGCACCGCCGAGTCGCGTCGTCGGCCCGGCGGTGCGCCACGGGCAGGCCTCACACGAAGCGGAAATCACCCGCGACCAACGCGTCCTTCGACACGCCCAACAGGGTGATGGAGCTTTCCACGCCGCTCGTCGGGTCGGTGAAGCTGATCACCGCGTTGCCGGCGGACATGACCGTGTGGTCGAGCACGGAGTCCACCCCGCCGTCGAAGGACGAGAAGATCCGGCTGTCGAATTCGATCCGATCCTCATTGACCTCGAATCCGCGGATGATGTCGCGGCCGAAGGCGGTGGTGTTGGAGCCGACCTCGCGGTAATAGAGGAAGCCGTCGGCGCCCCCGCCGCCCGTCAGATCGTCGTCGCCCAGTCCGGCCCACAGCGTGTCATCGCCGAGGCCGCCGTCCATGGTGTCGTTTCCGGCGGCGCCGGTCAGGAAATTGGCGCCGGCATCGCCGGTGATCCGGTCGGCTCCCGCCCCGCCGAGCACGTTCTCGACCCCGACCAGGGTGTCGCGCCCGATGTCCGCGCCCGTCGCCGTTCCGGCCGCGAGGTTCACCGTGACCGCCGTCGCGATGCCGGTCAGGTCGTAGGTATCGGAGCCGCCGCCGCCGTCGTAGCTGTCGTTGCCGTCCCCGGCGGTGGCGATGATCCGGTCGTCGCCCAGCCCGGCGGTCACCCGGTCGTCGCCCTTGACGCCGGTGATCGCGTCGATGTCGGCCGTGCCGTCCAGCTTCTCCGCCTTGTCGGTCCCCTGGACCGTGTTGATCGTGTAGAGCGGCCGCATCATCTCGTTGTCCTCGTGGGACAGGATGTGGCAGTGCCAGACATACTCGCCGGGGAGGTCGAACTTTTCGACGATGCGCAGCATCTCGCCGGGAGCCACCCAGACGGTGTCCTGGTTGCCGGTGTCCTCGGGGCGGAGCGGGACCGTGGCGGACGGGTCATAGTCGTTGCCGGTACGGGTCATAGTCGTTGCCGGTGTAGCCGTCGCCGTTCAGGTCGGTCTCGGCCATCCTGTATTTGCCGAGCACCTGAAACTGCACCTGATGCAGGTGGATCGGGTGGGCGTCGGCCGTCGTGTTGTAGATCTCCCAGACCTCGGTCGCGCCGCGCAGCGGGTCCTCGGTGATGGCGTCGTCCCACATGCGCGCGCCGAACTTCGACGGGCGGCCGTTGATGTCGGTGGTGTCCTCGGCCGTGCCGAGCATGGGCATGATGTGCCCGTCCTCGGTCTCGCTCTCGAACAGGCCGAGCTTGCGCACCGTGACCTTGGTCAGGTCCACGGACGCGGTCAGATCCCGATAGCCGGTGTTCAGCGCGCTGCCCCCGACGACCTGCCCGCCCGCGAAGGTCCCGCCCTGCACGGTGGCGAGCGGTGCCGGCGTGTTGGCCGTCACCTGGAACTGCATGATCTCGCCGACCGATGTGCCCTGGGCCGAGCGGGCGTCGCCCTCCAGAACGGGCGACCCGTCCGAGTTCAGCCCCTGGAACGGCGTCCAGGCCGTGCCGAAGTTCTGCAACGTGACCTTGTCGCCGGCCGCGAGCTTGGAGAAGTCCATGACGACGTCGACGCGGTCGCCGGGCGCCAGGACGATCTGCTCATTGTCGGTGCTCTGCCCGTCGCCGTCGTCGATGGTGATCGCCTTGGGCAGCAGGCCGCCGTCGGTCCCGACCAGGGTCATCTTCACGTTCGGATTGTCGAGCCGCAGCGTGTAGAAGCGCGAGTCCGAGCCGTTCAGCAGGTGATAAGTGTAGGTGGTGCGGTCCACGTCCGTCTTCGGCCAGGCCTTGCCGTTGACCAGCAGGAAGTCTCCAGCGAATTCCGGCGTCGCGAAGGGATAGCCGTGGGTGCCGGGAAACTCCTCCCCGACCGTCCCGCCCATGCCCGGAAGCGGGTCGTCCGCCGCGTTGCCGGGCCGGTACAGTTGCCCGTCGGCCGTGAAGGCTCGGTCCTGGATCGCCGCCCCGAACTCATGCTGGGCGTCGGGAAGGACGCTGGCCGGGCGGTTGGCCCGCTGCTGGTCGCCAAGCCCCCGGACCTCACCCATCAATTGGTCGAGGTTGGCGTCGCGCAGCAGGTAAAAGCCCGCCAGTCCCTGATAAACGTTGAGCCGCGTCACGCCGAGCGCGTGGTCGTGGTACCAGAGCGTCGCCGCAGGCTGGCTGTTGTCGTAGGTGTAGACCCCCGAATTCTGCCCCTGCGTGTAGACCGCCTCGGGCGCGCCGTCGAACGGCGCCCGCGTGTGCCCCCCGTGCAGATGGGTGACGAGCGGCACCTTGCCGGCGGCGAAATCGACATCGGCCATGTGCAGGGTGCCGTCAACCGGGATGGAGTCCGGATAGCCGGTGGCCGGCAATTCGTTATTCCAGGTCACCTTGATCGGGACGCCCGACCGGGCGACGATGGTCGGTCCTGGATAGGTCGGGCTGAAGGTGACGCGCTTGCCGTTGATGCTCTCCACACCGTAACCCCAGATGGCGGTCACGGCGCCGAGCGCGTTTCCGTTGTTGTCGTACAGCCCGAGATCCTGCGTGGTCTGCCCCGCGCCGATGACGAGACTGCTGGGGGTGGTGGCGTCGATGGCGGTTGGAACCACCAAGTTGTTGGTGAACTTTTTCTGAGCATCCGGATCAAGAAGCTGCACGGCCATATTCCCCTCCCAATGGCGGACAGAATACGCACCCTCTCCGGCTCACCTCGTGGCCGAATCGTGCCAGTTCTGTTTGGTTGAGTGCGCGCCACGCCGCCAGGCGAATATTACGCCGGTGGAGCAATCGACGCGCATAATCTCTTGTGATGTGTTTTGAAGAGTCTGGAAAAGGCAGACACCAGCACTCGACGGAGAAACGCTAAAATTTTAGGGGTCTTCTCGCAATCCAGAAAGACGGAGTACTGCGCACAGCACGGCCGCGCGATCCATGTTCCGAAAGATGAGCATTGTTCGTGTGCGGCCAAATGTCTGGTTTTAAACGTCCGCCAGCCATTCCCCCAGCTTGGACCAGCGCCGCCGCCCCTGGGTGCCGCGCACGGCCATGGCGAGCGCCTTGCGCTGGCCGATCATCACCACCAGACGCTTGCCGCGCGTCACGCCGGTGTAGATCAGGTTCCGGTGCAGCATGGTGTAGTGCTGGGTCATCACCGGAATGATCACCACCGGGTATTCGGACCCCTGGCTCTTGTGGATCGTCGTGGCGTAGGCCAGCACGATCTCGTCCAACTCGCCGTAGTCGTAGGTCACCGGACGGCCGTCGAACTCGGCGGTCAGGGTGCCTTCCTCCGGGTCGAGGGCCGACACGATGCCGAGGTCGCCGTTGTAGACCTCCTTGTCGTAGTCGTTTTCGATCTGCATGACCTTGTCGCCAACGCCGAAGGTCCAGCCGAACCGCTCGACGCGCGGCTCGACGGGTGGGTTCAGGACGCGTTGCAGTTCGATGTTCAGCGACCGCGCGCCCATGCCGCCACGGTTCATCGGGCAGAGGATCTGCACGTCGCGCACCGGGTCGAAGCCGAATCGGCGGGGAATGCGCCCGCGCACGATCTCGATCAGCTTGGCGATGCCGATTTCCGGCGTGGCGGCCTCGACGAAGTAGAAGTCGCTCTCATCGCCCGCCTTCGGCCAGTCGGGCATATGGCCGGCGTTGATGCGGTGGGCGTTGACGATGATCCGGCTGGTCGCGGCCTGCCGGAAAATCTCGGTCAGGCGGACGACCGGCACGGCGCCGCAGCCGATCACGTCGCCCAGCACCTGCCCCGGCCCGACCGAGGGCAACTGGTCCACGTCGCCGACCAGCAGCAGCGCGGCACGCGGCGGCACGGCGCGCAGCAGCGCGTTCATCAACGGCACGTCCACCATGCTGGTCTCGTCCACCACCAGCAGGTCGCAGTCCAGCGGGTTGGTCTCGTCGCGCTTGAAGCCGCCGGCCTGCGGGTCGGTCTCCAGCAGGCGATGGATGGTCTTGGCCTCCATCCCCGTGCTTTCGCTGAGCCGCTTGGCGGCGCGCCCGGTGGGGGCGGCCAGCGCGATGGAGACGTCCTTGGCCTTCAGGATCGTCAGGATGCTGTTGACCAGCGTCGTCTTGCCGACGCCAGGGCCGCCGGTGATGACCAGCAGCTTTGAGGACAGGGCTTGCCGCAACGCCTCGCGCTGGCTGTCGGCGAGCGTGATGCCGGCCTTTTCCTCCGCCCAGGGGATCGCCTTGGCGGCGTCGATGGGCGGCCAGGGAACCCGGCCGGAGGCGAGACGGCGCAGCCGGTCGGAAATCGCCTGTTCGGCGCGGTAGAGGCCGGTCAGGAAGACGCAGGGCTCCTCCGCCAGCGTGTCGGCGACGACGGTGCCCTCCTTCAACTCCAGGGCCAGCGCGTCCTCGATGATGGCGGGGTCGATCTCCAGCAGCTTGGCGGCCAGCGGGATCAGCTGCGCGGTGGGCAGGCCGCAATGCCCCTGGTCGGTCGCCTCGGCCAGCGCGTAGGTGATGCCGGCGCGGGCACGGATCATGGCGGTCTTCTCGATGCCCAGGCGGGCGGCGACGGCGTCCGCCGTCTTGAAGCCGATGCCCCGGATGTCGCGGGCGAGGCGGTACGGGTTCTCGGTGATCAACTGGATGGCGTCCGGCCCGTAGGTCTTGAAGATGCGCACCGCGCGCGAGGTGCCGACCCCGTGGCTGTGCAGGAAGACCATGATTTCCCGGATCACCTTCTGGTCGGCCCAGCCGGCGATGATGCGCTGGGCGCGCTTCGGCCCGATGCCGGTGACCTGCAGCAGCTTGTCCGGTTCCTGCTCGATCACGTCGAACACGGCGTCGCCGAACGCCTTCACCAGCTTCTTGGCATAAACCGGCCCGATGCCCTTGATGAGGCCCGATCCCAGATACTTCTCTATTCCCTCGGCGGTGGTCGGCGGCGTGGCGCGCAGGAAGTCCGCCTTGAACTGGAGGCCATGGTTGCGGTCGTTGACCCAGGCCCCGGCCGCCTGGACGAACTCCCCCGCGCTGATCGAGGCGGCATGGCCGACCACGGTCACGAGGTCGCGCTGCCCGCGCACCTTCACGCGCAGCACGCAGAAGCCCGTCTCGGGGCTGTGGAAGGTGACGCGCTCGACGAGGCCCGAAAGCGGTTCGCGGGTGGCATCGGTCTGGGCGGGCAGGCTCATGGTCTGAAACATAGGCACTTCCGGCCCGATGGGGGAGTTCCTCCCTTGGCCTTTCTCCCTTGGCCTAGCGCGCCCGGGGATCGGACAAATAGAAGGAAGACCTTGGGCCGTCGAATGTGTAATTTGTCGCCCAAGGCCCGCCCCCTCCCGGCACGAGGCGCGGGCATGCGGTGAAAACACGTCAGCCAAAACGACAAACCGAAAAACCGCGGTATTTTCGACTTCGGAAGGAACGAACAGATATGGTGACGGAACGCATTCAGGTCGGCGGCTTGCAGGTCGCCGCGGAGCTTCACCGCTTCATCGAGAACGAGGCCCTGCCGGGCACGGGCGTCACGGCCCAGCAGTTCTGGTCGGGGCTGGACGCCATCCTGCACGATCTGGCCCCGCGCAACCGCGCGCTGCTGGCCAAGCGCGACGAGCTTCAGGCCAAGATCGACGACTGGTATCGCGGCCGCCGCGGCCAGCCCTTCGACGTCGCCGCGCACAAGGCTTTCCTGCAAGAGATCGGCTACCTGCTGCCGGAAGGCCCGGATTTCTCCGTGGTCACCGGCAACGTGGACCCTGAGATCTCCACCACCGCCGGCCCGCAGCTGGTCGTGCCGGTGATGAACGCCCGCTACGCGCTGAACGCCGCCAACGCCCGCTGGGGCAGCCTGTACGACGCGCTGTACGGCACCGACGCCATCCCGGACACCGACGGGGCGGAGCGCGGCCAGGGCTACAACCCCAAGCGCGGCGAGAAGGTCATCGCGTTCGCCCGCGACGTTCTGGACCGCGCCGCCCCGCTGTCGGACGGCTCGCACCGCGACGCCGCCGGCTACACCATCGAGAACGGCCATCTGGTCGTCGCGCTGAAGGACGGTCGCAACACGGGCCTGTCGGAGCCGGAAAAGCTGGTCGGCTACAACGGTGAGGCCTCGGCCCCCACCGCCATCGCGCTGACCAACCACGGCCTGCACCTGGAAATCCGCATCGACCGCAACCACCCCATCGGCAAGACCGACCCGGCCGGCGTGGCCGATCTGGTTGTCGAATCGGCGCTGACCACCATCATGGACTGCGAGGATTCGGTCGCCGCCGTGGACGCGGAGGACAAGGTCGTCGTCTACCGCAACTGGCTGGGCCTGATGAAGGGCGACCTCGTCGCCACCTTCCCCAAGGGCACCGGCACGGTCGAGCGCAAGCTGAACCCCGACCGCACCTACACCAGCCCGGCCGGCGGCACCGTCACCCTGCCCGGCCGCAGCATGATGCTGATCCGCAACGTCGGCCATCTGATGACCATCAACGCCATCCTGCTGAAGGACGGCAGCGAGGCGCCGGAAGGCATCCTGGACGGCGCGATCACCTCGCTGATCGCTCTGCACGACCTCAAGGGCGCGCGGAAGAACAGCCGCGAGGGCTCCGTCTACATCGTGAAGCCGAAGATGCACGGCCCCGAGGAGGTCGCCTTCGCCAACGAGCTGTTCGGCCGCGTCGAAGACGCGCTGGGCATGGCCCGCTTCACCCTGAAGATGGGCATCATGGACGAGGAGCGCCGCACCACCGTGAACCTGAAGGAGGCCATTCGCGCCGCCAAGGAACGCGTGGTCTTCATCAACACCGGCTTCCTCGACCGCACCGGCGACGAGATCCACACGGCCATGGAGGCCGGTCCCGTCATCCGCAAGGGCGACATCAAGAACGCCGCGTGGATCAAGGCGTACGAGGACTGGAATGTGGACACCGGCCTGCTGTGCGGCCTGAAGGGCCGGGCGCAGATCGGCAAGGGCATGTGGGCCATGCCGGACCGCATGGCGGAGATGCTGACGGCCAAGATCGCCCACCCGCAGGCCGGCGCCAACACCGCCTGGGTGCCCTCCCCCACCGCCGCGACGCTGCACGCCCTGCACTATCATCAGGTGAAGGTGTCCGACCGTCAGGAGGAGCTGGCCAAGCGCACCCGCGCCAACCTCGACCACATCCTGACCATCCCGCTGGCCGACCGCCCCAACTGGTCGGAGCAGGAGGTGCAGCAGGAGCTGGACAACAACGCGCAGGGCATCCTGGGCTACGTCGTCCGCTGGATCGACCAGGGCGTCGGCTGCTCCAAGGTGCCGGACATCAACAACGTCGGCCTGATGGAAGACCGCGCAACGCTGCGCATCTCCAGCCAGCACATCGCCAACTGGCTGCACCACGGCATCGCGACCGAGGCGCAAGTCATGGAGACGATGAAGCGCATGGCCGCCGTGGTGGACCAGCAGAACGCCGGTGATCCGCTGTACCGCCCGATGGCGCCAAACTTCGACAAGAGCGTGGCGTTCCAGGCGGCCTGCGATCTGGTCTTCAAGGGCCGCGAGCAGCCGAACGGCTACACCGAGCCCGTCCTGCACCGCCGCCGCATCGAGGCGAAGGCCGCGCCGTCGGCGTAACGTCCCAGGCGAAAGCCCCTCTCCCGTCACAGGAGAGGGGCTTTTTCTTTATGAGGACGGCCGGACTGGCCGAAGGAAAGGACGGAGAAGGCCGGGCACAACCGGCGGGGAGGACAGGTTTTGGCGAATGCGGGCGGCAAGCGCGATCTCCGGCTCGATTTCTTCCGTGGACTAGCCCTGTGGTTCATCTTCGTGGATCACATCCCCGGCAACCAGATCGCCTGGGTGACGCTGCGCAACTACGGCCTCAGCGACGCGACGGAGGTGTTCGTCTTCATCTCCGGCTACACCTCGGCGCTGGTCTATTCCAAGATCCTGGCCCAGCACGGCTGGCCCTTTGCGGCGGCCAAGGTGGTGCACCGCTGCTGGACGCTGTACATCGCCTATCTCTTCCTGTTCGTCGCCTTCACCGCCCAGGTCGCCTACACGGCCCGCGTCTTCGACAACCCCCTGTTCAGCGAGGAGTTGGGCATCGCCGCCTTCTTCGCCGATCCGGCCCTGTCGCTGACCCAGGCGCTGGCGCTGAAGTTCCGCCCGGCCAACCTGGACATCCTGCCGCTCTACATCGTCCTGCTGCTGAGCTTTCCCTTGGCGCTGCCCCTGCTGCGGCGCTGGCCCCTGGCCCTGCTGGCCGGTTCGGTGACGCTCTACGCGGCGGCCCGCGCGTTCGGCTGGAACCTGCCGACCTACCCGGAAGGCGGCGAGTGGTTCTTCAACCCCTTCGCCTGGCAGCTCCTGTTCGTGCTCGGCTCGACCTTCCAGCGGTTTCCCGCCGCATCGGCGGCACTGACGCGGCCGAGGCGGCTCCTGCGCTGGGGTGCTGCGGCCTACCTCCTCGCCTCGCTCGCGCTGGTGCTGTCCTGGCACATCGCCTCGCTGGGCGCGCTGATGCCGCACTGGCTGGCCGAGATCCTGTACCCGATCAGCAAGACCGACCTCGACCCGCTGCGGCTCGCGCACTTCTTCGCGCTGGCTTACCTTGTCCTGCAAGTGGCGCGGCGGGACAGCGCGTGGCTGCGCTGGCGGGTCTTGCGACCGGTGATCCTGTGCGGGCAGCAATCGCTCCAGGTCTTCTGCCTGGGCATCTTCCTGTCCTTCGCCGGGCAGACCGTTCTGACCCAATGGTCCAGCTCGCTTTTTGCACAGTTTTGCGTCACAGTCGCGGGCATCGCCGCGATGGTCGCGGCCGCTCGGGTGCTGACTTGGTACAACTCGGTCGGCCGCCCGCCGCGCCAGCCGGCACCCGCCAGGGGACCAAGCGCATGAAGCGCGCGATCGCCGCCCTTCTCCTCGCCTGCGCCTGTGCCATTGCCGCGCCGCTTCCGGCGCGCGCCGAGGAAGCGCCATCCGATCCGTGCGAGGTGCCGGAAAGCGTTCTGACCATCGACGCATCCCTGCCCCGCGCCCAAGACCGGCTGAAACGCGGCCAAGGCCTGCCCATTCTCGTGCTCAACACCGCCACCCCGCGCCCCGAACGGGCGGCGGCCAGCTATCCGGCGGTGATGGAGCAGGCGTTGGCGGCGCGGATGCCCGACCGGAAGGTCAGCGTGTCGGTGCGCGGCGCGCCGGGCGCCACCGCGCAGGAGATGCTGCCGGTTATGGCCAACGCGCTGGCGGCGCAGCCGGCGTCCCTGCTGGTGTGGCAGGTCGGGACGGTGGACGCCATGCGGAACATCAGCCCGGACAGCTTCGGCGCCGCCCTCGCGTCCGGCATCGCGCTGGCGCACCAGCGTGGCGTCGACGTGATCGTCATGGACATGCAGTACAGCCCGCAGACCACGCAGCTCATCACCTTCCAGCCGTATCTGGATTACGTGGAGTGGGTGACCCAGAACAACGAAGTCTTCCATTTTCCACGCTATGAGATGATGCGCCACTGGTACGAGGAAGGGCGCGTGGACTACGACCCGAATCCCAAGGAGGCGAAGCTGCAGGACTTCACGTTCGTGCACCGCTGCATCGGCCGCCATCTCGCGGACAGTGTGTCCGTCATGCTCGACCGCGCGGCGGAAGCGGCGCCATGAGCAGACACACGATGACCGGATACACAATGACCGGACGCTCCGTCACGCTCTGGCGCGTCGCGGCGGCCTCCGTCGCCTTTCTGGCCGTGACCCCGTTCATCGCCGGGCGGGTGGCCCTGTCCGCTCCCACCGGCAACCCGGCCAGCGCCTGCGCCTTTCAACCGCAGGCCGCGGCCATCACCGCGCCGTTGCCGCACCTTGCCGGGCGGATCGACGCCGGCGGACCGTTGCGCATCGTCGCCATCGGCTCATCCTCCACCGCCGGCGCGGGCGCCAGCCGGCCGGACCGCAGCTATCCGGCGCGCCTCGCCGAACTCCTCCAGCAGCGGCTTCCCGGCGTGGCCGTGGACGTGCTCAACAAGGGCGTCAACGGCGAGGTCGGGACGCAGATGCTCCGGCGCTTCCAGCGCGACGTGCTGGACCAGAAGCCGGACCTCGTCATCTGGCAGGTCGGGGCCAACACCGTGCTGCGCGGCGAGGATCCGGGCGCCGCCGAAACGGTGATCCGCACCGGGATTCAGCAGTTGAAGGCGGCCGGCATGGACGTCGTGCTGATGGATCTGCAATACGCCCCGGCCATGCTGTCGAAACCCACGCATGAGGACATGCAGGCCCGCATTGCCCGGATCGCCGAGGACGAGGGCGTCGGCCTGTTCCGCCGCTTCGCCGCGATGCGCCAGTGGGTGGAGACCCGACAGGCGTCGATGTCCGACCTCGTCGGGCCGGACGGCATTCATCTGAACGACGTGGGTTACGACTGCCTCGCGCGGTCGCTGAGCGCCTCGCTCAAGGACGCCGCCGGCCTGCGCAAGGCGCCGGTCGCCGACAAGGGGCAGCCGCCCTCCGGCGGCTGAACACCGCCCGCCCGAGGGCGGCTGGTTCCCGCGAACTGGGCATCATGCGGGCCGAGAACCTGCGGGCCGAAAATGGAGAAGGCCGGCAACCCGTCTGGGTTCCGGCCTTCATGGATGGTGGGCGCGACAGGGATTGAACCTGTGACCCCTACGATGTCAACGTAGTGCTCTCCCGCTGAGCTACGCGCCCATCCGTGCCGCCTTCGGGGTCGTTTCCGTCCCGTCCGGCGTGGGCTGGGGATGTACCATCATCCCGAAGGCCTGACAAGCCCGGATTTCATTTTTTTGTCAGGACGGTCGGAAACACCCCCTCGGCTGTTGGAACGCAGGCGGGCCGTCCCCACGCGGAAACGCAGATGCGGGACAGGGCGTGACAGGACTGGCCGGCTGGACTACATCACGGGTCACCATGGATGCGCACGTCGATGCCGTAACCGCGCCGGACCAGGCTTTCGAGCTTCTGGCGCCGGCCGAACAGACCAAACCGCTGGTGCTGGCCTCGCCGCACAGCGGCAACCACTACCCGGCCGAGTTCCTCGCGTCGGCGCGCCTCGACCCGCGCGCGCTGCGCAAGTCGGAAGACTGTTTCGTGGACGAGATCTTCGCGGGCGCGCCGGGGATGGGCGTCCCGCTGATCCGCGCGCTGTTCCCCCGCGCCTTCCTGGACCTGAACCGCGAAGCGTACGAGCTGGACCCGGATATGTTCGCGGACAAGCTTCCGGCCTTCGTCAACACGCGCTCGCCGCGCGTGGCGGCAGGGCTCGGCACCATCGCGCGGGTCGTCGCCAACGGTGAGGACATCTACCGGGGCAAGCTGCGCTTCGCCGAGGCTGTGCGGCGGGTCAACCTCTACTACACCCCCTACCACACGGCGCTGCGGCGGCTGGTGGAGGACACGCGCGACCGCTTCGGCCACGCCGTCCTGATCGACTGCCACTCCATGCCGTCGCCCACCCCCGCCCCTGGCCCCGGCTCCGGCGGCAATTCCAAGACGGGCGCCAGGACGGGCGGCCGCGACAACCGGCAGGCCGACATCGTGCTGGGCGACTGCTTCGGCAATTCCTGCGCGCCGTCGGTGGTGGAGGCCGCCGAACGCTTCCTGCGCGGCCTAGGCTACACGGTCAGCCGCAACAGCCCCTACGCCGGCGGCTACACCACCCGCCATTACGGGCGCCCCCGCCAGGGCATCCACGCCTTGCAGATCGAGATCAGCCGCGACCTTTACATGGACGAGGCGTCGCTGGAGCGCCTGCCCTTCCTGGACGTGCTGGCCCGCCACATGGGCGAGATGGTGGACACCATCGCCCACCTGCCGCCGGAACCGCTGGCGCCGCTCTGACGCCCCATCCGGCCTAAAGGCCTTGGCGGATTTCTATCCGCTTTGGACCGCGACGACGGTCCCGGCCGGCGCATAAGGCCATATGAATCGAAAGCGAATGCAAATTCGCTTTAGCGGAACAGGGACAGAATGGATTGTTGGTTCTGGTTGGCAAGGCTAAGGGCTGTTTGGGAAAGCTGTTGCCGGGTCTGTAGCGTCAGCAGTGTCGCCCCCTCCTCGTTCTGGTCGGCCAGGGTGAGCTTGTTCGCTCCTTCGTCGAGCACATCGGAAAAGCCCTTCATGAAGTTTTCGCGCGTCGTGATGATGCCCATTCCGTTGGTCAACACCTGAGACGCCGAGCGAAGCCGCTGTTCCGCGGTATCGAGACCCTTGGCCGCATTCTCGATGTCCTGCCGGTCCATCCAGCCGTTCTGACTGTAATCGACATGCAGGCCCTTGCCTTCGACCTGGAGGTTTTGGGATTCGACCGTAACGCCGTTCCGGTGAGCGGTGTCGAACGCCACGAACAGGTCGTTCGAGCGGTTTGCAGGCGTCACCAGATCGGTTTTCAGGGTTGCGGTCGGACGCCGCCCTTCCGGCCATATGATCTTGAGATCGTACGACCCTCCCGAGGGGCCGCTCGGCATGTTGTGAAGCAGCAGGAGCCTCATGGATGACTCAGGATACTGATCCTTTGGCGGAAAGCTGACGTCGAGCGTCGTCCCCACCATGGTGTTCGGCAGGACCGTGTCAAACGTTCGTCCGGCATCGTCCGTCAATGAAAAGGTCGTGGAACCCGGACCGGCGCTGTCAAGCCCTCCCCACTTGGCAGTAAGCTTCGTGTTCACGCCAGGCACAAACCCGGTGATGCTGTTCGAGGCAAGACTTAAATAATTAAGGAAAGGCGGCCATGGGCTGTCGTACTCAAGCTGAGGACTGTTGGTGGCAATAGTGGCATACGACTGATTCAAGGTCTCTATCGGATGAAGCGGCCCCGGAGTCAGCGCAGAATAATTGTGCAATGGATTGTAGCTGTTGACATTCACATAAATTGTACTTCCAGAATTTACATTTGATCCGGCCAATGTGATTGGATAATCCTTCACGGCAGCGTTAGGAATGGAAACAGCGGTAACGGTTTCATCCCAACCGTCTTTAACATAGAAGTTCCTGAACCCAGGAGCGCTGCTGTCGGGCAGGCCAACGGAAAACAAAAATCCCGTACTCTGAGGAACCTTCAGGTTTTTTGCCGCGTCACCGGGCGGGACACCGGCCTCGTTGAACAAGGGCATGCCATTGCTGTCGAAGGCAGCGGCTTCATCGGCCGGTATGTAGCCTTCATCGTAGTTGTCTCCCGTTCCTACGATTGCCTTCTCGTCCACCTCGACCCGAACCGTGCCCGTAGGAAACACGAAATCGTTCGCTCCGTTGGCAAGTTTCCCCTGCCCCAATGGGCTCATGAGGTCGCGGGTCACGGTAAGGCCCTGGCCGTTGGTCACCTTCACGGCCAAGGCGGCATGCTTCTCGATTTCGACGGAGCGGGTGCCGACATTCCGCGGGGTGGCATCGATCTGATCGAAATCGACGTTGAAGCTGACACGGCTGCCGCTTTCGAAGGCGTGATTGAACGACAGGGTCTTCCCAGCGGCGTCGGCAGCCTTCCAGTCATCGACGGTGAACTTCAAGGAGGCCGTCTCGGGCGGATTCGTGACAGTGATGACCTTATCCTGTCCGGGGCTACCGGTAACGGCAATCTCGATGTTGTTGATGTTGCCCTTGGTCGAACTCATCACGCCGCCGATGGTCAGGCCGGTCAGGCCGAGCTGCTGCTCGGCGTCGGCGATGCCTTCGGCGGACCCCAAAATCGCGCCGCTCCCTTCCACCCGGATGTCGTAGCTGTCGGGCGCGGAAATATCGGTGACGCGAGCTTGCCGGACGCCCGCGATCCGTTGGACGTCAAGCTTGCTTTCGGTGGTCGCCTCCATTTTGGAACCGTCGCCCACCAGAAGGTTCTTGCCCCCGTAGCCACCGTCCCGGGCCACCCCATTGATCTGGTCAAGAACCGCGTCGAACTGGCCGGCAAGGCTCTTTCTCGCCCGAATGGACGCTGCGTCCGTTCCCAAACTGCTCAAGGCCGCGGTGGTGAGTCCGCGAGCCTGGGCCAAGAGGTCGCCGATGTGTTTGGCACCCGTGTCGCCGGCCTTAACAGTGCTGATCGCTTGTCCTATGGCCTCCTTCATCGCCGACAAATCGCTGGCCCGCTGCGTCAGCGCCTTCGCCGCGAAGTACACCGGCGGGCTGTCCAGGGCGGTGTTGATTTTCTGTCCGGTCGCCAAGCGCTGGTTGACCGAAGCCTGCTGCTGCTGCGTGACCTGGAGGGTCAGCAGGTTCGACCGCATCGCGGCGGGAAGCTGGACATCGGAGGTAACCATTGAATCGGCGGTCGGGCTTGGCTGTTGCGGTCACTGCCCCGCTCAAAAGCAAACCCGGTGCCAGAAACGAAACTCTATAGCTTGCGGTACTTTCAGCGCGGGGGAGCCCCCGATGCGGTCCGCCGGAGGGGAAAGATGTTCCCGTCCTCGGAAAACTCTGCCGGGCCACCGCCCCGCATTGCCCACGCAGAAAAAAGGGCCGCCGGAATCCGGCGGCCCGAGTCTAGGGAGGAAACGCCCAAGAAGTGCGTTACGACACCGTCCGCATCGCAGACGCGACCGATGCCGCACTGCAAAATATGGTCGCGGATCCCTGTTCGATCAAGGGGAAAAATTTTCTCATTTTATTTCATGACGCTAACATGATGGAACGCACTCGAAACCGCGTGCAAAGCAGGCTATTCGTGCTGCACCGCACAATGGCTCCAGGCACGAACTGAGGCTTGTTTGTGGCAATTTTCGGCGCGGAATCGGGGCATTTTCCCCACATTGCCGCCGAATTTGGTGCGCACCGTTCCGATGACAAGCCCCCGGATCGTTCGGCATTGGCCATTCGGCCGAAACGGAACCAACCTTCCACAGCCGTCGTTTCGTCCCTGCAAACCGCCGGGCCGCCATGGAAATTCAGGCGCAGGAGTTCAGGCGTAGGAATTCAGGCTCAAGGAATCCGGCGGAACCGGAGAGTGCCAAACGTGAGCAGACTTGTCGTCGTATCGAACCGTGTCGCCCCCATCGACGAGGGCAAGCAGGCCGCCGGAGGGTTGGCCGTCGCCGTTCTGGCCGCGCTGAAAAAAACCGGCGGCATCTGGTTCGGCTGGAGCGGCAACGTCGTCGAGGGCGAGTCGCAGGACGAACCCCGGCGCACCGATGTCGGCCGCCTGACCTACGCGACGCTCGACCTCGGGCGCCGCGATTTCGAAGAGTATTACAACGGCTTCGCCAACCAGACGCTGTGGCCACTGTTCCACTACCGGCTCGGCCTGATCGAGGTCAGCCGGCGTACGCGCGAGGGGTACAAGCGGGTCAACGGCTATTTCGCCGATCGGCTGGCGCCGCTGCTGCGGCCCGACGACATGGTATGGGTGCACGACTACCACCTGATCCCCTTCGGCGAGGAGCTGCGCCAGAAGGGCTGCCAGCAGCGCATGGGCTTCTTCCTGCACACGCCCTTCCCGGCGCCGGAGGTGCTGTCCGTGCTGCCCAACCACCGGGAGCTGATCCGGGAGCTGTGCGCCTACGATCTGGTCGGTTTCCACACCCAGGTGGACCTGCGCTGCTTCGCCAACTACATCCGCTTCGAGACGAACGGCGAGGTGGAGGAGCGCGCCGACGGCAGCATGCTGATCCGCGCCTTCGACCGCACGCTGCTGGCCAGGGCCTTCCCCATCAGCATCGACACCGCCAATCTGGAAAGCCTCGCCCAGACCGCCGCCCGGTCCCGCCACACGGAGCGGCTGAAGGAAAGCCTCGTCGGGCGGCGGCTGATCATCGGGGTGGACCGGCTCGACTACTCCAAGGGCCTGCCGCAGCGCTTCCAGGCCTTCGAGCAGCTGCTGGCCAGCTATCAGGAGCACTGCAACCGCGTTTCCTTCCTCCAGGTCGCCCCGCCGAGCCGCGAGGACGTGCCGGAATACATCGCCATCCGTCGCGAATTGTCGGAACTGTCGGGGCGCATCAACGGCCGCTTCGCCGAATTCGACTGGGTGCCGATCCGCTACTTGAACAAAAGCTTCGGGCGGCGCGTGCTGGCCGGCTTCTACCGCACGGCCAACGTCGGCCTCGTGACCCCGCTGCGCGACGGCATGAACCTCGTCGCCAAGGAGTATGTGGCCTGCCAGGACCCGGACGATCCCGGCGTTCTGGTGCTGTCCTGCTTCGCCGGCGCGGCGCGCGAGCTGGGCGAGGCGCTGATCGTCAACCCCTTCGACGTGGAGGGGGTGGCCGACGCGCTGCAACGCGCGCTCATCATGCCGCAGGGCGAGCGGAAGGAGCGGCACGCCGCCATGATGCGGACGCTGCGCGCGCACGACATCGGCTGGTGGCGGGAAAGCTACGTTGATGCCTTGACGCGGGCGCCGTACGGATGACACTTGCTGCATGACGACCGCCCTCCCCCCCACGCCCGCCCCGACCCTCGTCGCCGACATCGGCGGCACCAACGCCCGTTTCGGCCTGATCGACGAGGCGGGCATCCGCGACTCGCGCGTCTTCCGCGCCGCCGACTTCCCGTCCCTGGCGGCGGCGGCGGAGGCCTACCTGACGGCCACGCAGCCGAACCCGCGCCCGACGCGCGGCGCCTTCGCCGTCGCGGGACCGGTGACCGGGGACCAGGTGGTCATGACCAACCGGGGCTGGTCCTTCTCCGTCAATCAGGTGCGCGACGCGCTGGGGCTGGAGCGGTTGGTGGCGGTCAACGACTTCACCGCCGTGGCGCTGTCGGTGCCGCGCCTGACCCAGGCCGACCGCCGTCAGGTCGGCGAGGGGGAGCCGGCGCCGGACGCGGTGATCGGCGTCATCGGTCCCGGCAGCGGGCTGGGCGTGTCCGGGCTGGTGCCGGGGGCGAACGGCTGGACCGCTCTGGCCGCCGAGGGCGGACACGCCACCATGGCCCCGATCAGCGACCGCGAGAGCGCCGTGCTGGGCCAACTGCGCAAGGCGCACGACCACGTGTCGGCGGAGCGCGTGCTGTCCGGTCCGGGGCTGGTAAACCTCTACACGGCGCTGTGCATCATCGACAACCGCGAGCCGGAGACCCTGACGCCCGCGCAGGTGCACGACTCCGCCCTGGCCGGTACCAACCCGCATTGCGTGGAGGCGGTGGAGATGTTCTGCGCCATGCTGGGCACCGTGGCGGGCAATCTGGCCCTCACGCTCGGCGCGCGGGGCGGCGTCTACATCGCGGGCGGCATCGTGCCGAAGCTGGGCACGCTGTTCACCCACTCCCGCTTCCGCAAGCGCTTCATGGAAAAGGGCCGGATGCGGGATTATCTGGAGCCGATCCCCACCTACGTCATCACCCACGAGCTGCCGGCCTTTCTCGGCCTCGCCGAAGCGGCGGCGCAGGGGTGAAAAGGCCTATGCTTCCGCCGCCACGCGCGGAGTGACGACGGCCAGCGGAAAGTTCACGCTGAACCGCGTGCCGCCAGCCCCGGTCCCGATCTCCAGATGCCCGCCGAGTTCCTCGGCCAGCTGGCGGCTGAGACGCAGCCCAAGGCCGTCGCTGCTCTTATCGCTCTTGCCGAAGCCGACGCCGTCGTCCTCGACCTCAAGCACGGCGTGGGCGCCATGGCGGATCAGCCGGACCCACAGGGTGCCGGGCCGCCCGTTCGGGAATCCATGCTTGACCGCGTTGGTGACCAGCTCGTTCACCAGCAGCATCAGGGTAATGCCCTGATCGACGGTGACCAGAACCGGCTGCACCTCCAGCCGGAAGTGGATGCGGTTGCCGGTGTTGGCGACCGCCAGCAGGTTCTCGCACAGTTCCGTCAGGGTCGAGGCGGCGTCGAAATGCCCGTCGTAGTCCGCCTGATAAAGCCGGCGGTGGATCAGCGAGATCGCGTCCAGCCGCCCGCGAATTTCCGTCAGGACGGACCGCACGCCCGCGTCCTGCGACCGCGCCTCTTCCAGGATCAGCAGGTTCGCCACGATCTGCAGGCTGTTCTTCACGCGGTGGTTCAGCTCGCGCAGCAGCATCTCCTTGGTGCTGACCGCCGCCTGGCTGTCGGCCAGCTGGCCCATCATCACCTCCGCGCTGTAGAGGCGGGAGAAGGCGCGCGTCGTCTGATAGGCGCGCACGACGCCGTAGCTCAGCAGGAAGAAGCCGCTGGCGAAGATGGCGTGGGCCAGCCACCACTGATGGTTCCACGGCCGCGCCAGGAAGAAGGCGCCCGATGACAGCGCGAACCAGACCAGCGCCACCGCGTAGCACCAGACCAGCGGGCCACGGATCCGCTTCACCGCCAGGACCAGAAGCGAGGCGGCGCACAGCGCGATGGCCGCCCCCTCGGTCACCACGCGGACGATGGACGGATCGACCGCCTTGGTCGTCGCCACCCACCAGACCGCCGCGACCACGGCGAATTGCGGGAGGATCCACGGCAGCCAGACCGATGCCCGCCGCCGGACCTCCGGCGCGTCGTGCTCCGCCCGGTAGTTCAGCAGCCCGAGGAACAGGAAGAAGGCCATGACCATGCGCGAGGCTGGGCCATAAAGCAGGAACAGCGCCATGTTGTGGCTGGACTGTTCCGTCAGCAGCCCGTGCGGCGTGTAGACGACGACGAATCCCAGGAACCCCAACGTCAGGAACCGCGTCAGAACCTCGCCGCTGCTGTCGTAGCAGGTCCAGGTCACCAGGGTGACGAAGGCTGCCAGCAGAATCGAAACCCCGATGGCGATTTCATGGAACAGATGGGCCTCGGCGACCAGCGCCGGATCCTGGAACGCTTCAAGATAGGCGATGCCGAAAGCCGGACCGATCGCCAGAAGACCCAGGACAAGCAAACGAAACCCTTCGACCAGCGCCGCGATCCGTGCGTGCGGCAAAGGAGTTGCCCTGTTTCCAGGGACGAGTGCGGCCGTACTCATTCAGCGATCCACATCCCAATCTTTCGGGCATCTCTTCCACCCTTGGCGTAAGGATAAACGAAGACCTCCCGCGACGCGCTGATCAAAATCAAGCGCGGGCGTCTTGGTCACGACATCGCCACAATGTCAAGTTGAGCAACCTCGCGAGCGCCCGTTACCGGTCGAGCCTCGACACGGCCAGCTTCAGGTCGGCCAGAAAGGTCGGCTGATCGGCCAGCTGGCCGCGCAGGATGTAGCTGGGGTGGAAGGTCGGCACCACCTCCGCCCCCGGCAGCAGCCGGCAGGACAGGACGGTGCCGCGCAACTGCATGATCCCGTTCTGCCCGGTCAGCGCCCAGGTCGGCGTGCGCCCCAGCGCGACGATGACGCGCGGCGCGTAGGCTTCCAGCGTGCGTTGCAGATGTTCGATCTCGCCCGAGAATTCGGCCAGCACCCAGTCGGAGGTGCCGAACGGTCCCCATTGCTCGTCGACGGCACGCCCTTCCTTTTTGGCGCGGGTGCGCGAGGCGAAGAAGTGCGCGACCTTGTTGCCCGGCGGCTGATAGCGGAAGACGTTGGCGACCAGGCACTGCGCCCGCTCCACGCCCGCCGCCTCCAGATTTTCGTCCAGCAGCTTGCCGCTGCGCCCGACGAAGGGCTTGCCTTGCTTCGCTTCCTCCGCCCCTGGGGCCTCGCCCACGATGGCGAGCCGAGGCCCCACGGCCGGCTTGGTGGGCTGCTGGTAGTCGGCGAAGGGCAGTTCGGTCATCGCGCGCGTTCCGGTGCGGGTGGCTTTGCGAAAGAGAACAGGCGGGCTGGGCCTTCGGCTCCAGGGCCGAGCCCGCGCCGGCTTCACGCGCTCGTCCCATGCTCTTGATGAGGAGACATGCCCGCACCACGATTGTTGCTCAAAGAACGGTGAAATGAAGGAGCAGAGACGATGACCGCGCAACAGGACTTTGGTGCCATGACCTGCGAACCCTGCCGGGGCGGCATTCCCCCGATGGATCGCGAGATGGCGCGAAGCTATCTGGTCCAGGTGCCGGGCTGGAGCCTCCGGGAAAGCCCCGACCGGCTGGAACGCGACTTCACCTTCGCCAACTTCCGGGAGGCGCAGGACTTCGCCATGCGCGTCGGCGACCTGTGCGAGGCCGAAGGCCACCACGCCGAGATCCGCTACGGCTGGGGCCATTGCACGGTCAGCTTCTGGACGCACAAGATCAACGGCCTGCACGCGAACGACTTCATCATGGCCGCGAAGGTGAACGGCTTGGCCGACGCGCCCTACGTGCCGGCGTCCCAATCCATGGGCGACGTGTCGCCGACCGCAAGGTCGTGAGGAGCGCAGCTTTGTCCCCAAAGGCTGTTGCGACGAGCCCCCACCCTTAACCCTCCCCCACCTGGCGGCGAGGGAGGGAATTAAGTGCGTCTAATGTGGTTCAGGGTCAGTCTAACTGTGGCCTGACACTGACAACTCACCGCCGGCCGAACAGCTTTTCGATGTCGGCGAGCTTCAACTCCACGTAGGTGGGGCGGCCGTGGTTGCACTGGCCGCTGTGGGGCGTGGCCTCCATCTGGCGGAGCAGGGCGTTCATCTCCTCGATGCCGAGCGTCCGGCCGGCGCGGACCGAGCCGTGGCAGGCCATGGTGCCGCACACGTCCTCCAGCCGCTCCTTCAGGGACAGGGCGTCGCCCAGCTCCGCCAGCTCCTCGGCGAGGTCGCGGACGAGGCTCTTCACGTCGGACTGGCCGAGCAGGGCCGGCACCTCGCGCACCATCACGCAGCCGGGGCCGAAGCCCTCCACGACGAGGCCCAATTCCGCCAGTTCGGCGGCGCGGGTCAGCAGGCGGTTGGCGGAGGGCTCGTCCAGTTCCACCACCTCGGGGATGAGAAGCGCCTGCCGCTTGACCCCGCCGTCGAGCAGGGCGGCCTTCATCCGCTCATAGACCAGCCGCTCGTGGGCGGCGTGCTGGTCCACGATGACGATGCCCTCGGTCGTCTGGGCCACGATGTAGGTGTTGTGGACCTGGGCGCGGGCGGCACCCAGCGGGTGCGCGTCGAGCGGCGGGGCGGAGGCCGTGGGGGGCGCGTATTCCGGCGGGCGCGCGGCGGGCGCCGCCTGCCAGCCGGCGAGCCGACCCTGGAGGGGCGGAAGCGGCGCCTGGAAGGCGGCGGCCCGGTCGGCGAGGCCGCGCGGCACGGAGGAGCCGTAGCTGCCGCCCCAGCTCTGCACCGGGTTGCGGTAGGGCAGCGGGGAGGCGGGTTGGGTGCCGGGCTCCTCCGGTTCCGGGCGCAGCGCGCCGAGCGTCGCCAGACCCACGGTGGTGGAGGCGCGGTGCCCGGCCTCGGCCAGCGCGTGCTTCAGGGCGCCGACGATCAGGCCGCGCACCAGCCCCTGGTCGCGGAAGCGCACCTCGGCCTTGGCCGGATGGACGTTCACGTCCACCTCCTGCGGGTCGAGGTCGAGGAACAGGGCCAGCATCGGGTGCCGGTCGCGCGGCAGGAAGTCGGCGTAGGCGGCGCGCACCGCGCCGACCATCAGCTTGTCCCGCACCGGACGGCCGTTGACGAACAGGTGCTGGTGCCGCGCGGTCGGCCGGTGCAGCGTCGGCAGGCCGATCCAGCCGGCCAGAGTCACCGCCTCGCGCGCCGCCTGGACGGGCACGGCGTTGTCCTGAAAGTCCCGCCCCATCAGGGCGCCGAGCCGGGAGAGCCGGGCGTCCAGCAGGTCGCCCTGGGCGGCGGACAGCCGCAGCGCCGAGCGGGCGTCGTCGGCCAGCGTGAAGGCCACGCCGGGATGCGCCATGGCGAGCCGTTCGATGCAGTCGGAGATGTGCTCGAACTCCGTCCGCGCGGCCTTCAGGAACTTCAGGCGGGCGGGGACGGCGGCGAACAGGTCGCGCACCTCCACGCGGGTGCCCTGGGCCAGCGCCGCCGGCTGCGGGGTGCCCTTGGATCCTGCGTCCACCAACAGGCTCCAGGCGCTGTCGGCGCCGCGCGGGCGGCTGGTGATGGTCAGCCGACTGACCGCGCCGATGGAGGGCAACGCCTCCCCCCGGAAGCCCAGGGAGCGGATGTCCAGCAGGTCGTCCGACGGCAGCTTTGAGGTGGCGTGCCGCTCGACGGCCAGCGCCAGCTCGTCCGGAGTCATGCCGCAGCCGTCATCGGCGATGGTGATCAGCGATTTGCCGCCGTCGCGCACCACCACGTCGATGCGGGTCGCCCCGGCATCGATGGCGTTTTCCACCAGTTCCTTGACGGCGGCGGCGGGGCGTTCGACCACCTCGCCGGCGGCGATGCGGTTGACGAGCGTTTCGGGCAGCATGCGGATCGGCATAGCGTAGATATAGTGGGTCGGGAGGCGGAAAGCCACCACGCGCGGAGGGTGGTGGAGACCCGGCGCAACGCCGGCTTTGAGCCCGACGCGGTGCTCGTCCATCGCCCACACTTCCAGCGGCGTGGCGGGATCGGCCTGCTGGAGCGCCTGCACGCGATGGCGGAAGCGGGCTTTGAACACCTCTTGGGTCAGGGGATCGGCTGCGGCATGATGAGGGCGTGGCACCTGACGGGTGAAGCCGAGGCGGTGCAGGTACTCGTTGCCACGCCGGGACGAGATTAGATGACAGGTTCTGTCGCAAAATCTGAGCATGGGCGATTAGACCAGCCTCAGCGAAAGCACTGTTTATCAATGACTTCACGGATTCAGTCTAACTGTGGCCCGCCATGAGTCGAGGACGCGGAGGGCGGCGGCGTGCGATGGCGCGCCGCCGCCCTCCGCCCACAACCGCTCAGGGTCAGCCGGTGACGAACAGGCCGGAGGTGACCTGATCGGGCCGGACGCCGGTCAGCGTGACGCCGTCCGTGCTGGTGAACCAGATCAGCGCGTCGCCGCTCGTCGTCATGCCGACGGTCCAGTCCTGCTCGGCGGCGAGCTGGATGCGGTCGCCCAGCGGGTTGAAGTCGGTGATGACGTCCATGCCGCTGTGCTGGCCGAAGCTGAACACGTCCGCCCCGACGCCGCCGGTCAGCGTGTCGGCGCCCGTCCCGCCGGCCAGCAGGTCGGCGCCCGCGTTGCCGTCCAGCATGTCGTCGCCGTCGCCGCCCGCCAGATAGTCCTCCCCGTCGCCGCCGGCCAGCGTGTCGCCGAGCGCGTTGCCCAGCAGAACGTCGTGGCCGGTGCCGCCGGTGAGGGTGGAACCCGCGGCGCGGGTGTCGAAGAGGAAGACGTCGCTGGTGCCGTTCGTGTCGCCAGGGACCAGCGACGTGCTCTCGCTGGCGAAGCCGACGTAGCGGCCGTCGCCGGAGATCGACAGGTTGTGGGTGCGGAAACCGAACGGTGACGGCGTCGGCGCCGGACCGTCGGGCATGCGGACCAGGGTGACGGCGCCGGTCTGCATGTCCTTGTGGAAGATGTGCGCGCTGCCGTCCAGCGTGTCGGAGACGAGATTGGTCGCGGTGCTGGAGAAGGCCACGTACCGTCCGTCGTCCGAGATGACGATCTCCGACGCGGCGCCATCGCCGGGGGTCCCGTCGGCGCCCGCGCTGGCGACGGCGACCGTGCCGGTCTGGAGGTCGTGGACATAGGCAACCATTGGCTGCCCCGCACCGCCCCCAGCACCGCCCCCTGCCCCGGCGGGCGCGAGATAGGCGGCGTAGCGGCCATTGGCCGACAGCGCGTAGCGGGAGTCCGGGACCCCGCTGGCCACGAGGCTGCGCGTGCCGGTCTGCAGATCCTTCACGTACAGCCCGTCGCCGACGTGGTCCGGCCCGATGTACTGGAAGAGGACGGTGCGCCCGTCGGCGGAGATGCGCGGCTGGAGGCTGGCGCCCGGCGTCAGTTGCCCGTCCGCCGTGGTGCTGGCGCAGACCAGCCCGCCGGTTTGCAGGTCCTTGACGAAGATGTCCTTCTGGCCGTTGCCGTCGTTGGCGACGAAATTGCTGGCGACGCTGGAGAACGCGACGTAGCGCCCGTTGCCGGAGATGGCGCCGGCATCACTCAGGCCGTTGCCCAGCGTGCCGTCGCTGGCCGTGCTGACGTGGACCTCGGCGCCCGTTTGCACATTCAGCGCGTACACCTCCAGCACGTTGGAGCGGTGCGAGGTGCCCGGCAGCACGCGCTCGTACCAACGGTTGTAGACCACCGTGTTCATGTCGCTGGATACGCTGCGCTCGGCGGTCCCGGAGCTTCCCGGCGCCCTGACGACGGCCCCCGTCTGGAAATTCTTCACCATCGTCATGGTGCCGTTGGTGAAGGCGATGGCATGCCCGTCGCCGCCGAGCAGCGGGCTGTGGGAGTAGGAGTAGAACGGGAATTCCAAGCCGTCGGCCCCGACGCTGGCGCGGCGCAGGGCGCCCGGGTTCGGCGCCGACTGCACGGCGAAGGCCACCGTCGCGGTGCCGCCCTGCTGGTCGCTCAGCGTGACGCTTCCGGCGTATTGGCCGCCCGCGGCGTACTGGTGCTCGGCCGACAGCGCCGTGACGCCCGCCGACGCGGTCTGCACGCTGGTCCGGCCGTCGCCCCAATCAATGGTTGCGGTGCCGGCCGCGGCGGTGCCGGTGGCGAAGCGGAAGGTCAGGTTCACGTTGCCGGCGGCGCCGTACCGGCCGTTCGCCGCCAGCGTCTCGGTGTCCACGGCGACGATGTCCCGGCGCACCTCGGCGGCGTCGGGGTCCAGGTTGGTGGGGCTGGTGGTGTAGACCACCCGCCCGCCGTCGGCGGAGGCCGAGAGGGCGGTGGAGGCGCCGTTGAACTGCTCGCCGTCGGCGGCGGTGCTGATCCGGCGCACGGCCCCGGTTTGCAGATCCTTGGCGAAGATGTCCGCCTGCCCGTTGGTGTCGCTGTCCACGAGGTTCGAGGCGCTGCTGACGAAGACCAGCGTCCGGCCGTCGGCGGTGAGCGTGCCGGAGGCGCTGGCCCCGTTGGCCTCGCCGCCCGTGGACGTCGTGCTGACGCGCGTGGTGGTGCCGCTGTCCAGGTTGTGGAGGAAGAGGTCGGCGGCGCCGTTGCCGTCGCCGCTCACCAGCCCGTCGGCGCCGCTGGTGAAGAGAAGGCCGTGGCCATCGGCGGAAAACGCCAGCGGCATCGCCCCGGCGGCCGGGTCAATCGCAAGCCGCGTCTTCGTGCCGCTCGGCACGTCCCACAGGTACACGCCCCTCGTGCCGTCCACGGTCGCGGTGTACACGATCCGCTGCCCGTCGCTGGACAGGATGGAGTTCCAGCTGCCGGGGACGCCGCTGTTGGTCCTCGTGCCGTGCAGGTCGACGTGGTGGACGTAGCTGGGCGAGGAACTGCTGCGCCCAATCGCCAGGCTACTGAACGACGCGTAGCGGCCGTCGGCGGAAAGCCGGAGTTCCGAAATCGAGTTGTCGGCGCTGAGGGTGCTCACCACGCTGCCGGTTTGCAGATCCATGATCTGCACGGTGTCGGTGGGATAGGAGCCGTACGTGTTGTAGCCCCTGGTTCGGATGAAGCCCGCGTAGCGCCCGTCGGCGGAGATGGTCGCGTCCGAATAGATGTAGCCACCGCTTTGGTCGGGGAATTTCTCGGCCTGCGCGAGCGTCCGAAGGGCGCCGGTCTCCAGATCCTTCAGGAACACGCTGGAGCCATCGGTGGTCCTGGCGCTGAACACGGCGTAGCGTCCGTCGCCGCTCACCGCCCCCAACCCGGCATCGGACCCCACGTTCAGCGCGGTGCCGTCGGCGTGGGCGTTCACCTGCATCAGGGCGGTGGGATCGGCGCTTCGCGGTGTCCAGCCGATCTCCTCGATCCGCAGTCCCGCACCGCCCGTCTGCCCGGCGAAGCGGAAATTGGCGGCGGTCAGCGTGTCGGCCGCGACGCCGTTGAGGCGCAGGCCGTCCGACGTGCCGTAGACCACGCTGGTGCCGGTGGCGTCGGAAGTGAAGGTCAGGTCGCCCATGCCGTGGATGCCGGCGGCGCCCGTCAGGTCGATCACGTCGCCAGAGGCGCCGGCCTGGAAGTCCTGCACATAGTCCCAGCCGTCGCCGGTGCGCGCGACGAACGTGTCGGAGCCGCCGCGCCCCTCCAGGTAATCGGCTCCGGCCCCCGCCGTGATGGTGTCGTTGCCCGCGCCGCCGACCAGATTGTCGCGCCCGGCCGTTCCGGTCAGCGTCTGCCCGCCGCCCGCCGGCGGAGGCGTCGTCGGGCCGCCCGTGTCCTGCCCGGCGAATCGGAAATTGGCCGCCGTCAACGCGCCGGCCGGCACGCCGTTCAGGCGCATGCCGTCGTTCGGGCCGAACACCAGGCTGGTGCCCGACGCGTCGGAGGTGATGGTCAGGTCGGTCAGGGAACGGATGCTGCTCCAGGCGCGGAGGTCGAGCACGTCGCCGCCGGGGCCGGCCTGGAAATCCTGGATGTAGTCCCAGCTGTCGCCCGGCGCGCAGACGAAGGTGTCCGACCCGCCGCCGCCCTCCAGGTAATCGTACCCGCCGCCGCCGATGATCGTGTCGGCGTCGGCCGAGCCGTACAGTTCGTCGCGCGCGCCCGTGCCGGTCAGCACCCGGCCCGCCGTGCCGCCGCCGGTCTGCGCATCGTCGTCGTCGCCCCCCTCCGTGTCGCCGCCGCCGGTGTCACCGCCACCGCCAGTGTCACCGCCAGTGTCACCGCCGCCGCCGGTGCCGCCGTCCGACGCGCCGGTGAAGAGGAAATGGGCGGTGGTGAGCGAGGAGGCGTTGACGCCCATCAGGCGCACGCCGTTGGAGGAGCCGAAGAGGATGACGGTGTCGCCGCCGTCGGCCTGGATGGTGAGATCGGCCATGGACCGGATGCCGGACCAACCGCGCAGGTCGAGGCGATCGCCCTCGGCCATATTGAAGTCGCCGATGCAGTCCCAGCCGCAGCCGGGATTGAAGACGAAGGTGTCGGCGCCGGTTCCGCCTTCGATCCAATCGTCACCGGCGCCGCTGTCTATGGTGTCGCTGCCGCCGCCAGCGGCAAGGTAGTCGCGCTCCGCGGTGCCGGTCAGCGTGTCCGCTTCAGCTCCGCCCGTAAAGCTCGCCATTCCCATCCTCCGCAACATGCCATTGGGCTAAAATGCGACGCAATCCTCCGTTGAAGGAGGCCGCCGGGCAATGTCGCGTTGGGAGGGGTTCCCATGGTGGAAATGCAACTCGTTCTCGGTCGCCGGATAGATACTTAGTATCCTACACGATGTCTCCTCGGGCGAACGGGGTAGCAGGTATACGTATTCGCGGCGCTCAACCGGTTATGCTTCGGCTGAATGCAAGCGGCATACGATCTCGCAAATCCGAGCAAGGCCGCGCCTTACCCGATTCCAAGCAGCGCCTTCACGTTCTTGATGATGGCGCCGTCGCTGAAGGGCTTTTGAACGACGACGAGCTGTCCAGGCTCTTCCTGGGGAAGCCGCTCGCTATAGCCGGTCGTCACCAGAATCGGCAGCTCGGGGCGCAGTTCCCGCATGCGGCTGATCAGAGTCGTGCCATCGACGTGCGGCATCCGGATATCCGTGATGAGGACATCCGCGGGATCGGCTTGATCGATCTTGATGGCGTCGAACCCGTTGCGTCCTATCGTGACGCGATAGCCGTGAGACTCCAACGCTTCGGCAACGGTCACCGCCACGAGCGCATCATCTTCGGCGACAATCACATGAAACGGTTGCGACATGATGGGAGAGCCTCATTCCAATGGGTGCGTCGATAACATACAGCCGATCGATCGGCGGTGCACCACGACGGAACGGCTGATGAACCTCTGACGCGTCGGTCCGACGGCCTATGCGGAAATATCCGGGGATACACTCCGCGCCGGGTATGGAACGGGAATCACAGCCCGCGTCCCGGCGGATCCAGGCGCGGCACGCCATAGTCGGCCAGGATGGCGTCGATGGCCGCGTGGTTGCGTTCGAGCGCTTCGCTGATCCGGTCGAAGAAGTCCGATTCTCCGCGCCGGATGCCCATGGAGATGTCGAAGGCCATGGGCAGCCTCGGCCCGTCAACGGGCGGCGTGGGGGTCAGGATCAGCGGCACCGGCTGGTGCTTGGCGAAATAGCCGGCGACCGGCCCCCAGACGACGGCGACGTCCACGGCACCCGTCGCCACAGCCGCGACGATGCCGCCGGCTCCGTCGTCCCGGCCATAATCGCCGTAGACCATGTATCCGGTGACGTTGCCGATGATGCCCCGCCGCGACAGCGCGTGGGCCGGTGGGGTGTTGGCGAAGTCGTCGCCGATCATCTGGACGCCGATGCGCAGGGTTCGAAGCCGGGGATCGTCGAAGGATTCGATGCCCGGCCCGTCCGCCGCCCGCGTCACGAACACATAGCCGGAGCGGTAATAGGGCGCCGTGGCCGCCAGCATCTCCAGCGCGCTCGGCACGCCGGGGATCAGGTCACACAGCCCGGCCTTCAGCGTGTTGCGGATGTACCCGCGCCGCTGCGGCCACCATGTGTAGGCGACCGGCACGCCGAGGTCGGCGGCGATCAACTCCACGATCTTGTTCTCGAACCCCTCTCCCCGCTCGTTGGAGAAGGGAAGGTTGTTCGGATCGGCGCAGACGCGCAGTTCATGCAGTGGCTCGGCCGCCGCCGTCCCGGCCAACAGCACAAGCAGGCAGAAGGCCACGCGCAGCATCGTCCCGCCCTTCATTTCAGCGTGTAGAGAAAGGCCGCGATGTGCCGGGCGTCATCCTCGCTCACGTCCAGCCTGGGCATGGCGGTCATCGGGTCCACGCCGGGCGGATCGCGGATCCATAGGACGAGGTTGTCCGGCGTGTTCTGAAGCACCCCCGCCACATAGACCCGGCTGGCGATGCCGCCCAGCGGCGGGCCGACCTGCCCGTTCGCCCGCTGCACGCCGGGGATGGTGTGGCAGGACCCGCAGCCGTAGCGCAGCACCATCTCCCGCCCCCTGGCGGGCGTTCCCCCGGTCAGGTCGGCGGCACGCGTCTCCAACTCCCGGCTCTGGTCCTCGTAGGCGTAGGCGGCCAAGCCCGCCGCCCCCACCGCCAGAAGGACGCCGACCGCCACCATGGTGCGTGTGGACAGGCTGTCGATCATCGCTCGCACCCCGTCAGAAAGACGCCGGCCAGCGCCTGCGCCAGGATCACCAGCACGAAGAAGGCCGCCAGCCCGAGGCTGAGCCCCGCGACGAAGCGGCGGTTGCCGGGTCCAGGGGCGAGCTCGTGGCCGCTTTCCGACCGCCGGGCCCGCCAGGACGTGAAGCCGGCGGCGGCCGTCACCACGGCCAACGCGATGCCGAGCGCCACCACCGGCCAGCCGTTGCCCTGCGCGCAGGTCCAGGGCACCAGAGCGCCGCCGACCTGCTGTTGCAGGAAAGCCGCCGCCGGCCCGATGGCAAGCCCGGCCCATGTGCTGAACCTCCGGGTGCGCTGTTCGGAGAACGGCATGGCTCCCCTCCCCTCACACGGCACGCGGCAGCAGGTAGAGCAGCGCGTAGATCGGCACCCACGCCGCCACCACGAAATTCCAGTACATGGCGTTGTCGGTGACGTCCCCCAGCCGGCGCGGGTCCTTGCCATGCTTGGTGAGGATCAGCACCGCCAGCACCGCCGTGTCGCCGACGTCGGTCACCAGATGCAAGGTGTGCAGCCCCAGGATCGTCCATATGATGGAGCCATAGGCGTTGCTGTCCCACAGCACGTTCAGCACGGTGAACTCGAACCACCGGATCACCAGCGTCAGGACGCCGATCGCCAGCATCACCAGAACGGCGATGCGGCTGCGGGGCACATCCTCCCGCTCCGCCATGCGCTTGGCCCAGACGTTGGGGGCGAGGCTGAGGACCAGCAGCACGGTCATCAGCGTGCCCCACAACAGCTCCGGCGGCGGCATGCCGGGCGGCCAGTGCTGGAACTGCATCATCAGATACAGGTAGGTGAAGCCGGCCAGAACGAAGGCGAAGCCCTCGATCAGGATGAAGCCGATGGTGCCCCACCAGGTCAGGTTGCTCGGCCCGTGACCGTGGGTCGGCAGGTGGGAGACGTCCCGGACGAAGTTCCGCTCCATCATGACTCCACCACCGGTTCCGTGGGCGTGCGGCTCCGCTTCGGCCAGAACCAGCCGATCAGCCCGACCGCCAGCGGGATCGAGCCCCAGACCACCGCCGAGGGCGTGAAGATCGACCCGATGAACAGCACCGTGATCGCCAGCGCCGACAGCAGCGGCCAGATGGTCGGCCGGGGCGACGGCTCGCGCAGGTCGGGATGGGCGTCCACCACGGTGGTCAGCAGCACCTCCCGCTCCTCGACGCGCAGGCCGTGCACCACCGGCAGGCGCCCGCGCGAATCCCACAGCGGCTCCAGCCCCTCCACCACGGGGATGTGCGCGAAGTTGTAGCTGGGCGGCGGGGAGGAGGTCGCCCACTCCAGCGTTCCCGCCCCCCACGGGTTCGGCCCGGCGATCCGCCCTCCGCGCAGGCTGACCAGCACGTTGACGATGAACAGCGCGACGCCGGCCGCGATCATCAGCGCGCCGATGGTGGCCGTCAGGTTCATGCCCGCCCAGCCCAGCTCCGCCGGGTAGGTGTAGACGCGCCTCGGCATGCCGACCATGCCCAGCAGATGCATGGGGAAGAAGGCGACGTTGAAGCCGACGAAGAACAGCCCAAAGTTCCAGCGCCCCAGCCGCTCGCTCAGCATCCGCCCGGTGATCTTCGGGAACCAGAAATAGAAGGCCCCGAACAGCGGGAACACCGCGCCGCCGATCAGCACGTAATGGAAGTGCGCCACGACGAAATAGGTGTCGTGCACCTGCTGGTCGAAGGGCACCGAGGCCAGCATCACCCCGGTCAGGCCCCCCAGCACGAAGATGACGACGAAGCCGACGACGAACAGCAGCGGCGTCCTCCACTGCGGCTGGCCGTCCCACAGCGTGGCGATCCAGCAGAAGATCTGAATGCCGCTGGGGATGGCGATCATCATGCTGGCCGCCGTGAAATAGCTGACGCCCAGGCGCGGCAGGCCGGTGGCGAACATGTGATGCACCCACAGCCCGAAGCCGAGGAAGGCCGTGGCGATCAGCGCCAGCACCATCGGCAGATGCCCGAACACCGGCCGGCGCGCCATGGCCGCGACGATGCTCGACACCATGCCCAGCGCCGGCAGGAAGATGATGTAGACCTCCGGATGGCCGAAGAACCAGAACAGGTGCTGCCACAGCAGCGGATCGCCGCCCTCCGCCGGGTTGAAGAAGTGGGTGCCAATCAGCCGGTCCATGATCAGGAAGCTGCTGGCCAGCATGATCGACGGCATGGCGAAGACCACCATGAAGGAGGTCACCAGCATCGACCAGACAAACAGCGGCACCCGGTTCAGGCTCATCCCCGGCGCGCGCATCTTCAGCACCGTGACGATCACTTCCACCGCGACGGCCAGCGCCGCCACCTCCGTGAAGGTGATCATCTGCGCCCAGAAGTCGGTGCGCTTGCCCGGCGAATATTCCGGCCCCGACAGCGGGACATAGCTGAACCAACCCGCCTCCGGCCCGGTGTTCAGCAGGAAGGCGACGTACAGCATGATGCCGCCGGCCAGATAGACCCAATAGCTGAAGGCGTTCAGGCGCGGAAAGGCGATGTTCCGCGTGCCCACCATCAGCGGCACGAGATAGACGGCCATCGCCTCCATGATCGGCACGGCGAACAGGAACATCATCGTCGTGCCGTGCATGGAGAAGATCTGGTTGTAGCGATCCGGCCCGACCAGCGTTCCCTCCGGCTGCGCCAGTTGCAACCGCATCAGCAGCGCCAGGATGCCGCCCAGCAGGAAGAAGACGAAGCCGGTGACGATGTAGCGCCGGCCGATCAGCTTGTGGTCCACCGTGGTCAGCCAACCCCACAGGCCCGGCGCGGTGCCCCAGGTCCGCTCCAGCCGACGGCAGGTCTCGTCCTCGTTGAGGCCTGGGCCGTCGCGAAGCTCATCGGAGGGATGGCTGTCCTTGGGACTCATCCGCGCCTCACTTCAAGCTGTCGAGATAGGCGACCAGCGCCTGGAGGTCGGGCGGCGGCACGCCGACCAGCGGCATGTGGTTGCCGGGCTTTATCCGCTGCGGGTCGGCGATCCAGGCGGCGAGGTTGCCCCGGTTGTACGGCAGGGTGCCGGCGGCGATGGTCGGCCGGCTCGCCAGATGCGTCAGGTCCGGCGCCACGGAGGCCGAGGCCGTCGTCCCCCGGATGCCGTGGCACATGGAACAGGCCGAGGACAGGAAGACCGCCTTCCCCCGCTTCTGCTCATCGCTTGCGGGCTCGGGCGCCGGGGCCAGCTGCGCCTCCTTCCAGGCGTTGAAGTCCTCGGGCGATTCCACCACGACGGTCAGCGCCATGTGGGCGTGCTGAAGCCCGCAGAACTCGGCGCACTGGCCACGATAGGTGCCTTCGCGCTCGGCCACCAGGAACAGCTCGTTCTCGCGGCCGGGGATCAGGTCCATCTTGCCGTGCAGGTTGGGAATCCACAGGCTGTGGATCACGTCCTGCGCCTTCAGCTTCAGACGCACCGGCGCGCCCGCCGGCAAATGAATTTCGTTGGCGGTGGCGATGCTGCGGCTGGGGTCGTCGTCGGGGTAGCGGATCCTCCACCACCACTGCATCCCCTCCACCTCGACCGCCAGCTCTTCCCGGTTGGCGAGGTGGGTGAGGCTCTTGTCCACCGCGTAGCTGGCCGTCACCAGCCCGCAGAGGATCACCACCGTGCCCCCAACCCAAACAGAGAGCCAGAACGTCAGGCCACGGTCCCGCCCCTCCTCCACCGGCAGCACGCCGCGCGGCTCCACCCAGCGGTGCCGCCGCGCCAGCGCCCACAGCAGCCACAGCATAACGATCCCGTAGACCGCCGCGCAGGTGGCGAAGAGGATCCACCACATCGTCCCGATGTGCCCCGCCTGCGTCCCCGCCGGGTCCAACATTGACTGCGGCCCGGAACAGGCGGTGAGGAGAGGCAGCGGCAGCGCCGCAACCCATGTCCCTCTCCCCCCTGGGGAGAGGGTCAGGGTGAGGGGGCCCTCCCTCTCCCCCCCGGGGAGAGGGCCGGGGTGAGGGGGCCACGCGCCTTGCGGTCTTCGGCTGTCGCCGAACCCCCTCATCCTAACCTTCTCCCCAGGGGGGAGAAGGGACATGCCCCTCTCTTTCATTGCCCCGTCCCCTGCGACGACGGCGGGGTGCCGCCGCCCGGCTTCGCCTCCTGCACGGGCTGGGACTGCTCGCCGGGGGAGGCGCTCATGTGGTCGTCGCGGCCGGGCGCCACGTCCTTGCGCACCGCGCGCTGCATGGAGCGGACGTAGGCGGCCAGCTGCCAGACCTGCTGGTCCGGAATCTTGCTGCGGAAGGACGGCATGCCGTTGGGCCGGCCCTCGACGATGGTGGCGGCGATGTTCTCCAGCTCGCCACCATAGATCCAAGTGTCGTCCATCAGCGGCGGGCCGATGTCGCCGCCGCCGTGCGCATGGCAGCCGGAGCAGTTGAACCACTCGAACAGCCGCTTCCCTTCGGAGATGTGGTAGGCGTTGCCCTCATACTCGCGCCGCTGCGGCGGTGGGGGCGACGGCTCTCCGGCATAGAGCGTGCCCTGCACGATGGCGCCCGGCTTCACCTCGCCCACCGGCTCGCCCCGGTAGGCGCGCTCTTCCCGCTCGCAGGCGGCGAGCAGCAGGACGCAGAGCGCCAGAACGCTAGCTGCGGGACGGCAGCGCGAAAACATAGAGCATGCCCCCCTTTGTGGTCCGCCGCGGCAGGTCGGAGACGGCGTTGACGAAACCCTTGGCGGCGCTGGCGTCATGCGGGTCGAGGTCGCCGGCCACGATGGCCCCGGCCCAGCCGCCGACGCCGGACAGAACCGCGATGTACTGCCGCCCGTCCGGCCCCCGGTAGCTGATCGGCTGGCCGATGATCCCGGAGCCGGTCTTGAACCGCCACAGCAGCTCGCCGGTTTGCGCGTGCACCGCCTTGAACCAGCCGTCCAGCGTCCCGTAGAAGACGAGGTCTCCGGCCGTGGCGAGCGCGCCCGACCACAGCGGCAGATCCTCCTTGATCTCCCACGCCTTCTTGCGCTGCACCGGGTCCCAGGCGGTGAAGGCGCCGCGATGGCCGCCGGGGCCGGCGTACATCTTCACATTGGCACCGACGTAGGGCGTGCCGGCGATGTAGTTCGCCTCGACGCTCTCCCAGTCCATGCACAGGTTGTTGTGCGGGATGTAGACGATCCCCGTCCTGGGCGAGAAGGCCGAGGGGTTCCAGTCCTTGGCTCCCGGCGCGGTCGGGCAGATGTCGCGCACGACCTTGCCCATGCGCGGATGCTTGTCCTCGTTGTACTGGATTTGCCCGGTCTTCAGGTCCACGCCGCTGGTGGAATTGACCGGGAAGTAGGGATCGGCGGCCAGAACCTCTCCCGTCCTGCGATCGATGACGTAAAGGTAGCCGTTGCGCTCCGGCCGGATCAGCGCCTTGCGCGTCTCGCCGTTCCACGGCAGATCGACCAGAATCAGTTCGTTGATGCCGTCGTAGTCGTAGAGGTCGTGCGGAACCACCTGATAGAACCAGCGCGCCTGCCCCGTGTCGGGGTTGCGGGCGAAGATGCCGCCGGTCCACTTGTTGTCGCCCGGCCGCTGCTCCGGGTTCCAGGGGCCGGGGTTGCCGGTGCCGTGATAGATCAGGTCCAGTTCCGGGTCGTAGCTGATCCAGCCCCACATGGTGCCGCCGCCGATCTCCCACGCGTTCGGCGGCCAAGTGCTGACGCCCAGATCCTTGCCCTTTTCCTTGTCGTAGAAGGGCTGGTAGTCCGGGCCGATCAGCACGTCCTTGTCCGGGCCGGTGCTGTAGGCGCGCCAGACGATTTTGCCGGTCGCGGCGTCCAGCGCGGTGACCCAGCCGCGCACCCCGAACTCCCCGCCGGAGTTGCCGACCAGCACCTTCCCCTTCACCACCAGGGGCGCCATGGTCATGGACTCGCCCTTGTTGATGTCGCCCAGCTTGGTGCGCCAGACCTCCTGCCCCGTCTCCGCGTCGATGGCGATCGTGTGCGCGTCGAGCGTGGTGATGAAAATCTTGCCGTCGGCGAAGGCCGGCCCGCGATTCACATAGTCGCAGCAGGCCACCCCCTGCGCGGAGGCCGCCGGCTTCGGCTCGAACGTCCACTTGGTCGGCGCGCCCGGCTTGGTCAGGTCGAGCGCATGGAGATGATTCGGATAGGGGGTGACGACATACATCGTGCCGTTCACCACCAGGGGCGCCGCCTCGTGCCCGCGCACCACGCCGGTGGAGAAGGTGAAGGAAACCTGCAGGTCGCGGACGTTGCCCGCGTTGATCTCGTCCAGTTCGCTGAAGCGGGTGCTGGCATAGTTCTTGGCCGGCATCGACCAGTTGCCGTCGTCGGGCGGCGAGGCTGCCGGGGCGGGAATGGCCTTGGCCGGAGGAGCCGGGTCCTGGGCAAGCGCGGGAAAGGCGCAGGCCAGGATATTATATGCCACCGCCAGAAGAGCGAGCAAACAACATTGCAATTTGCTCAAGTCGCGACCCTCTTACCGGGAGCCTCGACTTGACAACAGCAGTTCAGATTGGATGTTCCTTACGGGACCATCATGCGGCAAGTCTCCCCTGTACAACCACGCAATAGGGGAGACCAGACGCCGAAACACTTCCAATGATGAGCAGCGAACGCGACCCGACGTTATTCCGGTCCGACGTTATTCCGGGATAAGAGCGCCCGCTTGGCGTTCCCGTGCGTCAGCGCTCCCGGCAAGCCCCTCCTTCACGTTCGCCCTGTCTTCCGCGTTGCGGTTCTGGCTCATCTTCCGTTTGGCGTCGATCCGGGTGATGGGCAGCCGCACACCGACGATGCCCCGCAACTGCGCCTGGATGAACTCGGGCGGAGCATCACCGACCGCCCACGGCTGGGGGCGCGACGCCTCGTGGAGGTTGGTCAGGCGCGTGACGACGGCAAGAAGCCGGTCGGCATCCTCGAAGAATTCCACGGGACCATAGGCGTGCACCGCCACATAGTTCCACGTCGGAACGACCTTTCCGTCCCGGCTCTTGCCCTCGTACCAGGAGGGGGTGACGTAGGCATCCGGCCCCATGAACGTGGCCAGAGCCTCGCCAACCGGCGGCTCCTTCCATTGGGGATTCGCCTTCGCCACGTGTCCGTAAAGCGTGCCCATCTCCCCCTCGTCGGCATCGAGGAACAAGGGCAGCGGCGTACACGCCAACCCGTTGGCCGTGGCCGTGACCAGATTGGCAAGTCCGGCGGCGCGCATCGTCTCATGGATGAACGGCAGGTCGGTCTCGCGAAACGCTGGGGGTATGTACATTCTGGCCTCCTTGACGAGGTGGAGTTTTGCCGAAAACTGGTTCACGCTGAACAGCCATTTTCCACAGTCTCCATTGAGCCAGTCGATGCTCGCGATCCCGCCGCCGAAGTCCGCCTCGCGTTTGCTTGGCCCCTGGGACTATTGGCGCCCGACCGGCAGCGGCATCGTCGAACTGGGGACGGTGCGTGGACTCGATGTGGCCCTGCCGATCCATTTCCATGAAGAAGACCAGTTGACGTTCGTCCTGTCGGGACGGCGGCGGTTCGTCGTCGGCGGCGACCTGTTCGACGTCGCCCCCGGCCAGGGCATGCACATTCCGGCGGGAACGCCCCACCGCTCGCTCTCCGAGCCGTCGGAGGTCGTTTGCATCAATGTGTACATGCCATCGGACACTTACGCGGCGCGCGACGTGATCTCCAGCCTGGCCCGTCACTGGCGAAGAACGGGGCACATCGGCTGGCCCGAGCTTACGATAATCGTCGAGGACCATCGGCTATCAACCGACGCCATTGCGGTCCCGACGGGCGAAGGTTTGGGCGGCGAACCTTGGGAAACGGTGAGTCAGGTGGCGCAGCGTGCCGGCATGAGCCGCGAGGGCTTTTCCCGTCAGTTCCGGAAACGCCACGGGATGCCCCCGCACACGTTCTGGCAGTTGGAGAAACTGAACGAGGCGCGCCGGCTGCTCCGGCTGGGCGAGCCCATCGCGGCGGTCGCCGCGGACACCGGCTTTTCCGACCAAAGCCACCTGGGCCGCTGCTTCCGGCGCGCGTTCGGCGTGACTCCGGGCCGATACCGGGCGGGGTAGATCACATCCGTTCCAGACCGCCGCCGCCCAGCCCTGCTATCCACCCACCCAGGGGCGCCGCGTGGAAAAAGTCCGACGCGAGCCCGCGCTTCACGGGGGAGCAAGGCATGACAGCGGCTTGGTCGGCATTTTCATACCTTCTGGTGGTCGGCGCCGGGGTGAGCGTCGCTCTGCAACAGGTCCTGAACGCAAACCTGCGGGCCGAGCTCGGGTCGCCCTGGTGGGCGGGCTTCGTCAGCTATTTCGTCGGCATGCTGGCGATGCTGGTGGTCGCGCTGACCTCCCCAGGCCCCCGGTTGCCCGACTCGTTCGCCGGGGCGGCGCCTTGGCTGTCCTGGAACTCTTGGCTCTCCTGGACCGGAGGTCTGTTCGGCGCGCTGTTCATCGCGACCGCCATCTTCATGGTCCCGCGCCTCGGCGCCGCCACGGTGCTCGCCCTGATCGTCGTCGGCCAGATGCTCGGCTCGCTCGCCTTCGACCATTTCGGCCTGTTCGGGCTTGCGCATCAGCCGGTGAGCCCCACCCGGCTGGCCGGCGCGGCCGCCCTGATCCTGGGCGTCGTCCTGATCCGCCTGTAACGCCGTCGATCTCGTAACGCCGCCGATCTCACCCCTCGCTCCGCCGCAGCAGGTAGTCCAGGCCGCCCAGCCGGTACCAGCGGTAACCGAACGCCTCCAGCACGAGGTGGTGCTTGCCGTCCTCCTCCGGGTCGCTGTGATCCTCGGTCAACAGGTTGACCAGCCGGGGCGACTCGCCGCCGCCGCCCACGGCCAGCGTGATCTTGTGGGGCTTGTCGTCCAGATTGTGGATCACGACGACCGCGTTGTTGCGCCAGTCGTAGCGGAGCGCCAGCACCGCCTGCGTGCCGGTCTGCAACACCTGGAAGTCGCCCCAGCCGATCTCCGGACATTCCTTGCGCATGCGGATGATGCGCTCGGTCCAGTTCATCAGGGAGTCGGGGTCGCGGCGCTGGTGGGCGGCGTTGATCCGCTCGTAGCCGAAGATGTCGTTGCTGATCACCGGCAGGGTCGGGTTGTCGGACTTGGTGAAGCCGCCGTTCGGCTCGTCCGACCACTGCATGGGCGTGCGGGCGCAGTTGCGTTCGGGCAGCGACAGGTCGTCGCCCATCCCGATCTCGTCGCCATAGCGCAGAACCGGCGTCCCCGGCAGGGTGAACAGCAGGCTGTAGGCCAACTCCAGCCGCCGCCGGTCGCCGTGCAGCATGGGCGCCAGCCGGCGGCGGATGCCCCGGTGGTAAAGCTGCATGTCCGGGTCGGGGCCGAAGGCGTCGAACACCCGCTCCCGCTGCTCCTCGTCCAGGCGGCCGAGGTCCAGTTCGTCGTGGTTGCGCAGGAACAGGCCCCACTGCGCCGTTTCCGGCCGGGGCTTGGTCGCCTTCAGCGCCTTCACCAGCGGGCGCGTGTCGGCGGCGGCCATGGCGTAGAACAGGTTCTGGTTGACCTGGAAGTTGAACATCATGTGCATGCGGTCGCCGTCGTCGCCGAAATAGTCCATGTCGGTTTCCGGCAGGACGTTTGCCTCGGCCAGCAGCACGGCGTCGCCGCAGCGCCACTGCACGAACTCGCGGAAGGCGCGCAGCATGTCGAACTGCTCCTTCGGCTTGCGCACGTCGGCGCCTTTGGTCGAGATGATGAAGGGCACGGCGTCCATGCGGAAGCCGGAGACGCCCAGCTCGATCCAGAAGCCCATGATCTTCAGCAACTCCGCCTGCACCTCGGGGTGGGAGGTGTTGAGGTCGGGCTGGAATTCGTAGAAGCGGTGGAAGTAATAGGCGCGCGCTTCCTTGTCGTAGGTCCAGGTGGTCTTCTGCACGCCGGGGAAGACCATGCCCTCGTCGGCGTTCGGCGGCTTCTTGTCGGACCAGACGTACCAGTTCCGGTACTTGGAATTGGGGTCCTTGCGCGCGGCCTGGAACCAGGGGTGCTGGTCGGAGGTGTGGTTGACGACGAGGTCGATGATGACCCGGATGCCGCGCTGCTTGCAGCCGTGGCTGAACTCCACGAAATCGCCCAGCGTGCCGTAGCGCGGATCGACGCTGTAATAGTCGGCAACGTCGTACCCGTCGTCCTTCATGGGCGAGGTTTGGAACGGCCCCAGCCAGATGCAGGTCACCCCCAGACCGTGCAGATAGTCCAGCCGGCGCTGCAACCCCTGGAAGTCGCCGACACCATCGCCGTCGGAATCCATGAAGGTGCCGAGCGCCAGATTGTAGATGATCGCGTTCTTGTACCAGAGGTCCTTGATCATGCGCAGCACCTCCCCTTTACGGCGCCAGCCGCCGCCAGAACCGCCAACAGGGGAAGCCCGCCAAGGTCCCGCCGCCCAAACGTCACGCCGCCCAAACATCATGCGGCCAAAAACACTATGGCCTTGGTCGTGGGATTAGGACTGGTATGCAAATGGTTAAGACCCGTGCAAGGTCACAGAACTGATCGCCCCGGCCGGCGCATGATGCCGGTGAAGAAAAACAAAGGGGCGGATGCGACATGGACACCCAGTGGAACAATCAGGCCTGGTCCGTGACCTGCCGGGTCGGCGATCCCGGCACCTACGGCGCGGCTCTGCCCACCGCACCTTTTGCGGATAGCTCGATCAGCTATTTCGAGAACCGGGCCGATGGCGGTTTTGCTTGGGACGTGAAGTACGATCTGGGCTTCGACGGCACGGCCTTCACCGTGCGGACGCGCATCCATCTGACCGGCGACGACGCGGGAACCCTGCCGCAGGTCTGGGAACAGGGCATCGAGCGGGTCTGGAACGACAAATACGCCCTGTCGGACGGCGCCAACGCCTACGCGATCCGCTTCGACGTGCAGTTCGTCGAGGCCGGATACCAGCATTACGACCTCGCCTTCCACAGTGGCTATGGGCGCGGCGACATGCTGAACTGGTGGGGCCAGACCGCCTGGGGACCGGACTATCAGGACGAGATCGCCGCCCACGAATACGGCCACATGATCGGCTGCTTCGACGAATACGCGGGCGGCGCCAGCTACGGGAACTTCACGGCGACCGGCACGATGATGTCGGACCTGACCGAAACGCTGCGGCCCAGCTACATGAACAGCATCGACTATTTCGCCGAAGCCTTCAGCGGCCAGCGCTTCGACATCGTGGAGGTGCCCAAGGCCCAGACCCTGACGGGCACGGCCGGCACCGACACCCTGTTCGGCGGAGGCGCCGACGATCTGCTCTACGGTCTTTCCGGCGACGACCAGCTGATGGGCCTCGGCGGCAACGACGCGCTGTGGGGCGCCGACGGGCGGGATCTGCTGCGCGGCGGCGACGGCAACGACGCCCTGCACGGCGGGGCGAGCGCCGACCAGCTGATGGGCGACGCCGGGCGCGACACGCTTTGGGGCGATGCCGGAAACGACACCCTGTGGGGCGGGGCCGACGCCGACCGCTTCGTCTTCGCCCGTGGCGGCGGCCGGGACCGCATCGGCGACTTCCGCTACGCCGAGGGCGACCGGATCGAACTGGCGGCCGGCATGACGTGGCGCGTCGGCTCCGATGGCGGCAGCGCGCTGATCGACTTCGGCAACGGCGAGCAGGTCACACTCAGTGGGATCGCGCCGGGGCAGGTCGGCCGGGACTGGTTCGTCTTCGGTTAAGGCCCGTCATAGCGCAGAAAGACCACGCGGGTGTCGCCGTAGCGGCGCTCGTCCAGGGAGGTGAAGCCAGGGGGCGGGGGCAGCGGGTCGCCCTCCCCCACCTCCACCACCAGGAGGGCGCCGGGCGCCAGCCAGCCGCCCTTCGCCAACCCCTCCATGGCGCGGGGCGCCAAGCCCTGGCCGTAGGGGGGATCGAGGAAGGCCAGCGTGCAGGGCCGCTTGGGCGGCGGCGGCTTGGTGGCGTCGGCGCGCAGGATGGTCGCCCGCTCCGCCTCGCCGAGCTGCGCGACGTTGGCCCGCACGGCGTCCAGCGCCGCCCGGCCAAGGTCCAGGAAGGTGCAATGCTCCGCCCCGCGCGACAGCGCCTCCAGCCCCAAGGCACCGGTGCCGCAGAAGGCGTCCACAGCCACCGCCCCGTCGATGAGAGAGCCGCCGTCCGGCCCCCAGTCGGTGTGGGCGAGGATGTTGAACAGGGCCTCGCGGGTACGGTCGGTGGTGGGCCGCGTGTCCTTGCCGGCCGGGGCGGTCAGCCGCCGGCCGCGATGGCTACCGCCGACGATCCGCACGCGTCCGCTCCGGTCGCTCTCCGCCGCCGCTCGCCTTGCCCGGACCAGACCGGCCAGGGCCGGCGCCGCGCGGCTTCGGTCCCTGCGGGTTGCCGCCGGGCTTGCCCTTCAGCGTCAGCGTGCCCGGCTTGCTCCCGGCCGGCTTCGCACCGGTCGGTTTGGCGCCGGTCGGCTTTGTGCTGGCGGGCTTGGCGCCAGCGCTCGCCCCGGCGGGCTTGGTCGGGCCACGGGGGCGCGGCGGGCTCTTGGGCTCGGCCGCCTTGGCCCATCCGGCTTTGGCGTCGCGCGGCTTGGAAGCCGCCTTCGCCGGGGTCTTGGCGCCCGCGTCCGCATTCGCGGATGCCTTCGGCGCGGCCTTCGACGCCGCCTTGCCCTTCGGCTTCGCCTCCTCGGCGGGGTCGGCGCCGGTGAAGAAACGGGAGATCTGCTCCCGCACCACGCGCTTGGGCACCTCCTCGACCGCACCTTCCTCCAGCTTGCCCAGCTGGAAGGGGCCGTAGGCGACGCGGATCAGCCGGTTCACCTGAAGGCCAAGACCCTCCATGACCTTGCGGATTTCGCGGTTCTTGCCTTCCTTCAGGCTGACGGTCAGCCAAGCGTTGCGGCCCTGGATGCGGTCCAGCACGGCCTCGATGGGGCCGTACTTGATGCCGTCGATGGTCGGGCCCTTTTCCAGGTCGGCCAGCTTCTTCTCGTCCACCTCGCCGAACACGCGCACGCGGTAGCGGCGCGTCCAGCCGGTGGCGGGCAGCTCCAGGAAGCGCGCCAGCTCGCCGTCGTTGGTCAGCAGCAGCAGCCCCTCGGTCGTCAGGTCGAGGCGGCCGATGGAGATCACGCGCGGCATGTCCGGCGGCAGCCGTTCGAACACGGTGGTGCGACCCTTCTCGTCGCGGGCGGTGGTCACGAGGCCCGAGGGCTTGTAGTAGCGCCACAGGCGCGCCGGTTCCGGTTCGGCGATGACCTTGCCGTCCACCTGCACGATGTCCCCCGACCGCACCACGCAGGCGGGGCTGGTCAAAGTCTTGTTGTTGACCGCGACGCGGCCTTCGGCGATCCAGCGTTCGGCGTCGCGGCGCGAGCACAGACCCGCGCGCGCCAGCCGCTTGGCGATGCGCTCGCCACCTTCGGGATCGGCGGGCGCGTTCGTGTCGAAATCAGGGGTGTCCATGGGACCGACCATAGGGCTTGCACGCCCCGCCCGCAACCCATGGCACGCATGATCGGTTCCGTTATCATACGGCCGGCGCATGGATGCTTCCATGATCGGCCGGCCGTATGACCCTCTCGCTCAATGCTATGCATTGAGCTGCCGGGTTTGAACCGAAGGCGTTTGATGGAAGCCATCAAACGCCTTCGTTATCACTCCAGCCGGAAGCCGACCTTCATGACGACCTGGAACTGGGCCACCTGCCCGCCCTGCACGTTGCCCCGGATCTCGCCGACCTCGAACCAGTCCACATGCTTCAGGGTCTTGGACGCACGCTCGATGCCGTTGCGGATGGCATCGTCGATGGAGGTGTCCGCGGTGCCGACGATCTCGACCTTTTTGTAGACGTGGTTGTCCATGGCTTTCCCTCCGGAGCGAGTGCGGGTGCAGCCTACAACAGCGCCGAAAGGCAACCGCTCCTTGACGCAAGCGCGGCCCGCCGGGCAGGCTGCCCCGCATGAGCAATTCCACCCCCATGGAGATCGCCTTTCAGGAGGCCGAGGCCGCCGCATCCCGTGGCGAGGTGCCGGTCGGCGCCGTGGTAGTCGACCCGACGAGCGGCGCCGTGCTGGGCCGCGCCGGCAACCGGACGGAGGAGCTGGCCGACCCCACCGCCCATGCCGAGGTGCTGGCAATCCGCCAAGCCTGTGCCGCGCTGGGCGAACCGCGCCTGCCCGGCCTCGATCTCTACGTGACGCTGGAGCCCTGCGCGCTGTGCGCGGCGGCCATCAGCTTCGCCCGGCTGCGGCGGGTCTATTTCGGCGCCTACGACCCGAAGGGCGGCGCCGTGGACCACGGTCCGCGTTTCTACAGCCAGCCCACCTGCCACCACGCGCCGGAGGTCTACGGCGGCTTCGACGAGACGCGGGCCGGGGCTTTGCTGCGCGATTTCTTCCGGGACCGGCGATAAGGAGCGACCGACCATGGTCAAGCACACCCTCGCGGCATGCCTATTGGCGGCCGGCATGGCGGTGAGCGGTCCAGCCGCAGCGTCCAATCTCGCGGCCAAGACCTGCGGCACCCTGGCTGCCCGTGTCGCCGAGATACCGGGTTCCGGCCCCGTCTTCCTGCGCAGCTACGACAACAGCTTCGGCCAGGGCCCGACCTCCGAACCGGCGCTGGGCAACGCGGCCTTCACCTACGACAACGCGCTGGCCGCCATCGCCCTGGTCGCCTGCGGGGAAAAGCCCGCCGCCCTGCGCATCGGGGAGGCGCTGCTGGACGCCGCCACCCTCGACCGTGCCGGCACCAAGGGGCGGCTGCGCAACACCTACCGCGCCGGGGCACAGAAGCAGCGACCGATTCCGCCCATGGGCTGGTGGGACGTGGTCGAGAACCGCTGGCTGGAGGACCCCTATCAGGTCGGCACCGCCACGGGGAACGTGGCCTGGGCCGCGCTGGCCCTGCTGACCCTCGGCGAGGCCACGGGAGAAACCCGCTTTCGCGACGGGGCCGCCGAACAGGCCCGCTGGGTGGTCGAGCACACCCGCGATCCGCGCGGTCCCGGCGGCTTCAACGGCGGGCTCCAGGGCTTCGACAACGCCCCGCAGCCGCTGACCTGGAAATCGACCGAGCACAACACCGACCTCGTCGCCCTCTTCTCCTGGCTGGAGCGGAGCGGCGCCCCCGGCGACTGGGCCGGGCCGGGCAAGGCCGCCCGCTCCTTCCTCGACACCCTGTGGGCGGCCGGCGGCGGGCATTTCCCAACGGGCACCGCCCCGGACGGCGTGACGGTCAACCACGCCACCTCCGGCCTCGACGCCCAGCTGTGGCCGCTGCTGCTGCGCGACGCGCCGGAGACGTGGCGGCAAGCGCTGGCCTACGCCGAACGCGCCCACGGCGTGGACGGCGGCTTCGACTTCAACGACGACCGCGACGGCCTGTGGGTGGAGGGCACCGCGCAGGCCGCCCTGACCTACCGCGCGGTCGGACGCCCGGCGGACGCCGACCGACTGCTGGCCGAGGTCGCCAAGGAGATCAGCCCCGGCGGCTACGTCTGGGCGACCCGCCAGCCGCGCATCACCACCGGCCTCGCCATCGGCCCGGACAGCAAGACCGACGACTTTTACTACTACCGCCGCCCCCACCTGGGTGCCACCGCCTGGGCGGCGCTGGCCGCGCTCGGGTGGAATCCGTTCACCGGCGGGCGTTTGTAACGCTGGCCATCCAAGTGCCAAGCACCCTTTGCCTCAGGCGTATTGCGCAAGGCCATTGCCGAGCGACCAGTTCTCTTTCGCCACTTCGACGATGTTCACGAACACGTCCTGTGGCCGAATGCCGGGGTTGTCGCCAAGCAACTCCGCGATCCGCCGGAACAGCGCCTTCTTCTGCTCCACGGTGCGGGTGTTGTTCGCCGTGATCTGGATGTACACGAGGTCGTCGCCCCGCTCGACTCCAAGATAAGAGGCGCTGTAGCGAAAATTAACGGCGTCATGCTCGGTGATGGTCATGAATTGATCGTCTTCGGGCACGTTGAACGTTTCGTGCATCGCGCGGTACAGGCCATCGAAGATCGCTTGGCGGTACGCTTCCGGCTTTCCAGCGCGCAGCGATATATGAACGAGCGGCATCGTAGCTCCTTTCCATTTACTTCCTGCTTGACAATAAGCGGGGGTCGGCCATTTTCATATGGCATGGAATTGGATATCTAAGATAACGATCGTAAATGATGGACCACCCTCTCGACCTCGATGCGGTTCGGGCCTTCGTGCGAATCGCCGAACTTGAGAGCTTCACGCGCGCGGCCGAGGCCATGCGGACGACGCAAGCCGCCGTCAGCCTGAAGCTGAAGCGCCTCGAAGAGAGGCTCGGGTGCCGCCTCTTCGAGCGAACGCCACGCTATGTGCAATTATCGGCACGCGGTGCCGCTTTCCTCGATCACGCCCGCGAACTGCTGGAGGTGCATGATCGCGCGCTCGCCTCGCTGGCGCGGGGGCGCCAGCGCATCGCCATTGGCATCAGCGACCATGTGGCGGGACCGGAGCTTCCCGCCCTGATCGCCCGGATGAACGCACAAGACCCGCAACTGGCGATCGAAATCCGGATCGGGTCGTCGGGTGACCTGCTTCAGAGCTTCGACCGGCGGGAACTCGACACCGTGATCGTCCGCCTGCATGCCGGGCGTGACGACGGCGAACTCATCACCGAAGAACAGTTCGGCTGGTTCGCGGCGCCAAGCTGGCAGCATCGGCCGGACGAACCTCTGCCAGTCGCCACCATGGCCGAACCTTGTGGGGTGCGGGTATTGGCCGGGCAGCTTCTCGACACGGCCGGCGTGCCGTGGACGGAGATTTTCGTCGGAGGCGGCGTGATGGCGGTGGCGGCGGCCGTCACGGCCGGGCTCGGCGTCGCGGCCTTGTCACCGCGCATGGTGCCGTTCGGCGCTGTCGATGTCGGCCCAAGGCTCGGGCTCCCGGCCTTGCCGCGCCTGCCCGTGCTCCTGCACACCAGGGTCAAGGACGGACGGCCGCGCGACGCCCTCGCGGCACTCTCGGCCGCCTTCCGGAGCGCGGTCCGAGGCTGACGGCCAGAGCAGATCAAAGGCAAAGATCGAATTCCGGTTCAGAAGGAACCGGAATTCGGTCTAGGAACCGTCAGCGCCCCACCGCGCGCCAGCCGATGTCGCGGCGGCAGAAGCCGTCCGGCCAGTCCAGCGCGTCCACCGCCTGATAAGCCCGCTTCTGCGCCTCGGCCACCGTGGGGGCCAGCGCCGTCACGCCCAGCACACGGCCGCCCGTGGACAGCACCCGGCCATCATCCGAACGCTTCGTCCCGGCGTGGAAGACGGTCACGCCCTCCACCGCGTTGGCAGCATCGAAGCCCTTGATCTCCGTGTTCTTGACGTAGTCGCCGGGGTAGCCCTTGGCGGCCATGACGACGCACAGCGCGGTCTCGTCATGCCAGCGCAGGTCGATGCTCTTCAGCACGCCGTCGGCAGCGGCAACTAGGGCCGCCAGCGCGTCGGACTTCAGGCGCATCATCAGCGTCTGGCATTCCGGGTCGCCGAAGCGGACGTTGAACTCCAGGGTCTTCGGCACGGGCTGGCCGTCCGGCCCCTTCACGATCATCAGGCCGGCGAACAGCACGCCCTTGAAGGGGCGGCCCTCGGCGGCCATGCCCTTGACGGTCGGCTCCACGATCTCGCGCATGACGCGCGCCTCAAGGTCCGGCGTCAGGACGGGCGCCGGGGAGTAGGCGCCCATGCCGCCGGTGTTCGGGCCGGTGTCGCCGTCGCCCACCGCCTTGTGGTCCTGGGCCGAGGCCAGCGGCAGCGCCGATTCGCCGTCGCACAGCGCGAAGAAGCTGACCTCCTCGCCGTCCAGGAACTCCTCCACCACCACCTCGGCACCGGCGGCGCCGAAGCGGCCCTCGACCAGCGCCTCATCGATGGCGGCGAAGGCTTCCTCGACCGTGCGGGCGACGGTCACGCCCTTGCCGGCGGCCAGCCCATCGGCCTTCACCACGATGGGCGCGCCGTTCTTGCGGACGAAGTCCTTGGCGGCCTCCACATCCTTGAAGCGGCCATAGGCGGCGGTCGGCACGCCGTACTTGGCCAGGATGTCCTTCATGAAGCCCTTGGAGCCCTCAAGCTCGGCGGCCGCTGCGCTGGGGCCGAAGGCCTTGATGCCGATAGCGGTCAGCTTGTCCACGAGGCCGAGGACCAGCGGCCCCTCCGGCCCGACCACGACGAAGTCGATGGCGTTGTCACTGGCAAAGCGGACCAGCGCGTCCACATCCTCAGCCCCGATGGGCACGCATTCGGCGACGTCGGCGATCCCGGCGTTGCCGGGCGCGCAGTAGAGCTTGTCGCAGAGAGGCGAGGCTTCGATGGCCCAGCACAGCGCGTGTTCGCGCCCACCCGATCCGACCACCAGGACTTTCATGGCACCCCGTCCTTCCAAGCTTGTTGCCGACACCGCGCCTTGTATCATGGTGCCGCCATGACTCAAGACCTTGATCATTCGCCGCTGATCGCGGCCGAGCCCCGCCCCGGTTCCAACCTGCCCGAATATTCGGTCGGCGACCTCGCCCGGCGCCTGAAGCGCACCATCGAGGAGGAGTTCGGATTCGTCCGGGTGCGCGGCGAGATCTCGCAGCCGAAGCGCCACAGTTCCGGCCACTGCTACCTGCGGCTCAAGGACGACACGGCGGTGATCGAGGCGGTGTGCTGGCGCGGCACCGTGTCGAAGCTGGCCGTCCAGCCGGAGGAAGGGCTGGAGGTCATCGTCACCGGCCGCATGACCACCTACCCCGGCCGCTCGCAGTACCAGCTGGTCATCGAGTCGATGGAACTGGCCGGCGAAGGCGCCCTGCTGAAGATGTTGGAGGAACGCAAGCGGCGCCTCGCGGCGGAGGGCCTGTTCGAGCCGTCCCGCAAGAAGCGCATCCCCTTCCTGCCGGAGGTCATCGGGGTGATCACGTCGCCCACCGGCGCGGTCATCCGGGACATCCTGCACCGGCTGAACGACCGCTTTCCCCGCCGGGTGCTGCTGTGGCCGGTCGCCGTGCAGGGCGAGCGCGCGGCGGCCGAGGTGACGGCGGCCATCGAGGGCTTCAACCGCATTCAACCCGGCGGGCCGATGCCCCGTCCCGACCTGCTGATCGTGGCGCGCGGCGGCGGCTCGCTGGAAGACCTGATGGCCTTCAACGAGGAAAACGTGGTCCGAGCGGCGGCGGCCAGCCGCATTCCGCTGATCTCGGCGGTCGGGCACGAGACCGACACGACGCTGATCGACTTCGCCTCCGACCTGCGGGCGCCCACCCCCACAGCGGCGGCCGAGATGGCGGTGCCGGTGCGGGCCGAACTGATGGCCGGGGTGCTGGATTGCCAGCGCCGGCTGGTCGGCTGCGCCAACCGCATTCTGACCGAGCGGCGGACGCGGGTCGAAGGGCTGGCGCGTGGCCTGGGCGACCCGCGCGCCCTGCTGGAGGGGCACGCGCAACGGCTGGACGACCGGGCGGAACGTCTGGTCCTGGCGGCCGGCGCCCTCATCGAGCGCCGCCGAACCAAAGTCGGCGAGCTTGGCGCCACGCTGCGCCACCCGCGCGAAAAGCTGATGCAGGCGGGCCAGCGCCTCGCCTCCGAAGGTCGGGCGCTGGACGGGGCGCTGCGGCATGCGGTGATGGCGGCGCGCGGGCAGTATGAGCGGGTCGCCGGGCGGCTGTCGCTCGGCCCGGTGCGCATCAAGTTCAGTGAGGGCGGCCGGCGGCTGGAGGATCTGAAGCCCCGGCTGGAGCGCAGCTACGGCAAGACCGTGGAGGACCGGGCGGCAAAGCTGGCCTCGGTCGGGCAACTGCTGGAGAGCTATTCCTACAAAGGCGTCTTGGCGCGCGGCTTCGCCCTGGTGGAGGCCGGCGACGGCAAGCCGCTGACCAGCGCCGCCCAGGCTACGCCGGGGCTGCCGGTCACGCTGGTCTTCGCGGACGGCAAGGCCGCCGCGACGGTGGACGGCGCGCCGAAAACCGAACCCGCTGCGGTTGCGGCGCCACAGCCGGAAAAGCCAAAGCCGGAAAAGCCGAAGAAACTGTACCGGGCGCCGACGCAGGGAAGCTTGTTCTAAGCATCCGGGCTCATCAGCCCGAAGGATCATGGCGGTCGTCTCATCCTATTTCCGGTCGTCCATAGTGATCATGGCCGCCGCCACGTCCGCCTTTTGGCCCTCTATGCTAAAGGCTGCACAACCTTGTAGCTTTCAAGGAACAACGAACACACGTCTCCTAAAGACGGGGCCTCGAATTCTTATCGACAACAGCGCGGGTCTTTCCACCGGAACACTCCATCCCCGATTCACCATCAGCGGCGGGCTCTCCCATGAAACCTCTGCACAACACTCGAAAATACCGGCTCTTTCAAGGTCAGCGGGATCTTGTGCGCGCCTATTGTGCGGTTGCGGATTTGGGCTTGGTCGGGGGCTTTAAACTGACTGGATGGGCGCTTTGGCGGCGCATGTTGCGACGCGTCCTGCGACTGCAGGACCAAATGTTCGACCGAAGACACACCATCCAGACGGAAGGAGATGTCGAACTGAATCACTTGAAAGCCCTGCACGGCGACCCGAAACACAGCGCGGGTTACGAGCCGATGCACGTCGCCCAGTTCCCCCACCTGATGGCGACGATTCCCGAAGACCTCAATGATTTCACCTTCATAGACTTCGGTGCCGGCAAAGGCAGAGCGGTCCTTCTGGCCGCCCGCTATCCGTTCAAAAAGGCAATCGGGGTCGAGTTTTCGGAGGATTTGTGCCACCGCATGCGGGACAACATCGCGTCCTACAGCAACGGCCCTCGTCTATGTCCGGACATCGAGGTCGCCTGTGCCGATGCGACCACCTTCGAATTGCCGCCAACCCCTTGCGTTCTGTTTTTCTTCAACCCGTTCAACAAGCCCATATTGATCCAAGTGGCGCGAAACATCCATACATCCTACTCGGCCAACCCGCGCACAATATACATTGTGTTCCTCAATCCAAAGGAAAGCAACGGAGCCGAAGACGTCTTTGGACAATATCCCGAGATGACAAAAGTCAGCACCAAACTCGAAAGACCACCCTTCAGCATCATTTCACCATGGCGCGGCATCGTTTACCGAATGGGCAAATGACACACTTTGCCTGAAGCAAACGAGATCAGATCACGCGCTGCCGCTCCAACCGCCCCCGCTCAGCCCGGATCATCGCCGTGTAGGTCAGGCCTTCGCGGGCGCGGCGGCTGTCCGGCGGTGGAGCCAGCGCCGGAAACGGGTTTTCCCCGGACAGCCAGCGGTCGAAGGCGGTCGGGTCGCCCAGCGCGTGGTGCAGGCCGAGCGTGAGTTCGGTCGGCTCGACGCTGAGGCCGCGCAGGTCCAGCGCCAGTTCCACGGCGACCAGCACGGCCCCGGCGGCGGGCTTGGGCGGCTGAAGCACCGGGACCGGCTTGTCGCCGGGCCGCAATGTGCCCTTGTTGCGGAACTCCCGCTCGCAGGCGGTGCGCAGAAGCGACAGGTGCGAGCGGCAGGGAATCGGCCGCCGTTCGTAGGCGGTGCACAACCCCGTCTTGCGGTCGAGCATCGCGCAGGCAAGACGCGACGCGCGCCGTTCGGCATGGCCGAGGGAGGCGACGCGCGGGGCATCCTGGTCCAGGCGGCGGCGCAATTCCGCCTGACGGTCGGCGGACCAAGCGGTAACCGCGTCGAAGACGGACAGAAGCTCCGCCGGGCTGGCCGCGATGTGCTGGTGACAGCAGAAGGCGCAGCCGGACTTGCAGCCGAGGCGCTGGCCGCCGGCCGTGGCCTGCGCGGCGAGGTCGTCGATCAGCCCTTGCGCGGCCTCGTGGCCGGCGCGGATGGCGGACAGGACGGTGGCGCGGGTCGGCCGCTCACCCAGCGTGTCGAGCGCGGCCGGGTAAGCCCGCGCGATGACGCCATCCAAGGTGAGCGGCCCAGCCAAGGCTCAGGCCGCCCCGACGAAGGTCCAGTTCAGGGTCTCGCCGCTGCGGAAGGGCAGCACGCCGTCGCCGTCCGCGATCAGCACGATGTCCGGCGCCGTGGAGGGGCTGCGCTCCAGAACGACCTTCTCCTCGGCGACCGGCAGGCCGTAGAAGCGCGGGCCGTTCAGGCTGGCGAAGGCCTCCAGCGTGTCCAGCGCGCCGGCCTGCTCGAAGGCCTCGGCGTAGAGTTCCAGGGCGTTGGCGGCGGTGAAGCAGCCGGCGCAGCCGCATGCACTCTCCTTCGCGGTCAGCGGGTGCGGGGCGGTGTCGGTGCCCAGGAAGAACGGTCCCTCGCCGGAAATGGCGGCTTCGAGAAGGGCTTGGCGGTGCGTCTCGCGCTTGGCGATGGGCAGGCAGTAGAGGTGCGGGCGGATGCCGCCCTGGAAGATGTGGCTGCGGTTGATCAGCAGATGGTGCGCGGTGATGGTGGCGCCGACCCGGCCCGACGCGGCGTGGTCGCGGACGAAGGCCACGGCCTCGGCGGTGGTGGCGTGCTCCAGCACGACGCGCAGCGCCTTATGGCGCTCCAGCAGCGGCGCCAGGGTGCGGTCGATGAAGACGGCCTCGCGGTCGAAGATGTCCACGGCCTGGTCGGTGACCTCGCCGTGGATCAGCAGCGGCATGCCGATCTCCGCCATGCGCTCCAGCACCGGCGTGATCTTGGCGATGTCGGTGACGCCGTGGGCGGAGTTGGTGGTGGCGTTGGCCGGGTAGAGCTTGGCCGCCGCGAACACGCCGTCCTCGAAGCCCTGCGCCAGATCGTCCGGGTCGGTGCCGTCGGTCAGATAGGCGGTCATCAGCGGCGTGAAGGACACGCCCGCCGGAACGGCCGCCAGAATGCGCTCCCGATAGGCGACGGCGTCGGCGGTGGTCGCGACCGGCGGCTTCAGGTTCGGCATGACGATGGCGCGGCCGAACTGGCGCGCGGTGAAGGGCAGAACCGCCTTCAGCATCGCACCGTCGCGCAGGTGCACGTGCCAGTCGTCGGGACGGCGAAGGACAAGGCGTTCGGTCGGCATGGCGGCTCACAGGCAGGAGGACAAGACTGATGGAGTTCTAACGGCTTCCGGCGGGCGGCTCAACGACGGTGGTTGGTGCCGGCGGCCGGGACTTCCCAATTGCGGGATGGCGAAGGCGGGGATAGAACCGGGGCATCCTTTGGAACACCGTGAAGCCGGACCCGCGCCGATGAGCCTGATCACCCCCCGCACCCCGCCCGGAACCATGGAACTGCTGCCGCGCCAGCAGGTGGCCTTCCAGCGGCTTCTCGACACCATCCGCCGGGGCTACGAGCGCTTCGGCTTCGTCCCGGTCGAGACGCCGGTGTTCGAGACGGTGGAGACGCTGCTGACCAAGTCCGGCGGCGAAACGGAAAAGCAGGTCTATTTCGTGCAGTCCACCGGCGCCATCCAGCAGGGGAACAAGCCGGAACTGGCGCTGCGCTTCGACCTGACGGTGCCGCTCGCCCGCTATGTGGCGGAGCACGAGCGCGACCTCGCCTTCCCCTTCCGGCGCTACCAGATCCAGCGCGTCTATCGCGGCGAGCGCGCCCAGCGCGGCCGCTTCCGCGAGTTCTACCAGTGCGACATCGACGTGATCGGCAAGGACAGCCTGTCGGCGCACTATGACGCGGAGATCCCGGCGGTCATCTACCACGTCTTCAGCGAACTGGACTTCGGCGGCTTCACCATCAACGTGAACAACCGCAAGGTCCTGCTGGGCCTGCTGGACGGGCTGGGCATCGACGACGCCGAGAAGCGCATGCTGGTGCTGCGCGAGATCGACAAGCTGGACAAGATCGGCCGCGACAAGGTGCGCGACAGCCTGACCGGGAACCTGGGCGTGCCGGCCGAGGTCGCCGACACGATCCTGGGCCTGATCGACGCCAAGGGCTCCAACGACGAGACGCTGGCCGCGCTGAACGCGCTGGGCATCGAGAACGAGACCTTCGCGCTGGGCGTGGCCGAGCTGACCACGGTGGTGGAGGGGCTGAAGGCCTTCCAGGTGCCCGACGGCGTGGTGCGCATCAACCTCGCCATCGCGCGCGGTCTCGACTACTACACCGGTACGGTCTACGAGACCTTCCTGAACGACCATCCGGGCATCGGCAGCGTGTGCTCCGGCGGGCGCTACGACAATCTGGCGAGCCACTACACCAAGTCGAAGCTGCCGGGTGTGGGCATCTCCATCGGCGTCACACGCCTGTTCTATCAGTTGATGGAAGCCGGCCTCATCAAGGACGGCGGCGCCACGGCCGAGGTGCTGGTGACCCAGATGGACCCGGCCCTGTCGGCGGATTACTTCCGTCTGGCGACGGAACTGCGGGCGGCGGGGATCAACACGGAAATCCAACTCGACGGCGGCAAGATCGCCAAGCAGATGAAGTATGCCGACCGCGCCGGCATCCCGCTGGTCGTGCTGATGGGCTCGGATGAAAAGGTGCGCGGCACCGCGACCCTGAAGCACTTGGTGAAGGGCGAGCAGGTCGAAGTCCCGCTGGCCGAGATCGCCGCCAAGGCGAAGGAGCTTCTGGGGCGGGCGTAACGCTCCTTGCCGCACGGTGACGGATGACGGGCGGCGGCCTTTCGGGGTTGCCGCCCATTTCGTTTCGGCTTTACGCCGCCAGCACGCCCCGCAGCGCCCGGCCGATGTCCGCGATGCCCGCGTTGCGGTCGTCGAAGGAGGCCTTCGTCTCCGTCATGTAGACGCTGATGAACACCGGCTTGCGGTTGGTCGGCCAGATCACCGCGACGTCGTTCGTGGTGCCGTGGTTACCCCCGCCCGTCTTGTCGCCAACGCGCCAATCCTTCGGCAGGCCGGCGCGCAGCTTCGCATCCCCGGTCTTGTTGGACACCATCCACGCCGTGAGCTGGTCACGCGACCGCTGGGACAACCGGTCGCCGAGAATCAGCGACCTCAGGCTTCCCGCCATGGCGGCGGGCGTCGTGGTGTCGCGCGGGTCGCCGGGCGTCGCTTCGTTGAGTTCGGTTTCCCACCGGTCGAGCCGGGTCATGGAATCGCCCAGCGACCGCGCGAAGCCGGTGACCTGGGACGGCCCGCCAAGGCTGTGCAGGATCAGGTTGGCCGCGGTGTTATCGCTGAGGGTCATGGTGGCCTCGCAGAGTTCCGCGAGCGTCATCCCGTCGCCGCCGACGCGGTTCTTCGTGACAGGCGAATGGCTCACGATGTCGCCGGCCTGGAACCGGATGCGCCGGCCCAGATTTTCTTGGCCTTCATCGACCCGCGCGAGCACCGCCCCGCAGGCGAGCAGCTTGACGGTGCTGCACATCGGAAAGCGCTCGTCCGCGCGATGATTCCAGCGCCGTCCCGTTTCCGTGTCGAGTATGGCCACACCCATGCGGGCTCCCAGCCGTTTTTCGGCCTTGGCTATTTGGGCGATCATTTCGTCGACGGCACCGTTGGCGGCCAAGGAAAAGCCTGGACGAACCATCACCCCACCGGCCAGCAGGGTACCGATCATTGCCGAAAAGCCGCGCCGCGTCAGCATCGATTGCATATTCCTCTCCAGAGCCATCCCGGTCTGGTTGTTTGGTTTTGGTTTTTACTTCCAAACAACCTTGCGGCGAGGATAGGCGGGGTTTGACCGGCGTGACAAACCACGATATTTCGGAGGTGCCATAAATTGAATTTGGGCATCCATGGTCAGGCCGCATCTCCCGCTCAACGCCCTTCGCGCCTTCGAGGCGTCGGCGCGGCATCTGAGCTTCACCCGCGCGGCCATCGAGCTGTGCGTCACCCAGGCGGCGGTCAGCCACCAGGTCAAGCTTCTGGAGAGCCGGCTGAACGTCACGCTGTTCAAGCGCCTGCCGCGCGGGCTGATGATCACGCCGGAGGGGGAAGCCCTGTTGCCCGTCCTGCGGGAATCCTTCGACCGCATGGCGGACATGCTGGAACGGTTCGAGGGCGGGCATGTCCGCGAGGTGCTGATGATCGGCGCGGTCGGCACCTTCGCCGTCGGCTGGCTGCTGCCGCGCCTGCCCGACTTTCAGAAGAAGCACCCATTCGTCGATGTCCGGCTTTCGACGAACAACAACCGCGTCGATATGGCGGCGGAAGGTCTGGACTACGCCATCCGGTTCGGGAACGGCGCCTGGCACAGCATCGAGGCCGTGCCGCTGTTCGAGGCGCCTCTGTCCGTCCTGTGCATCCCGCAGATTGCGGACGAACTGCGGGAGCCGGCCGATCTGATGAACCAGACGCTGCTGCGCTCCTACCGGGCGGACGAATGGACGCGGTGGTTCGACGCCGCCGGCGTCCCCTGCCCCGCCCCGCTGCTGAAAGGGATCGTGTTCGACTCCTCGGTCGCCATGATGGAGGCGGCCTTGCAGGGAGCGGGGGTCGCACTGGCGCCCCCGCTCATGTTCTCGCGCCTGCTGGCCAACGGAGAGATCCGGCAGCCCTTCCCGGTGTCCATCTCGCTGGGAGGCTATTGGCTGACGAGTCTGAAATCGCGTTATCCAACCTCCGCCATGAAGGCGTTCCAGGACTGGATCACGTCGGCCGCGTAAGCTCCGTCACGTCTTGCCCACCAGCGCCACCCGCGTCAGCGGGCGCAGGGACGCCAGCGCCTCCAGCACCAGCGGACCGGCGATGCCCGCCGCCAGCGAAACCAGAAACAGCGTCAGGTCATCAGCGCCCAGCCGGTGCAGCACGATCCGCGTGCCCGCCGTGAAGAAGGCGTGGTGCAGGTAGATGGAATAGGAACTGCCGCCGATCCGCCGGAACAGCGCGCTGGACGGCATCACCCGCAGCAGAACCAGCGCCCCGCACATGCCGCACAGGAAGGCCACCGGGCTGTGCCAACCGATGGTGTCGTGCCGGAACAGCGCCGTCTGGTGGATGGCGACGGCCAGCACCAGCCCGGCCACCGCCAGACCGGCGATCTCCGGCCGGCGGAACAGGGCCGGGAAGCGCGTCACCGCCACGCCCAGCAGGAAGTGGGGCAGCAGGATCATCGCCTCGTTCACCGAGAAGGGATTTCCGGGAACCGCCAGCGTCATGCCTCCGGCCAGCGCCAGCGCCAATAGGATGGCGAAGGGAATCGGCCGGGAGATGATCCGGAAGGCGTCCAGCAGCCCGACCACCAGGAAGATCAAGAACAGCGCCTGCAGATACCAGAAGTGCGCGTAGGAGAAGAGGTAGATGCGCCACATCGCCTCCGGCGCGTCGGAGCCGTTGGCGCCTGGCGCCAGACTCTGCGCCATGAAGAACAGGGTGGAGATGGTGACGAAGGGAATCAGCAGCCGGCGCAGCTTCTTGCCGAAGAAGGCCCCCAGACGATCCGCCACCGCCGGGCGGTAGGCATAGACCAGCCCCGAAATGAAGGTGAACAGCGGCATGCGCACCAGTTCGAAGCTGCTGGTCGCGTAGCGGTACCAGGAATCATCCCCGACCTGCATGCCTGACCCCGGCACACCGACCACGTGATAGGCGACCAGCAGAAAGCACGCGAGGCCACGAAGTTCGTCGATGTTGTAGGAGGTTCTTTTCGTCCCCATGCGGACCCAAGCCCCCGGCGGGGCTTCTCCTTTCTTGTTGGCCGGGCCTTCCCGCCGGCCGACGGATGGGTCCCGTATAGGACCGGACAATGCGCATAGGGGCGGGTGCCAACAAGCAGGCGAAAGAGATTTCCACTAAATTTTGCTCGAATGCCCCACACCGAACAGACACCTCTCCGATCTTTCGGAGAAAAGGCTCGCCAAAAGCTGCTCCAGGCAGGACAACTGGTCTTGGCAAGGCCGCGCAATCTTAACCACACCACTGTAAGGCGAATCTGTGGCGGCCGCGCCACGGCCTCTCACGATTTATGAGTAAATCTATTTTGCGGCGGAATCGGCCCTCCGAAAGGGGAAGCATTACACAGGTTGTTAACCATCGTACTCCTACATTTCAGCCGCATCGTCCGGCGCAATTCGCCGGCATTTTAACCAACTCGCGAAGATGGCTGGAGCCGACATGACGCGGTTGTGGTGGCGGCGCGCAATCTGGGGTGTGACGTTCGCGGCAACGCTGGCCGGCGTCGGTCTCGTCGCGCAGGAAGAAATGCGCACGTCGCGGTTGCAGGCCAAGCTGCTGTCGGCGTTCGGCCAGGAACTGACCTTCACCCTGCGCGAAGGGCCGAATCCGGCCGCCCGCTACCCCACCCAGGGACCGTACAACGAGCGTCTCGGCTACATTGGCTTGCCCGGCTATCTGAAGTCGCTGACCGACGACATGTACGCGGTCGAGATGCAGGCGCAGCTGTCGCCGAGGCTGGACTCGTTCATGGCGGGTGGGGGCTTCCCCATCTACCACGAAAAGACGCGGGCCGGCCTGACGCTGCTCGACCGCAACGGCACCACCCTGTTCTCCGCCCGCTACCCCGAACGGGTCTTCACCAAGTTCGAAGACGTGCCGCCGCTGGTCGCCAAGACGCTGCTGTTCATCGAAAACCGAGAACTGCTGAACGACGACGAGCCGCGCCGCAACCCCGCCGTGGAATGGGACCGCTTCGCCGCCGCCGTGGCAATGCTGCCGATTCAGTGGATCAAGCCGGGCCAGCGCTCGCCGGGCGGCTCCACCCTCGCCACGCAGATCGAGAAGTACCGCCATTCGCCGGACGGCCAGACCAGCGGCGCCACGGAAAAGCTGCGCCAGATGGCCTCGGCCAGCGTGCGCGCCTATCTGGACGGCGAGGACACCAGCCTCCATCGCCGCCGCATCCTGATCGACTACCTGAACTCCACGCCGCTCACCGCGCGGCCGGGTTTCGGCGAGGTGAATGGCCTCGGCGACGGGCTGTGGGCGTGGTTCGGCACCGACCTGCCGATCGCCGAAAAGGTCCTGTCGGAAGAGGCGACGGACGCCCGCACCCTGCAATTGAAGGCGCTGGCCTACAAGCAGGTGCTGAGCCTTCTTCTGGCCCAGCGGCGCCCCTCCTACTACCTGATCCAGGACCGGCAGGCGCTGGAGCGGCTGGCGGACAGCCACCTGCGCGTGCTGGCCCAGGCCGGCGTCATCGACGAGCGGCTGCGCGACGCCGCCCTGGCCGTCACGCTGAAGTTCCGCGAGGATCCGCCGCAGGCGCAGACCGCCAATTTCGTGGAGCAGAAGGCCCCCAACGCCATCCGCGCGCGGCTGCTGTCCATGCTGGGCGTGCCGAGCCTCTACCAGCTCGACCGCACCGACCTGACCGTGCAGTCCACCCTGGACGCGCCGACGCAACAGCGGGTGGTCGAGGTGCTGGCGAAGCTGAACGACCCGGCCTTCGCCGCCCAGATGGGCCTGACGGGCGAACGTCTGCTGGACGTCAAGAACAACGACCTGTCGAAGATCATCTATTCCGTCACAATCTACGAACGGGGCGAGGACGCCAACTACCTGCGCATCCAGGCCGACAACCTGGACCAGCCGCTGGACATCAACGAGGGCGCCAAGCTCGACCTGGGGTCCACGGCGAAGCTGCGCACGCTGGCCACCTACCTGGAAATCGTCGCGGAGCTGCACACCCGCTACGCCCACCTGCCCAAGGACTTCCTAGCCGACGTGGAGGAGGAGGCGTCCGACAACCTGACGCGCTGGGCGGCCAGCTGGCTGTCGGCCGCGCCCGACCGCGGCTTGTCCACCATGCTGGACGCCGCCATGGAGCGCCGCTATTCGGCCAGCCCCGGCGAGGCCTTCTTCACCGGCGGCGGCCTGCACAGCTTCGTGAACTTTAACAACAAGGACAACGGCAGCATCCTGACCGTCACGGAATCGCTGCGCAACTCCGTCAACCTGCCCTTCATCCGCATGATGCGCGACATCGTGCAGTTCTACATGGCCGAGGGCGGCGACGACACCACGGACATCCTGCACAACCCCGACCATCCGGCCCGCCAGGCCTATCTGGCGCGCTTCGCGGACAAGGAAGGCAGCGACTTCCTGAACCGCTTCTACACGACCTACCGCAAGCGCACGCCGGACGAGATGCTGTCCATGCTGGCGGCCAAGTCGCGGCCCATGCCGCACCGCCTGTCGGTGATCTTCCGCACCGTGCGCCCGCAGGCCGGGGTGAAGGAGTTCGGCGCCTTCCTGCGCGCCCGCCTGCCGGACAGCAAGCTGGACGACGGCGACATCGCGGCGCTCTACGCCAAATACGGGCCGGACAAGTTCCCGCTGAACGACCTGGGCTATCTGGCGCGCGTCCATCCGCTGGAGCTGTGGCTGGTGGCGCATCTGCAAAAGCACCCCACCGCCAAGCGGCAGGAGGTGCTGGACGCCAGCGTGCGCGAGCGCCAGGAAAGCTACAAGTGGCTGTTCAAGAAGGGGCAGGCCGCGCAGAACACCCGCATCCGCATCGGGCTTGAGGAAGAGGCCTTCCAGCGCATCACCGAACAGTGGCGCAAGCTGGGCTACCCGTTCGAGACGCTGATCCCGTCGCTGGCAACCGCCATCGGCAGCTCCGCCGACCGCCCGGCCGCCCTGGCGGAGCTGGTGGGCATCATCCAGAACGACGGCGTGCGCCAGCCGACCGTCCGCGTGCGGAAGCTGCACTTCGCCTCCGGCACGCCTTACGAAGCCATCGTGGGCCTGGGCGAGATGCAGGGCCGCCGCGTCATGAAGGCCGAGGTCGCCGCCACGCTGCGCAAGGCCCTGATGGACGTCGGGCAGAACGGCACCGCCAAGCGGGTCTGGGGCTCCTTCAAGGACGGTGCGGGCCAGATCATTCCGATCGGCGGCAAGACCGGCACCGGCGACCATCGCCTGGACCGCTACGGCCCCGGCGGGCACCTGATCGAATCCCGCGCGGTGGCCCGGACGGCGACCTTCGCCTTCTACATCGGCGACCGCTTCTTCGGGACGATGACCGCCTTCGTGCACGGGCCGGAGGCCGACCACTACCGCTTCACCAGCGCCCTGCCCGCCCAGCTGCTGAAGAGCATTGCCCCGGCGCTCCAGCCGCTGATCGATCCGGGCAACACGAAGACGGCGGACACGGCCAAGCCGCAGACGGGATTGTGATCGCGACGAACAGAGTCGCATCGGCGGATTGACTTTCGGCGGATTGCTCGTATGGAGTGCGCAAGCGCACCCCTGAACACCCGCCGAAACGTCGGAGACCGCGATGACCAAGCCCGTCTGCCAAGCCGCCATCGATCTGGTGAAGCATTTCGAAGGCCTGTACCTGAACGCCTACCTGTGCCCGGCGGGCGTGCCGACCATCGGTTACGGCCACACCGAGGGCGTGAAGATGGGGCAGACCATCACGGCGCAGCAGGCGGAAGACTTTCTTGCCGGGGATCTGGCGGGCGCGGCCGCCGACGTGGACCGTCTCGTCACCGTCGCGTTAAACGACGACCAGCGCGGCGCGCTCTCCTCCTTCGTCTTCAATCTGGGCGCCGGCAATCTCGCGTCCAGCACGCTTCTGCGGAAGCTGAACGCGGGCGACTATGCCGGAGCCGCCGCTGAATTCGGCAAGTGGGTGAACGCCGGGGGCCGCAAGCTGGACGGGCTGGTGAAGCGCCGCGCCGCCGAAGCCGACCTGTTCGACGGCGACACCGCGCCCCTGCCGCAATTGGTGGACGCGCCGGAGGGGCCCGAACAGACCCGCATCCAGCAGATTCAGACCATCGTCGGCGTCAAGGCCGACGGCGTCTATGGACCGGCCACCAAGGCCGCGGTGGCGTCCTGGCAGAGCGCGCACGGCTTGACCGCGGACGGGGTCGTCGGCCCCAAGACGACGGCCGCCATGGAACTGACGGCCTAAAGCGAATTTGCATTCGCTTTAGATTCATATGGCCTCTGTGCCGGCCGGGCTTCGGCCGCACGTGCGGCCGGGACCGCCGTTGCGGTCCAAAGCGGATCGAAATCCGCTTTGACGCGCCGGTCGGCCGGACGCCGCAACATGCCCCTTTCCCCGCCGGCTCCGTTTGGACCATGCTGCATGGCCATCCGCCGGTCGGCGAGGGAAAGGGATACGGCATGCTGTCGAAACTGAAGGGCTGGGCGCGGGGGCTGAAGCGCGATGTGGTGGCGGTCTGGCTTGCCGCCCGCGATCCGCGCACGCCGTGGTACGCCCGCGCCGCCGCCCTCTGCGTGGCGGCCTACGCCCTGTCGCCCATCGACCTGATCCCGGATTTCGTCCCGGTCCTGGGTTATCTGGACGACATCATCCTCGTGCCTCTGGGCCTGCTGCTGGTCATCCGGCTGATCCCGCCGGAAGTGATGGCCGAGCACCGCGCCACCGTCGCCACCCGCCAGACCGCAAAGCCGGTGAGCTACACCGGCGCGGCCTTCATCGCCGCCCTGTGGGTCGGGGGGATGGCTCTGGGGCTGTGGTGGCTCTGGCCCCAAGCCTGAAGCCGGTGCGGCGATGGGCGCGTTGCACGCGCCGGCATCGCTCCCACAATCCGCACCCTTGCGAACCGGTCCGTCAGGCGAAGGTGATCCAATCCTGCGTCAGAGCACCGGCGGCGAAGCCGTACAGGGTGAGCGACGAACTGCCGTTGAGCGTGATCACCGCCTCCCCCGCAGTGGTCGCGCCGATGCTGTAGGTCTGCCCGGCCGCCAATTCGATCCGGTCTCCTTCCCACGGGTTGAAGTCCAGCACGCGATCCGCCCCATAGCCGGAGCGGAAAATGAAGACGTCGGCCCCCGCGAGCCCCTGAAGGTCGTCGTTGCCGGTCCCGCCGTCCAGGCGATCGTTTCCCCGGTCCCCGACCAGCCCATCGTTGCCGAGGCCGCCGATCAGCGCGTCGTCGCCGGCTCCACCGAACAACACGTCGTTGCCCGCGCCACCGAAGAGAATATCGCCATCGGTGTTTCCGTACAGAAGGTCAGTGCCATCACCGCCATCAATCCAGTCGCTGCCCGGACCACCCAGCACGGCATCGTTGCCCCCATGGCTGTAAAGCACGTCGCCGTAAGCAGAACCGGTGATGTGGTCGGCGCTCTTGAACATGGAACTGTTCGTCAGCACGGTCGCGAACTGATACATGCCGTTGAAGCTCGCGTTCAAGCCGGTGATGGACATGAGCGGACGACCGTCCGGGAAGGTCGCGACAACGGAGTCCATTCTTCCTGAAGCGGAATAATCGGTGATCACCAGCGAACCGAACATGCTGATGTCCATGACCGGACTTCCGCCAAGGGTATAGCGGTAGGACAGCTGCGTCGGGGTGTTCGCGGTCAAGGAATAATTGTCGTAATACAGACCGGCGCTGTTGCCTTCGGCGGACGTGTCGACGCGGGTACCGGCGACCATGGTTGCCATGCTTACTGTCCCTTCAATGTTTTAACCGGCAGTCGCAGCCACACCGGAAGCGCCCTGGCCGAACGCGCCATTCAGCCTCCCCCGCTCGGACCACCGACGCAGAATAGAAACATCGCCCATAGGTTGCATATCGGTCCGCCACCCGCCATGCGGTTACATGCCGCACCACACCGGACCTGGAAGGGCACATGAAAAAAACACCGCGAGGCCCGCCGCGACAAAGCGGCCCTTCGGGATGCCGGTCTAAACTGGCCGACTTACAAGAACACCCAGCCGGCCAGCCCTTCGAAGCGATAGCTGGGCAACTGGTCCAGGACGAAGTCTCGCTCGCTTTCGCTTGCCGTGAAGAAATGCCGGCCGGTCGCTTCATTGTAGAACCGGTACAACTCTTGGCAGCCATCGACCGCATTGTTGGTGTAGCCGTACATACCGACCCCTTCGAACCTGAAGCTCGGAAGGTTCGCGATAATGGAGTCGCGTTCGTTTTCGTCGAAGGTGAAAAAATGCGATTCGGAGACCGTGTTATAGAACCGGTACATTGGCTTTGCCCCCGCCGCATCGGGACCGGTCGGAATTTGAAAGCCCACCCCTTCATAGCGATAGGTCGGCAGGTTCTCACGGATGAACGTCACCTCGTCGACGTTCGGCGTGTAAAAATGCGTTTCGGTTTTTAAGTTATAAAAGCGGTAGACATCGGTCTGCTGCGATTCCGGAACAAAAACATCCGTATCAGCGAAATCAGACATGTCACTGAAAGTTACTGCGGCATAATATTTAGGGAAAGATATAAAATCATTTCCATCAGGACTTTCGGGCCGCAAATCCTTGATACTGTATCCAACAACTCCAACACCAGGAGCGATTACACTTTTGATCTCGTATGCGCTTCGCGGCCCACTGTATTGCAGGATGCTGGTGGTGAGTATCAAGTCATCGCCGGGCCCTCCCAAGATGTAGCTGCCAGAGAGCGTATCGTTGCCAGGCCCGCCGATCAGATAATCTCTCAAGCCGTAAAGACGATCGGCCCCTTCGCCGCCGAACAGCACATCCATGTCGGAATCCAGGTTTTCCAACCTATCGTCCCCACCCAGACCATAAATGATCGTCGTCCCAAGCCCGTCCGCGCCGAGAAAATCGTTGTGCTGGGTTCCGTACACTCGTTTTTGCGGCATAGAAGACCTCATCCGCACGGCAATAATAATAGGAGGTCGAGAATATCGCCACCAAAACGGGTGTGCACGAAAAATCCACACGATATGGGTGCCGCAAACCTTTACAGGTCGCGTCCGCTCAAACCGGCGCATCGTCGCGCCGATCACGATGGTGCGGGCGGCGGGGTTCGAACCCGCATGCCGTAGGCGAGGGATTTTAAGTCCCTTGCGTCTGCCAATTCCGCCACGCCCGCGCATCGTCAGCGGATCGGCACACCGGCCGGCCAAGGCCGCCCGCTGGAGTTGCATATTCAGGTATGCAGCACGCCGTTCCGCAGGATTGACTTAGACAATCGGGGGCCATCGGGTCAAGGGCCTGCACGGCTGGGAAGAAAACACCATATGCCCAGGCTCAACTTGAACGATTGGCAACTCGAACGGTTTGGGAGACGCAAGGATGGAGTCGTTCAACTGGCTGGGATTGGTCAGCCTGCTGATGGTCGCGGTTCTGGTCGTGCCGGCGGCACTGTCGCGCAACCGGCGCACATGGCTGCCCTACGCGGCGGCCTGGCTCGCCGTGATCGTGGCTCTGGTCTGGGCCTATCAGGCCTTCGGGCCGTTCTGACGGGCGCCCTGCATCAAGGACGGGTGTCCTCGTTCAGAGTCATCACCCCGATGCCCATTGCCACGCTGCCGAAGGTGACCATCAGGCCCACATAGAGCATCACCGCCGCCACGATGCCGTGCTCACTCGTCCACATCAGCGTGGCAAGATTGGCGACATCGAACAGCAGGAGCCCCGTGCCCAGCACCACCGCCCCGGCCACGCCGGACAGCAGGTGCTTCAGCAGAAACAGGACCGCGGCTTTCTCGAAGGGTTTCATGGCACGGCGCTTCACATCGTCACTCCCTCATCCTCAACATAGCTTTGTTCAGTATCGCGACAATATGCCACACCCCCCGATTTGCGGCCTAGCCCTTGGTCCCCACCGTGACGTTGGGCGTACCGCCCAGGCGGCGGACGACGCCCACCAACTCCTCCGTCGCGGCCTCGACGCGAAGCTCGTCGGTGCCGCGCAGGACGAGGCTGACACCGAAGTAGCCGTTGCGGAAATAGGGGTAGCTGCCGATCTCCAGCTCCGCGTAGCGGTCCTGGAGCGCGCCCAGCTCCTCGGCGATGCGCCCCTCGGCCAGTTCGCAGGCCACGGTGCGGGCGTGCAGCTGCGGGCCGCCCTGGAGGCGCGGAAGGACACCATCCATCATCGCCTGCATGATGTTCGGCACGCCGGCCATGACGAAGACGTTGCCGATCTGGAAGCCCGGCGCCTGGCTGATCGGGTTGTCGATCAGGGTGGCACCCGCCGGGACGTTGGCCATGCGCAGCCGCGCCTCGTTCAACTGGCCCGGCTGGTAGTGCCGCTCCAGCCGCGCGACGGCCTCCGGGTTGCGTTCCAGCGCCACGCCGAACGCCTTGGCGACGCAGGCCGAGGTGATGTCGTCGTGGGTCGGGCCGATGCCGCCGGTGGTGAAGACGTAGGTATAGCGGGACCGAAGCGCGTTCAGCGCCGCGATGATCTCCTCCTCCACGTCCGGGACGACGCGCGCCTCGCGCAGACGGATGCCGATGCCGCCCAGCTTTTCCGCGATGTGCGGCAGGTTGGCGTCCTTGGTGCGGCCGGACAGGATCTCGTTGCCGATGATCAGGATGGCGGCAGTGGGATTGGGGGCGGCGGGATTGGAGACGGCGGGATTGGAGACGGCGGGATTGGGAGCGGCGGGGCTGGAGGCGGTCATGCGGAGTGGGCTCCGTTCTCGATCTGTGGGGGAGCGACGTGACAAAACGATGGGCGGACTTGCCGGAAGGCGGGCCGGACCTTTAACTTAGCCCCTAAGATGCGTTTCTCTACCCCCCTCCTTCAAGGGCGCCTTATCCGGCGGTACAAGCGCTTTCTCGCCGATGTGGATCTCGGCGGCGAGGTCGTGACCGTGCACGTGCCCAATTCCGGCAGCATGCTTGGCCTGGACGCGCCGGGATCGGCCGTCTGGCTGTCGCGCTCGGACAACCCGAAGCGCAAGCTCGCCCACACGCTGGAACTGGTCGAAGCGGACGGTGGCCCCAACGGAAAAAGCCTGGTCGGCGTCAACACCTCGCACCCCAACGGGCTGGTCGCGGCGGCCATCGCGGCCGGGACGATCCCGGAACTGGCCGGCTACGCCCGACTGCGGCGCGAGGTGAAGTACGGCAAGAACTCCCGCATCGACGTGCTGCTGGAGGACGACGGGCGCCCGCCGGTCTATGTGGAGGTGAAGAACGTCCACCTGCGCCGGCCGGACCTGGACGACGGGCTGGCGGCGGAATTCCCCGACTGCGTCACGGCGCGCGGGGCCAAGCACCTGGACGAAATGTCGGACATGGTGCGCCAGGGGGCCCGCGCGGTCATGGTCTACCTTGTGCAACGGACCGATTGCGCCTACTTCCGAGTGGCCTCGGACATCGATCCCACCTACGCCGCCGGGCTGCGCCGTGCGCGCGAATCGGGGGTGGAGGCGGTGTGTTGGTCTTGCGCGATCACGCCCGAGGCGATTGAATTGGACCGGCCGCTGCCGCTGCGCCTGGATTGACCATAGGACTTATAGGGGCTTCTCTTGGATCATAACGACCTCGATTCCCATCGCATCCGGATTCACGGGCCGGAGGACTTCGAGGGCATGCGCCGGGCCGGACGGCTGGCCGCCGCCACGCTCGATTTCATCACCCCCTACGTTCAGCCGGGCATCACCACCGGCGAGCTGGACCGGCTGCTGGAACAGTACATCCGCGACCACGGCGCGGTGCCGGCGCCGCTGGGCTACCGGGGCTTCCCGCGCGCCAACTGCATCTCGGTCAATCACGTCGTCTGCCACGGGATTCCCGGCGACAAGCGGCTGATGAACGGCGACATCCTGAACATCGACGTGACGCCGATCCTGGACGGCTGGTACGGCGATTCCAGCCGCATGTACCTGTGCGGCGACGTCAGCGTGAAGGCGCGCAAGCTGGTGGACGTCACCTACGAGGCGCTGATGATCGGCATCAAGGCCGTGAAGCCGGGCGCAACGCTGGGCGACATCGGCCACGCCATCCAGACCTACGCGGAAAGCCACCGCTTCTCGGTCGTGCGCGATTTCTGCGGGCACGGCCTCGGCCGCGTCTTCCACGAGCCGCCGTCGGTGCTCCACTTCGGCAATCCTGGCACGGGTGCGGTGCTGAAGGAAGGCATGATCTTCACCATCGAGCCGATGATCAACGCCGGCCGCCACGACGTGAAGATCCTGGGCGACGGTTGGACCGCCGTGACCAAGGACAAGTCCCTGTCGGCGCAGTTCGAACACGCCATCGGCGTGACCAAGGACGGCTGCGAGATCTTCACCCTCTCCCCCGCCGGCTTCACCAAGCCGCCCTACCCGGTCCCGGCCGAGGAAACCGCGGTGGTGGCGTAAGCGCCGCTCCCGCGATTCCCAGCAGGCGATTTTCTAAAGGATGATTTTCTAGCGGAAGAGGTATAGTCCGGCGCACACCTTTGCATGGCGGCGCCGGATGGCTGGAAGAAAAACCAAAAAGGGCATGGGGGACGTGGCCGTCGCGCCGGACCTGCCGGGTCTGAACACTCCCCCCGCCTCCACGGACGAGCCCCACTACAAGGGCCACCGGGAACGGCTGCGCAAGCGTTTCTTGGAAGGCGGGGCCGAGGCGCTCCAGGATTACGAGCTTCTGGAGATGATCTTGTTCGCGGCCGACCCGCGCCGCGACGTGAAGCCGCTCGCCAAGGCGCTGATCAAGGCATTCGGCGACCTGTGGGGCGTCGTTAACGCGCCGCCGGAACGCCTGCGCGGCTTCAAGGTGGAGGGGGCGTCCATGGCCTCCGACAACGCTGTCGCCATGGTGCGGGTGGTCGGCGCGGCGGCGCTGCGTGGCATGCGCCAGCAGGTGATCGACCGGCCGGTGCTGGCCTCCTGGCAGGCCCTGCTGGAATACTGCACCGCCGCCATGGCGCACGAACCGACCGAGCAGTTCCGCCTGCTGTTCCTGGACCGCAAGAACAAGCTGATTGCCGACGAGGTGCAGCAGACCGGCACGGTGGACCACACCCCCGTCTACCCGCGCGAGGTCGTGAAGCGCGCGCTGGAGTTGTCGGCGACCGCCATCATCCTAGTGCACAACCACCCCTCGGGCGACCCGACGCCGAGCCGCGCCGACATCGAGATGACCAAGGAAATCGTGCGCGCCGCCCATGCCGTCGGCGTCGTGATCCACGATCACATCATCATCGGCAAGGGCAAGCACACGAGCTTCAAGGCGCAACGGCTTCTGTAGAGCCGTTTTCCGCCGCTGCACCTCCACTCATCCGCTGCACCTCCATTCAGCACCTCCATTCATCGTCATGCCTGTGCTTGACACGGGCATCCACGCCGGATTGGGAAGGTCTATCCGTCGCCGTGGATGCCCGGGACATGGCGAACGGGGCCGTCCTCAGTGGACCGAACTCCCCGGCTGGTGCACGACGCGCAGGTACGGCTTCACCGTCGTCCAGCCTTCCGGGAAGCGGTCCTTGGCCTCCTCGTCGGTGACCGATGGCACGATGATAACATCCTCGCCCTGGTGCCAGTTGACGGGGGTAGCGACCTTGTACTGTTCGGTCAGCTGGATGGAGTCGATGACCCGCAGGAGCTCCTCGAAGTTACGGCCGGTGCTGGCCGGATAGGTGATCGTCAGGCGGACCTTCTTGTTCGGGTCGATCACGAAGACAGACCGCACGGTCGTGGTGTCGCTGGCGTTCGGGTGGATCATCCCATAGAGGTCCGAGACATGCCGGTCGGCGTCGGCCAGCAACGGGAAGTTCAGTGCATAGCCCTGGGTTTCCGCGATGTCCTCGGCCCAGCGGCGGTGATCGTCGAGCGGATCGACCGACAGGCCGATGACCTTCACGTTGCGCTGCTGGAATTGAAGCTTCAGCCGCGACACCTCGCCCAGTTCCGTCGTGCAGACCGGCGTGAAGTCCTTGGGATGGGAAAACAGCACGACCCAACTGTCGCCGGCCCATTCGTAGAAGTTGATCTTGCCCTCGGTGGAGTCCTGCGTGAAATCAGGAGCCGTATCGCCCAGTCGCAAGTTCATGGCATTCCTCCCTGAGGAAGCGCCGGCGCGTCACCGTTCTCTTCGGCAAGGCGCCGGATCGGTGATTTCGATGGTAACGATTATAGGCACCGCTTCCGCTCCGCCAGCCTCGCGAAAAGGAGGAGCGGCCTGACGCGGACGGCTTATGGACCGATGGCGGACACCCTATTCCCAAAATTCTTCGGTAGATTTCGCCCTTGAGATTTCGCCCTTGCCGCCACGGGACGCCGGAGATGCCGCGATGCGCGCGACCGTCCAAGCCTTCTTCCACCCGCCGAGTTCGACCATCTCCTACGTCGTCTACGACCGGCCCGGCGGAGCGGCGGCCATCGTCGATTCCGTGCTCGACTTCGACGGCGCGTCCGGGCGGCTCGGCACCGCGTCGGCCGACGCGCTCGCCGGCTTCGTCGCGGAACAAGGGTTGACCGTCGCCTGGATCCTGGAAACGCACATCCACGCCGACCACCTCTCCGCCGCCCATCGCTTGCAGGACCGGCTGGGTGGCCGCATCGGGATCGGGGCGCGGGTCGCCGAGGTGCAGACGCATTTTGGCAAGGTGTTCAACGCCCCTCTGGGTCCGCGCCGGAACGGCGCATGCTTCGACCGGCTGTTCGAGGACGGCGAGGCGTTCACGGTCGGTGACTTGGACGGCGAGGCGCTGCACACGCCCGGTCACACACCGGACTCCGTCAGCTATCGGATCGGCGACGCCCTGTTCGTCGGCGACACGCTGTTCATGCCGGACGGCGGCACCGCGCGTTGCGACTTTCCCGGCGGCGACGCCCGGCAGATGTATTGCTCGCTGCGGCGTCTGCTCGCCCTGCCGGAGGAGACGCGCGTCTTCGTCTGCCATGATTACGCGCCGGGCGGACGCTCCCACGCCTGGGAAACCACGGTCGGGGAGCAGCGCCGGGCCAACATCCACGTCCGCGACGGGGTCGACGTGGAGTCCTACGTCGCCATGCGCGCGGCGCGCGACCGCACCCTGTCCATGCCGGCCCTGATCATCCCGGCCGTGCAGGTCAATGTCGCCGCCGGCCGCCTCCCCGCCCCCGAAGCCAACGGCGCCGTTTACCTGAAGATGCCGGTGAACGTGCTGTAGGGGCGGAGACCGTCAACCGACTGGCTCGGGCACCGCCGCATGGCTGGCGACGAAGGCGGCGAAGTCGTCGTAGGGCATGGGACGGCCGAGCAGGTAGCCCTGGATCTGGTCGCAGCCCAGCCGTGCGAGGCAGCCCAGCTGTTCCTCCGTCTCCACGCCCTCGGCCAGCGTGTGCATGCGCAAGGACCGGGCCATGCTGATGATCGCCTCGGCGATGGCGCCACCGTCGGGGCCGTCGTCCAGGCTCTGCACGAAGGAACGATCGATCTTGAGCTTGTCCACGCGGAACCGCTTCAGATAGCTGAGGCTGGAATAGCCGGTGCCGAAATCGTCGATGGCCAGCGCCACGCCCATCGCGCGCAGGCGGGCGAAGGTCCCAGCGACGGAGTCGGAATCGTCCATCAGGACGCTTTCCGTCACCTCCAGCTCCAGGCATTGCGGCGGCACGTTGTAGGCGGACAGCCAGAAGGACACCCGCTCGGCAAGGCCCGGACGGCGCATCTGCACGGCCGACAGATTGATGGCGAACAGCAGCGGCCCGTGCCGCGCGATCAGGTCGGCGGCGCGCCGGCACGCCTCACCCAGCACCCAGTCGCCGAGCGGCAGGATCAAGCCCGTCTCCTCGGCCACCGGGATGAACTGGCCGGGCATGATCAGCTGCCCGTCCGGCCGGCGCCAGCGCACCAGCGCCTCCGCCCCGACGAGGCGGCGGCCGTCCACCGCGAACTGCGGCTGGAAGTGCAGCTCCATCTCGTTGTTGGCGAGCGCGTGGCGCAGGTTGCTTTCCAGCCACATGCGCTCCGACGCGCGGCAGTTCAGCTCCGGCGTGAAGAACTGATAGGTGGCGCGGCCCGCTTCCTTGGCGGCGTACATCGCCATGTCGGCGTTCTTCAGCAGCGCGTCGATGTCCTGCCCATCGTCCGGGAAGACGGCGATGCCGATGGAGGGGGTGACCCGAAGCTCGTGCCCATCCTCGACCAGGAAGGGTTCCGACAGGGCGCGCAGCACCTTGCGGGCGACCGTGCAGGCGGCGTCGGCGCTGTCCATGTCGTTGATCATGATGACGAACTCGTCACCGCCCTGGCGGCTGACGGTGTCGCTGGCCCGGACGGCCTCGGTCAGCCGGACGCCGACCCCGCGCAGCAGCTTGTCGCCGACCGCGTGGCCCAGGCTGTCGTTGATGGTCTTGAAGCGGTCGAGATCGACGAACAGCAGCCCGATCTTCTTGCCGTGCCGTTCGGCGGCGAGCAGCGCGCGTCCCAGCCGGTCGCGCAGCAGGAAGCGGTTCGGCAGGTCGGTCAGGAAGTCGTACTGGGCCAGATGCCGGATGCGCTCCTCCTGGGCGCGCGTCTCGGTGATGTCGGAGAAGGCGGCGATGTAGTTGACCACGTCGCCCGCCTCGTTGCGCACCACCTTGATGCTGAGCCACTCCGGGTAGATCTCGCCGGACTTGCGCTTGTTCCAGATCTCGCCGGACCAGTGGCCGGCCTCGCGCAGTTGCACCCACATGTCGGCGTAGAAGGACTCCTCCTGCCGGCCGGAGCCGAGCAGGGCCGGGGTCTCGCCGATGACCTCCTCGCGGCTGTAGCCGGTGATGCGGCAGAAGGCGTCGTTCACCGCGACGATGCGGTTCTTCTCGTTGGTGACGACCATGCCCTCGGCGGCGTTGTCGAACACCTTGGCCGACAGGCGCAGCTGCCATTCGGCCCGCTTGCGCTCCGAGATGTCGTGGGCGATGGCGCAGGTGTAGGCGTCGCCCTCGTAGGCGACGCGGCTGGCCGTCACCTCCAGGTTCAGGCTCCGGCCGTCGCGGGTGCGGTAGACCGTCTCGTACCGCTCGGCCGCCCCATCCCCTTCGGGCCGGAAATCCTCCAGCAGGTCGGCGTGGCTTCCGACCAGCTCCTCCAGCGGGGCGCCCAGCGCCGCGCAGCCGAAGGGGTTGACGTAGGCGATGCGCAGTTCGGCGTCGGCCAGGACCACGATTTCCGACACATGGTCCACGAAGAAGTTGGCGAGGTACAGCTGCCGGGCGCGCTCGCGCAGCATCCTGTCGCTCTGCCGCATGCTGGTCTTGTAGGTGCCGACGATGCGGCGGATCCAGCCGGTGACCAGCCAGGAGATCGCCACCGACGCGGCCAGCGCCATGGCCAAAATCACCACGGTGGTCAGGATGCGGTCCGACACGCCGCGCTTCACCTCGGCCCGGCGGATGTCCAGCACCTTGCCGATGTCGTCGGAATACATGCCGACGATCAGGATCCAGCCCCAGACGTCCGGGGCCGACACATAGGCGATCTTGGGCGTCAGCCGTCCGGTTTCCGGATGCAGCCATTCATAGCGCAGCTCGCCCCCGCCCTGCCGGCCAAGCTCCAGGATGCGCGACACCAGCGTCCGCTCCGTCTCCCACGGCAGTTTTTCGGCCAGCCGCCCTTCCGACGCCGGGGATGAGTGCGACAGCACGATGCGGCCGTCCTGGCTCAGAATCGAGATGTAGCCGCTTTCCCCGAAGCGGAAGGCGCGCATCCGTTCCAGCGCTTCCTGCTGCACCCGCTCTTCGAAAGCATCGACATACTCGCCGGCGCCGATCAGCCAGTCGAACGGTTCGAAGCGGCGGACGTAGGCGAGTTTCTCCGACATCTTTCCGGAGTTGTCCGGCGCGTACCAGCGATAGCGGGTGAAGCCCTGCCCGTCCGGTTCCTGCGCGGCGCGGATCAGGTCGCGCATGATCGGCGTGCCCGCGTCGTCCCGGTTGTCGAGCAGCGAGCTGCCCTCCCGCGTCGGGTCGATGGGCAGCAGCACGCACAGGCCGGCCATGTCGTCGATGAAGTAGTAGCCGCGCCCCTCGAAAAAGCGCAGCGGCCGCAGCGTTTCCTTGATCGACTCCTTGATCGCCGGTTCCGGCAGGTAACCCTTTGCCCGCTCGTAGATGGATTGGGCGGTGCTGTGGGCCTCGTCCACCTTGGCGCGCAGCTGTTCCTTCAACAGCGGCTCGATCCGCGAGCGCATAAAAGCGAGATAGGAGCGGGTGTTCTCAAGCTCCTGCCGCAGCGTGCGGCTCTGCTCCTCGGCGTAGCGCGCCTCGGTCTGGCGCAGGTCCGCTTCGAAGTCCTTCAGGTGCTGACCGATGAAGTACGCCCCCAGCCCAAGCACGAGCACCGCGACCAGCGTCATCGACGCCAGGAACTGCAACCGGTACAGGCGTGCCTCGTCGGATGAGCGAGACAACGGCTCGCGCACCAACTCGGCGATCGGATCGGACAACGACGGCCCTCCTGAAACCCGCGCCGGATTGCCACGTCCGGCGCCCCTGGCGGCCACCGCGGCGGGCTGCGCCGGGAATGCCCCATACTCTCTTCGAAACCGAACTTTAGTATTAGCACTTTTTGAAGTGCAGAACAGCGAAATCCCCAGGATATCGGAAGGGGCTTTGCAGCAGGAACGCGCGCGGCTATGGTCCCGCGCGCGCAAAGCCCCCCATGCATGCCCTTCAAACGCACGCACAGTCCTGTCTTCGGAGAGAGCCGATGATCCCCCGCTACACCCGCCCCGAAATGGCCCGCATCTGGGAGCCGGAGAACCGGTTCCGCATCTGGTTCGAGATCGAGGCGCACGCCTGCGACGCGCAGGCCCAGCTGGGCGTCATCCCGAAGGAGGCGGCCGCCGCCGTGTGGGAGCGCGGCAAGTGGGAGATCGACCGCATCGACGAGATCGAGCGGGAAACCCGCCACGACGTCATCGCCTTCCTGACCAACCTCGCCGAATACGTCGGTCCCGAGGCGCGCTTCGTTCACCAGGGCATGACCTCGTCGGACGTGCTGGACACCTGCCTCGCCGTGCAGATGACCCAGGCCGCCGACCTGCTGCTCGACGACATGGACAAGCTGCTGGCCGCGCTGAAGCGCCGCGCCTATGAGCACAAGAACACGGTCACCATCGGCCGCAGCCATGGCATCCACGCCGAGCCGACGACCTTCGGCTTGAAGCTGGCGAACCACTACGCCGCCTTCGCCCGCGGGCGCGAGCGTCTGGTCCAGGCGCGCCAGGACATCGCCACCTGCGCCATCTCGGGCGCGGTCGGCACCTTCGCCAACATCGACCCGCGCGTCGAGGAATACGTCGCCGAGAAGATGGGCCTGACGCCGGAGCCGGTGTCCACCCAGGTCATCCCGCGCGACCGCCACGCCTTCTACTTCTCCGTCCTCGGCGTCATCGCATCGAGCATCGAGAACCTGTCCGTAGAGATCCGCCACCTCCAGCGCACCGAGGTGCGCGAAGCGGAGGAGTTCTTCCATCCAGGCCAGAAGGGCTCGTCGGCCATGCCGCACAAGCGCAACCCGGTCCTGTCGGAAAACCTCACCGGCCTCGCCCGCCTCGTCCGCTCGGCCGTCGTGCCGGCGCTGGAGAACGTGGCACTGTGGCACGAGCGCGACATCTCCCACTCCTCGGTCGAGCGCATGATCGGCCCGGACGCCACCGTCACGCTGGACTTCGCGCTGATGCGCCTGACCGGCATGATGGAAAAGCTGGTCGTCTATCCGGAGCGCATGAAGAAGAACCTGGACGACCTCGGCGGCCTCGTCTTCTCGCAGCGCGTCCTGCTGGCCCTGACCCAGGCGGGCATGAGCCGCGAGGACTCCTACAAGGCCGTCCAGCGCAACGCCATGCAGGTGTGGGAGCACGGCGGCAACTTCCTGGAGCTGCTGGCCGCCGACACCGAGGTCGCCAAGCACATCTCCCGCGATGAGCTGGAGCCCATGTTCAACATGGCCTACCACACCAAGCACGTGGACACGATCTTCAAGCGCGTGTTCGGCGCCTAAGTTGCTAGACTAGACGGTCCAGTATAGGGCTTAAAACGGGCTGTGATCCAGCAATGGTCACAGCCCGTTTGTTTTGAGTAAACCTTATCGCAAGCTTCCGAGAACACCCTGTCCCACGGGAGCGCCGCTGCTGCGGCGTCGGGACATGGGGGACTGATCGTGAAGCGTACCGATTCGGCGGCGCTGCTGCTGATGCTCGCCATAGCCATCATGGACATGGGGGCCGTATCGCCCGCCGCAGCGGCCGAGCGTCTTCCCATCCGGCAGGATTTCGAGAGCGGGCGCCTGGACGACGGGGCGCTGGCGCCCTGCTACCGCCGCGAAAACGTCCTCGCCAACACGGCGGACGCGGCGCGCGACGGCGCGCGGGCGGCAAGGCTGGAGGTGTTTCCCCAGGGACAGGCGCCGATGCCCGCGCAGGCCATCGAGATGGGCGCCGCCCGCCCCTCGCCGTCCTGCACCGACCCGGCGGCGCCGGACACCGCCTACGAGGACGACGGCACCGAACGCGCCGAGTTGTGGGAACCGTCGAAAACCCGCATCGCCTTTGGCACCGAGGCTTGGTACGGCTTCAGCATGCGCGTGGACGGCACGGTGCCGGCCGACGACAACCGCCGTCTGGTCATCGGCCAATGGAAGCAGTCCGGCGGCAAGAGTCCCTTCGTGGCGCAACGCTTCGGCAATCGGAACTTCCACATCACCTTCCAGCAGGACGCCCGAAACGGCAACGAGTGCCGCGTGCTGCTGGCCTACCAGAACGAACCGGCGCCCCAGGCCGACAGCGTCGATCTGACGACCGGCGAGCCCTGCCAGACCGACGTGGTGGTGGAGCGCTACAGCCTCCTGCCCTCACCCTTTGGAGCCTGGACGGACCTGGTCTATCACCTGAAGGGCTCGACCGGGACGGACGGCGTTCTGGAGGTCTGGGCGGACGGCGCGCTGGTGGCGCGGGCCACGGGCCGAATCGGCTACGCCAGCGCCGGCAAGCAGTATTTCAAGTTCGGTCCCTACCGCGACAACGCGCCCTACACCACCTCCGCCACCATCGATTCCTTCGCGCGCGGCGGCAGTTTCAGCGAGGTCGCCTCCGGCCTGAACCGCGGCGCCGAGGGCGAGATCGCCGCCAGGGACGTGCCAGCGCGGTATTGAGGCGCGGGCACTGTTGCCCCCCAGTTCACACGAATGAAAAAGGCCCGACGCGTCCCCGCGCCGGGCCTTTCGACCATCCCGATAGGATGCTTACTCCTGATGCACCTGCTGGCGGGCGACGTCCAGCAGATGGGCAAGCTCCTTCTCGACGCGGTGGTCGGAAATGTCGATGCCCCTGGCGTGCAGGTCGGCGGCCAGACGGTCGCGGATGTCGTGCGGACCGGACGCGCCGACGTCGGCGTCGATGATCTGGCGGGCGTAGGCGTCCGCGTCGGCCCCGGTCAGGCCCAGCAGATCGGCGGCCCACAGGCCGGCCAACCGGTTGCGGCGGGCCCGAATCCTGAAGAGCAGGTCCTGGTCGTGCTGGAACTTGTTCTCGAAAGCCCGCTCGCGCTCGTCAAAGGTCGTCATGGGGACCTAGGCTCCTTGGATTGGTTTTGCGCTCCCAGATACAAGACTATATAGCCGGTGCGCCGGGCGTCGTCACCGCCCCGGCGCACCGTCCATTCGGCGAATCCGGCGTGCGGCGACATACCCAAGAGGGAAGCGGAAGGCAAGATTCCCGATGTGCAGCGTGATCCTCCTGCGACGACCGGACGCAACATGGCCCCTGATCGTGGCCGCCAACCGGGACGAAATGGCCGGCCGCCCGTGGCAGCCGCCGGGGCGCCACTGGCCCGACCGGCCGAACGTGGTCGCCGGGCTGGACGAGCTGGCCGGCGGCTCGTGGATGGGCCTCAACGACGAGGGCGTGCTGGCCGCCGCGCTGAACCGTCCGGGCACGCTGGGGCCGGAGGCCGGCAAGCGCTCGCGCGGGGAACTGGTGCTGGAGGCGCTGGACCACGCCGACGCGGCCGACGCCGTGCTGGCGCTGGGGCAGCTCGACACGCGGGCCTACCGGCCCTTCAACCTCGTGGTCGCCGACAACCGCGACGCCTACGTGATCGTCCATCGCGGCACCTCCGCCCGCAACCGGCCGGAGGTGATTCCCGTGCCAGTGGGGGTGCACATGCTGACCGCCTTCGACCTGGACGACACCGAGGACCCGCGCATCGCGCAGTATCTGCCGCTGTTCCGTCACGCGACACCTCCCGATCTGGACAAGGCCACTCCCGACCGGCCGGACTGGGGCGGCTGGCCTGAACTGCTGGGGAGCCGCATCTGGGACGGCGAGCGCGGGGAGCGCGGCGCCATGAACTTCCGCCTGCCCACCGGCTTCGGCACGGTGTCGAGCGCCCTGATCGCCCTGCCGGCGGTGGAGCGGCCCGAACTGAACCCGATCTGGCATTTCGCGGGCGGCCCGCCGCACGAAGTCGGGTATGAGCCCGTGGATCTGGACTAAACGGCCGGTAATTTCGGAGCGACCACCCTTCAACTCGTCATCCCCGCGAAGGCGGGGATCCAGAAGCTCCGCGACTAAGCTCCTGTTCGGCCTGGATTCCCGCCTTCGCGCACGGCTGTCCGGGGAACGGGGTTAAGGCTTTGATGCGGCTGCCATGTTTTGGCGCGAGTCTCTGAAAACGGCACTCGTGTTTCACAGAGCCCGCCACTCCCCACCTCGTCATTCCCGCGAAGGCGGGAATCCAGTCCGTTCAAGCACTTATCCAGCAAACTTCTGGATCCCCGCCTGCGCGGGGATGACGAAGTGGGGAGGCGTGGGCTTCGAGGGCAATGTTTCACCGGACAGCCGTGCGCCTTCGCGGGAATGACGGTGAAAGGTCGTTTGCGGAGAGGAAAGGGTTATTGGGACAAAAGCGATAGCCTTGGAGCGCTCTCCCCCCGCTCATTGTGTTCCAAGGGCCAGCTTGCTATATCACTCGTGCATATCCCTGGACCGGCGGTCCCCGCCGGCCCACAGTTTTTTGGACGATCTCGCAATGACACGACGCCGGCGCATCTACGAAGGCAAGGCGAAGGTACTCTTCGAAGGTCCGGAGCCGGGCACCCTGGTGCAGTACTTCAAGGACGACGCGACCGCCTTCAACAACCAGAAAAAGGGCATCATCACCGGCAAGGGGGTGCTGAACAACCGCATCTCCGAGTACCTGATGAGCCGCCTGTCCGAGATCGGCGTTCCGACGCACTTCGTGCGCCGCCTGAACATGCGCGAACAGCTGGTTCGCGAGGTCGAGATCATCCCCATCGAACTGGTCGTGCGCAACGTCGCCGCCGGCTCGCTGTCCAAGCGCTTCGGCATTCCCGAGGGAACGCCGCTGCCGCGCTCGATCATCGAGTACTATTACAAGTCGGACGAGCTGAACAATCCGATGGTCACGGAGGAGCACATCACGGCCTTCGGCTGGGCGGCTCCGCAGGATCTCGACGACATGGTCGCGCTGTCCTTGCGCGTGAACGACTATCTGTCGGGCCTGTTCCTGGGCATCGGGCTGAAGCTGGTGGACTTCAAGCTGGAGTTCGGCCGGCTGTGGGAGAACGAGGAGATGCGCATCGTCCTCGCCGACGAGATCAGCCCCGACAACTGCCGCCTGTGGGACATCAAGACCAACGAGAAGCTGGACAAGGACCGCTTCCGCCAGGATCTCGGCAAGGTCGAAGAGGCCTATCAAGAGGTTGCCCGGCGTCTCGGCATCCTGCCGGAAGGCGGGCCGGTGGACGTCAAGGGTCCCAAAACCGTCCAATAAGCATCACATCAAGCGAGCGGATATTCCGATGAAGGCGAAGGTTCACGTCACCCTCAAGCGCGGCGTTCTCGACCCCCAGGGCAAGGCCATCGCGCACGCGCTGCACACGCTGGGCTTCGACGGCGTCGAGGACGTCCGCGCCGGCAAGGTCATCGAGCTTCAGCTCAAGAGCACCGACGAAGCCGCCGCCCGCAAGGAGGTGGAGGCCATGTGCACCAAGCTGCTCGCCAACACCGTGATCGAGGACTACGCGATCGAGCTGGTGGCGTAAGACGCCACGGGTTCAACTCCGCTGGCAACTCTGCTAGTCGCGAATTGGGGGATGTGCCAAGCTGGCGCATCCCCCATTTTCGTTGGGCCCCTATTTTCGTTGGGTCATGTCCGTCGAACACCTCACCACCCTCGACCCCATCTTCGCCGAGTCCCTGCGCGTCGGCGGGCCGCTGATCCGTGACTTCACCCGTCCCGGCGGCTTTCCCGGCCTGCTGCGCATCGTCATGGAGCAGCAGCTTTCCACCAAGGTCGCCGTCGCCCTGTGGGAAAAGCTGCAAGCGATGGTCGGGACGGTGACCCCCGACAGCATCCTCGCCCTGTCCGAAGACGACCTCCGCGCCTGCGGCTTCTCCCGGCAGAAGATCGGCTACGCGCGCGGCCTCGCCGATGCCGTCGCCAGCGGCCGGATCGACATCGACGCCGTCCACCGCATGGACGACGAGGAGGCCATCGCCGCGCTGGTCGAGTTGAAGGGCATCGGGCGCTGGACCGCCGAGATCTATCTGATGACCGCGCTCGACCGGCCGGACATCTGGCCGGTGGGCGACCTCGCCATTCAACTGGGCGTCCAACGCCTGAAAGGCTGGGCGGAGAAACCGACCCAGGCCCAGCTCATGGCCGTCGCCGAACCCTGGCGCCCGCACCGCAGCCTCGCCGCCAAGCTGGTGTGGCACCATTACGTCGCCCTTCAGGACCAAGCCGCGAAGAAGAAGAAAGCATGACCGAAACCACCATCCGCACCGTGCTCGTGGGCAAGGCCGCTCCCTTCGGCCCGCCGGGGCGGACCAGCGCCATCGCCAAGACCCCCGTGGACGGCCCCCGCAAGGTCGGTCCGGAAGGCTTCCTTGAGGACGAGCAGGCCGACCGCCGCGTGCATGGCGGGCCGGAAAAGGCGATCCACCACTACCCGCTCGACCACCACCCGGCGTGGCGGGACGATCTGGGCGGCGACGTGCCTTTCCTCGGCCAACCCGGCGCCTTCGGCGAGAACCTGTCCACGCTTGGCCTGACCGAGGCGGACGTCTGCGTCGGCGACGTGTTCCGGGCCGGCAGCGCCGTGTTGCAGGTGACCCAGGGCCGCCAGCCCTGCTGGAAGCTGAACCACCGCTTCGGCGTACCGGACATGGCCAAGCGCGTCCAGACCACCGGGCGCACCGGCTGGTACTATCGCGTTCTGGAACCCGGCGAGATCGGCGCGGGCGATACGCTGTCCCTCATTGAGCGCCCCCATTCGGACTGGTCGCTCACCCGCCTGCTGCACGTCCTCTACGTGGACACGCTGAACCGCGAGGCTCTGGCGCAGATGGCCGCCCTGCCCGTCCTGGCGCAGGCGTGGCGCACGCTCGCCGAACGCCGCCTGGAACGCGGCGCCGTCGAGGACTGGAACGGGCGCCTGAAGGGATAAGCGGATCCCTCAGCGCGGGCACACCCACCGGAGCGCGGCCGCCGCCACGAGCGCGACGGCCCCCAGTCCGGCGGACAGCCACAGGGCGGACGCCTCGCCGAACCGCTCGATGATGACCGCGTAGGCCAGCGGCGCCAGCGCGGACGCGTAAAAGCTCGGCGTCACCAGACGGCCGACCGTGCCGCCGTAGTTCCGGGGATCGAACAGCACCAGCGGCAGCGTGCCGCGCACGATGGTCAGCAGCCCATTGCCCGCCCCGAACAGCAGGGCGAAGAGAAGCCCCGCGACAATCGCCTCGCCGCTCGCCAGCCCGATCAGGAAGCTTGGCGCCAGCAGGCCGGCGGCGAGCAGGGCGAGGGCGGTTGGGTGCAGCCGCCCGCCGAACAGCACCTCGCACAGGCGGGCGGCGGACTGGCCGACGCCGCGCAGGCCGGCGATCCACACGGCGGCGGTCTGCGCCGCGCCCAGCCCGGCGAGAATGCCGATCATGTGCGCCGACATGCCGGAATTCAGCGCCCCGGTCGCCGCGACGATCAGCGCGTAGAGGATCGGCAGCGCCCTTTGCCCGCGCGGCGCCTCACCCCCGCCATCCACTGGCTTGACCTCCGGGGAGGGGGGACGCTCGTACCGCTCGGCGGGAATGGCGGCGTGCAACGGAAGGGTCATCAGGGCGAAGACCGCGTAGCCGCACAGCGCGCCGCGCCAGCCGAACGCCTCGATCAGGGCCTGCCCGACCGGCCACAGCGTCGTGGAGGCGAGCCCGCCCAGCAGCGTGATCTGCGAGATCGGCTTGCGCGCCTGCGGCCCGCCGAGCCGCGCCAGCGCCGCGAAGGCCGCGTCGTACAGCGTCATCCGCATGGCGAGGCCCAGCACGACCCACGCCGCGTAATAGCCGACGATCTCCTGTGACGCCGCCAGCCCCAGGCACCCGGCGGCCGACAGCAGCGATCCGATCACCATGACCGGCCGCCCGCCCCAGCGGTCGATGCCCCGCCCGATCGCGGAGGAGGTCGCCCCCATCACCAGCAGCGCCACCGTGAAGCCGCCATAGGCGGCGGCGAGGCTCAGCCCCAGATCGGCCGCCATGACGTTGCCGAAGATGGCGATCAGGTAATAGGAAATCCCCCAGCACACGAGCTGCGACAGGCCCAGGAGCAGGACCAGCTTTCGCGTGATGTGCGTCATGCGTCGATTCCCCAGGCGTTGTTCCGGCAACCATAGGGGGCGGCCCGGCGGCGGCAAAACGAGTTGTCTTCCTCCGTCTGTTGAGAAAAACTCAACTATGTCCTCGCGCCTTCCACCGCTGAACGCCCTGCGGGCCTTCGTCGCCGCTGCCCGCCATTCCAGCTTCCGCCTCGCCGCGGAGGAGCTGCACGTCACGCCCGGCGCGGTCAGCCGGCAAATCCGCGCGCTGGAAGACTTCCTCGGCCTCGCCCTCTTCGACCGGCGCCAGCGGCGGGTGCGGCTGACCGACGTGGGTGCCCGCTACTTCACGCGCATGGCCGACCTGTTCGCGGAAATCCAGAACGCCACCGACAGCCTGACGGAGGGAAGCGGCCGGCGGACCGTCCATCTGGACTGCATCCCCACCTTCGCCATGCACTGGCTGCTGCCCCGCCTGCCCCTGTTCCAGCGCAGCGCGCCGGAGCTTGAGGTGTCGCTGTTCACCGCTCCGGACGCCATCGACCTGACGCGGCGCTTTGATTACGCGATCCGGCGCGACCCCGCCCATTTCGCCGGGCTGAAGCCCCTTCCCCTGATGCCGGAACACTGCGCCCCGGTGTGCAGCCCGTCCCTGCTGGAGTCGGCGTCCCTGCGCGAACCGGCCGATCTGTACGACCAGACCATCATCACCATCCGCGTCCGCCCCGACCTGTGGTCGACCTGGTGCACCGCCGAGGGTTTGGAGCTCCAAGGCTTCCGGAACCGGATGGAGGTGGACCACACCTACTTCGCCATCCAGGCGGCGGAGGACGGCCTGGGCGTCGCCGTCGTCCCGCTGCTGTTCGTCGAACGCCAGCTCGCCACCGGCCGTCTTGCGAAGCCGCTCGGCCCCCGCAGCGTGGTGTCCGGCCATTACTACCTGCTGGAAAGCCGCCAGCGCGGGCGCACCGAGGCGCCGCGATTCCGCGACTGGCTGATCGAACAGGCCTCCACCACCGACTGACGGCACCACTGGCATACCCTTTGCAGCCGAACGGACAGGCCCAAACCCGGCCTGCCCGCCCTTTGCGCTGCGCGCGTCCCATTGTCCGCGCAGCTTGCTTTCAAAAAAGGCGATTCAAAGCTTGCACAAGTTTGCCTAATCCATTATCAGTCTGCCTGATTTTTAGGCAATTGCTGAAGGTTTAGGCGAAATGGGCGCTGCGAAGACCGGCGGTGACGTCTTCTTTGTCCTCATCGGCGCCGTGATGGTGCTGGCCATGCACTGCGGCTTCGCGCTGCTGGAAGTCGGGACGGTCCGGGAGAAGAATCAGGTGAACGCGCTGGTGAAGATCCTCTCGGACTTCGCCATGTCGACCATCGCCTATTTCTTCGTGGGCTATTCGGTGGCCTACGGCGTGGACTTCTTCGCCGACGCCAAGACGCTGGTCGGCAAGGGCGCTGAAGGCTTCGCGGCCTACGGCTACGACCTCGTGAAGTTCTTCTTTCTGGCGACCTTCGCCGCCGCCGTGCCGGCCATCGTGTCCGGCGGCATCGCCGAGCGCGCCCGGTTCTGGCCGCAGGCCTGCGCCACGCTGCTTCTGATCGCCCTCTTCTACCCGGCGCTGGAAGGCATGGTGTGGGGCACGCGGCTGGGCCTTCAGGACTGGATGACCGCCACCTTCGGCGCGCCCTTCCATGACTTCGCCGGCTCCGTCGTCGTGCACGCCTTCGGCGGCTGGGTGGCGCTGGGCGCCGTTCTGTTGCTGGGCAACCGGCGCGGCCGCTACCGGGCCAACGGCTCGCTGGTCGCCATCCCGCCGTCGAACATCCCCTTCCTGGCGCTGGGCGCCTGGGTGCTGGCGGTGGGCTGGTTCGGCTTCAACGTCATGAGCGCGCAGTCGCTGGAGGGCGTGTCGGGCCTTGTCGCCATCAACTCCCTGATGGCCATGGTCGGCGGCATCGTCACCTCGCTGGTGATCAGCCGCAACGATCCGGGCTTCGTGCACAACGGCGCGCTGGCCGGTCTGGTCGCGGTCTGCGCCGGTTCGGACGTGATGCACCCGCTGGGCGCGCTGGTCACCGGCGGCCTCGCCGGCCTGCTGTTCGTCTGGGCCTTCAACAAGTGCCAGATCGACTGGAAGATCGACGACGTGCTGGGCGTCTGGCCGCTGCACGGCCTGTGCGGCCTGACCGGCGGCCTGCTGGCCGGCGTGTTCGGGCAGGAGCCGCTGGGCGGCCTCGGCGGCGTGTCCATGGCGGCGCAGGCGGTCGGCACGCTGGGCGGCGCGGCCTTCGGCCTGCTCTCCGGCCTTGTCGTTTACGGCGCCCTGAAGAAGACCGTCGGCATCCGCCTGGACGCCGAGGAGGAGCATCGCGGCGCCGACCTCGCCCTGCACCAGATCAGCGCCTACCCGGAAGCGGACGCTCCGGCGCTCCGATAAGGGCCGAAGAGGCCCGCAATCCCTTGCTTTGCCGGGGCCGGGCCATTAGTGTCCGGCCTCGAACCGATTCCCGTCACGACGCCGGATTTTCCACGCCCCATGAAGGCCGCCGTCATCGTTTTCCCCGGCTCCAACCGCGAACGCGACGCCGTCGCCGCGCTGGAGGCCGCCAGCGGAACCAAGCCGCATCTGGTCTGGCACCGCGACACCGAACTGCCCAAGGTCGATCTGATCCTCGTGCCGGGCGGCTTCTCCTATGGCGATTACCTGCGCTCCGGCGCCATGGCGGCGCATTCGCCGATCATGCGCGAGGTGAAGGCGCGGGCCGATCAAGGCGTTCGGGTGCTCGGCATCTGTAACGGCTTCCAGATCATCACGGAGGCGGGGCTGCTGCCCGGCGCCCTGATGCGGAACGCCGCGCTGAAGTTCGTGTGCCGCACCGTGCATCTGCGGGTGGAGAACACCGACAGCCCCTTCACGGCCAAGTACCGCAAGGGGCAGATCGTCCGCTATCCGGTGGCGCACGGCGACGGCAACTACTGGGCCGACGCTGAGTCGGTGAAGCGCCTGGACGGTGAAGGCCAGATTGCCTTCCGCTACGTCAGCGACGACGGCCGCGACGACCCGCTGTGGAACCCGAACGGGTCGGCGGGCAACATCGCCGGCATCTTCAACGCGAAAAAGAACGTGCTCGGCCTGATGCCGCACCCGGAAGACGCGGTGTCCGCCTTCCACGGCAACACCGACGGCAAGCCCATGTTCGACGGTCTGGTGGAGGCCTTGTCGTGACCGCCCAACAGCCTGAAGCTACCCTCGAACTCGCCCGCGAGTTCGGCCTGTCCGCCGAGGAATACGAGAACGCCCTGAAGATCCTGGGTCGCAAGCCGACCTTCACGGAGCTGGGCATCATCTCGGTCATGTGGTCGGAGCACTGCTCCTACAAGTCCTCCAAGGTGTGGCTGACCACCCTGCCGACCGACGGCCCGCAGGTCATCTGCGGCCCCGGCGAGAACGCGGGCGTGGTGGACATCGGCGATGGCGACACCGTCATCTTCAAGATGGAGAGCCACAACCACCCGTCCTACATCGAGCCTTACCAGGGTGCGGCCACCGGCGTCGGCGGCATCCTGCGCGACGTGTTCACCATGGGCGCCCGGCCCATCGCGAACATGAACGCGCTGCGCTTCGGCTCGCCCGACCACCCGAAGACCCGCCATCTGGTGTCGGGCGTGGTGTCGGGCATCGGCGGCTACGGCAACTGCGTCGGCGTGCCGACCGTGGGCGGCGAGACCAACTTCCACCCGGCCTACAATGGCAACATCCTGGTCAACGCCATGACCGTGGGCGTCGCCAAGGCCGACAAGATCTTCTATTCGGCCGCCGCCGGCGTCGGCAACCCGGTGGTCTATGTCGGCTCCAAGACGGGCCGCGACGGCATCCACGGCGCCACCATGGCGTCCGCCGAGTTCACCGAGGATTCGGAGGAGAAGCGCCCGACCGTGCAGGTCGGCGACCCCTTCACCGAAAAGCTGCTGATCGAAGCCTGCCTGGAGCTGATGGCAACCGACGCCATCGTCGCCATTCAGGACATGGGTGCGGCGGGCCTCACCTCCTCGTCGGTCGAGATGGCCGGCAAGGGTGGCCTCGGCATCGAGCTGGTGCTCGACAACCTGCCGATGCGCGAAGAGGGCATGACGCCTTACGAGATCATGCTCTCCGAAAGCCAGGAGCGCATGCTGATCATCCTGAAGCCCGGCCGCGAGGAGGTCGCCCGCGCGATCTTCGACAAGTGGGAACTGGACTTCGCGATCATCGGCACGCTGACCGAGACCGGCAACCTCGTCATCAAGATGCACGGCGAGACCTGGTGCGACATGCCCATCGCGCCGGTCTCCAACGCCGCCCCGGTGTACGAGCGCCCGTGGGAGCCGACCCCGCCGCAGCCCGCGCTTGAGGATTCGGTCCGCGAGCTGCCGGCGCAGCCGCTGGGCGACATCCTGGAAAAGCTGGTCTCCTGCCCCGATCAGGCGTCCAAGCGCTGGATCTGGGAGCAATACGACAGCCTCGTCAACGGCGACACCCGCTTCATGTCGGGTCAGGCCGACGCGGCGGTCGTCCGCCTGCCGGGCCAGACCAAGGCGGTGGCGATCACCACCGACTGCACGCCGCGCTACTGCCTCGCCGACCCGGTGCGGGGCGGCGCGCAGGCCGTGGCCGAGGCGTGGCGCAATCTGTCGGCGGTCGGCGCCCTGCCGCTGGCCATCACCGACAACATGAACTTCGGCAACCCCGAGAAGCCGCGGATCATGGGCCAGTTCGTCGGGGCCATCCAGGGCATCGGCGAGGCGTGCCGCGCGCTGGACTTCCCGGTCGTGTCGGGCAACGTGTCGCTCTACAACGAGACCAACGGCGAGGCTATCCTGCCGACCCCCGCCATCGGCGGCGTCGGCATCATGCCCGACGCCATGATGGCCGTTGGCATCGCCTTCAAGAACGAGGGCGACACGATCCTCCTCGTCGGTGAAACGAAGGGCCACCTGGGTCAGTCGCTTTACCTGCGCGAGATCCTCGGCCGCGAGGACGGCCCGCCGCCGCCGGTCGACCTGACGGTGGAGCGCCGCAACGGCGACTTCGTCCGCCAGATCATCCGCGACGGTCTGGTGGTGTCCAGCCACGACATCCAGGACGGCGGCCTGCTGGTCACCGTGGCCGAGATGGCCATGGCCGGCGGCATCGGCGCCAACCTCGCCGGCCTCGACGGCGCGGATGCCGGCATCCTGTTCGGCGAGGACCAGGCGCGCTACGTGCTGGCCGTCCGTCCGGAGAACGCCGCGACGGTGCAGGAGCGGGCCAAGGCGGCCGGCGTCCCGGTCACCGTTCTCGGCAAGACCAACGGCACCGCCCTGACCGGCCGTGGCCCCGAGGCGATCTCCATCGACCGCCTCCGCAAGGCCAACGAGGCTTGGCTCCCCGGCTACATGGCCGCCGGCGTCGAGTGAAGTGCTGCGGTGGGCCCCCATCCCAACCTTCCCCCACCTGACGGCGGGGGAAGGAGCTTTAGTCCCCTCCCCCGTGCGCAGCATGGGGGAGGGTTAGGGTGGGGGCCCAACGAAACGGCTTTCCTTCTTGGTTGACGAAAAAAGGGCCGGGCGGCTGATGGTCGCCCGGCCTTTTTTATTTCGGGGATTTGAAGGGTTCCTGAAATGAACAAAAAGCGCTTCGGGCTTTATGTGGCGTTGGCAACGGGACTTGCCGCGTTACTCCTGTCCGTTCCGACAGCGCTCCTCATTTCATGGCTTCTTTTTCATGGCCCCAACCGTTGGGCAGCCATCATTCCATGGCTCCCTATCTTGGGTGCAGGCTTTTTGATGAAGGCCTTTCTGGACAAGGGGCGCTGGGTTCTGGCCTGTCTCGTATGGCTCTTCCCAATCGCCTTATCCATCAAGGCATTTTATGATTTCCTCCAGTCCCCTCTCTGAGCCACCTGCGCTCAATTCAAAGCCATTGCGTGAATCCCCTCTCCGTTCTGGAGGGCTTTGGAATACAATCTTTCATCGTCATTCCCGCGAAGGCGCACGGCTGTCCGGGGAACGGGATTAAGGCTTTGATGCGTATGGCTTGTTTTTAAGCGAGTCTCTCAAAATGGCGCCTGTGTTTCACGGAGCCTGCAACTCCTCAATTCGTCATTCCCGCGAAGGCGGGAATCCAGGCTGAACAAGCACTTAAGTGCGGAGTTTCTGGATCCCCGCTTTCGCGGGGATGACGGTGAGGAAATAGAACGCTCCGAGCGGAAATGCTTCACCGGACAGCCGTGCGACGCGACGGGAAGATTACCCGCCCCTCGTCCCCCCTCTCGCTCCTCCACCGGCCACTTGGTACGGCTGAACGGATTCGGACTCCTCCACGTCCCCCTCTGGCACGTCCCCCTCCGGCGCCGCATCGCCGCCGTCCTGTCGAGGGGAGTCGTTTACGGATATGTATCCGTATCGTCCGTCAATGAAGCCGCATGAGTAAGCCTGCTCCACGATGCCGCTGATTCTCTGCGCTTCCGCCTGATCCTTGCAGCGCGCCATTACAAGGACATCGGTTTTACCCGGAGGCCCCTCCAGCGAAACAACCCACTCTCCGTTTCCTTCCGTGATTCGCGCGGAATGACGTTCGGACATGCTTGCCGATCCTTTCTGCGGGGAAGATCATTTCGACTTCCCCAGCCAAATCACGAGATCAAATCACACGCTGAACAAGCAACCGCACCGGAACAAGGCGCATCTGCGCGGCTCATTCTGATCCCGAAGTTCCACCGCGAAACCATGTGCGAAGCGGGCGCTGTTCTTGCCTCACCCCCAAGCATCCGCTACCATCATTCCATCACCATCCGAACCATGCCCGCACACCGTGCAACACTTTCAAGACGTTGTTGCATGATGTTGCACGCCCTGCACTCCGCGCATACCGCATCCAATCATTCCTACACGAAACGTGCACAACGCACGTCCGCGAACAAACACGCACAACCCGCTGACCCGTCAGCGAAATTCCGAGAAATCGCCCATTGTGCAGAGTCGCCACACTGCACAATCCGCACAACGATGCACAATCGACGGTATGCGCCAGCCGCATGGCCGAAACACCGGGCCAACCTGCCCCGCGTGGACCGGCCGCCACCGTCCGTAGGCCCCACCAACGCTTCCCCGGTGACAAACCCAGGCGCAACGCCTAATTATGTTGGCAACGCCCATATGGGCAGGGCAAGACGGAACAGGATTACGGCCATGGCGATGGAAGCCGCGGTGATCGAAAAGCTGATCAAGGAAGGCATTCCGGACGCGGTGGTGGAGATCGCCGACCTGCGCGGCGACGGCGACCATTACGCCGCGATGGTCACCTCCGCCACCTTCAAGGGGAAGTCCCGCGTGCAGCAGCACCAGATGGTCTACGCGGCCCTCCAGGGGAAGATGGGCGGCGAGCTGCATGCGCTGGCGCTGACCACGGCCGTGCCGGAAGGGGCCTGAGGCCTCAGGGAAAGACGGCTCACGAAGTCGGGCATCATCGGGAAAGGTTGAGAGACAATGGTTGACCAGAACGTCGTCGAACGGATCGAGCAGGACATCAAGAACAACGATGTCGTGCTGTACATGAAGGGCACGCCCGTCTTCCCGCAGTGCGGCTTTTCCGCCGCCGTCGTCCAGGTGCTGAGCCACACGGGCGTGAAGTTCAAGGGCGTCAACATCCTGGACGATCCGGGCCTGCGCCAGGGCCTGAAGGAATACTCGAACTGGCCGACCTTCCCGCAGCTCTACGTGAAGGGCGAGCTGGTCGGCGGCTGCGACATCGTGCGCGAGATGTACGAGTCGGGCGAGCTTCAGACCCTCCTGAAGGACAAGGGCATCGCCACCGGCGCCAACGCCTGATCCTTCCACGATTTCGACCTGGAAAGGGCTCCGCCAAGGCGGGGCCCTTTTCGTTTGTGGAACCGGCCTCCGCCGCACCCTGTTGCCATTGCACGATCTGTGTGTACGGCCTGTGTGTAGGGGGTGTCGTCATGGCGATGGGACGGACGGGCCCGCGCAAGCTGGGCGTCTATGAAGGGGCCGGGACGGTGCGCGCGCAGTCGCGGACGGTCCTGATGGTGGTCGCGGCGATCTTCGCCGGGGCGGTGCTGCTGGTGCTTCTGCACTGAGGGAGGCGGCCATGGCTCGGAAAACGATTGTCGCCCTTTACGACCGGCGCGCCGAGGCCGAAGCGGTTCGCCAGCAGTTGCTGGACGCCGGCTTCGACGACCTGAACATCGAGGTGGTGGCGGATGGCGGCTTCGGCGGGTCCAACGACTACCACGGCGGGCTGTTCGTGCTGCTGTCCGGCTGGGGCGTGCCCGCCGAGGAGGCGCACGAATACGCCGAGGGGGTCCGTCAGGGCGGCGCCCTGGTGACGGTGTCGCTGCTGCGGATGTCGGCGATCCAGCGCGCGCTGTCGGTTCTGGAGCCCGCCGGCACGCGGTCCACGCGCCTGGAAGAAGCCGCCGCCGCGATGCGCGACGTCAACGCCGCTCCGGCCCCCGCCCAAGCCCCCGCCCAAGCTCCTATGCGGGCTCACGCCCCGCCGCCGCAAGCGGCGCCGACCGAAGGCCAGCGGGTGGGCGTCTACCCCATCCCCGACTCCAACGAGGGGCTTGGACCGACGGGCCGGAGGCGCGAATCATGATCGGCCGGGCACTGATCGCGGGGGCGCTTCTGGCGATGGCGACGCTGCCCGCACACGCGCAGGGCACGGGGCAGGACCCGGCCCGCAAGGACGCCTGCCGCGACGAGGTTTCACGCTTCTCCGACAGCTTCCTCGGCAATCAGGCGCTGCCGGGCGGACGCCAGGGCGCCCGCATCGAAGGCGAACGGCGCGACAAGCTGCGCGGGTTGCTGGACGAGGCCCGCGCCGCCGCCGGACGCGGCGATGCCGAAGGCTGCCTGTCCCGCCTGCGCGAGGCCCGCGCCATGGTTCGTGAGGGTGGGGTCGGCGGCGGTGGCGGCGGGTCGCTGGGAACCGGAAACAGCGGCGGTGGCGGAACCACGGGCTCATCCGGCTTGCCCGGCGGAGCCTCCGGCCCCGGCGGAACCGGAAGCAGCGGCGGCGCCCGAGGCGGCGGTGCGATGGGTGGCGGCGCGACCGGTGGCGGGGCCGGCGGAGGTGGCGGAGCCGGCGGCGGAGGCGGAGGCGGCTGACCCGTCAGGCCGCCAGCGAAGGCGAACCAACGGCGCGGGTGACGGTGGCGAGCAGGTCTTCGGGACGCACCGGCTTTTGCAGGCAGGCGTGCGGCGCGAGCGGGCGGGTGCGCTCCAACGTCGGCGGGTCGAGCGTGCCCGAAATGAAGACGATGCCGGTGCCGTGCCGGGCGCGCAGTTCGCCGGCCGTCGCGATGCCATCCATCCCGCCGGGAATGCGGATGTCCACCAGCGCGAGGTAGGGTGGCGCCACCGAAGCCATGGACAGGGCGGCCTCCCCGGTCGGGGCGATGCCGATCACCTCGTAGCCCGCATCCTCCAGCAGTTCGCGGGTGTAGAGGGCGACGAGCGCCTCGTCCTCCACGATCAGAATCCGCTTGGGCGTGTCACACTGATCAGTCATTGGGCACCGTGAAAATCAGGTGATGGCGCACGCCCCGCTCGGCCGGCGGGTGCGTCAGAATGCCTTGGACCTGAAGCGCCAGCGCCTCGACCAGCTTCAGACCGAGGCTGCGCGGGCGGCTGGGTCCCCCGGCGCCAGCCGGGCGGGCCATGCCCTTGCCGTCGTCCGCGATCTCCAGCGAGATCTGATCGGCGTCGCGGCGCACCTTGAGAAATATGGTGCCGCGCCCCTCGGGAAAGGCGTGCTTCAGGCTGTTGGAGACCAGTTCGTTGACGATCAGGCCCAGCGGGACGCCGATCTGAAGCGTGACCTGCGCCGGCTCGCAGTCGAGCGCGAGGGTGACGCCACCCTCCTTGTCGTCGCCGATCAGGGTCCGGCAGAGCGCCTCCAGATAGCCGCCCAGGTCGAAGTGCGAGATGTCCTGGGAGTTCTGGAGCAGGCCGTAAGCCAGCCCGATGGCGTGGACTCGGTGCTGCACCTCCTCCAGCGCGCCACGGGCGGCGCTGTCGCCGATGCGGTTGGCCTGCAGGCCGAGCAGGCTGGTGACGACGTACAGGTTGTTCTTCACCCGGTGCTGCAGTTCCCGCAGCAGGATCTCCCGTTCGGCCAGCGCCGCCTTCAGCGACTCCTCGCTGCGCCGGCGGTGGATCACCGTGGCGATCAGGTTGGCGAAGTTCTGCAGGAAGGTGACCTCGGGGGTCGAGAAGGGGCGGCGTTCCGGCGTCACCACCTCCAGCACCCCGAACACGCCGGTATCCAGCAGGATCGGCGCGTTGACCAGCGCGGCGACGGCGTATTCGCGGAACAGGTCGGTCGGGTTGAAGCGCGGGTCGGCGGCAAGGTCGCCGCTGACCACCGGCTGGCGCGTCAGCATGGCAAGGCCTGGCGCGTGATCGCGGTTGGCCGGGGCGCGGACGGAGCCGACCACGCCCGGACGCCAGCCGACGCCGGCCCGGATCAGGAAGTCGCCCTCGGCCGCCCGGTACTCCAGCACTTTGGCGTAGGGAACGCCGAGACCCTTGGCGACCTGCGAGCAGGCCTCGTGCAGCAGCGCGTCCAGGTCGGTTTCGCGCAGAGCGTACTGACCGAACTCCGCCACCGCCTGGAGATGCCGCAAGGTCGGCGATGCCGCCTCCATCGCTCCTCCGTCCGTCACCACTGCATTCTCGGCCAAGTCAACGCTCATTCCTGCAATTCCACACTGCGGCGCGACACACCCGGGAATGTCTAAAAATAGCGGTCCCGAACAAAGCACGCCAGAAAAGTCGTTTAACATCTTGGACATATGAGGCCACAACAGCCAGGGTCAAAGCCCCCTGACTTTCGGCCAGGGTCGGCTTCACCGAAAGCTCATTCCGGCAAAACCCCTTATGCTTTATGGCATTCCGGGCGCGCAGCCCGGGCATGAGCGGCGGCGCATCGCCGCCGGCCCGTACGATATGGTAAACGGACGAATGACCAAGCCCTCCCCCACCGCCGCGCACAACCCTGCAACCCTGGGCTTTGCCTCGGCTCTGGGGGCCTTTCTGATCTGGGGCTTGGTGGCTCCGGTCTATTTCAAGCAACTCGGCGACATCGGGGCGGTGGAGATCGTCGCGCACCGGGTGGTCTGGACCGTGCTGCTGGTCGGCGGGCTGGTGCTGGCGATGAAAGGTCCGGCCGCCATCCTGCGCGGCGTCGGGGGCTGGCGGGGTTTCGGCGTCTTCGCGGTGACGACGGCGCTGATCTCCACCAACTGGACCGTGTTCATCTGGGCCGTCACACACGGCCGCATGGTCGAATCGAGCCTCGGCTACTACATCAACCCGATGGTCAACGTCGTGCTGGGCATGGTCTTCCTGCACGAGCGCCTGTCGCGCCGGCAGCTTGGCGCGGTGCTGATCGCCGGGGCCGGTGTGCTGAGCCTCGTCCTGTCCTACGGGTCGGTGCCCTGGGTGGCGCTGACGCTGGCCCTGACCTTTGGCGTCTACGCCTTGGTCCGCAAGAAGGCCGCCATCGACCCGATCATCGGGCTGGTGGTGGAGACCGCCCTGCTGGTGCCGCTGGCTCTGGCCTATCTGCTGTGGCTGAACACGACCGGCGGCGGTAGCTTCGGCGTTCATGGGATCCGCACCGACCTGCTGATCATGCTGTCCGGACCGATCACGGCGGTGCCGCTCGTGCTGTTCATGATGGGCGCAGCCCGGCTGAAGCTGTCCACCATCGGGCTGTTGCAGTACATCGGCCCGACCGGGCAGCTGATGCTGGGCGTGCTGGTCTATGGCGAAGCCTTCACGTCGGCCCACGGCATCGCCTTCGGCTGCATCTGGCTGGCGCTGCTGCTCTATTCCGCCGACGCCTTCACCACCCATCGCGCCGCCCGCGCGGCAGCCGCCGCCGATTAACCGCGCGGCGTGAGGCCGTGGGCGATGGTGTGGGCCAGCGTCCGGACGACCTCGCAGACCCGTTCCGGATTGCGGCCGAACACCACCTGATCGAGGAAGCCGAGGCCGAAGCTGAGCGTCGCGATGCCGGCGGCGACGTTGGCAAGGTCCGCGTCCGGCGCGATGGCACCCCGGTCGCGGAAGGCCTCCAGCCGATTCAGCAGGCAGGGGATGCGGCTCTCCGACAGGGTGCGGGCCATCTCGTCGGCGATGGCCGGATCGACCAGCGCCCGGTCCAGCATCACCTTGGTGAAATCGCGGCACTTCCAGGTGTGGGCCAGCTGGTGGTGCAGGAAACTGGCGAGGTCGGCTTCCAGGTCGTCGCCCGGCGGCGGCAGCGCGCAGGCCCCGCCCTCCTCCCGGCCGTAACGCTCGACCACGGCCAGCAGCAGACCGCCTTTGCCGGAGAAATAGCGCTGGATCAGCTGCTCGTTCACGCCCGCCCGACCGGCGATGTCGCGCGTCGTCGCCGCGTCGAAGCCGCGCTCGGCGAACACCATCTTCGCGGCGTCCAGCAGGGCGCCCTTGGTTGCCTCACGGTCGCGCTTGCGGGCGGGCGCATCCGCGCCAGCGCAACAGTCTTCGCCCTTGGGTGAGGTCTCGTCCACGGTCCTGGCCACGATCCTGATCCTTCAACCGCCGCCGGTCACCATGGCGACTGATTGATAATAGGTATGCACGCGCATACTTGACAAGAGCGCTTGAGGAAGCAAGTATGTATCCACATACATACTGGACCCCATCGCACTGGACGGGAACCAACGCACCATGAGCAACGCCGATCTCTTCACGCCCCTCCGCCTCGGCGCGATCGAGCTGCCGAACCGTGTCATCATGGCGCCGATGACCCGCAGCCGCGCCGGCGAAGGCAACGTCGTCACCCCGCTGACCGCCGAATATTACGCCCAGCGCGCCTCGGCCGGCCTGATCATCACCGAGGCCACGCAGGTGTCCGACACCGCCCAGGGCTATCCCAACACACCGGGCATCCACACCGACGCGCAGACACTGGCGTGGCGCGCGGTGGCCGAGGCGGTGCACGCCGAGGGTGGCCGGATCGCTGCACAGCTCTGGCACGTCGGCCGCATCTCGCACCCAGTCTTCCAGCCGGGCGGCGCCCTGCCCGTTGCCCCGTCGGCCATCGCCGCCCAGGGTGAGCTGTACACCGGCGACGGCATGAAGCCCTTCCCCACCCCGCGCGCCCTGGAAACCAATGAGATTCCGGGTCTGGTCAAGGCCTTCGCCGACGCGGCCAAGCGCGCCGTCTTCGACGCCGGTCTGGACGGTGTGGAGATCCACGGAGCCAACGGCTACCTGATCGACCAGTTCCTGCGCGACCGCTCCAACAAGCGCACCGACCGTTACGGCGGCAGCGTCGAGAACCGCGCGCGCTTCCTGCTGGAAATCGTCGATGCGGTGACCACCGCCGTGGGCGCCAACCGCGTCGGCGTGCGCCTGTCGCCGACCGGCACCTTCAACGACATGGCCGACAGCGACCCGCTGGCGCTCTACAGCCACGTCGTGCAGGCGCTGAACCCGTTCGGTCTGGCTTTCCTGCACGTGATCGAGGGCCAGCCCGGCCACCACATGGCCCCGCCGGAAGGCGCGCCGCACGTGGCCGCCGAACTGCGCCGGCTCTACAAGGGCCCGTTCATCATCAACGGCGGCTACACCAAGGAGCAGGCCGAGGCGGCCATCACCGCCGGCGCGGCTGACGCGGTCAGCTTCGGCGAGCCCTTCATCTCCAACCCGGACCTGCCGGAGCGCTTCCGCGCCGGCGCAGAACTGACGCCGCCGGACCGGTCCACCTACTACGGCGGCGACGCCAAGGGCTACACCGACTATCCGGCGCTGGAGACGGTGGACGCCTGATACCCCTCCCCCGGCGGGGGATGCCCCCGATCCCCCGCACCCCAAGGCCGGGAGCCGCAAGGCTCTCGGCCTTTTTCTTCGCCTGTTTCCGGGCAAAGAAAAAGGCCGCGCCCAGGGGCGCGGCCTTCTCTCGTGTCGGCTGGGCCGAACGGTCAGCGCGAGTAGAACTCGACGACCAGGTTCGGTTCCATCTGGACCGGGTACGGAACGTCGGCCAGCAGCGGGGCGCGGACGAAGCGGCCCTTCAGAGCGCCGGAGTCGACTTCCAGATAGTCCGGGATGTCGCGCTCACCCGAGGCGGAGGCCTCCAGGATCAGCGCCATCTGCTTGGACTTGGACTTCACCTCGATGGTGTCGCCGTCCTTGATCTGCGCCGACGGGATGTTCAGGCGACGGCCGTTCACCAGGATGTGGCCGTGGTTGATGATCTGGCGCGCGGCGAACGGGGTCGGCGCGAACTTCATGCGGTAGACGACCGCGTCCAGACGGCGCTCCAGCAGACCGATCAGGTTCTCGCCGGTGTCGCCCTTGCGGCGCACGGCCTCAGCATAGATGCGGCGGAACTGCTTCTCGCCGATGTTGCCGTAGTAGCCCTTCAGCTTCTGCTTGGCCATCAGCTGCAGGCCGTAGTCGGACGGCTTCTTGCGGCGCTGACCGTGCTGGCCGGGGCCATACTCGCGCTTGTTGATCGGGCTCTTGGCGCGGCCCCAGAGGTTGACGCCGAGGCGGCGGTCGATCTTGTACTTGGACTCTTGACGCTTGCTCATCTCATTCCTCGATGGAACACGAGTTGGTTTTGTCCCGGTAGTTCCGCGAGACTTGCCGCGGACGGGGCGAGATAACGCTAGGCACGCCCGCCTTCCCAGGATTGAAGCCGCGCACTATACGGATCCGCCGACGGATGTCAAACACCGACTGACCCAAAGGCGCTAAGCCCCTGGGCAGAAGGAATGAGCGATCCATTTCGACCGGTGCGAAGCAACCGGAGGAGGGAAAGCCGCCGATGACGCGCCGGCTTTTGGCACTGTTTCTTGTCCTGCTGGCGGCACCGGCCCTGGCGCAGAAGCCGGCGCAGAATGTCGGCGACACCGTGCGGATGAAGATTGAGGAATTGCCGCCGCCCGACGCCACCCCGGCCGTGTCGAACAAGCATGCCCGCGTCGAGCGGCCGGCCAAGCAGCCGTTGCGCGTGCCGCCGGGCTACAAGCCGACGCTGTTCCGCGACCATGTCGAGAACGCCCGCAACCTGCTGGCCCTGCCGGACGGCGGCGTTCTGGTGGCGCAGCAGAAGCCGGGCACTCTGACCCTGCTGCGCGACCTGGACGGCAACGGCGAGGCGGAAGAGGAATGGGTGTGGGCCGCCGGCTTCGACAAGCCCTACGGCCTCGCCTTTCATGAGGGCTTCGTCCTGGTCGCCGACGTGGAGGGGGTGTGGCGGCTGCCCTGGCGCGAGGGAGCGACGGCGGCGCAGGGCGAGCGGCGGCTGATCACCCCGCCCGGCGCGCTGGGGTCGGGGGACGGGCACGACACCCGCTCGCTCGCCGTCGCGCCGGATGGGCGGCACCTGTATGTGGGCATCGGTTCGGCCGAGAACATCGCGGAGGAGGAGCCCCCGCGCGCCACCATCCAGGAATTCCCCATGGACGGTGGCGAGGGCCGCAGCTTCGCTACAGGACTGCGCAATCCGGTGGGAATGGCGTTCCGGCCGGGAACGAACGACCTCTACGCCGTGGTCAACGAGCGCGACGGGATGGGCGATGGGCTGGTGCCGGATTTCCTGACGCGCGTCGAACGGGACAGCTTTCACGGCTGGCCCTACGCCTACCTGGGGCCGCACCCGCAGCCCGACTTTGCGGACAGGCGGCCGGACCTCGTGGAGAAGGCCGTCACGCCGGATGTTCTGTTCGAGGCGCACTCGGCGCCGCTCGGCATGGTCTTTACCGACGGGATGGACGGGCCGGAGCGGTTTAGGAAAGGCGCCCTCGTCGCCCTGCACGGATCAAGCAGCCGGTCGGAGCCGGTGGGCTACACGGTCGTCTTTGTGCCGTTCGACGGCAAGAAGCCGGCCGGCGGCTACGAGGTCTTCGCCAGCGGCTTCCGCGTGGCGGGCGAGGACGCCCGCCCGACCGTGTGGGGCCGTCCCGCCGGGCTGGCGGTCGCGCGGGACGGCAGCCTGCTGATCGCCGACAGCCTGGGGTCGGTCTGGCGGGTGAGCTATGTGGGCACCCGCAAACGGCGCGGCTGAGCGATCAGCAGCACTCGTCTTCCAGCTTGCGCAGCATCGCGAGGCCCTTTTCGTCCTCATGCTCCTCGAACAGGTCGGCGATGTAATAAACGTTGGCGCACAGCAGGCAGAGGCCATCGGCCTGACGCTTCAGCGGGTTCTCGGCGACCGCCAGCTTCTCCTTGAAGCGCTCCCAGAAGGCGTTGGTCTTGGCCGGATCGTCGATGTGCATCCGCAGCCGTTCGATCACGAGGCGCGAATTGCCCTCGCAATCGATGCCCTTGAAGGAGACGTAGCGGTCGGGGGTGTTGGTGGCGTCCACGGGGAGGCTCCCACTGTCGGGTCAGATAACCACTTATGAATTATGGCTATTCCCAGCATCAAGCCTGAGGACACGAATCGCCGCTTCGCGGCATGAACGGTTTGGGTGGTGCGCGAACGGTTCCCGTCAGAGCGCGAACAACTTTTTCAACGCGTCGATGCGCGCCCGGCCGACGGGAACGCGGGGCGATCCGGGGGCGGCCATGACGAGGGCCGCTCGGCCGTCGCTGCGGTCGATGGCCTGGGCGTGGCGCAGGTTGACGATGTAGCCGCGATGCGCCCGCACGAACTGCCGCCCGTCGAGCCGCGCTTCCAGCTCCGACAGGGACAGCGAGCAGAAGAACGCCCCGTCCGCCGTGTGCACCGTCGTGTAATGGCCGTTCGCCTGGACATAGACGGCGTCGGCCGGGTCCAGCAGAACCACGCCCTGGCGGGTGGTGATGGGCAGCTTCACCAGCGGCGTCGCCGGTTCGGCCCTGGCCTCCGGCGGCGCCGGTTCGGGCAGGACGCCCGGCTTGCCGACCTCGAACAGCATCAGGGCGGTGACGCCGCCGGTCTCCCGCGGCAGGGCCGTCGCCTTCACCACCATCACCCGGCCGGGCAACGCCACCATCATCGAGGTGGCCGAGGCCGGTGCGTCCGGGTCGCGGGTGGCGGCCAGCAGCAGTTCGACTTTGGCCCGGCTGCTGGGCGGGTGCAGGTCGTGCAGACTGGCACCCACCAGCGGACGGGACCGGCCGACCATGCGCTCGGCGGTCGCGTTGACCGACAGGACGCGCCGGTCGGCGTCGAGCAGAACGAGGCCCACGTCCATATTCTGGAGGGTGTATTCCATGGAGCCAGTATAGGCCCGGATCCCCCCCGCCTTGAAAGGGTTATGCTTCGCCCTTACGGCTCGCCCTTGCGGCGTCCCGTCAGCGCGGCGATGACGCCGTGAAAGGTGCGGACCTCCTGCTCGGTCATCTGCATGCGCTCCAGCGCGTTGCGCAGGGTGCGGACCATGGAGGGGCGCTTTTCCGGCGAGGTGAAGAAACCGGTGCGGTCGAGATCCCCTTCCAGATGCTCGAAGAAGTTCAGCAGCTCCGCCTTCGTCGCCGGGCGGGTCTGGCCGGTGTGCAGGACGCGATCGGGCGGGATCTCGCCGGTCTGGAACCACTCGTAGCCGATCAGCAGCACCGCCTGCGCGAGGTTCAGCGAGGAAAAGGCCGGGTTCAGCGGCACGGTGATCAGCTTCTCGGCCAGCGTCAGGTCGTCGTTGACGAGGCCGGTGCGCTCCGGCCCGAACATCACGCCGGTCTTGTGCCCGGCGGTGTCGTGGGCGCGCAGTTCCTCCGCCGCGACGCGCGGGGTGACGAACTGCTGGATCATGCCGCGCGTGCGCACCGTGGTCGCGAAGACCACGTTCAGGTCGGCGACCGCCTCGGCCGTCGTCTCGTAGAGCTTCGCGCCGTCGAGCACGAGGTCGGCGCCGGACGCCGAGGCTACGGCCTTCTCGTTCGGCCAGCCGTCGCGCGGCTTCACGAGCCGAAGCTCGGTCAGGCCGCAGTTCAGCATGGCGCGCGCGCAGGCGCCGATGTTCTCGCCCAGCTGCGGCTGGACGAGGATGATGGTCGGGCCGCCGAGGATGGACGGCCGAGTGGGGTCTTTGCCGGAGGTCATCGGTTCACAAGCAATTTCAGGTGCGCGGGGTCGCGCCTTCCTTGAACAGCTTAAAGGTATAGCTGTCCACCAAAGCTTCCATCGAGGCCTCGATGATGTTGGTGGACACGCCCAGCGTGGACCACTCGCCGCCGTCGCCGTTCTCCGATCGGATCAGCACGCGCGGCATGGCGCCCGTGCCGGCCTTCGCCGCCAGGATGCGCACGCGGTAGTCCGACAGCTTCACGCCGGCCAGCAGCGGGTAGACCGGCTCCAGCGCCTTTCGCATGGCGGTGTCGAGCGCGTTGACCGGGCCGTTGCCGGACGCGACCTCGTGATACTCCTTGCCGCCGATGACGACGCGGACCACAGCTTCGGACTCCACAACCAGCTCACCCTTGGCGTTGTAGCGGCGCTCGTCGGTGACGTGGAAGCGCTTCAGGGTGAAGTAGGTCGGCACCTCGCCCAGCTCGCGGCGGACCAGCAGTTCGAAGCTGGCCTCGGCCGTGTCGTAGGCGTAGCCCTCCGTGTCGCGCTGCTTCACGAGGTCGAGGAGGCGCGGCAGGCGGTCATCCTTCGGGTCCACCTCCATGCCGATCTCGCGCAGGCGCGCAATGACGTTGGAACGGCCGGCCTGGTCGGACATGACGATCTGGCGGCGGTTGCCGACCGCCTCCGGCTCCACATGCTCGTAGGAGGACGGGTCCTTCTCCACCGCCGAGACGTGCAGCCCGCCCTTGTGGGCGAAGGCGCTGGCGCCGACATAGGGGGCGTGGCGGTTGGGCGCGCGGTTCAGCCGCTCGTCGAATTTCCGGCTGATCTCGGTCAGCAGAGGCAGATCCTCGCGCTTGATGCCGACGTCGTAGCCCATCTTCAGCATCAGCGACGGAATCAGCGAGACGAGGTTGGCGTTGCCGCAGCGCTCGCCCAGGCCGTTGATCGTCCCCTGCACCATGCGCACGCCCGCGCGCACCGCCGCCAGGGAGTTGGCGACCGCGTTCTCCGTGTCGTTGTGGCAGTGGATGCCCAGGCGGTCGCCGGGGATGCCGTGCTCCTCGACCACTTGGCGGACGATGGCCTCGATCTCGTGCGGCAGCGTGCCGCCGTTGGTGTCGCACAGCACGACCCAGCGGGCGCCGGCCTCGTAGGCGGCCTTGATGCAGGAGGCGGCGTAGGCGGGATTGCGCTTGTACCCGTCGAAGAAATGCTCGGCGTCGAACAGCGCCTCGCCCTTGGCGGCATGCAGCGCGGCGATGCTGTCGCGGATCAGCTCCAGGTTTTCCTCGCGCGGGATGTTCAGCGCGATGTCCACGTGGAAGTCCCAGGTCTTGCCGACCATGCAGACGGCCTTGCTCTTCGACTGCATCAGGGCGACGAGCTGCGGGTCGTTGGCCGCGCTGCGCCCCGGACGGCGGGTCATGCCGAAAGCGGTAAAGATGGAGCGTTTCAGCGGCGGCGCCTCGGCGAAGAACTGATCGTCCGTGGGATTGGCACCCGGCCAGCCGCCTTCCACATAATCGATTCCAATGCGGTCGAGATCCTGGGCGATGGCGATCTTGTCGGCGACCGAGAAGTCCACATCCTGGGTCTGCGCGCCGTCGCGCAGCGTGGTGTCGTACAGATAGATGCGTTCGCCCGTCATTGCCGCCGCCCAGAAGAAGAGAGTCATCCATCGGTGGTCATAGGACCCCGAGAAGGGCCGGAAGAATGAACGATGATGTCGTGCGGCTCAATGTTTTTGATACAGTGGAACGCGAGTGTGGGCTTTCGTCGCGCCCGTCCCGAAGACGCAGAAGAGGTAATAGGACAATTAGACTGACCAATACGCCCGCCCCTCATGCTAAGCACCGCACGCCCCGAGGCGCGTTGCCGGGGCTTATTTGCCGTTTTGGCTGTTGATCTTCCCGATCACCGGCCGGTCCGCAGGATGGATTTCTGAACCGTGATGCACGAGAGCGAACGGGCACGGGACAAGCTCGTCATGGTGATCGACGACGAGCGGACCGTGCTCCAGGCACTCAACCTGTTGCTGGAGATGTGGGGCTACCGCGTCGTCGTCGCCGAGAGCGAGGTCGAAGCGGTGGAGCGCCTGTCCGCGCTCGACGAAAAGCCGCACGCCATCCTGGCCGACTACCGCCTGCGTGAAGGACGCACCGGCGTCCAGGCGATCGAGCGCATCCGCGCCATGGTCGGCGCGCTGGTGCCCGGCGTCATCATCACCGGCGACACGTCCATCGACGGCCTGCGGGATGCCCGCGCCAACGGGCTGACCATCCTGCAAAAGCCCGTGCTGCCGCCGCACCTCCAGACGGTGCTCGGCAAGGCCGTCCGAGAAGCATCCTCCGGGCAGGCAGCGACCTGAGATGAGCGCGCCCGTCCCGGCAGCCCGGACGACGCGGGCACGGCTGTTCCGCTCCTGGGAAAGCTGGGTCGTGCTCGGCCTCAGCCTGTTCCTGACGGGCATGGCCTGGTGGCTGCTGACCGATCAGGTGGAACGGCTGGCCGACGCCCGATTCCGGGCGCGAGCGCGCGACCTGACCAGCGACATCGTGACGAGGCTGGACAGCTACGAGCAGATGCTGCGCGGCGGGGCGGCGCTGGTGGACGCGGCGGGCGGGCAGGTCAGCCGGTCGGAATGGCGGACCTACGTCGCCGGCCTGCATGTGGAGGACCGCTATCCCGGCATCCAGGGCATCGGCTACGCCAAGCGCGTGAACGCCGCCGACCTGGAAATGCACGAGGCCGCCGTGCGGGGCGAGGGCTTCCATGGTTACCGCGTGACCCCGGACGGCCCGCGCCCCGAATATTTCCCGATCATCTATCTAGAGCCCTTCGCCAGCCGGAACCTACGCGCCTTCGGCTACGACATGCATTCCGAGCCGACCCGCCGCGCCGCCATGGCGCGGGCGCGCGCCAACGGCACGTCGGCGGCCACCGGCAAGCTGCGGCTGGTGCAGGAGACGGAGCGGGATATCCAGGCCGGCTTCAACATCTATGTGCCGGTCTACGACCAGCGCCGGTCCCTGGCCACCCCAGCCAACCGGCACGAGGCGCTGCTGGGCTTCGTCTACAGCCCGTTCCGCATGAACGATCTGATGCGGACCATCCTGACCGAGGGCGCCTTCGATGACCTGGAACTTCAGGTGTTCGACGGCACGGAGATGTCGGACGGCGCGCTGATGTTCGCCAACACCTCCCCCCACGAACCGAAGTTCCAGGATACCCGCGGCATCGACGTGTTCGGCCGCACCTGGACCGTGCGCATCGCCAGCGCCCCCAGCTTCGAGGCGGCCATGGGCAGCGCCACGCCGCACGCCGTGCTGGTGGCCGGCGCGATCATCACGCTGTTGCTGGCCGCCATCATCGATTCGGTGTTGCGGGAGCGGCACCGCATGGACGAGTTGCGCCGCAGCCACGACGCGCTGGCCAAGGCGCGGACCGAGGCGGAGGAGGCGAACGCCGCCAAGTCCCGCTTCCTCGCCGCCGCCAGCCACGACCTGCGCCAGCCCTTGCAGACGCTGGGCATCTACCTGCACCTGATCGCCGAGCAGACGGAATCGGCCCCCCAGCGCAAGCTGGTGGACGCCGCCCGCGACGGGTTCGAGGCGACACAACGCCTGCTGAACTCGCTGATGGACATCGCCTCGTTGGAAACCGGGTTGATCCGCCCGCAGATGACCGAGGTCGAATTGCCGGCCTTCCTGGCCCGCATCAGCGACGACATCCGGCTGGAAGCCGCCGAGAAGGGGCTGGAACTGCGCGTCACCTCCTGCGACCTGCGGATAACCACCGACTCCGCGATGCTGGAGCGCATCGTGCGCAACCTGCTGCACAACGCCGTGAAGTACACGCGGAACGGCGTCATCCGGCTGACCTGCCGCAAGGTGCGCGGCGGTGTCGTCCTCAAGGTGCAGGACACCGGCCCCGGCATCCCGCGCGACCGGCTGCACCTGATCTTCGAGGACTTCTACCAGATCGGAAACCCAGAGCGGGATCGCCGCAAGGGTCTTGGCCTCGGTCTTGCCACCGTGGCGCGGCTGACGCGGCTGCTGGGCTACCGGGTGCGGGTGCTGTCGCGGCCGGGCCGGGGCGCCATTTTCCTAGTGGAGATCCCGGATGTCTTTCCGGCACCGACAACGGGCGTTCAGCCGTCTCCGGCCAGCAGCGCGCGTTCCGCCTCGAACACCGCCGTGACGTGATCAATCACCGCGCGCACGCGCGGAACGTCCTTGAGGTCGCGGTGCACGGCCAGCCACACCTCGCGCGTCGGGGTCGGGACGGCGGAAGGAAGCCGCTCCAGGCCCGCCTCCCCGACCGCCAGCCAGCGGGGCAGCAGGGCCACACCGAAGCCGGCCCTGGCGGCGGCGAGCTGCGTCTGCACGCTGTTGGAGCGGAAGGCGATCCGCTTGCCCGGATAATGGCGGGACAGCCAGACCGACTCCGGCAGGTCGGCCAGCGAATCGTCGTTGGCGATCAGGGCGTCCGGCGCGCCGGGGGCGGCGTAGAGCGCGTAGCCGATGGTGGCGAGCTTGCGGGCGAACAGATCCCCGCTCTGCGGCCGGGCCAGCCGGATGGCAATGTCCGCCTCCCGCCGCGCGAGGCTGAGCGAGCGGTTGTCCACCACCACCTCCAGATCGAGGCCGGGATGCCGGACGCGCAGCGGACCGAGCCGGAAAGCGACGAACAGGTCGGCCAGCGCCTGGGTCATGGTCAGGCGCACGGTGCCGACAAGCCCGTCCTCGCGCCCGCCCCGGCGCAGGATGGCAAGCGCGCGTTCGTCCATGCCATCCGCCAGATCCCGCACCGCCTCGCCGTCCGGGGTCAGGACATAACCGTCCACGCGCCGTTCGACCAGCGGACGGCCGAGTGTGTCCTCCAGGCTGACGATTCGCCGGCCCACCGTGGCGTGGCTGAGCCCCAGCGATCGCGCCGCCGCCGACAGGCTGCCGGCGCGCGCCAGTTCGAGGAAGACGCGCAGATTGTCCCAGTCGAGGCGGGGCGCTCGTTTCGGGCTTGTTCGTTTTTGGTCTGTGCATTTTTGAATGGGCATCGCGCAATCTTAGCGAATGCCCAACCGGAAACGAACAGGCCAGAGTGGCGGCGTCACCCACATCCACAGAGGCCTTTCCAATGTCCGCCCCCAAGTCCCTGCTCGCGCTGGCCGGCGCGCCCATGAACCCCAGCCCGCTCGACAAGGCGGCGCTGGTGCTGATCGACGCGCAGCGCGAATACACCGATGGGGCGTTGCCCCTGTCCGGCGTGGAGGCGGCCGTCGCCGAAGCCGCGCGCCTGCTGGAACGCGCCCGCAAGGCCGGGGTACCGGTGTTCCACATCGTCCATCACGGCCGGCCGGGCGGCGTGTTCGACCCCGCCGGCCCCTCGGCCCAGATCATCCCGGCCGTCGCCCCGTTGCCGGGCGAGGCGGTGGTGACCAAGCATGTGCCCAACGCCTTCGCCGGCACCGACCTAGACGCGCGGGTGCGCGCTACCGGCCGCAGCGAGCTGATCATCGCCGGCTTCATGACCCACATGTGCGTCAGCACCACAGCGCGTGCTGCGCTGGACCTCGGCTGGCGCAGCACGGTGGTGGCAAACGCCACGGCGACCCGCGACCTGCCCGACCCGGCCGGCGGCGTGGTGCCGGCCGAGACCGTGAAGCGCGCCGCGCTGGCCGAACTGGCGGACCTGTTCGCCATCGTCGTGCCGGACGCGGAGGCGTGGGCGTAACGCACCGGTGTTGGGCCAACCGACAGGGCGGCCCAACGAACCACCGCTTATGCCACGGCCAACCGGTTCTCGCGCGCCCGCATCAGCAGCCACACGACCGACACGCCGGCCAGCTTGGACGCGAAGCTCGCCGCCCAGACGGACGGGTCCCAGATGTCCAGCATGCCGAAGAAGATGGCCGTGTCCACAGGCACCGACAGGGCGGCGCTGAGCCACAGCCGGTCGCGCAGCGGGCGGCGGGTAACGGTGAAGACCAGCCAGTCGATCAGTTCCGACACGGCGAAGGCGGTGACGCTGGCCGCCGCCACGAACGGGTCGGCGAGCAGGAAGGACAGCACCGTCGCGGCCAGCATCGCGGCGAGCGACCAGTGGCCGAAACGGACCTGCACCATGTCGCGCAGGATGAAGATCAGGCCGGCCCAGCAGGACCAGACGAGATCCAGGTGCGGCGCGGCGCTGAACGCGAAGTTGATGGCGAGTACGCTGCCCATGTAGGCGGCAAGCCAAAGCATGTCCAAGATCCTCCATAGCCACCCGCGGAAATACGGGCGCGTGAACGGAGCCACCCGCGTGAATGCGAGCGCCCCGCCAGCGCCTTGTAACAGAGGGAAGCCGCCGGAGTGAACGGTTCCGTAAGAAAATCGGATCGTCCAAATGCGCACCCCATCCGAGTGGCGGCGAAAGGGGTGAGGTCGGCGTACTTCCAAGGCGCACTCCTCCTGCCCCACCGCCGCCCGGACCCCGCCTGTGCCTTTTGCGCGTTCCCCAAGGGGAATAGTGCGAGAGACGACGAATGGCCGGCGGTTACGACGACAGTAAAGGCGGCGGAGGCTCGCGGGATCACGGCCTGGACGCGGCGCGGTGTTTCCTGATGCTGCTGGGCGTGCCGTACCACGCGGCGCTGATCTACACGCCGGACTATCACTGGCTGATCGACTCCGCGACCGAGAACGCGGCCCTGGGGCTGTTCGCGGATTTCATCCACACGTTCCGCATGCCCGCCTTCTTCCTGATTTCCGGCATGCTCACGGCCAAGAGCCTGCGATCGGGCGGCCCGCGCGCCGTGCTGGCCTCGCGGGCCGTGCGGCTGCTGGTGCCGCTGGCGGCGGTTGCCATCTCGCTCAACGTGTTTCAGCTGTGGGTCTCCACCTTGGCGGCCGATCCGGGCCTGAGCGCCAAGGAATTCTTCACCGATGTCCTGCCGCCGGCCGTGGCACGCGGCGAGCTGGTCATGCATTTGTGGTTCCTGATCGAACTGTTCGCCTGCGTGCTTCTGGTCTGCGCGGCCCACGCGGTGGGTGGCGGGTTCGGCTGGCTGGCGCGGCTGCCGATCAATGGATGGGCGGTCAACGGGCGGACGATCCCGGCCCTGCTGTGCGTCCTGATGGTCGGAGTGCTGGGGCTGGACAACCTGTCGCCCTGGCTGGTGGAGAAGGTGCCGCCGACCACCACGTCGGCGGCGACGCTGGCCGTGTCCTTCAGCTATTTCGCGGTCGGGATCCTGATCGCGCAGGTGCCCGGCGGGACGCGGCGGTTCGCTAGCACGCGCTGGACGGTCGCGCTGGCCTTCGTCCTGTGCTTCCTGACCCATCAGGCGCTGGCGGCGATCGACAAGCCGATGGCGCTGCGGCTGTTCGACCAGGCGCTCGGCGCCGTCCTGGCCTGGACAGCCTTCCGCCTGGTGCTCGGCATGGCGCAAGCCTGGTTCTCCGGGGCCAGCGCCGTGGTCCGCGCGCTGTCGCAGGCGTCCTACACGGTCTATCTGCTGCACCACGCGGTGGTGGTCGGGGTCGGATTCCTTTTCCTGGCCCTGCCCTGGCGGCCGGCGGTGGAGTTCGCCGCCATCACCGTGCTGGGTCTGGCGATCCCGTTCCTGATCCACCACGCGGCGGTCGAGAAATCGCCGGTCCTGCGCTTCCTGCTGAACGGCGTGCCGCTGCGGGCGGCGCGCGTCCGGGTGCAGCCGGCGACCTCCTGAGAATCAGCCCCGCTTCCAGGTCGTGCCCTGCGGGCCGTCCTCCAGCACGATGCCTTGGTCGGCCAGTTCCTTGCGGATGCGGTCGGCCTCCGCGAAGTTCTTGGTCTTGCGGGCGGTGAGGCGGTCGGCGATCAGCCCTTCGATGACGGCGTCGGACAGGGCGGCGGCCCCCTTCGGCGCCCAGCGGAACCACGCCTCCGGGTCCTGCTGGAGCAAGCCCATCGCCTGGCCGGCGGCGAGCAGCGCCCCCTTGGCGGCGGCCTTCTCCGCGTCGCCCTGCGCCTTGTTCACCGCCGAGGCCAGCTCGTGCAGGTGGGAGATGGCGAGCGGGGTGTTCAGGTCGTCCTCCAGCGCGGCCAGCACGTCGAAGGGCAGTTCGGCCTCGGCCGGGGCGGGTTCGCCGCGCAGGGCCTGATACCAGCGGTCGAGCGTCGCCTTGGACTGCTTCAGCCCGTCGCGGGTGAAGTCCAGCGGCTGGCGGTAATGGGCGCTCATCAGCGTCAGGCGGATCGCCTCGCCAGGGTATTCGTCGAGCAGTTCGTGGACGGTGAAGAAGTTGCCCAGTGACTTAGACATCTTCTCGCCCTCGACGGTCACGAAGCCGTTGTGGACCCAGGTGCGGGCGAGATGCTCCCCGCCATGGGCGCAACGGCTCTGCGCGATCTCGTTCTCATGGTGCGGGAAGATCAGGTCGAGGCCGCCGCCGTGGATATCAAAGGTGACGCCCAAATGCTTCTTCGCCATGGCGGAGCATTCGATGTGCCAGCCGGGGCGGCCACGACCCCAGGGCGAGTCCCAGCCGGGCTGGTCGTCGCTGCTGGGCTTCCACAGCACGAAGTCGGAGGCGTCGCGCTTGTAGGGGGCGACCTCCACGCGGGCGCCGGCGATCATCTCGTCCTGCGAGCGGCGGGAGAGCTGGCCGTACTCCGCCATCGACGGGACCGAGAAGAGAACGTGCCCCTCGGCGGCGTACGCGTGGCCGCGCTCGATCAGCAGCTGGATCAGCGCGACCATGTGGGAGATGTGGTGCGTGGCGCGCGGCTCGATGGTCGGGCGCAGCGCGTTCAGCGCGTCCATGTCCGCGTGGTAGAGGTCGGTCGTGCGCTGGGTCAGCGCCTCGATCGGCTCCCCGCTGTCGCGCGAACGGTCGATGATCTTGTCGTCCACGTCGGTGATGTTGCGGACGTACGTCACCGAGGGGTACAGGCGCTTCAGCAGGCGGAACAGCAGGTCGAAGACGACGACCGGGCGGGCGTTGCCGATGTGCGCCGTGTCGTACACCGTGGGGCCACACACGTACATGCCGACATGGTCCGGGCGCAGCGGCGCGAAGCGTTCCTTGCGGCGGGTCAGCGTGTTGTACAGGTCCAGCGGCACGGGCCCCTCACTCCTTCAGGCAGTCTCACCCGCGAGGCGCTTCAGCGCGCGGTCACGGCCGATCAGGGGTAGCAGGTTCTTCAGTTCCGGTCCATGGTCCCGGCCAGTCAGCGCGCGGCGGAGCGGCAGGAACAGATCCTTGCCCTTGCGACCGGTCTTACCCTTCACGGCGTTGGTCCAGGCACCCCAGGTGGCGAGGTCCCAGGGCTCGGCGGGAAGAAGTTCAGCGGCTTCGGCGAGGAAACCGCCGTCGTCCACGGCCGGGGTGACCGGAGCGTGGGTCACCGCCCACCAGTCGCGGGCGTCCGACAGGCGGGCGAGGTTCGGGCGCACCGCATCCCAGAACACCGGGTCGGCGTCGGTCAGGCCCAGCGCCGCCAGTTCGCCCTGCACCCGCTCAAACGGCAGCAGGTGCAGGATGCGGGCATTGAGGCGGGCCAGTTCCTCCGGGTCGAACTTCGGAGTGGCGCGGGAGACCTTGGCGATGTCGAACTCGGCCACCAGCTCGTCCAGCGTCAGGCGCGCCTCGATGGGGTCGGAGGTGCCGAGTTTGGCGAGCAGGCTCGCCAGCGCCATGGGCTCGATACCCTCCTCCTCACGGAGACTCGCCACGGACAGGCTGCCGAGGCGCTTCGACAGGCCCTGGCCACCGGCGTCGGTCAGCAGCGGCAGGTGGGCGAAGGTCGGGACCGCAGCGCCGCCATTCTCCCCTAGGGCCTGGAAAATCTGGATCTGGACGGCGGTGTTGGCGACGTGGTCCTCGCCCCGGATCACGTGGGTGATCGCGAGGTCCCCGTCGTCCACCACGCTAGTCAGGGTGTAGAGCGGGCGGCCGTCCTCGCGGATCAGCACGGGATCGCTGAGCGCCGAGCCTTCGAAATGCACCGGGCCGCGCACGAGGTCGGTCCACTCCACGGGGGTGTGGTCGAGCTTGAAGCGCCAGTGCGGCTTGCGGCCCTCCCCTTCCAGGCGGGCGCGGTCATCGTCGGTCAGGCGCAGGGCGGCGCGGTCGTATATCGGCGGGCGCCCCTGGGAGACGAGGCTGGCGCGCTTGAGGTTCAACTCCTCCGGCGTCTCGTAGCAGGGATAGAGGCGGCCGGACGCCTTCAGCGCCTCCGCGACCTCGTCATAGCGCGGGTAGCGGTCGCTCTCGCGGGCGAAGCGGTCCCAGGTCAGGCCGAGCCACGTCAGGTCGCGCTCGATGCCCTCGGCGTACTCGGGCTTCGAACGTTCCTCGTCGGTGTCGTCCATGCGCAGCAGGAAGCTGCCGCCGGCCTTGCGCGCGAACAGCCAATTGACGAGCGCCAGACGCACGTTGCCGACATGGAGAAGGCCGGTCGGGCTGGGGGCGAAACGGACGGCAACCGGAGTGGCGGTGGGCATGGCGAAGTCGTTCAAAATCAGGGACGAAGGCCGCAGTCCTAGCACGCCCCGCCCGCCTTCGAAAGTCACCGTTCGGCGGTCGGCCGGTCAATCGGGCGGGGCAGGCCCGTCTACACCCGGTGCCCAAAGCGGCGCCTTGCGTGGAAGGCATGGCCGCCGTTGTGCATCATTGCGGCATTATGGAGCAAACGCCACCAGCCGTTAGTGATGAGCACGAACGGTTTGGCGCATCGCCATTTCACCATACATGGCGCCATCAGCCACA
>NZ_JAGINQ010000004.1 GCF_017876165.1 Azospirillum soli
CGTCCCCGGAAGTGCGTTCAACCTCCGGGGAGTCTAGCCCGCCATCAGACGCTTAGTGTGCTAAGTGTTGGTGGCGTTTGCTCCATAATGCCGCAACGATGCACAATTGCGATGCACATTGGTGCACAATGGCAATGCACATGCCGCGAATTGACGCGGATCAAGGTGCCGGTTTAGCTCGTGCCTCAGGGTTGAGTGGGACCGATCCCCTCGCCGTCAACGGGACCGCCGGACACGACCATGACCTTCCGCCTTTCGCATTGGCCCCTGCGCCGTCAGGTTCTCGCCGCCCTCTCCGTCGCCATCCTCTCCCTGGCCGCCCTGTCAGCCGCCGTGGTCTACGACCGCGCACGGGAGATGACGGCGATCTCGAACCTGCGCACGCTGGTTGATGCCACCACGGCGATCGGCGCCCTGTCCCATGAACTCCAGAGGGAGCGCGGCGCCACCGCCCTCTTCCTCGGCAGCGAGGGCAAGCAGTTCCGCGCCGAACTGGGCACCCAGCGCCGCGCCTCGGACGAGACCCGGACGGCGCTGACCGCCGCTCTGGCCCCCTTGCGCGGCCAAGCGGCCTTCAAGGCTTTCCTCGACCGCATCGCCGATGCCGAAAGCCAGCTGGCCGGGCTCGACGGGCGGCGCGCCGAGGCGGACGGGCTGACCGCCAAGCCGGCGGACGTGATCGCCCACTACACCCGCATCATCGGCGGACTGCTTGATTCGACTTATGAGATCGCCCGCCTGACCGGCGATGCGGACCTCAAGAACCTCGTGACTGCCTACGGCGTCTTCATGCAGGGCAAGGAGCGCGCCGGCCAGGAACGGGCGACCGGCTCCGCTGGCTTCGCCGCCGGGCGCTTCGATCCGGCGCTGTTCCAGCGCTTCGTCGGTCTGGGCTCGGCCCAGGACACCTTCTTCGCCGTATTCCGGGGCATCGCGCCGGCCGACACCGTCGCCGCTCTGGAGCAGCGCGTGGAGGGCCGCGCCCGCGAGGAGGTCCAGGCGATGCGGCAGATCGCGCTGACGGCCGGAGCCGGCGGCGACCTGAAGGGCGCCGAGGCCGGCGTCTGGTTCCGCAAGGCGACCGAACGCATCGACCAGATGAAGACGGTCGAGGACGATCTCGCCAAGGGCCTGCGCGTCCTGGCCGCCGACAAGGGCGAGGCCGCGCGGCTGACCTTCGCCATCGTACTGGCGGTGGCCCTCGGTGGCTCCGCGCTGGCCCTGATCGTGGGCCTGACCATCGTCCGGTCGATCACCCGCGCCGTCGCCGGCCTGACCCACGCCACCGAGCGCATCGCCGCCGGCGAGGTGGGCATGGCCATCCCCGGCGAGGAGCGCGGGGACGAGGTCGGCGCGCTCGCCCGCGCGATCCACGAGATCCGAACGGCCGGCGTTTCGGCCATGCGGATCAAGACCGCGCTCGACACCGTCTCGGCCAACGCCATGATGGCGGACACCGACGGCCGGATCATCTACCTGAACCGGGCGGTGCAGGACATGTTCCGCCGGGCGGAGGAGGACATCCGCCACCCGATCCCGACCTTCAAGGCCGATGCCCTGGCCGGTGCCAGCGTCGATTCCTTCCGCGATCCGTTGATCGAGACCGCCCTGCTGGCCGGCCTGACCGAATCGCACACCGCACGCCTTGCCATCGGCACGCGCCGCTTCGACATCGTCGCCACCCCGGTGATCGACGAGGAAAGCACCCGCCATGGCACGGTCATCGAATGGCGCGACATCACCCAGGAACTCGCCATCCAGGAGGAGGTCGCGACTATGGTCCGCGCCGCCTCGGAAGGCGACTTCGCCCAGCGCGTGCCGCTGGCCGGCAAGGACGGCTTCATGCTGGACCTCGCCCGCCGCATGAACGAACTGGCGGAGACCTCGGGACGCTCGCTCCAGGACGTGGTAGACTTCCTGTCGGAACTGGCCGGCGGCAACCTCGCCAAGCGCATCCAGGGCGACCACCGGGGCATGTTCGGCCAGATCAAGGACGACGCCAACCGCACGGCCGAACGGCTGGGCGACATCGTGGCCCGCATCGTCGGCGCCGCCGACACCATCGGCACGGCGTCGGCGGAGATCTCCGCCGGCTCCTCCGACCTCGCCGACCGGACGGAGCAGCAGGCCTCCGCCCTGGAGGAGACCGCCGCCGCCATGGAGGAGTTGGCCGCCACCGTCCGTTCCAACGCCGAGAACGCCCAGCGAGCCAACGGCATGGCGACCGACGCGCAGCGCGCGGCCGAGGGGGGCGGCGGCATCGCCGACACCGCCGTGGAGGCCATGCACCGCATCGCCGACGCCAGCCGCAAGATCACCGACATCATCGGCGTGATCGACGAGATCGCCTTCCAGACCAACCTGCTGGCCCTCAACGCCGCTGTGGAGGCCGCCCGCGCCGGTGACGCCGGCCGGGGCTTCGCGGTGGTGGCGCAGGAGGTCCGCAACCTCGCCCAGCGCTCGGCCCAGGCTTCCAGGGAGATCAAGGGCCTGATCATGGCGAGCGACGCCCAGGTCAAGAGCGGTGTCGAACTGGTCGAGCAGGCCGGCAGCGCTCTGGACGGCATCGTCACTGGTGTCCGTCAGGTCGCCGGCCTGATCGCCGAAATGGCGGCCGCCTCCGCCCAGCAGGCCTCGGCTCTGGACGAGATCAACAACACCGTCTCCCACATGGACGAGATGACCCAGAAGAACGCGGCCCTGGTGGAGGAAACCACCGCCGCCGCTCATTCCCTGGCCGGTCAGGCCGGCGACCTGCGCACCCTCGTCGCCTTCTTCCGCCAGAGCGCGTGAGGGGCGAAGGGCCGGTGAAGGTCTACGCGCCCATTCGTCTCTCGCCGCGTGTCGGCGGCCGGCCCGGCTGGCCGAGCGTCTTCGGGCTGTGCCGGCCGATCAGGCTTGAGGCGAAGCGGCGCTGCAAATCCTCCGGGTCGCGGTAGATCTCGACGCAGCCCGCCTTGCGGAGGTCCTGTTCGGAAAAGCCGCCACACAGGACCCCCAGCACCGGCAGGCCGGCGCGGCTCGCGGCCTTCGCGTCCCACGGGCTGTCGCCGACCACCACGGCCTCGTCCGCCCCGACGTGGAGCTTGTCGAGCGCGGCCTGGAAGATGTCCGGATAGGGCTTGGACCGGTCGGCGTCGTCGGAGGAGGTCTCGACGTCCACCAGATCCTCAATCTCGGCGACCCGCTTGTAATGCTCCAGCTCGTCCCCCTTGGCGGAGGAGGCGAGCGCGATGCGCAGGCCGTCGGCGTGCAGATGCTGGAACAGCCCGCGCACCCGGCGGAAGCCCTTGACCTTGGGCATGTATTTGCGGGCGAACAGGTCGTGGCGGAAATGGTCCATGTCGTCCTGGACCCGCTTCAAATCCTTCTGCGGCACGAACACCGGAATGATCTGGTCGCCGCCCTTGCCGATCTGGGATCGAACCTCGTCGAAGTCCGCGTGGTAACCGAAGTGCCGTATCGCCTCCACCCAAGCGTGGGCGTGCAGATCGACCGAATCGACCAGGGTGCCGTCCACGTCGAAGATGACGGCTCGCAGGATGCCGGTCATCGCCCCCTCCTCACCATCCGTATTTTCACCGAACAGGCGGCGTCGGGGGTGTGTTCCAATGGACACAGGAACGCACGATGGAAAGTGTCACAGAAACCCGGCATAGCTCAGGTCCGTTGAATCTTCGACCACGCCGGAGAGGAACGGACATGGGTACGAAACTGAAGAGCTACGCGTCTCTCATCGGCCGCGCCCGCAACGCCTTCCGGCGCAAGCGGCGGCCTCCGATGGAGTTCCTGGATTTCGAGCTGTTTCAGGTCGATATCCGGATGTGACCGCCCGCCGTCAGTGCGACTCCCTGGGGATGCCCGCCCCACGGCAGCCGACCAGGAAATCGAAGTCGGCGCCCTTGTCGGCCTGCATGACGTGCTCGACGTACAGGGATTGGTAGCCGCCCTTCATGGCCGGTGTCGGCGGCTGCCACGCCGCCCGGCGCCGGGCCAGTTCCTCGTCCGGAACGTCCAGGTGCAGGCGGCGGACCTCCACGTCCAGTTCGATCATGTCGCCATCCCGGATCAGGGCCAGCGGCCCGCCCGCCGCCGCCTCCGGACAGACGTGCAGGACAACGGTGCCGTAGGCCGTGCCGCTCATCCGGGCGTCGGAGATGCGGACCATGTCCGTGATGCCCTTCTGAAGCAGCTTCGGCGGCAGGCCCATGTTGCCGACCTCGGCCATGCCGGGATAGCCCTTTGGACCGCAGTTCTTCAGGACCATGACGCAGGTCTCGTCGATGTCCAGGGCCGGATCCTCGATGCGGGCCTTGTAATGCTCGATGTCCTCGAACACCACCGCCCTCCCCCGATGCTTCATCAGGTGGGGTGACGCGGCGGAGGGCTTCAGCACCGCCCCATCGGGAGCGAGGTTGCCGCGCAGCACCGCCACGCCACCGCTCGCCACCAGCGGGTGGTCGAAGGTCCGGATCACCGCCTCGTTCCAGTTCGGAGCCTTCTCGCAGTTCTCCCAGAGCGTCCGCCCGTTGACGGTCAGGGCGTCCCGGTGCAGCAGCCCCCGCTCGCCCAGCAGCCGCACCACCGCCGGGATGCCGCCCGCGTAGTAGAAATCCTCCATCAGGAACCGGCCGGACGGCATCAGGTCCACCAGGGTCGGAACCTCGCGCCCCAGCCGGTCCCAGTCGTCCAGCGTCAGATTCACGCCGATCCGTCCCGCCATGGCGATCAGGTGGATGACGGCGTTGGTCGAACCGCCGATGGCGCCGTTGACCCGGATCGCGTTTTCGAAGGCGTCCTTGGTCAGGATCCGGTCCATCGTCAGGTCCTCCTGGACCATCTCGACGATGCGGCGGCCGGCCATGTGGGCCAGCACGTTGCGGCGGCTGTCGGCGGCCGGCGTGGCGGCGTTGTGCGGCAGGCCCAGGCCCAGCGCCTCCACCATCGACGCCATGGTCGAGGCCGTGCCCATGGTCATGCAATGCCCGACCGAGCGGGACATGCAGGCCTCCGCGTCCATGAAGTCCTCAAGGCTCATCTTGCCGGCCTTCACGTCCTCGCTGAATTCCCAGACCGAGGTGCCGGAGCCGATCAGCCCGCCCCGGTAATGCCCGTTCAGCATCGGCCCGCCGGACACCACCAGGGTCGGCAGGTTGCAGCTGGCCGCGCCCATAACCAGCGACGGCGTGGTCTTGTCGCAGCCGCAGAGCAGCACCACCCCGTCGATGGGGTTGCCGCGGATCGACTCCTCCACGTCCATGCTGGCAAGGTTGCGGAACAGCATGGCGGTCGGGCGCAGGTTGGTCTCGCCCAGCGACATCACCGGGAATTCCAGCGGAAAGCCGCCAGCCTCGTAGACGCCGCGCTTCACCCGCTCGGCCAGCACCCGGAAATGGGCGTTGCAGGGGGTCAGTTCGGACCACGTGTTGCAGATGCCGATGACCGGGCGGCCGTCGAACAGGTGGCTCGGCAGGCCCTGGTTGCGCATCCAGCTGCGGTGGATGAACCCGTCCTTGTCGTTGCGGCCGAACCATGCGGCGGAGCGCAGAGGCTTCTTGGCGGTCATGCAAGGTCACTCCTTCACGGCGCCGGTCATGCTGGCGACGTAATGCTCGACGAAGAAGGAATAGAGGATCGCCACCGGCAGGGAGCCCAGCAGCGCCCCGGCCATCAGCGAGCCCCAATGGTAGACGTCGCCCTCCACCAGTTCCGTGACCACGCCCACGGGGACGGTCTTCTGCTCCGACGATTGGATGAAGGTCAGGGCGTAGATGAACTCGTTCCAGGACAGGGTGAAGGCGAATATGCCCGCCGAGATCAGCCCCGGAACGGCCAGCGGCAGCAGGATCTTCACGAGGATCTGCAGGCGCGTCGCCCCGTCGATCAGGGCGCATTCCTCCAGTTCGTAGGGGATGGAGCGGAAATAGCCCATCAGCAGCCACGTGCAGAACGGGATCAGGAAGGTCGGGTAAGTGAGGATCAGCGCCCATTTCGTGTCGAACAACCCGTAGGCGTAGACCATGGAGGCCAGCGGGATGAACAGGATCGACGGCGGCACGAGGTAGGCCAGGAAGATCGCCAGCCCGACGTAGCGCGCCCCCTTGAAGCGCAGCCGCTCGATGGCGTAGGCGGCGCAGACGGCGCAGAACAGCGACAGGAAGGTGCTGACCACCGACACCAGCATGGTGTTCAGCAGCCACTCCGGATAGGCGGTGCGGAAAAGCAGGCGGTGGATGTTGTCCAGCGTCGGGTGCGCCACCCAGAAGGGGCTGAAGTCGTTGAAGTTGTACAGCTCCTCGTTCGATTTGAAGGACGTGACCCCCATCCAGTAGAAGGGGAACAGCAGCACGAACAGGAACAGGATCAGCGGGATCCACAGCGTCACGACGCGACGGGGGATGGATTCCAGATAATCCATGCCGTCACCGGCGGGTGTCTCCGTCTTCTTGCGGAACATGCGAGGCCTCCGTCAATCGGTGCCGCCGTGCTGCCAGCGCCGGCGTTGCAGGCCGAAGTAGCTGAACAGGATGGCGGACAGGAGGAACGGGATCATCGTGACGGCGATGGCGGCGCCCTCCCCCAGATTCCCGCCGGGGATGGCGCGCTGGAAGGACAGGGTCGCCATCAGATGCGTGGCGTTCAGCGGTCCGCCGCGCGTCAGCACGTAGATCAGCTGGAAGTCCGTGAAGGTGAACAGGACCGAGAAGGTCATCACCACGGCGATGATCGGCGTCAGCATCGGGAAGGTGACGTAGCGGAACCGCTGCCACGGCGTGGCGCCGTCGATGGTCGCGGCCTCGTACAGAGACGGCGGGATGGTCTGGAGTCCGGCCAGCAGCGTGATCGCCACGAAGGGGATGCCGCGCCAGACGTTGGCAATGATGACGCTGGCCCGCGCCCAGGCCGGGTCGCCGAGGAAGTTGATGTAGTTGTCGATGAGGCCGAGCCGTTGCAGCGACCAGGACACGATCGAGAACTGGCTGTCGTAGATCCACCAGAAGGCGATGGCCGACAGCGCCGTCGGCACGATCCAGGGCAGCAGCACGATGGCCCGCAGGAACGCCTTGAACGGCAGATGCCGGTTCAGCAGCAGCGCGAGATAAAGGCCCAGCGCGAACTTCGCGATGCTGGCGACCACCGTGTAGAGGAAGGTGTTGAAGACCGAGGTCCAGAACACGCTGTCCATCCACAGCATCTCGTAATTCTCGATGCCGATGTAGTGGCCGATCCGCCCCACCCGCGTGTCGGTCATGCCGAGCCAGACGCCGAGTCCAAGCGGATAGGCCAGGAACAGCAGCAGGATGCTGGCGGCCGGCAGCATGAACAGCAGCCCCATGGCGGCCCGGCTCTCGCCGAGGCGGAAGCGCGGCGGGGCTGGTGCTGCGCGCGGCTTGGCCGGACGGTGGTGTTTGGTGTCCACGAACATGGCGAGGCCCTCGATATGTGGCCCCCATCCCAACCTTCCCCCACTGGGTGGGGGAAGGAGCTTGGTCCCCTCCACCGCGTCAGCGGGGGAGGGTTAGGGAGGGGGCAAAGCGCCCTCAGACCTTGTAGTAGCGCGCGGCCCGACGCTCGGCGCGGGCGGCGGCCTCCTTGGGCGTCTGCTGGCCGCTGGCGGCCTCGGCGAACATGTTGACGACGACGTAGTCGGCCATCACGCCCGCCGACGCGGCGCCCAGCTTCCCGGCATAGCCATTCCACAGCATGTTCTTGACCGTGTCGCGGTAGGGGGTGTGCTTGGGGTCGGCCGTCCAGATCGGGTTGTTCTCGTAGGCGGCCAGCGGGTGGGTGATGTAGCCGATGGCGGCCTGCTGCCAGGGCTCGTACTGCTCCTTCTCCATCATGAAGCGGAGGTATTCCTTGGCAGCGTTCGGGTACTTGGAATGCTTGAACACCATGCCCTGGGTGAACAGGTGCAGCTCCGACGGCTTGCCGACCGGGCCGATGGGGAAGTTGACGTGCTCGATGTCCTTCGCCAGCGCCTGCATCGCCGGATCCTGCGAAGTCTTGGCCGAGTAATAGACGGAAATGCCGTTGGCGGTGACACCGATCTCGCCGGCCAGGAAGGCCTTGTTGTTGTTGGGGTCGAGCCAAGACAGCGTGCCGGGCGCGAAGGTCTTGTAAAGCTCCGCCACATATTCCAGCGCCCGGACGGTCTCGGGGCTGTTGATGGTGACGTTGCCCTGCTCGTCCACCATGCGGCCGCCGAAGGCCCAGAGCATGCTGTGCGTCCAGGTGTTGCCGTCGCCGACCGCGTTGCCGAGCGCGAAACCGGACGGGTGGCCCTTCTTCGCCATGGCCTGGCAGGCTTTCAGGAAGCCGTCGGTGTCGCGGGGCATCGTCTCGAAGCCGGCCTCGTTGAGCCAGGATTTCCGGTAGACGATGCAGGCCCCGGCGGCACCCACCGGCAAGCCGATCCAGCGGCCGTCGCGCATGCCGTAGCGTTGCGCCGCTTCGTACCAGCCGCCGTACTTGTTGCCGAGATAGGTCGCGAGGTCGGTCAGGTCCACCAGCTTGTCCGGGTACTGGTGCGGGTCGTCGAACCAGCCGAAGATGATGTCCGGGCCACTGCCGACGTTGGCGGCGACCGCCGCCTTGGGCCGGATGTCCTCCCAGGATTCGCTGTCGATGCGGACCTTGATGCCGGTCTTTTCGGTGAATTTCTGGGTGTTGGCGTTCCAGCCGTCCTCGTCGCCCTGGACGAACTTCTTCCAGCGCAGGATGCGCAGTTCGGCGCCCTTCTCGGGCTCGATCTTCAGCTCCGGCTGCTGGGCGGCGGCGATGCCGACGTTACCGAGGCCGGCGCCGCCGAGACCAGCGCCCAGTGCGGCGACGGCGGCGGTTGCTTTCAGGACGTCTCTTCTCGTGAACTCCCCGAATTTGGAAACCATGACCGCTCCTCCCTTTTGGTTGAAGGGTCGGCCGGCTTGCTCTGCCGGTCGGCCGTTGGTGTTCTTTGGCCTTTAAAGACGCTGCCCGGTGGCGGCGTCGAAGACGTGCCCGGCGTCGCGCTGGGGCACGAGCCGCAGCCGTTCGCCGGGCTGCAGCGGATGGCGTTCGGTCGTCGCGGCACAGACGATGATGTCGCCCAGCCGGCAGAAGACCAGCGTGTTGTCCCCAGTCGGCTCAATCACTTCGACCTCGGCCGGCAAGCCTTGCTCGGCGTCCGACGCGATGCGGAGGTGGCCGGGGCGGATGCCGTAGACCACCGTCTGGCCGTCGCTGCCGCCGACACCGCGCGGGGCCGGCAGAGCCAAGTCGCCCTTCGCCGCCACCCAGGCGCGGTCGCCCTCACGGCGCAGCGTGCCTTCCATGAAGTTCATGGCGGGAGAACCGATGAAGCCGGCAACGAACAGGTTGGCCGGGCGGTCGTACAACTCCAGCGGGGTGCCGATCTGTTCGACGTGACCTTCATGCATGACGACGATGCGGTCGGCCATGGTCATCGCCTCGATCTGGTCGTGGGTGACGTAGATCGAGGTGGTGCGCAGGCGCTGGTGCAGGGCCTTGATCTCGGTGCGCATCTGCACGCGCAGCTTGGCGTCGAGGTTGGACAGAGGCTCGTCGAACAGGAAGACCTGCGGGTCGCGGACGATGGCCCGGCCCATGGCGACGCGCTGGCGCTGCCCGCCGGAGAGCTGGCGCGGGTAGCGGTCGAGGTACTTGGTCAGGTCCAGAATTTCGGCGGCCTGCCGGACGCGCTGTTCGATCAGGGACTTCTCGGCATGGCGCAGCTTCATGCTGAAGGCCATGTTGTCGAAGACATTCATGTGCGGGTAGAGCGCGTAGTTCTGGAACACCATGGCGATGTCCCGTTCCTTCGGCGGCATCTGGTTCACCACCCGGCCACCGATGGAAATCTCGCCGCCGCTGATCTGCTCCAGCCCGGCGATCATGCGGAGCAGCGTGGACTTGCCGCAGCCGGAGGGACCGACGAGGACGACGAACTCCTCGTCGCCGATGTCCACGTCGATGCCGTGGATCACCTCAAACGTGCCGAAGGCCTTGCGCACCTGACGGATATCGACGGAGGCCATGGGTTCCCTCCTCTCACGCGGCAAAAGATGGCCGGGTGGTGGTGACGGCTTTGGGGTGGGGGATGCAGGTGAGGCCGGAATCGGCGAACGTGGCGTCGGGGATCAGGACGCGCATGGCGCCTCCCCGCCGGCGTGGGGACGCCACCGTCCCCCGGACCGGGTATCGGGCATTGTCTCTGTCCTCCCTGGTGGCCGGCCCGGTTGTTCCGGACTCGTGCCAGCACCCGCCTATTGTTCGTTTAACTGATAATTAGTCAAGCGGTCGATTGATGATAGCGCTTGACGATGCCGGCCGGTCAACTCGGCGTTTGGTCAGTGCCGGAGGGGGTGCGCCTTTCGCAGGACGATACCAGGCGGCGCATTGTGCATCGTTGTGCAGATTTCGCCGATTTTCAAAAGTGCACAATGGCGAAAATTGCCATTTTTCCCCATTACAACAACGCGGTATGGCGATTTGTTCGCATGCTTCCATTGTGCAGTCGATGCACAACGAATCGTACACGAACCATCGCGTTTGGCGCATGGCTGTGAATGGGCGCGGATCGGCCGTTGATGAAGAGAGGATACGGGAAGCGGGGGAACAGGGCAAGAACGATGCCCCGTTCCCGTCCGGTCAGGCGTTTTCAAACCCGGTCAGCACGTTCGCGACGTTGATGCCGAGGTCATCCACCGCGTAGCCGCCCTCCATCACGAACAGAGTCGGCAGGCCGATGCGGGCCAGCGCCCCGCCCATACGCAGGAAGTCTTCCGACAGCAGGCGGAAGCGGGAAATGGGGTCGCCGCCGTAGGTGTCGGCACCCAGCGAGACAACCAGCGCATCGGCACCGAACGCCTTGATGCGCTCCGCCGCCGTACCCAGAGCCTCGGCGTAGGACGCCCAGTCGGTGCCCCAGGGCAGCGGCAGGTTGAGGTTGAAGCCCTCGCCGGCTCCGGCCCCGACCTCGTCGGCGTAGCCGCAGAAATAGGGAAACTCCTGGATCGGATCGGCGTGCAGGGAGATGAACAGGACGTCGTTCCGCTCCCAGAAAATCTCCTGCGTGCCGTTGCCGTGGTGATAGTCCACGTCCAGCACCGCGACCCGCGCCGCACCATGATCGCGCAGGCTCTGCGCCGCGATGGCCGCGTTGTTCAAGAAGCAGTAGCCGCCGTAGAAGGCATGGCCCGCATGGTGCCCCGGCGGCCGGCACAGCGAGAAGGCCGCGCGGTCGCCGACGCGGATGTGGTCGGCCCCGGTCAGCGCCACGTCGGCGGCGGCGGTCACCGCCCGCCACGTCCCAGCGGTGATGGGGGTTCCGGCGTCGAAGGAATAGTAGCCGAGCTTGCCGTCGATGTTCTTCGGCACATGGCGCCGCGACATGCCGGGCGCCACCCAGTTGAGGGGCAGCGCGTCCCAGTCGCCATGCTCCGCCACCCACTCGCCCCAAGCGGTGCGCAGGAATTCCAGATAGCCGGCGTCGTGCACGCGCACCAGCGGTTCCACGCCGTGGGCGGTCGGCTCCACGATGGGGCCGATGGCGGCGGTCTCCACCCGGCCGCGCACGATGTCGGCGCGGGCGGGCTTCTCGTAACAGGGCACGAGCTGGCCGTCGTTCAGCTCCGACCGGCCGGCCTGGAGCCGATGCTCTTCACTGTAGACAATGATCACGCTGCGTCTGCCTTCAGAACCTTGTCGATGGTGTCGCGGAGGTCGTCGATTCGAAGCGGTTTGGTGAGGCTGCCGTCGGCGCCGAATTCCGTGGCGAAGCGCAGCATGGTGTCGCGCACCGTGACCGCGTCGATCAACCGGTCCGGCCCGATGGACATGCAGACCACCTTGGCCTGCGGATTCAACGCCTTCAGGCGCTTGAGGGTTTCAAAACCGTCCTGGTGCGGCATGAAGATGTCGGTCAGCACCAGATCGGGTTCGAAGGCGAGGTAGGATACCACCCCTTCCACCCCGCTTGCCGCGGTGATGGCCTCGTGCCCCAGCTTTTCCAGCAGCGCGCGGGCGGCGGACAGGGTGGTCTGGTCGTCGTCGATCACGATGATGCGCGCCATGAGGAACCGTCCGGGAACATGAAGGCCGAAGCCCATGATAGCCGCTCGGTTGCGGACAAGGGGGCCAATTTTTCGCATATCCGGTCTTGGGGCGTCGGCACCAGCGTGGCGGTTGCGCTCCGATGAAATGCACGCAATAGTGTGCATTGTCCGGTATCGGCACCCCGCCGGTGGTTATGGACGGGTTGTTGACATCTTATGTTTGCTGCTGCGTGCAGGATATTCGCCCGGTTGGTGCCGCTGGCGGCGCTGATCCTATGGGTGTACGCCGCGTCGGCCGCCGAGCCGGTGCGTTCGGTGGCGCATGCCCGGACCCCGGCTGCTTCGGTTCAGGACGCGCCGTCCGCCGTGGAGGCGGCCTATTCGGACCGTGCCGGAACGCCCCTGCGGCAATTCGGCTACGACCAATTCGGACATGGGCAGTTCGGACATGGGCAGCTCGGACAGGAGACAGGCGGGCGCCCCGGAGCCGGCGGCGTGCAGGGCGACTACACGCTCGGCCCCGGCGACGAGCTGCTGGTCAGCTTGCGCGGGCAGAAATCCTCCAGCAAGCGCTACGCCATCGACAACGCGGGCCTGCTGACCATCGACGAGGTGCGTCCGGTGGTGGCCCAAGGGCTGACCCTGGCGGAGCTGCGCGCCGAGCTGTCGAACGCCGTCGCCGCCACGCACCCGAACACCGACACCTTCGTCTCGCTGACCGAGGTGCGGCGCATCGGCATTCTGATCACGGGCGCGGTCGGCAAGCCCGGCCGGCACGAGGTCGGCGCCTTCGCCACGGTGCTGGACGCGCTGGCCTCGGCCGGCGGAGTGACGCGCGACGGGTCGCTGCGGCGGATACGGCTGACGCGGGCCGGAACGGCGGAGGAGCCGCAAGCGGTCGATCTCTACGGCCTGTTCCTGACCGGCAACGGGGGCAGCGCCGACCTGCGGCTGCGCGACGGCGACCGGCTGTTCGTGCCGCCGCTCGGCCCCACGGTCGCGGTCACCGGCCCGGTCAAGCGTCCGGCCATCTTCGAGCTGTCGCCGAACCAGCCGGTGCTGACGGCGGTGGAGCTGAAGGATCTGGCGGGCGGCGTGCTGCGCCCCGGCGCGCACCGGGCGTTGCGCTTCACCATCGGCCCGTCCGGCGAGGAGGTGACGGAAGAGGTCGCCAACCAGCACGCCCGCGTCATCGGTGACGGCGATCTGCTGGTGCTTGCCCCGATGCGAGAGGACCGCCGGGACGAGGTGCGGCTGGACGGCCATGTGCTGCGTCCAGGCCCGCGCGCCCTGACCAAGGTCCGCACCCTCGACGCGCTGGTCGGCAAGGCCGACCTGCGGCCGGACCCGTACCTGCCCTTCGCCGTGCTGGCCTCCACCGACCTGGCGACACGGGCGCGGACGCTGACGGCGGTCGATCTGGCGGCGGTGCTGAAGGGCCGCGACAAGCGGGCGCTGGCCGAGGGCGACACGCTCTACGTGCTGGGGGCCGAGGACGTGGATTTTCTGACCTCGGAGCCGGTGCTGGACCTGCTGCGCGGGATGAAGGACGCGCCGCCGGACGCCTGCCAGGGCCTGATCGTGCTGGCCCGCGCGCTGGCCGCGCAGCCGGACGGCCTGCTGGCGAGCGGTCCGCAGGTGCACGCGGCGGCGGAGTTGACCGGCAGCCGCATCCCCTGCCCGCCCCTGTTCGACGCGGTGCCCGACCTGCTGGTCTTCGCGCTTGAGCGTTCGACGCTGAAGCTGGGCGGCACGGCCCGGCCGGGTTTCTACCCAAGGGTCGGCTTTGGGACCGCTTCTGGGGGTGCCGACATGCCGGCCTATGGCGGCGCGTCGCGCGGCGAGGACGCGGCGGTCGGCGCGATCCAGGAATCCAACCGACCGCGCTACGAGCTGCTGGGCCATGTGCGGCGGCCCGGCACGCGGCTGCTGGGTGGCGGGACAACCTTGCGCGACGCGCTGACCGGCGGCGACGGGCTGAAGCGCGACGTGTATCCCCTGCTGGGGGTGGTCGAACGGTTCGACCGGCGCACGCTGAACCGGGCGTTGGTCGCCTTTTCGCCGCAGGAGGTCGCGGGCGGCCGGGCCAACCGCGTGCTGTCCGACGGTGACCGGGTGCATCTGTTCTCGGCGGCGCAGGTTCGCGCGCTGGTGGCGAAGGCCGCGCGCGACCCGCGCCATCAGACGGAGGACGCCGTGACGCCGGATCCCGCATCGTTGGTCGAAGGGCCGGTCGATCCCGCCGTGGCGGCGCTGCTGAACGAACGCATCGTGCAGGTGCGCGGCGCGGTGCGCGAACCGGGCGCCTATCCGGTGGCCGACGCCACGCCGTTGGACGCGCTGATCGCGGCGGCGGGCGGGTTGTCCAGCACCGCCGATCCCACGGCGGTCGAGCTGACCGCCTCCACCGGCGCACGGCGGCGCGTCGATCTGGCCTCGGTGGGCACGGGGCGGGCGATGGCCGGACCCGGCGACGCGATCCGCGTCAATCCCATCCCGCAGGCGCTGGAGGCGCGCGCCGTCACCATCGCCGGTGCGGTGCGCCGTCCCGGCAGCTACGACGTGGGGCGCGGCGAGACACTGTCCTCTCTGATTGACCGGGCCGGCGGCCTGACGGAGGAAGCCTATCCCTACGGCGCCGTCTTCACCCGCGAGAGCGAGCGCCGCCGCGAGAAGGAGCGGTTCGCCCAGGAAGCCCGCGAGATGGAACGCTGGGTCGCTCTGGAGGTGGACAAGGGCGAGCCGGTCAAGGCGGAAAACGTCGCACTGGCCCGCAGCGTCGCCACGCAGCTGCGCGGCATCGAGCCGTTGGGCCGCATCGTGGTCGAGGCCGACCCAGCCCAGCTGCGCGCGCATCAGGACCGGGACATCCTGCTGGAGGCCGACGACCGCATCGTGATCCCCAAGCGCCCGCTGACCGTTGCGGTGGCCGGCGAGGTCATGCACCCGGCGTCGGTTCCGTTTGTCAGCGGCAAGCCGGCGGAGGACTATCTGCGCGAGGCTGGCGGGCCGACACGCGCCGCCGATACGGGCCGCATCTTCGTCGTCATGCCGGACGGTCGGTCGCAGCCGCTGTCGCTCTCCTCCTGGAACCACGCGGTCAGCACGATCCCGCCGGGGTCGATCATCGTCGTGCCGCGCGACCCGAAGCCGTTCGACTTCCTGGAATTCTCCAAGAACATCGGCAGCATCCTCAGCCAGCTCGCCATCACGGCGGCGTCGGTGTCGGTGATTTCGCGATGACGGGGCGTCTCGCCATTCTGACCGTGGTCCGCGACGACCTGCCCGGCCTGCTCGCCACCCGCGCCAGCCTGCGGGCGCAGCGGTGGCGGGACTTCGACTGGATCGTGGTGGACGGGGCGTCGGTCGATGGCACGGCCGAATGGCTGGCCGCCCATGTCGAAGAGTTCACGTGGTGGCGGTCCGCCCCCGACCGGGGATTGTACGACGCGATGAATGTGGCGTTGGAGGCGGTGACGGCCAGCCACGTCCTGTTCCTGAACGCGGGCGACACGCTGGCAGGGCCGGAGGCCGCCGGGCGCATCGCGGAGGCCATCGCGCGGGCGCCGCACGCCGGCCTGCTCTATGGGGACGCGCTGGAGCGGTTGTCCGACGGGCGGGTCGTGGCGAAGCCGGCGCGCTCGCACCGTCTGGCGGTGTTCGGCATGTTCACGCACCATCAGGCCATGATCTACCGGCGGTTGGATGTCGCGGAGGTGCGATTCGACCTGCGCTACGCGCTGGCCGCCGATTACGCCTTCACGCTGGAGGTGCTGAAGCGCGGCAAGGCGGTCCGGCTCGACTTCCCCGTGTGCGTCTTCGCGCCCGACGGTCGGTCGCAGCAGGACGCGGCGCGCGGCCGGGCGGAGCAGGCGGAGATTCGGCGCGACATGATGGGGCACGGTGCGTTGGCCACCGCGACACTTTCGGGAATACAATGGCTCGCGTTAACCATCAGGCGGCACATTCCGGGGCTCTACGCGAAATTGCGTTTCCGGAGCGCCGCAACATCATGTCTTTCGTGATCCTGGAGCCCTCAACCACGCATCAAAGTGTTGATGCTCACGAATAGTTGCATAGAATTTACTTTCTGACCTAACCAATTGCCCCCGGCGCCCCCGCCGCCTCCATACTGAGGTCCCAATAATGAGTTCGACGAAGAGCAAGCTCGCGCCCGCCCACACCCTGTCGCGCCGTGGCGAGGGCCCCAATCCCATCGACATCCATGTCGGGGCGAGGCTGCGTCTGCGCCGGACTCTCCTGGGGCTGAGCCAGGAGAAGCTGGGCGAGGCGGTCGGAATCACCTTCCAGCAGTTGCAGAAGTACGAGCGCGGTTCCAACCGCATCAGCGCCAGCCGCCTGTTCAATCTGTCGCAGGTTCTCGGGGTCCCGGTCAGCTACTTCTTCGACGACATGCCCTCGCCGGAGCAGATCAGCACCCCCTCCCCCGACCTGCCGCCGTCGGAAACCGAGGAGTTCGAGTCGATGGCGCGGCGCGAGACGCTGGAGCTGGTCCGCGCCTACTACCGCATCGACGACCCGGCCGTGCGCAAGCGCACCTTCGACCTGCTGAAGGCGCTGGGCGGCGACAAGGCGTCCGACGACGACGAGTGAAGCGCTTCTAAAAGAAAACCGGCCCCACGCCAGCGCGCGGGGCCGGTTTTCTTTTGTGCCGCAGCCGCTTTCCTTCCGGCGGTGCTCCGTTCCCGCCAGCGATCTGTTCCCATTGTGCGACGGCTTCAGGGGTGTATAACGGTGCCCGAGCGCGGTCCTGCCCCTTTTGCGCGCCTTGCGCGCGGCACTTGGGGTCGGGGACCCAACGACCGTCCAGGAAGGAAGCCTCCCCATGCCCGACGATACCAGCCTCGCCCGCGGTTACTCGACCCTCTTCCCGCTGGCGAAGGACGACACGCCCTACCGCAAGCTCACCTCCGACCACGTCTCCGTCGTCGAGTTCGACGGCGAGCAGGTCCTGAAGGTGGAGCCGGAAGGCCTGCGTCTGCTGGCCGAGGAGGCCTTCAAGGACATCAACCACCTGCTGCGCCCCGGCCACCTGAGCCAGATCCGCGCGATCCTGGACGATCCGGAGGCCTCGCCGAACGACAAGTTCGTGGCGCTGGACCTGCTGAAGAACGCCAACATCGCCGCCGCCGGCACCCTGCCGATGTGCCAGGACACCGGCACCGCCATCATCATGGGCAAGAAGGGCCGCCGCGTCTGGACCAAGGGCGGCGACGAGGCCGCTCTGTCCGAGGGTGCGCGCGACGCCTACCTGAAGCGCAACCTGCGCTACAGCCAGCTCGCCCCGATCTCCATGTACGAGGAGAAGAACACCCGCAACAACCTGCCCGGCCAGGTGGAGATCTACGCGGAGGGCGAGGACGCCTACAAGTTCCTGTTCATGGCCAAGGGCGGCGGGTCGGCCAACAAGACCTTCCTGCATCAGGCCACCCCGTCGGTGCTGGCGCCGGACCGGCTGCTGAAGTTCCTTGAGGACAAGATCCGCTATCTCGGCACCTCGGCCTGTCCGCCCTACCACCTCGCCATCGTCATCGGCGGCCTGTCGGCCGAGCAGAACCTGAAGACGGTGAAGCTGGCGTCGGCCCGCTACCTCGACAACCTGCCGACCGAGGGCAGCGAGGACGCGCACGCCTACCGCGATCTGGCCATGGAGGCTGAGGTCCACAAGCTGACCCAGGGCATGGGCATCGGCGCGCAGTTCGGCGGCAAGTACTTCTGCCACGATGTGCGCGTCATCCGCCTGCCACGCCACGGCGCCTCCATGCCGATCGGCATCGGCGTGTCCTGCTCCGCCGACCGTCAGGCGGTGGGCAAGATCACCAAGGACGGCATCTTCCTGGAGCAGCTGGAGACCGATCCGGCCAAGTACCTGCCGGAGATCACCGACGGCGATCTGGCCGGCGAGGTGGTGAAGATCGACCTGAACCAGCCGATGAGCGAGATCCTCGCCACGCTGAGCAAGCACCCGATCCGCACCCGCCTGTCGCTGACCGGCCCGCTGATCGTCGCCCGCGACCTCGCCCATTCCAAGCTGCGCGCGCGCCTGGACGCGGGCGAGCCGCTGCCCGACTACTTCAAGAACCACCCCATCTACTACGCCGGCCCGGCGAAGACCCCGGAAGGCTACGCGTCGGGTTCGTTCGGTCCGACGACGGCGGGGCGCATGGACAGCTTCGTCGATCAGTTCCAGGCGGCGGGCGGCTCCATGGTCATGCTGGCCAAGGGCAACCGCAGCCCCGAGGTGACGGCGGCCTGCCAGAAGCACGGCGGCTTCTACCTTGGCTCCATCGGCGGCGCCGCTGCCCGTCTGGCCCAGGACTGCATCAAGAAGGTGGAGTGCGTCGAGTATCCGGAACTCGGCATGGAAGCCATCTGGCGCATCGAGGTCGAGGACTTCCCGGCCTTCATCATCGTGGACGACAAGGGCAACGACTTCTTCAAGGAGTTGAAGCTCGCCTGATCCGCTTCCCTATCCCCTCCCCCGCGTCGGCGGGGGAGGGTTAGAGCGGATTTTGATCCGCTCTGGACTGCGACTGCAGTCCCGGACGCCCATGCGTCCGAAGCCCGGCCGGCAAGTGAGGCCATGTGAATCTAAAGCGAATGCAAATTCGCTTTAGGGAGGGGGCGAGCGCCTTGCCCGTTAAGGACATCATGACCCCAGACCAGATCCAGGCCCGCGTGCTGTACCGCGACGGGCTGATGCTCATCATCGACAAGCCGGCGGGACTGCCGGTCCACGCCGGGCCGGGCGGCGGGCCGAACCTGGAGCGGCATTTCGATGCCCTGCGCTACGGCTTTCCGAAGCCGCCGGGGCTGGCGCACCGGCTCGACCGCGACACGTCGGGCTGCCTGATCCTGGGGCGGCACCCGAAGGCGCTGCGCAAGCTGGGCAAGCTGTTCCAGGACGGCAAGGTGGACAAGACCTATTGGGCCGTCGTCGCCGGTTCTCCGGCGGAGGAGCAGGGACGCATCGAACTGCCGCTGAAGAAGGTCAGCAACAAGACCGGCGGCTGGCGCATCGTCGCGGCGGCGAAGGATGATGACGGCGGGCAATCGGCGGTTACCGAGTACAAGGTCATGGGCCGGGGCGACGGCATCACGTGGCTGGAGCTGAAACCGCACACCGGCCGCACCCACCAGATCCGCGTGCATTGCGCCTCGGCGCTCGGCTGCCCGCTGCTGGGCGACCCGCAGTACGGCGGCCCGGCGGACAAGCCGCTGCACCTGCATTCCCGCGCCATCTCCCTGCCCCTCTACCCGTCGCGGGAAGCGGTTGGGGCGGTCGCGCCGGTTCCGGGTCACATGCTGGCGGCGCTCTCCGCCTGCGGCTTCGTCGAGACCGTCTGAACCTTCCGCAAGCGGATCAGATCGCGCAGCAGGCGCCGCACCGCCCCGCGAAAGGCGTCCGGCGGCCGATCCCCGGCGGCGAGCACGAGGCGGCCATCGGGCCGGAGCTTCACGCCCGGTTTGCGTTCGGCGAAGGCGTCCAGCGTCGCCGCGTCCGGCCCGGCGTCCTCGGCGAAGGCCAGAAGCGCGCCGTTCGGGCCGATGTCCAGCGCGGCGACACCTGCCTCGCGGCTGAAGCACTTCAGGGCACCGAGATCCATCAGCGTCTCCATGGCCTCAGGCAAAGGGCCGAAGCGGTCGGCGATGGCGGCGGCGAAGGTTTCGCGCTCCTCCGGATCGTCGAGCGTGGCGAGACGGCGGTAGACGGCCAGCCGCAGGTTGGCGTCGCGGATGAAGTCGTCGGGGATCCGCACCTCCTCGCCCAGCGTGACCCGCGGCGCGATGGTAGCGGGAACCGGTCGTCCGGCGCGGGCGGCCTCCACCGCCTGACGCAGCATCTCCTGAAACAGTTCAGCGCCAACGTCGCGCAGATGGCCGGACTGCTCCTCGCCCAGCAGGTCGCCGGCACCGCGCAGCCCGAGATCCCGCGCAGCCAATTCGAAGCCTGCCCCCGGCCGGTCGAGCCTCGTCAGCACGCGCAGGCGCTCGCGCGCCGCCTCGGACAGCTCCTGATCCGACTCCACGGTCAGCCAGCAGCGGCCCTGCACCGCCGCCCGGCCCACCCGGCCGCGAAGCTGGTGCAGTTGCGCCAGCCCGAAGCGGTCGGCGCGATGGACGATCAGCGTGTTGGCGTTGGGGATGTTCAGCCCGGTTTCGATGATGTTGGTGGCGAGCAGCAGATCCCCCGCCCCCTCCGCGAAGGCCGTCATGGCGTCGTCCAGCGCGTCGGGCTTCATCTTGCCGTGCGCCTCGATGACGCGGAATTCCGGCACCATGGCGGACAGGCGGGCGCGCACCTCCTCCAGATCCTCGATGCGGGGGCAGACGTAGAAGCCCTGCCCGCCCCGCGCCCGCTCCGCCCGCAGGGCTTCGGCGACGACGTCGAGGTCGAAGGGGGTGAATTCCGTCCGCACCGGGCGGCGGCGCAGCGGCGGCGTGGCGATCACCGACAGGTCGCGCAGGCCGGCCATGGCAAGCTGCAAGGTGCGCGGGATCGGCGTGGCGGTCAGGGTCAGGACGTGCGTGTTGCCGGCCATGGCCTTCAGCCGTTCTTTCTGCTTCACGCCCAGCCGCTGTTCCTCGTCCACCACCAGCAGGCCGAGGTCGGCGAACTCCACACTGTCGCTGAGCAGCGCGTGGGTGCCGACGACGATGCGGATGTCGCCGGCCTTCAGCCCGGCCTTGACCGCCTTGGCTTCGGACGCGGTGACGTTGCGGGCCAGTTCGGCGACGGACACGTTGAAGCCGGCGAAGCGTTCCCGGAAATCCTCGGCGTGCTGGTGGCTGAGCGGCGTGGTGGGGGCGACCACCGCCACCTGCCGCCCGGCCATGGCGACGGCGAAGGCGGCGCGCAGGGCAACCTCCGTCTTGCCGAAACCGACATCGGCGCAGATCAGCCGGTCCATGAGCCGACCGGACGCGAGGTCGCCCAGCACCGCGTCGATGGCCGCCTGCTGGTCGGGTGTCTCCTCATGCGGGAAGCGGTCCGCGAAGCGGCGGTAGGCGCGGCGCTCCGGCCGGATGGGGGTGGTGCGGGCGAGCGCCCGTTCCGCCTGGGTGCGCACCAGCGTCGCCGCCGCGACGCGCAGGCTTTCCGCCACCTTGTCGCGGCGCTGCGCCCAGACGGCGCCGCCCATGCGGTCGAGCGGAACGGCGCCGTCCGACGCGCCGAAGGGCCAGAGCTGGTCGAGATTTTCCACGGGAACGTAGGTCTTCGCCTCGTCGCGGTAGAGCAGGCGCAGGCAGTCGTGGGGCTCTCCGTTCGCCTCCACCACCTCCAGCCCGTCGGACAGGCCGATGCCGTGGTCGAGATGGACCAACAAACTGCCCGACGCCAGTTCCGCCGCCTCGGCGGTCAGGTCGTCCACCAGACGCCGGGTCCGGCGGCGGCTGGGACGGGTCACCGCCTCGCCCATCACTTCGGCCGCCGTGATGACGGCAAGGCCCGGTGCGATGAAGCCGGTGTCGAGGTCGAGCGTCACGATGGAAATTGGTTCTGCGGCGATCGCCTCCGCGCTGGTCGCGTCATCGGCCGCGACAGCCTCGACACCCTCCCGGCGCAGATGGCGTGCCAGCCCCTTCCGGCGCGCCGGGTCATCCACGGCAATCAGCACGCGGCGTCCGTCACTGCGCAACGCGGCAATGCGGTCTTCCTCGTCCTCGCCGGTCAAGATCAGGGGGTGGCCTCCGGCATCGGGTTCCCCGGAGGCGGAGGTCAGGGTGACCAGCGCGCGGCCGTCCAGGCCAGCCTCCCAGGCGGCTCCGTCGAGGAAGACCGCCTCTACCGGCAGGGGGCGGTAGACCGGCAAACCGGCCTTTTCCGAGGCCGCAAGCTGGCGCCGCCGCGCCTCGAAGGCGTCGCGGGCCTGCTCCAGCCGGGCGTCGCGCATGGCCTCGGCGCCCTCGTCCAGGATGACCAGCGCGTCCGGCATCCGCTCGAACAGGGTGTCGGTGTCGGTGAAGAACAGCGGGAGCCAATGCTCCAGCCCGGCATGGCGCCGGCCGGCCAGAACCGCCTGATACACGGCGTCGCTCTCGGCCTCCGCGCCGAAGGCGGCGAGATAGGCCGAGCGGAAACGGTCGATGGCGGGGCCGGTCAGCGACACCTCGGACAGCGGCGGCAGCACCGCGTCGATCCGACCGCCGGGCAGGTCGAGACGCAACGGTTCCGGGCGGCCCGGCGCGAGAATCGTCACCTCGTCGTCGCCGAACTGGACGTCGCCGGGGTCCCGCAGTTCGGCGGCCGGGCTGTAGCCGTTGCGGAACAGCCAGCTTCGCAACGCCTCGGCCTCCACCGGCTCCTCACCCGACAGGCGCAGCGCGGCGCCGGCCAGCGCCTCCGCCGGCGGCAAACGGCGCAGCAGGCCGCCAGCGCTGGTCACCACGACGCGCGAGCCGGCGGCCGGTTCGGCGAGGCGGTTCAGCGTCGCCAAGCGCCGCGCCGCCACCCGCGCCGAGGGCGACGCGCGGTCATAGGGCAGCGTGTCCCAGGCGGGGAAGCTCAGAACTTCGACATCGGGCGCCACGATGCGCAGGTTGCGGCAGAGACGCTCCAGCCGGCGCGCGTCCTCAGCGACGTGCAGGACGGTGCCAGCGGCGCGGGCGAGGTCGGCGGCCACCCACGCGTCGAAGCCTTCCGGGACGCCGTGCAGCGTGCGGCGCCCCGGTTCGGTCAGCCCATCGGGCAGGGTCATGCGGCCTCGTTTCTTGCCGAAGATGGGCGTTTGGCGAATGGGCATTCGGGGGACGGGCGTTCGTCGCGTTCTTCCACGCCGTGGACCTCCAGCACGGAAAGCCCGTCGCCCGGCGGCCGGTGCGCGGCCAGCCGGTCGAGCGCGGCGGCCATGTCGCTCTCGCCGGCCTTCCAGCGTTCGGCGAGGGTCGATCCGGAATAGTCGAAGCTCTTCAACGGCATCTCATGCGGGGCTGGGCGGTGGCTGAGGTGGAGAAGCGTCGTCGCCCCCGGCCCGGCCTTGCCCTCCAGCGCGCGAAGTCGTTGCCGCAGGGCGTAGAGTTCCTGAAGCGTGTCGATGGTCTTGCGGGTCTGGTTGGCGAGGAGAAGGCTCAATTGCCGCTCCGCCGCCTGGGCCACCGTGCGGGGGCGCGGGGAGAAACGGCTGAACAGATCGACCGCGATGCACAGCCGGTCGCCGCCCGCCTCCTCCATCACCTCCTCCATGACGGCGGACAGGGGCAGGTTGGCCGACATGCCGCCGTCGCACAGCAGGCGGCCGTCCACCTCGACCGGCGGGAAGTCGGGCAGGAAGCCGCAGCTGGCGATGAGATGCTCCGGCCGGAGCCGGTCGCGGCGCGTGTCGAAGCGCACCTCCCCCCCGGTTTCCAGATCGACGGCGGTGACCGTCAGCCGGGTCGGCGAGGTTGCCAGGAAGGCGAAGTCGATCACCCCTTCCAGCCGCGCCCGCAACGGCCCCAGGTCGTAGAGGCTGGCGTCGTCGGGCATGCCGGGCAGCGCCGAGAAGGCGCCCGGAAAGCGCAGCCGGAACACGCCCGGACTGCCGAAAAGCCGCGATTGCAGGGCGCTGAGCTGCGTGTGGAAGCGGCGCGCCACGCCGAAGGGGGGGCTGCTCCAGTCGGCGGCGCGATGGGACGCCTCTTCCCAGAAGCGGCGCAGTTGCGCGACGCGGCGGTCCGGCGGGTTTCCGGCGATGATGGCGGCGTTCACCGCCCCCACCGAAGCGCCGGAAATCCAGGCCGGGCGATAGCCGCGTTCGTGCAGCACCGCGTAGGCGCCCGCCTGGTAGGCGCCCAACGCGTTGCCGCCGGACAGGATCAGGGACAGGTCACGCATGGCCCGGATCAGGCATGCCACTGCGCGCGGGTGGTGTCAGCCTCGGGCTCCCGCACGGCGTAGCCGACGATGCCGGCGCCGATGGCGAGCAGCGCGTGCAGCCAGATGTCGTTGCCGTGCAGCGGCACCAGACCGAACAGCGTGTTCAGGCCAGGGATCAGGCCCATGACGGTCAGCACGGCGTAGATCACCGCGACGCTCTTCAGATACCCCCGCGAGGCCAGCCGGCCGGAGAAATAGGCGAAGAACGCCCACAGGCCGAACAGCAGGTGCACGATGTTGTGCAGCAGGTTGACCGGGAACAGGCCCAACAGCAGGCCGTGGAAGGCGTTCACCGTCAGAGCCGCGCCGTCGGCCGGCGGCGACAGGAAGGTCGGCACGAAGCCGAGGATGCCGACCGCCGTGAAGGCGACGGCGTAGATCAGGGTCACGTTGCGCCACCACATGGGGGCCTCCATCGGTAAAGCGGGGGACAGGTCGCCTTACCAACAGAAAGCCCCCATGGGTGTTCCGGACCTTATTTCTGGACGAATTTCTCGTTCAGCTTGCGCTCGGCCTCGAAGGCACCGGCGGGGAGCTGGTGGGCGATGCCCTTGTGGCAGTCGATGCAGGTGTCGCCGCGCTGCGCCGCCTCAAGATGCCGGTCGCGCGCGCGGAAGTTCTGCTGCGACACGTCCATGCTCTGGAAATTGTGGCAGTTCCGGCATTCGCGGCTGTCAGTGTGCTTCATCGCCGTCCACACGTTGGTGGCCAGACGCAGGCGGTTCGCCTCGAAGTCCTCGCGCGTTTTGATGGAGCCGACGAGGTGATGGTACAGTTCCATCGACGCCTGCATCTTGCGCACCATCTTGTGCGTCCACTCCTTCGGCACATGGCAGTCCGGGCAGGTGGCGCGTACGCCGGACGGGTTGCTGTCGTGCACCGTGCCGCGATACTCGGCATACACGTTGTCGCCCATCTCGTGGCAGGTGACGCAGAATTCCTCGCGGTTGGTCATCTCCATGGCCCAGTTGAAGCCGCCCCAGAAGATGACACCGCCGGCCCCGCCGACCAGCAGCAGAAGACCCAGGGAATAACGTGCGGTCGGGCGGGCGAACAGCCGCCACAGCCGGACGAGCAGTCCGGGACGGGGCTCCTCGCCCTTTTCGGGAGTGTGCATGGTCATGGCCTGTCCCTCCCCGGTTCAGCGAACCGCCGTGGCGGGCTTGAACCCGTTGTCCACAAGCGGCTTGGCGTCGGTCTGCGGGACGTGGCACTGGACGCAGAACCAGCGCGTGCCGGCCACGTTGTCCAGGCGGTTGCCCTGGCGGTCGATGTAATGGGTCTCGCTGATCTTGGGCGCGCCCATCTTGGTGTTGTTCGGCCAGTCGTGGCAGTACATGCACTGATTGACCTTCAGATCGATCTCGTACTTCTCGATCTTGTGCGGGATCAGCGGCGGCTGCTGGCGGTAGGCGCGACCATGGTCGGCACCTTCCTTGACAGCGTGGATGTCCGGGATCGCGTCGGTCTCGCCGATGCCGACCTCGCCGCGCAGCGATTTCAGTTCGCCCGTGACGCCACCCGTCGGCATCAGGGTCGCCACCCCCAGCACAAGGCTGGCCGCCACGGCGAATATCTTCAGTTTGGTCTTCACAGTCGTTCTCCTTGGCGAAGGGGTGCCGCGCCGGCCGTTCCTTTAAGGCCGAGGGCGAACACGTCCTGCGGGCACACGTCGATGCAGCGGCCGCAGGCGGTGCAGTCGGGGGATTGGATCACCTCGGAACCGGCGCCCCGCAGGGCGGGCGAGATGACGTGGGGTTCGGGGCAGACCTGATAGCAGTCCATGCAGCTGTCGCAGGCCGCCCGGCGCGGCGCCGACACGGCGACCCGGCCGAAGCGGCCGACCAGCCCGTAAAAGGCACCGACCGGGCAGAGATTCCCGCACCAGCCGCGCGGAGCCACCGCGAGGTCGAAAAGGAAGATCGCCGCCAGCACCGTCCAGGCGATGCCGCCCGCGAACAGCGAACCGAACACCAGCGCGCGGTGCAGCTGGGTGATGGGGTTCACCACCTCCCAGGCGATGGTGCCGGTGACGGCGGAGGCGATCAGGATGCCGGCCAGCAGGATCAGCCGCGTGCGCCGGTTCAGCGACACGCCGTCCTTCCAGCCGAGCCGGCGGCGCAGCCAGCCGGCCGTGTCGGTGACGACGTTCACCGGGCAGACCCAGGAGCAGTAGAGCCGCCCGCGCAGCGCCGCGTAGACCGCCAGCACGATCGCCGCGCCGGCCAGCGCCGCAGTCTCCGGCCAGTGACCAGCCAGCAGCGATTGCAGCGCGACCAGCGGGTCGGTCAGGGGGAGCACGTTGAGCGTCAGGCTGCTCGCCAGGGTGCCCTTGGCGATCCACAGGCCGAACAGCGGCCCGCTCAGGAACAGGGCGAGGAAGGCCAGCTGGGACGCGCGGCGGGCGAGCAGCCATTTGTGGGCGCGGAACCAGCCCTTGGCCTTCACGGCCTCGCGGCCGGGAATTCGTTCGGAGATCGCGCTCATGGCTTGAACTCCTTACCCAGCGAGGGGCCCAACGAGGGCGGCGTATAGCCACGGTCCGGCAGGTCGATGATGCCATCCACCAGCTCCCCACCATGCTTGGCCTTCTCTTCCCAGCCGAGGCGGTAGTGGCCACCGATGCGCCCGCGCGCCAGCTCGGTCGGCAGAACCTTGATGGCGGCCTCCTCCAGCACGCAGGACTTCTCGCACTTGCCACAGCCGGTGCAGGCGTCGGTGTGGACCACCGGGATCAGGGACGCGTGCTTGCCGGTCCGCTCGTTGTGGCGCATGTCCAGCGTGATGGCCTTCCCCATCAGCGGGCAGACGCGGTAGCAGACGTCGCAGCGCAGCCCCAGCACGTTCAGGCAGGTCTCGTGCCCGACCAGCGCCGCCGTGCCCATGCGGGCCTGGGCGATGTCGGTCAGCCCCTTGTCGAGCGCACCCGTCGGGCAGGCGACGACGCAGGGAATGTCCTCGCACATCTCGCAGGGGATCTGGCGGGCTTCGAAATAGGGCGTACCGCTGGAGGCGGGGTCGGCGAGATCGGCGAGCTTCAGCGTGTCATAGGGGCAGGCGCGCACGCACAGCCCGCAGCGCACGCAGGCGGCCAGGAAATGGGATTCGCCTTTCGCGCCGGGCGGACGCAGCGCGGTCGCGGCAAGCGTGCGGCTGGGCGCCGCCACCTCGCCGACCAGCAGCGCGGCGCAGCCCGCCCCCGCCGTGGCTTTCACAGCCGTGGCGAGGAAGCGGCGCCGTGCCACGCCCTGCTTGTCCGATTGTGCGCTCATGACGAGCACTCCTCATGAAAGCGCCTGCACCGGGCCCCCTTCCTCCCAGCCCTCGGCTGGGCCCCTCCTTCCCCCACCTCGCGGCGGGGGAAGGTTGGTTCCCCTCCCCCGTGCACAGCATGGGGGAGGGTCAGGGTGGGGGCGCTCCGGCCGGCGCGCTTACGCCTTCACGATCTTGACGGCGCACTTCTTGAAGTCCGTCTCCTTGGAGATCGGGCAGGTGGCGTCGAGCGTGAGTTTGTTGACGAGCTGGCTCTCGTCGAACCAGGGGATGTAGACGACACCCTCCGGCGGACGGTTGCGGCCGTGCGTCTCGACCCGGCTGATGACCTCGCCGCGACGGCTCAGCAGCTTCACGGGCATGCCGCGCCGCAGGCCGCGCTTCTTGGCGTCGTCCGGGTGCATGAAGACGACCGCGTTCGGGAAGGCCCGGTGCAACTCAGGCACGCGCCGGGTCATGGAGCCGGAGTGCCAATGCTCCAGCACGCGGCCGGTGACCAGCCACAGGTCGTAGTCGGCGTCCGGTTCCTCGGCGGCGGGCTGGTAGGGTAGAGCGAAGATGTTCGCCTTGCCATCCTTGTTGCCGTAGAACTTCACGCCCTCGCCGGCCTTCACGTAGGGGTCGTAGCCCTCGCGGAAACGCCACAGCGTCTCCTTGCCGTCCACGACCGGCCAGCGCAGGCCGCGCGCCTTGTGGTAGGTGTCGAACGGCGCCAGATCATGGCCGTGGCCGCGACCGAAGACGGCGTATTCCTCGAACAGGCCCTTCTGCACGTAGAAGCCGAAGTGTTCGGATTCGGAGTTGTCGAAGCCCTGCTGGCATTCCGAGACCGGGTACTTGTCAATCTGCCCGTTGCGGAACAGGACTTCGTACAGCGTCTTGCCGCGCGCGTCCGGAGCCTTGGCGATCAGCTCCTCCGGCCACACTTCCTCGATCTTGAAGCGCTTGGCGAACTCCATCAGCTGCCACAGGTCGGACTTGGCCTCGCCCGGTGCCTTCACCTGCTGGCGCCAGAACTGGGTGCGGCGCTCCGCGTTGCCGTAGGCCCCTTCCTTCTCCATCCACATGGCGGTGGGCAGGATCAGGTCGGCGGCCAGCGCGGTGACGGTCGGGTACGGGTCGGAGACGACGACGAAGTTGTCGGGGTTGCGGTAGCCGGGAAAGCTCTCCTCATTGAGGTTGGGGGCCGCCTGCATGTTGTTGGTGCACATGACCCAGTAGGCGTTGAGCTTCCCGTCCTTCATCATCCGGTGCTGCTGAACGGCGTGGTAGCCGATCTTGTCCGGAATGGTGCCCTCGGGAACCTTCCACAGCTCCTCGGTGTGCTTCCGGTGGGCCGGGTTGGTGACCACCATGTCCGCCGGCAGGCGGTGGGCGAAGGTGCCGACCTCGCGCGCCGTGCCGCAGGCGGAGGGCTGGCCGGTCAGCGAGAACGGGCCGCAGCCCGGCAGGCTGATCTTGCCCGTCAGCAGATGCACGTTGTAGACGAGGTTGTTCACCCAGGTGCCGCGGGTGTGCTGGTTGAAGCCCATGGTCCAGAAGGAGATGACCTTCACCTTGGGGTCGGCGTACAGCTCCGCCAGGGCCTTCAGCTTCTCGACGGACACGCCGGACAGGGCGGCGGTCTTCTCGAAGGTGTATTCGGACACGAAGGCCTTGAACTCATCGAAGCTGATCGGCGAGGAGGCGTTCGGGTCCTTGGCGTCCTTGGCGTTCTTCTCCAGCGGGTGGTCGGGGCGCAGGCCGTAGCCGATGTCCGTCACGCCCTTCTTGAAGTTCACCGCCTTGGCGACGAACTCCTGGTTCACGCGGCCGGTCTGGATGATGTGGTTGGCGATGCAGTTCAGGATCGCAAGGTCGGTCTGCGGCTTGAACGTCATGCCGATGTCGGCCAGCTCGTACGAGCGATGCTCGAACGTCGAGAGCACGGCGACCTTGGCGTCGGGATGGGTCAGGCGGCGGTCGGTGATGCGCGACCACAGGATCGGGTGCATCTCCGCCATGTTCGAGCCCCAGAGCACGAAGGCGTCGGCCTGCTCGATATCATCGTAGCAGCCCATCGGCTCATCAATGCCGAAGGTGCGCATGAAGCCGGCGACGGCGGACGCCATGCAGTGGCGCGCGTTCGGGTCGATGTTGTTCGACCGGAAGCCGGCCTTGAACAGCTTGGCGGCGGCGTAGCCTTCCCAGATGGTCCACTGGCCCGAGCCGAACATGCCGATGTTCGACGCCCCGCCCTTCTTCAGCGCGGCCTTGTACTTGTCGGCCATGACGTCGAAGGCCTCGTCCCAGGAGACGGGCTCGAACTCGCCGTTCTTGTCGTATTTGCCGTTCTTCTTGCGCAGAAGCGGCGTGGTCAGGCGGTCCTCTCCGTACATGATCTTGGAGAGGAAATAGCCCTTGATGCAGTTCAGACCCCGGTTGACCGGCGCGTCCGGGTCGCCCTGGGTGGCGACGACGCGGCCGCCCTTGACGCCGACCAGCACGCCGCAGCCGGTGCCGCAGAAGCGGCAGGCGCCCTTGTCCCAGCGGATGTCGTCCACCGGACGGCCGGCGGCCTGCGCCAGTTCCGAGGTCACCGGAAGACCGGCCACGGCCGCGGTCGCCGCGACGGCGTTGGCCTTTACGAAGTTGCGCCTGGTGAGTTTCATGAGGACATCTCCTCCGACCGGTCTTCTGTTTCGCAGTGGTGGTAGACGAGCGCCGCCGACGCGACGCCCTCGATCTCGTGCAGCTTGGCGAGGGTCAGGGCGGCGGGCAGGCCGTCCACATCCTCGATGGTGACGACCATGCGGCCATCGGGGGCCTGTTCGTGGATCTCCACGCCCGGCAGTTCGGCCAGATGACGGCACGCCAGGGCCAGCCGCCCCGGTTCCGCGTGGACCAGAACGCCGCACAGGTTGTGCCCGATGGAAGGCCGTTCGGCCTCCCGCTTCAGAAAGCGGTTCAGCCGCATGATGCGAGCTCCTTGTTCGGATCGGCGGGGGTCTGTTCGGCTGGCTTCAGGGCGATCGCCTTGACGGGGCAGACGCCCACGCAGGCGCCGCAGCCGGTGCAGTCCGCCGCCTCGACGGCCGGCAGCCAGCGCCCGCCGCCCAGCGGGCGGAAGCGGATGGCGCGGGTGTCGCAATGGTCGCCGCACATCCGGCAGTCGACCCCGCCGAAGGACAGGCAGGTCGCCGCGATGCCGGCCTTGAGCGTCCAGGGGGCGGCGCCCTCCGTCCGGACGAGCGCGCCGGACGGGCAGGCCTTCACGCAATCGCCGCAGAAGGTACAGGCGCCCTTGGTGAAATCCACGGTGGGGCGGCCGACGCGGTCGAAGACGACGATCCCCCCGGGGCAGGCCGGACCGCAGCGCCCGCAGGCGTCGCAGGCCGAGGCGAAAGCCCGCGCATCGGCCAAAGCCACCCCAATCGCCCAAGGTGGGCGGATCGCGGACGGATCGGACCGGAACTGCCCACGCAGCAGACTTGCGCGGCTGACCGCCATGGTGGATGCCTCTCTCGCCGCCGGAGCCTTGGCCGAGCGCCAAAGCCCACACTGGAATTACGACTAAGGTGCCATTCCTGAGCTTTGCCGGGTACGTGTCGGATTGCCGCAGGTTGGCACTAAAGTCGTAAATAGCCTTACGTCGATGGGGACTTTCCGCCTTGATCCTGGTCAAGCGCGAGCGGTGCGATGGCGGAAGACGGCTTGGTGCGGCAGGATGTCACGGCGTCGTTCATCCGCGGACCTCAAGGGAATTGACGGCTGTGCGTGGCGGCGCACACGATGCCGCGGTCACGGTGGTGAGGCTGGCCCGGTTGTTGGCCGCTCCCTCATCCCAACCCTTCCCTTCGGGGGCGTTTTCAGCGCAGGAACGGACAGCATGGTGCCCATCGGGAAGACCACCGCGCGGTGGATGACGCTCCGCTACAGCCTTGCGCTGGCGGTGATCGCGCTCTGCACGCTGGCGGGCTTCCTGATGACCGAACGGGTCATCAACCAGCACGCGGACATGCTGGAGGTCGTCAACATCTCCGGCCGCCAGCGCATGCTGTCCCAGCGCACGGCCCTGCTGGTCGAACAGCTTCGGCATGCGCAAACGGACGCCGACCGCGAGGAGATCACCGGCCGCCTGACCGAGGCGACGGAGCTGTTCGAGAACGCGCACCGCCGCCTGACCGGCACCGGCGAAGAGCCGGCGCTGGGCATGGCCGTCCGCGACCTCTACTTCGACGGGCCGGAGCCGCTGAACGGGCTGGTGCTGCGCTACATCGCGGCGCTGCGCGCCGTGATCGCGGAAGGGCCGTCCGGCCTGCCGCCGGACATGAAGGAGCCCGCCTACATCACCCACCAGGCGCTCGGCCCGCTGCTGGCGCGGCTGGATGACATGGTGGCGCGCTATCAGGCGACGGGCGAGAGCGGATTCGCCATGCTGCACAAGTTGGGCATCGCCGCGCTTGCCCTGACGCTGCTGACGCTGTGCGTCGAGGCGCTGGTGATCTTCCGCCCGATGACCCGGCATGTGCAGCGCCAGTTCGCCGAGATCACCCGCATGACGGAGGAACTGGAGCAGGCCAACGAAACGCTGGAGGCCCAGGTCCGCGCCCGCACCGCCGAACTGCACGCCGCCAAGGAGGCCGCCGAGCAGGCGCACCGCGCCAAGTCCCGCTTCCTGTCCCACGCCGGCCACGACCTGAAGCAGCCGCTGGAGGCCATCAACATGTTCACCGGCATGCTGGAGCGGCAGATCCAGACGCCGCGCGGGCAGGCGCTGGTCAAGGACATGCGGCTGGCCCAGCGGTCCATGCGCGACCTGCTGAACGCGATCCTGGAAATCTCCAAGCTGGAATCGGGCGTGGTGGAGGCCAAGCTCGCCGACGTGCCGCTGGAGCCGCTGTTCGACCAGCTGGAATCGGAATTCGCCGCTCTGGCGGAAGCCAAGAACCTGCGCCTACAGGTCGTCCCCACCGACGCCACGGTGCGATCCGACCCCTTCCTGCTGGAGCGGATCGTCCGCAACCTGATCGCCAACGCCGTGCGCTACACGGAAGAGGGCGGCGTGCTGCTGGGCTGCCGCCGACGCGGTGACACGCTGTGGATCGAGGTCTACGACACCGGGCGCGGCATCGCCGAATCCGACCGCCGCCGCATCTTCGAGGAGTTCGTGCAGCTCGACCGCCCCGACCGCGACCGCAGCGAGGGGATCGGGCTTGGCCTCGCCATCGTGGATCGCTTGGCCCGTCTGCTCGGCCACACGCTGGCGGTGCGCTCGGTCGAGGGGCGCGGGTCGGTGTTCGCGGTGGGGGTGCCGCTGGTGGTTACTTCAAATTCAAACCAGACGGTCGCGGCCTGATTCCTTCACCAGCAGAACGGCCTGCGTGCGGCTGCCGACGCCCAGCGCCTTCAGAACGCCGGTGACGTGGGTCTTCACGGTGGAGAGGTTGAGTCCCAGCCGCTCCCCGATCTCCTGGTTCGACAGCCCCTGGGCCAGGAGGTCCAGCACCTCCAGCTGGCGGCGGGTCATGCCGTCGAAGACGCTGGGCTGCTGCGGCTTGGCCGCCGGGGCGCTGGTCACGCCCGGCATGCCGAGAACCGGCGGCACGTAGGACCCGCCGGCCAGAACGAGGCGCAGGATGTTCACCACCAGAACGTCGTCGGTGGATTTCGGTATGAAGGCGCGCACGCCGCGCGACAGCACTGCGCGCATCTCGTCCGGCGACTCGATCATCGAGAAGACCACGACCGGAACCGGCGCCACGCGGCGCACCAGATCCTCCACATCGTCCAGGCCGCTCATGCCGGGCATGCGCAGGTCCATGATGATGAGGTCGTAAGGCCCGCCGCCGCTCAGCATTTGGTTCAGCTGGTCGAAGCTGGTCGCGGCGTCCACGCGCGCGTCCTCGTTCAGCTCTCCCACAAGGTGGGTCAAGCCGCTGCGGACGATGGAGTGGTCGTCGGCAATCAATACCTGCATGGCGCGTCTCGGGACCAAAGTGCGAATCGGTGTCAACCTCATACGCCGCCCGAACGTTTCGCGCCACACCTGATGCGTGTTTCTCTATACGGCCGCGCCATCCAACCGCAGCACCGGCCCGCCGGCCGCCTCCGCATCGGCCGCGTCGTGGGTGACCAGCAGGGTCGGCAGCCCAGCTTGCCGCGCGTGCCCGAAGGTGAAAGCGCGCATTTGCGCCCGCAGGTCCATGTCCAGCTTACCGAAGGGCTCGTCCAGCAGCAGCGCCTCCGGCCCCGACAGCAGCGTGCGCATCAGCGCCACCCGCGCCCGCTGCCCGCCCGACAGGGTGGCCGGATCGCGATCGGCGAAACCCGCCAGCCCGCATTCGCCGAGCGCCCGTTCCACCGCCGCACGCCGCGCCTCCCTCCCCTTCACCGAGGCCGGCAGGCCGAAGGCGAGGTTCTCTCCCACGGAGAGGTGCGGGAACAGCAGATCGTCCTGGAACAGGATACCGACCCGCCGCCGTTCGGGCGGCAGCCCGTCCAGATCGCGCCCGTTCAGCGCGACTCGCCCCCTTGCCCGGAAGGCGGGGTCCAGCGCGCCGGAGACGAAGGCCAGCAGGCTGGATTTCCCGCAGCCGGACGGCCCCATGACGGTCACCACCCGACCGGCCGGCACAGCGAGGCTGACCGGCCCGACCACACGGCGCCCGGCGACCTCCAACGTGATTCCGTCCAGCGTCAGATCCGTCATCGCATGCCCTTCCGGTTTCTGTAGGCCCAAGCCGGCACCGCCAGCGCCGCCGCGAAGGCCAGCAGCGGCAAGGCTGCCTGCGCGAAGGCGTACACCGCCGTCACCCGCCGGTCGGCACCCGACGCCAGGGCTACGGCCTCCGTCGTCAGAGTCGCCATGCGCCCGCCGCTCGCGAACAGGGTAGGCAGATACTGTCCGACGCTGACCGCGAAACCGACCGCGCAGGCGGTCAGGATGGGCCGCAGCAGCATCGCCGCCCGCACCCGCCAGAAGGCCCGCGACGCCGAGGCGCCGAGCGAGCGCGCGGTGCGCTCGTACCGCTCGTCCAGCGCCCGCCACGGATCGGCCAGAGTCAGGTACAGATAGGGCAGCACATAGAGCAGATGCACCCACACCAGCGCCGCCCAGGAGCCATCAAGCCCACTCGCCACTAACACCACCTGAATGCCGAACAGAAACCCGACGCCCGGCACCAGCAACGGCGCGTAAATCAGCCACAGCGCCCGGCGGCCGAGCGCGGCGCCGCCACGCCGTTCGTGCTCCAGGCAGCCGACCACCAGCACCAGCCCGATCAGCACCGCCGCGACGGCGATGACGAGCGTGGTCCAGGCTGGTTCCGTCAGTTGCGGCAGCGTGCGCCCCACCGTGTCGAGGCTCCAAGCGCCCGGAAAAGCCTCATTGAACCGCCAGTTTCGTGCGAAGGCCCAGACGGCCAGCACCGCTACCGCCGCAACCGAGACCAGCACGGCGAGGGCCATCGCTCCGCCACCGGCCAGACGTGCCCCCGCCCCGCGTCCGCCCCGCGCACCCGCGACGGCCCAACGCCGCCCTTTCACGGCGACGATCCGCTCCGCCAGCCACCAGACGCCGATTCCGCCGACCACGACGCCCAACTGCAACACCGCGCCGGCCGCCGCGCGGAAGCGCATGGACAGGTCCGGGTCGGCGAACCAGCGCAGGACCAGCGGCGTCAGCGGCGGCGGCGTGGACGGCCCCAACACCAGCGCCGGCTCCACCGCCGACAGCGAATAGGCCAGCACCGCCAAAACCGGCAAGCGCACCTGCCGGTAAACCAGCGGCAGCACGACCTTCACCCAGCCGGTCACCGGCCCATAGCCCAGCGCCCGCGCGCCTGCCAGCAGCCGGTCGGCGCGCGTCTGCGCCAAGGCAGCGCCGATCATCAGCACCAGGAATGGCACCTCCTTCACCACCAAGGCCAGCGTCAGCGCGATGCCCCAGGGGTCCTGGATCAGGGGAAGGTCCGGCGGCCGGGTCCAGCCCGTCGCCCAGGGCGAGAGCAGACGCACCACCCACCCGCTGGGCGCCACCAGGAACGCGAAGCCGATGGCGAAGGCCGCGTGCGGCACGGCGAGCAGCGGGGGCAGCAGCCGTTGCAGCCGCGCGAACCAGCGGCTCCCCTGCCAGGCCGCGCAGAAACCAACCGCGAGGAGGAAGGACAGCAGCGTCGCGGCCAGTCCGGTCGTGACGGTCAACCGCAACGCCGTCCACAGTCCCGGCGTGGCGAACAGGTCGCGCCACGGCTGAATGCTTGGCTCCACCCCACCCAGGGCCGGCAGGATGCCGAAGGACGGCAGCAGCGTGCCCAGCAGCCCGACGGCGATAGGCGCCAGGAACAGAACGGCGGTGATGATGGGGAAGAGCACCTAGCGCCCTCTCACAAGGACGTGACTGACAGGAGCGTGATGCGTGCCCCCATTCCCCTCGGCGCCCTGGCGCCCTACCTTCCCTGCAACGCTGAAAATCCGGAGCCGCGCGTGGAGTCGATCTATTACGTGCTCAGTTGGGCCTGCCACCGCCGGTGCAAGCACTGTTACGAGGACCGCTTCCGCCCCTACGTCGGCGACGCGCTGGAGGCCGTGGTGCGGGAAGCCGAGGCGAATGCCCCGCGCATCATCGACCATTTCCCCGACACCATGCTCTACCGCGACCTGTCCGATGTGGACGAGGCGGGCGAGCCGCGCCGCAAGGTCGGGCGGATCATCCTGGCCGGCGGCGACGTGCTGGTCGATCCCGTGCGCGAGCGTGTGCTCTACCCGACGCTGAAGCGCCTGCGCGACCGTTATGGGCGCGACGTGCGGCTGGTGGTGCAGACGACGGGCGACCTCGTCACCGAGACCATCGTCGGGGAATTGCTGCACGCCGGCGCCGACCACATCTCCGTTTCCGGTCTGGACGATTTCCACGTCGGCATGCAGGGGAACAAAAAGGATGTCCTGCGCGCCGACTTGACCGCCCTGTTCGACCGTTCCGGGATGCAGGCCGGCACAGCGGCGGCACCGGCACCCGGCCCCACCTATTCCTTCTTCGGCGCCACTCCGGACGTTTGGATCGGCAAGATCTGGCCGCGCGGCCGGGCGTGGGAGAACGGGCTGTCCACCGCCACACTGGCCGACAACTTCTGCAACGCGTGGTCCGGCGGCCTGGGTTTTCTGCGCCACGGCTTCAACGGGTCGGAGGTGGCGGTGGAGCCGGACGGGTCCGTCTATCCCTGCTGCATGAAGACCCGGCGGGCCATCGGCAACCTGACCGAGGAACCGTTGATCGGGATCCTGGACAGCCTCGCCGGCCACCCGGCGTTCGAGGCGATCTCCGCCGGCCGGCCGGAGCGGATGGGCCTGACCATGGGGTGGAGCGTGGACGACTTCCTGGCGTCCTGCGCGACCACGACGCCGCAAGGGCGCCCCTACCGCAACCTGTGCATCGGCTGCGACCGGTTTCATGAGGCGGTGCTCGCCCCGGTCATCGACGAGCTGGCCGAGCAGCGCCGCGCGCGCCGGGCTGGTCATCCGGCGGCGTAGCGGCGCGCCCACTCCTTCTCGATGCGCTCCATCCAGGACGGGTGCGGTTCCGGCAGGGCGGGGCCAAGCGAATCGAGCGCGGGGGCGGCGGGGTGCTTCGGCACCGCGTCGAACAGCGCGCGCTGGTCGGCGGACAGCTTGTCCAAGTCCAGCACCGTACCGGTGCCCCAATGGCGCGGGTCGAGCTTGCGCGCCTGCGCCTCCGGCGACAGCAGGAAGTCGGCGACAACCATCGCCGCCTCCTTGGCGCGAGCGTTGAAGGGGATGGCGACGAAGTTGGCGTTGCCGATGGTGCCGTTGTTCAGCGTGTAGACCCGCGCCGTCGCCGGCAGCAGGCCGGATTCGATGGCGCTCGCCGCCTCCAGGGCGCTGAAGGCCAGTGAGATGTCGATTTCCCCGTCGTTCAGCAAACGGCGCTGGTCCGGTCCGTTGGCCGGGAAGACGCGGCCCTGCCGCCACAGCAGCGGATGCAACGCGTCGAGGTAGGGCCACAGCCGCGCCGTCACCCGCTCGAACGCCGCCGATTCGACGGGCTTCGTCAACGCTGCCGGGTCGTCGGTCAGGGCGATCAGCGCCTGCTTCAGGAAGGTCGTGCCGAGGAAGTTCGGCGGCTGCGGATAGGTGAAGCGGCCGGGGTTGGCCTTGGCCCAGTCCAGCAGCGCCGGAATGCTGGTGGGCGGGTCCGGCAAGACGGCGGTGTCGCGCACGAACACCAGTTGCGCCATGGACCAGGGCGCCTCGTAGCCGTCCACCGGCACGGTGAAGTCCACCGTCGTCGGCTTGCCCGCCGTGTCCACCAGCGCCATGTTCGGCAACGCCTGCGTGAAGGGGCCGTGGAGCAGGCCGTTGGCCTTCATCGCCGCGAAATTCTCGCCGTTGATCCACAGCAGGTCGGCGGAGCCGCCCTCCATCCGCCCGGCGGTCTTTTCGGCCAGGACGCGGGCGACCGTCTCGGCGATGTCCGTCACCTTGACATGGCGAAGCTCGATTCCGTGACGGGCCTTCACCTGCTCCCCGACCCAGGCGATGTAGTCGTTGGCCTTGGTCGAGCCGCCCCAGGCGTTGAAATAGACGGTCTGCCCGCGCGCTTTGCCCGATATCTCCGCCCAGGATTGCGCGGCGGCCGGACCGGCGGCCAGCAGGACGAGCGCGATCAGCAGACGAGACACGAGGCGCATGGCGGATTCCCGTTTGTTTTGCCTCAAGATGGCGGCACGGGACCGGCCCCGGCAAGCCCCGCCCGCTCAAACCTGCGTGAGCGCCCGCCAGCGGCGGTAGGAAGCCGCGTCGTCCACATCGTCCAGGGTCGCGGCGAAGCCGACTGAGGTGCCGGGCGGCAGGCTGGCCAGGGTGTCGGCCAAGGCATGCCGCGTGGACCAGCGCACACCCTCGCACAGGCCGGCCGGCAGGGCGGCCGTGCGGCGCGCGCCGACCAGCCAATAGCCACCGTCCTCCGCCGGCCCGAACAGGACGTCGTGCCGCCCCAGCAGGCGGAACGCTTCGGCGATGTGATTCGGCCGGATGTCGGGAATGTCGCTGCCGACCAGCACCACCGGACCCGGCGGTCGCCCGGCCATGGCCCGAGCCATGCGCCGGCCGAGGTGACCACTCCCCTGCCCGACCCGCCGTTCCTTGTGCCGGATCGGCCAGCCGCGTTCGTGCACGGCACGGTCCGGCGTGACGGCCAGCCACAGCACCCAGCGCGGATCGCGCTCCAGCCGCCTGAGCAGGCCGGCCAGCACCGTCCGGTAGAACCGCCACGCCGCCACGGCCCCGATCCCGGCGGCGAGTCGCCGCTTGCCGCGCCCGAGTCTGGGCGGACGGGCGAAGACGATCAGGTGGTTGCGGCGCCTCATCCGTACATCCGCTTGATCAGCCGGGGCGGTACGCCGGCGAAATAGAGCGACAGGCAGGCCAGATTGCGCGCCGGACGCGCCCACCAGCCGTCCCGTTCGTACCGGGTGGCCGCTGTGACGGCCTCCGCCGGCAGTTCCACCAAGCGGTTTCGCCCGATTCGGCGCACGAAGTCCACGTCCTCCATCAGCGGCAGCGGACGATAGCCGCCGAGCGCCTCGTAGAGGCTCCGCGCGATCAGCAATCCCTGGTCGCCGTAGGGCAACCCCAGCCTTCGCGCCCGCCACGCGGCCAGACGCTCGATACGACGCGCGGACGGGTGCTCGCTGGCGAAGCGCAGGCGGAAGTAAGCGGCGCGATCCGTGCTTTCAGGCTTCGCGATGAACCGCTCCACCGCGTCGCGCCAGCCGACTCCAAGGCGGGTGTCGGCGTGCAGGAACAGCAGCCACGGCGCATCCGTCGCGGCGGCCCCGGCAACGAGTTGCGGCCCGCGCCCGCGCGGGGCTTTCACCACCAGCGCGCCGGCCGCGCGCGCCAGATCGCGGGTGCTGTCCGCCGACCCGCCATCCGCCACCACGACGCGCCCAAAGCCGTCCAGCGCGGCCAGCGTGGCCGGCAGCAGCGGCGCGGCGTTCAGCGTGGGAATGATGACGGCGACCGGCATGGCACCCCTCGTGCGAGGCGGCCATTCTGCCCGAGGAGCGCGCATGCGAAAAGGGCGCCGCGGATGCGACGCCCTTTCCGGAACCCTTTGGTTGGCGGCCGTTCCCGAAGGCCCGGCCGTCCGCCGGATTACTTCACGCGGATGAGGATCTGCGCGCGACGGTTCGACGGCTCACGCACGTTCGCACCGGTCTGGACGAGCAGCTGGGTCTCGCCCTTGCCCTCAACCGTGATCTGGTTGGCCGGGACGCCCTTGGCGGTCAGAGCGTTCTTCACCGCGTCGGCGCGGCGGAGCGAGAGCTTCTGGTTGTAGGCCGGCGAGCCCGACGTGTCGGTGTGGCCGATCACGTGGATGCTGACGGCGCGGACCTTGCCGGCGGCGGCGGCGGCGTCACCGATGATCTTGTCGGAGACCGGGGTGATGTTGGCCTTGTCCCAGTCGAAGAACACCAGGTATTCGGTCTGCGGAGCCTGCTGCTGGACAGCGGCCGGGGCAACCGGAGCGGCGGCCGGGGCAGCGGCCGGAGCACCGAAGCTGTAACGCAGGCCGGCGAGGATGGTGTGGTTCTGGTACTCGCCCTTCACGTTGGTGCCGCCCATGTCGAACTTCGGATCGACGGTGCCGAAGTAGCGATAGTCGACGGTGAGGGCCAGGGCGTTGGTGATGTTGTAGGCAACACCGGCGATGCCCTGGTAGGCGAACACCCAATCCTTGTCGCTGAAGCCGCCGAGGTTCAGGCGAACCTGCGAGATACCGGCGCCGGCGCCGATGTACGGGGTGAAGGCGGTGCCGGTGTCGATATCATAGAGCAGGTTGCCCATGAACGCGATCGACGACTGCTTGCCGGTCATGCCGCTCAGGCCCGGGGTCGCGCTCTCGGTGCCCTTGATCGAGTTGCGCCAGCGCCAGGCGAACTCCAGCTCCGGACGCAGGCCGTAGGAGGTCGCGTAGCCGGCCGACAGGTTCGCGACGCCGCCGATCTTGTGGTCGGCCGTCAGCGAGAACGGGGTGCCTTCGAGTTCGATGTCGGCGTCACGGGTCCAGTTCACGCCAGCGCCAGCACCGACGTAGAAGCCCTCGGGGGCGGCCATGGCAGCGGTCGGGAGCATGACCGCGACAGCCGTGCCGAGCAAAATCCCACGCAGAGTCATTTTCTTCTTTCCCTTGTTGACGGCGTTGTCGGGCCGGTCGATGTGAACCACCAGAGGGCGGCGGACACAGAACCGTGCATCTTCGGGGCGAGCCCCCTGCACAATCCTCGCTTGCCGTCGCCGAGCGAGCCCGCCGCGTTCCGTCGGCGGTTGAAACGTCTGGTTCCGGAGATATCAGTTACTTTCGAAGGTCTCAAGACCCCTGTTGTAAGAACTCCAGCCCTGTTGCATTTTTGCAGCCGTTTGTTAACACCCCTTCCCGCGCAAAGGATTAGGCCTCGAATGACCCGCCCGCAAGACGACGAACTTTCCTACCCTTTGGACGGACAGCCCGGCGATGGGGAGTTCGTGGCGGTGGAACCCGGCCTGCTGTGGATCCGCCTGGCCCTGCCCTACCGGCTGAACCATGTGAACGTGTGGGCGATCGAGGGTTCCCCCGGCTGGACCATCGTGGACACCGGCCTGGACGATCCGCGCACGCGCGCGGCGTGGGAGCATCTGCTGGGCGATGCGCTGGGCGGACGGCCGGTGACGCGGGTCATCGCCACGCATTTCCACCCCGACCACATCGGGCTGGCCGGCTGGCTGGCGGAGCGCACCGGCGCCGGCTTCGCCTGCAGCCTGACCGACTGGCTGCTCGCCCGCGCGCTGAAGAACGACAGTTCGGCAGGGCAAGCAGCGGCGGTGGAGCGGTTCTACCGGCGCGCCGGGCTCGAATCGGGGGCGCTCGCGGCGGTGCTGGGACGAGGAAACGCCTACGCGCGCTCGATCCACGAGGTGCCGTCAACGCTGACGCGGCTGCGCCACGGCGATGCGGTGGAGATCGGCGATGCGCCGTGGCGGGTGATCGTCGGCGGCGGCCACACGCCGGAACCGGTGTGCCTGTTCCGCCTCGGCGAGAAGCCCGTGCTGATTTCGGGCGATCAGGTGCTGCCGCGCATCAGCCCGAACATCAGCGTCTGGGCGAACGAGCCCGACGCCGATCCGCTGACCGACTTCCTGACCTCCTTCGAGCCTCTGTTGGAGCTGCCGGAGGACATGCTGGTGCTGCCCTCGCACGGGCGCCCGTTCCACGGACTGCACCGGAGGCTGGCCGCATTGCAGCAGCATCATGAGGAACGGCTGGTCGAGATCGCGGCCTTGTGCGCCACGCCGCGCACGGCGGCACAGGTCGCGGGGGCATTGTTTCCCCCGGACCTCGATGCGCACCAGATGGTGTTCGCGGTGGGCGAGGCGATCGCGCACCTCAACCACCTCGTCCGCCGGGGAGCGCTGACGCGCACGCCCGGTCCGGACGGTGCCGACCTTTACGCCAGGGCGTAAGGGTTACTGTTCGACGACCATTTCGAACTGGCTGGGGTCGAGCAGCGCCGCGACCGCCAGCGTCTTCAAGGTCTTGGGATCGTCCGCCCGCTTCATCTGGGCGTGCTGGGTCCCAAGCCCGTCCTTGCGGATGGCGACCACTTCCCAGATCCCGCCGCCGGGCCCCAATTTCCGGTACATCTGGCCTTCGACGACTTCGCGCTTCCTGCGCATGACAGCTCTCCAAAACCCGAGTAACCGGGGCAACTCTCATGGCCCCGGCACGCTATTCAAACACGAAACGGATCAAACACGAAACGGACCTGCCATGGCGAGTGTCCGTTATGGGACAGACGCAAGGCGCAGACCGGATGTAGCCGGTCTGCAACAAGGGGGCAACATCCAGGGCAGCGGCCGGTTCACAACAGGGCAGCCCCGATGCCCCCGGCGGGCTCTCCGGACCCGGTGTGGAACAAACCTCCGCCGATGGTGTTTAGTGGCGTCATGAAGATCGACCACGACGTGCTTCTGTTCGCGACTCGCCTGGTGGAAGAACTTGGCGAGTCCGCTATCCGCATCAGCCGCGTCCGCCTTGTGGAATTGACGGCTGCCAACAACCTCCGGGCCGCCGCCTTCTGGCGTGACGTGCTGCACACCTCCGAACAGCTGCTGGAACAGAGACCGCAGCACATGCCGCCGCCCACGACCGGCGGCGCCCCGCTTTCCGAAAGTCTGGCGACCTGACCAGCCCGCGGCCCTGCAGCGGAAAATGCCTGAACGAAAAAGGCCCGGCGGTTGCCCGCCGGACCTTTTGATCGTTCGACCGTTCCGGTCTTGCTTGACCCTGGCTTACTTCACCTGGGGCTTACTTGACCTGGGCGTACTGGCCGTTGTTCCAGCGGTACCAGACGTAGGCCGGGGTGGTCACGTCGCCCTTGGCGTCGAAGCCGATCTTGCCGATCACCGTGTTGTAGGTGTTCTTGCGGAGCACCTCGGCGACCTTGGCGGCGTCGGTCGAGTTGGCCTGCTTGGCCGCCTCGGCCCAGATCTGCAGGGCGGCGTAGGTGTAGAGGGTGTAGCCCTCCGGCTCGTAGCCGGCCTTGCGGAACTTCTCGACGGCTTCCTTGGCTTCCGGCATCTCGCGCGGATCCGGGCCGAAGGTCATCATGGTGCCTTCGCCGGCCGGACCGGTGATCGACCAGTACTCGTTGGTGACCAGCGCGTCGCCGGAGACGATCGGGGCGTTCAGGCCCTGGTCCTTCATCTGGCGGGCCAGCAGGCCGGCTTCGGTGTGGTAGCCGCCGACGTAGACGACGTCGATGGCTTCCTGCTTCAGCTTGGAGACGAGCGCCGAGTAATCCTTTTCACCGGCGGTGTAGGCCTCGTAGATCTTCTCCTTCTGGCCGCCGGCGTTCAGCGCCTTCTGCGTCTCGTCGGCGAGGCCCTTACCGTAGGCCGACTTGTCGTGCAGGATGGCGACGTTCTTGCCCTTGTACTTCTCAAGGAGGTACTTGCCGGCGATCTGGCCCTGCTGGTCGTCACGGCCGCAGACGCGGAAGACGTTCTTCAGGCCCTGCTCGGTCAGCTTCGGGTTGGTCGAGGCCGGGGAGATCTGCAGGACGCCTTCCTCGGCGTAGACCTGGCTCGCCGGGATCGACGAGCCCGAGCAGAAGTGACCGCCGACGAACTTCACGCCCTTCTTGGCGAGGTCGTTGGCGACCGCGACGGCCTGCTTCGGATCGCACGCGTCGTCGCCCACTTCCATCTTCAGCTTCTGGCCGAGGACGCCGCCGGCGGCGTTGATGTCCGCAACGGCCTGCTCCATGCCCTTCTTCATCTGCTCGCCGAAGGTGGCGTACTGACCGGTGATCGGGCCAGCGGTGGCCACCGCGATGTCGGCCTTGGCCGCCGTGGCGGTCAGCGCGGTCGCCGCGACCGCGGCGAGGAGGGACAGCTTGTACTTCATGACGTTTGTTTGCTCCCTGTTATAAGTCGTCACGCGGACCCCCCGCTTGGGGCCTTGCCCGCCGGGTCCCTCGGGGAGCCCTCTGGTGGGAGCCCTCTGGGAAACGCCCCGGCGGATTAAGCTTCTACTATACCTCGACTGTCACCAAGTGCGACAGTTTCACCACCCCAACTATCCGATTTGGATAGGTCAGAGGCACCCTCACTCGGCGAGATGACCGCCCACACGTTCGCGCCAGCCGAATGGACCTGATCGTTCGTACAACCATGGATACTGGGTAACCATCCGCCGCGCGAGCGCAATGCGGTAGGCGGTCAGCGTGATCGCGCCGATCACCACCGTGTGCACCACGAATCCGTAGAGCGACAGCAGTTCCCCGCCGAACAGGCCCCAGGTCAGGAAGCGGTCGCCGGCGCCCAGCAGCAGGATGTAGGAAAAGACCACCCATTGCGGCTTCCAGCCTTCCGCCAGGGTCTGGCCGGTCAGGATGCCGCAGCCGCCGAACACCAGCACGGTCAGGCCCAGGAAGACCGGAAGGCTTGAGCCGAGAATGCCGTCCATCAGTGACCTCCTTCCAGATAGGCCGAGCGCACTTCCTCGTTGGCGAGCAGCTCCGCCCCCGTGCCCGACATGGTCACCTTGCCGTTGACCATGACGTAGCCGCGATGGGCCAGCTTCAGCGCGTGGAAGGCGTTCTGCTCCACCATGAACACGGTCATCTTCTGCTCGCGGTTGATGTCCTTCACCGCCTGGAAGATCTGCTTCACGACCAGGGGGGCGAGGCCCAGCGACGGCTCGTCCAGCAGCAGCAGGCGCGGCTGGCTCATCAGCGCGCGGCCGATGGCGAGCATCTGCTGCTCACCGCCGGACATGGTGCCGGCGCGCTGGTTGATGCGCTCCTTCAAGCGCGGGAACAGCGTCAGCACCCGCTCCAGCTCCGTGGCGAAGCTGCCCGGCTTGGCGGTGATGGAGCCCATCTGGAGATTTTCCAGCACGCTCATGCGCGGGAAAATCCGTCGCCCTTCGGGAGACTGGGCGATGCCGCGGCGGACGATCTCGTAGGTGGGCAGGTCGGTGATGTCCTCCCCCTCGAAATACACCCGGCCCATGCGGGCGCGCGGGTTGCCGCAGATGGTCATGAGGAGGGTGGACTTGCCAGCGCCGTTGGCGCCGATCAGCGAGACGATCTCGCCCGACCCGATCTCGATGTCGATGCCCTTCAGCGCCTCGATGGCGCCGTAGAAGGTGTGGACGCCCGATACCTTCAGCATGGATCAGGCCCCCTCTTCGGCGCGCTTGGCGACTTCGGGCAGGTCGGCGGCGATCTCCGGCGGAAGCTCCTCGCCTTCCTCTTCGCCGAGGTAGGCGCGGATCACCGCCGGGTCGTTCTTCACGAAATGCGGGTCGCCGTCGGAGATCTTGCGCCCGTAGTCGAGCACCACGACGTGGTCGGAAATGGTCATCACGACGCTCATGTCGTGCTCGATCAGGAGCACGCCCGTCTTGTGGTCGTCACGGATGAAGGTGAGGATCTCGGCAAGGTCGGCCGACTCGCGCGGGTTTAGGCCGGCGGCCGGTTCGTCCAGGCAGAGCATCACCGGCTCGGTGCACATGGCGCGCGCGATCTCCAGACGGCGCTGGGCGCCGTAGGGGAGATTGCCGGCTTCCCAATCGGCGAACTCCAGCAGCCGCACGCGGTCCAGCCAGTATTTCGCCAGTTCGACGGACTCGCGCTCCACATTGGTGTAGCTGGGCAGGCCCAGCAGACCGGCGATGGAGAAGCCCGACGCCTTGATCAGCTTGTTGTGCTGGGCGACCATCAGGTTTTCCAGAACGCTCATGCCGCCGAACAGGCGGATGTTCTGGAAGGTGCGCGCGACGCTGGCCTGCTGCGAGATGCGGTAGCCCGGCATCCGCTCCAGCAGGAACTCCTTGCCGTCGGGGTGGCGCAGAGTCATCCGGCCGACCGTCGGGGAGTAGAAGCCCGTGATGCAGTTGAACAGCGTGGTCTTGCCCGCGCCGTTCGGGCCGATGATCGCGGTGATCTCGCTGTTGCGCGCGGTGAAGGAGACATCGTTCACCGCCACCAAGCCGCCGAAGCGCATGGTGAGGTGTTCGACCGTCAGGAGGGGCGTGTCGTTTTTCACAGTGGGGGTCATGGAAAGGTCTGTCATCACTTCGCCCTCCCCCCGGCGATGCCCTCGCCGCCGGCCGCGGCGGTGCCGGCGGCCGGACCGCCCGCGCCCTTACCCTTGCGGCCATAGAGAAGGATGGTGGGATCGCGGTGGGCCAGCAGGCCGCGCGGACGCCACAGCATGATGAGGACCATGCCCATGCCGAAGGCCAGCATGCGGTAGTCGGCCAGTTCGCGGAACGCTTCCGGCAGGCCGATGACCAGCAGGGTCGCCACGACCACGCCGATCTGGCTGCCCATGCCGCCCAGCACCACGATGGCGAGGATGATCGCCGATTCGATGAAGGTGAAGCTCTCCGGGCTGATAAAGCCCTGGCGCGTGGCGAAGAAGGAGCCGGCGAAGCCGCCGAACATCGCCGCGATGGCGAAGGCGGCCAGCTTCATGTTGGTGCGGTTGATGCCCAGCGACGCGCAGGCGATGTCGTCCTCGCGCAGGGCCTCCCACGCGCGGCCGAGCGGCAGCTTGCGGACACGCAGCGTGAAGAAATTCACGACCAGCGCCAGCACCAGGATCAGGTAGTAGAGGAAGATGATCCGATGCAGCGCGCTGAACTCCAGCCCGAACATCTCGTGGAAGGCCATCGTGCCCTCCGCCGGGGTGCGGGTGAAGTCGGCGATGCCGAAGAAGCTGGGGCGCGGAATGCCGGAGATGCCGTTGGGGCCGCCGGTGAACTGGTACCAGTTCACGAGGATGATGCGGATGATCTCACCGAAGCCCAGCGTCACGATGGCGAAATAGTCGCCGCGCAGACGCAGCACCGGGAAGCCCAGCAGCACGCCCGAGAAGGCCGCCAGCAGGCCGGCCAGCGGCAGACACAGCCAGAAGCTCAACCCGAAATAGTGGGCCAGCAGCGCGTAGCTGTAGGCGCCCACCGCGTAGAAGGCGACGTAGCCGAGGTCGAGAAGGCCGGCGAGGCCGACCACGATGTTCAGGCCCCAGCCCAGCATGACGTAGGTCAGCAGCAGGATGCCGATGTCCAGCAGCTGGCGGTCGGCCAGCGGGGTCAACGGGAAGGCCAGAGCCAGCACCACGCCGATCGGACCCAGCCAGCGGGATGCGTCCTGCACCTTGGCGGCGATGCGGTCCATGCGCTTGTCGCGCTCGGCCTGGGACAGCTTAGACCGGCCGGTGCGCACCGCCATGGCGGCGCGGATCGCGATGATGGCGCCGCCGACGATCAGGATGATGCGCAGCGCCTCGGTCGGCATCTTGATGAAGAAGCCGGCGGCGGCGGCGGCAGCGGCCAACACCAGAACCAGCACGCCCTGCCCCTCACGGATCAGGCAGATGCCGATGCGGCCGAGGAAGACCAGCCCGACGGCGGCCACGACCTCGTTCCAGCGGGTCTCCAGACCCAGGCCGGTGGGGCGGTCCACCGTGCGCAGGCCGACCAGCGGAACCGTCAGCAGCAGGGCGACGAAGGCGGTCAGCGCCGCCTCCTTGATGATCGCGGGCCATGCAATGGCGCGCGGGGAGGATACGGAAATCGCGGTCATGGCCTTACACCTTCTCGATTTCCGGACGGCCCAGCAGGCCGGTCGGACGGAAGATCAGGACGAGCACGAGGATGGTGAAGGTCGCGACGTCCTTCCATTCACTGCCCATGTAGCCCGACCAGAACGCCTCGATGAGGCCGATCACGACGCCGCCCAGCATCGCGCCGGGAAGCGAGCCGATGCCGCCGAGAACCGCCGCGGTGAACGCCTTAACGCCGGCCAGGAAGCCGATGTAGAAGTCGATCACGCCGTAGATCAGCAGCACCATCATGCCGGCCACGGCGGCCAGCGCGGCACCCATGACGAAGGTCAGCGAGATGATGCGGTCGACGTTGACGCCCAGCAGGCCGGCCATCGTCTTGTCCTGCTCGCAGGCGCGCTGGGCGCGGCCCAGTTCGGTCCGGGTGATCAGCTGGGTGAAGCCGTACATCAGCGCCACCGTGATCACGATGGTCGCCAGACGCACGTAGCTGACCGACACCGCGCCGTCCATCATCGTCAGATTGCCGGTCAGGATCGGTTGCAGCGGCTTGCTGCGCGCGCCCTGAAGGATCTGGACGTAGTTCTGGAGGAAGATCGACATGCCGATGGCGGAGATCAGCGGCGCCAGACGTGGCGAACTGCGCAACGGCCGGTAGGCGATCCGCTCCACCGTCCAGCCGTAGACGGCGGTGAACAGCATCGACGCCGCCAGCATCACCAGAAGCGCCAGCGGAACCCAGGTGATCCCCAGGCTCCCCAGGGCCAGAAAGGTGATCAGCGCCACGAAGGCGCCGATCATGTAAATTTCGCCGTGAGCGAAGTTGATCATGCCGATGATGCCGTACACCATCGTGTAGCCAATGGCGATGAGGCCGTAGATGGCGCCCAGCGACAGGCCGTTGATCAACTGTTGAAGAAAATAATCCATGGCCTCACCTCGCCCTTAGCGCTTCGCGCAGGCATGGGCGAGCGAGACGGGCACGCTCGGTACACCGGTCACGTGAACAGGCACTCCCTGCTCTGGCTTCCCGCGCCGATTGGCTCGGGGCCAAGATTGTTGTCTGGTCGGAACGTTAGCCCAGCCCGTTTCAAGGGGGAAGAGGGCAAACATTCATTCGATATTCGGTAGTACCAATTTTCCAACAATTTGCAATATCGATTCATGTCAGATGCGTGAACTTTACACTTGCAAAAGTCGGCATCAGTAATTTTTGGAAAGAAAAAAGCCCCCTCCGTGGAACGGAGAGGGCTTTTGAAAGAAGGCTTGGTTCCCGACCGCCTCAGCGATTGGCGGAGGCCTGCTGCGCCTTGGCCGGCTCCTTCGGCTTGGCCGGGGCCTTGGCGGTCGCCTTGCCCGTGGTCGCCTTGGCGGCGGGCTTGGACGTGCGGCTCGGCGGGGTCTGCGCGACATGCACGGGAGCGTCGGGGTTGCTGACCACCTGCACGTCGCACAGCGGCTTGCTGGACAGGTGCATCACGCCGGCGTTCTTTTCGTCGCCCGTCAGGGTGCGGATGTCCTCCGGCGTCATCTCCGTCGCCGCCTTGGTGCGATCGACGAAGTTGTAGCAGTAGTTCGTGGTGCCGATCACCGCCGCGCGCCGGCTGATCTCGTTCGCCATCTCCGTACGGAACATGTCGAACTGACGGGTCGCGTTGCCGCCGCCGGCCTTGCGGAAATGGTCGATCATCGCCGCCTCCGAATTGGAGAGCAGCGCGCGGTGCTTGATCGTGAAATCCTGATAGACGTTGAACGGCTTCTTGTCCGGATACACCTGCTGGCAGGTCAGGCCGACCACCATCATTTCGGTGTGCATGCGGATGGTCTGCTCCGCCGCGTGCTCAGCCCGGTTGTAGCAGGCCTGCGCCTTGCTGCCCGAGGACTTCGCGGCGGGCTTGGAGGCGGCTGGCTTGGGCGCGGCCGGCGGCTTGGCCGCGACCTGCATCGTGTCCTTCGCCGCGTCCTTGGCGGCGGCCGGCAGGACGGCGCCGGTGATCAGAACGGCGAGACCGGCCGCGGCGGCGCGGCCAATGGTGAAGGAAGAAGAGCGATGAGCGGCGCGCTGGCGAATCATCGTTGGTACGGCTCCGGTGGCCCGTGTTGGCGGGCGAAATCTTCCGATTCCGGCCCTCTCTTTCGCTGGTTCTACTCGATCCGAAGAAGCGGTCAACCCATATCCGCGCCGCCCCGGCGATTTGTCCCAGCCCATGGCGTTTTTGCCGATGGTTGCTTCGTTTGGACGTTCCCGGCCATTGTCGAGTATTTTCACCTCCATCCCACTCACTGTCCGGCGAACGGTCATGATCCGCATCGGAATCGATCTTGGCGGCACGAAGACCGAGGGAATTGTCCTCGACCGACACGGCAACCAGATTTCCCGCCGCCGCGTTGCCACCCCTCGGGAGGATTATGCCGCCACGCTACGTACGATCGTGGAACTGGTGGCGGGGCTGGAGGCATCGGCCGGCGGCGGGCGTGCCACGGTCGGCGTCGGTATCCCCGGCATCGTCTCGCCGGCCACGGGGCTGGTGAAGAATGCCAACTCCACCTGGCTGATCGGGCGACCGTTCGACCGCGACCTGTCCGACGCGCTCGGCCGTCCGGTGCGGGTGGAGAACGACGCCAACTGCCTCGCCGTGTCGGAGGCGGCGGACGGCGCGGGTGCCGGCTGCGGCGTGGTGTTCGCGGCGATCCTCGGCACCGGCTGCGGGGCCGGGATCGTGGTGAACGGGCGGGTGCTGTCGGGCCGCAACGCGGTGGGCGGCGAGTGGGGGCACAATCCCCTGCCCTGGCCCCGGCCGGCGGAGGGGGAGCTTCCCGGCCCGGCCTGCTACTGCGGCAAGCACGGCTGCCTGGAAACCTTCGTGTCCGGCCCGGCCGTCGCCGTCGACCATAAAGCCGTCACCGGCGAAACGCTGTCCGCAGAGGAGATCGTCGCCCGCGCCGAAGCCGGCGACGCGCCCTGCCGCGCCACGCTCGACCGGCTGGTGGACCGGCTGGGGCGCGGGCTGGCGGGCATCGTCAACGTTCTCGACCCGGACGTGATCGTGCTGGGCGGCGGCTTGTCGAACGTGGCGATGCTCTACGACACCCTGCCGCCGGCCATCAAGCGCTGGGCCTTTTCCGACCGCATCGACACGCCGGTGCGCCGCGCCGCGCACGGCGATTCAAGCGGCGTGCGCGGCGCGGCGTGGCTGTGGCGGCCGGAGGAGGTTGCTCAGTCGATCTGAACCTGACGCGGCGTGGTCAGCGTCAATTCCGGACCCGGCCCGGCGGCGCGGCCATCGCGCACCGGGGGCGTCAGCGACTGGGTGCGCGAATAGCTGGGTGTGGTTCGGACCGCGTCGGTGCCGTAGGCGCGCATGCCCGCGCGATGCTGGTCGCCGTTGCCCATGGCGCCCCAATGGGACGGGCGCGGCCCCGGAATGGGCTGGGCCTGTTCCATGTTCCGCATATAGGGGCCGGTCGGCACCATATGGTCGAACACCCAGGCCGGGTATTCCTGTTTCTGCGCGTTTGCCGGCGCGGCGAACGCCAGAACCGTCAGGGTCGCTACAGCCATCGTACGAAGCATGACGCGGCGGCCTTTCATCCATCTTCGGAAGCAAAGAGCCGCGATTCGGCCTCAAAAGCGGGCGAACCGTCCAGGGCGGAGGCGCGTTACCCTGCCCGGGCACCCACCAATGTGTTTGGGAACCTTATGGCTTGGGCGCCCCGTACAGGTTCAGGGTGATGCGTTTGCCCGTGTTGTAGTTGAAGCCCGTCACCTCCGACAGCTTCACCGGCTCCGCCCCGCTCAGCGCCGCGCGGAACTCCGCCTCTTCCCGGCTGTCCACCAGAGCCAGCGCGCAGGCGCGGTCGGACATCAGATGATTGGCCGCGCCACTGCCGTGGGTCAGGCGCGTTTCCGTTCCCAGAAGGAAGACGAGGCTCGGCTCCGCATAACCGGCGGAGGCCACGGTGCCGGAGGCGCAGGGGCGCACCGCCGCGACCGCCCGCGCCGCCTGCCGGCTGATCCAAACACCGTCGATGGCCGGCAGAACCGCCGCGTACGTGCCAGCGTACAGCACCGCTGCCGCCGCCAAGGCCGCGCTGAACCCGGCCCGCTCCCGGCGTTGCGCGAACAGGCGTACGGCCAGGGCGTACAGCACGAGCACGACCGGCACCATGGCAACCGCAACCGGGTCGATCCGACGATCCACCAGCCAGGGAATCACCGCCACGGCCAAGGCCAGCGCGCCGAACCCGACGAAGCCCAAGCCGGTCGCCACGGCGAACAGCACGCGGCGGCCCTTTGCCGCCGTCCGGGCGAAATGCTCGCGCGATGCCGCCGCGACCAGGATCGCGATGGCCGGGAAGACCGGCAGCGTGTAGTGCAGAAGCTTGGTCGGCACCGCCTCGAACACCAGCCAACTCGGCACGATCCAGGCGATGCAGAAGCGCACCGCATCGACGCGGCGGTTCAGCCAAACCCACGGCACGGCCAGCAGAGCCAGGAAGGACCAGGGCGCGAAGGTGACCCAGAAAGTGCTCAGGTAATAGCCGGGCGGCAGGCCCTTGCTCTCCTGCCCGCTGGTCACCTTGCCCAGCATGTCGTGCCCGACGGATTCGGCGAAGAAGGCGCCCTTGGTCTTGATGGTGATGGCGATCAGCCAGGGCGCGGCGATGGCCAGCACGATGCCCAATCCCGCCAGTGGGCGCAGCCGCTTCAGCCACCCCGCCTTGCGGTCCAGCGCAACCAGCACCAGCGCCGTCGTACCGGACACCAACAGAACGATCGGCCCTTTGATGAGGATCCCCACACCGGCCGCGATCCAGAAGACCAGCGGCGGCGCCCAGCCGGACTGCTGCGCGTGGCGGTTCAGGTAGAGGCTGGCGAGCGCCGCCTGCCCGAGCACGATGGTGGACAGCAGCACGGCGTCGGTCTTCGCCATGCGCGCCTCGACGCCCAGCACGACGCAGGACGCCATCATCAGCCCGGCGAGGAATCCGACCGCCCCGCCGAACATGCGCGCCCCGACCCAGGCGGTCGCCAGCACGGCCAGCACCGCGCCGGTCAGCGACGGGATGCGATAGGTCCAGATCTCCTTCGGGCCATCAACGAAATGCGTCGCCGCGACCTGAAGCCAATAGATGCCGACCGGCTTCTTGTGCCGCGCCTCCTCCTGGTAGCGGATATCGACGTAATCGCCGCTTTCCAGCATCTGGTAGGACGCCTGTGCGAAGCGCGCCTCGTCGCGGTCGAAGGGCGGCAGTTGGAAAAAGCCCGGCAGGAACAGCGCGACGCTCAGCACCGCCAGCAGCGCGTAGGCCAGAATCGGCAGACGCCCGGCCTGGATGGCGGGCGCCTCTATGGTTCCGGTGCCGATGGTCGCCTCGCTCACGGCTTACCGGCCTCGGCGGTCTCAACCCCGTCCGCCTTCTTGTGGGTCCAGACGAAGTAGAGGTTGCGCAAATAGATGATCAGCCCCAGCCCCTGCCCGAACATGTAGACGGGATCGAACCGGTAGATCGAATAGGCCAGCAGAAGCGCACCGCCGCCGATGGAGAAGTACCAGAAGACCTCCGGCATGACGCTGCGCTTGGCGCGCTCGCTGGCGATCCACTGGACCACGAAGCGCATCATGAACAGGAATTGGGCGAAGAAGCCCAGACCGATCCACACCAGATCAGTCGTGCTTTGGTCGTGAAACCAGGCGATGGCGCGTTCGAGCATCAAGACATCCAGTCGCATAGAATCTGCGGTCGAGAACCGCAGGGAATCAGCGGTCCTCGACCGCGGGCGACAGCGCGGTGCGCCGCTTCAGCCAGTAGACGCCCAGCAGATCGACCACGCCGATCAGGCCACGGCGCCAGTTGTTGTACTTGGAGACGCCGCGCTCGCGCGGGCGGTGGTTGACCGGCACATAGGCGACGGGATGCCCGTGCGCCTTGAACAGCGCGGGCAGGAACCGGTGCATCGCCCCGAAGAACGGCAGATCGAGGAAGGCGTCGCGGCGGAACAGCTTCAGCCCGCAGCCGCTGTCGGTGCAGCCGTCCTGCAAAAAGGACTGGCGCACGGCGTTGGCGAACTTGGACGCCAGCCGCTTGGACAGGATGTCGCGACGCTTCTTGCGCAGGCCGCCGACCAGCATCGGCGTGTCCGGCCCGCCATCGGCGACCAGCGCGAACAGGTTCGGGATGTCGGCCGGGTCGTTCTGCCCGTCGCCGTCCAGCGTGGCGACCCATTCCCCGCGCGCCGCCTTCACGCCGGTGCGCACGGCGGCGCTCTGCCCCGACCGGCGGACATGGCGCAGCAGGCGCAGGCGTCCGGCCGCCACGGCGGGGGCGAGCCGCGCCACCGTGTCGTCAGACGATCCGTCGTCCACGAAAATCACCTCGAAGGCCCCCAGGGCCGCCACGCCCCGCTCGATTTCCTCAAGCAGGGGAAGAACGTTTTCGGCCTCGTTGAAGACCGGGACCACGACCGACAGCCGCACGGGCGGCCGGCCCTCCGGAAGAGCGCTCACTGAAGACATCCCATTCGCCAAGCGGGCGGCAAAATACCGCCACCGCCCGGCGAACGGTAGAGGAAAAGGTAAGACCGGGAATCAAACGGCCAACGCATGAATGCTTCATGTTCGGCCGACCGCATGCCCCTCTCGCACGTTGCCTATCGCGCTTTCAGAATGAAAGCGCTGGCGGCAGCCCTTTGCCAAAGGCAAAGGGCGAGAACTGCGCAAAGTGCTGCCGGGTTGGAACCGAAGGCGTTTGACGAAGCCATCAAACGCCTTCGGTATCAGCCCTTCTTATCTTCGATCGGCACGGGCACATAGCGCAGGTCGCCGTCCCGGCTGACCAGCATCAGCACGGTCTTGCGGCCCTGGTCCCTGGCCTCCTGGATGCGCGTGTTCAACTCGTCGGGGGTTTTCACCGGCTCCTGCCCGGCCTCGACGATCACGTCGCCGGCCTCGATTCCCCGCTCGGACGCCTGACTGCGCTCGCCCACCTCGGTGACCACGACGCCCTCCACGTCCGGGGTGATGGAGAAGGCCTCGCGCAGGCCGGGCGTCAACGGCGCCAGGGTTAGCCCCAGCACCTTCTTGGATTCCACCGGAGCCGCCGACCGGGGCTCGCCGCTCGACCCGGCGGCGACCTGCTGCGGCTGCGGTTCCAGCTCGCCCACCGTGACGGTGACCGACTCCGGCTTGCCGTCGCGCAGCAGGGTCACGGGGACATTCTTGCCGATTTGCGTCGCCGCGACGACGCGCGGCAGTTGGCGCATCTGCTCGATGTCCTTGTCGCCGAAGCGGGTGATGATGTCGCCCTGCTTGACGCCGGCCTTGCCCGCCGGGCTGTCGGGGGACACGCTGGTGACCAGCGCGCCCTTCGGCTCGCCCATGCCCAGCGTCTCGGCGAGGTCGGGGGTGACGCGCTGCACCTGAACGCCCAGCCAGCCGCGCCGCACCTGCCCGTGCTCCTTCAACTGCTCGATCACCGGGCGGGCCGTGGAGGACGGGATGGCGAATCCGATGCCGACCGACCCGCCGGTCGGCGAATAGATCGCCGTGTTGATGCCGATGATCTCGCCGGCCATGCTGTAGAGCGGCCCGCCGGAATTGCCCCGGTTGATCGAGGCGTCGGTCTGCAGATAGTCGTCGTAGGGTCCCTGCTGGATGTCGCGCGCGCGCGCCGACAGGATGCCGGCCGTCACCGACCCGCCGAGCCCGAAGGGATTGCCGATGGCGACCACCCAGTCGCCGACCTGGACCTTGTCGCTGTCGCCCCATTGGGAGGCGGTCAGCGGCTTGGAGCTTTCGACCTTCAAAAGCGCCAGATCGGTCGGCGCGTCGGTGCCCACCAGCTTGGCCGGCAGTTTGGTCCCGTCGTGCAGGGTGACGGAGATCTCGTCGGCTTCCGACACCACGTGGCTGTTGGTCACCACATAGCCCGCCGGGTCGATGATGACGCCGGAGCCAAGCGCGGTGGTCGGGCGCTGTTGCTGTTGCTGGCCGCGCTGGCGATCGCGAAATTCCTTGAAGAACTCCTCGAAGGGCGAGCCGGGCGGGAATTCGGGAATGTCCTGCCCGCGTTGCGCGCTCTGCTGCGGAGCCTGGGTGGTGGAAATATAGACCACCGCGTCCACCTGCTTTTCGGCAAGGTCGGCGAAGGTGGCGGGGGCGCCCTTGGGGATGGGCGACGGGTCCTGCGCCCCGGCCGGCATGGCCGGCGCCATCAGCGCCAACGTCAGGGCGACCAGCCCCGCTCCAGCGGCGGACGGCGCCAGCCGGGGTGCAAGCGTGGAGACGCACCGGGAACGGTCGGATGAATGCGGCATGAATCAACTCCGGCAATCGGGCGGCACGCGCTTCCCCTGGTTTCGAGTTCCATTTTCAAACCCTAGTTTCAAAATGGGGTTCTCGAAGGCGCAGGGCCGCGTCTTGTCAACAGAACGCGCCGCAACGCATTCCGGACCACCGCCCAATTTGAAAACCACCCACAGGAAAGCCGGTGCTTTTTAAAAGCGTATCCCTTTGGAATCCCCCACCCGCTTCGTCGGGGTTGTGCGTCATCCCGTGTTTGAACGTTGGGGTTAGGCCACGCGCAACACATCGAGCCGCAATTTTGCTTTGCCACGCAAATCTATGCTGGTATTTTCCAAGCGAGTTCCCGATATTCATCGGTACCGACAACATCGCCCGCAAGTCCGGACTTTGACGTGATGTTCGTGCACGCGCCCGCGTGCCGACGCGTCAGGAGCGTGCGATCCGGCCCAAGCAGCTGACAAATGACTCAAAATTCACTTTGGCAACCGAGCGACATAATGAACGCAGAAACCGGGACCGAACCGGAGGCTCCGAAGAAACGCGGCCGAATTCCGCAGGCGGCGTGGCCGCAAATTCTTGAGCGTTACCGTTCCGGCGTAACCCTGTCGGCGATCGCGCGTGAATTCGAATGCACGCCCAGCGCCATTTCCTACATCATCCGCAAAGCCGAGGCCGCTGATGCCCCCGGCGAGGATGAAGCTGGCGCTGCCCCGGCCGAAGCGGCCGCCGAAGCCGCTCCCGCCGAATCGCCCGCCCCGGCGCCGAAGGCTTCGCGCCGTGCGGCTGCCGAGCCCAAGGTTGAATCCAAGGCCCCCGAAGCCAAGGCTACCGAATCCAAAGCCGCCGAATTGCCGGCCGAGGAACGCCGCCCGACGCTGACGGTCACGCCGCCGGCCGCCGCTCCGGCACCGCAGGCGACCGAGGTAGCCCCGGCTCCGGCCGCGCCGACCGAAACCCTGCGCCTGAACCGGCCCGATCCGCAGCCCGCCCCCCAGCCGGCTCCGGTCGCTCCGGCCCCGGTTGCTCCGGCTGCACAGACGGCGGCTTCGGCCCCCGCACCGCAGGCCGCCGCCGGTGGCCGGGCCGAGCCGACTCCGCCGGTCGATGCGGTGGAAGCCCGCCTGCGCGAGACCGCGCGTGGTTGCCTTGCCGCCTATCGCGGCTGGCGTCAGCAGCCGGGCGAAACCTCGATCCAGGCGCTGTCCGACGCCGTGCATGAACTGCGCAAGGCGCTGGCCCGCATCGAGATCGACATGTCGGCGAGCCGCCGCGAGGAGCAGGCGATTCGCCCGATCCCGATCCCGGCCCACCGCGCCGCGCGCCGCACGCCGTAAGGACGAGTCCACTCAGCTGCTTGGTTCCAGGAAAGGGCCCTTCCCCGCGCACCGGGGAAGGGCTCTTTTTCTTTATGGCTTTGGTTGCAGTGCACACCTTGCCCAACGGCATAAGCCTCGCGAGGTTAGGACTAATGCTTATTGGGTGGGCGAAATCCCTACAAGATTTGTGTTCTTGTTGTGTATAGTCGGAAAAAACGAAACGAAGAATCTTTGGAGGAAACGCGCGATGCCTTATCGCACCAACGCCGAACTCCCCGAATCGGTGAAGGGTCACTTGCCTGCCCGCGCGCAGGACATCTATCGTTCCGCTTTCAATTCCGCCTGGCAGGGCTGCCGGTCGGAGGCCGTGCGCAAGGCCGTTCAACGCGAGCAGACCGCGCACAAAGTCGCCTGGGCCGCCGTGCGGCGCCGCTATGAGCAGGACGGCGACGGCTGGAAGCCGAAACACTAAGAACACCTGGAAGCCGAAACACGGATTCGGCGACAGAAAACCGCCCCCAACGCCCCTCCCGCCTTCAATGGCGCGGAGGGGCGCTTCGTTTGCGGCCCTACTTGATTCCCAAAATCCCTTCGGCCTTAGCGAGCGTGGCCTCGGACTCCGCGTGTTTGCCGGCCTTGTGCAATTCCTCGCCCTGAGCACGCAACTGCTTGACCTCGGTCATCTGCTGGGCCGACAGCTGCGGGTTCTTGGCAAGCGCCGCGTCGATGGCGGCCATATGCTTGGGGCAGCTGTTGGCGAGCGCCGGGGCGGCGAAGGCCACGGTCAGAAGGGCGGCGAGAGCGGTCTTGCGCAGCATGAGATGTCCTCCCGTTGTCCGCCGCCCCTGTCGGGCGGCCGTCTCGTAGACGCCGCGCGCTCTCCCCTTATTCCATCCCGAAATCAGCCCTCGAAATCAGTGCCCGCGCGCCTGCCGCAGCGCCCTCGCCTGACGGGTCATCTCCGCGACATCCGGCGGCGGCACCCGGTCGCGGATCAGCGGGATCAGCTCCATCATCTCCCGCAGGCATTGGGCATCGAAGACGGTTTTCAGCTCTTCGAAGTCGGTGAGCCAACGCCCGTCGGCGTCGTGGTTCGCGGACCGCCGGGCAAGGTCGGTCGCCAGTTCGAAGACGCGACGCTGCTGCAGGCGCAACGCTTCGACCACGCCCCCCTGCCCGGCCACACCGGACAGACGCGGGAACACCGCCTGTTCGAGAACCGCTCCATGGTCGTCCCACAAGGCGGCCAGGATCCGCATGCCGTCGCCGCGACTGTCCCATGCGGGTTCGGGAGCGTTGCCGACGTCGGCGAACAGCTCCCGTCCGGCCTCGTGGTCCTGTTCGATGATGGCGGCGATCATGGGGACGGGACTCCTTTGCTGCACCCGCAGCCAAGAACCCCGCCCCGGCTCCGCTGTTCCCTATTCTTCCTTCTTCTCCTCGATCACGGCGAAGCTGGTGAGGTCGCCCTTCGTCCGTTCCTCCGAGGGCAGGCGGCCCTGGACGAGGAAGCAAACGTTCTCGGCCACGTTGGTGGCGTGGTCGCCGACGCGCTCGATCGACTTCGCGACGAACAGCAGGTGGGTGCAGCCGGTGATCTGCGCCGGGGTTTCCATCATGTAGGTGAGGAATTCCCGGAACAGGCTGGTGTAAGCGGCGTCCACCTCCCCATCCCGTTCGCGCACGGCCAGGGCGAGCGCGGCGTCCTGGTCCTCGTAGGACTTCACCATGTCGCGGATCATGCCAAGCACCGTCTGCCCCATCCAGGACAGGGAGGCGACGGGCGGCGCCACCGGCAGGTTCGACAGAGTCACCGCACGCTTGGCGACCGAACTGGCGAAGTCGCCCATCCGCTCCAGGTTCGAGGCGATCTTCAGCGCCGAGACGATTTCCCGCAGATCCTTGGCCATGGGCTGGCGCAGGGCGAGCAGGCGCACGGAGAGGCTTTCCAACTCCAGCTCCAGCCGGTCGATCTCGGCATCGCCCTCGACGACCTTCGCGGCCTTGTCGGCGTCGCGTTCGGTGATCGCCTCCATGGCGGCGGCGAACTGGCTCTCCACGAGCCGGCCCATCGTCACGATGGTGTGGTGGAGCTGCTTCAGCTCCGCGTCGAAAGCGGCAACGGTATGCCCGCCGACCATTCCTGTTCTCCTGTTCACGTCGTCAATTCAGGGCGTGCGCGATCATAGATGGCAATCCGCACGCCCTTCGCCATCCCGTCCCGCCGGGCGGTCCGATTGGCCCTTAACGAATAGAACAGATTATCTTAAGACACTGGTACCGCCATTGAGGAAACAGGGTCCATCGCGTGCGCCCGCCGCGCGCGACGGCCAGACCATCGGACAGGTCCATGACGCCACACGAGTTGGTCGCAGTGCTGGAAAAGCACGAGCGCTGGCTGAAGAACAAGCAGGGCGGAAACCGCGCCAACCTGACCATGGGCAACCTGGAAGGCGCCAATCTGGCCGGCGTGGACCTGACGCAAGGCAAGCTGTCGGGGGCCAACCTCGCCCATTGCGACCTGTCCAACGCCAACCTCAGCCACGCCGACCTGTTCGCCGCGCACCTGACCAAGGCCGACCTGACCGGCTGCAACCTGTACCGCGCCGACCTGCGCGGCGCCCACATGCGCGGCGCCAAGATGAAGCGCGCCATCCTGAAGGAAGCGGACCTGCGCGGCGGCGCCCTGCTGTACGGCGGCGGGGGCAAGGGCAACAACGGCAAGGGGTTGGACTTCGTCCGCTCCGATCTGGCGGGCAGCGATTTCGACGACGCGATGATGGCGAACGCCAACCTGTCCGGTGCCGATCTGACCGACGTGTCGATGAATGGAGCGGATTGCGAGGGCGCGCTGCTGACCGGGGCGACGCTGATGCGCTCCAGCATGAAGAACGTCAACCTCGCGCGGGCGGACCTGCGCGGCAGCAACCTTTCCGGCGTGAACCTGCAGGGGGCTGTGCTGCGCGATGCCAACCTGACCGGCGCGGTGCTGGCCGGCGCCAACCTACGCAACGCCGACCTTCAGGGCGCGAAACTGGAGGGCGCGGACCTCGCCGGGGCCGACACGACTGGCGCCAACCTCGCCCGCTCGGCCGAGAATTTCTCGCTGCACATCCAGGAAGCGCTGCACAACCATTACACCTGGATCAACACCAACGGCGTCATGGGCTCGCGCGCCGACCTCGGCGGGGCCGACCTGTCGCACATCGACCTGCACGGCGTGAACCTGTCCGGTGCCAATCTGAAGCGGGTGAACCTCGGCGGCGCCAAGATGCGCGACGCCCTGCTGATCATGTGCGACGTGTCGGAGGCCGACCTTTCCGGCAGCGACTTCACCGGCGCCATTCTGGACGGCGCGAACCTGCGCGGCGCCAATTTCTCCGGTGCGCGGTTGGACGGGGCCGGCATCGGCTGGGTCGATGTAAAGGGGCCGGACGGCAAGCCGACCGGGCGGCTGTGGGCGGCGAACCTGACGGGCTGCAACTTCACCGGTGCGTCCTGCGTGCGCGCCAACCTGCGGGGCGCGAACCTCGCCGGCTGCGATTTCACCGACGCCGACCTGACCGGCGCGATCCTAAGCGACGCCAACATCCGCGACGCGAAATTCGCCGGCGCCAACCTGACCGGCGCCAGCCTGCCGCCCCCGCCCGATCCGGACGACTGAGTGATGGGTGCGGAAGCGGACCGCCTGATCCACACCCTTCCCGGCCTCGGGCCCACTACGGCGTCCTGGCTTGCCGAAGTGGGCATCGCGACGGAATCCGACCTCCGCGCGCTCGGCGCCGTGGCCGCCTACCGCCGGCTCAAGCACTGGAATCCAAAGCGAGTCAGCCTGAACGCGCTGTGGGGTCTGCACGCCGCGCTGACCGGCATTCCCTGGACGCGCATTGATCCCACCACTAAGGAACGGCTGCTGGCCGAACTCAACACCTCGTCCTGAACACGTCTACGCCAATTCCTCGTCCAGACCGGCCGGCGGCGGACCGCCGAGGTTCGCCGACACCCGGCGCAGCACGTTGATCGTCCTTGCGATGTCGTCGGGCGGGATGCCGCGGGTCGCCTGCTCGGCGATTTCGGCGGCGCAGGGGAGTATCGCGTCGCGCAGGGACCGTCCCTTCGGCGTCAGAAAGATATTCACCTTGCGGCGATCGTGCGGGTTGCGCACGCGCTTGACGAGTTCCAGCCGTTCCAGCGTGTTCAGCGCGGTGACGGTGGTCGGCTCCATCATGCCGACGCGCTGGCTCAATTCGCGCTGGGTCAGGCCGTCCTCCTCCCACAGGGCGCGCAGGAAATACCACTGCCCCATGCTGACGCCGTGGCTGGTGATGCGGTTCTGCAGCGCGCGCGAGAAGGCGCGGTGCACCTCGCGCGTCACATAGGACAGGTTTCCCCCGGCGGACAGGTCGTTGTTGACCTCTGGAACGGTGTCCGAATCCCCATTCCCGGCCAAGACAAACTTCGGTTCCTGTCTCTTGAATCGCCCAATCATCAAGACAATCTTTCAGCAGCCGTTCGGCGGGGCGGCGTGGCACCGCCGGTCCGAAACGAACGAACACAATCAACTTACCCGATCATATCTTTTCGCGAAAAAATCGCAAAGAAAATGCGCATTCTCATTTCGCGTGCATGCAATGATATGTCCATCCACGTCGGCGATAATGGTTTCAGCGATAAACAAAACCCGGCATTGGCGGCTTCACCCCTTACCTGGAAGCGAAGGAAGGTCGATGACGACAGCGGCAAAGCCCTTCATATCCGCGTATGCAGTGCGACATAACGACACTTTCCCTGATCAATACTGAACCGGGTCTTTTTCGTTTTTCAATTTTATTAAACTTCTCTCTCAAAAGCCCGCTTTCCCGAAGAACGGTTGCGCTGCTGGCGCTTCACCGTCAAACAATGCCACCGCAACGGCATCCAGCCCACGCACACGAGAGTACAGGAGCACCGCCGCCATGCGCCCCACCACCGGACGCACCGTTACCGTCGCCGCGACCCAGATGGCCTGCAGCTGGGACCGGGATGCCAATGTGAGCGGCGTCGAGCGCCTCGTGCGCGAGGCCGCCTCGCGCGGCGCCCAGATCATCCTGCCGCAGGAGCTGTTCGAGACTCCCTACTTCTGCAAGGACCAGAAGCAGGATCTGTTCGCCCTCGCCCACCCGGTGGAGGATCATCCGGTCATCGCGCGGATGAGCGCGCTGGCGCGCGAGCTGTCCGTGGTCATCCCCGTCAGCTTCTTCGAGCGGGCGCGCAACGCCTATTACAACTCGCTGGCCATCGTGGACGCGGACGGGACGGTGCTGGGCGTCTATCGCAAATCGCACATTCCCGACGGCCCCGGCTATCAGGAGAAATTCTACTTCAGCCCCGGCGACACCGGCTTCCAGGTCTACAAAACGCGCTACGCCACCATCGGCTGCGCGATCTGCTGGGACCAGTGGTTCCCGGAAACCGCCCGCGCCATGGCGCTGAAGGGGGCGGAGATCCTGTTCTACCCGACCGCCATCGGTTCGGAACCGCAGGACTCGTCGCTGGACAGCCAGGGGCACTGGACGCGCGTCATGCAGGGCCACGCCGGCGCCAATCTGATGCCGCTGGTCGCGTCCAACCGCGTCGGGCGCGAGGAAGGGGAGACCTGCGGGATCACTTTCTACGGCTCCTCCTTCATCGCCGGGCCGACGGGTGAGTTGGTGACGCAGGCCGACCGGGAGAGCGAGACGGTGCTCACCGCCTCCTTCGACCTGGACCGCATCGCGGCCCAGCGAGCGTCCTGGGGCGTGTTCCGCGACCGCCGTCCGGAACTTTACGGCCCGCTGATGACGCTGGACGGCGAGACCCCGGTCCGCCGCTGAGGTGGCCTCAAAGCCCTTCTCCCCTTGTGGGAAAAGGGGTGGGATGAGGGGTGGTTACGCCCGGAAGGGCGGAAAACAGCTTCCGGCCGGCTGCGCTGGCGCCACCCTCACCCCAACCCCTCTCCCATCAAGGGAGAGGGGCTTTGAGAAGCCCATTCAGACGGTGATAGCGCTTCGGGTCATTGGCTGACCAAGGCCCTGAGCCGCTCCATACGCCGCCGCTCCGCGCGCCGCCAGCGCCGGGGCGGCGGTGCCGTTTTGACCGCCCGCCTCCTCGCTGGACTGCTTGCGGCGCAACTCCTGCTGTGCCTGGGCCTTCTGCGCGTCGGCCTGCTGGGCGACGCGCAGATCCTGGGCCGACGGGTCGGAGGGGGCCAGGGCCGCCGCCTTGACCGTCTCCATCTTGCGAATGGTGGCCTCGGGCTCGCGCTCCGGGCTGGTGTCCACGGGCACTTCGCCCGCGACCGCGTAGTTCTTGCCGTCCGGCCCGCGCGTGTAGGTGAAGGACGCCGCCCCGGCGTGAGGTCCGCCGGCCGCCTGATGCGCCGCCTCGTGCTGGCGGACGCTGGTGTCGGTGCGCTGAAGCTCCTGGGTGCGCTGCTGCTGTTCGGGGGATTGGACCTCGTCGGCGGCGCCCGCCTGGGCGTCCGTCTGGGCACCGGTTTTCCGGCCGGTCCGCGTCTGCGGCAGCCCGAACAGCGCCGAGGATGAGACACCCGAAATCACGGCCCGCGAGTCCCACGCGATCCACTCAACCGAAACACCCTACACCCACCGGCGTCGGGCGGCAACGCGGCGCTCAGCGCGCCGCCAGCGCGTCGGTGAAGGTCCCCGGATCGACGTTGCCGCCGCTTAGCACCACGACGACTTTGCGGCCCGCCGTGGACAGCTTCCCGGAGAGGATCGCCGCCAGCGCCACGGCGCCGCCGGGCTCGACCACCAGCTTCAGGACGGAGAAGGCGTAGGCCATGGCGGCCTGCACCTCCGCGTCGGTGACGGCGAATCCGCCGGCCAGAAGCTCCTTCATAACCGGAAAGGTCAGGGCGCCCGGCGTCGGCGTCAGCAGCGCGTCGCACAGGCTGCTGTGCCCGGCCTCGTTGCTGACGCGCTCCCCTTTCGCTAGCGAGCGCGCCGCGTCGTCGAAGCCGGCCGGCTCGACGCTCCACACGCGCGTGTCCGGCAGGGCGTGGCGGACCGCCGTCGCGAGACCCGACACCAGACCGCCGCCGCTGCACGGGGACAGAACGTCGTCCGGCGTGATGCCCAGCGCCGCAACCTGCTCGACGATCTCCAGCCCAACGGTGCCCTGCCCGGCCATGATCTGCGGGTGGTCGTAGGGCGGAACGACCGCGCTGCCCCGCTCGTCGGCGATGGCCTTGGCGATGTCTTCGCGGCTTTCCGTCCAACGGTCGTACAGCACGACCTCCGCTCCGTAAGAGCGGGTGTTCTCGATCTTCAGCGCGGGCGCGTCGCTCGGCATGACGATGGCCGCGCGGATGCCCAGCAGCGCGGCGGCGGCGGCCACGCCCTGCGCGTGGTTGCCAGACGACCAGGCCACCACGCCCCGCCCACGCTCCTCGGGCGTCAGTTGCGAGATGCGGTTGAAGGCGCCCCGGAACTTGAAGGAGCCGCTGCGCTGCAGGACCTCCGGCTTGATGAGCACGCGCCCGCCGGCCCGCTCGTTCAGCAGGGCGTTTTCCAGAAGCGGGGTTCGCACGGCGTAGCCGTCCAGCCGGCGCGCGGCCTCGACCACATCCTGAAATCCGATGGCGAGCATGGGTCAGCGCCCTCCCGACACGTTGAGAACCGCGCCGGTCACGTAGGACGCGGCGTCGGACAGCAGCCACAGCACGCTCTCCGCCACCTCGTCGGCGGTGCCGGGGCGGCCCATGGGCGGGGTCAGGGCCGGCATCTCCAGGCGGTTGCCGACGCCGGGGATCACCTGGATGTCGGTGTCGATCAGGCCGGGACGGACGCAGTTGACCCGGATGCCCTCCTTCGCGACCTCGCGGGACAGGCCGATGGTCAGGCTGTCGATGGCGCCCTTGCTGGCGGCGTAGGCCACATATTCGTTGGGCGCGCCCAGCACGCCCGCGATGGAGCCGAGATTCACGATCGCCCCGCCCTGCCCGCCGTGACGGGTGGACATGCGCCGCGCCGCCTCCCGCGCGCAGAGGATGGCGCCGGTCACGTTGATGTCCAGCATGCGGCGGATGGCGTCCGTAGGCGCCTCGTCCAGCCGCCCGTAGGGGCCGACGATGCCGGCGTTGTTGACCAGACCGGCGGTCGGGCCGAAACGGGACTCGGCGGCGTCGAACAGGGCGGCGATGTCCTCCTCCCGCGCCACGTCGCCCCGGACGGCCTGCGCCTGCCCGCCCGCCTCGCGGATAGCCGACAGGGTCGCCTCCGCCGCGTCGGCGTTGCCGACATAGGAGAGGGTAACGGCGTAGCCGCGCTGCGCCGCCATCCGCGCGACGGCGGCGCCAATGCCACGGCTGCCGCCGGTGACAATCAGGGATTTCATGGACTCAGCCCTCCGTTGCGTTGTCGGCCTGTGGCAGGGTGATGCCGGCCAGCCGTTCGAAGATCTTGATGACGGCGGAATCGTCCTCGCGCCCCAGCCCGGCCGCCGCCGCCATGGTGAACATCTGCAACGCGGTGGAGGCGAGCGGCGTCGGGAAGGTCATGCGCCGGGCGGAGTCCACGACGATGCCCAGATCCTTGACGAAGATGTCCACGGCGCTGTGCGGCGTGTAGTCGCCGGCCAGGATGTGCGGCACGCGGTTCTCGAACATCCAGCTGTTGCCGGCGCTGGAGGTGATGACGTCGTAGATGCGCTGCGGCTCGACGCCCGCGCGCATGCCGTAGGCCATGGCCTCCGCCGAGGCGGCGATGTGCACCCCGGCGAGCAGCTGGTTGATCGTTTTCACGACGGAGCCCTGGCCGTGCAGCGCGCCGACCCGGTGCAGCGTGCCGGAGGCCGAGGCCAGCAGTTCCTCCGCCTTCTCAAACGCCTCGTCGGGGCCTGCGGCCATCACGGTCATCCGCCCTTCCGCCGCCTTCACCGGCCCACCGCTGACCGGGGCGTCGAGCATCAGCAGGCCAAGCGCGTCGAGCCGCTGCCCGATCTCCTCCGCGAAGGAGGCCGGGACGGTGGCGGATTGGACGACGCAGGCGCCCTTCGGCAGGGTGGCGGCGATGCCCTCCGGGCCGAACAGCACCTCTTCCACCTGATCGGGGGTGGCGACCAGGACGACCACCTGATCCACCCGGCGCCCGAGTTCGGCGGGGGAGCCCACCGCCTCGCCGCCGCGCGTGACGAGGCTCATGCATTTGGAGGGTTCGGCGTCGCAGCCGATCACGCGGAAGCCCGCGCGCAGCAGCGAAAGCGCCACGCCCATCCCCATGGATCCCAGGCCGATGACACCCGCGACGCGGGCCGGTGTGACGTCTTCGCTCATGATCCTCCCCGGCGGCAGTATGTGCCGTTGTTGCGATGAAGTGTCGGGTGCGGAGCGGGCGCGCGTCAAGCTGCCGCCGCTGTCCTGTTCCTCGGCGGATGGCGGAACTGCGCGGGGCGCATGTCGTTAAGCCCTCGAACGTCCGGAGGCAACGATGCCCGCCCTGGCCCTTTTTGTCCTATGGATGCTCCTCCCCACGCCGGCGCTGGCGCACGCGGCGGGGGAAAGCGGCTGGACCATAGACCTGTGGTCGGCGGGGCCGCTGGCGCTGTCCGCCGGGCTGTATCTCGCCGGTTTCCGGCGCTGGCAAGCCAAGCGGGCGGCGCTGTTCTGGGCAGGATGGTCGGTGGTCGCCATGGCCCTGCTGTCGCCGCTCTACGACCTCGCCGAGGTTTCCTTCACCGCGCACATGCTGGAGCATGAGCTGCTGATGGTCGTGGCCTCGCCTCTGCTGGTCGCCTCGCGCCCCCTGGGCGTGCTGCTGGCGCCCTTGCCGGCCGGATCGCGGCGGGGTTGGGGAGCGCTGTGGGCGGCCGCCACCGGCCCGGTGGTCGCGACGGCCCTGCACGGGGCGGCGTTGTGGGTGTGGCACGTCCCGGCGCTGTTCGACGCCACGCTGGTCAACCGGGCGGTGCACGCGCTTCAGCACCTGTCGCTGTTCGGAACGGCGCTGCTGTTCTGGTGGGCGGTGCTGGTCGGGCGCGGCGCGGCGGCGACGGGGCGCGCGATCCTGGGACTGTTCGTGACGGCGCTCCACAGCACGTTGCTGGCGGCCCTGATGACCCTGTCCCCGGTGCCCTGGTACGCCTACGGAGGCGACCCGGCGGCGGCGCTGGCCGACCAGCAGGCGGCCGGTCTCATCATGTGGGTGCCCGGTGGGCTGGCCTATATGGGCGTGGCGCTCTGGCTGCTCGCGCGGTGGCTGAGCGGATCGGAGTCGGCGCGCAACCCGGCGGCCCGATAGCGCACCAGTTCGTCGAAATGCGGCTTGAGCGACGTCAGTCCGCTGCGCTGTCCGGCCGCCGCTGGCGGTAGAGGACGTGCAGCATGCCCGCGTGGATGAAGTCGCGTTCGTAGGTGAAGCCGGACTTCTCCATCACCCGGCGCGAGGCCGCGTTGGACGGCTGCGTGAAGGCGACCAAGGTCGGAAACTTCAGCCGGTCGAAGGACAGACCGACGACGGCGCGGGCCACCTCGGTCGCCACCCCCTGGTCCCAGACGTCCGGCAGGTAAGCGTAGAGCAATTCGGTTTCGGTGAAGCCGTCGATGGTCTTGCGCCGCAGGCCCGCGCGGCCCAGGAAACGGTTGCTGTCCTTGTCCCGCACCGTCCAAACGCCGTAGCCGTGGCTGTCCCAATGGTCGATCAGGCGGTCGAGAAAGGCGCGCGTCTCGTCAACGCTCCACACCTTGCCGCCCAGCGTCGCCATCACCGTGGGGTCGGTGTGCATCCGCACCAGATCGTCCAGATCCTCGTGTCGGACGCGGTGGGCGCGCAGACGATCCGTTTCGAAGATCTCGACCACTCCCGTCCTCCCGTTCGCCGTGACTGTTCGTGTTCGGGAATTTTAGCGACGCAACAATGCGGCGCAGCCCGGAAAAAGGCCGCACCACTTTCGGTCGGGGTACCGGCTTACATGCCCGGCTCGAACACGACCACGCGGTTGCGTCCCTCGCGCTTGGCCCGGTAGAGGGCGAGGTCGGCGCGGTGAATGGCTTTTTCCAGGGTGTCGGAGGGGCCGTCGACCGAGGCGATGCCGATGCTGGAGGTCAGGTGGAAGCGTCCTTCGGGCCCGGGAATGGGCATGCGCGCCAGATGGCGGCGCACGCGCTCGGCCACCACGCGGGATTCGTCGGCGGTGGCGCCGGGCAGGATCACGACGAACTCCTCGCCACCCAGACGGCCCAGGATGTCGTACTCGCGCAGGATGGACTGGCAGCCGCCGGCCACCATGCGCAACGCGTCGTCACCGGTGGCGTGCCCGTAGGTATCGTTGATGAGTTTGAAGTGGTCCACGTCCAGCACGAAGACCGACATCGGCTCGTTGTAGCGATGCGCGCGAGCCATCTGCGAGCGCGCCAGTTCCATGAAGGAACGCCGGTTGTAGATGCCGGTCAGCGGGTCGCGGGAGGCCATGTCCCGCAACGCCTCCTCCATGTTCCGGCGTTCGGTGTAGTCGTAGATCCAGGCGAGGTTCACCTGCACGCCCTGGATCACCGCCTGGTTCACCGTGAACAGCGTCCAGAAGGACGAACCGTCGGCGCGCTTGAACTGCACCTCCATGTTCACGACGGAGCCGGAGGTGCGCAGCCGCTCGATCACCCGCTCGCGCTGATGGTCGTCCACATAGTAATCGCGCGCGTGCCGGCCGATCACGTCGTCGCGCCGCAGCCCGATCAGTTCGGCGAAGCGTGTGTTGGCGAAGATGATCCGCCCGTCGTCGCGGCGCGACACCGACACGCCGATGGGGCTCTGCTCCAGGATGGCCTGAAGCCGCTCCTCGCTGGGCAGGCCTTCCGACAGGTCGTGGATCACCCCGACGATGCCGCCGAAGTTGCCGGCGCTGTCGCAGAACACCGCCTTGGTCAGGCAGGCCATGCGGGTGGAATTGCCGGCGAAGGGCACCTCCTCCTCATAGCTGCGCTGGCCCCAGTTCACGACCAGCTCCTGGTCATGTTCCGCGTGGGCCTTGGCGAGCTTCGGGTCCATCACCGCGAAGGCGGTCTTCTGGATGATGTCCTTGCGGGACAGGCCGGTGTAGCGCTCGAACGAATCGTTGCAATCGACGTACTGGCCCTCGGCATCCTTCACGAAGACCGGGACCGGCAGCGTTTCGAACAGCACTTCCTTCATCAGCAGCTGGTCGCGCAACACCGCCTCGGCGCGGCGATGGTGGCTGACGTCGGTGAGGATGCGCAGGAACAGGGACTCGCCGTTCGGCCCGTCGATGGGACTGACCGCTTCCGACACCCAGACGATGCCGCCGTCCTGGCGCAGCAGGCGCCGCTCGCGCGCCGCCCCTTCAGCCTGCAGGTCCAGGGATGCGACCAGCCCGTCCGTCGGTTCCAGCGAGCGCAAGCCGATGCCCTGCAGGGAGCCTTCCGCATAGCCGAGCAGGGTGTGGAGCGCGCGGTTGGCGTGGACGATGGTCCCCTCGGGCGTCGAGACGCAGACGCCCGTCGGCAGCGCGTCGAACGCGCGCCACAGAGCCTTTTGCGTTTCCCCCACATCCCCCTCAGGGTTCATCGTTGTACCAACCGAATCGAACATTGCAGCTCCATTGCCATGGAATCTTGTTGCGTCGCAATGGAGCGTTGCGTGCTTACGTTAGCCGAAGGCCGGAACCACCCATGTGTGCCATCTTGTCGCGCTTATGTCACCCATCGTTTAAAATCCAAACAAAAGCTACGGATGCGTGATGGTCTGGCAGGCGGCGACCAGCCGTTCCCGCACGTCCTCGCCCTCCGGTAGGCCCAGCCGAAGCCAGTCCACCCGATAGTCGAAGCGGCGCACCAGAATACCCGCTCGCCCGAGCGCATTGTACAACTGCGGGGCACGCGGATCGCAAACCAGACGAAAGAGGGATGTGCCCCCCGCGACGGTCAGTCCGGCCTCGGCCAAAAGACGATCCAGCCGCTCCGCCTCGGCGTGCAGGCGCGCCCGCATCGCGGCGATCCAGGCCGAATCCGAGAGGGCGGCCGTCGCGACGGTGAGACCGGGCCCGGACACCGCCCAAGGCCCGATGGCCGCGCGCAGGGCCGCCGCCAGCGCCGGTTCGGCCAGCGCGATGCCCAGGCGAAGGCCGGCCAGCCCGAAGAACTTGCCGAAGGACCGCAAAACGACCAATCCGGGCCGGCTGACATGGGCTGCAACGCTCGCCGCCGGCGTTACGTCGGCGAAGGCCTCGTCCACCACCAACCAGCCGCCGCGCGCCGCCTGCCGCTCCGCCAAGGCCAGCAACTCGGCGACCGGCAGAATGCGCCCATCGGGGTTGTTCGGGTTGACGACGATGAGCACGTCCGCCGCCGCGCCATCGCAGGACGTGACCTCCGTCACGCGATGGCCGGCGCCGGTCCAGCCGGCGGCGTGCTCGGCATAGGTCGGCCCCAGGACCGCCACCGTCCCCGGTGCGCGCAGCCGGGGAAGCAGTTGGATCAGCGCCTGCGACCCGCTCGCCGCCGCCGCCATATCCGGTGATGGCGCGCCGTAACAGGCGGCGGCTGCTTCCAGCAGGGCGGATTCGGCGTGGCGGGCCGGCAGGCGCGTCCAGGCGTCGGGGGGAATCGGCGGCAACGGATAGGGCCAGGGGTTGATGCCCGTGGACAGGTCCACCCAGGGCTCCGGAGCCTTGGGGAACATCGCGCGGGCGCCGTCGAGATCCCCGCCGTGGAGAATGCCACCCTTGAGGATGCCCTTGGTCCCGGCCAGCGTTTCCGCCATGATCGCGCCCTTCTTCTGTCCAAACCCGGAATTCATGCCGTGGAGCTTCATCCGTCCGTGCTCGCCGCCGCCCTCCTGATCGAGGCCGCCGCCGGCTATCCGGACGCACTGTACGCCCAAATCCGCCACCCGGTGGTGTGGATCGGAGGGCTTATCGCCCAGCTCGACCGCGCGCTCAACCGCGAGGGCGATTCCTTTGCCATGCGCAAGGCGGCGGGGGTGCTGGCGATGGTTGTGCTGCTGCTGGTCGTCGGAGGGGTCGCTGCGGCCGTGGCGGCGCTGTGCCGGGCCCTGCCGCTCGGCGGGCTGTGGGAAGCGGCGCTGGCCTCCACCCTGATCGCCCAGCGCAGCCTTTACGACCACGTCGCGGCGGTCGCCTCGGCCTTTCGCAGCGGCGGGTTGGAGGCGGCGCGCGAGGCCGTGTCGCGCATCGTCGGCCGCAATCCGGCGACCCTGGACGAACCCGCCGTCTGCCGCGCCGCCATCGAGAGCCTGTCGGAAAACTTCTCCGACGGAGTCGTGGCGCCGGCCTTCTGGCTGCTGGTCGGCGGCCTGCCGGGCGTCGCGCTGTACAAGGCGATCAACACGGCGGACAGCATGATCGGGCACCGCACCCCCCGGCACGAGGCGTTCGGCTGGGCCGGGGCGCGGCTGGACGATCTGGTGAACCTGCCGGGATCGCGCCTGACCGCGCTGCTGATCGCCGCGGCGGCGAGCTTTACGCCGGGCGCCGACGCCGGAGAAGCGCTGCGGTCCGTCCGCCGCGACGCGCACCGCCACCGCTCGCCCAACGCCGGCTGGCCGGAAGCCGCGATGGCTGGGGCACTGGACCTGCGCCTCGGCGGGCCGCGCACCTACGGCGCCGTGCGGATCGAGGATGCCTGGATGGGACCGGGCCGCACCGCAGCCACGCCGGAGGATATCAGCAGCGCCCTGCGCCTCTACCGGAAGGCCTGCGCGGTGATGGTCGGCGCGGCGTTGGTGCTGGCGATTTTGCTCTGAGTTCAGGTCAGGGCCGGCGCTATGTCGGTCTGGGCGAAATCGCGCCCGACATACAGCAGCGGCATGCTGAGCGACTTCGCAAGCGCATAGGCGGCGCAGTCGGCGAAGTTCAGCTGGGCGGGATGCCCCTGCTCCTTCCCAAAGCGTCGGAAGGCGTCGTAGGCCAGCGTCGCCTGCATCCGGTCGAAGGGGCGCACGATGATGCCGGCGCGCTCGATCAGACGGTCGAACTCGCGCAGGGCCGACTCGCCGAAGCGGTTGAACAGCAGGATTCGGCACTCGAAGGCGTTGACGGCCGACATGTGGCTGACCGCGCTGGCGTCGAGCAGTGCTTCGATCCGGTCGGCGTCTGCGTCGCCGCGCAGAAAGGCCACAATGGCCGAGGTATCGATGACCATCACCCGAAGATCCCCTGCGCGTCGCAGCCCAGCACCTCGTCATCCGGACGGTCGTCGAGCACGGGCAGGCCGGACACCCGTTCGCGAATCTCGCGCAGTGCCTGACGCCGCGCCGGGTCGTTCGGGCGCGCGAACCGGCCCAGCCGCTCCGCCAGTGCGGCGGTCACCGCCGTGGCGAGGCTTTCGCCGGTGATCGCGGCCAGTTCGCGGGCCATCCGCTCGGCCTCGTCGGATTCGATGTGCAGAGCCATGGGCTTGCTCCGGGGGGCGTCACACAACTGAAACGCAGGCGTAGCCTATTCCGCTATGCCGAGCAATCCCCCGACATCCACATGCGCCTCCAGCCGGTCGGCAATGGCGTCGAGCGCCTGCTCAACGGTTGCGTCATAGGATTGCCCCGACGCGCTGGCGCCAAGGCCCCGCAGGAAGGCGGCACGGAAGCCATCAGCCCCGAACAGGCCGTGCAGGTAGCAGCCCATCACGCGCCCATCCGCTGTGATGGCGCCGTCCGTCTGCCCGTCGCTCAGGTTCAGCATCGGGCGGGCGCGGTCCGGGCCCTCGGTGCGGCCCATGTGCATCTCATAGCCGGTCACGGAAGCCCCGGTGGTGCGCTCGGTGCCCCTCGCCTCCTCCAGGACTTTCGGGCCTTTCAGCACCGTCTCGACATCCAGAAGGCCCAGCCCGGCGGCCTTGCCCGGTGGTCCCTCGATGCCCTCCGGGTCGGCGATGCGACGCCCCAGCATCTGGTAGCCGCCGCAGATGCCCAGCACCCGCCCGCCGCGCCGCCAATGGGCCAGCAGATCCACGTCCCAGCCCTGGGCGCGCAGGAAGGCCAGATCGGCAATGGTCGCCTTGGTGCCCGGCAGGATGATCAGGTCGGCGTCGTGCGGCAGCGGCTGCCCGCGCGGCACCATGGTCAGCGCCACGTCCGGCTCCTGCGCCAGCGGGTCGAAGTCGTCGAAATTGGCGATGCGCGACAGCATCGGCACGGCGACACGGAGCGTCCCGCCACCACGGCTTTTCATCGTGTCGAGCGCCACGGCATCCTCAGCCGGCAGCAGAGCGGCCTCCGTCAGCCATGGCACGACGCCGAAGCCGCGCCAGCCGGTGCGCTCCGCGATGATCGACAGGCCGCTGTCGAACAGCCGCACGTCGCCCCGGAACTTGTTGATGAGGAAGCCCTTCACCCGCGCCTGCTCGTCGGGCGGCAGCAGCGCGTGCGTGCCGACGAGGCTGGCGATCACGCCGCCCCGGTCGATGTCGCCGACCAGAACCACCGGCACGTCCGCCGCCGTGGCGAAGCCCATGTTGGCGATGTCGCCGGCGCGCAGGTTCACCTCCGCTGGGCTGCCCGCCCCTTCCACCACCACGATGTCGGCCTCGGCCTTCAGCCGTTCGAAGCTGTCGAGCACGGTGGGAAGCAGTTGCCCCTTGCGGGACTGGTAGTCGCCGGCCTTCGCCGTCCCGGTGACCTGCCCGCGCACGACCACCTGGGAGCCGATTTCCGATTGCGGCTTCAGCAGGACCGGGTTCATGTGGACGGTCGGCGCCACCCCGCAGGCCCGCGCTTGGAGCGCCTGGGCGCGCCCGATCTCGCCGCCGTCGGCGGTCACCGCCGCGTTGTTGGACATGTTCTGCGGCTTGAAGGGCCGCACCGTCAGGCCGCGCCGCACCAGCGCCCGGCACAGCCCCGCCACCAGCAGCGACTTGCCGACGTCCGAGCCCGTGCCCTGGAGCATGATGGCGCGAGGCATGATTAAAACTCGATGCCGGGTTGGGCCTTGATGCCGGCCTGGAAGGGATGCTTGACCAGCGTCATCTCGGTCACGAGGTCCGCGGCCTCGATCAGTTCGGACTTCGCCGTACGGCCGGTGACCATCACATGCAGGTCGGGCCGGCGGCCGGTCAGCACCGACAGCACGTCGGCAACTGGCAGATAGTCCATGCGCAGGACGATGTTCAGTTCGTCCAGCACGACCAGCTGGTATTTCGGGTCGGCCATCAGCTCCTGCGCCTTGGCCCAGGCGGCCTTGGCGGCGGCGATGTCCCGCTCGCGGTCCTGGGTTTCCCAGGTGAAGCCCTCGCCCATGGTGTAAAAGTCCACGAGGTCGTCGAAGCGCTCCAGCGCCACGGTCTCGCCGGTGGACCAGGCGCCCTTCACGAACTGCACGACACCGACGCGCATGCCGTGCCCGACCGCGCGCATGATCAGGCCGAAGGCCGCCGTGGACTTGCCCTTGCCGTTGCCGGTGTTGACCATCAAAAGCCCCTTCTCCTGGGTCTTCGATGCCATCACCCGGTCGCGCAGGGCCTTGCGGCGCTTCATCTTTTCCGCGTGGCGGGCGTTGATATCCGCTTCGTTCTCGTTGTCGCTCATGTCCCGTTCCCTTTCAGCACCAAGGGCAGCCCCGCCGCCACGAACACGACGCGCGACGCCACCGCCGCTACGTCCTGATGCAGCCGCCCGGCATGGTCGCGGAAGCGGCGCGCCAGCGCGTTGTCCGGCACGATGCCGAGCCCGACCTCGTTGGACACCAGAACCACCCGCCCGTCCACCTCGGCCAACGCGCCCAGCAGTTCGGCGGCCTTCGCCGGAACGTCGGCCTCCGCCATCAACAGGTTGGACAGCCACAGCGTCAGGCAATCGACCAGCACGTTCGTCCCGGCGACCGCGTGGCGGCGCAGCGCGCCGGGCAGGTCCAGCGGCTCCTCCACCGTGGTCCAGCCGGGGCCGCGGTCGTCCTTATGCCGGGCCACGCGCTCGGCCATCTCCGCGTCCCAGATCTGGGCGGTGGCGATGTAGACGCGCGGACCTGGAGCGGACGTCACCAGCCCTTCGGCATGGCGACTCTTGCCGGAGCGAGCTCCGCCCAGGACCAGGGTGATGTCGGCGCTCATGCAGAGGGCACCCCCGTGGCTTCGAAGCCCGGATGGTTAGCGCACTTCCGTCCCCACTGCAAAGCGCCTTGCCGAACCGCCCATTTCGATACCGTACATGCGGGATATGTCGAATGGCATCTTGAACGTTGGTTTCACATACGTGTTGCGCACATACGTCGGATGGAATCCGACATGGGACCACGACCGGGCGGTCGCACACCGCCGGCAACTGCGAGGGACACCGTGAAGACGTTTGCCACCAAACGCGTTCTGGTAACCGGTGGGGCTGGTTTCCTGGGATCGCACCTGTGCGAACGGCTGCTGGCCGACGGGTGCGAGGTGCTGTGCGTGGACAACTATTTCACCGGCACGCGGGAGAACGTGGCGCATCTGCTCTCCCACCCCCGCTTCGAGTTGATGCGGCACGACGTGACCTTCCCGCTCTACGTCGAGGTGGACGAGATCTACAACCTCGCCTGCCCGGCGTCGCCCGTGCACTACCAGCACGACCCGGTGCAAACGACCAAGACCAGCGTGCACGGCGCCATCAACATGCTGGGCCTCGCCAAGCGCCTGAACGCGCGCATCTTCCAGGCCTCCACCTCGGAGGTCTACGGCGATCCGGAAGTGCATCCCCAGCCGGAAGACTATCGCGGCTGCGTGAACCCGATCGGGCCGCGCGCCTGCTATGACGAGGGCAAGCGCTGCGCCGAGACGCTGTTCTTCGACTATCACCGGCAGTGCGGCCTGTCGATCAAGGTGGCGCGCATCTTCAACACCTACGGACCGCGCATGCACCCCAACGACGGGCGCGTGGTCTCCAACTTCATCGTCCAGGCGTTGGAAGGTCGGCCGATCACCATCTACGGCGACGGTTCGCAGACCCGCTCCTTCTGCTACGTCGATGACCTGATCGAGGGCTTCGTTCGCCTGATGGCCTCACCGGCCGACATCACCGGGCCGATCAACCTCGGCAACCCCGGCGAGTTCACCATTCTGGAGCTGGCCGAAGCGGTCATCCGCCTCACCGGCTCGCGCTCCCGGATCGTGCACAAGCCCCTACCGCAGGACGACCCCAAGCAGCGCCAACCCGACATCACCCGCGCCAAGACGATGCTGAACTGGGAACCGACCATCCCGCTGGAGGAAGGCCTGAAGCGGACCGTCGCCTATTTCGAGATGCAACTCGACCTTCAGCGCCTGCGTGCGGCGGAGTGACGGCACCGGCCGGCGGTCCCACCTGTTGAAGCATCCGGCAAGGGGAAACACAGGGGGAAGACACGCATGGAACCGAACGTCCGCATTCCGCCGCTCGGGCTTCCGGGCTCACTGTCCATGCCGGACGGTTTCGCTGCGGCGGTGGTGTTCGCGCACGGCACCGGCAGCGGACGGATGAGCCCACGCAACCTGCACGTCGCGGCCACGTTGCGGGAGGCAGGGTTCGCCACTCTGCTCATGGACCTGCTGACGGAGGAGGAAAGGCCCGACCCGGCCAACACCTTCGACGTCCACCGCCTGGCCGAGCGGCTGTTGCAGGCGACCCGGTTCCTGCGCACCGACACGCCGGTCGAGCAGAAACCCATCGGCTATTTCGGTGGCGCGTCGGGGGCGGCGACGGCCCTGATCGCCGCCGGCCGCGCGGCCGAGCACGACGGCATCGGCGCCGTCGTCTGCCGGGGCGGGCGCCCGGACCTTGCCGACGTGTGGCTGAACGGCGTCGCCGCGCCGACGCTGCTGATCGTCGGCAGCAAGGATGCCCCGGCGCTCGACCTCAACACCGAGGCCTTCGGGCGGCTGCACTGCGTCAAGGCGCTGGAGGTCGTGCCCGGCGCCGGCCGCCTGTTCGAGGAGCCCGGCAAGCTCGACATGGTCGCGGAGTCCGCGCGATCCTGGTTCAACACGCATCTGCTCAAGGCAGCCAACGGTTGAGCGCGGGTCGACAAGCGCGCGGGACCGGCTTACCTATGGGGCAACGTCCCTTCCACACCGGATAACCCCCACCGTCAACCCATGCCCAAGCTCGAAATCCTCAGTCGGAAGCCCTCCGGCCCGGCGAAGCCTGTGCCTCTGCTGTTCGTCCATGGCGCCTTCTGCGGCGCGTGGATTTGGGACGCCAAGTTCCTGCCCTGGTTCGCCGCCCAGGGGTGGGAGGTGCACGCCGTTTCCCTGCGCGGCCACGGGCGCAGCGAGGGGCAGGACCGCCTGCACGATTTCGGCATCGCCGACTATGTGGACGACGTGCTCGCCGCCGTGGAGCGCTGTTCCGCGCCGCCCATGCTGATCGGCCATTCCATGGGCGGCATGGTGGTCCAGCGCACGCTGATCCGCCGCAAGCTGCCGGGTGCCGTGCTGATGGCCTCCGCCCCGCCGCATGGCCTGTGGGAGTCCACCATGGGTCTTGCGTGGCGCGCGCCCTACGTGTTCCAGCAGATGGGCATGCTGATGACCTTCGGAGCCAACTGCATCGACCCGGAGGCGGTGCGCCGCGCCATGTTCTCCGACAACATGCCGGCGGACGAGGCCCGGAAATACGAGCCGTACCTTCAGGAGGAATCGCGCCGGGTGATGCTGGACATCGGCGGTTGGATCCCCTTCCCGCCCATGCCCGACCCGAGCATCCCGGTCGCCGTGCTGGGTGCGGAGAAGGACCTGCTGTTCCCGGCCGATCAGATCCGGGCCACCGCCCGCGCCTTCCGCACGCAGCCCGTCTTCTTCCCCGGCATGGGCCACACCATGATGCTGGAACCGGGTTGGGAAAGCGTCGCCCGCCACATCGAGGGCTGGGTCGAAGCGACCGTCGCCGGTGCGGAGCAGAGCCAGGCGGCGGATTGAACGAGCGGCGGATTCGTACTATCCTGAGAGGAAGCCGGGAGGCGGCGGCTACCGTCCCCCGACCCTTCCTTAGTTCAGCGTCAGCTTCCAGCGGAACTTGATCCCCAGGGGCTTACGCCGAAACAGGAAGAGAAGCGATGATCGTAGCATCGTCTTCTCCCTCTGTTGCGTTGGCCGGGCCAGTCCCGGCCGACCGCCAGACCCTAACGGCTCCGCTACAGCACAACAATTTTTAGAATACGCATTACGGGCAATGCGTGGATCGCGCGCAGCTACACCGTCGGTGCGCTCTTCTGGGTCAGCACGAGGAACACCTTGTCCTCCAGCTGTTCCGGCGTGAAGGGCTTGGCGATGTAGCCGTTCACGTTGTGCGCCATCGCCCGCTCCACCGCCTTCAGCGTGGCGAGCGCCGTCACCATCAGGAACGGCAGGTCGCGCCGCGCCTCGCGCACGCGCTTCAGCACGTCGAGGCCGCTGACCTTCGGCATCATCCAGTCGCAGACGATCAGGTCGTAGGCTTCCTCATGCCCGATCAGCTTGTCGAGCGCCTGCTGGCCGTCCGCCGCCGTCTCGATCTGCCCGATGCCAAGGTCGTGCAGCACCGATTCCACGAAGTTGCGCGGCCCGTCCTCGTCGTCCACCACCAGCGCCTTCAGGTTGCTGAGGTCGATGAAGGGCACGCCGATCACCGCCAGCGCCCCGCGCAACCAGGAGGCGCGCGCCGCCCGTTCCTTGCCGCCCGCCGCCCCCAGCAGGAAGGAGCGCACGAAGCGTGGCCGGTGCACCTGCCGGTACAGCGCCTTGGCGACGGCCGACCGGCTCTTGCCCATACAGAAGGCCCCTTCCCCCGCCAGCTTGACGATGTCCAGAACGGTGTCCGGGTTCGGTTCGTCCTTGCTCTGAAGGGGGCTGAGCAGGCGCTGCGTGCGGATGAAGGCGTTCTGGATATCGTCCACCTGCTGCGCCATGACCTCCCGGTCGTCTTCCGGAAAGGCGCTCTCCTGAACCATCTTCTGGACCTCTCCCAGGCCCTTCAGCTTCTCGTTCCGCTCCTTCCAGCAGTCGAGCAGCCGGCCGGCGAAGTCGCGCCCGTCGAAGAACTGCTTCAGGTAATCGTTGACCGCCCGCCCCGCGCTGGGCGACAGCGGCATCTTCTGCAGCACGAACAGGATGCGGAGCTTCTGCATGAAGTTCCGCCCCTTGGTGATCTCCGGCAGCGTGTCCTCGTTGACCAGCAGCGCGGTGCGCCGCTGCAAGGCCGCCTCGGTCCGGTCGCCGCCGAAATAGCCTTCGCCCGTGCGCAGGCGTTGGGCGAGCTGGCTCAGCGCCATGATCTCCCGCTGCACGGCCTCGATGCCGAACAGGTCGCCGGTGCTGGTGATGGTGAAGCGGTGGGGCTTGGCGAGTTCGCGGCGGAAGGCGACGATCAGGCTGTCGCACAGGAACGGCATCGCCGTGCGCCGGACCAGCGTCTCCATCGTCTTGAAGACCGGCGGCGCGGTGTCGGGCAGCGCCCGGTCGCCGGCGATCAGCGTGACGATCATGTCCACCAGATCGGTGAAGGGCGCATCCTGCGCGCAGGACGCCGTGCCCGTGTCGCTGCGCATGATCTCGCCCAGCAGCCGGTCGATGGGGGCGAGCGCGTCGGCGTCTTCCGTCTCGGCGGCCAGTTCCAGCAGCAGGCGCGCCTTTTCCGCAAAGCTGCGCCCCTGCATCAGGTGCGTGGTCAGCGCCGCGTCGACCATGAAGCGGCCGAGGAACGCGTCCTTGCCGCCGCTCAGCCGTTCCACCGTCGCGACGTAGGTGCTGGCCAGCAGGTCCGGCGGCAGGGCGTCCTTCAGCCGCTCGCGCGTCAGCCGGGCAACCTCGTTGACCAGGGCGGTCAGGGTGCCTTTGCGGTCCATCACCCGCTCGGCCTGCTGAAGGATGGCGACGAAGGTCGGGGTGTTGGACAGCGATTGCTGATGACGGGGGGAGTGCAGAAGCTCCGTCGGGGTCAGCGCGCTCTCTTCGAAAAATCGCTGGCAGTAGCGGCCGATGCTCTCGCGCGCCTGTGGCGCGTAGAAGTCGTCCGGCGACTGGCAGACGGCGGCGTCCAACCCGCCTTCCGCGTCGATGTCCTTTGCGTCCGTGATTCCGGTGTCCGATGTCATTGACGTTCAAGCCTTATCTTAGTCGGACAACAGGTCCCGCACGGCCTGGAGCAACCGCTCCGGCGTGACGGGCTTCATGACGATCTGGCGGCCCGGCTGCGCGGTCACTCCCGCCGCCGTCTCCTGCGAGGCGTAGCCGGTGAGGAAGAGAATGCGCAGGCCGGGATTGCGGTCCTCCAAGGCGCGGGCAAGGTCCAGGCCGTTCATGCGCGGCATGGAGACGTCGGTAACCACCGCGTCGAACAGCCCGCCGCTTTCGTCCCAGCGCGCCAGGGCTTCCACACCATCGGCGGCCTCGGTGACGACGCAGCCCGCCTCCTCCAGCGCCAGCTTCAGGTAGGAGCGGACGGAGTCCTCGTCGTCCACCAGCAGGATCGCGGCGCTGTCGCCCTCGCCCAGCCGCAGCGGCTCCATCCCGCCCGCGGCCGGTTCCGGCGCCGCGATCAGCGGCAGGTAGATGGAAAAGACGCTGCCGCGCTCGGCCCCGCTTTCCATCTCCACAGCACCACCCGCCTGCTGCGCGGTCCCGTAGACCATCCACAGCCCCAGGCCCGTGCCCTTGCCCGGCTCCTTGGTGGTGAAGAACGGTTCCCAGATGCGGTCGCGGATTTCCTCCGGCACGCCGCAGCCCTCGTCGGTCACGCGGATCACCGCGTAGCGTCCGCGCGCCAGCCCCTCGTGCCGGGTGAAGAAGGCGCTGTCCGGCGTTTCACTGGTCAGCGACACGGTGAGGCGCCCGCCCTCCGGCATGGCGTCGCGCGCGTTCAGCGCGAGGTTCAGCAGCGCCTGATTTAGGGTCACCGGATTGGCGACCGCGTGGGCGGATTCGTCGAGGATCTGAAGTTCGAGGTCGATGCCGGCGCTCATCAGCGGTTTCAGGAAAACGCGCAGGTCGCGCACCAGCGGGGCCAGCGCCACCTCCTCGCGCTCGTCCGCCGCCCGCCGCCGGGAGAAGTCGAGAAGCTGTGCGGTCAGCGCCGCCGCCCGGTCGGACGCCTTGGCGATCTCCCGCACGCAGGTGACGACGCGCGCCTCGTCGGCCGGGTTGCGTTCGGCCAGCCGTGCGAAGCCGCCGATGGCGGTCAGCATGTTGTTGAATTCGTGCGCGATGCCGCCGGCCATGCGGCCAACCGCCTCCATCTTCTGCGAGCGCTGAAGCTCGGCCTCCGCCCGGCGGCGGTCGGTCACGTCGTTCAGCACCAGCAGCACTGCCGGTTCGCGCTGGTAGGCGGCCGGATAGGCGCCGATCTCCACATGCCGCCGCTCGCCGGATGGCCGGATGACCTCGCACTCAACGCGCTGTCCGTTGCCCTCGGCCGCCACGGCAAGCTGTTCCTCGATGGGCTCGGCATGTTCGATGAAGCGGCTGAGCATCACACCGTTGAGCCCGCCGTCGCCGCCGACGCCCAGGATCGACGCCGCCGCCGCGTTGGCGAAGCGGATCGCCCGGCGGTCCCAGATGGCGATGCCGTAGGGCGCCAGTTCCACCAGCTGGCGGTAGCGCCGCTCGCTCTCGCGGAGCGCGTGGACGGTCGCCTCCAGCCGCCCGGTCTGGCCGGCCAACTCTTCCTCGCGGCGCTTCAGTTCGGTGATGTCCATCAGGATCTTGACGATGCCGCCAGCGCCGGTGGCGTGCTCGCTGATCCGGTACCAGCGCCCATCCGACAGGCGGCCGTCCACCGGCTCCTTGTGCAGCAGGTGGCGCTTCAGCCGGTCCTCGATCCAGGAACCCATGTCCTGGCGGTCGCCTTCGAAGCCACCGCGCTCGGCCGCTGCCCGCAGAATGCTCTCGAAGGAGGCGCCGGGCACCAGCACGTCGGCAAGGTTCGGATAGGCCTGACGGTAGCGCTCGTTGCAGAAGATCAGCCGCCCATCCGGGCTGAACAGCACGAAGCCTTCGGAAATGCTGTCCAGCGCGTCGTGCACCACCGCCTGCATGAAGCGCGCTTCGACCAGCGCCATCGTCTCCACGGTGGTGTCGATGCCGGTCCCGCGATAGCCGACGAAGGCGCCGGCTTGGTTGAACACCGGCTGCGCGCTGATGCGGAAGACGCGCGTTTCTCCGGTTTCGTCCTGAAAAGAGACCTCAAGGTCACGGAAGGGGCGCCCGGCCTCGATGTCCGCCTTGTATTCCAGCCACGTGTCGGCGTCCTCGACCAGTTCGGCGAGATCCAGCAGCGAATGGCCGAACACCGGGGTCGGGTCACGCCCCAGAATATCGGTCAGCCGTTCGGACACATAGGCGTAGCGGTGGCCGGCGTCGCTCTCCCAGAACCAGTCGGAGGCGGCCTCCGCGAAGTCGCGGAAGCGCTGCTGGCTTTCGGCCAGTTCCTCGTTGGCGGCGCGGAGCATCTGGGCCGCGCGGTCCACGGCTTCGGCCGACGCGCGGGCGCGGCGCACCGCCAGGATGGCCAGCGCGGCCATGGTGACCAGCACGACGCCGACGGGCAGCACCAGCTTGTCACTGCCGCCCCCCAGATACAGCAGCGCCAGAACCCCAATCGCGCCAAGCAGCACGAGCAGCAGTTCCGGCACGGCGACCCAGCAGGATCGCAATGGCATGGTCTGGGTTGGACGGCGTTCGGCGGCGTTGCTGACGTCCACGGAGCCTCGGTCCATCGAAGAGGATCATGTGCCGCGCGGGCGCGCGACATCGGACCTTCATAGACGGCAAGCCGTTAACGTCGGGTTTCAGGATTGTAACCGTGACGGGGCCGTGCGATCCGAATCAGCTCGGCGGAACCAGCGGCTGCACGATCTCGCGGAACGGCTCCATGGCTTCGCAACGGACGGCGAGGCTCGCCAGAGCGGGCCAGCGCGCCTCGTCGAAGATCGCGGGATGCGCCTCGCGCGTGAAACGAAGGGCGCAGGCCACGGCGATGTCCGCATGCCCGATGCTCTCACCGAACCAGAAGGGCGTCGTCTTCCCGGTAAGATCGGCTTCCAGGGCATCAAGGACGCCTTGGATCTGCCCGCTGCACCGCGCCACCCAGTCGTCGGAGGTCTGGGCGTGCAGCGCCCGTTCGTAGACGAGGCTGACCGCCTTGTCGGCAAGGCCGGTCGCCAGCGCGCAGACCTTCAGCGCCCGGCGCCGGGCGGGGCCGCTGCGTGGCATCAGGGCCTTGTCCGGACCGGCCATCTCGTCGAGCCCGTCGAGGATCGCCCCGCTTTCGATCACCACCTCGCCGTCGTCGAGCACCAGCGTCGGCACCCGGCGCAAGGGGTTGTACCGGGCGACCTTCTCCGCGTCGGAGAAGACCGACCACGGGCGATGTTCGAAGGCGAAGCCGTAAAGGCGCAGCGCGATGGCGACGCGCCGGACGAAGGGAGAATCATATTGGCCGATCAGGATCACGGGCGCCCTCCTCCGGGACGGTTCACCAGCACCAGTATTTTCTCTTCCAACTGCTCGGGCGAGAAGGGTTTGGCGATGTAGGCGGTGACGTCATGGGCCATTGCCTCTTCGACCGCGATCATGGTGGCGAGCGCCGTGACCATCAGGAACGGCAATTCCGGGCGGGAGGCGCGGACCAGCTTCAGGAACTCCAGCCCCGACAGGCGCGGCATCTTCCAGTCGCAGATGATCAGGTCGAAGTCGGTCTCATGCCCGTCGAAACGGGACAGGGCATCGTGCCCATCCTCGGCGATGGCGATGTTGGTGATGCCCAGATCCCGCAGGATCATCTCCACATAGCCGCGCGCCGCCGGCTCGTCGTCGGCCAGCAGGATGCGCAGCGTGCTCATGTCGCGCATGGGCAGCCCGGCGGCGGCCAGGGTGGAGAAGAACTGGGCGAAGCGCTCGGCCCGCTGCTCGGTCGCGTCCTTGTAGCGGGTCAGGTAGGCGCGCAGAAAGGCGGTGGCGCGGACGTGATGGCCGACCAGATCGCGCGCCGCGTTGGCGCATTTGCCCTCGGTGAAGGCGCCTTCGGCCAGCAGGCTGGCGAACTCCATCACCTCGTCCACGCTGGGAGTGCGGTCCTTGGCGATGCGGCCGAAGATGCGGTTGGTGCGCAGGTAGGTGAACTGGATGTCGTCCAGCATCCGGGTGTAGCGGTCGCGCAGATTGTCGGGCAGCGTGGAGCGCTGGATGCGCCGTTGCAGATCGGCCAGCGCCTTGATGCGGGAGCGCGGGGTGCGCGCCGTCTCGAACAGGCGCTGGGTGAAGTCGCGCGCCTCCATGTGCCGCTGGATGTTGGAGACGACCATCTTGCGGCTGGTTTCGCCGGACACCGCCCCTTCGAAGCCCAGAAGGTCGATGATGCGGGCGTAGTGGCTCTTGCCGTTGAGGACGGCGTCCAGCCGCTCCTCCGTCAGCAGCAGCGCCACCCGGTGGTCGAGCAGGCGGGTGGTCCGCTCCCCGCCGATCATGACGCCGTGGACCTTCAGCTTGCCGGCCAGCGTCGCCGTCGCGGTCAGCTCGTCCAGCACGGCCGACGCGGCGCGCGGGTCGAAGCCGCCGCCGGTGGACAGCCGCGCGTCCCCGACCAGCGCGCGCTGGATGGTCATTTCCAGCCCCCGCCGGGCGGCCCAGGCCTGCCGGGCGCTGATGAAGGCGGACAGCCGGCGGACCACCGCCGGGGCGCGGGGGTGGGAAATGTGATCGCCCTTCCAGACCTGGGCGATGGCCTCCAGCGTCGGCCGCAGACCGTCCACCCAGCTGAAGAGTTCCTCGATGACCAGACCGTTGACCAGCATCTCCCCGATGATCTGGTCGAGGATGGCAATGCCTTCCGGCGACAGCGCCTCGCTGTCCAGCGAAAGCAGGCGGACGAGACGCAACTCGTTGCTGCCGCCCTCGCCCAGCCAGACCGACAGCCAGGCGTCGAGCGCGAAGCGGCCGGCGAAACCCGGCGTCTTCGCCATCACCTGGGCCACGGTGGCGGCGAAGGTCTTGGGGTCGAAGTTGGGCGGCGCCCCCTTCGGCGCGCGCTTGGCGGTGACGGCCAGAACTTCCTTTTCGAGCCGCCTCAACTCCTCCAGCCGCATGGCCGGAGACCGGCGGCCGGGGCGGGCCTGCGTCTGCGCCACCCGGTCCAGCACCGATGCCCGGCGCGGCCAGTCGAGGAAGGAACGCTGCGGTTCTTCCTTGTGCAGGAATTCCGTGGGGGTGATGCCGCGCGCCTCCAAAAACTCGGCGAACTCCTCGGCGATCAGGAAGCGCGAGGCGGTGCCGTAGACATCCTCGACCGTCTGGCAGACGGCGGCCTCATCCGGCTCGCCTCCGACGTCGGCGCCAAGCTCGACCAGCAGCGCATCGACGTCGTAGGCGCTGGGCGGAAGCGTTTCCGGCGGCTTTTGGTCGTTCGGGTGGTGGTCGGAACTCGTCATGGCGTCACACGACCAGGGAGTGGACCTTGTCGGCCAGCTCGTCGGGGTTGATCGGCTTGCGCAGGAAGACGGTGCGGCGGGTGTCGGCCAGCAGATCGCCCAAATTCTCCTTCTCGGGCGGGTAGCCGGAGATCAGGACGGTGGGCAGGTCGGGGTTCTCGCGGCGCAACGCGCGGGCGACCTCCGCCCCGCCCATGCGGGACATGACGAGATCGGTCACCAGCAGGTCGAAGGCCCCGCCATGCTCGGCATAGGCGCGCAACGCCTCGGTCCCGTCCGCCGCGCAGACCACCCGCATGCCCATATCCTCCAGGGTCAGGCGGATGAAGTCGCGCACCTGATCCTCATCCTCCACCAGCAGGACGGTGGCGGCCATGGACAGGCCCTCCGGCTCGTCCTCCTCGGTGTCGAGGTCAAGGCCCAGGTCGTAATCGGCCGGGGCGGCGCTGCGCTCGGCCGGCAGGTAGAGGGTGAAGGTCGTGCCCTGCCCCGGCTCGGTCGTCACATCGACGGCGCCGCCGGCCCGCGTGACCGTGGAATAGACCAGAGACAGGCCGAGGCCGGTGCCCGCCCCCGGCTCCTTGGTCGTGAAGAAGGGTTCGAACACGCGGTCCAGCACGGTCGCGTCGATGCCGGTGCCGCCGTCGCGAATGGCGATGGCGACGTAAGGGCCGGGGACAAGTTCCGCGTGGCGGTGCAGGAAGGCGGCTTCGAACGACACCCGCTCCACCGACACCGAAATCGGGCCACCTTCCGGCATGGCGTCGCGGGCGTTGATGACGAGGTTGACGAGGGACTGGTGCAGCAGAGACGGGTCGATCACCACGACGGCGGCATCGTCACGGACCTCGACGCCCAGCGGGTGCCGCTCGCCCAGCGTGGGGCCGAGGAAGCGGCGCAGGTCGTCGATCACGGCGGAGACCCGGACCGGCTTCACCGCCTCGTCCCGGCCCGGCCGGCCGAAGCTGAGCAGCTGCGCGGTCAGGCCGGCGGCGCGGTCGGTCGCCTTGACGATCTCGGTCAGGCATTGCTCGACGCGCGGCCGGTCGTTAGGCGCGCGCCGGGCCATCAGGGCGAAGCCGCCGATGGCGGTCAGCATATTGTTGAACTCGTGCGCGATGCCGCCAGCCAGCTGGCCGATGGCCTGCATCTTCTGCGCCTGATGGATCGCCCGCTCCGCCTGCTTGCGGTGCGTAATGTCATTGAGGACGAGGAACCACGCCGCTCGCCCCTCGACCACAAAGGGGTGGATGCCGACCTCCACCTCGCGCAAGGTGCCGTCGGGCGCGATGACGCGGGCCTCGACCGGGCCGGGCTCCTCCGCATGAGGACTGGGCTGGGGTAGCCAGTCGAACAGGCGCTGGATGCCGTCGAACTCCGTCGCTTCGACCATGGGGATGCGGGTCATGGTGACCGGGTCGGCGCTGCCGATGATCAGCGCGGCAGAGCGGTTGACGAAGCGCACCCGCTCGCCGTCCCAGACGATGATGCCGTAGGGCGCCATCTCGACCAGCTGGCGGTAGCGCGCCTCGCTCTGGGCCAGCGCTTCCTCGTGGCGCTTCAACTCGGTGATGTCTGTCAGGATCTTGACCACGCCGCCGTGGCGCGTCGCGTGTTCGCTGATCCGGTACCAGCGCCCGTCACCCAGCCGGTGGTCGGAGGGCCGCTCGTTGTGGATGTGGCGGCTCAGCCGCTCGGCGATCCAGCCCGAGGGGTCGTCCACATCGTCCCCGGCCGCTCCGCGTTCGACGGCGAGGCGCAGCAGGTCGGCGAAGCGGACACCGGGCCGCAGATGGTCGGACAGGAGCGGATAGGCGGCGCGGTAGCGCTCGTTGCAGAGAACCAGCCGACCGTCCTCGTCGAACAGGACGAAGCCCTCCGACACGCAGCCGATGGCATCGGAGAGCAGCGCCCGCATGTGTTCGGCGTCGGGCGCCGCCCTTTCACCGTCGATCACGCGGTCGAGCGTCGCCCGCAGGGCGCGCAGTTCATCGCCCATCCCGGCGAGATCGTCGGTGGTCGCTGTGTTCAGCCGCTCGCGCAGTTGCGCAAGGTCGAGGTCAAGCCGGTCCATAAGTTGGCATTGAACCATTCCCCCCGGCCGGCCGCCAGAAGAAAGCCAACTCGAAAGCCCTCATGGGGGAGCTTTGTAAAAGCAAAGCTCCACAACTTTCCCATCATCCCCGCGAAGGCGGGGATCCAGGGCAATTCGGATACCCCACGGGGTGCCCTGGATTCCCGCCTTCGCGGGAATGACGACGAAAGGACGCCCATATGGGGAGAAGGGCTTTACGCCTGCTTTGGGAAATGGTGATGGCCGTGGTCGCACTGGCCGCGGGCGTGCTTGTCGTCGCAGCTCTCGGCCGAGGGGGAGAGACCGATCCAGCCGTGCAGGGTGTTGGGGTCGAAGCCGGCCTTGCGCGCCTCGCCGACCTGGATCAGCGGACGGCGGATCAGGTCGCGGTCGGCCAGAAGGGTGCTGAGCGCGGCGGCCTCGTCCAGTTCGTCCGGTTTTACCTGACCGGCCTTCACGGCGGCGGCGCGGCGGTTAAACCATTCCTCGACCGGGCGATCCTCGAAGAAGGGACGCAGGCTTTCAGGGGTCAGCGGCTCGGCCGCCAGATCGCGCTCGACCAGCGTGTGGCCGGCGGCCTGGAGCTGAAGCTTCTGCTTGGCGTTCGCCGTGCAGCCGGCCAAGCCGTAAAAGATCACTTCCGCCATGGGGTTGGCTCCGCGTGAAACAGGACGAATTTTGTCCAATCTAGCGGGGGCCGCGCCGGAGGTGCGAACGGCAGAATGTCGCACCTCCGGACAATCAGTCATTTCAGGAAGAACATCACTTCAAGCGCTTGTGGGCGTCCTCCACGAAGCTGTTGGTGTAGGTCTTGGAAAGGTCGATGCTTGCCGACGCCACCGCCGGATCAAAGGCCTTCAGCACCGTGTAGGCAGCCTCGGCACCCGCCTGGGTGAAGCGGCCGTCGGGGGAATAGGTCGGCTTCGAATGCTCGAACGCCTGGGCGTAGAGCGTCTGGTTGCCCAGGAAATACTCCGGCGGCAGCACTTTCAGCACATCCTCCGTCTTGGCTTGGTCGAGCCACTTCAGCGTCTTCACGAACACGTCCACCAGCGCCTGGGTGGTCTTCGGGTTCTTCTCCACGAAGGACTGGGTGGCGTAGAGCACCGCTGCCGGGTACGGCCCGCCGTAGGTGTCGAGCGTGCCCTTCTCCGTGCGGGTATCGGCGATGGGGGTGATGTCGCCGTCCGCCTCAAGCTGGCTGATGACCGGGTCGAGGTTGGCGATGGCGTCGATCTCGCCACGCTTCACCGCCGCCACCGCGCTGGGGCCGCCGCCGACGCCGATGAAGGACACGTCCTCAGGCTTCATGCCATTCCGGGTCAGCAGGTAGTTGACCATGAAGTTGGTGGAGGAGCCGGGCGCCGTCACGCCGATCTTCTTGCCCTTCAACTCCTTGATCGACGTGATGGTCCCGGCCTTCTTCACCGAGGCCAGCACGATGCCGGGATAGCGGCCGAGCAGCGCCACGGCGACGATGGGCTGGTTCTTCGCCTGCATCTGGACCGTGTGGTCGTAGGCGCCGGTCACCACGTCCGCCGAGCCGCCGACAAGCGCCTGAAGGCTCTTGGCGCCGCCGCCGAAGTCGTTGATCTCGACGTTCAGCCCGGCCTCCTTGAAGTAGCCGAGCCGTTCGGCCAGCGTCAGCGGCAGGTAGTAGAGCAGCGGCTTGCCGCCGACCGCCAGCTTCAGATCCTTCTTCTCGACCTGCTGGGCGTTGGCCCCGCCGACCCCGAAGGCCAGCGCGACCGCCGCGACGGCGATCAGGTTCTGGATGCGCATGTGTTTCCTCCCACAATGATCTGTTTTGTTTGGCGATTTGATTTTGTTCAGCCTTGCGCGTTGGTGGTCTGGGCCTCTTGCGGGCGCCAGTGCAGCAGGCGCTTTTCGATGACGGTCACGACCACGTCGATGACCACCACGAAGATGGTCAGCACCAGCATGCCGGAGAACACGCCGACCGTGTCGAACACGCCCTCCGCCTGATGGATGCGGTAACCGAGGCCGGCGGCGGATCCCAGATACTCGCCCACCACCGCGCCGACCATGGCGAAGCCGACCGCCGTGTGCAGGCTGGAGAAGACCCAGGACAGGGCGGACGGCAGGTAGACATGGCGGAACAGATGCCGGTTGCTCGCCCCCAGCATCCGCGCGTTGGCCAGCACGACGGGGCTGACCTCCTTCACGCCCTGGTAGACGTTGAAGAAGACGATGAAGAAGACCAGCGTCACCCCCAGCGCCACCTTCGACCAGATGCCGAGGCCGAGCCACAGCGCGAAGATCGGGGCCAGCACCACGCGGGGCAGCGCGTTCACCGCCTTGATGTAGGGGTCGAACACGACGGAGACCAACGGCGCGCGGGCGAACCAGAAGCCGAAGGCGATGCCGGCCACGGTGCCGATGGCGAAGGCCAGCGCGGTCTCCAGCAGCGTGATGCCCAGATGGTACCAGATCACCCCCGACGCGAAGTCGTTCCAGGTGCGCTCCAGCACGGCCAGCGGCGTGCCAAAGAAGAAGGGGCTCAGGATGTTCGTCGCCGTCAGGACGTGCCAGAGCAGGAAGAAACCGATGAGAACCGCCACCTGCAACAGCAGGATCACCGGGCGGCTCGGCAGGCGTTTGGTGCGGGCTACGGCCATAACGTCCTCACTTCAACTTTGTCTGGGCGTAGCCCTTCAGCACTTCCTCGCGCAGTTGTCCCCAGATCTCCCGGTGCAGGTCGAGGAAATGCGGCGTCATGCGGATCTCCGCCACATCGCGCGGGCGCTCCAGATCCACCGGATACTCGCCGATCAGCCGCGCGCCGGGGCCGGCGGACAGGACCAGCACCCGGTCGGACATGGAGATGGCCTCCTCCAAGTCGTGGGTGATGAAGACCACCGACTTGCGGTCCGCCGACCAGAGGTCGAGCAGTTCGTTCTCCATCATCTGCCGGGTCTGGATATCGAGCGCGGAGAAGGGTTCGTCCATCAGCACGATCTTCGGGTCGACGATCAGCGTCTGGGCCAGCGCCACGCGTTTGCGCATGCCACCGGAGAGTTGGTGCGGGTAGCGGTCGCCGAACCGGTCCAGCCCGACGCGGGCGAGCCAGGGGCGGGCGCGCTCCTCCGCCTCGCGCTTGGACACGCCACGGAATTCCAGGCCGGCGGCGACGTTCTCCAGCGCCGACTTCCAGGGCATCAGCGCTTCCGCCTGGAACATGTAACCGGCCAGCGGATTGATGCCGTTCACCAACTGGCCGAAGGCGAACGCCCGGCCCTCGCTGGGTTCCAGCAGGCCGGCGGCGACGTTCAGCAGCGTGGATTTGCCGCTGCCGGTCGGGCCGACGATGGACACGAATTCCCCGGCGGCGACCGTGAAGCTGACGCCCTGGACGGCGGTGTAGGTGCTCCCCCGTCCGTCCGGGGATGGAAAGGTGCAGGTCACGCCCTCCAGGCGAAGGGCGGGTGTCTCCGTTCCCTCCGGGCGGAGGGCGGGCGCTTCAGCCATTGGTGCGTTCCGTCCCTGATCGTTTTTCCGATCATCTTGGCGGAACAACCATCAATCGGCAATGGGGGTAGCGGATTGTTTGGAGTCATACCGGCGGCGCTTGAACGCTTTCATTGAGCGCCGCCGGTGAAACCCGCCAGATCAATGCGATAGCATTGATTGAGAGGGTGATACGGACGGCGCCTTCAGGCGCCGTCCGTATCAATCCAGGCTGGCGAAGAAATGCATGAACGCCTCGCCCGTGCCGGCCGGCCACTGGTGCGGATAGAAGCGGCCGGACCGGGTGCGGTCGTCCGGGGATGGACACCACAGCACCGGGTTTTCAGCCTTTTCATAGCCATAGCGGCGGCAGTTGAAGCGCCGTGGCAAGTCCGGCTCGCTGCCAGTCGTCAGGCCATCCTGATCGAGCAGCGCGTTGCGCACCCGCAGTCCCTCGTCGATGGGCACCTGGGCGTCGCGCGGGTTGTGCACCAGCATGGCCGCGACCGGCCCCCGGCAGTCTTTGGGCCTCTGGATGCCACCGCCGACGCTGGCAAGCCCGCGAATGACGTCGCCACGCGCGCAGGCGAGGCTGTTGGCGAAGGACGCCCCCAACGAGTGCCCGACCACGAACACGCGGCTGCGGTCGATGCAGTAGCTTTGTGAAAGCACATCAAGAATGGCGTCGAAGAGCTTGAAATCGCGCAAGCTTTCCGGCTTGTCGCCAGGATCGGCCCAGACGTTGCGGCCGGAGGCATCCTTCAGGCTGGCCGGATAGACGAAGATGGTCGGTTCGGTCGCATACCGCTCCAGGTCGAAATAGCGGCGGACCTCCGCGTTGGTGTTGGTCCGCCCGTGAAAGGCCACCACCAAAGCATGCGGGCTGTCCGGCCGGTAATCCGGGGGAAAGACGGCAATGAGATCACGGGGACGGCCGTCCACGGTCAACACGACCGGCGGCGTTTCCGGCGGCGGCCAGCCGCAACCGGCGGACGGATGCTGCACCGCCACATTCTTAACCAAATCTGCCGTTATGCCGAACGCTGGCCACAAAAACAGCACGATTGCGGCGCAATATGCGCAAACTTGCTTCTTCATCCCTCAGCCGAATTGGCGCTTTCTTTCGCAAACAGCCAGAATCGGCGGATGTTACCCTTTCGGGTACGCACCCCGTTAACCATAGCGCAAGCTTTTCCCGCCACGCTCCTCGGCAGAACGAGGAGATTGGCATGTCGTTTCGCGCCACCGCACGGATCATGGCTTTCGCAACGCTGCTGAGCGTCGGTGCCGCCTGCGCCGCGTCCTCCGACAGCGTGTCGGTGGCCCGGATAGCCCCCCAGCCCGCCCCGCCCACCACGCCGGAGTTTCCGGACGCCACCCTGGTCCGGATCGATCAGGCCGGCTCCACCCTCCTGCGCATCGACGGCATCATCACCCCTGGCGTGGAGCAGCGCTTCACCGACGCCCTGCGCGGCGTCCCTGCGGGCAAGCCGGTGACGCTTGAACTGTCGAGCCCCGGCGGCTTCACGACGGCCGGCTACCGCATGATCGATCTGATTCTGGCCGAACGTCAGGCGGGCCGCCCCCTTTCCACCCGCGTCAAGGGCGGCGAGTCCTGCGAGAGCATGTGCGTCGGCCTCTACCTCGCCGGCTACCCGCGCTACGCCGCCCCGACGGCTGAGTTCATGGTGCACGCACCGCGTCTGGCCGAGAATGGTCGGATGACGCTGCGCTCCACCGACATGATGGTGAAGCGCCTCGTCTCCCTTGGCGTCTCCCAGAACTGGATCGAGCATGTCCGGGCGGCCGGCGGCTTCTCGGGCAGCATGGATTACCGCGACCGCGCCGACCATCTGACCGAGGTCGGCGCCAACGTCGTCACCGACCTGATTCATTGAGCCGGAACATGCGACGGCGAGAACCTTAACCGCCGCCGCCTGTTTCCAGGGTATGACCGACAAGCCGGCCATCGGCGTGGCACGCCACGAGAGCCTGCGGGAGACCCTGTGCCGACTCTACGACGAGTCGGATAACTTCCGCCTTGCCCTGCTGGCCTTTGACGCCCTTACGGTCCTGGTCTTCATGGCCATGACCTTCGTTCCGCTCTCCCCCTGGTCCATCGTGGTGGACGCGGTGCTGGGCGTGCTTCTTGGCCCTGGAGTTCACGGCGCGGGCCGTGATCGCGCGGAACAAGCGGGCCTTCTGGACCAGCCTCGGCACCTGGCTGGACGTCGTCATCATCGGCACGCTGTTCGTCCCGACGCTGATCGGCAACTTCACCTTCCTGCGAATCCTCCGCGCCCTGCGGATGTTCCGGGCGCTGAAGGTGCTGCGCGAGTTGAAGAAGCGCGGCGGCTTCTTTGCCGGGCATGGCGAGCTGATCTCCAGCGCGGTCAACCTGATCCTGTTCATCTTCGTGACCAGCGCCCTGGTTTATGAGTTCCAGGTGGGCCGGAACGAGAAGATCACCAACATCATCGACGCGGTCTATTTCACCGTCACCACGCTGACCACGACCGGGTTCGGGGACATCACGCTGGTCGGGGAAAGCGGCAAGCTGCTGTCCGTGATCATCATGGTGATCGGCATTTCGCTGTTCGTGAAACTGGCCCAAGCCATCTTCCGGCCGGCCAAGATCCATGTCGAATGCCAGCAGTGCGGCCTGTCCCGGCACGACCCCGACGCGGTGCACTGCAAGCACTGCGGCGCGGTCGTGCACATCGACACGGAAGGCGAATAGATCCTAGCCTCGCTCGCTTTCCACGAGCCGCCGCGCAATCTCGGGCATGACGGCGGCGTCCACGTTGGCGAAGGCAAAGCGCAGATAGGCGTCCTGTCCGGGGCCGAACATGGAGCCCGGCAGGCAGAGGATGTTGTGGTCGCGGGCCAGCCCCTCCGCCACGTCGTGCGCCGGCTTGTCCCCGAAGGGATGGCGAACGTAGGCGAAATAGGCGCCGATGCTGGCGATGCGGTAGCCGGTGCCGCTGTCCTCCATGGCCTTGCGGAAGGCGGTGACGCGGGTGGCGATGTCGGCGCGCTTCTCGGCCACCCAGGGCTCCAGATGCTCAAGCCCATAGAGGGCCGCCTTCTGACCAACGTTCGGAGCGCAGATGGCGAGGCAATCCATGACCTTGCGGGCATTCCACTGCAACGCGGCGTCGGCGATCACCGCGCCGACGCGATAGCCGGCGAGGCTATAGACCTTCGAAAAGCTGTAGAGATGCACCAGCGTCCGCTGCCAGTCCGGCCGGCGGAACAGGTCGTGCGGTGCCTGCCCCTGCCAGTCCGGGAAGTCCCGGTAGGTCTCGTCCAGCAGCAGGCGGATGCCGCGCCGTTCGCACAATTCATAAAGGGCGGCGATGGTTTCGGGCGGGGCGATGGCGCCGGTCGGGTTGTTCGGGGTGATCAGGACCAGGGCGCGGGTGTTGGCGTCGATCAGCCGCTCGGCCTCCGCCGGGTCGGGGAGCAGGCCGTTGGACTCGTGCAGCGGCAGCGGCCGGGCCTCGATTCCCAACAGGTCCAGGGTCATCTTGTGGTTGAAGTACCAGGGCGCCGGCAGGATTACGTTCTCCCCCGCGCGGGCCAGCGTCATTACGGCGATGGCGAAGGCCTGGTTGCAGCCAGCGGTGATCAGCACCTCGTCGGCCTTCACCTCCGCGCCGTAGAGGGCGCTGGTGCGGGCGGCCAACGCCTCGCGCAATGGCGGAATGCCGTCGATGCCGGTGTAGCGGGCGGTGTCCGGGGCCTGGACCTGCTCGGCGAGATGGGCGGTCAGCGCCGGGGCCGGCGGGTAGCCGGGAACCGCCTGGCAGAGGTCGATCAGCGGCTTGTCCGCCGGGAAGCTGCGCCCCTCGACCCAGCGCCACGCCTCGGCAATCGGCGGGGCCTCGGTCGAGGTTACGAGCGGGTTGGTGTCTCTCCGGTCCATTCCCTGATGTCCGTTCGTTTTCTTGGTTGGGTACCGGTTCCCATGGTGGACCGACGGCGTCCGCGAGTGCAAGGGGTGCCCCCGTGACCTTCGCCGTGCCGCGCTGTCTTAAGCGTAAACGGGTCTTTCTTCGCACGGACGGCAGCCATGCAGTACAGCGCACTCGCCACCGATTACGACGGCACGCTGGCAGCCCTGGGGCGGGTGGACGAGGCCGCCGTCGCCGCACTCGACCGGCTGCGGGCGACGGATCGCTCTCTCATCCTGGTGACCGGGCGGATGCTGGATGACCTGCACCAGCATTTCCCGCACCTCGACCGCTTCGACCGGGTGGTGGCGGAAAACGGAGCCGTGCTGCACCGTCCCCGGACCGGTCAGACGGTGGCTCTGGCCGAACCCGTGCCGGCCAAGCTGGTGGAGGCGCTGCACCGCCAGGGCATCCAGCCGCTGTCGGTCGGCCTCGTCATCGCCGCCACCCACACCCCGCACGAAAAGGCGGTGCTGGACACCATCCGGGAGTTGGCGCTGGACAACAACGTGGTCTTCAACAAGGGCGCGGTGATGATCCTGCCGGACGGCGTGAACAAGCGGACGGGGCTGGAGGCCGCGCTGGCGGAGCTGGGCCTCGACCCGCGCGAGGTCGTCGCGGTCGGGGATGCCGAAAACGACCACGCCTACCTGAGACTGTGCGGCCTGTCGGTTGCCGTGGCGAACGCCCTGCCCTCGGTCAAGGAGGAATGCGACCTCGTCACCCATGGGGCCGCCACGGCGGGGGCCATCGAACTGATCGACCGCCTGATCGAGACCGATTTCGCCGACCACAGGCCGGAGGAGCCGGAGGAATCGGAGACGCCGCTACGGCCGGCTAACCATTAACGACCGCGTCCGGCGAGCGGCCGACGATGCTCTGGTAGACCTCCGGGTCGGTGGCCCCTTCGGTGCCGAAGACCAGAACGCGGGCATCGGGGGCGAGTCCCAGGCCGAGGCGGACCTCCGGGTCCGCCGCCGCGCACAGCAAGGCGGCGATACCAGCCACGCCCGACTCACCGGCCACGATGGGACGACCACCGTGCTTGCCATCGGCCAACAGGCGCATGGTGGCGACCGCCGCCTCGTCGGGAATGGTCAGGAAATCGTCGGCCCCGCGCTCCAGGATCGCCCAGGCGAGCAGCGACACCTCCCCGCAGGCCAGACCGGCCATGACGGTGTCGAGGTCGCCTTCGGCCTTGGCCGGACGGCCCGCGACGGCGCTGCGGTAGAGGCAATCGGCACTGTGCGGTTCCACCACCACGAGGCGCGGGCGCTGGCGGCCCCAGCTTTCCCACAGATGGCCGCAGACGGCGGCGGGCAGAGCCCCCACCCCGCCCTGAATGAAGACGTGGGTCGGCCGCTCGCTGGTGGGAAGCTGAGAAATCGCCTCCTCCACCATCACCGTGTAGCCCTGCATCACGTCGCGGGGCGTGTCCATGTAGCCGGTGTAGGAGGTGTCGGAGACCACATACCAGCCGTTGGCCGCCGCGTCGGAGGCCGCCTGCCGCACCGCGTCGTCGTAGGTGCCGTCCACGCGGACGACGCGGGCGTCGTAGGACTCGATGGCCGCCTGACGGCCTTCGGAGCACTTGGCCGGCACATAGATCACGCAATTGCAGCCGAACACCTGCGCGCCCCAGGCGACCGAACGGCCATGGTTGCCGTCGGTGGCGGTGGTCACGGTCAGGGTGCGTGTGATCTTGCCGTAGCGCCCGACGACGAGGTCCAGCGCGGTCACCGGAACGCCCGGCACGCGGGCCTGCACCTCGCGCGCCAGCAGGCGCAGCACGGCGTAGGCGCCGCCCAGCGCCTTGAAGCTGTTCAGGTTGAAGCGGGAGCCTTCGTCCTTGTACCAGATGCGGTCGATGCCCGCCGCCCGCGCCAGCCCCGGCAGGGAACGCAGTGGCGTCGGCGCGTAGCCCGGCCAGGCGCCGATTTCCGCCATGGCCTCGTCGAAGGCGGCGCGGCTGAGGATCGCGCGCTCGGACGGGCCGTAGGCGCGCTCGTGATCGGCGCGCGGGTTGGAAAAGAGACGCGGGGTGCCAAGGGGTGGCAAGTCGGACATCGGTTTCGCTCTCCAGGCCGTTTCGAACGAAAGCACTGCACACCGCACCGCGTCAAGCCGGCCCGTTGTCCCCGGACAAACGGCCGCGAGCTGTGCTAACAGCCCCTCCCCCGCCGGCCGGCCTTTGCGCCGGAGCTTGGCGGGGTCCATTCCTGAAGGGAGTTTTTCCGTCGTGACGATCGGGTTCAACAACACCGCCGCCGACCAGTTGAAGCAGTTCGCCGACCGCATGGAACGGCTGATGGACGAGATCGACGGCCTGAAGGCCGACCTGAAGGACCTGCGCGGCGAGGCCAAGGCCGCCGGCTTCAACGTCAAGGCGCTGGACAAGCTGGTCGCCATCCGCCGCAAGGACGCCAGCGAGCAGGAGGCCGAGCTTCTGAACGACCTGATGCTGTACGCCCACGCCACCGGCACGCCGCTGGACGTGGTCATGCCCGAACCGGCCGAGTAAGGCGCGAGCCGCTGGTTTCCCTCTCCCAGCCCCACTGGGAGGGGGAGATCACACGTCCCCGCCGTGCGCCTGCGCCGGGGGCGACGTGGCCTCCACCGCCTGGAAGCGCTCCAGGATGCGGTAAGTGTGCAGGGCGCCCTTGGGCACGACCCAGGAATCGCCGGGGCGCAGTTGGACGATCTGCCCTTCGACGTGCAGTTCGGCGCGGCCGGCGATGACGAAGCCCACGGTCTCGTACTCGCGCCGGCTCTGCGGCTTGTCGGTCAGGGTCGGTTCCTCGTCCCACAGGCGCATCGCCACGAACTGGCCGGTGGCAAGGTACTTCTGCCCCATGGCGCCGGTGGCGGCAGTCTGAACGTCGATCTTCCGCGCGCTGCTGTCGGCCATCGCGTCCTCCATCCCTTTCGGAATGGAACAGGCAAGCCGGCGAAAAAATTACGCGCGCCAGCGATCTCCGCTCAACGCTTCCATTCGCGGCTGGACTTGATGAAGTCGGTCAGCGTCACGCCGATCTTGTCGTCGACGATCACCACTTCGCCGCGCGCGACGAGGACGCCTTCGACATACACGTCGGTCGGGTCCTTCAGATGGCGGTCGAGTTCCACGACGGCGCCACGGCCGAGTTTCAGCAGGTCGCGAACGCGGAGCATGGCCGTGCCGATCACCACCTTGATCTCCACCGGCGCGTCGCCGATGGCGAACGCATCGGTCTCGCCGTCGCTGGACGAGGCCGCGCCGAGCAGATCATCGATGTTGGCCATGGCGCACTCCTTCACCGCGCGGGGGCGGTCGCTTGAATCCTCAAGATTTATACCGGATTCCGAAGGTTCGGCAACGGCGACGGTGCGGACGGGCTGCGACAAGGATGGGAAATAGAACAGGACAGATTTGGTTTTCCCGCGCCGGCTTGTGTTGTTACGCTGGCCGTCCGACACAAAGCAGCTGAAGGCGACCGATGACGACCGACACTTCCCGTCCGCTGGTGGACAGCGCTTGGCTGAAGAACGCCCTGGGCCGCGCCGACCTCGTCGTGCTGGACGTGCGCACGCCGCCGGAGGGGGGATTCGTGGCCGGATCGGCGCATTCCGACTACGCCAAGGCCGGGTGGCGGGCGACCGTGAACGGGCTGCCGGGCTTCCTGCCGGAGATCGCAGCGCTGGAGACGCTGATCGGCGGGCTGGGCATTGGGAACGACGACCATGTGGTGATCGTGGCCTCCGGGCTGAACGCGCCGGACATGGGCAACGCCACGCGGGTTTACTGGACCTTCAAGGTGCTGGGCCACCACCGGGTGTCGGTGCTGGACGGCGGTTTCGCCGCGTGGAAGGACGCGGGCGGCGATTTGGCGGAGGCCCCGGCAACGCGCCCGGCAAAGACCTTCAAGGCCGCCCCCCGGCCGGAACTGCGCGCCACTCTGCCGGAGGTGCAGGCGGCCGTCGCGGCGGGCGGCGTGCCGCTGGTGGACTCGCGCTCGGCCGACCAGTTCGCCGGGCAGGCCAAGAGCCCGCAGGCGCGCGCCGCCGGCACACTGCCCGGCGCGGTGAACATCGAGAACGGCGCCTTCTATTCGGGCGCCGACCAGCGCTTCGTGTCGGGCGCCTCCGCCAAGGCGCTGGCGGTACAGGCGGGCGTCGGAGACGGGCCGATCACCTTCTGCAACACTGGCCACCTCGCCACCGTGGCGTGGTTCGCCCTGAGCGAGCTGGCCGGCGTGCCGGGCGTGCGGCTCTACGACGGGTCGATGGTGGAATGGAGTTCGGACCCGTCGCGGCCCCTGAAGAACGGAGAGGCCAAGAACGGTTAAGCGGACTTGCGTCGGCGGCGCAGACGGGTCAGGTCCGACCGGCGGACAAGGCCGAGGACCAGCGCCAGCACGGCGTAGACCAGCAGCCCGGCGACGCCCAGCAGAACCAGACCGCCCAGCCGCTCGAACAGCGTGTGGGCGGTCAGCCAGGGCGACAGGCGCGTCTGCACCAGCCACAGCGTCCCGCCCATGGCGAGCACCGCCAGCGCCATGCGCGGCAGGTTGCGCTTCAGCCGGTCGTCGGCGGTGAACAGGCCGCGCTGGGTCAGCAGCCACGCCAGCAGGCCGGCGTTGACCCAGGCGGCCACGGACGTCGCCACCGCCAGACCAACCTGCGCCAGCGGCCCCATGAGGGCGAGCTTCAGCGCCACGTTCACGCCGACCGCCACCAGCGCCACGCGCACCGGCGTCGCCGTGTCGTGGCGGGCGTAGAAGCCGTTGACGAGGCTGCGGATCACCACGAAGGCCGGTAGGCCCAGCGCGTAGGCTTGCAGGGTCGCCGCCGACTGCGCCGCGTCGGTCGGGCCGAAGGCGCCGTGCTGGAACAGAACCGACACGATGGGCAGGCCGGCAACCAGGAAGGCGGCGGCGGCTGGCAGGGTCAGGACCAGGGAGAGTTCGATGGCGCGGTTCTGGCTCTCCACCGCGCCGGGTTCGTCGCCGCCCTTGATGCGGCGGGCCATCTCCGGCAGCAGCACCGTGCCGACCGCGATGCCGATGACGCCCAGCGGAAGCTGGTTCAGCCGGTCCGCGTAGTAGAGGTAGGACACCGCTCCCGTCGGCAGCAGCGAGGCGATCAGCGTGTCCACGAACAGGCTGATCTGCGTGAGGCCGGAGCCGAGCGCGGCCGGGCCGAGCACCTTCAGGAAGCGCTTCACGTCGGGGGTGAAACGCGGCAGGGTCAAGCGCAGGCCCATGCCGGCGCGGTTCGCGTCCCAGTAGAGATAGAGGAACTGCGCCACGCCAGCTACGAAGACGCCCCAGGACAGCGCGTGCCCGACCGTGGGCATCAAGGGTGCGGCGATCACCAACGCCGCGATCAGGCAGAGGTTCAGCAGGATTGGCGCGGCAGCGGCGGCGGCAAAGTGGTTCATGCTGTTCAGCACGCCGGCCAGCAGCGATTCAAGCGAGATGAACAGCAGATAGGGAAAGGTGATGCTGGTGAAGAGGACCGCGAGGCGGAATTTCTCCGGCTCGTCGGAAAAGCCGGGGGCGAAGACCGTCATGAACTGCGGCATGATCGCCAGGATCACCGCCAGGAAGACCAGTTGCACCACCAGCAGAAGGGACATCACCTCTTCCGCGAAGCGCTTGGCGGCGGGCTGCCCGTCCTGCACCAGCTTGGCCGAGAACAACGGCACGAAGGCGGAGTTGAAGGCGCCCTCGGCGAACAGCGCGCGGAAGTGGTTGGGCAGGCGGAACGCCACGAAGAAGGCGTCGGCCACCGGCCCGGCGCCGAGCAGCGCCGCCGTCAGAATGTCGCGCAGAAAGCCAAGGACGCGGCTGGCCAGGGTCAGCCCGCCGACGGACAGGATGTTGCGAAGCACGGTGGTACGGATCCCAGAGAGGTGTGGCGCCATCCTATCGTTTTCGGCGCGCAGGTCACGTCTTTCGGAATAGCCGCGCCCGTGGAATTGTCTGGTAGGATCGGCCCGCGTCAGAGACCAATCAACGACACCAATCAACGACAAGGCATCGGGACACCATGGCCCAGGGTCTACCCCTCACCTATCTGGAGGCCGGCGAGGCGGTCGGCGGCACGCCGCTGCTGGTGCTGCACGGCCTGTTCGGTTCGGCCCGCAACTGGCAGACGCTGGCGAAGCGCTTCTCCGAGAAGCGGCGCGTCTACGCGCTCGACCTGCGCAACCACGGCGGCGCGCCCTGGTCCGACCGCATGACCTACCCGGACATGGCCGAGGACGTGCTGCGCTTCCTCGACGACCGGGGCTTCGCCAGGGCGGCCATCGTCGGCCACTCGATGGGCGGCAAGGTGGCGATGACGCTGGCGCTGAACCACCCGGACCGGGTCGAGCGACTGGTCGTCGCGGACATCGCGCCGGTCGCCTACACCCACACCCACACCCCCTTCGTGGCCGCCATGAAGCGCGCCAATCTGGAAGGCTGCACCCGCCGGTCGGAGGTCGAGGCGCAACTGGCGGACGCCATTCCGGAAGCGCCGTTGCGGTCGTTCCTGTTGCAGAACCTCGTCCTGGAGCAGGGCAAGTTTCACTGGCGGATCAACCTGAACGCCATCGGGGCGTCGATGGAAGACTTGATCGGCTTCCCGGACCTGGGCGACACGCGCTACACCGGCCCGACGCGCTTCATCGGCGGATCGCGGTCGGACTACATTACGCCGGAATACTTCGATGCCATCACCCGCCACTTCCCGACGGCGCAGATCGAAATGATCGGCGATGCCGGACACTGGGTGCACGCCGAGCGCCCGGACGAGTTCGCGGCGCTGGTCGAGGCGTTCGTGTAGTCCGGGACTCTTGGCGGACAACGAAGTTTTCACGGATTGCGCGGATTTTGCCACGGATTACACGGATTTTTCTTTGGGCTTGCCTGCGCCGAAACCGACGCAAAAAGGCGCGGCGTCGCCAGGATCATCAAAAATCCGTGTAATCCGTGCTTTGATTCGTGAAATCCGTAAAAACCCTGTTGCCCGACGAGAATCCAACGCCCAAAACAAAACGGGGGCCCGAAGGCCCCCGTCGTTTCGCATGCTGCTGGACGCTTGAACGCGATCAGACCGCGCCCTGGCGGACGCCGGACTTGGCGGCGGCACCGGGCGTCTGGCGGAAGGCGTCGTGCAGGTAGGGCGACAGAGCCTGACGCATGCCGCGCAGCCACTCGTGGATGATGATCAACGAGCGGGAGGCGACCGGGGGAGTCATGCCCAGCTTCACCAGATCCTCGCGGGTCATCTGCGCGACCTGATCCAGGCGGTGGCCGGTCAGGCGCGCCCAGGCCGGCGCGGTGCAGGGCGGCATGGAGATGACCTGAACGCCCTCGCGCTCGACCATCTCGGCCTTGCGGCGGGCGTACTGGCTGTCCTCAAGCTGGCTGAAGGGGCCGGAGAAGCCGTTCTCGACGAGGACGCGCTTGGCCTTCGGGGCGATGGTGGCGACACGCTCCAGCGTGGCCATGCCGGTGGACAGCGAGGCCAGATCGACGGTCACCGGGACCATGAAGGTCAGCCGCTCGCCGTCACCGACGTAGTAGTCGAAGCCCGACACCTCGGCCCAGTTGAAGAACCACTGGGAGATGTTGCCGCCGAAGTCGAACAGGCGGCCGCCGCGCTGCAACTCCGGACCGATCATGTCCCAGAACTCGTAGAAGCCGTCCCCCGACCCCATCATGTTCATGAAGTCCTGGGTGATGCGGCGATGCTCCACGACTTCCGGGCCGAACAGACGGTTGAGGCGCTCGTTCACCTCGTATTCGACGACCTTGAGCTGCAGGCCTTCCAGCATGGCGGTCGCCATCAGGTGATGGGACAGCAGCGTCTTGCCGACGCCGCCGCGGTCATTGAGGACGAAGATCGTGCCCAGCATGCGATCGCCTTTCAAAAGTCTATTCGTTGTTGAGTCGTGGTGGGTCGGGTTGGGGTCGGGTGCCGGGTCAACGGCGACCGGTTCGGGCGCTTCCAAAGCCTGGGGCGGTTCCGGGGCCGGTTCCTGGACCGCCTGTGGGATTGGCTGTTCGACCGGGACTGGCTCGGGCTCCGGTTCCGGGGCGGGCTCCTCGGCGGGAACTTCGGTCGCCGCTTCGGGTTCGGCGACCGGTTCCGCGACGGGCTCGTCCGCAACCTGCGGCGCATCGGAGGGCTCCGGTTCGGATTCCGAAGGACGGCCCGCTTCGAGGGCGGCGCGATGGACCGCTTCCAGCGTTTCGGGCGGGGTGGGCGACTCATCCTCGCCGGCGGCCTCACCGCCACGGTCCTCGTTGCCGACCAGGAAGAAGGCCGAGCGCAGCGTCACCGGCGAGATCGGCTGGTTGTCGCGCGCCGTGATGCCCAGCTTCGCCAGCAGTTCGGAAATCTCGGCCCAGGACAGGCCGCGTTCCCGCATCAGGCTGATGTCGGCGTAGCTTTCGCGCACCGCCTGCATCGCGGAGCGGCTGCCGGTCGGGCGATCGGCAAGGAGCCGTTCGAGTTCCGTGCGATCAATCGACACCGTGTTGTTCCGGCAGATAAGTCGTGGACGGGGAAACGAAGGATTTGTGATGCCGCAGGATTCCGTTCCCCCGGCGCGCAAAAAATAGTACAAGCCATTGGGGCGCGCAAACGGTTTCCAACCGTGTTCAACTGCACTAAACATGAGACACGACAACACGACAGGGCGCCCTTCCTTGGTCCCAGGGTTGATTGCAGGGTAGCACCCAGGGTTCGGCACAGATGCCTCATGACTTCCGCTCTCCCGGCAAAGGCGCCGGGCACGCGCCGGCAACACCGATCGGCTTTCACGAGCTGCGGCAAGCCTGCGAGATCTCGACCCTGCGCGAGGATCTGGAGCGCATGGTTCAGGAGACCGGCACGCTCCGCGACAGCGTGGAGGAGGCCGTCGAACAGGTGCGCGCCCGCTTCGCCGCACTGACGGCGGAGGAGATGGCCGACCCCGTGAAGATGGCGCCGTTGCTGCAATTCGCCGTCTCGACCCTGCTGGACATTCGGGAACAGGCCCGGCGTCTCAACACCCAGACCGGCCCTCTGTCCGACGACGACCGCCCGTCCTGGATGGCCGCCGCCGAGGCCCCGCGCCTGCGCCCGACCGTGGTGAAGGCCGCCCCGCCGGACGCTCCGTCCGTCAAGACGCCGGCTCCGGTCGAGCCGGTCGCGCCGCCTCCGCCGCCCGTTCAGCGGATGGACCCGCCCCCGCCGGAGCCGCCGTCGCCGTTCGCTCCAGCCGCACCGGCGGCCTACCCTGCCCCGCCCCCAGCGCCCCGACGCCCCGATCCGGCACCGCCGCCGGCCGCGTCGTGGCTGTCCAGTCCCAGCGCTCCGCCCGCGCCATCGCGCGGAGCAGCGCCACGCACCGGTTCCACAACCGGCGCGAACAAGGGAATCGACTGGCTCGGCCCAGCCGGGCGCTGACCGCCTCTTCCACGCGCATCCGTCGTCGTCCATATGTCGCAGGCTGCGGTTAACCACAATCGATGCAATTGCGCTTGATCTTTCTTTCGGGTGAGGCTACCACTTTATTTGGTAAACGGATTTTTACCAAGGTGGCGGTCGTGGCACGGGACGACATCGATACACTGGCCAAGCCAGTCCCCAGCGCGGAGCAGCGTCACCGCTGCGGTCCGGGCGCCATTGCCCTCCGCCGGGACACGGTTCGCACGACGGCTCCGACGGCGGCCCCGACTGCCGTGCGCTCGCTGCGCCTGCTGGTCGTCGAGGACGAAATCGCCTCCGCCGAAGCCGTCTGCATGGCGGTCGCCGACTTGGGTCACACGGTGTGCGGGACGGCGCGGACCGAAGCGGAAGCCGTGGAGATCGCCGGGCGCGAGCGGCCGGACCTCGCGCTGATGGACGTGCGCCTTGCTGGCGGCGACGGCATCGAGGCCGCGCGGCGCCTGCACCTCAACTACGGCATCCGGTCGATCTACCTGTCGGGATACGCCAACCACGCGACCATGGCCCGGATCACCGAAACCTATCCGCTGGGCGTCGTGCACAAACCGTTTTCCTTCGCCCAGTTGAAGGTCGCGCTGGATTTGGCGGCGCGGCGGCTGAAGGGGCCGCGCGGGGCGTAACAGAGAACGAAGCTCCTCAAAGAAAAAGGCGGCATCCCACCCGTGGGAGCCGCCTTTTCCGTTACCGACATCTTTATCACCATTGTTCCCGCGCAAGCGCACGGCTGTCCGGTGAAACATTTCCGCTCGAAGCGTTTCCTTTTCCTCTCGTCATCCCCGCGCAGACGGGGATCCAGTAGCTTTCCGTACAACTGCTTGTTCGGCCTGGATTCCCGCCTTCGCGGGAATGACGGTGGAGAGGTAACGGGATACTTGGACCGATCTTACGGTCCTTAAGTCAGCGCGTATGCGCGAAGGCGGGAACAACCAGGTGGGGAAAAGTCTCCTTACTCCTGGACGAACGCCTTCACGTAGGAGTGCGAAAGCGGCTGGACCAAGTAGTCGAGCGGGGTGCGCGCGGACAGAAGGATGCGCGCCTCGACCGGCATGCCGGGCTTGATGGTCAGGTTGTGCGCCTGGTGCGCGTCGCTGTCCTTCAGGCGGATGCGGGCCAGATAGTGCTCCTGGCGGGTCACCGGGTCCATGATGCGGTCGGCCGACACGTAGGTGACGGTGCCGTCCAGAGAGCCGACGACGCGGCTGTCGTAGGCGGTCAGCTGCACCTTCACGGGCAGGTCCACGGTCAGCGACTTGATGTCCTTCGGCTGGACCTTCACCTCGGCCAGCAGGGCGCGCTCGTCCGGGATGATGTCCAGGATCGGCTCGTTCGCGGTGATCGTGCCGCCGACAGCCCAGTGGCTGTGCATCACGACGGTGCCGTCGTCCGGCGCCTTGATGGCGCGGGTCTCCAGGCGATTGGCGGCGTCGCGGATCTGCTCGGCCAGCTTCACGACCTCGCCGCGCGCCCGCTCCAGCTCGACGATGACCTTCTCGCGGAAATCGTTGCGGCGGCGCATCAGATCACCCTGGGCGTCCACGGCGGCCTGCTTGGACTGGGCGATCTTCGCTTCGAGTTCATGTTCGCGGCCCTTCAGGCGCGCCTCTTCCTTCTGCTGCTCGACCAGCTTGGTGCGGGTCGCGTTGCCGCGATTCAGAAGACCCTGGGTGATGCGCAGGTCGTCCTCGATCAGCGCGATCTCGCGGGCGAGGAACTTGCGCTGCTCCTCCAGGCTCTTCACCTCCTCGTTCAGGGTGGCGACGCGCTCGCTGGTCAGCTTGGCTTCGGTCTCCAGCTGGTTGCGGCGGACCTGGAACAGGTTCTCCTGGTTGCCCATGGTCTTTTCCACGGCGCGGTTGGCGCCACGGCGCTTGGCGAGGTCGTCCGGCCACTCGATGGTCGGCTGCTCGAACAGCTCGGCCGTCAGGCGGGCTTCCAGGGCCAGAGTGTCGAGCCATGAGGTGGTGAGCACCTGCAGGCGGGTGACCGCCTCGGTGCTGTCCAGGCGCATCAGGGTCTGACCCGCCTTCACCTTGTCGCCTTCCTTGACGAGGATCTCGTCGATCTGGGCGGTCTCCGTGTGCTTCACGACCTTGCGGCCGGTTTCCGGCGCCAGCGCGCCGGAGGCCATCACGGCGCTGTGGAGCGGAGCGAGCGCGGCCCAGGCGGTCATTCCGCCGAAGCCCACCGCCAGGACCATGAAGCCGCCGGCCAGAAGCCCGCTGACCTTGGTGTCGGGGACCAGCGCGCGCAGCGCGCTGATCGACGTCATGGTCTTCGCCTTGAAGGAATTCTTGGTGGTGGTCATGGAAGAGTGTCCTTTTTTGCCCGCGTTCGCTTCAGGGGTTCGCTTCAGGGGCCGTATCAGCCGGCCGCGCTCTGCACCGGCGCCGGGCCGATGTTGCGCAGACGGGCCCAGTTGGCGCCCTGCTGCTGCTCCTGGCGCTGCGGCAGTTCCACCGCCATGCCGTTCTTGAGCACGAAGGTCTTGTCCGACAGATCGACAAAGGCCGGGCTGTGGGTCAGCACGATGGTGGTCGTGCCGCGGGTCTTGGCGTCGATCACGAAGTCGCGCACCGCCTTGTGGCCGATCTCGTCCATGCCGGCGGACGGCTCGTCCAGGACCAGCAGCGGCGGGTTGGCGAAGCCGGCGCGGGCCAGGGCGATCAGGCGGGCCGAGGCGCCGGTGATCGGGAACAGCGGGTCGGAAACCTCGGTCTCGTAACCGTTCGGCAGGCTCTCGATCCACTCGTGGATGCCGGCGCGCTTGGCGGCTTCCTCGACCTGCTCCTGAGTCGCTTCGGTGAAGCGGGCGATGTTCTCGGCGATGGTGCCGGGCAGCAGGTCGGCGCTCTGCGACATATAGCCGATGCCGTGGGCGACGCTGTCCGGGTTCAGGGAGGCCACCGCGAGGCCGCCGAGGCGGACGGTGCCGGCGGACGGCGTGGCGACACCGGCCAGCAGACGCGCCAGAACCGACTTGCCCGAGCGGTTCGGACCGGCGATGCAGATGGTCTCGCCCGGCTCGACCGACAGGGTGACGCTGCGCAGGATCGGCTTCTGGTCACGCGGCGAGACGAACAGCAGGTTCTCGACCGTCAGACGCTCGCGCTCAACCGGGGTCACCGGACGCGGCTGCTCACGCGACAGGCGCTTCAGCAGCGGGTACAGGCGGCGGAAGGACTGGATCGACTTCTGCAGCTGGCCCCAGGCGCCGGCGCTCTGCTCCACGGGGGCGAGGCCACGGCCGACCAGCATCGAGGTGGCGATCATGCCGCCGAAGGACAGGTGCTGCTCGATCACCAGCCACGCGCCGACGCCGGTGACGGAAATCTGCAGGATCATGCGCACCCACTTGGTGAAGGCGCCGATGGCGGCGGCGCGCTCGGCCGAGCGGCCTTGCAGGGCCGACGAGGTCATGGCGTCGCGGGCGACGGCGTCCAGGGCGGTCGAGCCCATGCGCAGGCCGCGCACCGTGTCGGACTTCGCCAACAGGGCATCGAACAGGCGCTGCGAACGGGTGGACGGAGCCTTGCCTTCGTCGGCGAAATTGCGGACGGCGGCGTGGCTGATGTAACCCAGCGCGGTCATGATGAGCATGGAGGCGACCAGGATCACCGCCAGCAGCGGGTGGATCAGGTAGATGCCGATCACGTACAGCGGCACCCACGGCAGGTCCATCAGCGCGCCCACGGTCGGACGCGACAGGGCGCTCTTGACCTCCATGAGGTCGCTGAGCGGCGCGCTGTCGGGACGGCCACGGCCCGAGGCGTCCAGCACGTCGGCGGTCAGGCGGCGGCGCCAAGCCACCTCCAGCCCGTTGCCGGCGCGGCACAGAATGCGGGAGCGAACCGTTTCCAGCATGGCGGTCAGCGTCAGGGCGATCACGACGATCACGGTCAGCATGATCAGCGTGTCAAAATTGCCCGACGGAATGGCGCGGCTGAATACCTGAAGGGAATAGAGCGGCATCGCCAACATAAGAAGGTTGATGGCAGCGCTGAAGACAAAAGCACCAATAAGTATCCTGGAGAAATATTGGCTCCCGAAAGCCGCATCTTCGCCGGTGGTTTCCGGCTTACGTCCAAAAAGGCGAGGCATTTAAAGCCCTCCAATTGTCACCGTTTAAGGCAGTGCCCACTGGATGCAGGCGAGGCACAGGTGACGGGATCTTGGTAAATGAAACCTAAACATTGATCGACATCACAGGAATGCCACCAGAAACCACCCCCTTTGCGCACGGCACCGCGATGCTCATGTGAAGGAAAGGCCCCCTTCGAACCGCCGTTTCCGGGCGCCGCATTGGAGGACGCATGACCGACGTTCTGAAGCTCGAACCGGGCTGTCTGACGCTGGCCGACCTGCGCCGGATCGCGCGGGAACCCGTGGGTTTGGCGCTGGCGCCGGACTGTCGAGAGGGGATCGCTGCGTCAGCCCGAACGGTGGCAGATGCGGCTGGGGGCGAGCGCGCGGTCTATGGGGTGAACACCGGCTTCGGCCTGCTGGCCCGCCAGCGCATCGCCCCCGATCAGGTGCGGGAGTTGCAGCGGCGGCTTGTGCTCTCCCACTGCGCCGGGACAGGGCCGGCGCTGCCGCCTGACGTGGTGCGGCTGATCCTGGCGCTGAAGGCGAACGCGCTGGCGCGCGGCCATTCCGGGGTGCGGCCGGAGGTGATCGAAGCGCTGCTGGCGCTGTTCAACCGGGGCGTCCTGCCGGTGGTGCCGGCCAAGGGGTCGGTCGGCGCGTCGGGCGATCTGGCGCCGCTGGCCCACCTGTCCGCCGTGCTGATCGGCGAGGGGGAGGCGGATGTCGATGGGGAGCGGCTGCCGGCCAAGGAGGCTCTGGCGCGCGCCGGGCTGGTTCCGCTGGTGCTGGAGGCGAAGGAAGGGCTGGCGCTGCTGAACGGCACGCAGGTGTCCACGGCGCTGGCGCTTGTCGGGCTGTTCGCGGCGGAGGACGCGTTCGCTGCCGCGCTGGTGGCGGGGGCGCTCAGCGTCGATGCGGCGCAGGGCAGCGACGGGCCGTTCGACGCGCGCATCCACGATCTGCGCGGCCAGCCGGGGCAGCGGGAAGTGGCCGCCGTCTACCGCGACCTGTTGCACGGCAGCGGCATCCGGGAGTCCCACCGGGGCGATCACGGAACGGTGCAGGATCCCTACAGCCTGCGCTGCCAGCCGCAGGTGATGGGGGCGGTGCTGGACCACATCCGCTTCGCGGCCGGCGTTCTGGAGCGCGAGGCGAACGCCGTGTCCGACAACCCGCTGGTCTTCGCGGACACCAGCGAGATTCTGTCCGGCGGCAACTTTCACGCCGAGCCGGTCGCCATGGCAGCCGACATGCTGGCGATCGCCATGGCGGAGATCGGCGCCCTGTCGGAACGGCGGATCGCGCTGCTGATGGACACGCACCTGTCGGGCCTGCCGCCCTTCCTGGTGAAGGACGGGGGGCTGAACAGCGGCTTCATGATCGCGCAGGTGACGGCGGCGGCGCTCGCGTCCGAGAACAAGCAGATGGCTCATCCGGCCAGCGTGGACAGCCTGCCGACCTCCGCCAACCAGGAGGATCACGTCAGCATGGCGACCCACGCCGCGCGGCGTCTGACCGACATGGCCGACAATCTGGCGGGCATCGTGGCGGTGGAACTGCTGGCCGCCGGGCAAGGTGTGGACCTGCGTGCGCCGCTCGTTTCCTCGCCCAAGCTGGAGGCTGTCAAGGCGTTGCTGCGCACCCGCGTGGCGCGCTGGGACGAGGACCGGGCGATGGCCCCTGACATCGCCGCCGCGAAGCAATTGATCGTGTCCGGGGCCTTTCGCGCCTTCTTCGATGCACCAACAATCCGTTGATGAGACATGTCGGCGCAGGCCGGCCGAGGACGGTCGATGGTGGTTGGATGCGCGCCCGTGAGCCGCTAAGGTCTTGATCTCCTTCTCACCGGCCGCGCCGGCCGGGACCGTTCATTCTTTTTCGGAGATCGTCATGGAAGGGCGCAAGGTCCCCTCTGTTGTGTTCAAGACCCGCGTGCGCGACGAGAGCGTCGGCGGTCCGAACCCGTTTCGCTGGCAGGACGTGAGCTCCGACGACATTTTCGCCGGCAAGCGCGTCGTCGTCTTCTCGCTGCCGGGCGCCTTCACCCCGACCTGCTCGAACGAGCAGTGCCCGGCCTACGACCGCCTGTATCCGGAATTCCGCGACCTGGGCGTCGACGAGGTCTACTGCCTGTCGGTCAACGACGCCTTCGTCATGTTCCAGTGGGGCAAGAGCCTGAACCTGAAGAACGTGAAGCTGATCCCGGACGGCTCGGGCCATTTCACCCGCCGCATGGGCATGCTGATCAACAAGGACCATGTCGGCTTCGGCCAGCGCAGCTGGCGCTACGCCATGGTCGTGAAGGACGGCGTGATCGAGAAGTGGTTCGAGGAGCCGGGCATCAACGACGCCGGCCAGAACGGCGACCCGTACGGCGAATCCTCCCCGGAGAACGTTCTGAACTACCTGCGCTCCAAGTAATACGGTGGCGCGAAAAGCCCCTCTTCCCGCCTGGGGAGAGGGGCTTTTTCGTGGTCAGGCCCTATCCTTTCAGGCGGCGACGGCCCCGGCGACATCGGCGTCTTCGTCGCCCGCCTGCTCACGTCGGCGCGACGCCGCAGCCCACGCCTTCTCGTGCAGATAATAGGCGACCGTGTTGCACAGCGGCTCGACCAGCGCCAGCGCGCCGCCCACGGCGATGCTGCCCGTCATCAGGTAGCCGACCGTGAAGGCCACGGTGAAGTGCACGCACGCGAAGCTCAACGTCTTGGCCATGATCGCCCCCGAAACCCGGTGTTCTTTGTCAGGGTCATGGTGGCTGATACACGATCAAAGGTCCAATCGATTGCTCCACATCCATCAATAGAAAATATCTATCAATCTCATCACCTGAAGGGTCGGCGCCGGTCTCCGGCGTCGGGAATGCGCCCGCGGCGGATCGGCGTGCCGGGCGGCATCACCGCGAAGGGGCGGCTGTGCGCCGGTTCCATCAGTTGCACGTTGGGGCGCTTGAAGAAGGGGATCAGAACCGCCCCCATGACGAACCCGCCGACATGCGCCCAGAAGGCCACCCCGCCCTCGTCCGAGGTGGGCGTGGTCACCCCGCTCAGGATCTGCCCGACGAACCAGACGCCGAGCACGAGAATGGCCGGCACGGTGATGATTCGGACGATGATGATGAACCAGAACAGCACGCCGACGTTCGCCCTGGGGTGCAGCACCAGATAGGCGCCCAGCACGCCGCCGATGGCACCGCTCGCCCCCAGCATGGGAATCTCGGAGGTCGGGTGGGCGATACTCTGCGCCAGCGCGGCGGCCGTCCCGCACAGCAGGTAGAAGACGATGAAGCGCCCCCGCCCCATGCTGTCCTCCACATTGTTCCCGAAGATCCAGAGGTACAGCATGTTCCCGGCGAGGTGCAGCCAGCCGCCGTGCATGAACATCGAGGTGACGACCGACATCCAGGGCGGCACGACCTGAAGCCGCTCCGGCAACTCGGCGTAGCCGAACAGAACCGCCGGGATCACGCCGAAGGAGAAGACGGCACGCCCCTCCCCGACCGGTCCCAGCGACCGCTGCCAGAGGAAGACCGCCACGCACAGCGCGATGATGGCGATGGTGACGACCGCTGTCCGGCGGGTCGGGTTGTCGTCGTAAAGCGGAAGGAAAAGCATCGGCGGCGTTCCGGAAGGACACTGGGTCTTCTGAAACGATGGGCGGCCTTTCCCGTCCCGCCAAGCGGTCGCGGCATCCTGCGGCGATTTTCCCAAGCGAGAAGTTGCACGCCCATGTATTCATGAAAAGTCGCAAGCGCTTTTGTCACACGTCTCAGTGGTGGACTTTGTCGATTGCTTCGCTACGGTGCAGTGCAGCGAAGATGCCCGGAAGGGCGGCCCCGGAAGGGCGGATCGCGCGAAACCGGGCCATGCGCAAAGCTACGACAACGAGAGGAAAAGGCACATGCTCCCGATGCGGACCCTCGGCGCGGCCGCCGTCGCGCTCACCACGGCCCTGTCCATGCCGGCTCTGGCGGCCGACGAACCGATCAAGCTGCCGAAGCTGAACATTGACGCCAAGCAGACCACCACGTCCGGCGTGTCGTCCGGCGCCTACATGGCGACGCAGATGCACATCGCCTATTCGGACGTCGTCGCCGGCGCGGCCCTGGTCGCCGGCGGCCCCTGGGGCTGCGCCGACAACGTTCCCGGCGCCGTGCCGGGGCAGGTGGCGCTGCAGCGCTGCATGAAGACCACCGCTGGCAAGCCGGACCTCGGCCAGCTGATCGCGAACGCGCAGAGCCGCGAGAAGAGCAAGCAGATCGACAGCCTGGACAACCTGAAGAAGGCCCGCGTCTATCTGTTCAACGGTGCCAAGGACAGCGTCGTCACCACCCCGGTGGTCGAGGCGGCCTTCCAGTTCTACAGCGCGCTGAAGGTGCCGGCGGACAACATCAAGTTCATCAACCAGTTCCCGGACGCCGAGCACGCCTTCGTCACCGACAACTTCGGTGCGGCCTGCAGCTATCTGGGCGGCGACTACCTGAACAACTGCAAGTACGATCAGGCCGGCGAGCTGCTGAAGCATCTCTATCCCGACGTGAAGACTCCGAACGCGCCGGAGGCCAAGGCCCAGCCGGTCAAGTTCTCGCAGAAGGAGTTCATCGGCGACCAGAGCCGCTCCGGCATGCTGGAATACGGCTATCTGTACGTGCCCGAGGCTTGCGCCAGCGGTCAGGCCTGCCGCCTGCACATCGCCTTCCACGGCTGCGAGATGTCGGCCGAGAAGATCGGCAACGCCTTCCCCGTCAACGCCGGTTACAACCGCTGGGCGGACGTGAATAACATCGTCGTGCTGTACCCGCAGATCAAGCACAGCGCCAAGCCCACCTCCAACCCGAACGGCTGCTGGGACTGGTTCGCCTACACCGGCTACGACTACAACCTGAAGAGCGGCTTCCAGCCGACGGCCATCCGCAAGATGATCGCGGCGATTGCAAAGTAAGCGTCCCAAAGAGAAAGCCCCTCTCCGGCATCCCGGAGAGGGGCTTTTCTCATTCAGATCCTGCGGCCCTTAGGCCTTCAGGATGCCACGGCCGGCGAAGCGGGCGGCCTGGCCCAGCTGCTCCTCGATGCGGATCAGCTGGTTGTACTTGGCAAGGCGGTCGGAGCGCGACAGCGAGCCGGTCTTGATCTGGCCGCAGTTGGTGGCGACCGCCAGATCGGCGATGGTGCTGTCCTCGGTCTCGCCCGAGCGATGCGACAGCACCGCCGTGTAGCCGGCCTTGTGGGCCATGTCGACGGCTTCCAGCGTCTCCGACAGCGTGCCGATCTGGTTGACCTTCACGAGGATGGAGTTGGCGACACCCTTCTGGATGCCCTCGGCCAGACGCGCCGGGTTGGTCACGAACAGGTCGTCGCCGACCAGCTGCACCTTGTTGCCGATGGCGTCGGTCAGCGCCTTCCAGCCCTCCCAATCGTCCTCGGACATGCCGTCCTCGATCGAGATGATCGGGTAGCGGCCGACCAGATCGGCCCAGTACTTGACCATCTGGTCGGGGCTGAGCGACTTGCCCTCGCCAGCCAGCTCGTACTTGCCGTTCTTGAAGAACTCGGTTGAGGCGGCGTCGAGCGCCAGCATGACGTCATCGCCCGGCTTGTAGCCGGCCGCCTCGATGGCCTTCATCACGAAGCCGAGCGCCTCGTCGGTGGAGGCGAGGTTCGGGGCGAAGCCGCCCTCGTCGCCGACGTTGGTGTTGTGGCCGGCGTCCTTCAGCTTCTTCTTGAGCTGGTGGAAGATCTCGGCACCCATGCGGATCGCCTCGGCGCCGTTCTCGGCGCCGACCGGCATGATCATGAATTCCTGGATGTCGATGGGGTTGTCGGCGTGGGCGCCGCCGTTGATGATGTTCATCATCGGCACCGGCAGCAGCGAGGCGAAAGCGCCGCCGACGTAGCGGAACAGCGGCAGCGCGGCTTCCTCGGCCGAGGCCTTGGCGACGGCCAGCGACACGCCGAGGATGGCGTTGGCACCGAGGCGGCCCTTGTTCGAAGTGCCGTCCAGCTCGATCATCGCCATGTCGATGGCGCGCTGGTTGGAGGCGTCCAGGCCGGCCAGGGTATCGTAGATTTCGCCGTTGACGGACTCGACGGCCTTCAGCACGCCCTTGCCGCCGTAGCGGCCCTTGTCGCCGTCGCGCAGCTCGACCGCCTCGTGCGCGCCGGTCGAGGCGCCCGACGGGACGGCGGCGCGGCCGAACGCGCCGGTCTCCAGCAGGACATCGACCTCCACAGTCGGGTTGCCGCGGCTGTCCAGAATCTCGCGGGCGTGAATTTCGGTGATGGCGCTCATGGTCGGTTCTTCCTCCGCGTTGCGCGCGCGCTCATGGCGAAAAAGGGGCGCGCGGGCTTGATAGCCCCGCAAGACAGGGGATGCAAGGCCGCAGGGACGGAAAAACGCTCGGAGGAACGGGGTAAGCGGACCGGCGACCCTAGCCGATCGAGCAGGCCGCCTCATTCCAAAGTCGCATAGACCCGCGCACCCCGCGACCCTTAGCGTTCTATTGTTCGACCGTCGGCGGACGGCGAAGCGAAATGCCCAAACCTGGGCGGCCACCCACGCGCGGAGGATAAGACCATGAAGACCTGGCGCAAGCCCCAGATCGTCGAGATCGCTGTCGGCACCGAGATCAACGCCTACGCCTGCGCCCGCCTCTGAGCGCGGCCATACCATTGCGCGAAACCCGCCGACTCACGCCTAAGACAGGGGGATGACCCCATGCTGAAGATCCTGGTCCTCGGCTCCGCAGCGGGCGGCGGGTTTCCGCAATGGAACTGCAATTGCGAGGGCTGCCGCCGCGCCCGTTCCGGCGATCCGGCCGCGAAGCCCCGCACGCAATCCTCGCTCGCCGTCAGCGGCGGCGACGGGCGATGGGTGCTGCTGAACGCCTCGCCCGACCTCGGGGCGCAAATTCTGGCGAATCCGGCGCTGCACCCGCAACAGGGCATCCGCCACAGCCCGATCAGCGCGGCGGTGCTGACCAACGCCGACATCGACCATGTCGCGGGCCTGCTGACGCTCCGCGAGTCCCAGCCCTTCGCCATCTACGCAACGGAGCGCGTGCACACGGTGCTGGCCGCAAATTCCGTCTTCCGCGTGGTGAACCCGGAGTTGGCGCCGCGACGCACGGTGGCGCTCGACAAGCCCTACGTTCCGGCCGACGCGAACGGCGATCCCCTACCCTTCGAGATCGAAGCCTTCGCCGTGCCGGGCAAGATCGCCCTCTATCTGGAAGACCCGAGCGCCGCCGGGTTCGGTTCGGTGGCGGAGGACACGGTTGCGCTGCGCGTACGCGACACGTCGAGCGACGCGGAGTTCTTCTACATCCCCGGCTGTTCCGCCATGCCCGACTGGCTGGCCGACCGGCTACGGGGGGCGCCGCTGGTGCTGTTCGACGGCACCACCTGGACCGATGATGAAATGATCCGTGCCGGCACCGGCACCAAGACCGGCCAGCGCATGGGCCATATGGCGATGTCAGGCCCCGAGGGCTCCATCGCCGCGTTCGAAAAGCTGGGTGTGCGCCGCAAGGTGTTCGTCCACATAAATAATACCAATCCGGCACTGCTTGACGACTCGCCCGAACGAGCCGCGGCCGAAGGTGCCGGCTGGGAGATCGCTCAAGACGGGATGGAGTTCACCCTATGACCAGACTGCTGTCGCGCGAGGAACTGGAACGCGAACTGCGCGCCATCGGCGAGCGCCAATACCATGACCTTCACCCGTTCCACAAACTCCTGCACGGCGGCAAGCTGAAGCGCGGACAGGTCCAGGCCTGGGCGCTGAACCGCTTCTATTATCAGGTCTGCATCCCGAAGAAGGATCTGGCGCTGATGGCGCGCATGGACGACCCGGCGTTGCGCCGCGCCTGGATCCAGCGCGTACTGGACCACGACGGCTTCGGTGAGGAGGCCCAGCGCGAAGAAGGCAAGGTCGGCGGCATCGAGCGCTGGCTGCGCCTGACGGACGGGCTGGGCCTCGACCGTGATTACGTCGTCTCGCTGAAGGGCATCCTGCCGGCCACCCGCTACGCTGTGGACGCCTACGTGAACTTCGTCTCGTCGAAGAGCACGCTGGAGGCCGTTGCCTCCTCCCTGACGGAGCTGTTCGCGCCGGCCATCCACCGCGAGCGCATCGCCGGGTTCAAGGCCTATTACGCCTTCGCCAACGACGCGACCCTGTCCTACTTCCGCAAGCGCCTGTCCGAGGCCCCGCGCGACGTGGAATTCGGGTTGGAATACGTGCTCGACAACGCCCGCACGCCCGAACAGCAGCAGCAGGTGATCGCCGCCCTGCGCCACAAGGCGGAGCTTCTGTGGGCGCAGTTGGACGCGCTGCACCACGCCTATGTGTCGCCCGGCCTGATCCCGCCCGGCGCCTTCGTGCCGGACGACATGGAGCCGACGGTCTACACGCGATGACCGCCTCTGCTGAACGCCAAGTGACCGAAGACGACCGGGTGCGGCTTGCGCCCGGCGTCATGCTCCGCCTCGACAAGGTGCGCAACCACTGGCAGCTTCTGGGGCCGGAGCGCGTGCTGATCCTGGACGAGGTCGCTCTGGACGTGGTGCGCGCCGCGACGGGCAAGCCGGTGACGGTGCGCGAGGCCATCGACGACCTCGCCCGGCAATTCGACGCGCCGCGCGGGGACATCGCGTCGGACGTGCTGGACGTGCTGACGGACATGATCGCGAGAGGGTTTTTGACCCGATGACCAGTTGTGGCACGACGACCGGGGTTGAGCCGCCGCTCGCCGTCCTGGCGGAACTGACGCACCGCTGCCCTCTGCGCTGCGTCTACTGCTCCAACCCCTTGGCGCTCGATCCGGCGAGCAAGGAGATGGACACCGCCACTTGGTGCCGTGTACTGGACGAGGCAGCGGACCTCGGCGTCATCCAGGTGCATTTCTCCGGCGGCGAGCCGACCGCGCGGAAGGATCTGGAACAGCTGGTGGAGCACGCCACCAAGGCGGGCCTCTACGTCAACCTCATCACCTCGGCGGTGCTGCTCGACCGTGAACGGCTGGCGCGGCTGCGCGATGCCGGCCTTCAGCATGTGCAGATCGGCTTTCAGGACACCATGGCCGGCAAGGCGGAGGTTATCAGCGGCTTCCCCGGCGGCCATCCGAAGAAGCTGGACGTGGCGCGGGAGGTGACCGACCTCGGCTTGGCGCTGACCGTCAACGCCATCGTCCAGCGTCATAACATTGACCGCGTGAACGACTTCATTGATTTGGCGCTGGAACTGAAGGCCGGACGCATCGAGATCGCCAACGTCCAGTATTACGGCTGGGCGCTGAAGAACCGTGGCGCGCTGATGCCGACGCGCGAGCAACTGGTTCGCATGGACGAGGCGGTGCGCGCCCGTCTGCCGGAGCTGAAGGGCCGGCTGGTGGTCGATTATGTGGTGCCGGATTATTACGCCAGCCGGCCGAAGGCCTGCATGGGCGGCTGGGGCCGTAAGTTCCTGAACGTCACCCCCAGCGGCAAGGTGCTGCCCTGCCACGCGGCGGAGACGATCCCAGGCATGGCGTTCGACAGCGTGACCGAGCGCTCGCTGGGCGACATTTGGGCGAATTCGGCGGCTTTCCAACGCTATCGCGGAACGGACTGGATGCCGAAGCCTTGCCGCTCCTGCGACCAGAAGGAGGTCGATTGGGGCGGTTGCCGCTGCCAAGCCCTGGCGCTGACCGGCAACGCCGACAACCCCGACCCGGTCTGTGATCTGTCCGAGCACCACGGCGTGCTCGCCGGCATCATCGAGACGGACGGCGGCACGGCCGAGACGCCCTTCATCTATCGGAGCTTCAGCCTGTAAGGCGCGGCTGTCGGCACTCGGAACGGCCGTGAGTCTAGCGGTGGAACTGATCCGTCCCCGACATGATGGACTTCCAGGCTTCCGCCGCGCTCTCTTGCGGCGACGGGGCTTTGATCATCTGCCAGAGTGTCTGGAGCACCTCCCTGCCATTTTCGACGACCAATTGCCCCACCCAAGCCGTCAGGGAGCCCGTTGACCAGTTTACCACGAATGAAATGTGGTCCCCGTGCACGAACCCGGTCACGTCGCCCCTGGCAGGACCGCCGCTGGTGCTCACAGGGCTTTCATAGGTCCCCTCGACCTTCGCTCCCGTAACGGTCAGCGTCATTGTCGAGTTGAGTTCGTTCCGCCAAACGCCGCGAAACTTGCCGCTGGAAGAAGAGCCTTCCGTCGAAGGGGCGTGAGCCATTTCGCGCATCCAAGCCTCCTCGGTAGGGGAACCAGACCGATCCTGTCCACGAATACAAGCAGGGTCGGACATGGTTCCCCACCGTGAGGGACCGCCCCTCAAAGCCACGGCCGGGAGTTCCGGGAACACCCAAAGGCGCCGTCACTTCTTCGTCGTGGTGCCGGCCGCAGCCGTGTTTTTGCCGCCACCCACGGCCGCGATCTGGCCCTTGATCCCGTCGTAGACGTTCGACGGAACGATCTTCTTGCTGACCAACTCGTCCTTCGAACGATAGGGCCGGTTCTTGATGATGGCGTCGGAGCGCGCCTCGCCGATGCCCGGCAGGGTTTGCAACTCCTCCTTGCTGGCGGTGTTGATGTCGATGGCCTTGGTCGCCTTCGATGTCGATGCGCCGGAACCGGTGACCGACGACGACGGCGCGGTCGAGCCGCTGGTGCCGGCCGGTGGAGTCGGCTTCATCGCCGGTGTCGGAGCGGTCGGGGGCGGAGAGGACTGAGTCGTGGTCTTGGAAGGGCTCGTGGACGTCGATTGCGCCAGCACGGGCACGGTGATCAGAGCGCCAATCGCGGCGATGGCGCACACACGGCTAAGCTTCATCGCGATTCTCCTTCGCTCATGCAACGGAAGGGCAACGCCCAAGGCGGCTCGGCGTTCCATCGGATGGGCTTTCCTGGTTGTCCTCCTATGCATCGGGAGTGCCTCGGCGGACCGACCGGTAAGCCTGGAACTCGTGCTCGCCATCGATGGATCGACGAGCATTCGGGGAGACCTGTTCGAATTTCAGCTTCAGGGGCACGCCGCCGCATTCCGCGATCCGAAGGTGGTCGAGGCCATCGCCAGCGGCGGGGGCATCGCGGTCACGCTGGTCCAGTGGTCGAATCCGTCAGCGCTTCAGATGCTCGTTCCCTGGACGCGGATCGCCGATGAGGCGGCGGCCGACCGTTTCGCAGCGGCCATCGACGCGGTGCCGCGCCAACCCTTGCGAGGCAGCACAGGGATTGGAGGAGCGCTTCTCAACGCGTCAAACCTGTTCGGCGGCGACCACACGGCCCGCCGGCGCGTCATCGACATCGTCAGCAACGGCTACAACAACATCGGCATCATCCCTGAGGCGGCGCGCGACCGTGTCGTCGCCCAGGGGATCACCATCAACGGCCTTGTCATCCTCGACGAGGTGCCGTGGCTCGCCGACTATTTCGAAGCGCACGTCATCGGCGGGCCGGCCGCCTTCGTCATGGTAGCCGACACGCCGCAGAGCTTTGGCCGCGCGATCCTGGACAAGCTGATCCAGGAGATCACAGGCCTCCCGTAATTACGCCTTCGCCAGCTTGTCAAAGGCCTGGAGGCGCGCCAGCAGGGCCGGCATCTCCTTCAGCGGGACCATGTTCGGGCCGTCGCTGGGGGCGCAGTCGGGATTCTCGTGGGTCTCCATGAAGACGGCGGCCACGCCCACCGCGATGGCGGCGCGGGCCAGCACCGGCACGAACTCCCGCTGCCCGCCGGAGGTCGTCCCCTGCCCGCCCGGCTGCTGGACGGAGTGGGTGGCGTCGAACACCACCGGGAAGCCGGTCTCCGCCATGATCGGCAGCGACCGCATGTCCGAGACCAGCGTGTTGTAGCCGAAGCTCGCCCCGCGCTCGCACAGCAGGACCTTCTCGTTGCCGGACGCGACCAGCTTCGCGGCAACATTCTTCATGTCCCACGGGGCGAGGAACTGGCCCTTCTTCACGTTCACCGCCCGGCCGGTCTTGGCGGCGGCGATCAGCAGGTCGGTCTGCCGGCACAGGAAGGCCGGAATCTGGAGCACGTCCACCGCCTCGGCCACCGGAGCGCACTGGTCCGCCTCGTGCACGTCGGTGATCACCGGACAGCCGAACCGCTCCCGCACCTCGGCGAAGATCGGCAGCGCCTTGTCCATGCCGAGGCCGCGCGCCGTGCTGATCGAGGTGCGGTTGGCCTTGTCGAAGGAGGATTTATAGATCAGGCCGATGCCCAGCTTGCCCGTCATCTCGACCAGCGCCGCCGCCGTCTCCAGCGCGTGCTCGCGGCTTTCCATCTGGCACGGGCCGGCGATCAAGGCGAAGGGCCGGTCGTTGGCGATGGTCAGGTTGCCGATCTGGACGGTCTTGGCGGTGGTCATGCAGTGCTCCAAAAATAAGCGAGAGGGCACGGCCCTCCCGCACTTGCATCCCAGATAATGGGGATCGGGGTCAACCCAGATGCTGTTTGAAGAAGGCTGCCGTGCGTCCGTTGGCGAGGTCGGCGGCCTTCTCGTCGTAATGCTCGCCGCCGACCCGGGCGAAGGCGTGGTTGACGCCGGGGTAAACGTGCGCGGTGATGTTCGGGTTGCCCTTCACCGCGTTCAGGACGGCCTGTCGGGCTTCGGGCGGAACGAACTTGTCCTGCTCCGCGATGTGCATCAGGAGTGGTTTCGAGATGTTCGGGATCTCGCCCGTCAGCGAGTCCAGCCCGACGCCGTAATAGCTGACGTTGGCGTCCGCGTCCGACCGCGTCGCCATCATGAAGGCCAGCCGCCCGCCGAGGCAGTAGCCGACGCTGCCGGCTTTCCCTGAGCAGTCCGGGTTTCCGCGCAACCACGACAGCGTTGCCTTCAGATCCTCCACCGCCTTGCCCTGGTCCATGCCGTTCATCAGCTCGAAGGCGCGGTTCCATTCCTCCTGGCTCTTGTCGGTCAGTTGGATGCCCGGCTGCTGGCGCCAGAACAGATCGGGGCAGACGGCCAAATAGCCCTGAGCGGCAAAGCCTTCGCACAGGTCGCGCATCACCCGATTCACCCCGAAGATCTCCTGGATGACGACGAGACCCGGCGCCGGAGTCCGCGCCGGCTTGGCGACATAGGCGGAGAAGCCCCCGCCATCGGCAGCCGGGATTGTGACGTCGGTCATTGTCCTACCCCCTCCCTTTTGGCCCTCAATGCGAAAAACGGCGGCCGTTGGGTCGGCCGCCGTCTTCACTATAACCACCGGGAACAGGAAACAGACGCACGCGGGGGAGGCATGACCTCCCCCATCCGGTCGGATCGAACCCCTGCCGCCTTAAACGAGACGGCCCTGCTCCATCGCGGCCTTGATGAAGGACGTGAAAAGCGGGTGCGGGTCGAACGGCTTGGACTTCAGTTCCGGATGGAACTGCACGCCGATGAACCACGGGTGATCCGGGATCTCGACGATCTCCGGCAGCTCGCCGTCGGGCGACAGGCCCGAGAAGAGCATGCCGCACTTCTCCAGCCGCTCCTTGTAGTAGACGTTCACCTCGTAGCGGTGACGGTGTCGCTCGGAGATGTCGGTGCTGCCGCCATAGACCTCGGCCACCTTGCTGCCGGGGATCAGCTTGGCCGGATAGGCGCCGAGACGCATCGTGCCGCCAAGGTCGGTGCCCTCGGTGCGCTTCTCCAGGCTGTTGCCGCGCATCCACTCGGTCATCAGGCCGACGACCGGGTTGCCGGGCTTGCCCAGCTCGGTCGAACCGGCGTCCACAATGCCGGCGAGGTTCCGCGCCGCCTCGATCACCGCCATCTGCATGCCGAAGCAGATGCCGAAGTACGGCACCTTCCGCTCACGCGCGAACTGCGCCGCGCGGATCTTGCCCTCGGTGCCGCGCGAGCCGAAGCCGCCCGGAACGAGGATGCCGTGGACATGCTCCAGCCGCTGGACCGCGCCATCGTCCTCGAAGATCTCCGAGTCGATCCAGTCCAGCTTGACCTTCACGTTGTTGGCGATGCCGCCGTGGGTCAAGGCCTCGGCCAGCGACTTGTAGCTGTCGAGCAGGCTCGTGTACTTGCCGACGACGGCGATGGTCACCTCGCCCTGCGGCTTGCGCACGCGCTCGGCGATGGTGGTCCAGCGCGTGAGGTCCGGCTTGCCCGCAGTCGGCAGGCCGAAATAGGCCAGAACCTGGGTGTCGAAGCCTTCCTCGTGGTAACTGATCGGCACCTGATAGATGTTGTCCACGTCCAGGGCGGCGATCACGCGCTCCGGCCGGATGTTGCAGAACAGCGCGATCTTCTTGCGCTCGTTCTCCGGAATCGGGCGGTCGGCGCGGCACAGCAGGATGTTGGCCTGGATGCCGACGCCCAGAAGCTCCTTCACCGAATGCTGGGTCGGCTTGGTCTTCAGCTCGCCCGCGGTCGGGATGTAAGGCAGCAGGGTCAGGTGGACGAACAGCGCGTTCTCCGGACCGACCTCGTTACCGAACTGGCGGATGGCTTCCAGGAAGGGCAGCGACTCGATGTCGCCGACCGTGCCGCCGATCTCGCACAGGATGAAGTCCTCCTCGCCGGCGTCGGCGCGGATGAACTCCTTGATCTGGTCGGTGATGTGCGGAATCACCTGGACGGTGGCGCCCAGGTAGTCGCCGCGCCGCTCCTTGGCGATGACGGTCGAATAGATGCGGCCCGTGGTGATGTTGTCGCCACGGCGCGCCGACACGCCGGTGAAGCGCTCGTAATGGCCGAGGTCGAGGTCGGTCTCAGCGCCGTCGTCGGTCACGAAGACCTCGCCGTGCTGATACGGGCTCATCGTTCCGGGGTCGACGTTCAGATACGGGTCCAGCTTGCGGAGCCGCACCTTGTAGCCGCGCGCCTGAAGAAGCGCCCCCAGCGCCGCCGACGCCAGACCTTTGCCCAGCGAGGAAACAACGCCACCGGTGATGAAGATGTAGCGAGTCATGTCCGTCCGAAGACCTTGAGAGCCTGTTCCGTTCCCCGAGATGAGGTCCGCGCGGAGCGCGTTCCTCAAAAGAAAGAGGCGGCTTCGGGGGAGGCCGCCTCTCGTTCAAACCCGACCGGAGCCGTGCCGCGTTGTTACCGGGCGACGGGCGGGGCGGGTTGCGCCGGCGCGACCGGCTGGGCGGGAGCGACGGGCTGCGCCGGAGTGGCCGGCAGCGTGTCGATGATCGACGCCGGGCGCGTGTGCGAGCCTGCCAGGATGGCCAGGACCAGGCTGGTCACCATGAAGCAGCCGGCCAGGATGCCTGTGGTCCGCGTCAGCAGGTTGGCCGTGCCGCGGGTGGTCATCATGCCCCCCATGGTGCCGCCGCCGATGCCCAGACCGCCGCCTTCCGACCGCTGGATCAGGATGACGCCGACGAGCGCCAAGGCGATCAGCAGGTGAATGACGAGAATCACCGTTTCCATGCAAGCCGTTCCCTTGAACCCAATCCCCTGAACCCATTTGGGACGACCCTGAGGTTCGCCCATGCGGTTCGCCCAAACCAACAGCGCGCCACAGACCTTGGTAAGGGCCCGTGGCGCGCGCCCATTGTTTTTAACGCGGTCCGCCGCGAGATGCTAGCGGCAACTGGTGCCGATGGCCCAGAAATCGTTCGCCTTCAGCGAAGCCCCGCCGACCAGCGCGCCGTCCACGTTGTCAACCGCCATCAGTTCCGCCGCGTTGTCCGGCTTCACCGAACCGCCGTAGAGGATGCGCACCGCGTCCGGATCGGCGATCTTGCCCGCCAGCTCGGCGCGGATGTGGGCGTGCATGTCGCGCACGTCGGCCGGCGTCGCGGTTTTGCCGGTGCCGATGGCCCAAACCGGCTCATACGCGATGACCGTGTTGGCGGCGGTGGCGCCCTGCGGGATGGAACCTGCCAGCTGGGTGGAGACGACGGCGTTGGCTTGGCCCGCGTCGCGCTGGGCCTCCGTCTCGCCGACGCAGATGATGGCGACCAGCCCCTCGGCGTGCGCCGCGGCGGCCTTGGCGGCGATCTGCGCGTCGGATTCGCCGTGGTCGGCGCGGCGCTCCGAATGGCCAAGGATCACGAAGCGGCAGCCGGCATCGACCAGCATCACCGGGCTGACGTCACCGGTGTGGGCGCCGGACTTCTTGGCGTGGCAATCCTGCGCGCCGAGCGCCAGCGGGCTGTCCTTGATCGCCTCGCCGACCGGGAACAGCAGCGGGAAGGGCGGGCAGACCAGCATGTCGAAGGGCACCGCACCGGCCCCCTTCAGCCGGCCGGCGAGGTCGGAGGCAAGGGCCAGCCCGTCGGCCTTCAGGCCGTTCATCTTCCAGTTTCCGGCAATCAGCTTGCGGCGTGCGGCCATGGCGGTTCGGTCCTCCGGCGATTGTTCGTTGTGGGTGGTTGTTCGAAAGTCCCGGCCCCTGTCTAGCAAGGCGCGGGCGCCATTTCCACCCATCCGACCGGCTGCCGAACCGGGAAAATGCCGGGGGAAATGGGGTGTTGCCGGCCCTCTCCGCCCTATCTATGATGCCCCGCCTCCGGCCTGCCGGCCGCATTTCGCGCTCTCAACTCGGGTCCCATGCTCCAGTTCATCCGCACTTTCGCCGGTTCGTGGGTCGTCAAGATCCTGTTCGTGCTCCTGATCCTCAGCTTCGGCGTCTGGGGCATCGGCGACGTGGTCCGCTCCGGCGGCATCTCCAGCACCGTTGCCGAGGTCGGCAAGGTGGACATCGATCGCGCCGAGCTGGACCAAGAGTTCCGCCGCCAGATGGAGCGGCTGCGCCCCATGCTGGGCGGCAACCTGACGACCGAGCAGGCGCGCCAGTTCGGCCTGCTCGATCAGGCCGTGTCGGTGCTGGTGCAGCGCGCGCTGTACGATCAGGCGGCCAAAGACATCGGCATCGCCGTCGGGCCGGAGGTTGTGAAGCAGCGCATCGCCGAGGAGCCGGCCTTCCGCAACGAGACGGGCCAGTTCGACGCCAACCGCTTCCGCGCCGTGCTGCGCGAGAACCAGCTGACCGAGGACGGCTACGTCGCCATCCTGCGCCGCGAGACTGGGCGCGAGCTGGTGGCCGGCGCCGTCAGCTCGGGTGTCGCCGCCCCGAAGCCGCTGGTCGAGGATCTCTACCGTTTCCGTGGCGAGAAGCGCGTGGCCGAGGTGGTCACCCTGCCCAACGCCAGCATCGGCGACGTCGGCGTGCCGGACGACGCCGAGCTGACCCGCTATTACGAGGACCATCAGGTCCGCTTCACCGCCCCCGAATACCGCGCGATCACCATCGCGCGCCTGTCGCCCGACGCGCTGGCCAAGGACGTCCAGATCCCCGACGACCAGGTCCGCGCCGCCTATGACGAGCGCGCGGCCGAGTTCGGCACGCCGGAGCGCCGCAGCGTCGAAATGGCGCTGGTGGACGACGAGGCGAAGGCCAAGCAGATCGCCGAGGCCGCCAAGACCAAGGGCCTGACCGCCGCCGCGAAGGACGCGGGCGTGGACACCATCACCATGGACGGCATCGCCCGCAACGACCTGCCGGAACTGGGCGACGCCGCCTTCGCGCTGTCCCAGGGCACGGTCGGCGAGCCGATCAAGACCGGGCTCGGCTGGCACGTCCTGTCGGTGACCGGCATCCAGGCTGGCACGACCAAGAGCTTCGACGAGGTGCGCGGCCAGCTGCTCGCCGAGTTGCAGAAGGAAAAGGCGCTCGACTCCGTCTACTCCATCGCCAACCGGGTCGAGGATCAGCTGGCGAGCGGCGCCTCCCTGGATGAGGTCGCGCAGGCTCAGGGCCTTACGCTGACCAAGATCGCCGCCGTGGACAGCAGCGGCAAGGCGCCGGACGGCAAGGACGCCGCCCCCGACAAGCCGCAGCTGCCGGAGGTGCTGAAGACCGCCTTCCAACTGGCGCCGGGTGCCACCTCCAGCCTGACCGAAGGGGCCAACAACCAGTTCTACGCCGTGCGCGTGGACGGCACGACGCCCGCCAAGGTGAAGCCGCTGACCGACGTTCGCAACGAGGTGGTCGCCGGCTGGCAGGAGGAGAAGCGCGCCAAGCTCGCCGCCGCCAAGGCGGGGGAGATCGCCGGCCAGCTGAAGCTGGGTGCGGAGGGTGCCGCGCAGAACATCGCCGCTAAGTCCGGCGGCAGCTTCGCCATGACCGTTCCCTTCACCCGCGACGCCCGCTCGGTCGAGGGGCTGACCGCCGAGCTGGTGCGCAAGCTGTTCGACGCCAAGCCGGGCGAGGTCGTCACCGGCGCCTCCGGCGACGCGCAGATCGTCGCCCGCCTGAAGGAGGTCATCCCGGCCGACCCGGCAGCATCCGACGCCACCGTGGCGCAGGTGGAGAGCACGGTGGCCCAGGGCATGGGCAATGACATCATGGCGCAGTTCGGCAACGCCCTGCGCAACCAATACCCGGTCTCGATCCACCACAACCGGATCGACCAGTTCTTCGCCGCCAACTGAGGTCCAGAGCCGTGAAGGTGCAACCCGATTTCACCGCCTTCGACGTCGCCTATTCGGCCGGCAAGCCGCAGGTGGTGTGGACCACGCTGGTGAGCGATCTGGAGACGCCCGTCTCCGCTTACATGAAGCTGGCCGACGGCCGCCCCTTCGGCTTCCTGCTGGAGTCGGCGGAGCGCGGCGCCGGGTCGCGCCGCGACCGGTACTCGGTCATCGGCTTCAAGCCCGATCTGGTCTGGCGCTGCCGCCGCTCGCAGGCGGAGGTCAACCGGCGCGCCCTGCACGACCGCGACGCCTACGAGCCGGTCGGGGCGGCGCCGCTGGAGTCGCTGCGCGCGCTGATCAACGAAAGCCGCATTGATCTTCCGGACGACCTGCCCCCGATGGCCGCCGGCCTGTTCGGCTACATGACCTACGACATGGTGCGGCTGATGGAGAAGCTGCCGGACGACAATCCGGACGAGCTGAACATACCCGACGCCATCCTGACCCGGCCCAGCATCGTCGCCATCTTCGACAGCCACACGGATTCGGTCACGCTGGTCACCCCGGTGTGGCCGGAGAGCGGCGTCGATTCCCAGGCGGCCTACGCCCGCGCCCGCGAACGCCTGACCGACGCGCTGGCCGATCTGGAGCGGCCCCTTCCCTACCGGCGCGAGCCGCGCACGGAGGCGGGCCTGCCGCTCGCCTGGACCTCCAACACGACGCGCGAGGAGTATCACGCGATCGTGGAGCGGGCGAAGGACTACATCCGCGCCGGCGACATCTTCCAGGTCGTGCCGTCGCAGCGCATCCGCTTCCCCTTCAAGCCGTCGCCGCTGGCGCTGTACCGCACGCTGCGCCGCCTGAACCCGTCGCCCTTCCTGTTCCACTGCGACTTCGGCGAGCTGACCATCGTCGGCTCCAGCCCGGAAATCCTGGTGCGCGTGCGCGACGGCAAGGTGACGATCCGCCCCATCGCCGGCACCCGCAAGCGCGGCGCCACGCCGGAGGAGGATCAGGCGCTCGCCGACGATCTGCTGAGCGATCCGAAGGAACTGGCCGAGCATCTGATGCTGCTGGACCTCGGCCGCAACGACGTGGGCCGCGTGGCGAAGGTCGGCACCGTCAAGGTGACGCAGAAGATGATCGTGGAGCTGTACAGCCACGTCATGCACATCGTCTCCAACGTGGAGGGCGAGCTTGACCCGCGCCACGATGCGTTGGACGCGCTGATCGCCGGATTCCCCGCCGGCACGGTGTCGGGCGCGCCGAAGGTCCGCGCCATGGAGATCATCGACGAGCTGGAGAAGGCCCGACGCGGCGTCTACGCCGGCTGCGTGGGTTATTTCGGCGCGTCGGGCGCGATGGACACCTGCATCGCGCTGCGCACCGCCGTGCTGAAGGACGGCATGATGTACGTCCAGGCCGGCGGCGGCGTGGTCGCCGACAGCGATCCCGAGGCCGAGTATCAGGAGACGGTCAACAAGGCCAAGGCCCTGATCCGCGCCGCTGAGGAAACGGTGCGCACCACCTCCGCGCGGTAAAGACAAGAAAGACACACGAAGACTCGAAGACACGAAGGTGCGGAGCCCTGCCTTGCCACCTTCGCGTCTTCGAGTCTTCGTGTGAAAAAACAATCGAGGAAACGTCCCCCTGATGCCGTTCGATACGGTCCTGTTGCCGTTGCTGATCAAGGTCACAGCGGCGGCCCTGGTCGTCGTGCTCGCGTCCATCGCGTCGGAGAAGGCCGGCCCCTTCTACGGCGGGATGATCTCCACCCTGCCGGTGTCCACCGGACCGGCCTACGTGCTGCTCGCCATCGAGCACGACGACGCCTTCATCGCCGGAAGCACCCTGTCCAGCTACGTCAGCAACGGGGCGATGATCCTGTTTTTGGCGGCACTGGTGCGCATCGCGCCGCGCCATGGCATGGCGTTCACGGTGCTGGTCTCGTCAGCGCTGTGGATCGGCATCGCCGTGGCTTTGCGCGCGGCTGCGGAGTGGACTCTGCCTACGGCGATCCTGCTGAATCTCGCCTGCTACGGCTTTGCCTTCTGGCTGGTGCGCCAGCGCAGCGAGGATGGGCCGATGAAGAAGGCGCGTTCGCGCTGGTACGACATCCCGGCGCGGGCGGCGCTGGTCGGCGTGCTGGTCGCCACCGTGACCTCGCTCAGCCACGTCATCGGGCCGGCGGCGACGGGAATCGCCGCCATCTATCCCATCGCGCTGACCAGCCTGACCGTCATCCTGCACCAGCGGCTGGGCGGTGCGGCCGTCGCCGCCGCGATGCGCAGCGCGCTGATCACCAACCCCGGATTCGGCCTGTCCCTGCTGACCGCCCACCTCATGGCCGAACCGTTCGGCCGGACGGCGGCGCTGAGCGCCGCGCTCGTCGTGTCGCTGGCCTGGGCGGGCGGCCTGCTGGTCTGGCGGGCGCGGCGGACGACTCAGGCGGCTTGACCACTCAGCGGCTTGGCCAATCAGGCGGCTTGGCCGGCGAAGTCGAAACCGGCGGCCTCGACGGCCTTCTTCACCGTGTCGGACGGCACACCGCCATCCACCGTAACGATCCCGGCCGTCAGGTCCACCGAGACCTCGGCGTTCGGGGCGGCCTTGGTGATCGCGTTGGTGACCGACCGGGCGCAACCGGAACAGGTCATGCCGTCCACCTTGTACATCTCAGCCATTCCTCTCTCCTTCTTCAACCGTCAAACTTTCAGCCACCGGCTTGACGCGCGCGCGCGACGGCGCTGACGGGGACCAGAACGAAGCCTCGTTTCTGCACCTCGGGCATCCAGGACGCCAGCGCCTCGATCGTCGCATCGTGCGGGTGGCCGATGGCGATGGCGAAGCCCTGGTGACGCGCCACCTGTTCCGCCTTGGCGAGCTGGGCGCGCACCGCTGCGACGGTCATCTCGTTGTCCAGAAACACGTCACGCCCGACATGGGGCATTTTCAAATCCTGCGCGATGGCCGGACCGGCGGTCTTGGGCGTAGTCCGGCTGTCCAGCCACAACAGACCGCGCCGCGCGATCTCCCCCAGCACCGGCGCCATCGCCGCGTGGTCGGCGGTGAAGCGGCTGCCCATGTGGTTGTTCACGCCGACATAGCCGTCGAAGCTGTCCAGCGCCGCCTTGGCCCGCCGCAGAATTTCCCCCTTGTCGAACTTCACCAGCAGCGCGCCGGGGCCGGGGTCGGCCTGGACGCTCGGTTCCATGGGAATGTGCAGCATCAACTCATGCCCGGCGGCGCGGGCGGCGCGGGCCTGAGCGGACAGATCGTGCGCGTAGGGGAGCCACGCCAGGGTCAGCGGCGCCGGCAACGACACCGTGCGGGCCGAGCGTTTGCGGTCCACGCCCATGTCGTCGATGACGATGGCGATGGCCGGCTTGTCGGCGGGCACCTTGGCCGGGACCGCGTTCTTCTTCCACAGCGGCGTGCCGGACGGGGCCTGCACGGGCGGAGTCGGCACGCTCGGGACAGGGGGCGGCAGCATCGCCACGGCCGGCTTCGGCGGCGGTTCGGGGGCAGCCGGCGGTGGGGGCGTCACCTCCTCCGCCGCGACTCCAGGCTCGGGTTCGGTGACAGCCGGAGGAACGTCCGCGACGGTCGGCGCCGGGGGCAGGGGCTTAGGGGTCGGCGGAGTCGGCGTCGGAACTTGCGCCGCCGTCTGTGCTGGCGTGTGGGACGGCTCGGCCACCTGACGGCCGATCAGGAAGGTCGCGCCGAAGCCGACCGCGAAGACGACGGCGACCGCCGCCAGCGCCAGCAGAACAGGATTTGCAGTAGTTTTCGGGGCCGCCGCCTTCCGGGGCTTGCGCGGCGTCTTGCTGGCCATGGGATGGCGTCTCGAACCCTGGTTTTCGTGTTGCGCGCAAGGTGGCACCCTCCGCATCGCCCTGCAACAGCCGAGCGGGGTGGAGAAGCACGCAAGCTGTGGCTATGCTGTGACCCCATGCGAAGCCTGCTCGCCGCCCTCATCCTCCTGGCCGCCTCCACCGCCGTTGCGGCAGAGGTGCGCTGCCCGCCGAGCCTTGGCGTGCTGGGCCAGCCGGAGGCGCCCACCGGCTGGACGCCCTACGCGGCCAAGGACAGCCACGCCTTTTCCGGCGTGTCGCTGGTCGAGGGCGACCGGGTGAAGGAGATGGCCTCCCCCGCCCCGGCGGCCCTGGCGCCGGAGCGCACCGTGCGGCGCGGCCGCTCCGCGACTCAAGTCTGGGATTTTGTCGGCCCGCGCCGGGAGAACGTGTTCCTGGTCTGCCGCTACGCCGGCACGCAGGCGACCATCGCGCTGGACCTGCCACGCGACGTGCGGCGTTGCGAGTTCACCGTCGAGACGGACGCGCGCGGCAACGCCGTGGACGATCCGCGCAAGGCGCCGCAATTCCTCTGCCGCTGATGTCATGCCCGTTGATTCGATGCCCGCTGATTCCATGGCGGTGAGGCTGGAAATCCGCGGTGCCAGCCGCTAGGGTACGGCCCTTGGAACAAGGCCGGAACGGTTGACCCCGTTCATCGTGGCCGGACAAGCCTGGGGCGCCCGATGCTGCTGCTCATCGACAACTACGACAGCTTTACCTACAACCTCGTCCATTACCTGGGCGAGCTGGGCGCCGACGTGGACGTCCGCCGCAACGACAGCCTGACGGTGGAAGAGGCGCTCGCGCTGAAGCCGCAGGGCATCGTCCTCTCCCCCGGCCCCTGCGATCCGGACAAGGCCGGCATCTGCCTGCCGCTGATCGACGCAGCATCGAAGGCGGGCGTGCCGCTGATGGGCGTGTGCCTGGGCCATCAGACCATCGGGCAGGCCTTCGGCGGCAAGGTGGTGCGCGCCCCGGTGCCGATGCACGGCAAGGTGGACAGCATGCGCCACGACGGGCGCGGCGTGCTGAAGGGCCTGCCCTCCCCGTTCCGGGCCACCCGCTACCATTCGCTGATCGTCGAGCGCTCCTCGCTGCCTTCCTGCCTGGAGGTGACGGGCGAGACCGAGGACGGCCTGATCATGGCGCTGTCCCACAAAGAGCTGCCGATCCACGGCGTGCAGTTCCACCCGGAGAGCATCGAGAGCGAGCATGGGCACAGGATCCTGGAGAACTTCCTGAACACCACGCGCGCCCCGCTGGAGAACGCCGCATGAGCACGCCCGCGCACGGTGACCTCGCCGACATGAAGGCCATCCTCGCCAAGGTCGCGACCGGCGCCACGCTGACCGAGGAAGAGGCGTCGCTCGCCTTCGATATCATCATGTCGGGCAACGCCACGCCTTCACAGATGGGCGGCTTCCTGATGGCGTTGCGGGTGCGCGGCGAGACGGTGGACGAGATCGCCGGTGCCGCCCGCGTCATGCGCGCCAAGGCGATCCCGGTGGAGGCGCCCGCCGGCACCATCGACACCTGCGGCACGGGCGGCGACGGTTCGGGCACCTACAACATTTCCACGGCGGCGGCGCTGGTCGTCTCCGCCTGCGGCGTGCCGGTCGCCAAGCACGGCAACCGCGCCATGTCGTCGAAGTCCGGGGCCGCCGACGTGCTGGGCGCGCTGGGCGTCAACCTCGACTGCGACATGGGGCTGGTCCGCAAGGCGCTGTGGGAGGCCAAAATCGGCTTCCTGATGGCGCCGCGTCACCACCTCGCCATGCGCAACGTCGGCCCGACCCGTGTGGAACTGGGCACGCGCACCATCTTCAACCTGCTGGGTCCGCTGTCCAATCCGGCCAGCGCCAAGCGTCAGGTCCTCGGCGTCTACGCCAAGCAATGGGTGGAGCCGCTGGCCCATGTGCTGAAGCGTCTAGGCTCGGAAGCCGCCTGGATCGTCCACGGCTCCGACGGGCTGGACGAAATCACCACCACCGGCCCGACCACCGTCGCCCAGTTGAAGGACGGCGAGGTCACCGTGTTCGAGGTGGAGCCCGAGCAGGCCGGCATCTTCCGCGCCCGTCCCGACGACCTGAAGGGCGGCGACGCCCAAGTCAACGCCGGCGCCATCCACGCGCTGTTCGACGGCGCGCATGGGCCCTACCGCGACATCGTCCTGCTGAACGCCGCCGCAGCGCTGGTCGTGGCCGGCAAGGCGGGCGACCTGAAGCAGGGCGTGGAGCGCGCCCGCCACGCCATCGACAGCGGCGGCGCCCGCGCGGCCCTCCAGCGCCTCGTCTCCATCACCAACGAACCGGTCGCCGCCTGACATGAGTGACGTTCTCACCAAGATCTGCGACGACAAGCGCGCGCTGGTCTCCGCCCGCAAGTCCGCCCGCCCGCTGTCCGAGGTGGAGGCCGCCGCCCGCGAGGCCGGCCCGACGCGCGGCTTCATCCGGGCGCTGCGCGACACGGTCGAGGCCGGCCGCTACGGCCTGATCGCCGAGATCAAGAAGGCCAGCCCGTCGAAGGGCCTGATCCGCGCCGACTTCGACCCGCCGACGCTTGCCCGCGCCTACCGCGAAGGCGGGGCCACCTGCCTGTCGGTGCTGACGGACGAGCCCTATTTCCAGGGCAAGGACGAGTATCTGGTGGCCGCCCGCGCCGCCGTGGATCTGCCGGTGCTGCGCAAGGACTTCATGGTCGATCCCTACCAGATCGCCGAGGCCCGCGCGCTGGGCGCCGATTGCATCCTGATCATCATGGCGGCACTCAGCGACGCGCAGGCGAAGGAGATCGAGGACGCGGCGATGTCCTGGGGCCTCGACGTGCTGGTCGAGGTGCACAACCGCGAGGAGCTGGACCGGGCGCTGGCCCTGAAGACTCCTCTGCTGGGGGTGAACAACCGGAACCTCAAGACGCTCGTCGTGGACATCACGACGACGGAGGAATTGGCCGCTCATGTCCCAGCCGACCGCATGCTGGTCGCCGAAAGCGGGCTGAACACGCCGGCCGATCTGTCGCGCATGGCCAAGGTCGGCGCGCGCTGCTTCCTGGTCGGCGAATCGCTGATGCGCCAGGACGACGTGACTGCCGCCACCCGCGCCCTGCTGGCCTGATTTCCCGGAGAGCGTTCGTTGCCCAACGTCACCATCGCCCAGGAAAGCCCGCGCCAGGACGAGGTCGTCCGCCTGATCAAGGAGCTGGACGCCTATCTCGGCGACCTCTATCCGGCGGAGAGCAACCACCTGCTGGACATCGACACGCTGGCCGCCCCGGACATCCGCTTCTTCGTGGCCCGGCGCAGCGGCACGGTCGTCGGCTGCGGCGCCGTGCGCGTCGATGCGGAGGGCTACGGCGAGGTGAAGCGCATGTACGTGCACCCCACCGCGCGCGGCGGGCAGATCGGCCGCCGCCTGCTGGAGCATATCGAGGACCAAGCCCGCGCCGAGAAGCTGTCCGCGCTGCGGCTGGAAACCGGCATCCATCAGGCCGAGGCGCTGGGTCTTTACCGCAAGCTGGGCTTCAGGGAGCGCGGGCCGTTCGGCCCCTACGGCTCCGACCCGCTCAGCGTCTTCATGGAGAAGGTGCCATGACCGGCTTCACCCACTTCGACGCCGAAGGACGCGCCGTGATGGTGGACGTTTCCGACAAGGCGGAGACGGAGCGCACCGCGACCGCGCGGGGTTCCGTCATCATGCAGCCGGAGACGCTGAAGCGGATCCTGGAGGGCGGGTTCAAGAAGGGCGACGTGCTGTCCGTCGCGCGTCTGGCCGGCATCATGGGCGCCAAGCGCACGCCGGACCTGATTCCGCTGTGCCATCCGCTGATGCTGACCTCGGTCAAGGTTGACCTGACCTGCGACCCCGACCGCAACGCCGTGGACATCACCGCGACTTGCAAGCTGAAGGGCCAGACCGGCGTGGAAATGGAGGCGCTGACCGCCGTGTCCATCGCCGCCTTGACCGTTTATGACATGTGCAAGGCGGTGGACAAGGGCATGACCATCACCGACGTCCGCCTCGTCCACAAGGCCGGCGGTAAGAGCGGCGAATGGGGGAATGCGGCTTGATATCGGTTGCCGAGGCCCGTGCGCGCATCCTGTCCGCCTTCTCCGCCCTGCCGGCGGAGACGGTGGCGTTGCCGGACGCGCTGGGCCGCGTGCTTGCCGAAGCCGTCGTCGCCCGCCTGACCCAGCCGCCGTTCCAGGCCACCGCCATGGACGGCTGGGCGGTTCGCGCCGCCGATATCGACGACGCCGACGCCACCACCCCCATCACCCTGCGCCGCATCGGCGAGGCCTCCGCCGGCCATGCCTTTGCCGGAACGGTCGGATCGGGCGAGACAGTGCGCATCTTCACCGGCGCCCCCCTGCCCGCCGGCGCCGACGCCGTGGTGATGCAGGAGGACACGGAGGCGGACGGGGACACGGTGCGCATCCGCCGCGCCGTTCCGGCCGGCCGCTTCGTCCGCCCCGCCGGGCTGGATTTCTCGGCCGGCGACGAACTGCTTACCAAGGGGCGCCTGATCACCGCGCGCGATGTCGCCTTGGCCGCCTGCGCCAACGTGCCGTGGCTGCGCGTGCACCGCCGGCCCCGCGTCGCCGTGCTCGCCACTGGGGACGAGATCGCCCTGCCCGGCGAACCGCTGGGACCCAGCCAGATCGTCAGTTCCAACGCACTGGGTCTCTGCGCGCTGGTCGCGACTCAGGGCGGTATCGCGCACAACCTGGGCATCGCCCGGGACAACGCCGAAAGCCTCGCGGCCATGGCCGCCGGTGCGGCGGGCTGCGATCTTCTGGTGACGACCGGCGGTGCCTCCCAGGGCGATTACGACCTCGTGCACGGCGTGCTGGGGGACAGGGGCCTCAGCCTCGACTTCTACACCATCGCCATGAAGCCCGGAAAAGCGGTGATGTTCGGCCGCGTGGGCGGGGTTCCACTGCTGGGCCTGCCAGGCAACCCAGTGCCGACCGGAATAGGCGCGATCCTGTTCCTCAAGCCGATCCTGCGCGTGCTTCAGGGCCTGCCGCCAGACGAGGCAACGCGCACCGCCAAGCTCGGCGCGCCGCTGAAGCCCAACGACGCGCGCGAGGACTACATGCGCGCCACGTTGACCGTCGGGGAAGATGGCGATCCGGTCGCCACGCCTTTCCCGCGCCAGGACAGCGCGATGGTGTCGCGCCTTGCCCAGGCCGATTGCCTGATCCTTCGCCCGCCCCATGCGCCGGCCGCTGAAGCGGGAGAAACGGTGACGATCATTCCGCTCTCCGGCGGCGTGCTCAGCCTGTAAAGAATCATTACAATTTGCGCGTATTACCGTTTTGCAGGGCTTGACGGGCGGAAGGAACCAAACTAGAACATACTGGAACGTTTTGCTTTTGTTCCATATCTAGTGCGGCACCGTCCGGGAGGCACAAATGCTCACGCGCAAGCAGCATGAACTGCTGCTTTTCATCCACGAGCGGCTCGGTCAAGGCGGTGTGTCCCCCTCCTTCGACGAGATGAAGGACGCGCTTGGCCTGAAGTCCAAGTCGGGCATCCACCGCCTGATCACCGGCCTTGAGGAGCGCGGCTTCATCCGCCGCCTGCCCCACCGCGCCCGTGCGCTGGAGGTGCTGCGCCTTCCGGAGGGTGTCGAGGCCGGCCGTGCCCGCCCACCGCGCGCCAAGTTCCAGCCGAACGTCATCAAGGGCGACTTCGCCTTGGCCGGCCGCGAGGTGATCGCGTCGGCCGAGACGGTGCAGCTTCCGCTCTACGGCCGCATCGCCGCCGGCACGCCCATTGAGGCGCTGCGCGACAACTCCGCCTATGTGGACATCCCGGCCGGCATGCTGGCGTCGGGCGACCATTACGCGCTGGAGGTTGCCGGTGACTCGATGGTCGAGGCGGGCATCCTCGACCACGACACGGTGGTGATCCAGCGCTGCGACAACGCCGAGAACGGCGCCATCGTCGTCGCCCTGGTGGACGAGGCCGAGGTGACGCTGAAGCGCCTGCGCCGCAAGGGCAACACCATCGCCCTGGAACCGGCGAACGCCTCCTACGAGACGCGCATCTTCGGCGCCGACCGCGTGCGCGTGCAAGGCCGTCTGGTCGGTCTGCTGCGGAAGTACTAAAGGCGGTTGTCCCCTCTCCCGCGAAAGCGGGGGAGGGTTAGGGAGGGGGCGAGGTCTGCACTGGCCGCACGCCCGTCCAAGGCCGGTCGCCGCGCCCATCCCGCACGCTTTCCACACGCACGTTCTCTGGTGAGATGTACAGCGCCTGAGCCCCCTCCCGGCGCAGGCGCCAGCGGTCGATGACCAGCGGCGCGCGGCATCCACGCGCCGCCTCCGCCGTGATCACCACATCGGCGAGTTTGCAGTCCTCCGGCAAGGCATCCGGCATACGGACCAGCGCCACAGTGCGCCCTTCCGCTCGATAGAGGCACCCCAACGCGTCGCAACTCAGCCGGCCATCCAGAGTCGCCCCCGCGCTCGGCCAGAGCCCCGCTGCCATGTCGTGCCCGTCCCGCCGCAGCCAGGTTTCCGCGACCCGCCCCTCGCTCTTGCCCGACAAGCTCAGCCGGCCGTCAGCCATCCGCACGCCCATGATCGTGCCGTCGCCTGTCACCAGAACATCGGGGCGTTGCGCAAGGGCCGGCGTCAGCATCCCCACCGCGATGGGAAGCAGTCCCAGCAGACGCCACCGCCCGGTCCAGATCGTCAGCCAAAGCCCGCCGAGCGTCACCGCCACGATGCCGGCGACCGGCATGGCCGGAACCAGCGCGGTCGCGCCGGGAAGCCCGGCGGCCACCTCCGCCGTCCAGATGATCAGGCGCACGCCCCAGTTCATCGCGACGAGTGCCGGCCAATCGAGCCCAAAGGGCATCAGCAGGTAGGCGAGCAGACTCCACGGCATGACCCAGACGGAGGTCACCGGCACCGCGATCATGTTGGAAAAGACACCGTAGAAGGCGATCTGCTGGAAATGGAACAGCGAATAGGGTGTCGTCGCCAGCGTCGCGATCACGCTGGTAAAGGCGGTGCCGCCGAGATACAGCGCGGCCTTCCCCACCCAGCCCATCTCACGCTTCCAGCGCACCAGCGCCGGGCCGGCAGCCTCGTAGGCGGCGATCAGCGCCACCACCGCCGCGAAGGACATTTGGAAGCTGGGGCCGAGCATGCCTTCCGGCTCCATCGCCGTGGTGACGAGGCCGGCAAAGGCGACCAGCCGCATGCTGAACGGGTCGCGGTCGGCGATCATTGCCGCCATGATCAGCCCGGTCATCAGCACCGACCGCACCGTCGGCACCGGCGCCCCGACCAGCAGCGTGTAGACGATCGCCGACAGAATGCCCAAGGCCGCCGCGATCTTCTTGATCGGCCAGCGCAGGGCCAGCCAGGGCACCAGCGCGAACAGCGCCCGCACCACGAAGAACACGATGCCCGCCGCGATCCCCACATGCAGTCCGGAGATGGACAGCAGATGGGCCAATCCGCTGTCGCGGAAAGCCTCCATCGTCGGTTCGGGGATGGCCACATCCTCGCCGTTCAGCAGGGCGGCGGTGACGCTGGCCTCCACCGGGTTGGAAACGGCGCGCTGCACCCGCTCGGCGATCACCGCGCGCGCCCTCTCGAAGACCATGGACAGTCGTTGCAGGCCGGTCACTGGCGGTGCGTCCACCACCTGCGGCGCGCCCAGCGCGAAGCCGACCGCGCCCATTCCTTGGAAGAAGGCCCGGCGCTGAAAGTCGAAGGCGCCCGGTTCGGCCGGCGGCGGAGGGGGATGCAGCGCCGCGCGCAGCCGGATCACCGTCCCGGCCTCGGGCGTCGGATACTTTTCGGACAGGCGGAGCCGCACCTTGCCCGGCGTGGCTTCCGGCTTCAGCTTCTCGACGGCGAGGTCCCCCAGGATGACGCGCACGGCGCCCGGCTGGCGCTCCACCGACAGAACGCGGCCCGTGACCATGGTCGGCCCGACCTCGCGCATCAGGATCGGCGCGGCAATCAGCGCCGTTCGCGTCTGCACCACCGTGAAGCCCAGCGCAACCGACAGCACAGCCAGCATACCGGCCAGCAGCCCCAGATGGCGCCGCTCAGCCCACAGCAACAGAACACCCGTCACAGTCAGAGACGGTCCCAGCCACAGCGGCGGTTCGGTCGGCAGTGCGAAGTACAGCGCCACACCCAGCCCAAATCCGACCGGCGCCCACAGCGCCCAGCGTTCCCGCTCCACCGCCAGCCGCCCGGCAAGCCAGCCCAGCGCACGGGCAAAGGCGCGCGGCCGGGCGCCCTCCCCCGCAAACGCCGGGCCATCCTCGTCGAAAAGACCGTCCGCCACCGCACCGTCGCCTATGCGCGCTTGGGCCATGCCTCACGCGCCACTAATGTGTTACACCACCGCACCACTGTATCAGTGCTGAACCCGGAATTGAGCCACCGATGACCGTCGTCACCCGTTTCGCCCCGTCGCCCACCGGCTTTCTCCATATTGGCGGCGCCCGCACCGCGTTGTTCAACTGGCTGTACGCTAAGCACACGGGCGGCAAGTACCTGCTGCGCATCGAGGACACCGACCGACAGCGTTCGACCGACGCCGCCGTAGACGCGATTCTCGACGGCCTCTCCTGGCTTGGCCTGACCTGGGACGGCGAGGCGATCAGCCAGTTCGCCCGCAAGGACCGCCATGCCGAGGTCGCCAAGCAGATGCTGGACGCCGGCAAGGCCTACTACTGCTACGCCAGCCCCGAGGAGCTGGACGAGATGCGCGCGGCGCAGAAGGCCGCCGGCCAGCCGGTGCGCTACGACGGCCGCTGGCGCGACCGCGATCCGTCGGAGGCTCCCGCCGGCGTAAAGCCGGTGATCCGCCTGAAGGCCCCGCAGGAGGGTGAAACCGTTCTAAAGGATCATGTCCAAGGAGAGGTGCGGGTGCAGAACGCGCAGCTCGACGACCTGATCCTGCTGCGCGCCGACGGCACGCCGACCTATCTGCTGGCCGTGGTGGTGGACGACCACGACATGGGCGTGACCCATGTCATCCGCGGCGACGATCACCTGACCAACACCTTCCGCCAGATCCAGATCTACAACGCCATGGGCTGGGACCTGCCGGACTTCGGGCACATCCCGCTGATCCACGGGCCGGACGGCGCCAAGCTGTCGAAGCGGCACGGCGCGCTGGGCGTGGACGCCTACCGCGACATGGGCTACCTGCCGGAGGCCGTGCGCAACTACCTGCTGCGCCTTGGCTGGGCGCACGGCGACGACGAGATCATTTCGACCGAGCAGGCCATCGAGTGGTTCAACCTGGAGGGCATCGGCCGCTCACCGTCGCGCTTCGACTTCGCCAAGCTGGAAAACCTGAACGCCCACTACATGCGTCAGGCCGACGACGCCCGTCTGGTGGACCTGATCGTCCCGCGCCTGGAGGCCGATCTTGGCCGCGCCCTGACCGACGCCGACCGCGACCTTTTGAAGCGCGCCATGAACGGGCTGAAGCAGCGCGCGCGCACCGTGGTGGACTTGGCACAGAGCGCCCGCTTCTACATCGCGTCCCGCCCGCTCTCCTACGACGAGAAAGCCGCTGCCCTGTTGGACGAAAAGGGCCGTTCGGTGTTGACGGATCTGGGCGCCCTGTTCGGGGCGGAGCCGGACTTCACGGCGGCCGCGCTGGAGGCCCAGGTCCGGCGATTCGCCGAGGAACGGGGGGAGAAACTTGGCAAGGTGGCTCAACCGTTGCGCGCTGCGCTCACCGGCTCGACCGTTTCGCCACCGATTTTCGAGGTGGCCGAATTGCTGGGCCGGACGGAGACGTTGGCCCGCATGGCCGAGGCCGCAGGTGCAGCGAAAAGCTAATTTACCTGCGTTGATATCCTTACGGCATGGAACTATGCTGCGCCGATTCGAAAAGGGCGGTAAGCCCCAACCCTAATAGATAAGGACGTGCCGAGATGACCCAACCCGCGGACAAGGCCGATACCTTCACCCTTACCGACAACCGCACCGGCAAGCAGGTCATTCTGCCGGTGCTGAAGGGCAGCACCGGCCCGGACGTGATCGACATCCGCAAGCTCTACGCGGAGACCGGTTGTTTCACCTACGACCCGGGTTTCACCTCCACCGGCAGCTGCGAATCCCAGATCACCTACATCGACGGTGACGAGGGCATTCTGCTGCACCGCGGGTACGCCATCGACGATCTCGCTGAACACGCGACCTTCCCCGAGGTCTGCTTCCTCCTCCTCAACAACCATCTCCCGAACGCCAAGGAGAAGGAGGATTTCGAGAATATCCTGCGCCGCCATTCGATGGTGCACGAGCAGCTGACCCGCTTCTACAGCGGTTTCCGCCGCGACGCGCACCCGATGGCCATCCTGTGCGGCGTCACCGGCGCCCTCTCGGCCTTCTACCATGACTCGACCGACATCGACGATCCGGTGCAGCGCAAGATCGCCGCTCACCGCCTGATCGCCAAGATCCCGACCATCGCCGCGATGGCCTACAAGTACTCGGCCGGTCAGCCCTTCATGTACCCGCGCAACGACCTGTCGTACGCGGAGAACTTCCTGTACATGACCTTCGGCACGCCGTGCGAGCCGTACAAGGTCAACCCGGTCCTGTCCAAGGCCATGGACAAGATCTTCATTCTGCACGCCGACCACGAGCAGAACGCCTCGACCTCGACCGTCCGTCTGGCCGGTTCGTCGGGCGCCAACCCGTTCGCCTGCATCGCCGCCGGCATCGCCTCGCTGTGGGGTCCGGCGCACGGTGGTGCCAACGAGGCCGTGCTGAACATGCTGGAGGAGATCGGCTCGGTCGATCGCATTCCGGAGATCGTCCGCCGTGCCAAGGACAAGAACGACAACTTCCGCCTGATGGGCTTCGGCCACCGCGTCTACAAGAACTACGACCCGCGCGCCCAGGTCATGCGCAAGACCTGCCACGAGGTGCTGGCCGAGCTGGGCATCAAGGACGAGCCGCTCCTCGACATCGCGATGGAGTTGGAGAAGATCGCCCTTGAGGACGATTACTTCGTCCAGAAGAAGCTGTACCCGAACGTCGACTTCTACTCGGGCATCATCCTGAAGGCTATGGGCTTCCCGACCAGCATGTTCACCGTGCTGTTCGCGCTGGCTCGCACCGTCGGCTGGATCTCCCAGTGGAAGGAGATGATCGAGGACCCGCAGCAGAAGATCGGCCGCCCGCGTCAGCTGTACACCGGCCAGACCAAGCGGGATTTCGTCCCGCTGGCGCAGCGTGGCTAATCGGCCAACAGCGCATATCGGGACGGGCGGCTCCGATGGGGCCGCCCGCAACCCCGGTGCGTACATCGTTCCGGCGCGGCGGGCCCTTCTGGGCCGGCCCGTCGCGAACGACAACAAGCCGCCGTTTTCACAGCGGCTTCGTCGCCTTTTCGCGATTGTGCTGATCCTGGCCCTGATCGCCGGGATCGTGCTGATCTGACCCGTTTTATCCCTGGGTGATGGGAATGTGCCGCTCCTGCGCCGCCACGCGGTCCAGCCACGCGCGCACCACCGGATAACCCGACAGGTCGAACCCGCCCTCTTCCGCCACATGCGTGTAGGCGTAGAGCGCGATGTCGGCGATGCTGAACCGCTCGCCCACGAAGAAACTCCGATCCTTCAGGTGCGTCTCCATGACGCCCAGCGCGTCGTAGCCGAGCTTGCGCTTGGTCACGAGGCCCAGCTTGCGCTCTTCCGTCATCTCCACATGGTGGGTGATCCAGAAGCGGACGGTGGCGATGTTCGGTTCGTGGCTGTACTGCTCGAAGAACATCCATTGCAGCACCCGCGCCCGCCCCTCCCGGTCGTCCGGCAGATATGGCGAGCCCTCCGCCAGATACCAGAGGATCGCGTTCGACTCCGGCAGGTAGCTGCCATCCTCCAACTGCAGGGTCGGAACGCGGCCGTTCGGATTCCTGGCGAGGAAATCGGGAGTGCGCGTCTCCGCACGGTCGATGTCCAACTCGATTCGCTCGTGGGGGATGTCCAGCTTGTGCAGCAGCAGGCGGCATTTGTAGCCGTTGCCGGAGGACAGGTTGTCGTACAGGCGAAGCATGGTGACCCGACCCTCGTTCCATTCATCCGATATCGGATGAAAGCACGGCACCTCACTCCGCGCCAGAGGCTCTTTGCTGCAATCCGATGCCGAACGTCTCAAAGCGCTTGCGGTCGGCCTTGGCCTCGTCGAGCAGCCACGTCCGAAAGGCGCTGCACGCACCGCCCCGGTTCCAGCCATTCCCCACGCCGATCCGTTGCAAAGTCAATTGCACGCCATGGGGAGCGGCGGCAGGCTCAAGGGATGGAAACGATGACGGTGACACCCTATGACCACCACTCCGATCATCACCGAAGTCCGCTGTCTGAACGACGGCCCTCTCCGCATCCGCCTTGAGTCCCTGCTTGAGGACGCCGTCGCCAGCGGCGCCTCCGTCGGCTACCATCACCCTCTCTCCCCGGAACTGAACCGAAACTTCTGGGATGGGGTCGCGGAGCAGTTGAATGGCGGCGCGCACCGCCTGCTGGTCGCTCAGGATCGCGATGGCACGGTTTTGGGAAGCGCGCAGTTGGCGCTGTGCACCAAGCCGAACGGGGCGCATCGGGCGGAGGTGCAGAAGCTGCTGGTCCACACGGCCCACCGGCGTCGGGGCGTGGCACGGCGCCTTATGGCCGAAACCGAGGAACTGGCGCGCGGACTCGGCCGGACGCTCCTGGTGCTGGACACACTGGAGGGCAACTTCGGCGAGCCGTTCTATGAGCGAACGGGGTGGCGGCGCGCCGGCCTCATTCCCGGATACACGGTCGAGGCCGACGGCAGCTTCCATGCCACTGTGCTGTTCTATAAAAACCTGTAGGGCGCGGCGCGCCTTACTTCTTCTCGATCAGCTCAACCTTGTAGCCGTCCGGATCCTCAATGAAGGCGATCACGGTGCTGCCGTGCTTCATCGGGCCGGGCGGGCGCGGGATCTTCACGCCTTCCTTGGCAAGCTGCTCGCAGGTCGCGTAGATGTCCGGCACGCCAATGGCGATGTGCCCATAGCCGGAACCGATGGTGTAGGGCTCCGCCTGATCCCAGTTGTGGGTCAGCTCCAGAACGGCGGTGTCCGACTCGTCGCCGTAACCGACGAAGGCCAGCGTGAAGCGCCCGCCCTCATAGTCGTTGCGGCGCAGCAGCTTCATGCCGAGCAGCCGGGTGTAGAAGTCGATGGACTTCTCCAGGTTGAACACCCGGAGCATGGTGTGAAGCAGGCGGTATTCGCTCATTGTCTCTCATCTCCCCTTTGCGGGTGTTTGGCAATAACGTCGAGAACCACGCGGGCGGCGCGTTCGCTGGGCGGCGTGTCGCCCTGCCCCAGCCAACGCGCGACCTCCGCGACGCCCTCCACCTGGGCCTGCCGGGCGGCGGGATCGTCGAGCAGGCGCTCCAACTCAGCGGCCAGTCTATCGGGCCGGCACTCCTCCTGCAGCAACTCCGGCACCAGCATGCGGTCGAGCATCAGGTTGACCAAGTTGACGTATTTGACCCGGATGAAGCGCCGGTACAGCGCCACGGTCACCGGGTTCAGCCGGTAGGCAATCACCGCCGGCAGGCGGGCGAGCGCCAGTTCCAGCGCCACCGTGCCGGACGCGGCCAACGCCACCTCCGCCGCCGCGAAGGCGTCGTGCTTGGCCGACTCGCCCTCCACAAGGATGGTGCGCAGCGGCCAGTTTGCCACCTCCGCCGCGACGCGGTCGCGCACGGTGGCGACGGTCGGCACCACCGCGACGAGGTTCGGGTGGGTCGGCAGCAGCGCTTCCAACGTGGCGCGGAAGTCGGGCAGCAGCCGGCTGACTTCGCCCTTGCGGCTGCCGGGCAGCGCGGCGACGACGCGCGCGTCCTCGGCCAGCCCGTGCTGCGCGCGGAACCGGGTGCCATCGCCGTTGCCCGCCCCGCTCTCGACCACGGAATGACCGACGAAGGTGCAGGCCAGGCCCTCGCGCTCGAAATAGGGAGGCTCGAAGGGCAGGATCGCCAGCAGATGGTCGTAAATGGCCGCGTATTTAGCCGCACGCTTCGGCTTCCAGGCCCACACGCTCGGCGCGACGTAATGGATCAGCGGTATGCCGGGGGCTTCCGCCTTCACGCGCTTGGCGATGCGCACGGTGAAGCCCGGCGAGTCGATGCCGATCACCGCGTCGGGACACAACCGCGCGATCTCGGCCACCGTCTGATCCATGCGGCGCAGCAGATTCGGCAGGTGCGGCAGCAGTTCGAACACGCCGAACAGCGTCAGCTCGCCCATGGGAAAGAGGCTTTCCAGCCCCTCCGTGATCATCTTCTCGCCACCGACGCCGGCGAAGCGCACACGTCCGCCGGTCAGGCGCTTGCAGGCGGCCATCAGGCGCGCACCCAGTGCGTCGCCGGAGGGCTCTCCGGCGATCAGGAACAACAGCGGATCGCTCACGCCCCACCCTCCGGCGGCCCGTTCTTCGATGACACGGCGATGCCGACCACGAACAGGCCAAGCCGGTTGGCCGCCTCGGCGACCGCCGCGCGGTCCACCAGCAGGCTGCCGCCGGCCTCCACGGCGATGCCCCGCAGGCCGGCCTTCGCGGCGTTCTCCACCGTGGTCACGCCCATGGTCGGCAGGTCGAGTCGACGGTCCTGCTGCGGCTTCTTCACCTTGACGAGCACGCCACCCACCCCCGGCCGGGCGAGGCCGGCACAGCGTTCCAGCATGGCGTCGGTGCCCTCGATGGCCTCCACGGCCAGCACGATTCCTTGCTGCACCACCGCGCCCTGCCCCACGTCCAGCGCACCCAGCGCGCGGGCGACCTCGACCGCGCGGGCGATGTCGATCTCGGCCTCGGCGTCCGGGGTCAGCCGGCCGACCGGCCCCGGCGGGGTCAGCAAGTCGCCCAGCAGGTCATGCAGGCCGACGACACGGAAACCCTCGCCCTCCAGCTGCTTCGCCACGGAACGCAGCAGCCCGTCGTCGCCCAGCGCGCGGGTGCCCACTTTGGCGAGGAACTTGGTCGTGTACCAATCGGGGATCAGTTCGCTGAAGGACGGCCGGCGCACCGGTCCGGCGAAGACCAGCTCGCCCACGCCCTCGTCCTTCAGGCGGGCGATGATGCTGCCGGCAGCGCCGAAGCGGCTCCACAGATGCGGCAGCCCTTCAACGGTGGCGGGATCCGTGTGGCCTTCGAAGGCGACCACGAAAACCTCCCGCCCTTGGCCGCGCACGGCGGCGGCGATGCGGGCGGGCAGTGTGCCGCCGCCCGCCAGGATGCCCAGCTTGGGAAAGGAATCGGACACCGGATCCGCGTCAGTTCTCGCGCGGCTGGCAGAGCGAGCGCGAGGCCTTGGCGCGGATGAACTCCAGCACGTCGGTGACGAGCGTCTTCTCGCCGAAGTCGCGAACGACCTCGTCCACCCGTTCGGCGAAGGTGCCTTCCGGCCCGAACAGCATGCGATAAGCCGCACGCAGGGCGTGAATGTCGTCCTTCTGGAAGCCGCGACGCTCCAGCCCGATCAGGTTCAGCCCGGCCAGACGCGCCCGTTCACCCATGACAAGGCCGTAGGGGATGACGTCCTTCTCCACGCCGGACATGCCGCCGATCATGGCGTGCGAGCCGATGCGGACGAACTGGTGCACCGCCGACAGGCCGCCGATGGTGACGAAATCGCCCAACTCCACATGGCCCGCCAGCGTGGCGTTGTTCGCCAGCACCGCGTTGTCGCCGACGACGCAGTCGTGCGCGACGTGAACGCCGACCATGAACAGGCCGTTGTCGCCGACGCGGGTCACCATGCCGCCGCCCTCGGTGCCGGGGCTCATGGTGACGTGCTCGCGGATCTGGTTGCGGCGGCCAATGATCAGTTCCGACGGCTCGCCCCTGTACTTCAGGTCCTGCGGCGGATGGCCGATGGACGCGAAGGGATAAATGACCGTGCCTTCGCCGACCTTGGTCCGCCCATCGATGGAGACGTGCGACACCAGCCGCACGTTGTCGCCGAGTTCGACGTTGGGACCGACCGCGCAGAACGGACCGACGAAGACGCCCTCGCCCAGCTTGGCCGCCGGATCGACGACCGCGGACGGGTGGATCGAAACACTCATTTCTCGTCCAGAATCATGGCGGAATAGACGGCTTCGGCGACCAGGACACCGTTGACCTTCGCCTCGCCCTTGAACTTCCACACGTTGGCGCGCTGGCGCTGCTTGGACACGTGAATGTGGATGGTGTCGCCCGGCGTCACCGGCCGGCGGAAGCGCGCCTCGTCCACGGTCATGAAGTAGACGAGCTTGCCTTCCGACTCCTTGCCCAGCGTGGCGACCACCAGCACGGCGGAGGTCTGGGCCATCGCCTCGATGATCAGCACGCCCGGCATGACGGGGCGCGACGGGAAGTGACCCTGGAAAAACGGCTCGTTGATTGAGACGTTCTTGATGCCGGTGGCGCCTTCGCCCAACACCACGTCGACCACGCGATCGATCATCAGGATCGGATAGCGGTGCGGGATCATCTCCATGATCCGCGTGATGTCGATGTCGGCCACCTTGTTGTTTTCCGCCGTCACGTCCATGGTCCGGCCGCTCGCCTTTCGAATCTCCGGGAATCGCCCCTGCGGCGCGGAGCGCGCCGGCTCGGGGACATCGCCCCTTGTGCCCCATTTCCGGGGATTTATCAACGACAACGCCACCGCGCCACCGCCTGGAACGCCGAAGGCCGCCACCACCCGAAGGGGCAATGGCGGCCCGGCAATCTCAATCTCTCGTTCCCGGCAGGCGTTACTGCTTGGGAACGTTGAGCGCGACCTGCGGCAGCTTCTTGTTCACCCGCTCCATCACCGTGTCGGTAACGTCGAGCTGGGTATCGACCAGAACGAACTGCTGGCGGGCCAGAACGAGATTGGCGCCGCGCTCGCGGGCGACGTCGGCCACGACCTCGACCATGTTCTTGTGGACGACAGCCATCGCCTCGTTCAGCGCGTTCTCAAGGGCGCGCTTGCGGGACTGCACGGTCTTCTGGACCTCGCCGACCTGCTTCTCGAAATCGCGCCGCTTGGTGGCCAGCGCGTCGGGGGCCAGCACAGTCTGCTGCTTGCGCAGTTCCTCCTCGGACTTGCGCAGCTTGTCCTCCAGCGAGGAGATTTCCTTCTGGTAGGTCTCGCGCAGCGTCTCGAAGGACTTCGACACGCCCTTGGAGGCGTTCGACTCCTGCATGATTTTCTGAACGTCGATCACCGCGATGACCGGCGCCTTCAGGTCGGTCTTCGTCTCCTGGGCGAGCGCCACCGTGGAGGTGGCCATCAGGCCGGCCACGGAAACGGCGGCGAACAGCGCCCTGATCTTGCTGAACTGCATGTTAGAACCTGGTTCCGAAGCTGAAACGGAAGATCTCTTTCTTATCGTACGTTTCCTTGCGGATCGGTACGGCAAAATCAAGACGGATCGGGCCGAACGGCGAACGCCACGACACACCGGTGCCGACCGATACGCGAATCGACTCCTTGTCGGCGACGTTCGGGTCGTTGATGTCCACCTTGCCCAGCGTGCCGAAGTCGGTGAAGGCGTGACCCTTCAGGCCGAACTCTTCGGGCAGGCCGACGGGGAAGCTCATCTCCACCGAACCGCGGGCGTAACGCTGGCCGCCCAGCGCGTCGCCGGTCGTCAGGTCGCGCGGGCCGATGCCGGCGGTGTTGAAGCCGCGCAGCGTGTCGCCGCCGATGAAGAAGCGGTCGGACAGGGACACGTCCTTGCCGAGACCGAAGATGTAACCGATTTCGCCGGAGGTGCTGAGCACCCAGCTCTCGTCGAACAGCGGCAGATAGTAGCCGGCGCCCAGACGGTTGCGCAGGAACCTGGCGTTGCCGCCCAGGCCGGCGAAGTCGTTCACCAGACGGATGTAGTAGCCGTCCGTCGGGGTCAGGCGGCTGTTGCGGCGGTCATAGAGCAGTTCCTGACCGATCAGCGAGGTGAGGCGGCCGCCCTTCTGGTCCTGAATGTACTTCGACGCGGTGGTCGGCACGGAGTCGATGCGCGTGTGCTGCAACTGGTAGTACAGGCGCTGGCGCAGGTTTTCCGCCAGCGGATAGCCCATGCGCAGGGCGAAGCCGTTGTTCTTCTCGTTGAAGGAGCTTTCGTCCTGATAGTCGCGGGTGATCCGGAAGACGTCGACACCGGCCGACAGGTCGCGGTCGAGGAAGTACGGCTCCGTGAAGGACACGTCGTATTCCTGCCGGCGGCCCGACACGGTGGCGCCGAAGCGCAGGTCCTGACCACGGCCCAGCAGGTTGCGCTCGCGGATCGAGAAGTCGGCCAGCGGACCGTCCGAGGTTGAGTAACCGGCACCGATGGAGATTTCGCCGGTGGACTGCTCGGTCACCTCGACGTTCACCACCGAACGGTCGGGGGTGGAGCCCTCGGCAGTGGTGACGTTCACGCGCTCGAAATAGCCCAGATCCTTGATGCGCTGCTCGGAGCGGCGCAGCTTGGTGGCGCTGAACGGGTCGCCTTCGGCCAGCAGCACCTCGCGCCGGATCACCTTGTCCAGCGTGCGGACGTTGCCGTTGACGTCGATGCGCTCGACGAAGACGCGCGGACCCTCGACAATCTCATAGGTGATGTCGATGGTGTGTTCGTCGCGGTTGCGGTTGATGCGCGGGCGGACGTCCACGAAGGCGTACTGCAGGTCGCCGACCGCGGTGGTCAGCTTGTTGATGGTGTTCTCCACCTCCTGCGCGTTGTACCAGTCGCCTTCGCGCGTGGTCATCACGCCGCGAACCTGCTCGGGGTCCAGCGCCTTCAGGGTGGTGTTGACGTCGATCTTGCCGAACTTGTAGCGCTCGCCCTCGTCCACCGTGAAGGTGATGACGAAATCCTCGCGGTTCGGCGTCAGCTCCGCCACGGCGGACACGACGCGGAAGTCGGCGTAGCCTTCCTTCAGATAGAAGCGGCGCAGCAGGTCGCGGTCGTAGTTCAGACGGTCCGGATCGTAGTTGTCGTCGGACGTCAGAAAGCGCCACCAGGCGGTTTCCTTCGTCTGGATCGACTCGCGCAGCGTGCCGTCGGAGAATTTCTCGTTGCCGACGAAGGTGATGCTGCGCACGCCGGTGCGCACACCCTCGTTGATCTCGAACACCAGATCGACACGGTTCTGATCGAGCTGGATGATCTTCGGCTCCACCGTAGCGGCAAAGCGGCCCTGGCGGCGGTAGATCTCCTGGATGCGCTGAACGTCGGCCTGCACGCGGGTGCGCGTGTAGACGACGCGCGGCCGCAGCTGGATTTCCTTCTCCAGGTTTTCCTTTTCGATGCGCCGGTTGCCCTCGAAGGCGATGCGGTTGATGATCGGGTTCTCGACCACCGCGACCACCAGCGTGTCGCCCTCGCGCTTCAGCACCACATCGGCGAACAGGCCCGTGTTGAACAGGGCCTTCAGCGATTCGTCGATGCGGTCGGGATCGAACGGCTCGCCCGGCTGCACGGTCAGGTAGGAGCGCACCGTCGAGGGTTCGATGCGCTGCACCCCCTCCACACGGATGTCGCGGATGGTGCCACCTGAGAAGACCTGCGCGACCTGCGTCCGATCACCGAAGGCCGAAGCCCCGTTGGTCTGGGCCCATGCCGAATAGGAAGGGGCAAGAGAAACCGTCGTCATGGCGCAGCCAGCCATCAGGCTGAACGCCAAAACCCTGCTCGACACCCGCAAAGCACGCTCCCTGGCTTGGGGGTGCTCGCTTAGGAGATCAGCCCCCGAAAGAAGTCCACCACGCGCAGCTGAACGAGGTCGTTCCACGTGGCGAAAACCATGAGCGTTAATACCAAAGCAAGTCCGATGCGGAAACCGTATTCTTGCGCTCTAGGTCCGAGCGGACGGCCGCGCAGGCCTTCCAGGGCGTAGAACATCAGATGGCCGCCGTCGAGCAGCGGGACGGGGAACAGATTGATGAGGCCGAGATTGACCGACAGGAAGGTCATGAACCAGATCAGCGGATACCAGCCGGTCTGAGCGACCTCGCCGGACATCTGGGCGATGCGCAGCGGACCGCCGAGTTCCTCGGTCCCACGCGAGCCCTCGACCATCTGGCCGAGCGCGATGAAGGTGCCGCTGACCATGCCCGCAACCTCGCGCCCCGCCTGCCAGAGGGCAGTCAGCGGGTCGTGGCGCTTGTTCTCCGCCCCGCCGCGCATGATTCCCAGCTGGCCGATGCGGTGCGTGTTGCCGAATCGGTCGGTGACCTCACGCACGTCCGGCGTGGCGGTCAGATTGACCTTTCGGCCCTCGCGCTCCACCACCATCTCCAGCGGCGCGCCCGGCTGGATCGAGACGATCTGCCGGATTTCCTCGAATCGCTGGATGCCGCTGCCGTTGATCGAAACGATCAGGTCGCCGGGTTGCAGACCGGCGCGCTCCGCGGCGCTGCCCGGCTGCACGCCGCCGACGTCGGGCGGGGTGAAGGACTGGCCGGCGGTGGCGAACAGGATGGTCAGCGCCAGAATGGCAAAGACGAAATTCGCAATGGGGCCGGCCGCCACGATGGCGGCACGCTGGCCCAGCCGCTTGTGGTGGAAGGAGACGGCCTTCTCTTCCGGCGTCATGACGTGGGTCTGGGCCGACGGCGTGCTGGCCGGATCGGCGTCCCCGAACATCTTGACGTAACCGCCGAGCGGGATCGCGCTGAATTTCCAGCGCGTGCCGGCCTTGTCGGTCCAGCCGAACAGCTCCGGCCCGAAGCCGATGGAGAAGACCTCGATCCGCACGCCGTTGCGGCGCGCCACGAGGTAGTGGCCGAGTTCGTGCACGAACACGAGCACGGTCAGGACCAACAGAAACGACAGAATCGTGGTCCCGAATCCGCCCATAACGTCCATCACACCCTTTGCGCTTCGACGGGATCAGTGCCCCACAGCCGACACCCGGTCGGCGGCCATGCGGCGCGCCTCGGCGTCGGTGTCCCGAACCTCTCCCAGATCGCGGAGCGGCCGGTGGGGCAGCGCCTCCAACGTCCCCTCGACGATCTTTTCGATGTCGAGAAAGCCGATTCGGCGGTCGAGAAACGCCTGCACGGCCACTTCATTGGCGGCACTGAGAATAGTAGGAGCGCCCCCACCGCTTTGCAAGGCGGCCCGGGCCAACCGAAGGGCCGGAAACCGCTCCGGATCTGGTGCCTCGAAGGTGAGGGTCGCCGCCTTGACGAGGTCGAGCCGCTCCGCCGGGGTCGGAATGCGCGCGGGCCAGCCCAGCGCATAGGCGATGGGCGTGCGCATGTCGGGGGTGCCCAACTGCGCCAGGACGGAGCCGTCCACATACTCGACCAGCGAATGCACGACCGACTGCGGGTGCACGAGAACGTCGATCTTCGGCTCCGGAATGCCGAAGAGGAAGTGGGCCTCGATGATCTCCAGGCCCTTGTTCATCATGGTGGCACTGTCGATGGAGATTTTGGCGCCCATGTCCCAGGTCGGGTGCTTCACGGCCTGTTCACGCGTCGCCGCCGCCATGAAGGCGCGGTCCTTGGTGCGGAACGGGCCACCCGACGCGGTCAGGATCAGCCGCAGGACGCTGTCCACCCTCTGGAAATCGAAGACCTGGTAAATGGCCGAATGCTCGCTGTCGACCGGCAGCAGCGTGGCGCCGTGGGCGCGCACCTCCTCCATCATCAGGGCACCGGCGCAGACCAGCACCTCCTTGTTGGCAAAGGCGACGCAGGCACCCCGGCGCACGGCGGCGAGCGTCGGCTCCAGCCCGGCGGCGCCAACAATGGCGGCCATGACCCAATCGGACGGGCGCGCGGCGGCCTCGGCGACGGCCTCCGGCCCGGCGGCGGCCTCGACTCCGGTGCCGGCCAGCGCATCCTTCAGTTCGGTGTAGCAAGCGGGATCGGCGACGACGGCCAGCTTCGGCTTCAACTGCCGGGCCTGCTCGGCCAGCAGAGCGACGTTGCGGTTGGCGGTCAGAGCCTCCACGACGAAGCGGTCCGGATCGCGGGCGACGAGGTCCACGGTCTGCGTGCCGACCGACCCCGTCGAACCGAGAATCGTCACCCGGCGCGGCGCTTGCGCCAACTTCTCAGCCGTTCCGACGTTGGGCGTCACCACCATGATACCGCTGTTCCAAGGGTCGCGTGGAAGAGAGCCAGCACCGGGGCGGCGACCAGAAGCCCGTCGATGCGATCCAGAATGCCGCCATGCCCAGGAATGAGATGGCCGCTGTCCTTAACATTGAAACGGCGCTTGACCGCAGACTCGAAAAGATCCCCCGCCTGCCCCACCACGGCGATCAGCGCGCCGACCAGCAGCGCCAGCATCGGCAGGTGCGCGTCGAACGCCTCCGCAATGCCCAGCCCCACCAGGGCGGAGCTGACCATGCCGCCGATCAGGCCGGCCCAGGTCTTCTTGGGACTGATGCGTGGCGCCAGCTTCGGCCCACCGATGCTGCGCCCTGCGGCGTAGGCGCCGATGTCTGTCGCCCAGACCGCCAGCATGGCGAAGAGGAACAGGGCCAGACCACTGTCCGGCAGGTCGCGCAACCACATCAGGCCGGCGAGCCCGGCCGCGACATAGACGACGCCAAGCCCCAGCAGCCCCCGGTTCTCCCCGCCTCCGACGACCGCCACCAGCACCGCCGCAACCAGCGCGACCGCCATGGCGGGCAGCGGCCCTGCGACGATCTGCACGGCGAGCGTGCCGAGCACGCCCAGCCCCGACAGCAGCAGGGCCGGCGTCTTGCGTTGGCTGGGGACGAGGTTGACCCATTCGATGACGGCGGCGACCGCGCCCGCCGCGATCAACGCGCGGAACACCCAGCCGCCGGCCCAGACCGCGCCCAGAACGAGCGGAGCCAGCACGAGCGCCGAGATGGCACGCGTCTTGAGGTCACCCGCCTTGCCGGAGGGCGCGTTGCCCGGAACCGTCTTATCGCGAGCCGACTGTTGTGGCGCCGAAGCGACGTTCCCGTCGGTGGAACTCTTCAATCGCCGCCTCCAGGTCGCGCTTGGTGAAGTCGGGCCAGAGCGTGTCGACGAAGACCAGCTCGGCGTAGGCCGCTTGCCAGAGAAGGAAGTTGCTGATGCGCTTCTCGCCGCTGGTGCGGACGATCAGGTCGGGGTCCGGGATGTCCGTGGTGAACAGGCGGCTCGCAAAGGCCTCTTCATTGATGTCCTGCGGATCCAGCCGTCCGGCCTTGACCTCCTCGGCCAAGCGCCGCGCCGCCAGCGCGATTTCCTGCCGGGAACCGTAGCTGAGAGCGACCACCAGCGTCAGCTGGCGGTTGTCCCTGGTCAGAGTCTCGGCGTTCTCGATCAGTTGGACGATGTCGGCGGACAAGCGCGCACGGTCACCGATCACCCGCAGACGGACGCCGCCCTTGTGCAGCTCCGCGATCTCGCTACGCAGGTAGAAGCGCAGGAGCTGCATCAGGTCGGTCACCTCCTCCTCCGGCCGGCGCCAGTTCTCGGAGGAGAAGCTGAAGATCGTCAGATAGCCGACGCCCAGCTCCCGCGCCGCCTCGACCGTGCGGCGGACGGCGTCCACGCCCTTCTTGTGGCCGGCGGTGCGCGGCAGGCCGCGCGCCTTGGCCCAGCGCCCGTTGCCGTCCATGATCACGGCCACGTGCGCGGGCGGGCGCAGGGGGCGGCTGTCTTCCGCGTCGCGCATGCCGTCAGACCTGCATGATGTCCTTTTCTTTTTGCGCAAGCGTGTCGTCGATCAGCTTGATGTACTGATCGGTGAGCGCCTGCACCTTGTCGGCCAGGGTCTTGTGCTCGTCCTGCGTGATCTCGCTGGCCTTTTCCGCCTTCTTCAGGCCGTCCATGCCGTCGCGACGGATATTGCGCACGGCGACGCGGGTCTGCTCGGCGTACTTGTGGGCGACCTTGGTCAGCTCCTGGCGGCGCTCCTGCGTCAGGTCAGGCAGCGGCACGCGGATGTTCTGCCCCTCGGTCTGCGGGTTCAGGCCCAGGCCCGAATCGCGGATGGCCTTCTCCACCGCCTTGACCATGCCCCGGTCCCAGACCTGGACGACGATCAGGCGCGGCTCGGGCACGCTGACGGTGCCGACCTCCTTGAGGTGCATCTTGCTGCCGTAGGCCTCGACGGTCACGGGCTCAAGCAGGCTGGCGGAGGCCCGGCCAGTGCGGAGACCGGTCAACTCCTTGCGAAACGCCTCAAGCGCTCCTTCCATGCGGCGCTTGAGATCCGATGCGTCGGGCGCAGCCACGGGCTTACTCCGTTTCTTCTGTTATGATCGTGAACTTGCCCCGACCCTGCATCACCTCGGCGAAGGCGCCGGGCGTGTGGATCGAGAAGACGAGTATGGGGATGTGGCTCTCGCGCGCCAAGGAGATTGCGGAGGCGTCCATGACCTGAAGGTCACGCGCGAGCACATCGAGATAGGTAAGACGTTCGTAACGTTCCGCGTCCTTCACCTTCTTCGGATCGGCGGTGTAGACGCCGTCCACCTGCGTGCCCTTCAGCAGAGCGTCGCAGCCCATTTCCGAGGCGCGCAACGCCGCGGCGGTGTCGGTGGTGAAGAACGGGTTGCCGGTGCCGGCGGCGAAGATCACCACGCGGCCCTTTTCCATGTGCCGGATGGCGCGGCGCCGGATATACGGCTCGCACACGGACGACATGGGGATGGCCGACTGCACACGGGTGGTAACGCCCATCCGTTCCAGCGCGCTCTGCATCGAAAGCGCGTTCATCACGGTGGCGAGCATGCCGATGTAGTCAGCCGAGGCACGTTCCATGCCGCCGGCCGCGCCCTTCACACCCCGGAAGATGTTCCCCCCGCCGATGACCAGGCTGACCTGGACACCCAGCTCGATCACCGCCTTCACCTCGTTGGCGACGCGGTTGACCACCTCCGGATCGAGGCCGTAATCGCGCTGACCCATCAGCGCCTCGCCGGATACCTTGAGAAGGACTCGGCGGAAGCGGATGCCGTCAGCCGGCACGGTGTTCCCGGAGGTCTGGCCCATGGAGGGTTATCTCCCGATTGTTGGTGTGAAGGTGTAGCGCGGCGACTTGGCTCGTCTTTACTTCTGGCCGGCGGCCGCGGCGACCTCGGCGGCGAAGTCGGACTCGGCCTTCTCGATGCCCTCGCCCAGCGCGTAGCGGACGAAGCCCGTGAGCTTGACCGGCGTGCCGATTTCCTTGGCAACGTTCTCGACCACCTTGCGGACCTTGGTCTCGCCGTCGATCACGTAGGTCTGCTCCAGCAGCACCACTTCCTCGTAGTACTTGCGGATGCGGCCTTCGAGCATCTTCTCGACGATGTTCTCCGGCTTGCCCGAAGCGCGGGCCTGCTCGGCCAGCACGTTGCGCTCACGCTCGAGCGCCGAGGTATCGACGTCGGCGATGTCCAGGGCGTCCGGACGGGCGGCGGCGATGTGCATGGCGATCTGCTTGCCCAGCTCGGCCAGCTTGGCGGCGTCACCGGTCGACTCTAGGGCGACCAGCACGCCGATCTTGCCGAGGCCCGGCGCGATGGCGGAGTGGACGTAGGAGACGACGACGCCGGCCGGAACCGACAGGCGGACCGAGCGGCGCAGGTTCATGTTCTCGCCGACGGTGGCGATCAGGCTGGTCAGCTCGTCCTGGACGCTGTGCGAGGTGCCCGGATAGGCGGCCTGCTTCAGGGCCTCGACGTCGCCCGTGCCGGCCAGGGCCAGCTCGGCGGCCTTGGCGGAGAAGGCCTGGAACTTGTCGTTGCGGGCGACGAAGTCGGTCTCGGCGTTCACCTCGACGACGGCACCGACGGTGCCGGCGGTGGCGACGGCAACCAGACCCTCGGCGGCGACGCGGCCCGACTTCTTGGCGGCGGCGGCGAGACCCTTCTTGCGCAGCCAGTCCACGGCGCCCTCGAGGTCGCCACCGGTCTCAGCCAGCGCCTTCTTGCAGTCCATCATGCCCGCGCCGGTCTTCTCGCGCAGTTCCTTGACGAGCGAGGCGGTAATCTCGGCCATGTTTCGCCCTCTTCCTTCCGAACGGATCCAAGCGGATCGGGTTGTCGCTATCAACTCATAAAAAAGGCAGCCGGGCCAAAGGTCGTAAGGCCCGGCTGCCCCGTATTACCGGGATCAGGCCTGAGCTTGCTCGGCCTCGGCCCCTTCCTCTTCCGGCAGCTGCTCGGCCGGGGCGTCCTCACGGGCGCCGACGTCGATGCCGGCGGCGCTCATCTCAGCCTGCAGGCCGTCCAGCACCGAGCCGGAGACGAGGTCGCAGTACAGGTCGATGGCGCGCAGCGCGTCGTCGTTGCCCGGGATCGGGAAGGCGACGCCGTCCGGATCGGAGTTGCTGTCGATCACCGCGATGACCGGGATGCCCAGCTTGTTGGCTTCCTTGACCGCGATCGACTCCTTGTTGGTGTCGATGATGAACAGCACGTCCGGCAGGCCGCCCATCTCCTTGATGCCGCCCAGCGCGCGCTCCAGCTTGTCGCGCTCGCGGGTCAGCTCCAGGATCTCGCGCTTGGTCAGGCCCGAGGTGTCGCCGGCCAGACGCTCTTCCATTTCGCGCAGGCGCTTGATCGACTGGGAGATGGTCTTCCAGTTGGTCAGCATGCCGCCGAGCCAGCGGTGGTTGACGTAGTACTGACCGCACTTCGACGCGGCCTCGGCGACACGCTCCTGGGCCTGGCGCTTGGTGCCGACGAACAGAACGCGGCCGCCGCCGGCGACGACGTCACGGACGGCCTGCAGGGCGCGGTGCAGGGCCGGGACGGTCTGCTCCAGGTCGATGATGTGCACGCCGTTGCGCACGCCGAAGATGTACGGGGCCATCTTCGGGTTCCAGCGGCGGGTGTGGTGGCCGAAGTGGACGCCGGCTTCGAGCAGCTGGCGCATGGTGAAGGACGGAATAGCCATTTGGAAAAACTTCCTTTTTCCGGTTGCTCCGCCGCGGGCAATGTCCTGTGACAGGACACCGGATCGGGCCATCGGGTAAAGCCGAGGGTCCGCCAGCCCGCGTGAGGTTTTGACGACGGCGCTTACATAGCTTGGCGAATAGGGTTTGGCAACAGCGTTGGAAGGAAAAGGCAAATGGGAACGCCCCCACGCGGTGGTCGGGACCGTCGCGTGGGGGGCAGGATTTCCGGCGCTCAGACGTCGGTGCGCGCCGATAGGTTGCCGCCAACCAGGGAGAAGATTCCGAGCATCGCCGCCACGAAGCCGACCATGAAGAACTGGAGGTCCAGCATTTTCGGAATGTCCTGCAAGAGCGTGTCCCGGTCGGTGACGCGTTGCATGTCGATCGGATCGGGAATCGGCAGCCCTTCGGTGGCGGAAATCACGTCGGCGATCTCACCGGCCATCAGCGCCGACCCCGGCCCCGTCAGATGCAGGTTGTCGAGACCGAAGAAACCGCCGTGCTTGAAACCGCCCAGCGCCCCGAGCGGGAGGTTGCTGAGCCGCACCTTGGCCTTGCGCAGCTTGACCCAGGTCTCGTCGACCTCTGCCTCGCAATCGTGCTTGCGATCGTGACGGCTCGACAAGGCGTAGCAATCGACGGCATGCACCCGCGACGGCTCCGGCATAGCCGCGCGGAAGGCGGCGAAGGCGCGCTGGTTGATGTCCTTGATGTGCTCGTCGAACACGCGCATCTCGGCGCCGGACATCCCGCCCAGGAACCCAAGACGCCCCACGTAGTTCGAGAAATAGCCGGAACAGCCGGGCGATGGCTCCGAATAGTCGGCCCTGGTCCAGAGATTCCCCACGCAACGGGGGCGGACAAGCGAATTGACGTAAATGCGTTCGACATGGGGCACATGAGGCGCAAGGGCCTCCCCCAACTTCTGCATCAGGCCGGGAATTCGGTCGATGCTCTCCGCGAAGTCACTGTATTTCGCGGTCAGGCAAGCGCGGAACAGCCCTTCGTTGCTGCCGATGTTGATGAGCAGGCGCTTGGGCCGGCGCAATCCCACAAGTTCGACGGGCGTGACGTAGGCCAGCTCATCGATGCCCGCAGGGTTGAGAAGGAAGGCCGTATTGAGGGCGTAGTACAGGTCGCCTTTGGCCTGGATGCCCAACGGCCCCGTGCGCACGACCTCGTTCACGAGCGGATCGATGGTCGGAAAATGCTTCGCGTAGGTGTCGGTGAAGAGGCCGCCGATGGTTGCGCCCGCGTTCGACACGTTGTCGAAGAACGGCCGTTTGGACCATCCGTGCGGCGCCGCGCTCATCCATTGCCCGGCGTTCGTCAGAATCTTGGTGTGCAAGTCCTTCAGGTCGATGACGCCGCTGCGGAACATCGCCTCGATGTCGAACAGCACCGGTCGTGGATAATCCGGCGTGATGAGGGGCCAGTTGAAGGCGTCGGCGACCTGCGCCGGTGGCGAGAGCTCGGCGAGAGGCGCGAAAATGCTGAGCGAGCGCACCCCGTTGAACAGCGAGTCCCCGATGGCCATGAGCTCCGGCCGCCGATAACCGTCCAGCAACGGGTGATCGAAGCTGATATCCGCCATATCTCCCTCCCCTTGTTTGGCCAGGTCGGGAAATAGTGCTACAGGTCAACAGTTTTCGAACAGTCCGAAAACGGTATTAGATCCCCCTCCGTTATTTGGGAACGGAGGGGGCGAATGCATACCGCAGTATGTCGTTACTGGAACGCCCGGCCTGATTCAATGACTGTGTTCGCCTTTCGTAGAAGGTCGGACACAACGGTCACAACTCCACCACCTCCACCACACCCGGCACGGACTTCAGCGCGGCGCGGCTCTGCGAGGAGATTGCGAAGGCGCCGGGAAGCTGGATCTCAACCTCCTTCAGCGGGTCGATCTCGACCAGAAGGTGGATTTTGCCCTTCCCTTTCCCAAGCCGGTCCAGCATCGCCTTGATGCTGTCAACCGGCTGGGCGTCGCGCAGCACCACCTTCAGCCCGTCGGAGACCTGCGCGACGGCGTCCTCCAGCGGCTTCACCTCCTGGCAGGTCAGGCGGATTTCCTCGCCGTTCATCTGGGCGTCCACGCTCATCAGAACGGGGCGCCCCGCCTCCAGAAGCTCGCGGTTGCCGGCCAACACCTCGGAGAAGCAGGTGACCTCGTATCCGCCGGAGGCGTCCGACAATTCCACGAAGGCGAAGCGGTTGCCGGACTTGGCGGTCTTCTCCTTCCGGCTGACCACGATGCCGGCCATCTTGTAGCGGGTGGAACCACCGCGCGACATGGCCTGGGTCAGTTCCGCCGACTTCACCACCTTCATGCGCCCAAGCGGGCCGGAGAAGGCGTCCAGCGGGTGGGCGGAGAGATAAAAGCCGATGGCGCCAAACTCGTGCTTCAGCTTCTCCAGCGGCTCCCAATCCTTGACCTTAGGCAGGTCGGGTTCCTTCAGTCCCCCGCCACCGCCGCCGAACAGGTTGCCGATGCCGCTCTCGCGCTCGGCCGTCTCCGCCTGGGCGTAGCGGATCAGCGTCTCAAGGGCCGCGTGCACCTGGGCGCGGTTGGGGTTGATCTCGTCGAAGGCGCCCGCGCAGGTCAGGTTTTCCAACTGGCGCTTGTTGATGGTCTTCAAGTCCAGGCGCCGGGCGAAATCGAACAGGCTCTTGTAGGGGCCGTTCTTCCGGCGCTCCTCGACCACCGCCTTCATGGCCGGCAGGCCGACGCCCTTCACGGCGGCCAGCGCGTAGCGCACGGCCTTGCTGCCGTCGGGTAGAACCTCCACTCCAAAGATGGAATCGGACTTGTTGATGTCCGGCGTCAGCAGCTTGATCTTGAGGCGCGCCAGCTCCTGCCGGAAGACGTTCAGCTTGTCGGTGTTGCCAAGGTCGAGCGTCATCGACGCTGCCATGAACTCCACCGGATGGTTCGCCTTCAAATAGGCCGTGTGATAGGCGACCAAAGCGTAGGCGGCGGCGTGCGACTTGTTGAAGCCGTAGCCCGCGAACTTCATGACCTGATCGAAGATCATGCTGGCCTGATCGGGGTCCACCCCGCGCCCGGCGGCACCATCGCAGAAGATCTTCCGCTGGGCGTCCATCTCCTCTTTGATCTTCTTGCCCATGGCGCGGCGCAGAAGATCGGCGCCGCCCAGCGAATAGCCGGACAGCACCTGGGCGATCTGCATGACCTGCTCCTGGTAGATCATGATCCCGAAGGTCTCCTTCAGGATCGGCTCCAGGGCCGGGTTCATGTAGTCGGCCGGTTCCTCCCCGTTCTTGACCTTGATGTATTTGGGGATGTTGTCCATCGGGCCCGGCCGATACAGCGACACGAGCGCGATGATGTCCTCCAGCCGGTTCGGCTTCAGGCGGCGCAGCACGTCGCGCATGCCCGAACTTTCCAGCTGGAACACGCCGGTCGATTCCGCCCGGCCCAAAAGCTCGTAGCTCTTAACGTCGTCCAGCGTGACGGTGGTCAGGTCCGGCTTTTCCGGAATCAAGTCCACCGCCGTCTTCAGCACGGTCAGCGTCTTCAGGCCCAGGAAGTCGAACTTCACCAGACCGGCCTGCTCCACATACTTCATGTTGAACTGGGTGACCGGCATGTCCGAGCGCGGGTCTCGGTACAGCGGCACCAATTCGTCCAGCGGGCGGTCGCCGATCACCACGCCGGCGGCGTGGGTCGAGGCGTGGCGGTACAGCCCCTCCAACTTCAGCGCGATGTTGATGAGGCGGGCCACCGTCTCGTCCCCGTCGCGGGCTTGGCGCAGCAGTTCCTCGCTGTCCAGCGCCTGTTGCAGCGTGACGGGGTTGGCCGGGTTGTTCGGCACCAGCTTGCAGATCTTGTCCACCTGCCCATAGGGCATCTGCAGCACGCGCCCCACGTCGCGCAGCACGGCGCGGGCCTGGAGCTTACCGAAGGTGATGATCTGCGCGACGCGGTCGTAGCCGTATTTGTCCTGGACGTAGCGGATCACCTCTTCGCGGCGGTCCTGGCAGAAGTCCACGTCGAAGTCGGGCATCGACACGCGTTCGGGGTTCAGGAACCGCTCGAACAGCAGGCCAAACCGCAGCGGGTCGAGGTCGGTGATGGTCAGCGCCCAGGCGACGACGGAGCCCGCGCCCGAACCGCGCCCCGGCCCCACGGGAATGTCGTGGTTCTTCGCCCATTTGATGAAATCCGACACGATCAGGAAGTAGCCGGGGAACTTCATCTTCACGATGACGTCCAGCTCGAACTCCAGACGCTCGAAGTAGGTCTTGCGCGTTTCCGCGCGCTGCTCCGGCGTCATGTCGGGCGTGTAGACGACCTTCTCCAGCCGCATTTCCAGGCCCTCGCGGGACTGGGCTCGCAGTTCCTCGTCCTCCGTCCGGCCGGCTTCGGTGGGGAAGGCGGGCAGGATGGGCTTGATCGGCTTCAGCAGGAAGGAACAGCGACGCGCGATGGCGACGGTGTTGTCCACCGCCTCCGGCAGGTCGGTGAACAGCAGCCGCATCTCCTCCGCCGACTTGAAGCGGTGGTCGGGGGTCAGGCGGCGGCGCTCGGTCTGGCTGATGTAGGCGCCCTCGGCGATGCACAGCAGCGCGTCGTGCGCCTCGTACATGTCCTCGGTCGCGAAATAGCAGTCGTTGGTGGCGACCAGCGGCAGGTCGTGGGCGTAGGCGAGGTCGATCAGCGCCGGCTCGATGGCGTCCTCAATCACCTGGAAATGGTCACGGTGCCGCTGAAGCTCCACGTACAGCCGGCCGGGGAACAAAGCCTTCAGCCGTTCCAGCACGTCGAGCGCCAAATCCTTCTGCCCCTCGCCCAGCAGGCGCCCGACAGAGCCCGCCGGGCCGCCGGTCAGTGCGATCAGCCCGCCCGAATGCCCCTCCAGCGCCTCCAGCGGCACCTGCGGGCCGGCCATGGGGTCCGACTCCAGGAAGGCCTTGGAGACCAGCTTCATCAGGTTCCGGTAGCCCTCCTCCGTCTGGCAGAGCAGGACAAGCTGGTCGGGGGTCGAGGCCGCCTTGCCCGGAACACCGGGCTTCGTGTTGGCGGGGACGACTCGGGTGATGCCCAGCACCGTGCCGATGATCGGCTGCACGCCCGAATCGTATGCGGCCAGCGCGAATTCCAGCGCGCCGAACAGGTTGCCGGTGTCGGTCACCGCGACCGCCGGCATCTGCTGCTTGTGGCAGAGCTTGACCAGCTCCTTCACCTTGATGGCGCCCTCGGACAGGGAATAGGCGGAGTGGACGCGCAGATGGATGAAGTCGGCGTGCGGCATGATCGGGTGTGGCACCGGGTCGGCGGTTCGGGGTCGTTGCCTGGGATTGGTCGCGCATCCGCCGCCCACAAATCAAGGGACCAAGCGAAGTCACGGCCGCAGGGGTGACAAGCATCGCCGATCGGCGGGCTTTGTGCTATCGAAAGAGGGAGTGCCACGACGTGAGGTGAAGGTCTCGATGCGCCGCCCCCGCTCCGGTCGCACCGCCGCGGTGCTGGCCGTCGCCCTTCTCGCCGCTGCCCTTCTTGCCGCTTGCCAGACCACCCAGCCTACCGCGTCCACCGCTCCCGCTCCGGCCGCACCGCGCATCACGAACAGCTCCGGTCTGTCCGAAGCGCCGGGCCGCGTCGTCGCGCAGAACAAGGGTTGGGTCGTGCGGGCGCATCCGGCGACCAAGACCGGCGCCGCCTACTGTTTCGCGACGCGCGCGGATTCGTCCTCGCCCCTGTCCTTCCGCGCAACGGCCAAGGGTGCCGCCATGCTGGTGAACGGCGACCAGCACGCCCAGCCGGCGGAGGACCGGGACGCTAAGCTGATGGCCATGTTCCCGGATGGCGAGAAGGTGGCGCTGGAAGCCAAGCCGCTGCCGAACGGCGGCGTGATGGTGCCGGTCGAGCTTCCCAGCTATGAGGATCTGTTCGAGCCTTTCATGCGGTCGAAGGCCGTCACACTCCACAGCGACTCCGCCAACGGTACGGTCGGCGACGTCAGCCTGGGCGGCTCTTCCTGGGCGCTCAACGCACTGGACGAATGCCGCATTCTGCACACGGACGGCTGACCTGCGCTGGGCGCAATTCCGTTGCAACCCCGGCGCGTTGACGCATGGGACAAGCGCCACTAGCCTCCCTTAATGCGCACCAGCCACATTGCCCTGGCGGTTTCCGTCGCCGCGATCTGGGGCTTCAATTTCGTCGCGATCAAGGTCGGGCTGAAGGATTTTCCGCCGATCCTGTTCTGCGCCCTGCGGTTCGCGCTGGCGGCGCTGCCACTGCTGTTCATGGGCGTGCACCGTGGGCCGCCGGTGCCCTGGCGCTTCATTCTGGGAATCGGAATGGTGCTGGGGGTGGTGAAGTTCACGCTGCTCTTCGTCAGCATGGATGTCGGCATGCCGGCGGGCCTGTCGTCGCTGGTGCTGCAATCCCAGGCCTTCTTCACCGCTCTGTTCGCCGCCGTGGCGCTGGGTGATCGGCCGGGGCCGAAACAGTTGGTCGGCATGGCCGTGGCCTTTTCGGGCATCGGCCTGATCGCCACGGACATGCCCGCCGGCAACTCCCTGCTCGGTCTGGCGCTGGCCATCGCGGCCGCCGCCGCCTGGGGCGTGTCGAACATCCTGATGAAGCAGGCCAAGGCGCCGGACCTGTTCCGCATGATGCTGTGGGTCAGCGTGGTGCCGCCTCTGCCGCTACTGGCACTGTCCCTGACGCTGGAAGGGCCGGAACGCGTGGCCCACGCTTTGACGACCCTGACGCCCGTCGGCGTCGCCTCGGTGGCCTACATCGCCTTCGGCGCCACGTTGTTCGGCTTCGCGGCCTGGGGCTTCCTGCTGCGGCATTACCCGGCCAGCCTCGTGGCCCCCTTCTCGCTGCTGGTGCCGATCTTCGGCATGAGTTCCAGCGCGCTTTTGCTCGGCGAGGATTTCACGCCGGTGAAGCTGGCCGGCGCTGTGCTGGTGTTCACTGGTTTGGCGGTGGCCGTGCTGAAGTTGCCACGGCCGGCCACCGCCCGATAATCCGGTTACCCCAGGTTCTTCTTCAGGAACTCCACCGTCCGGCCCCAGGCCAGGCCGGCCGCCTCCTTGTTGTAACGCTCGGCCGAGGTGTCGTTGTGGAAGGCGTGGTTGACGCCCTCGTACATGTGGATTTCGTGCGACACGCCGGCCTTCTTCAACGCCTTCCCGTAGGCGGGAACGTTGGCGTTGATGCGCTGATCCAACCCGGCGTAGTGCAACTGCAACGGCGCCTTGATCGTGCCGACCAGCGCGGGATCGGCCGTCGGGCCGTAGAAGGCCACCGCCGCCTTCAGATCCGGCGCCTTGATGGCGAGGCGGTTGACCATGCCGCCGCCCCAGCAGAAGCCGACCACGCCGACCTTGGCGTTCGAATAGCGGTAGGCCATCAGGTGGCTCATCGCCGCGATAAGATTGTTGACCGCCTTGTCGGCGTCCAGTTGCCCGATCAGTTCGCGCGCCCGGTCCGGGTCCTGCGGCGTGCCGCCGAGCGGGGCCAGCAGGTCGGGCGCCAGCGCCACGAACCCATCGGCGGCGAGGCGGCGGGTCACGTCCTCGACATAGGGGTTCAGGCCACGGTTCTCGTGGATGACGATCACCGCCGGGGCCTTCTCCGCCAGCTTCGGCCGGGCCAGATAGCCGCCGACGTCGCCGGTCGCCCCCTGGAAGGTGATGCGCTCCGCCGCGATTCGCGTGTCCTCGGCCGTCACCTGGGCGGCCAGCGCGTAGTTCGGCTCGATCTGCGCCAGAATGGCGGGAATGGCCGTGGCACTGCCCACCAGCACCGCCAGCCGTTCCAGGAACACCCGGCGCGGCAGCGGCTTGTGGGTGTACTCGTCGTAAAGGTCGATGATCTTCTGGTCCACGTCTCACCCCTCTAACGTTTTCAGAAGTGTGGCAACGCACCCCCGGACTGACAATCGGCCTTTCGCTCACGAATGCGTGGGGACGTGCTCCACCAGCAGGCCGTCGCGCATCTCCAGCACCCGGTCCATGCGCTGCGCCAGTTCCAGATTGTGCGTGGCGACCAGAGCCCCCACCCGCGCCTGCCGGACGATCGTGGTCAGCATGGCAAAGACGTGCTCCGCCGTGTGCGGGTCGAGGTTGCCGGTCGGCTCGTCGGCGATCAGCAGGCCGGGCGCGTTCGACAGCGCGCGGGCGATGGCGACGCGCTGCTGCTCGCCGCCCGACAGGCGCGACGGGCGGTGCGTGGCGCGCGCCTCAAGCCCGACCATGCGCAGCAGCTCCATGGCCCGGTCCTTGGCGGTGCGCTTCGCCACGCCGTTGATCATCTGCGGCAGCACGATGTTCTCCAGCGCGGAGAACTCCGGCAGCAGGTGATGGAACTGGTAGACGAAGCCGATGGCGCGCCGACGCACCTCGGTCCGCTTGCCGTCGTCCAGCTTCGACACGTCGGTCCCGGCGATGCGGACGGTGCCTTCCGTGGGGCGCTCCAGCAGGCCGGCGATGTGCAGCAGGGTGGACTTGCCGGCGCCCGACGGGCCGACCAGCGCCACCAGCTCCCCCGCCCGCACGGTCAGCTCGGCGCCGCGCAGCACCTCCAGCACCGTCCCGGCCTGTTCGAAGGTGCGGACGATTCCCGACAGTTCCAGCATCGGCTCACTCATAGCGCAGGGCCTCCACCGGATCGAGGCGGGCGGCCCGCCAGGACGGGTAGACGGTCGCGGCGAAAGACAGGCCCAGCGCCATCAGCGCCACCTGGGTCACCTCGCCCCAGTCGATCTTCGCCGGCAGCTGCGACAGGAAATAGATCTCGGCGGAGAACAGGTTTGTGCCGGTCAGCGCCTGAATGCCCTGCCGGATCGTCTCGATGTTCAGCGCGAAGGAGATGCCCAGGATCAGCCCCAGCACCGTCCCCGTCACCCCGACCGAGGCACCGGACAGGAAGAAGATGCGCATGATCATGCCACGCGTGGCGCCCATGGTGCGCAGGATGGCGATGTCGCGCCCTTTGTCCTTCACCAGCATGATCAGGCTGGAGATGATGTTGAACGCGGCCACCATGATGATCAGCGACAGGATCAGGAACATGACGTTCCGTTCGACCTGAAGGGCGGTGAAGAAGCTGGCGTTCGACTGCTGCCAGTCCACAACGCGCCCCACCCCGGCGACCGCCGACTGAATCGCCTCGCGCGCCGGGCGGATCTGCGTCGGGTCATGGACGAACACCTCAAGCGAGGTCACCGCCTCGCCCGTGCGGAAGAAGGCCTGCGCCTCCGCCAAGGGCAGGAAGATGAAGGTGTTGTCGTATTCGAACATGCCGACGTCGAAGATCGCGCCGATGGGATAGCTGCGCATACGCGGCACGGTGCCGAAGGCAGTCACGTTGCCCTGCGGCGCGATCAGGGTCAGCTGATCGCCGACCGACAGGCCCAGGCGCTGCGCCATGCGCGCGCCGATGGCGATTCGGTCCTCGCCGAACTGCTCCGCCGAACCGCGCACGATGTTGCGCGCCAAGGTCGGCCGCACCCGGAAATCCTCCGGCGGCACACCGCGCACCACGGCGCCGGAGGCCACGCCGCGCACGGAGACGAGCGCCTGCCCCTCCACCGTCGGCGTGACGGTGAGGACGCCCGGCACACCGCGCAGCCGTTCGGTCAACTCCTCATAGCCGGGCAGCGGCCCGCCGCGCACGTTGTAGACGTTCAGGTGTCCGTTCAGGCCAAGCACGCGGCCCAGCAGTTCCGCCCGGAAACCGTTCATCACCGCCATGACGATGATCAGCGTCGCCACGCCGAGCGCGATGCCCAGCAGCGAGAATCCCGCGATGACCGAGATGAACCCTTCCTGCCGACGCGCCCGGAGATAGCGCATCGCGACCATGCGTTCGAAGGCGGAGAAGATCATGCGTGTCCTCAGGCGATGCGTCGCCACGGGGAAAAGGAAAGGCGGCGAGCCAGTGGCCCGCCGCCTCGCAACATAGGTGCTTAACCGTGGCAGGAAAAGGGCGACGATTGCGCGCGCGCTCTACCCCAGTCGGCTACTTGGTGAGCTTCGCCAGCGCGCTCTCGACCGACAGCTCTTCCTTCTCACCGGTGGCGCGGCGCTTCAGCTCCACGACGCCGTTCTTCAGGCCACGCGGGCCGACGACCAGCTGCCACGGCACGCCGATCAGGTCCATGTCGGCAAACTTCGCGCCCGCCCGCTCGTCGCGGTCGTCCAGCAGCACGTCCAGACCGTTGGCGCGGAGCTTGTAGTACAGCTCGTTGCAGACGCGGTCGCTCTCGGCGTCGCCGACCTTCAGGTTCACAATGCCGACGTTGAAGGGCGCCACTGCGTCCGGCCAGATGATGCCGTTGTCGTCGTGGCTGGCCTCGATGATGGCGCCCATCAGGCGCGACACGCCGATGCCGTAGCTGCCCATCTCGACCGGGATCGACTCACCGCCCGGACCGGCGACGACGGCGTTCATCGGCTTGGAGTACTTGGTGCCGAAGTAGAAGATATGGCCGACCTCAATGCCGCGGGCGGAGACCAGATCGCTCTCCGGCACCGGGCAGGTGGCGGCGTCGTGCTTCTCGTCGGTCGCGGCGTAGATCGAGGTGGTCTTGTCGAAGAAGGCCTGGAGATCCTCGTCGAAGCCCGGCGCGTTCTGCAGCACGTCCAGGTTCATCCAATCCTTGTGGCAGAAGACGCCGCTTTCGCCCGTCTCGGCCAGGATGATGAACTCGTGGCTGAGGTCGCCGCCGATGGGGCCGGTATCGGCGCGCATCGGGATCGCCTTCAGCCCCATGCGGGCGAAGGTGCGCAGATAGGCCAGGAACATCTTCTGGTAGGCGCGCTTGGCGCTGGCCGGGTCGATGTCGAAGCTGTAGGCGTCCTTCATCAGGAACTCACGCCCGCGCATCACGCCGAAGCGCGGCCGGATTTCGTCCCGGAACTTCCACTGGATGTGGTAGAGGTTCAGCGGCAGCTGACGGTAGCTCTTCACGAAGGCGCGGAAGATGTCGGTGATCATCTCCTCGTTCGTCGGGCCGAACAGCATCTCGCGCTCATGACGGTCGGTGATGCGCAGCATCTCCTTGCCGTAATCGTCGTAGCGGCCGCTTTCCTTCCACAGCTCCGCCGACTGGATGGTCGGCATCAGCAGTTCCTGGGCGCCAGCGGCGTCCTGCTCCTCGCGGACGATCTGCTCGATCTTCTTCAGAACCCGGTGGCCCAGCGGCAGCCAGGCGTAGATGCCGGCGCTCGTCTGCCGGATCATCCCCGCCCGCAGCATCAGGCGGTGCGAGACGATCTGCGCCTCGGTCGGGGTCTCCTTGAGGGTGGGCATGAAGAAGGTGGACAGCCGCATGGCTCTGCTCTCGGTTTCGAGGGTTTTGGTGCCGGGAATCGGGACAGGGACTTTAGGAAGGACCGGGGGGAAAGTCCATCCTCACCGCAACCCCACTCATCGGGCGGTGCGGCAGAGCGCGTACAGTTGCGCCTCGCTCGGCCCGCCGACCGGCTGGCCGTTGAAGAACAGCCGGTTGCCTTTCAGGGTCAGCGTGCCGACCTCCGCGTTGCCCGGCAGGCCGCCGGACGGCACCGCAAAGCCCATGCGCCGCGCGAAGTTCAGGGTGACCGGGATGTCGAACCGCTCTATCGGTGCCGCTGCTCCGGCGGAGCCCGGCAGGTCCGCCGGCGCGACTGCGCGCCCCTTCACGTCCACGCCCGGCGTGTATTCAACGTCCGGCGCCGGCCGGTGGCGCGGCAGATACTGGCAGACAGACAGGTCGATTTGCGCAAGGGCCGCGCCGGGAAAGGCCAGCGTCGCGATCAGAATGCACGCCGCCCGCCGCATGGTCGGCCTCAGGACTGCTGCGCGATCGCGCGCGCCGGCATGGCCTTCCAGTAGATGGACAGGTAGGGCATGCCCTTTTCCGCCTCTTCCTGGGTGCGCGCGGACTGCCGGATGTATTTGCCGACGAAGGTCTTGTCCACGTGCTCCATGTCCACGGCGGCCTTCAGCACCAGGAACTCGCCGATCCGGTCCGGCAGGTTGTAGTGCCACTTCTGAAGGCAGTCGGAAGTCACGCCCGGCTTCGCCTGCTCGTTGCCGCTCAGGTAGAATTCCTGATGGTGGTATTGGGTAATTTCCTTCCAGGCCTGGGCCAGCCGCCCCGGCTTCACGCGGATCAACCCCTTGAACACCTTGACGTCGTCGTGGAACAGCGGCAGGTAGCCGCGCTTTTCCGCCAGTTGGGTCAGCATGGTGTAGAGGCCGGCCATCACGTCGCCCTCGCCGGACTCCGACGGCTTGGCTTCCTGCTTCTCCGGCCCCTTCCGGCCGAACAGCGAGCTGAAGAAGCCCTTCTTCTTCGCCGGGGCGGCCGAGGCGGCGCTGTCCGCGCCCACCTTCCGCTCATCCCAGAGGGCATCCCAGGCATAGTCCCAGGCGGTGAAGATGGCGTTGGAGCGGTCGTCCAGGACCGTCAGCAGATACTCACGGCCCTCGCTCGGCCAGTCCACGTCGCCGACGATGGCGCGCACCGGACGGCGGCTCAGCACGACGGGGAAAATGCCGACGCGAATGAGTTCGGCGTAAAGGTCCTGAAAAGACGACGTCAGGGCGAAGGGGAGCGTGGAACCGGGACGCTGGTCGGGCGTGAGCAGCTCCATGTTCTTCTTGGTGCGCTCCAGCATTTCGGTCAGGAGGACCGCCGCGAATTGATCCAACTTCTCGTTTTCATTCGCGGTCATCGACGCCTCGACATCACTCTCCCCTATCGCCACTTGCGGTGTTGAGACCGCGCACGGCAAAAATGCAGGGGCGTCCCGGCGCCCTCACACCGCACCCTATCCCCTTCGTAGTTGATATAACATTACCGGGTAAACCGTTAATTCTATCTGTAGGGAATCCGAATTCCTCACTCGGCCGGCCAGCCACCTCGCTGGATCCGTGCGCGAAAAGAAAGACCGCGCGGCGAAGCGCAGCGCGGCCCGAGGTTAGGGAGGAATCGCCACCAGGCGTCGGAAAGAGGGACAGCGCCCCTCGTCACAAACAAGACTCTGAACCCGCAATTGCACGATGACAAGCCCAAATCCGGGCTAACCCAAGCTTCTGGACAGTATTTCTCCCCATCCGCACAGACTAGATGCAGTTGACTATGGAATAGGCAGGCTTTCGCTCACGGCATGAACATCATAACCGGTGAAGCCCTGGCGTATGGCCTCAATCCAGGGCGGACTCAAGCCCTCCACCACCGCCCACACGGGACAGCCGGGCTGATGCGCGCCGGGCAGATAGCCGAGGCTCATCAGAAATTCCCCGACGATCTCTCCGCCGGTGAAGCGGAAGGTCCGCTTGAACAGCTTGATCCACTCCGCCTTGCTCAGCGGGTGATGGGCGCGCAGCCAGCCATCGAAGGAGCCATAGCCGGCGCGCAAGGAGACGATCCGCCGGGCATTCTCGATAGCGGCGTCGACCTTCAGCCGGTTGCGGATGATGCCCGCGTCGGCGAGCAGCCGTGCCCGCTCCGCCTCGCCATAGCGCGCTACCCGGTCCACGTCGAACCCGTCGAAGGCGGCACGGAAGGCCTCGCGCTTCTTCAGGATGGTCAGCCAGGACAGGCCGGCCTGGTTGATCTCCAGCACCAGCCGTTCGAACAAAACCCGGTCGTCGGCGCTGGGAAAGCCGTATTCGGTCTCGTGATAGGGGCCGTGGAAGGGATGGCCCGGTGCCGCTTGGCAGTAGGTCAGGCTCACGGCGCGCCCATCCCCTTGGCCATCTCACGGAAGGAGATCAGGTCCGACTGGACCAGCGCGAAGATGCCAAGCCATACCACCGCCGCGACCAGGGTCGTGACGGCGAATTTCAGGAGGATGCGAGGGCGTTCCGGCGCGCTGTCGGCCATGCCCGGCTCCGGCGTGTCCGGCGCCCGCACGCCCCAAGGCAGCACCGCGAACAGCACCACCCACCAGACGACCACATAGACGGAAATCCCCGTCACCAGCCCCATCGCATCCTCCCTTAAAGGAGCACCAAGGGATTACGCCTGCTCCAACTCGACCAGCGTGCCGACGAAGTCCTTCGGGTGCAGGAACAGCACCGGCTTGTCGTGGGCGCCGATCTTCGGCTCGCCGTCGCCCAGCACGCGGGCGCCCTGCGCCTTCAGCCGGTCGCGGGCGGCCAGAATGTCGTCCACCTCGTAGCAGATGTGGTGGATGCCGCCGGACGGGTTCTTCTCCAGGAAGCCGGCGATGGGCGACTTCTCCCCGAACGGGTGCAGCAGTTCGATCTTGGTGTTGGGCAGAGTGACGAACACCACGGTCACCCCGTGCGGCGGCAGATCCACCGGCTCCGACACCGTGGCGCCCAGCGTGTCGCGGTACAGCGCCGTCGCAGCCGGCAGGTCCGGCACGACGATGGCAACGTGGTTCAGCTTTCCGATCATGTTTCCCCCAAAGGCCTAAAATTTCCAGGCTTGAATATTCCGCACATCTTATACACGGACCAAATGCACTTCCGTCACCGGCTTCTTGCCATGGGTCGCGTTGAAACAGCGGCGAACGGCGATGCGGGCGGCGTTGCGCACCTGCTCGTCGTCCATCCGCGCGGTCTTCGACAGATCGGCGACCGCCTCGCGCACCGCGTCCACCACGTCCAGCAGCATGTCGCGGTCGGCCGAATCGTCCAGCAGCCCCATCACCGCCACCTGCGGCGCGGTCACCAACTCACCCTTGCCGTTCATGACCAGCGTTGCCACGGCGGCGCCGTTGTGCACCATACGGTGGCGCGAGCGCATCAGCCCGGTGTCGAGCGGCACCAGCCGCTTGCCGTCCAGCGCCATGCGCCCGGCCCGCACATGGGCCACCACCCGAGCCGGCCCGCCGGGGCCGAGGCGGATCAATTCGCCGTTTGACGGGATCAGCGCTTCCGGCACCTGGCACCCCTGCGCCAGCTTCGCATGCTCCTGCTGGTGGCGCTGCTCGCCATGCACCGGCACCGCGATGCGCGGGCGCACCCACTGGTACATGCGCACCAGCTCATCCTTCGCGGGATGGCCGGAGACATGGACCGGCGCATCGTCGGCCGTCACGACCCGGATGCCCTGCGAGACCAGCAGGTTTTGCATGCGCCCGATGGCGCGCTCGTTGCCGGGGATCTCGCGCGAGGAGAAGATCACCACGTCGCCCCGCTGCAACGTCACCTGCGGGTGGTCGTCCGACGCAATGCGGGCGAGCGCCGAGCGCGGCTCCCCCTGGCTGCCGGTGCAGATCAGCACCAGCTTCTCGCGCGGCACGTAATTGGCGTCGTGCTCCGTCAGGAAGGCCGGCACCTCGGCCATGTAGCCGTTGCTTCGCGCCGCCTCGTTGATCCGCCACAGCGAACGCCCGACCAGCGCGACATGCCGACCGTGCTCGGCCGCCGCATGGGCGATGCTCTCCAGCCGCGCCACGTTGGTGGCAAAGCAACTGACCGCGATGCGCACGTCCGGATGCTGCCCGATCAGCTCGGTCAGCGCCTTGCGCACGCCGGCTTCCGAGCCGGAGGAACCGGGGACCAGAGCGTTGGTGCTGTCGCCGACCAGCGCCAGCACGCCCTCATCGCCGATCTGGCGCAGGCGCTCCTCGTCCGCCGTGTCTCCCAGCATCGGCTCGGGGTCCAGCTTCCAGTCGCCGGTGTGCAGCACCGTTCCGACCGGCGTGCGGATGGCGAGCGCGTTCGGCTCCGGAATGGAATGGGTGACGGTCACATACTCGACCGCGAACGGCCCGACCTCGACCGAACCGCCCAGCGGCACCTCGGTGATCGGCACGGTGGCGGCCAGCCCGCGCTCGTGCAGTTTGGCCCGCAGCACCGACGCCGTGAAGGGCGTGCAATAGACCGGGCAGCGCAGCTGCGGCCACAGATACTGGATCGCCCCCAGATGGTCCTCATGCGCGTGGGTGACCACAAGCCCGACCAGATCGTCCTTCCGCTCCGCGATGAAAGCCGGATCGGGCATGATCACGTCGAGACCCGGCATCGTGTCGTCCGCGAAGGAGATGCCGAGGTCCACCATCAACCACTTGCCGCGATGGCCGTAGAGGTTGAGGTTCATGCCGATCTCGCCCGACCCGCCGAGCGGCAGGAAATAGAGCGAGTCGTCCTCGGGAGCGAACGGTTCGCCGCCTCCCGCGTCCTTCGGGGCGGGGAGATCGGAGGCGGATTGGGTCATTGGGCCGTGTTGCGCTTGTGGATCAGGAGGAGACCGCGAAGCGTCAGCTCGCCGTCGGTGTGTTCGATTACATGGGTAGCCTTGGCGAAAAGCACACCCAGCCCGCCGGTCGCGACGACGGTCATCGGCTCGCCGTACTCCGCCCGGATGCGCGCCACCAGCCCCTCGATGAGGCCGACGTAGCCCCAGAAGATGCCGGACTGCATGCACTCGATGGTGTTCTTGCCGATGACGTGGCCGGGCTGCTGGATCTCCACGCGCGGCAGCTTGCTTGCCGCCATCTGCAAGGCCTCCAACGACAGGTTCAGCCCCGGCGCGATGACGCCGCCGCGGTAGTTCCCGTCCTTGTCCACCACGTCGAAGGTGGTCGCCGTACCGAAGTCGATGACGATCAGCGGCGTCTTGTAGGTTGCCGCCGCCGCCACCGTGTTGACGAGGCGGTCGGCCCCGACCTCCTCCGGCTTGTCGACCAGCGCCTTGGTGCCGAGGTCGACGTTCGGCGCCCCGACGACCAGCGGCTCGCAGCCGAAATGGTCCTTGCACAGGCGCTTCAGATTGAAGGTCGCACCGGGCACGACGCTGGCGATGATGGTGCTTTCGATGTCGGCGGGGCGTAGGCCCTTCAGGGCCATCAGGTGCGTCAGCCACACCATGTATTCGTCGGCGGTGCGTTTCTGGTCGGTCGCGGTCCGCCAGATGCCGCGCTGGTCGTCGCCCTCATAGATCGCGAACACCACGTTGGTGTTGCCGGCGTCGATGGCGAGCAGCATAGGTCAGGTCTCCACAGCGGGAGGGAAGAACACGTCTCCGGCGGCGATGCGCTGCCGCCCGGTGCCGTCATCCCGATCAAGCAACAGAACCCCGTCGCTGTCCAGATCGGCGAAGGTGCCGGTCAGCGTCCGGTCGGACAGCCGAACGGCCACCGGTTCGCCGATGCCCTTCGCCCGAGCCATCCAGGCCGAGCGGACCAGCGCGAAGCCATGTTCCAGCCAGCGCGCGTACCACGTCGCCAGTTGCTCGGCATAGACCTCCAGCAGGCCGGCGGGCTGCATCGCCGGCGCGCCCTCCGCGATCAGCGAGGTGGCCGCGAACTCGGTACCTTCCGGGAAATGACGCAGATTGATGCCGACGCCCAGCACGAGCCAGGCCAGACCGCCATCGGGCCCCGCCTCGGATTCCAGCAGAATCCCGGACAGCTTGCGCCCGTTCACCAGCACGTCGTTCGGCCATTTGCAGCGGATATCAGCCGTCTCCGGCAGGACCGCCGCCGCCGTCTCGGCGATGGCCAGCGCCGCGACGAACGATATCTGTGCCGCCTCGGCCGGCGGTCGACCAGGGCGCAGGACGGTGGAGGTGTAGAGGTTTCCTTCCGGCGAGGTCCAGGCGCGACCGCGCCGTCCCCTGCCCGCTTCCTGGCGCTTGGCCCAGACGATGGTGCCTTCGGCGGCCCCAGAACGCGCCAAAGCCTTCGCCTCGTCGTTCGTGCTGCCGACGGAGGCGAAGGCCTCAACCCGGAAGCCCGGAGGCAGGCGCAGCCGCGCCCCCTCCGGATTCCGACCGTACATCATCCGGCGAACAGGGACGCCGCCGCTGCCGCCGCGTAGTTCAGGACGGGCGCCGGAACCACGAAGAACAGCAGGGTGAACAGGCCGGTGGCGACCAGGATGCCGGTCATGCCGTCGTCGTTGATCTTGTCGAACGCCTCCACCGGCTCATCGAAGTACATGATCTTGATGATGCGCAGGTAGTAGTAGGCGCCAACCACGCTGGTCAGCACGCCGATGACGGCCAGCGTGTACAGCTGCGCCTCGATAGCGGCGAGGAACACGTACAGCTTGCTGAAGAAGCCGGCCATCGGCGGGATGCCCGCCATGGAGAACATGAACACGGCCATGGCGCCGGCCAGCATCGGGTTGGTGCGCGACAGGCCGGCGAGATCCTTGATCTCCTCCAGCATGCGGCCCTGCTGCTTCATGCACAGGATGACCGCAAAGGTGCCGATGTTCATGACGATGTAGACCGCCATGTAGATCAGCACGCCGCGCACGCCTTCCTGGGTGCCGGCCGCGAGGCCGACCAGCGCGTAACCGACGTGGCCGATGGAGCTGTAGGCCATCAGGCGCTTGATGTTGGTCTGCGTGATCGCCGCGAAGGAGCCGAGCGCCATCGACAGGATCGAGGTGACGATGATGATCTGCTGCCACTGGTGCACCAGATGACCGAACGGCTCGATCAGCAGGCGGGTGAACAGCGCGATGGCGGCAACCTTCGGGGCGGCGGCGAAGAAGGCGGTGACCGGGGTCGGCGCGCCTTCGTAGACGTCCGGCGTCCACATGTGGAACGGCACCGCCGAGATCTTGAAGGCCAGACCGGCGGCCACGAAGACGAGGCCGATGATCAGGCCCGCCGACGGATGCGCGCCACCGGCGAACAGCGCTGCGATCTTGTCGAAGGAGGTCGTGCCGGCGAAGCCGTACACCAGCGAGGCGCCGTACAACAGCATGCCCGACGACAGCGAGCCCAGCACGAAGTACTTGAGGCCCGCTTCCGACGACTTGGCGTTGTCGCGGCGGAAGGCGGCGACGACGTAGAGCGCGAGGCTCTGCGTCTCCAGGCCGACATACAGGGAGATGAGGTCGTTGGCCGACACCATCATCAGCATGCCGAGCGTGGAGAACAGCATCAGCACCGGGAACTCGAACCGGGCCATCTTCTCACGCTCGTTGAAGCCGAGCGTCATCAGCACGGACAGGGCTGCGGCAACCAGGATCAGCACCTTCATGAAGACGCCGAAGCTGTCCATCACGAACAGGCCGTTGAAGGTCACCACGCGGCCGGAGCCGTAACCCATGGTCAAGATGGCGGCCAGCAGCAGCGCGACCATCGTCATGTAGCCGATGGTGCGCGTGAAGCCGTCGCCCCGGAACACGCCGATCATGAGCAGGGCCATGCCGGCGCAGGCGAGGAAGATCTCCGGCAGGGCCGGCCAGATGTCGGGAAACACAGCGGTCATGTCGGAAACCCTCAGCGCGCGGCGACGGAGACGCCGCCCTCGCCGCCTTGCGCGGCGGCCAGCTTCGTCTGGTAAGTCTGGATCAGCTGCCCGACCGACGCCGAGGTGACGTTCAGGAAGCTCGACGGATAGACGCCCATCCACAGCACCACGGCGACCAGCGGCAGGAAGATCGCCACCTCGCGCGGGCTGAGGTCGAGCATCGAACGGACGTCCGCCTTGGTGATCTTGCCGTACACGACGCGGCGGAACAGCCACAGCGCGTAGGCGGCACCCAGCACCATGCCGGTGGCGGCCAGGAAGGCGACCCAGGTGTTGTCGCGGAAGGCACCCAGCAGGACCAGAAACTCGCCGACGAAGCCGGAGGTGCCCGGCAGGCCGACCGAGGCCATGGTCATGAACAGGAAAATCACCGCGTACTTCGGCATGTTCTTCACGAGGCCGCCGTAGCGGGCGATCTCACGGGTGTGCAGCCGATCGTAGACCACGCCGACGCAGAGGAAGAGCGCGCCCGACACGATGCCGTGCGACAGCATCGTGAAGATGGAGCCCTCGATGCCCTGCTGGTTCAGCGCGAACATGCCGATGGTGACGAAGCCCATGTGCGCCACGGAGGAGTAGGCGATCAGCTTCTTCATGTCCTCCTGCGCCAGCGCCACCAGCGAGGTGTAGATCACCGCGACGATGGAAAGCGTGTAGATCAGCGGCGCGAAATACTCGGTCGCTTCCGGCAGCATCGGGATGTTGAAGCGCAGGAAACCGTAGCCGCCCATCTTCAGCAGCACGCCGGCCAGGATCACCGACCCGGCGGTCGGCGCCTCGACGTGGGCGTCCGGCAGCCAGGTGTGCACCGGCCACATCGGCACCTTCACCGCGAAGGACGCGAAGAAGGCCAGCCACAGCCACAGCTGCATGGAACGCGGGAAGTGCGTGGCGGTGATGGTCGGGATGTCGGTCGTGCCGGCGACGAAGTACATGGCCAGGATGGCCAGCAGCATCAGCACCGAGCCGAGCAGCGTGTAGAGGAAGAACTTGAACGCCGCATAGACGCGGCGGGCGCCGCCCCAGACACCGATGATCAGGAACATCGGGATCAGGACGCCCTCGAAGAACATGTAGAAGAGGACGAAATCCAGCGCGCAGAACATCCCCACCATGAGGGTTTCCAGCACGAGGAAGGCGATCATGTACTCCTTCACGCGCAGCTGCACCGCCTCCCACGAGGAGAGGATGCACAGCGGCATCAGGAAGGTGGACAGGATCACGAACAGCATCGAAATGCCGTCGACGCCCATGTGGTAGGAGATCCCGAATTCCGGGATCCACGCCGCCTTCTCCACCAGCTGGTAGCCGGGGTTGCGCGGGTCGAAGTTGAACCAGATGAACAGCGACAGGACGAAGGTGATCAGCGTCGTCCAAAGCGCGACGTAACGGACGTTCCGAACCACATCCGGGGAGTTGCCCCTGCAGAACAGCAGGATCAACGCCACACCGGCAAGCGGCAGGAAGGTCGTGAACGACAGGAGCGGCCAGCTAGCCATTGTTCTTGTTCCCCTTCAAACCGCTCAACCGAACATCGACAGCCAGGCGACGAGCAGGACGACCCCGATCACCATAGCGAAGGCGTAGTGGTAGACGTAGCCCGACTGCAGACGGCTCGCCCGCGCCGCGACGTCGCGGGTGGCGGCGGCGAGGCCGTCCGGACCGACGCCGTCGATCACAGCGCCGTCACCGGACTTCCACAGGCCATAGCCCAGATACTTGGCGCTGCGCACGAACAGGAAGTCGTACAGCTCGTCGAAATACCACTTGTTGTAGAGAAACTGGTGCACGCCACGGAAGGTCGCCGCCGCCTTGGCCGGCAGGCCCGGCATCGCCATGTAGGCGATGTAGGCGAGCGCGATGCCGATCAGACCGACGACCAGCGGAGCCAGCTTGACCCAGCCCGGCGTGTGGTGGTGCGCAGCCTCGATGCTGTTGTTGTCCTGCAGCACCAGGATGGCCTTGCCCCAGAAGTGCGCCATGTCGTGGCCGATGAACCAGTTGTGGAAACCGACACCGGCGAACAGGGCACCCAGCGCCAGCACCGCCAGCGGGATCAGCATGACGATGGGCGACTCATGGGCGTGGTCGAAGACCGACTTCGCCATGCGCGGCTTGCCATGGAAGGTCATGAACAGCAGACGCCAGGAGTAGAAGGCAGTCAGAAATGCCGCCGCGATGCCCAGCGCAAAGGCGAACTTGCCGACCGGGCTGGCCGAGGCATAGGCCGCCTCCAGGATCATGTCCTTGGAATAGTAGCCGGCGAAGAACGGCAGACCGGCCAGCGCCAGATTGCCGATCCACATCACCGCGTAGGTGAAGGGGATCTTCTTCCAGACGCCGCCCATGTTGCGCATGTCCTGCTCATGGTGCAGCGCGTGAATGACCGAGCCGGCGCCCAAGAACAGCAGGGCCTTGAAGAAGGCGTGCGTGAACAGGTGGAACATCGCCGCGCCGTAGGCCGAAACGCCCGCCGCGAAGAACATGTAGCCGAGCTGGCTCATGGTCGAATAGGCGATGACGCGCTTGATGTCGAACTGGGTGAAACCGATGGTCGCCGCGACGAAGGCCGTCAGGGCGCCGACCACCGCCACGACCTCCAGGGCCGTCGGCGCGTACTCGAACACCGGGGACAGACGGCAGACCATGAAGACGCCGGCAGTCACCATCGTGGCCGCGTGGATGAGGGCCGACACCGGGGTCGGGCCTTCCATCGCGTCCGGCAGCCAGGTGTGCAGGCCGAGCTGCGCCGACTTGCCCATGGCGCCCATGAACAGAAGCAGGCAGGTGACGGTCAGCGCGTCCACGTTCCAGGACAGGAAGTGGATCTTCTGGCCGACCAGCTCCGGCGCCTTGGCGAAGATCGCGTCGAACTGCACCGAACCGGCCAGAACGAAAATCGCGAAGATGCCCAGCGCAAAGCCGAAGTCGCCGACGCGGTTGACCAGGAAGGCCTTGATCGCGGCGTTGTTGGCGGACGGCTTCTCGTACCAGAAATTGATGAGCAGGTAGGACGCGAGGCCCACGCCTTCCCAGCCGAAGAACAGCTGCACGAGGTTGTCGGCCGTCACCAGCATCAGCATGGCGAAGGTGAACAGCGACAGGTACCCCATGAAGCGCGGCTTCTGCGGGTCCTCGGCCATGTAGCCGAGGGAGTAGACGTGCACGCAGGCGGACACGGTGTTCACGACCACCAGCATGACGGCAGTCAGCTGATCGATGCGCAGCGCCCACGACACGTCGAGCCCGCCGCTGCGGATCCAGGTCATCAGCTCGATCGTGCGGGCGTTGCCGCCGACAGCGACGTCGAAGAACAGGATCCAGGACAGGACGGCGGAAATCAGGACCGCGCCGGCCGTGACGAACTGCGCCGCGCGGTCGCCCGCGGTCGGCGGGCCCGCGACGACGTGATGGTCGTCATGGGCATCGTCGTGATGCTCGTCATGGGAAACGTGGGCGTGATCGTCGTGACCGTGCCCATGCCCATGAGCGTCACCATGGCCATGGCCGTGACCGGCCGCGGCCGGCTCGACTTTCGGACCGCCGAACAGGGCGATCGATCCGGCGACGAGGAACGCCAGAAGCGGGAGGAATACGACAAGGACTTCCATGGCGCCGCCTTAGCCCCTCATCATGTTGATGTCTTCGACTCGGATCGAGCCGCGGTTGCGGAAGTAGACCACCAGGATGGCGAGGCCGATGGCCGCCTCGGCGGCCGCCACGGTCAGGATGATCATGGAGAAGACCTGCCCGACCAGATCGTTCAGGTAGACCGAGAACGACACGAGGTTGAGGTTGACGGCCAGCAGCATCATCTCGATCGACATCAGGATGATGATGACGTTCTTCCGGTTCAGGAAGATGCCCAGCACACCCAGCGTGAAGATGATGGCCGAGACCGTCAGGTAATGTCCGAGACCGATTTCCATGATCACACGCCTCCCCCGGTCGACACCTTGCGGACGACGACCACATCCTCGCGCCGACGGGCGAGCTGGGCGCCGATGTTCTGCTTACGCACACCCTCGCGCTGGCGCAGGGTCAGGACGATGGCGCCGATCATGGCGATCAGCAGCACGATGCCCGACGCCTGGAACAGGTAGACGTAGTGGGTGTAGATCAACTGCCCGAGTGCCTCGGTGTTGCTGACGTTGCCGAGCGCGGCCAGCGGCGCCGAAGCCGCCTTCTCCGCCGCCGGAGCGATGATCCAGCCACCCAGCACGGCGGCGAGTTCCGCCAGCAGGATGAGGCCGATCAGGCCGCCGATGGGCAGGTACTGCATGGCGCCCGCCCTCAGCTCGCGGAAGTTGATGTCGAGCATCATCACCACGAACAGGAACAGCACCGCGACCGCGCCCACATAGACGATCACCAGGATCATCGCGATGAACTCGGCGCCCAGCAGCACGCACAGACCCGCGGCCTGGAAGAAGGCGAGGACCAGATAAAGGACCGAATGAACTGGATTGCGCGCCGAGATGACCATCACACCGGAGGCCACCAGCAGCGCGGCAAATACGTAGAAGGCGATGCCTTGGATAATCATCGAAATCCCCGTTTCGCTTACCGCCCGGCCTTACCGGTAGGGAGCCTCGGCCGCGAGGTTCTGGGCGATTTCCGCTTCCCAGCGGTCGCCGTTCGCCAGCAGCTTCTGCTTGTTGTAGAAAAGCTCTTCGCGGTTCTCGGTCGAGAACTCGAAGTTCGGGCCCATGACGACGGCGTCCACCGGGCAGGCTTCCTGGCAGAAGCCGCAGTAGATGCACTTCGTCATGTCGATGTCGTAACGCGTGGTGCGGCGGCTGCCGTCCTCGCGCGGTTCGGCCTCGATGGTGATGGCCAGGGCCGGACACACCGCCTCGCACAGCTTGCACGCAATGCAGCGTTCCTCGCCGCCGGGATACCGGCGCAGGACGTGCTCACCGCGGAAGCGCGGGCTGATCGGGCCCTTCTCGAACGGGTAGTTCAGGGTCACCTTGGGCTTGAACATGTAGCGGAGGGTGAGCCCCAGGCCGCCCAGCAGTTCGCTCAGGAACAGGCTGCGCGCCGCACGATCGAGGAACGCCATGGCCTCTTCGTCTCCTTCCTTGCGGGCGCCATCAGACGGCGCCCGCGCTTTCTCTTAAAATCTCGACGATTGGTCGCTTACTTCGGCAGCCACCCGAACGTCACCAGCACGCCGGCCGTCAGGACGACCCACAGCAGCGAGAACGGAAGGAACACCTTCCAGCCCAGACGCATCAGCTGGTCGTAGCGGTAGCGCGGCATGGTCGCGCGGACCCAGACGTACACGAACAGGCAGAAGGCGATCTTCAGGGCGAACCAGATCGGGCCGGGGATCCAGGTGAAGGGCGCGAACGGCAGCGGAGGCAGCCAGCCACCCAGGAACAGGATGCTGGTCATCGCGCTCATCAGGATCATGTTGGCGTATTCGCCAAGGAAGAAGAGCGCGAAGGGGGCCGAGCTGTATTCGACCATGAAGCCCGCGACCAGCTCCGACTCGCCTTCCGGCAGGTCGAAGGGCGAACGGTTGGTCTCCGCCAGCGCCGAGATGAAGAAGATCACGAACATCGGCAGCAGCGGAATGGCGAACCAGATGGTCTCCTGCGCCTCGACGATCTTCGTCAGGTTCAGCGAACCGACGCACAGCAGCACCGTGATGATGACGAGGCCCATGGAGACCTCGTAGGACACCATCTGCGCCGCCGAACGGAGCGCGCCGAGGAAGGCGTAGCGGGAGTTCGAAGCCCAGCCCGCCATCACGATGCCGTACACGCCCAGCGACGAGATCGCGAAGAGGTACAGGATACCGACATTGATGTCGGCCAGCACCAGCCCGTAGTCGAAGGGAATGACCGCCCAGGCGACCAGCGCCAGGAAGAAAGTCAGCATCGGCGCCACGTAGAACACGATGCGGTTGGCGCCGGCCGGCAGGATCTGCTCCTTGGCAAACAGCTTCAAGCCGTCCGCGAAAGGCTGCAGCAAGCCGAAGGGGCCGACGATGTTCGGACCCTGGCGCAGCTGCATGGCGCCCATGATCTTGCGCTCGGCGTAGGTCATGAAGGCCACGGCGACGAGCAGAGGCACGACGATCGCCAGGATCTTGAGGACGATGATGATCAGCGGCAGCAGGAAGCCGCTCCAGAACTCAGCCATTGGTACCGGTCCTCTCCTGAGCGGCCTCGGCGCCGGGGTTGACGAGCGTCTCCGTGCAGCGGGCCATCGTCACCGAGGCGCGGCTGATCGGGTCGGTCATGTAGAAGTTCGCGACCGGCGACACGAAGGGCGCCGGGTCCAGCGCGCCGACGGTGCCGAACGGCGCCCAGGCGGCCGGAGTGACCGAGCCGATCTTCGCGAAGATCGGGTTCACCGCGACGAGGCGCTGACGCAGCTGGGTCAGGCTGTCGTACGGCAGCTTGTGGCCGAGCTGTTCGGACAGCGCGCGCAGGATCTTCCAGTCCTCCCGCGCCTCGCCGGGCGGGAAGGTGGCGAGCCGCGCCAGCTGCGGACGGCCTTCGGTGTTGACGTAGATCGCGTTCTTTTCGGTGTAGGCGGCACCCGGCAGGATGACGTCGGCGCGGTGCGCGCCCTTGTCGCCGTGATGGCCCTGGTAGATGACGAACGCCTTGCCGAGCTTGGCGGTGTCGATCTCGTCGGCGCCCAACAGATAGACGACGTCGATTTCGCCCTTCCCTGCCCCGTCCAGGATGCCGGCGACGTCGCGCCCGCCCTGGCTCGGCAGGAAGCCAATCTCCAGACCACCGACGCGGGACGCGGCGCTGTGCAGGACGTTGAAGCCGTTCCAGCTGTCCTGAACGACGTTGTAGGCCTCGGCGATCTTGCGCGCCGCCGCCTGAACGGCGATGCCGTCCTTGCGCGTGAAGGCGGCCGCGCCGACGATGATCATCGGGTTCTTGGCGCCCTTCAGCACGTCGGCGAAGGCATGGCTGCCGTCGGCCAACTGCGACAGGACGTCCGTCCCCGTGCCGAGATGAGTGTACGGGTAGGTCAGCGGCTTCGCCTCGCCGACGACCGCGACCTTCAGGCCACCCATCAGGTAGCGCTTGCGGATGCGGGCGTTGACGATCGTGCCTTCCCAGCGCGGGTTGGTGCCGACCAGCAGGATCACGTCGGCCCGCTCGATCCCGGCGATGCCGGAGTTGAACAGGTAGCCGGCGCGCGCCGAGGTGTCGAACACCGCGCCGTCCTGGCGGCAGTCGATGTTGGCCGAACCAAGGCCAGCCATCAGCTCCTTGAGCGCCAGCATGGACTCGACGTCCACGAGGTCGCCGGCGATGGCGGCGATGCGGTTGCCCGCCACGCCCTTCACCTTAGCGGCGATGGCCTGGAAGGCCTCGCCCCAGGTTGCGGGCTGCAGCTTGCCGTCCTTGCGGACGTAGGGGCGGTCCAGACGCTGGCGCTTCAACCCGTCATAGGCGAAGCGCGTCTTATCCGAAATCCACTCCTCGTTAATATCCTCGTTGACGCGCGGCAGGACGCGCATCACCTCGGGGCCACGGGTGTCCACGCGGATGTTCGAGCCAACGGCGTCCATGACGTCGATGGTCTCGGTCTTGCGCAGCTCCCACGGACGCGCCGTGAAGGCGTAGGGCTTGGACAGCAGCGCACCGACCGGGCAGACGTCAGCAAGGTTGCCCGACAGCTCCGACCCGATGGCCTTCTCGACGAAGGTCGTGATTTCCATGTGCTCGCCGCGGTTCACCGCGCCGAGGTCCGGCACGCCGGCGATCTCGTTGATGAAGCGGATGCAGCGCGTGCAGTGGATGCAGCGCGTCATCTCGGTCCGGATCAACGGACCCATGTACTTGTCCTTGACCGCGCGCTTGTTCTCGCCGTAGCGGCCACGGTCGAAGCCATAGGCCATGGCCTGGTCCTGCAGGTCGCACTCGCCGCCCTGGTCGCAGATCGGGCAATCCAGCGGGTGGTTGATCAGCAGGAATTCCATGACGCCCTTGCGGGCCTTGTGGACCAGATCGGTGTTGGTCTTGACGACCATACCGTCGCCGCAGGGCATGGCGCAGGCGGCCACCGGCTTCGGCGCCCGCTCCATTTCCACGAGGCACATGCGGCAGTTGGCCGGCACGCTGAGGCGCTCGTGGTAGCAGAAGCGCGGGATCTCGATGCCCAGCTGTTCGCAGGCCTGCAGGATCGAGGTGCCCGGCTCGACTTCGATCTCGATCCCGTCGATGGTGAGTTTCGGCATGGGAACCGGGCTCCTTACTCGGCCGCCAGCGAATGGGCGGCGTTGCGGTAGGCGAGGATGCGGCGCTCGACCTCCGGCCGGAAGTGCCGGAACAGGCCCTGGATCGGCCAAGCGGCGGCGTCGCCCAGCGCGCAGATGGTGTGACCCTCGATCTGCTTGGTCACGTCCAGCAGCATGTCGATTTCCTCGACACGGGCGTTGCCGGTGACCATGCGCTGCATGATGCGGCTCATCCAGCCGGTGCCCTCGCGGCACGGCGTGCACTGGCCGCAGCTCTCATGGGCGTAGAACTGCGACAGGCGGGCGATGGCCTTCACGATGTCGGTGGACTTGTCCATCACGATCACCGCAGCGGTGCCGAGGCCCGAGCGCACTTCGCGCAAGCTGTCGAAGTCCATCAGCACGGTGTCGCAGATCGACTTCGGCAGCACCGGAACCGACGAGCCGCCGGGGATGATGGCCAGCAGGTTGTCCCAGCCGCCACGCACGCCGCCGCAGTGCTTCTCGATCAGCTCCTTCAGCGGGATGCCCATCTCCTCTTCCACGTTGCACGGCTTGTTCACGTGGCCGGAGATGCAAAAGAGCTTGGTGCCCGTGTTCTTCGGACGGCCGAGACCGGCGAACCAGCCCGCGCCACGGCGCAGAATGGTGGGAACCACCGCGATCGATTCGACGTTGTTCACCGTCGTCGGGCAGGAGTAGAGACCCGCCTGGGCCGGGAACGGCGGCTTGTTGCGCGGCTGGCCCTTCTTGCCCTCAATGGACTCGATGAGCGCCGTCTCCTCGCCGCAGATGTAGGCACCCGCACCGCGATGGATGTAGATGTCGTAGTCATAGCCGGTGCCGCAGGCGTTCTTGCCGATCAGCCCCGCCGCGTACGCCTCGTCGATGGCGCGCTGGACGTTGGAGCCCTCGTTGTAGAACTCGCCGCGGATGTAGATGTAGCAGGCGCTCGCACCGATGGCGAAACCGGCGATCAGGCAGCCCTCGATCAGCTTGTGCGGATCGTGGCGCAGGATGTCGCGGTCCTTGCAGGTGCCGGGCTCGCCCTCGTCGGCGTTGATCACCAGATAGACGGGCTTGTCGGTCACGTTCTTCGGCATGAAGGACCACTTCATGCCGGTGGAGAAGCCGGCGCCGCCGCGTCCACGCAGCCCGGACTCCTTCACCTGCTCGATGATCCAGTCCTTGCCCTTCTCGATGATGGCCTTCGTGCCGTCCCAGTCACCGCGCTTCTTGGCGGCTTCCAGGCCAAAGCTCTGGAAACCGTAGAGGTTGGTGAAAATGCGGTCCTCGTCGCGAAGCATCGCATCCCCCTCAATCGGCCTGGGTGTCGGTGGTGAACGCCTTCAGAGTCGTCGGACCGCCCACCGGTTCGGAGGACTGCCGGCCGATCTGAGAGCCATGCTTGGGGATCTCGCCGCGCTTCAGCGCGTCGATGATCTTCTCCATGTGCTCCGAGCTGACGTCTTCATAATAGTCGTCGCCGATCTGAACGACCGGCGCATTGACGCAGGCGCCCGAGCACTCGACCTCGCGCAGCGTGAACTGGCCGTCGTCGGTGGTCTCGCCGACCGAGATGCCCAGCTTCTTCTCGCAGGTGTGCACGATGTCGTCCGACCCGCGCAGCCAGCACGGCGTGGTCGTGCAGACCTGGATGACGTGCTTACCGACCGGGGTCTTGTTGTACATCGTGTAGAAGGTCGCGACCTCGTACACGCGGATGCGCGGCATCGACAGCAGGTCGGCGACGGCGTCCATGGCCGCGCGCGGCAGCCAGCCGGCGTTCTGACGCTGCGCCAGATCCAGCAGCGGCATGCAGGCGCTGGCCTGCTTGCCTTCCGGGTACTTGGCGATGATCTGCTTCGCCCGCTCCAGGTTTTCCGGAGTGAAGGTGAAGGACGCCGGCTCCATGGCCGGGTCGTGAGCCGGGGCGCTCATCGGTCAATCTCTCCGAACACGATGTCCATCGACGCGATGTTGGCCACCGCGTCGGCCAGCATGTGGCCCTTCGACATGAAATCCAGGCCCTGCAGATGGGCGAAGCCCGGCGCGCGAATCTTGCACCGGTACGGCTTATTGGTGCCGTCGGACACCAGATACACGCCGAACTCGCCCTTCGGCGCCTCGATGGCGGTGTAGGTCTCGCCGGCCGGGACGTGGAAGCCCTCGGTGAAGAGCTTGAAGTGGTGGATGAGCGCTTCCATCGAGCGCTTCATCTCGCCGCGCGGCGGCGGGGAGACCTTGCGGTCCTCGACGCGCACCGGACCGTCCGGCAGTTCCTTCAGGACCTGGCGGATGATGCGATTCGACTGGCGCATCTCCTCCATGCGGACGAGATAGCGCGCCCAGCAGTCGCCGGTCAGGCCGACGGGCACGTCGAAGTCCATGCGGTCGTAGACCTCATAGGGCTGCGACTTGCGCAGATCCCAGGCGACGCCCGAACCGCGCAGCATCGGGCCGGTGAAGCCCCAGTCGAACGCCTCTTCCTTCGTCACGATGCCGATGTCGACCGTGCGCTGCTTGAAGATCCGGTTCTCGGTCAGCAGGTTGTCGATGTCGTCGCAGAACTTCGGGAATCGCTCGGTGAACTCCCAGATGTCGTCCACGAGGCCGGCCGGCAGGTCCCAAGCGACGCCGCCCGGACGGAAGTAGTTGGCGTGCAGGCGAGCGCCGGAGACGCGCTCGTAGAACTCCATGAGGATTTCGCGTTCCTCAAAGCCCCACAAAGCCGGCGTGATCGCGCCGACGTCGAGAGCGCCGGTCGTGATCGACAGGATATGGTTGAGGATGCGCGTGATCTCGGAGAACAGCACGCGGATGTACTGGGCGCGCAGCGGCGCCTTGATCTGCAGCAGGTTCTCGATGCCGAGCACAAAGGCGTGCTCCATGCACATCGGGCTGACGTAATCCAGGCGGTCGAAATAGGGGATCGCCTGGATGTAGGTCTTGTACTCGATCAGCTTTTCGGTGCCCCGGTGCAGCAGGCCGATGTGCGGATCGCAGCGTTCGACCACCTCGCCGTTCAGCTCCATCACCAGGCGCAGCACGCCGTGGGCCGCAGGGTGCTGCGGCCCGAAGTTCATGGTGTAGGGCTTGATCTGGGTCTTGCCGCCGGCCTGACCGGCGGAGGGATGTGCGGACGTGGCGATGGTCACGGCTTGCTCCCAGTGTCAGGGGCCTGGGCCTTCTCGTCACCGGGCAGCATGACGTTGGTCATGCCTTCCCAGGGGGACAGGAAGTCGAAGGAACGGAAGTCCTGAGTCAGGCGGACCGGCTCGTAGACGACGCGCTTCTGGTCCTCGTCGTAGCGGCACTCGACATAGCCGGTCAGCGGGAAGTCCTTGCGGAACGGATGGCCCTCGAACCCGTAGTCGGTGAGGATGCGCCGCAGGTCCGGGTGGTCGGAGAAGAAGACCCCGTACATGTCCCAGGTCTCGCGCTCGAACCAGTTGGCCGCGTTGTAGACCGGCACGGCGGAGGGCACGGGCGTGTCCTCGTCGGTGGTCAGTTTCACGCGGATGCGGCGGTTGTGCTTGTAGCTGAGGAGGTTGTAGACGACCTCCAGCCGCTCCTCGCGTTCCGGCCAGTCCACCGCGGTGACGTCGATCAGCTGCTCGAACGAGCAGGTCGTGTCGTCGCGCAGGAAGGTCAGCGCCTTCACAATCGAGGGCCGCCGCACGGTGACCATCAGTTCGCCGAGCTTCAGCTCGACCGTCAGGACGTCATCGCCAAGCTTCGCGGCGATGTGGTCCCCAAGTTCCTTCAACGCCTGTTCGGACATGGGCCAGGGCCTGCCTTATTCTTGTCTCAGCGGGCGATGCGGTTGCCGCGCCGGATCTTCTTCTGGAGCTGCAGGATGCCGTACACGAGCGCTTCCGCCGTCGGCGGGCAACCCGGAACGTAGATGTCGACCGGGACGATTCGGTCACACCCGCGCACCACCGAGTACGAGTAGTGATAATAACCGCCGCCGTTGGCGCAGGAGCCCATCGAGATCACCCAGCGCGGTTCCGGCATCTGGTCGTAGACCTTGCGGAGTGCCGGGGCCATCTTGTTGGTCAGCGTGCCGGCCACGATCATGCAGTCCGACTGGCGCGGGCTGGGGCGCGGGATCACGCCGAAGCGGTCCAGGTCGTACCGGCTCATGTAGGCGTGGATCATTTCCACCGCGCAGCAGGCCAGACCGAAGGTCATCGGCCACAGCGAGCCGGTGCGGGCCCAGGCGAGGACGTCTTCATACTTGGCCGTGATGAAGCCCTTTTCCTGGATCTCCTCCGTCACCGCGCGGAGGTAGGCGTCCTGTTCCGGTCCGGGCGGAATCGGCGCCAGCTTGGCAGCCTCTACTCCCATTCCAGAGCTCCTTTCTTCCACTCATAAATGAAGCCGATGGTCAGGATCCCGAGGAACACGATCATCGACCAGAAGCCGAACAGCCCGATGTCGCCGAGGGCGACCGCCCACGGGAACAGGAAGGCGACTTCCAGGTCGAAAATGATGAACAGGATGGAGACCAGATAGAACCGCACGTCGAACTTCGCGCGGGCGTCCTCGAACGGCTCGAAGCCGCATTCGTAGGGGGAGACCTTTTCCGCGTCCGGGTTCTTCGGGCTGATGACGTAGGACGCCCCGACCATGACGACGGCCAGCGCAATACCGATCAGCAGGAACACCAGGATCGGAAGGTACTCAATGATCAGCGGATTGGTCACCGCGCTCCTCCCATGAGCCCACGCCACGAACGCCGGTACGGCCATTGAATTCGGCCGCCGCGCGGTGCCGTGGCTGGAATGCCTTGGATTAGCCCATCAGACGGGCCGGAATATATGACGAGTGCGTGGGCAAGGAAAGCGGTTTGAATCGCTTTCGGCCAATGAATCCACTCTGCGGAAAGGGGTGGATGTCCTTGGTAATACCACACAATTTAAAAGGACGCTCTCCTTGGTAATACCAAGCATTTTAAAAAGGAGAACAGAACATCCTGCAGAGCGAACACAGAAGCCGCGACCGGCGATTAGGCAGAAGCATGTTGATGTGGGAAGAGTAAATGGCGCGAGTGACGGGACTTGAACCCGCGGCCTCCGGCGTGACAGGCCGGCGCTCTAACCAACTGAGCTACACCCGCGCAATGCGGCGATGAAGGGAATAGGACGACTCCGAATACCGTTTCGGAGCGGTCGATCCGCCTTCGGGGCTGTTTGCCCCCGCCGTATGGTGGGCGGTTTCTAGCCGCCCTGCCCTCACGCTGTCAATCACGAAATTGAAGAACGGGTCCGCGGCTTTGAAAACTCAACGCGCCAACTCGCGACGGCGCAGGCGGTCCAACCGATCTAAAGCCAGCAGCAGGTTCTCGGATAGGTCGCGGTGGTCCTCCACCCCGGCGCCACCGAACCGGGTCAGCGTTTCTTCCAGCGCCTTCGCGAGATGTTCGGAGACTTCGAGATTTTCCTGCTCAAGCGCCAGTTCCAGCGCGCTCAGGATACGGTCCCCCAGCCGACGGTCGTTCTCGATCACTTGCTCCTCCCGATTCCGCGCGTTGCCGTGGATTTGACGATAGCACAGCAATCGGCCGGGCAAGCCCAATTCCGCTTTTCAAACGGCGTCGAGGGGTGTGAAGGCGGCGCGGAATGGTGGGCGATGAGGGGATCGAACCCCCGACCCTCTCCGTGTAAAGGAGACGCTCTACCGCTGAGCTAATCGCCCGCGCCGCGGCTCCGATGTCGCGGAGCCTCAATACAAAAAACCGGCAGAAACAAAACCGGCCGGGAAGACCCCCGGCCGGCTGCACTATGGCCTGGAAGGCCCGATCAGTTCAAGCCGTCCTTGAGGGTCTTGCCCGGCTTGAACTTCGGCTGCTTCGACGCCGGGATGGTGATCTTCTCGCCGGTGCGCGGGTTGCGGCCCTCGCTGGCGGCACGCTCGGCCACCGCGAAGGTACCGAAGCCCACCAGGCGCACTTCGTCACCCTTCTTCAGCGAGTCGGCAATGCCTTCGAAAACCGCGTCGACCGCCTTGGTCGCGTCAGTTTTAGACAAACCCGCCGCATCGGCGACATGCGCCACGAGATCATTCTTGTTCACTTAATCCCCCTTCCCAATTCGACAAAGAAACGTAGAACAAAGCCGCCCCACGACTTTGTGCGCGCAAAGGATAAGCACAGCAACGCCCGCCCGTCAATTGCCGACGGGCGGGCGCTGCGGTCAAAAGTCGCATTTTTACGCGGCAAGGACCGTGCGACTCGGACTAGTGACGAAGAACCTCACCCGTCGCATCGGTCTGCGGCTTGGCGGCGGCAGGTTCAACCGCCTCCGGCTCAGTCCATTCAATGGGCTCAAGCGCGCGAACCAGGGCATGCTTCAACACATCGTCCACCGTGCTGACCGGGATGATTTCCAAACCACGCTTCACGTTGTCCGGAATATCCGCCAGATCCTTTTCGTTGTCCTTCGGGATCAGCACATGCTTCAGACCGCCACGCAGAGCGGCGAGCAGCTTCTCCTTCAGGCCGCCGATCGGGAGCACCCGTCCGCGCAGCGTGATCTCGCCGGTCATCGCCACGTCCTTGCGCACCGGAATGCCGGTCAGGACGGAGACGATCGAGGTGATCATCGCCACACCGGCCGAGGGGCCGTCCTTCGGGGTCGCGCCCTCCGGAACGTGGACGTGGATGTCCCGCTTCTCGAACAGAGTCGGCTTGATGCCAAAGGCGGTCGCCCGCGACTTGACGTAGCTCTCGGCCGCCTGGACCGACTCCTTCATCACGTCGCCCAGCTTGCCCGTGGTGGTCACGCGGCCCTTGCCCGGCAGCGCGACGGCCTCGATCGACAGCAGTTCGCCTCCGACTTCGGTCCAGGCCAGACCGGTGGTGACGCCCACCAGATCCTCCAGTTCCGCCTCGCCGAAGTGGAACCGGCGGACGCCGGCATACTTGTCGAGGTTCCGGCGGGTGATCGAGACCTTGCCGCCGTTGGAGCCCTTCATCAGGATCTCCTTCACGGCCTTGCGGCAAAGGTTGGCGATCTCACGCTCCAGGCTGCGGACGCCGGCTTCGCGGGTGTAGTAGCGAATCAGGTCGCGCAACGCGTCGTCGGAGATGACGAACTCGCCCTTCTTCAGGCCATTCGCCTCAACCTGCTTCTCGATCAGGTGGCGCTTGGAGATCTCGACCTTTTCGTCTTCGGTGTAGCCGGCGACACGGATGATCTCCATACGGTCCAGCAGCGGCTGCGGCATGCGCATCGTGTTGGCCGTGCAGACGAACATCACGTCCGACAGATCGTAATCGACCTCCAGATAATGGTCGTTGAAGGTGCCGTTCTGCTCCGGATCCAGGACCTCCAGCAGGGCCGACGACGGGTCGCCGCGCCAGTCGGCGCCCAGCTTGTCGATCTCGTCCAGCAGGAACAGCGGGTTCGATGACTTCGCCTTCTTCATGCCCTGGATGACCTTGCCGGGCATGGAACCGATGTAGGTGCGGCGGTGGCCGCGAACCTCGGCCTCGTCGCGCACGCCGCCCAGCGACATGCGGACGAAGTTGCGGCCCGTGGACTTGGCGATGGACTTGCCGAGCGAGGTCTTGCCGACGCCGGGCGGACCGACGAGGCAGAGGATTGGACCCTTCACCTTGTTCATGCGGTTCTGGACCGCGAGATACTCAAGGATGCGCTCCTTGACCTTCTCCAAGCCGTAGTGGTCGGCGTCGAGGATCTTCTGCGCCAGCTTCAGATCCTTCTTCACCTTGGTGCGCTTCTTCCACGGAATGGACAGCATCCAGTCCAGATAGTTGCGCACGACGGTGGCCTCGGCCGACATCGGGCTCATGGAGCGCAGCTTCTTCAGCTCGGCCAGAGCCTTTTCGCGCGCTTCCTTGGAGAAGCGGGTCTTGTTGATCTTCTCTTCCAGCTCGGCCGACTCGTCGCGGCCGTCCTCGGTCTCGCCGAGTTCCTTCTGGATCGCCTTCAGCTGCTCGTTCAGATAGTACTCGCGCTGGGTCTTCTCCATCTGCCGCTTCACGCGGTTGCGGATGCGCTTTTCCACCTGCAGCACGCCGATCTCGCCTTCCATGAAGGCGTAGACCCGCTCCAGCCGCTCCGACACGGTCGCGCATTCCAGAAGCTGCTGCTTCTCCGGAATCTTCAGCGCGAGGTGCGAAGCCACGGTGTCGGCCAGCTTGCCGGCCTCCTCGATCTGGTTGATCGAGACCAGCACTTCCGGCGGGATCTTCTTGTTCAGCTTGATGTACTGCTCGAACTGCGAGACCACGGCCCGGCCGAGCGCTTCCAGCTCCTGCCCTTCCCCGACCTTCTCTTCAACGAGGTCAGCATAAGCCTGGAAGAAATCTTCGTTCTCGGCGAACTTCGTGATCGATGCGCGCTGGCCGCCCTCCACCAGCACCTTGACCGTCCCGTCCGGCAGCTTCAGCAGCTGCAACACGGTGCCGACGGTGCCGACGCTGTAGATGTCGGCCGGGGTCGGATCATCCTGCGCAGCGTTCTTCTGGGTGACGAGAAGGATCTGCTTGTCGTCCTTCATCACGTCTTCCAGGGCGCGCACGGACTTCTCCCGGCCCACGAACAGCGGCACGATCATGTGGGGGAAGACCACGATGTCGCGCAGCGGGAGGACCGGATAGAGGACACCACGGGGGATTTGGAACATTGTTTGGGCCTCTTGGTAGGGACGCCGTCAGCCCGGGATGGGCCTGAGGAACTCCCGCCTCGGGGATGAGCGCGGAGAGCAAAGCCGGCACGTTTCTAACGTGGCACAGCCCCCCGCCCCCTTCAAGTGGCTGCGCGCCAAGATTCGGCACAGAAATGGTCCGAAATCATAGAAATGCGCCGCAAACAGCAAAACGGGCGCGTTTCCACGCGCCCGTTTTGGATATTACCGTACAAAAGATAGAAGCGTTCCGATGCCGGTTATTTGGGCATCCTTTGCGCCGCCTCTGTCTTATGCACTCTTCCTACGCTTCGACCTTATGCTCCCGGGGCCTGCTGCTCGCCACGCCGCTCGGAATGGACATACAGCGGCTTGGCGCGACCCTCGACCACTTCCTTGTTGACGAGGATGCTCTCCACGCCACTGAGGCCCGGCAGATCGAACATGGGGTCGAGGAGAATCGCCTCCATGATGGACCGCAGACCGCGCGCGCCGGTCCTGCGCTGGATCGCCTTGTGGGAGATCTGGCGCAACGCGTCGTCGGAGAACTCCAGACGGACGTCCTCCATCTCGAACAGGCGCTGGTACTGCTTGACGAGCGCGTTCTTCGGCTTGGTCAGGATCTCGACCAGCGCCGCCTCGTCCAGGTCGGCCAGAGTCGCGACGACCGGCAGACGGCCGACGAACTCGGGGATCAGGCCGAACTTCAGCAGGTCCTCCGGCTCGACCTCGCGCAGGATGTCGCCAGTGGAGCGCTCGTCCGGGCCGCGCACGTCGGCACCGAAGCCGATGCTCGTGCCCTTGCCGCGCTGGGCGATGATCTTGTCCAGGCCGGCAAAGGCGCCGCCGCAGATGAACAGGATGTTGGTCGTGTCGACCTGCAGGAACTCCTGCTGCGGGTGCTTGCGGCCGCCCTGCGGGGGCACGGAGGCGACGGTGCCTTCCATGATCTTCAACAGGGCCTGCTGCACGCCCTCGCCCGACACGTCGCGGGTGATCGACGGGTTGTCGGACTTGCGGCTGATCTTATCGACCTCGTCGATGTAGACGATGCCGCGCTGCGCGCGCTCGACATTGTAGTCGGCGGCCTGCAGGAGCTTCAGGATGATGTTCTCGACGTCCTCACCGACATAGCCCGCCTCGGTCAGGGTCGTGGCGTCGGCCATGGTGAAGGGCACGTCGATGATTCGCGCCAGCGTCTGGGCGAGCAGCGTCTTGCCGCAGCCGGTCGGGCCGATCAGCAGGATGTTGGACTTCGCCAGTTCGACGTCGTTGTGCTTGGTGCCGTGCGCCAACCGCTTGTAGTGGTTGTGCACCGCGACCGACAGGACGCGCTTGGCGTGGTCCTGGCCGATCACGTAATCGTCCAGCACCGTATGGATGTCGCGCGGGGTCGGCACGCCGTCGCGGGACTTCACGAGGGTCGTCTTGTTCTCCTCGCGAATGATGTCCATGCACAGCTCGACGCATTCATCGCAGATGAACACCGTCGGACCGGCAATCAGCTTGCGGACCTCGTGCTGGCTCTTGCCGCAGAAGGAGCAGTAGAGCGTGTTCTTCGAATCGCCGCTGCTGGACTTGCTCATCGGTACTCCGTCATCTCGCGGGGGACGTTTCAGTAACCCGTAACCGCCTGCGGCGTCCCCCGACGCCGGTCCTTTCAGAGGTTGTCGCGGGCGGAGCCCTCGACAAGGTTAATGCATCGACATCAGTGCGTCGACTGGGCCGACCTGTCGCGCCGGATACCCTGCCATTCAACAACAGGGCTCCGGCGCAATCAATCATTTGTTGGCCCACCCGATTTGGAGGGACCCGCAGGGCGCCTCGGCTTTACGCCGCGTCGCCGCCGCCCGGACGCTTCTCGACCACCTCGTCGATCAGGCCGAAGGCCTTGGCTTCCTCGGGCGACATGAACTTGTCGCGCTCCATGGCCGCCTCGATGGTGTCGAGCGTCTGCCCGGTGTGCTTGACGTAGATGTCGTTCAGGCGCGAGCGCAGCTTCAGGATTTCCTGGGCCTGGATTTCGATGTCCGAGGCCTGGCCCTGGGCGCCGCCCGACGGCTGGTGGATCATGATGCGGCTGTTGGGCAGCGAGAAACGCTTGCCCGGCGCGCCGGCGGCCAGCAGCAGCGAGCCCATGGAGGCCGCCTGGCCCATGCACACCGTGGACACCTGCGGACGGATGTACTGCATGGTGTCGTAGATGGCGAGACCGGCCGAAACGTAGCCGCCCGGCGAATTGATGTAGAGCGCGATGTCCTTGCTCGGGTTTTCCGACTCAAGGAACAGCAGCTGCGAACAGATCAGGCTGGCGACGGCATCGTTCACGCCGCCGATCAGGAAGATGATCCGCTCCTTCAGCAGGCGCGAATAGATGTCGTACGCGCGTTCGCCCCGGTTGGTCTGCTCGATGACCATCGGGACCAGAGCATTCATCTTCGGTTCGAAGTCGTACATGTTGTTCTTCCCTGCCCCCGCAGCTCGATATTCGCCCTTACGGCTTGCATTCGCAGCTTACATATAGGTACGGATTGGGGCGACCGGTAGGCCGCCCCTCTCCATTTCCGCGATCAGGCCGCCTCGGCCTCCTCGTCGGGGTCCTTCATCAGATCGTCGGCCGACACGGTCTTCTCGTTCACCTTGGCAAGCTCAAGGATGAAATCGACGACCTTGTCTTCGAAGATCGGGGCGCGGAGGTTCTCCAGCGCCTGCTGGTTCTGCTTGAAGAACTCGAACACCTGGCGCTCCTGGCCGGGGAACCGGCGCGCCTCGGCGATGAGGGCGCGGTTGACCTCGTCCTGGGTGACCTGGATGTTGTTGCGGCGGCCGACCTCGGCCAGCAGCAGGCCCAGGCGCACGCGGCGCTCGGCGATGCCGCGGTACTCGGCCTTCAGCTCCTCTTCGGGCTTGTCGGCGTCCTCGCCGGCGGTACCGTTCTTCAGCTCCTGCTGGAGGCGCTGCCAGATGCCCTCGAACTCGATGTCCACCATGCCCGGCGGAACCTCGAAGGAGTGGCTGTCGGCCAGCTTGTCGAGCAGCTGGCGCTTCACGCGCAGGCGAGACACGCCGGCATACTCGCTTTTGATGCGGTCGCGGATGGCCTCGCGCAGCTTCTCCAGGCTCTCCATGCCGAACTCCTTGGCGAGGTCGTCGTTGACCTCGGCCGGGACGTTCTTGCGGAGTTCCTTCACGTCCACCTCGAACACCGTCTCGGCGCCCTTCAGACGGTCGTGCGGGTAGTCGGCCGGGAAGGTCACGGTGACGGTGCGGTGCTCGCCGGCCTTGGCGCCGACCAGCTGCTCCTCGAAGCCCGGAACGAACTGTCCGGCGCCCAGCTCCAGCGGATAGTCCTTGCCGTCCATGCCCGGCAGGGCCTCGCCGCCGACGGTGCCGGCGAAATCGATCACCGCGATGTCGCCGTTCTCGGCCGGACGGTCCTCGGTGACCGGAGCCTGGACGGAGTGGGCCGACGCCAGACGGGTCACCGCCTCGTCGACGGCCTTGTCGTCAACCTCGGCGACCGGCTTTTCCAGCTCGATGGAGCCGAAGTCGCCCGGCTCGATGTCCGGCAGCAGCTCGACGCCCATCGTGTAGGACAGGTCGCCGCCGTCCTCGTACTTCTCGACCTCGATCTTCGGCTGCATGGCGATGCGCAGGCCGCGCTCGCTCAGCGCCTGGCGGGAGCTGTCAGCGATCGCATCTTCCAGAGCCTCGGCCAGCACGCTGCCGCCGTAGCGCTGCTTGATCACGGCGACCGGCACCTTGCCCGGACGGAAGCCGGGGAGCTGCACCGTCTGGCGCAGCTCTTCGAGCCGGCCCTGCACCTTCTGTTCGATATCCTGGGCGGAAATGACGACCTTGTACTCGCGCTTCAGGCCGTCGGCGCTGGTCTCGGTGATGTTCATCGGAACGAAAGCCTATCTCGTTGTCCGGCCCGGCGGCGCCCGTCCGGGCGGCCCGAAACCGTGTGTTCCCATGCGGTCCAAGGGTTTGCCATGGTGCGGGCGAAGGGACTTGAACCCATACGACCGAAGTCACTGGAACCTAAATCCAGCGCGTCTACCAATTCCGCCACGCCCGCAATGGCAAAGACAGCCCGCGACGGGTGCCGAACACCCGCCGGACTGCCGGCGAAGTCCGGTCTATAGCACAGCGTTCGCGCCGCAAACAGGCAAAATGGGCCTACCGCGCGATGCGTTTTGGAGGGAGCGGCACGACTCACGCGCCCCCCTTGCCCAGCGACCGGATCGACGACGACGCGTTGACCTTTCCCTCGCCCGTGTAGGCTTCGTGGTTGGCGTCGATTTCGCTCAGTTTGTAGCGGTAGTTGATCATCATCCCGCAGGACTGTTTCAACCCCTTGGCCGAGGTGTCGGCAAGCCAGTTCAGCCGCTCCATCCGCGCGCCGTTGCTGAGGTGGAAATGCGCCACCGGGTCGAGCGCGCGGGCCCGCGCCCCGTCCGGCCGCTCGCTGCGCCGATCCGACGCGCGGGCGGTGGTCAGGTAATGGGCGCACAGCCGCATCAGCGGGCCACGCAGGCGCTTTTGCAGTTCCTCGTCCTTGTGCCAGCCGCCAACCTCCAGGGCGGCGGCCAGAATCGGTTTCCCTTCCAGATCCGATTCGCGCTCGGCCAGCCGTTCGGCGATGCGCTCGGCTTCGGATGGGGTCAGCAGCGCCTCGCCACGCTGGTCCAGTTCGCGGTCCAGCCAACGGCGGAAACCGGGAATCGGCGACAGGGTGGCGAAGCACTTGATGTTCGGGAACTCGCCGGTCAGCCCGTCCACCACGCGCTTGATCAGGAAGTTGCCGAAGCTGATGCCGGTCAGCCCGACCTGCGCGTTGGAGATCGAGTAGAAAATAGCGCTGTCCGCGCTCTTCGGATCGCAGACCGGCGCCGACGGGTCGAGCAGTTCCTGCACGTTGTCGGACATGCCCTCGACCAGCGCGACCTCGACGAAGATCAGGGGCTCGTTCGGCATGCGCGGGTGGAAGAACGCAAAGCAGCGCCGGTCGGAGTCGAGCCGGTCCTTCAGGTCCTGCCAACCGCTGATCTCGTGCACCGCCTCGTATTTGATCAGCTTTTCCAGAAGCGAAGCCGGGCTGTCCCAAGTGATTCGGTGCATCTCCAGGAAGCCGACGTCGAACCAGTTGCGCAGCAGACTCTTCAGATCGTCCTCAAGCGCCTGCAGCAGAGGTTCGCCGCGCGCCATCTCCATCAGTTCAGCACGCAGATCGACCAGGAACTTCACGCCCTCCGGCAGGCCGTTGAACTGGGTCAGCAGCCGCAGGCGCGGTGGTTCCAGCGCCCGGCGCAGCGCCCGTTCGGCGTGCCCGCGCGCCACCGGATCGGTCGCGGCGAGGAAGACCCCCATGGCCTCGTCCACCGCCGCCCGGTCCACGTCGAAGTCACGCGCCAGCATCATCAGGAAGTTGCGCCGCCCCTGGGGATCCAGCGCCAGATAGGTGCGGCCGAGCTGCGCCGCCCGCGCCCGCGCCGACACCTCGCCGCCGCGCGCCTCCAGGCAGGCTTCGATCTGCTCCTTCAGACGTTCGGCGTCTTCCTTGGGCAGCGACGCGCGCGGCGGCGCACCGACGACCCCACGGGCCGACGCGGCGATCTCGCGCCACCGCGTCCGCAGATTGTCCAGCGCACGGTCGAGCAGGTTCGGCTGCGGTTGAGTCGCGGCCTGGGTGGGCTCGGCGCTGATGATGTCCGGCGTCTCGCTCATGCCTTGAGTCTGGCGCGTGGAACCGCTTCCGGCAAGCGGAAGCTTGAGCCTAGGCGCATGGGCATGGCCGGCTATACGACCGTACGTATGCCTTACACCTCACCCGCCTTCAGCCGCTTCAGCACGCCCGGCAAGGCATCCGGAAGATCCTCGGCGATGAGGCCCGGACCGACCGCGTTCGCTGCCTCGCCGTGCAGCCACGCCGCCGCGCAGGCCGCGTCGAACACGTCCATTCCCTGCGCGACCAGCCCCAGCGCCAACCCGGCCAGCACGTCACCCGACCCGGCGGTCGCCAAATCCGGCGGTGCGTTCGTGTTGATGACCACCCGGCCGTCCGGCGCCGCGACCACCGTGTCCGCGCCCTTCAGCAGAACCACGGCGCCGCATCGCGCGGCGGCGGCGCGGGCGCGCGACAGTTTGTCGCCCTCGCCCGGAAAAACCCGCGCGAACTCCCCCTCATGCGGGGTCAGCAGACAGCGCCCGTTCAGCCGGCCGATCAAATCCGCCGGCCGGCCGGCGAAGCTGGTCAGCGCGTCGGCGTCCAGCACGCAGGCTTTCCCAGCCTCCAGCGCCACCAGCACCCGCGCCCGCGTGAAGTCGCCCATCCCGGCGCCCGGCCCCAGCAGCACCGCGTTCTTCCGCGCATCGCCCAGCAACGCTTCGAACGCCGCGTCGTCCTCCACCGGATGCACGATCACGCTCGGCGAACCGGCCGCGTAGATCGGAAAGGGCTCCGGCGGACAGGCGACGGTCACCAGTCCCGCCCCGGCGCGCAGCGCCGCCCGCGCGGCCAGGCGCGCGGCGCCCGTCATCCGCCCGCCGCCGAGCACCACCGCATGCCCACGCGCGTACTTGTGAGCATCGAGCCTCGGCCACGGATAGCGGCGGCGCCACAGCCCCGGCCCGTTCTCCAGAGTCTTCGGATCGATGGCGTCCAGCACCGTGTCGGGAATCCCGATGTCGGCGACGATCACCTCCCCGCACAAGGCCCGCCCCGGCAGCAGCAGATGCCCCGGCTTCCGCCGGAAGAAAGTGACCGTCAGCGCGGCCTGCGGGGCAACTCCCATCACCCGGCCGGAGTCGCCGTGCACGCCGCTCGGCACGTCCACCGCGACCACGGTGAGTCCGGCCATCGCCTCGACTATGGCCTTCGCTATGCCGTCCAGAGGCCGCGCCAGCCCGGCGCCGAACAGCGCGTCGATGACCAGCGGATTGCCGTCGAGAATCGCCGGATCCGCGGCCTCCACCGGCCCGCCCCAGTGCTCCGCCGCCACGGCCGCGTCCCCGCGCAGCGCCGACCTTGTCCCCAAAAGCGCCAGCCGCACCGGCCAGCCCGCCTCCAGCAGCAGCCGCGCGATGACGAAGCCGTCTCCGCCGTTGTTGCCCGGCCCGCACAGCACGGCGGTCGGGTGCGGCGACCAGCGCTCGCGCACCGCCCGCACCACCGCCGCCCCGGCCGCCTCCATCAGCACCGGCCCCGGCACGCCGCCGGCCATGGCCAGCGCGTCGGCCCGATACATCTCCGCGACGGACAGCAACTCGTCCATCATCTCTCTCCAACAGCCCTGCGGAAGGCATCGACCTGGGCGAGCGCGCCGTTGCGCACGAAGGCGATATCGCTGCCCGCGACCACCAGCCGGCACCCCGCGTTCGCCAGCACGTCCATCGGCCGATTCTTCACGGGGATGGTTCCGTACAGCTTGCCCGAATCCAAAATCGCCCGCTCCGCCCGTTCCAACAGGGCCAGCACCTCGGGATCATCAAAGCGGCCCAGTCGGCCAAAGTCGCCCGACAGGTCGTAGGGGCCGACGAACAGCATGTCCACGCCGTCCACCGCCGCGATTTCCGGAATCGCCTCGACCGCCGCCACGGTTTCGATCTGGCAGATGATGAGAAGCTCATCGCCGCAGCCGTCGCGGTACCGCTCGCCGCACAGCCCGTAATCCGCCCCGCGCGCCATGCCGTAGGCAGCGCCGCGCGCTCCCGCCGGCGGGTAGCGGCAGGCGGCCACCGCTGCCCGCGCCTCCTCCGCCGAATTGACGGAGGGCACCATGATTCCCTCGACCCCGATGTCGAGCGCACGCTTGATGTAAACGGGATCGTTCGATGGCACGCGCATGATCGCCGTGCAGGGTGTTCCCGACAGCGCCTGCAAAAGCGCCAAGCCGTCGCGAAGCGATCCCGGCCCGTGCTCGTGGTCGATGACCACGCAGTCGAAGCCGGCGAGCCCGACGATCTCCGCCGCCACGGGGCTGGCCATGTCGAGCCAGCAGCCGAGCGCCGGCCGACCTTGGGCCAGGGTGCGTTTCAGCCTGTTTTCGCGGAACATTGGACCTCCCCTGCATGGCGTTTCGCGCAGCATAGGCGCGCAGCCCGCCGACGACTAGTCGACCGCAAGAGGAAGGACACTTCACAAGGAAGGGGAATGGGGCGATGGATGGGACTCGAACCCACGACCACTCGGACCACAACCGAGGGCTCTACCAACTGAGCTACCACCGCCGTCGCTGGGAGCGGCTTTTTGCTCCAAGACTGGGGGTCCGGTCAAGCAGATTTTTCGTCTCCGCGAATTTTTTCGCACCCGATCTGCCTCACCCCTCTTTCCATACGCTCCCTACCCCGTCCGTACAGGGGTGTTGCGCGGATCGCTTGCACGCTCTGCACAAATATTGTTCAATTCGCCTCATCCGACGGCAGCCCGGTGCCACCGTCGGCGGCATCGCGTCCAAGCTGGCCGGCATACTGCGCTGTCGGACCGCAGCCCCCGCGCTTGGCACGCCGCGTGCTAACGAACGGGCGTCGGCAGAGCCGTGGACGGTGCCTGCCGGCGTTGGCACCTCGTACACGAGAGACCCATGAAGAAGATCGAAGCCATCATCAAGCCGTTCAAGCTGGACGAGGTGAAGGAGGCCCTTCACGAAGTCGGCATCAAGGGGATCACCGTCACCGAGGCCAAGGGCTTCGGCCGTCAGAAGGGGCACACCGAGCTGTACCGCGGCGCGGAGTACGTTGTCGACTTCCTGCCGAAGGTGAAGATCGAGGTGGTGATGGAAGACTCCCTCGTTGAGCGGGCGATTGAGGCGATCCAGCAGGCCGCCCACACCGGCCGCATCGGCGACGGCAAGATCTTCGTCACCCCCGTGGAAGAAGTGGTCCGCATCCGGACCGGCGAGAAGGGTGCGGACGCGATCTGATCGCGCACGTCACGCTGCCCCGCCTCACCCGCCAACATGCGCCTTTCTCTTGCCCACGACAGACCGGCACAGCGCGCGACGCATGGTAATTACCGTGCGCCGGGCCCCCTGAGGGCGCGTCTTTTTGTGCTGTTCCGTTGTGCGTGCGGTAAAGGCGTGACATAACGTCCGCCGCGAGCGCCGTCACCCGCCCCAAGGGTTCGGTTTGACGCTGCGGGACCCAAACCTCTTAAGCGTGGAAAAAGAGATATGTCCGACATCAGCAAGGTCTTCGACCTGATCAAGGAACACGACGTCAAGTACGTGGACCTCCGCTTCACCGACCCGCGCGGCAAGCTGCACCACACCGCCCAGCACGTCTCCACCATCGATGAAGACGTGTTCGAGGACGGCATCATGTTCGACGGCTCCTCGATCGCCGGCTGGAAGGCGATCAACGAGTCGGACATGATCCTGAAGCTCGACCCGACCACCGCCGTCATGGATCCGTTCTCGGCCCAGCCGACGCTGAACGTCCTCTGCGACGTGTACGAGCCGTCGACCGGCCAGCCCTACGCCCGCTGCCCGCGCTCGATCGCGAAGGCCGCCGAGAAGTACATGGCGTCGGCCGGCATCGGCGACACCGCTTACTTCGGTCCGGAAGCCGAGTTCTTCGTCTTCGACGACGTGAAGTTCAAGGTCGAGATGAACAAGGTCTCCTACGAGTTCGACTCGGAGGAAGGCCCGTACACCTCGGACAAGGACTATGAGGACGGCAACCTGGCTCACCGCCCGGGCGTCAAGGGCGGCTACTTCCCGGTCGCTCCGGTCGACAGCGGTTCGGACCTGCGCGCCGAGATGCTGAGCGTCCTCGCCGAGATGGGCGTGCCGGTCGAGAAGCACCACCACGAGGTGGCCGCCTCGCAGCACGAGCTGGGCATCAAGTTCGACACGCTGGTCCGCACCGGCGACAACATGCAGTACTACAAGTACGTCGTGCACAACGTCGCGCACGCGTACGGCAAGACCGCGACCTTCATGCCGAAGCCCGTCTTCGGTGACAACGGCTCGGGCATGCACATGCACCAGTCGATCTGGAAGGAAGGCCAGCCGCTGTTCGCCGGCAACCAGTACGCCGACCTGTCGGAGCTGGCGCTGTACTACATCGGCGGCGTCATCAAGCACGCCAAGGCGCTGAACGCCTTCACCAACCCGACGACCAACTCCTACAAGCGTCTGGTCCCGGGCTACGAGGCTCCGGTTCTGCTGGCCTACTCGGCCCGCAACCGTTCGGCTTCCTGCCGCATCCCGTACGTCGCCTCGCCGAAGGGCAAGCGCGTCGAGGTCCGCTTCCCGGATCCGTCGGCCAACCCGTACCTGGCCTTCGCCGCCCTGCTGATGGCCGGTCTGGATGGTATCCAGAACAAGATCCACCCGGGCGACGCCATGGACAAGAACCTGTACGACCTGCCGGCCGAAGAGCTGGCCAAGGTTCCGACGGTTTGCGGCTCGCTGCGCGAGGCCCTGGACAGCCTGCGTGCCGACAGCGCCTTCCTCCAGAAGGGCGACGTGTTCACCAAGGACATGATCGAGTCCTACATCGAGCTGCGCACCGAGGAGCTGCTGGCCTTCGAGACGATGCCGCACCCGATCGAGTACAAGATGTACTACAGCGTTTGATGTAAGCGTTGAAAACGCTGGGCTTTCAGCCGTCGTCTTGACGATGGTGTGACAGTCCGGTGGTACAGTCAAGAGCCTCCCCTGGGGACACCTGGGGGAGGTTTTTGGCGCTTGCGGTTCAAGTGCCGAAATGCGGCCCTAGTCAGCCGTGTGATTTGCTGACGAAATCTCAGACCCTAACCGTTACACGGCTTCGGCGGATTCCCCCCCGTACCCCTGCTGCCCTCCCCTGGGGGCGCTGAGGGCGCCGCCCCTAAGGTGACCTCTGCGGAGGTGCGCGGTGGAAGCCGCTGAGGGGGCTCCTGGCTTCCTTGACCACCCGACGCTCAGCGGGAGCTTGGGCGCATCCTGAGGGCCTACCGCGCACCTTAGCGGGGATGTCTGGGATAGAGGCTATTGAGAGCGGTCAATCAAAGTCAAAGATATCAGCCCTCGCCACTTCGGACGGTTCACCAGCCTCCACCCTGTTTGTTTGGTGAACCCAGAACCTTTTGACTGATCCGTCAAAGAAGCGCTCGTAACGCCCTCGAAATTCCAATGGGCGGCGAGTATATTGGCTCCAGGAAAAATCGTCCCCAGCAGGGAGTGTCCCTTGATGGTCATATGAAAACAACATTCCCCTTTCTAATTCCGGAGAAAAAAGTGCCCCAGATTTAGACGACCTACTGAAGGCATTAACTACTCCAACCACCGTTGAAACTTTTTCATCCTGAATGCTGTACTCTAATTGCCGCACACCCTCAACACCTAAAGCGGATATAGGATGACGCTGAGATCCACGAGTTATTGCTAAATATTCTGCACTTCTACCAACAGGCCTAAACATATCTTTTGTTGATTTGGCGACAATGCTTCTTATGACATGGATTTCCGTTGCGTGCCCTTCGATGAATTGGTCAACAGAACGCTTCTGCTCTCTCTCAATCGCATCTTTCTTTTCAGATACCTTTTGCTGGCCTTTTAGAATTTTGTTTTGCTCCCTGAGCAAATCTATCACTTGCTGCATTTCGTCATTTGGCTTTGGGAACCAATTATCGAATATTCTCTCCGCAAAAATAGTAAATGGTGCAGTTATCATGGCCGTCGTCACCCCTATGATAATCTGCTGACGAAAAGACCCATCCTCTGCTGGCTCAATATATACATCAGCAAGACTTTTGGGAGCCTTGCTTATTATTCTCCCAGTCTGATAATAGTGTCCTAGTATTGAAAAAACGCGCGCAGCCCCCAGCATGGACGTTGAGGCGTCATAAAGATCCAGCCGCCCATAGCTCGCCATTCCTCCGTCGAAGATAAGGGTGATGCGCTCATCCATGTTGCAGCCTCCATTTGCCGTACCCTTAATTGCATATACCACCCCATCTCCTTTTTCCACGGGATTGAACTAGGTCTGGCTCCACTATGGCGCGGCCAAGCCAATTCTAAGCACACCAATTTTCACTCCCTTTTTGTCTAATTTGAGTATACCCAACCAAGGCGCTTCAGTGAGACAGCCAAGCCCAAGCTTTGCATGTCTCATTTGGGTTGACATCCAGTTTGCAAGACATCAACGTTGGATGGTCTAGGCCCAAACGAGACAATGGAGCGGGGATCATGGCTGTCTACGGGTATGCTCGGGTGTCCACCACGGACCAAGACCTTACGGTTCAGAAAGAGGCCCTTCGCAAGGCGGGCTGTGAGGTGATCCGCACCGAGAAGGTAAGCGGGACCAGCCGGGAGGGGCGGACGGAGTTGGAGACCCTTCTTCAGTTCCTTCGCCCTGAGGACACCCTCATGGTTACCCGTATCGACCGCTTGGCCCGGTCCATCGGAGACCTTCAAGACATCGTTCGGGACCTGAAGGGTAAGGGAGTGCGGCTCAAGGCTACGGAACAGCCATTCGACACCGGAGACATCTACGGCGAATTGACGCTCAACCTTCTCGGGGTGTTCGCGGATTTCGAGACGAAGCTTCGGCGTGAGCGGCAGATGGAAGGGATCGCCAAGGCCAAGGCCGAAGGGGTCTACAAGGGGCGCAAGCCGTCCATTGACGCAGAAGCCGTGAAGGCCCTTGCGGCTGAGGGTGTCGGTGGATCGGAGATTGCCAAGCGCCTGGGGATCGGTCGCGCCTCCGTCTATCGCATTTTGGGGGCCTCCTAAGCCCCCTCCCCAGCGCACCGGCATGGCTCCCCGTTGGAATGGCCCGTGAGGGTGTGCGCTAGGCTCCCAGGATTGCGCCTGAGGGTCCGGATAGACCAAGGTAGCCGGAGCCCGCAAAGCCTCTCCACGGGACACACCGCACCACCGGATGCTGTCCCGTTGCAAACCTCCGTTCCACGAGCGGGACTGTCCCGTTACCGGAACTTTTAACACTTTGACACAGTGAAATCACAAGGGGTAGGTCTCTGGGTGTCCGTGAGGTGCAGTGACTACACCTCCGTAACCCTGAGGAAACCACCAATGCGTATCGAGTTTGACAGCCACACCGGAGCTTACCTGTCCTGGGCCAATGGCTTCCTCTGGGTGACCAAATCCAAGGGAGCGGGAGCAAGCCTTGAGCATCCCGAAGGCAAATCCTGGGGGTTCTGACGCGAGGACGGAGAGACGTTCCTGAACGCTGGTTCTATCGTTGCCGCACTCGGGGTCCATAGGCGCGCATAAATGGGGCCTCCTTTACCACAAGATAGAACCGTACATTGCTTGCCTGTCTGTGAGAACATCTGTTGGGCATTCCCACCAAGCCCCCCGTGGCGCATCCCCGGTCTCTCCTGACGTGTCCCATGGGGGCTTGTTGCGCGCCGCCAGCGCCTTCAAGGTGTAGTCACTATACCGGAGCCAAGACGATACCGGAGCGGGGACAGAAGACGCCCTCCGAGATCCGACACAGAACCAATTTCAGTCACGTTGAAGGTGCCCAGGGAATTAGGGGACACCTTTACTCCTGGGTTGAGATACGGGTTATCTCAAGGTTCTCTGAAGATGTAACTTAGGGTTCATCCTAGTTCATCATCTTCAACAATCACCCTTAGAAAGCTTATCCTGAAGTTTCTTCCTAAGATGAACCTCAGGAAGCACCTTCCATCGTGTCTCATCCATGGTCATCCATCCTAGGGGACACCTCCCTTTTTCAATAACGACATCCCAAGGAACTACACATGAAGGAACTCAAAGGTTCCCGCTACAAGGATGCGGTCTTGCACCGCTCCCAAATCCGCCTCAGTCCCACCGACCGGGAAACACTCAGGCGCATCCGGACCCGCTACGAGGACGAACAGGGGGTCAACCCGAGCAATTCCATCGTTCTGTCCATGGCCCTGTCATCCCTCTCCGAGGAGATGAACAAGGGAGTTCTGAGGGGTCACCCGTCTCTGGCCTGACGGAACCGCCAAGTTCCTCTGCCGCCCCAGCCCTGGCGGTCCCCGGATCGTCGGTATAGTGACTACACCTGCCCCTCTCCATTGCCCAGCAAGCCCGATCCACGTTCATATTTAACGTATTTGGCTTGTTGTTAATGGCCTTCGCTGTTCAACCAACCAACAGGCTTCATGCTTCACGCCACCATCGACAAGCAAACTTGCTCCTGCCCCGCCCTGGGTGTCTCCGTCACAGCCGACACCGACGAAGACCCCATCCTCATCCTGTGCCGCAAGCTGGATGGTGCTGGACACGGGGACGAAGCTCTCACCGTTTCCCGCAACGGAACGCCAGCGGTTCACGTCAGCAGCGTCCGACAAGCCGCGCGCCTTACCGTGGTCGAAAACAAGAGCGTCGGTCTACGGTTCGCTCGGTTCCGTCCCTACGGTGCGGGTAAGCCCGTAGAGGGGCCTCCGGCTTCTTCCCTACTGGCCTACCAGACCACCACTCAGACGCAATCCTCGGCCCTGACCGCGCACCTTGGCGGGGTGTCTGGAAAGCGTCCGCCCCTACCCTCAAGCCAACCACCGGACCACCCCCCAGGCGCGATCCAAGGAGCATAGCGCACACCCTCACGGGGCTCTGTCCGGAGCGGGCAGCAAATGGGATAGGTCGGCCCCGAAATCGAGGCCCTGGATAAGCTCAAGCGTACCCTGTGGCGTGAGCAGCTTGCCACCATACGTCCCCTTGGTAACATCCTGGGAAGCATGTCCGACAAGCACCTTTACCGCAATCTCCGGTGAGTTGGAGTTCAGAAGAGTGGAAATGAAGGTGTGCCGGAACGAGTGGAAGACCAAACCTTCCCGGTCGAGGCCGATTAGATGGCGGAAGCTTGACCACCACTGAACGAACCCCTGACTAAACCGGCCCTCGCTACCCTTCCTGAGTTCAGGCCAAAGCTGCGTTCCCTTGCTCCGCTCCACTTCGGCCCTGTGATCCAGCAGCCCCAAACGGATCAACCGGGGGTGCACGGGAACAATGCGGTTACCAGCATCCGTCTTAGCGTTATTCACACAAAAGCACCACACACCCTCCTCCTCCCGTAGATCGGCAAGGGTCAGCTTGGCGGCTTCTTCCACACGCAACCCAGAGTGCAGCGCCACCAACGGGAGCCAGAACTTATGGTCCTTCACCAGTTCTTTTCCGGGCCGTTCCCTGCGGTCAGCGCGCCAGTGCCCGGTGTAGAGCGGAGAGTGGAAGAGGGTCTTCAGGTCTTCCGGGGTGAATGCCTCGCGGGTTCTCTTCTCCCCCTTGGGCGCTAGCCCCTTCAAGGGGTTGTCAATGGACGCCTTGCCTTCGGGCTTGGCCCAATTGAACATCGACGTCACCACTCGGAAGTGAAGGCCGATGGTGTTCGGAGCAAGATCAAGATCGGTCAGCACGTCCCGCCAATTTCGAATGTCATCGCGGGTGACCAGATCAACGGGCTTCCCGTTCAGCGTCTCCGCAAACAGGCGCAGCTTTCGCGGATTGTTCCTAACTGTGGCTGGCTTCCATTTTCCGTCTCGGATTTGTGTTTCAATGAACACTTCTACCAATTGGGGCAGAGGCATGGACTTGGCGCGCGGGTCCTCCTTCGGTTCTTCCCGAGTGGGGCGCGCAGGGGACGGCGGTTGGGCGAATAGCGGGTCCGCCGGGGTGACGGAGAAATCCCCTCCCCGCCACGCTTCTGCCAGCCTGAAGTATTCCACCTGAGCCCTCAGCAAGCCCCGGCACAAGCGCGCATAGGCGGTGCTGGACGGGTCGAGGGTAAGGCCAGCGTCCTGCAAGACGCCCTCCGCGATGTTCCGCACCGGAGCGAAGTCGTTGTTCGCCAGCGCCTTGCGCGCCCGCTCCACAAACTCCCCAAGGATGGTCGTATCGTGCGCAACGGGATCGCCAGACAGGGCGTCACCCTGGGTGAACATGCCCTGCCCCATGGGGCGAACCATGTTGCGGTTCTCCCAGCCCTCCATGACCTTGGCGAACCAGCGCCGCGCAAGTTCATCAAGGTCGGCGTTGGTCAAGGCGGTCTCGGTCATGGCGGTCTCGAACAGGCGGTCAGCGACGGTGGAGAACTCCCGTGCGCGGCACTCCGCAACGGAGCGGTCAGGGGTTCGGAGCGATAATGCAAGCTCCGGTCTAACGAACCGTGAACGAAGCTTGGCGGGCACCTTCCGCCGCCACCAGTAGACATCCCCCCGCCGGAACGTGTGCAGCACCCCAAGCCCCCCAATGGAACGCCCTGGTGGTACAGCCCGGTGGTACAGGCTGGTGGTACAGGAGCGCCGGTTAACCCATTGAGACGGCTGGAACCCTGGCCTTTCCTCGCTTCTCGCGGTGGGACACCTAATCCAAGATGTACTACTCGGTCTGATATTGGACCGCCTGCGGTTCCGCCCTGCCCTCGGGCGTGGCGGAACCTGCGGTGGACCAGCCGGGAAACCCCGTCGGCAGCGATGCCGGCGGGGTTTTTCTTTGCCCACCCGCTCTTGATGCCCGGCACCCTCACTCCATATACCATCCCTCTGGATGGTAAGGAGAAGGCAGAAAGATGGCCGAAGATCGCCCCAAGGCAACCGACAGCGAGAAAATCACGATCAACCTCGGCTTCGTCGATCTCGGCCACATCGATCTGATGGTGCAGGAAGGCTTCTATTCCAACCGCACCGACTTCATCCGCACGGCCATCCGCAACCAGATCGACCGGCATGGTGACGTGGTGCGGCAGGCGGTGGCCCGCAAAAGCGTGGACCTCGGCCTGCGCCACTACAGCCGCGCCGACCTTGAGGCCGCGCGGGACGCCGGACAGATGCTCCAGATCCGCGTTCTGGGCCTCGCCACCATCGCACCCGACGTCACACCGGATCTCGCCCGCGCGACCATTGCCTCGGTCGCTGTGTTGGGGGCGCTTCACGCCAGCCCCGCGGTCAAGGCCGCCCTCGCCGACCGCATGCGCTGACAATTCAGGAAAGCCGTTTGCCCATGTCTCCCAAAATGTCTTCAAAAATGCCGCCCGAAATGGCCTCTGGCATGGCCGAGGCCACCCGCCTGACCCGCGCCGGCCGGCTGGCCGAGGCGACCGCCCTCATCCAGCGCCTGTTGCGGGGCGAGCGGCCTTCACCCACACAGGATGCCGCCTCCGCCACCGTCATCGACGGGGAAGCGGTCACCGTGGACGTGTCCGATCCGCCCCGAGCCACCGAAAATCCGAAACCGGGTCCCCAGGGATCAAATCTGCGCGACCTGTTCCGCAACCTGGTCGCCCGCGTCGCCCCCGCCGCGCGCGACCAGCGCACGGCGCGCCCCGCCTCTCCGGGTGCCGGCCGTTTCGTATCCGCCACCTTCAGCAACGAGGCCGGCGCGCGCGATTACAAGCTCTACATTCCGGCCAACCATGGCGCCGACCAGGGCCGCCGACCGCTACCCCTCGTGGTCATGCTGCACGGCTGCACCCAGTCGCCGGACGATTTCGCCGCCGGCACCCGCATGAACGATCTCGCCGAGGAGATCGGCTGCTTCGTCGCCTACCCGGCCCAGCCGCCCAAGGCCAACGCTCAAAAATGCTGGAACTGGTTCAGTCCCGAACACCAACAGCCGGGCCAAGGCGAGCCCTCGCTGATCGCCGGCATCACCCGCCGGATCATGCGGGAGCATCCCGTCGATCCCGCCCGCGTCTACATCGCCGGCCTGTCGGCGGGCGGTGCGGCGGCGGCGATCATGGCCGCGACCTATCCGGACCTTTACACCGCCGTCGGCGTGCATTCGGGACTGGCCTGCGGGGCCGCCCGTGACCTGCCGTCCGCCTTCGCAGCCATGCGCAACGGTGCTTCGCCTACAGCGCTCAACACTCCGACGCGCGTCGTTCCGACCATCGTGTTCCACGGCGACAAGGACAAGACCGTCCATCCACGCAACGCCGACTCCGTCCTGTCCCAATCCAAGGCGGGCGCCCCGTTGCAAACGACCGAGCAGCGCGGCCAAGTCCCCGACGGCCATGCCTACACCCGCGCCGTCCACGCGGACGCCTCGGGCCGCACCCTGTTCGAGCAGTGGACGATTCACGGGGCCGGTCACGCCTGGGCCGGTGGCAGCCCGGATGGTTCCTACACCGACCCGCGCGGGCCGGACGCGGCGCGCGAAATGCTGCGTTTCTTCCTGGAGCACCGCCACCCCGCGCCGGCACGCTGACGGCGGTGCTTTTGCACAACCGCTTCCGCCTCCGGCCGTGGCATACTCGCCTCATGCGCTTCGTTACCCTCACCACCGCCCTTCTGCTCCTCGGCCCTGCCGCACAGGCTGCCAACGTGTCCGCCGGACAGGCCGAGGCGAAGGAGGCCGCCCGCTCCCTCGGCAACTGCACGCCGGCGAAGGTGGAGGTGATGCGCTACGCCGTCGGCCGTGAAGGCCAGACGGTGTTCAAGGTCAACTGCACCGAGGACAAGGACGCCTTCGTCCTCGTGCAGTGCCGTTCGCGGATTTGCACGCTGTTGCGCTAATTCACATCTTTTTAACGGCACCGGCATGGAATCGGTGCCGTCTGGAAGAGGATGAGTCGGCCATGGGGAAAATCCGCGTGATCACCGCACTGCGCTTGGCGGGGTTGCTTCTGGCGGGTCTGCCGGTCGGCGGCTGCGTGGTGACGCCGGCTGCGGTCGCCGTCGCGGGCACCGGCGCCTCGCTCGTCTCCCTGACCAGCACCAAGAAGACGCTGGGCGACCATGTCGCCTCCGCCGCCACGGGCAGGGACTGCTCGACGATCACCTTCACCGAAACCGGCGACTATTGCCCGGAGAAGATGACCGTAGACCGGTCGCGGGTCTATTGCTACCGCACGCTGGCCGATGTGGAATGCCATCACATCCCCGACCCGTACAAGAACGGCTACACCGCGCTGGCCAGCCCGCCGCCGGACATCCGCCCCGTTCCCAAGTCCAAGGGCTGGTTTGATGATTAGGAGTCCGGGCTTACGGCGGGATTGTCGAACCCGCACAGCGTCATCAGGTCCACCACAACCCCAGCCTGGATCAGCGTGGTCTGGGCGAAGGATTCGTAAAGCCGCCCCAGCACGTCATAGGGCGCGCCTTTGTCCTCCAGGGTGCTCGCTGTCTGAAATAAGCCTTCGGCGATCACCACGGCCTCCCCAGCCCGTCGCGGCGCGTCCCATCTAATTTAGACACTAACTTATTTCTTCTTATTAGAAAACACTGAATCTGCGCGTCAGCGAATCTTCTTCGCCACGAAGGCCTTGGCGATGGTCAGCATCGCCTTCTGGTGGTCGATGTCGCCGCCGGCCTGATGCACCACGGCGGTCGCGGCGCGCATGGGACCCGGCCCGGCCGGCTTTCCGGCGGAGGCCGCCGGACGCGCCATTGGCATCTCGTCGGGATCGCGCCCCAAGCGGTCCAGCACACCGGCCAGCGCTTCCTTGCTCAAGGCGCCCGTGCCGCCCGAACGCCCGCCGGTCGCGGGCTGCGCCCGCCCGCCGCCACCGCTCAACTGCCGGACGCCGCGTTCAACGGCCGCCGCCGAAATGGCCTTCAGGAAGGGCTGCGCGATGCCCAGCATCAGTTGCGGATCCTCGACGGCCCAGGCCATCAGCAGCTTCTGCGCCGTGGCGCGGCTCCCCTTGGCCGCCACCAGCGCGTCCCGCACCTTGCCGTCCACGTAGGAATTGCCCATCGCCCGCACGCCTCCGCTCGGCCCGAACCCACTCCGCAGCCTGTCCCGACTGTCCGGCGGGATGGGTTAACAAAGGGTTGCGCCGGCTTCTCGACGGCATGGAATGATGACGCAGGCATGATGGCACGGGCTGCACCGTTGCACGGCGGGTGGCGATTGGAGGATAGTGACGATCATGCTCATCGAGACCTTCGCCGACCTGATCTGCCCGTGGTGCTACATCGGCAAGCGCCGCCTCGCGCGCGCTCTGGCCGACCGTCAGCGGCTGCCCGTGGAGATCCGGTGGCAGCCGTTCCAGCTGAACCCCGACATGGCGCCCGGCGGCATGGACCGCGGTTCTTATCTGGCGGCCAAGTTCGGCGGGTCGGAGCGCGCCCGGCAAATCCATCTGGTGGTGGAGGAAACGGCGGAGCGCGACGGTTTGCCGTTGCGGCTCGACCTCATCCGGCGCACGCCCAACAGCTTCGACGCGCACCGGCTGATCCGCATCGCGGCGCGGCGGGGGCTCGGCGACCCGATGGCCGACGCGCTGTTCCACGCCTATTTCGTGGAGGGGCTGGACATCGGCGACCGTGACACGCTGGCCGCCACCGCCACGACGCTGGGTTTCGACTTCCAGGAGATCAAGGGCCTGCTCGCCACCGACGCGGAGGCCGCCGCCGTCTTCAGCGCCGACGCGCTGGCCCGCCAGCTCGGCCTTCAGGCGGTGCCCTGCTACATCTTCAACCGCCGCTACGCGCTGTCGGGCGCGCAGGAGCCGGCCAGCTTCCTCCCGCTCCTGGACCTCGCGGTGGAGGAACAGGAAGGCGTGACGGTCGCGGCGGATTGAGCGTTACCGACGCATGATCCGCATCACCCACCGCATCTCGCTCGACGACGACGAACTGAAGGAGAGCTTCGTGCGCTCCTCCGGTCCCGGCGGGCAGAACGTCAACAAGCTCTCCACCGCCGTGGAACTGCGCTTCGACGTGCGCAACTCCCCCAACCTGCCGGACGACGTGCGCCACCGGCTGGAACGGCTGGCCGGCAGCCGCCTGACCCAGGACGGCGTGCTGATCCTGATGGCCGACCGTCACCGGACGCAGCACCGCAACCGCCAGGAGGCGCTGGAGCGCCTGACCGAACTGATCCGCGAGGCCTCCATCCCGCCGACGCCGCGCCGCCCGACGAAGCCGACCCTTGGCTCCAAGAAACGTCGCCTGGAGGCCAAGGGTCAGCGTTCCGCCATCAAACGGCTCCGCTCCGGCAAGCCGGAGGACTGATCGGGCCTAGTACCCGGTCTTCTGCTTGTTCAGCGAGATCATGTTCCCGCCGTACTGGAACTCCGGCAGGTTCGCGAACTGCTCCTTGGTCAATTGCGTCGCGACGATGGCGTCCTGCTGGGGCGAATAGCGGACGTTGTTCATGTCGAGCGCCACGTTGCGCGCGCCGATCCCCATGACGCCGCCACTGGAGACGACCAGCTGACTCGGCCGGTTGTTGCGGTTCATGATCACGTCATCGACCGTTCCGACCTTCTGCCCGTCATAGGCGACCACATTCTTGCCGATCATCGCCCGCGGCTCCAACCGCGAGGCGGTCTGCAACGACTGTTCCGAAATGGGCCGGTTGGCCTGCTGGCTGGAGTCGCCTCCGAACCAGCTTCCCATCTCGGCACAGCCGCCGAGGGACAGCAGGACGACGGCCGACAGCACGGGAATCGCGACCTTGCGCATCGAACCCTCCGCAAAAAGCGACAAGTACGCCCAAGCAAACAGCCGGAGGCCCCCAATCCTCACGCTGCCCGGCCACGCTTCAGGAACCGGCCCTCGCGGGCACGTGTTCTCGGTTGGCACCCCGCCCTGAAAGCCCAACCGAAAAGCTCAACTGATCATGGCCGAAGACACCGCCCGCCAACTGCAAGTGCGCCCCATTCCGGTGTCGAAGGCCGCGCCGCCCGCCTCGGCCCAGACGACCCTGCTGGTCATCGCCCTGGTCGTGGTGACGCTGTACGTCGGCAGCGACATCCTGGTGCCCATCGCGCTGGCGGTTCTGCTCAGCTTCGTGCTCACCCCCATCGTCAGCCGGCTGGAACGCTGGCGCTTGGGCCGTATCCCCTCGGTCCTTGCGGTCGTCGCTTTGGTCTTCGTCGGGATCGCCGGCTTCGGCATGGTGGTCGGCAACCAGATCGGCGATCTCGCCAACAACCTTCCCCTCTACCAGCGCAACCTCCACGCCAAGATCGAGTCCCTGCGCTCGGCCACCTCGACCGCCGAGAGCGGCGTCCTGAAGCAGGCGACCGAAGCCTTCCGCGACCTCCGCCAGGAGTTGGAGCAGGCCACCAAACAGGATCAGCCCGCGCCCCAACCGTCGCCCCAATCTTCACCCACCACCGCCACCCCGCGCCCCGCCACACCGCCGCCCGAGCCGGAGCCGATCACCGTCCGCGTCCAGCAGCCCGATCCCGCACCGCTGGAGGTGATGCGCGACATCCTCGGCCCCGTGCTCGCCCCCATCGCCACGGCGGGCATGGTGCTGGTCTTCACCATCTTCATGCTGTTGCAGCGGGAGGATCTGCGCGACCGCCTGATCCGGCTGGCCGGTTCCGGCGATCTCAGCCGCACGACCGAGGCCATGAACGACGCCGGCGAGCGGGTCAGCCGTTACCTTCTGATGCAGGTCGTGGTGAACGTCACCTACGGCGTTCCCATCGGCGTCGGGCTCTGGCTGATTGGCGTGCCGAACCCGCTGCTGTGGGGATTGCTGGCGACGGTGCTGCGCTTCATCCCCTTCCTGGGGCCGGTGATCGCGGCGGCCTTCCCCATCCTGCTGTCCTTCGCGGTCGACCCCGGCTGGACGCTGCCGCTGATGACCATCGCCCTGTTCGTGGCGGTGGAGCTGTTCTCCAACAACGTGGTCGAGCCGTGGCTCTACGGTTCCGCCACCGGCCTGTCGTCACTGGCGATCATCGTCGCGGCGGTGTTCTGGACGGCGCTGTGGGGGCCGGTCGGCCTGTTGCTGGCAACACCTCTGACGGTCTGTCTGGTCGTCCTCGGCCGCCATGTTCCGCAACTGCGCTTCTTGGAGGTGATGCTGGGCGACCGGCAGGTTCTTCCCGACGAGGCCAAGATCTACCAGCGCCTGCTCGCCCGCGATCCCATTGAAGCCGCCGAAATCGCCGAGGACAAGCTGACCGAATGCAGCCTGCCGGAGCTGTGCGACAGGATCCTCCTGCCCTCCCTGTCACTGGCCGAGCAGGACCGCCAGCGCGGCACCCTCAATCCCGAAGGCCGCCAAGCGGTGACCGAGGGTATGGCCGCCCTGATGGACGAGTTGGTGGAACCGGCCCCCGCGCCCGCGCCCGCCGCCTCCGACGCAGTCTCCGGCGCGGATGCGGCCAACCGGGCTTCGCCCGCCACCCGCGTCCTCTGCGTCGGCGCGCGCAACAACCTGGACGAGGCCGCGGCCAACCTTCTCGCCCAAACCCTGCGCCAGCGCGGCGCCCAGGCCGACGTGGTGTCCTGTGAAACGGTGTCCGCGCGCAACATCGTGGCGCTGGGCACGTCCGGGGTGGCGGCGGTCGCGCTGTCCTACCTGAACCCCACCTCCCTGCCGCACGCGCGCCGCATGGTGCGCCGCATGCGCCTGCATTTCGGCCCGAACGTGCCGGTCCTGCTGTGCCTGTGGAGCGCCCACCCGGCCGCCGACGCGCCCGAGCGCGCCACCGCCGAGACCGCCGCCGACCGCGTGGCGACGAACGTCACTGGCGCCATCACGCATCTGGACGAGCTCGGCACGCTCGGCGAAATCCCCGCCGAAGTGGCGGAGACGGAACGCAAAAGCGCCTGAGGCCATAAATCCGGACCGACCGACCCTGCCCGAAAGGATTCCGGCAGCGCCGCGATAGCGGGGTAGCGCCTGCCACGCCCGCCGCTCGCTGTGAAAGTCAGCGCCATCCCTTCGGAGAAAAAGCATCCGAATGACTGTTTGTTAGAAATCATCGGCACTCATAACATTACACCACAAAACACAAGAATTCAGGCAACGAACCGGGAATCATACCGGCGTATGATTGCTATGCCGGCACGGCTTCGTTTCCGCCAAACCCGCAGAGATCTTCGAAAGCGTTTCCATTTTCAAAACAAACGGGAGGAACGCCATGGCCGTCATCAACGGACACAACAGGCCCGAGGAAATTTCCGGAACCATGAGGGACGACCGGATCCGGGGCAAGGGCGGTGCCGACACGATCTTCGGCCTTGGTGGCGGCGACCGGATCTTTGGCGAGGACGGAGACGACACGCTCTACGACGACATCGCCGACATCTTCGGCCAGCCCCTCTATCCCGGTGGCGCCGATCAGGTCTATGGCGGTGCGGGCAACGACACCATAGAACTGTCCTTCGGCAACGACACGGCCGACGGCGGCCTTGGTGACGACACCATCCGCGACTTTCTCGAAACCGACGACGTCATGATCGGCGGAGCCGGCAACGACCGCATGATCGACTACACCGGCGCCGACGTCTACGACGGCGGCACCGGGAACGACTACATCGTCGACGGTTATTTCATCCGCACCGGCCCCGACGACGGCGCCGACCGGTACATCTACACCAGGACCAGCGGCGGGTTCGGCGACGACACCATCCTCGGCTTCGACCAGGGGTACGGCGACCGTATCGAGTTCCAGGGCTACACGCCGGCTGACCTCGTCTCCCAAACCGAGACCGAACGCGCGACCGTCTTTACCTTCACCGACGGTTCCATGCTGACCGCCTACCAGGACGAGCGGCAAATCCTCCACGACATGCTTCCAGGCCGGGATTTCATCTTCACCTGACCTCCGTCCTCCGCCCTCACACAGGAATCGGGTTCCAAGGGCCACATCGGCCCTTGGTGGAGAGCGCGAGAGGCAAAGCCTCTCGCACCGCCGGCAACGTTAACGGCGCGGGTCGTTCAGATCGTCCAGGCTGATCGGCGGCGGCCCAGCGGTCCGCTGCGGACGGGCCGGGATCATCCCGCCCAGACGCGCGTAGGCCTCGTCGCGGAAGAGGTCCAGCACATAGGACACCTCGTCCGCCGGCTTGCCGATGCCGCGCAGCAGCGTGCCGCCCAGTTGCAGGCTGGCCTCCACCGCCTCGGGCACCACCATGGTCGCGCCGGCCTTCTCCAGCGTCTCGCGGTGGCTGCCGTCGCGGGCGCGCACGATGATCGGCATGTCCGGACGCAGGCGGCGCAGCGAGCGGACGGCGCGTTCGGCGGCCTGGGGGTGGTCCAGCGTCACCACCGCCGCGCGGGCGCGGGCGCCGCCGGCGGCCTTCAGCACGTCGGGACGGGCGGCGTCGCCGAAATAGACCGGCAGGTTCCGCTGGCGCCCTTCGGACACGCGCTTGGGCTCCAGATCCAGCGCCACATAGGGGATGCGGTTGGCTTCCAGCAAGCGGCCCAGCGTCTGGCCGACGCGCCCGAACCCTGCGATCAGCACATGCTGGTCGAGGTCGGCGGTCTCACCCTCGATGCGCTGAAGCTCGGCCTGCGGGGCGGCGGTCATCTGGTGGGCAAGACGCCGCCCGGCAGCCGCCAGGAAGGGGGTTGCCGCCATCGACAGGGCGATGACGACCATCAGCAACTGCGCCACCTCGCGCGGCAGCACGTCCAGCCCGGCCGCCTGATCGAACAGCACGAAGGCGAACTCGCCGCCCTGCGCCAGCCCCAGCGCGACCTGAAGCGACTGCCCCGGCGCCTGCCCGAAGGCACGGCACAGCACGGCCAGAACCAGCGCCTTGCCGACCACCACCAGGGCCAGCAGCCCGGCCACCGACACCGCCTCGTTCAGGATCAGGCGCAGGTCGATGGTCATGCCCACGGTCATGAAGAACAGGGCCAGCAGGATGCCCCGGAACGGCTCGATGTCGGCCTCGACCTGATGGCGGAATTCGGTCTCCGCGATGACCAGACCGGCCAGGAAGGCGCCCAGCGCCATGGACAGCCCGGCCCGCTCCGTCAGCCAGCCCACCCCCAGCACGATCAGCAGCGTGACGCCGGTGAACAGCTCCGGCGAGCGGGCGGACGCCACCGTGCGCAGCAGCGGGCTCAGCACCTTGCGCCCCAGCACCATGATGCCGACCAGCGCCACCACCGCCTTGACGGCGGCAAGCCCCATCGCCGTCGCGATGTTCGCCTCATAGGTGCCGAGCAGCGGCACGAGGACCAGCAGCGGCACCACCGCGAGATCCTGAAGCAGCAGCACCGCGAAGGACACGCGCCCGTGCCGGGCGGTCAGTTCGTTTCGCTCGATCAGGATTTGCAGGACCACGGCGGTGGAGGACAGCGCCACGCCGCCGGCCGCGATCAGCGCCGCCGGACTCGAGAGGCCGAACAGGCGGCCAACCGCCCAGGCGCCCGCCATCGTGACGACCACCTGCAAGGTGCCCAGCCCGAAGACGGTGCGCCGCATCACCCGCAGGCGCTCCACCGACAGTTCCAGCCCGATGGCGAACAGCAGGAAGACGACGCCGAAGTGGGCGAGAAAGGTGGCGCTCTCCAGATTGCCGACCACGCCCAGCCCATGCGGCCCGATCAGCATGCCGGCGACGAGGTAGCCCAGCACCGGGCTGGACCTCAGTCGCTGGAACAGCGGGACCACGGCCACGGCGGCCAACAGGATGATCAGCACCTCGTCGAGCGTGGTGGAGTGCGGCATCGGCGTAGAACTTGTGCAGGGGGGCGAAGCGCGCGCACTCTACCGTACACAATCGAAGAAACGCGAGCCCATAAGCCCCTCATTCCGCCGGGTTTTTCACGCCCCTTTTCACGCGCCGCCGCGCACGTCCTCGACCATTTCCTCCAGCCGGCGCACGTCGCGGACGACCAGCGCGTCGGCCCGCCGCTCGACCAGCCTTTCCTTGGCAAGGTCGCTCAGAACGCGGGCGACCGTCTCGCGGGTGGTGCTGACCCGGCTGGCGATGTCCGCGTGGACGGGGATCGGCGCGATGACGGCGGCCTTGCCCTCCATCCGCCCCCGCTTGGCGAGCCGCAGCAGTTCCGCATGGACCCGGTTGTTGGCGCCCAGCGTGGACAGTTCCATGATGCGGTCGGTGGTCAGCCGCACCACCCGGCATAGCCGCTTCATGACCGCGATGGCCAAGTCTGGATGCCCGGTGACGAGATCCTGAAAGGGCTTGGGCGCCAAGAAGGCGACCAGCGTCCCGTCCTCCACCGCCGCGACGGAGGCCGAGCGCGGCAGCCCGTCAATGGCCGACATCTCGCCGAAGAAGCCGCCCGCCTCGATGTCGTCGAAGCTGATCTCGCGGCCCGAAGCGGAATGGCTCAGCACCCGCACCCGCCCTTCGACAATGAAGACCGCGTCGCGGGTCTCGCCCAAGTGATCAATGATCAGCTCGTTCGCCTGGAAATGGCGCCAGCGGCACTGGCGCGCGATGGCCGCCCGCTCCTCCGCCGACAGTGGGCGCAGCAGGTCGATGCCATCCAAATTGTTTGTGTGAATGTCCCCAGCCACCGGAACCACTCCCTTCGAACGGGTAGGGAGCATACCCGCGTCTGCGCAAAGGTGGAATGGTCTGTAACCAAAGGTTATCGCTAACGTCCCGTTAACCCTGCTCCCGCAGAAAGGAGGTCATTCGCACACGGAGTTTCGGAAGCCATGTCCATCATCATTCCCAACGCACGCCGCGTCGACACCAACCGCCTGTTGTCGGTCGTCGCCATCCCGTTCGCGGCGGCCGTTGCGATGGCGACCGCCGTGGCCGCCATGGGCGGGGTCACCGACCCGATCGTCGAGGCCGGCGGCACCATGGCCTTCCTGCTGAATTTCGTGAAGTTCTGCTATCTGGCCGTCGCCATGGCCCACCTGTCGGGCGCGATCGCCGAGCGCACCAACGGCGGCCTGCCCGCCGGCCTGTGGCTGGACGAGTACGACGAGCCGGAGCCCGTCAGCAAGGAAGAGTTCTGGCACGCCTTCCCCAACCATCTGGACGGCGCCGCCATCGCCGGTTGCGTCACGCTGGCCTGCTTCTTGGCCGCGTGATCCCCCGGCGGTCGCCAAGAGCAGCCTCCTCGACCCGAATGCGGTGCAGGGTCAGCGGCAGGTTCAGCGCCGAGAACAGCACCGCCATCCAGACCTCCCCGAAGGCCAGCGGCAGCACGGCCAGTTCCCCCGCCACCACCAGGTAGTTGGGGTGGCGCACCCAGCGGAACGGCCCGCGCCGCACCAGCGGCGCCCCCGGCAGCGTCACCACCCGCGTCGTCCAGAACCGCCCCAGGCTGGCGACCACCCAGACCCGCCCAGCCTGCAAGGCCAGGAACAGGGCCATCAGCGCCCCGTCCACCAGCGCATCGGCCGGCGTGCCCAGGAACAGCACGGCCAGCCACCCGGCGTGCAAGGCCACGAACAGCGGGTAGTGCGCCGCCCCGACCTCCCGCGCTCCCTCGGCCAGCAACTGTTTCGTGTTCCTCCGCGCCAGGGCCAGTTCCGCCAGCCTCTGCGCGGCGACCAGCAAAACGATGATCTGCGGCAACCCCATCGTCGGCAGTTCCATCGTCACAACTCCAGCAAAGCCAGCGCGGCGGTGAAGCCCGGCCCCAGCGCGCTCATCAGATGGGGCCCCTTGGCCCCGCCCGCGATCCGCCGTTCCAGCACGAACATCACGCTCGCCGCCGACATGTTCCCGCAGTCGCGCAGCACCGCCCAGGCATCCTCTAGCCCGTCCGACACCGGGGCGAGAACCTCCTCCAGCGCGTGCAGCACCTTGGCCCCGCCAGGGTGACAGACCAGCCCGGCAAGGTCGCCGCGCGCCACGCCCTGCCCGTCGAGGAAGCGTTCCACCACCGGCCCCAGCCGCGTGCGAATCAGGTCCGGAATGTCCTGGCTGAAGATGACGCCGAACCCGTCGTCTTCGACCCGCCAACCCATGACGTCGCGGGTGTCCGGCCAGGTGTGCTCTCCGCTGGCGATCAGGCGCGGCCCGCTCCCCCCGCCCGCCCGGACCACGGCGGCGGCCGCCCCATCGGCGAACAGGGCGCTGGCCACCACGTTGGTCGGCGTCGCCTCTCCCGTCCGGCAGGCCAGCGTGCAGAGTTCCACCACCAGGAACAGCACAGTCATCCCCGGCACGGCCCGCGCCAGCATTCCGGCCAGCCCCAGCCCCAGCACCCCGCCCGCGCAGCCAAACCCAAACAGCGGGACGCGCATCGTCTCCGGCCGGAAGCCCATGCGCTCCAGCAGCATCGCCTCCAGACTCGGCGTCGCGATCCCCGTCGTGGAGGCGCAGACGATGGCATCCACGTCCTGCGGCCTCATCCCCGCCCGCGCCAGCGCCTTGCCCGCCGCCTCTTCCAGCAGGGCCAGCGCCCCGTCGCGGAAGGCGGCGGTGCGCTCCGGCCAGCCGCGCGGCTCCAGGTACCATTCCATGGGCATCACGGCGTGGCGCGATTCGATGCCGGTGTTGGCGAAGACCGGGGCCAGCCGGTCGAAATCCCGCATGCGCGGCCCGAACACCGCCCGCGCGGCGGCCAGCGTGTCGTGCTGGTCGAGCCGGTGCGGCGGCAGGGCGGTGGCAACTGAGACCAGTCGGGGGCTTTGATCCATTGCCCTCCATGTGATGCCCGCGCGTCCGCCGGCCCACTCATCCGGACGGAGTTCCGCCCGATGCACCAATCCGGTTGAGCCCCACCATTATCCTGTATCACTATGGCGCATCGGCGCTTTTCGGGGGTGGACGGTGGCGGGCAGCGAACAGGAAGGCCAACCCACGACGGCGGAGGCCACGGCCCCGCGCCCGCCCCGGCATGAGGGGATCGGGCTGATCGCGCGGCTGCGCGCCTATTTCCTGGCCGGCGTGCTGGTAACCGCGCCGACCGCCGTGACGATCTACATCGCCTGGTGGTTCGTGTCGCTGATCGACGGCCACATCCGCCCGCTGATCCCGGCCGCCTACAATCCGGAAAACTACCTGCCCTTTTCCATCCCCGGCATCGGCGTTCTGACGGTGATCGTCGTGCTGACGCTGATCGGGGCCTTCGCCGCTGGCTACGTCGGCCGGCTCGTCCTGCGCATCGGCGAAGGGGTGGTGGGGCGCATGCCGGTCGTGCGCTCCATCTACGGCGCGGTGAAGCAGATCTTCGAAACGGTGCTCGCCAAGAAGTCCAACGCCTTCCGCGAGGTCGTGCTGATCGAGTACCCGCGCCTGGGCGTCTGGTCGCTGGGCTTCATCACCGGCAGCGCCCACCCGGAGGTGCAGAAGGTCTCGGCGGAGGAGATGGTGAATGTCTTCATCCCCTGCGCGCCGCCAACCGCCGGCTATCTGCTGATCGTGCCCCGGCGCGAGGTGACGGTTCTGGACATGACCGTCGAGGACGGCCTGAAGCTGGTGATGTCCGGCGGCATCGTCACCCCGCCCGACCGCAAACCGCGCGAGGTGACCGCCACACCCGCCCCGGAACGGAAGCGAGCGTAAAGCCTCTCACCCCGATCGCAGCGTCTTCGCCGCCGCGTCCCGCTCGAACAGGTACAGCAGCGTGCGCAGCGCTTGTCCGCGCGGGCTGGACAGCTCAGGGTCACGGTCCACAATCAGCCGGGCGTCGTCCCGCGCCGCCGCCAGCAGCTCGCCATGCACCGCCAGATCGGCCATGCGGAATTCCGGCAGGCCGGACTGACGGGTGCCCAGCACCTCGCCGGCTCCGCGCAGGCGCAGGTCCTCCTCGGCGATGATGAAGCCGTCTTCCGTGTCGCGCATGGTCTTCAGCCGGGCGCGCGCCGTCTCGGTCAGCTGCGGGTCAAACAGCAGCAGGCAGGTGGAGGGCTTCTCGCCGCGTCCCACCCGGCCGCGCAACTGGTGCAGCTGGGCCAGCCCGAATCGCTCGGCGTGCTCCACCACCATGACGGTGGCCTCCGGCACGTTGACGCCGACCTCGATGACCGTGGTGGCGACCAGCACGTCGAGATCGCCCGCCGCGAAGGCCGCCATCACCGCGTCCTTGTCCGGCCCGCGCATCTTGCCGTGCACCAGCCCGACCCGGTCGCCGAAGGTCGCCCGCAGGAAGGCATGCCGCTCCGTCACGGCGGCAAGGTCCAACTGTTCGGATTCCTCGACCAGCGGACAGACCCAATAGGCCCGCGCGCCCTCCTTGACCTTGCGGTGGATGCCGCCGACGACCTCCTCCAGCCGGTCGAGCCCGATGGTGACGGTCTGGATCGGCTTGCGCCCGGCCGGCTTCTCGGTCAGGCGGGAAACGTCCATATCGCCATAAGCCGTCAGGGTCAGCGTGCGCGGGATCGGCGTCGCGGTCATGACCAGCACGTCCACCGCCCGCCCCTTGGCCGACAGCTGAAGCCGCTGGTGAACGCCGAACCGATGCTGCTCGTCGATGACGGCCAGCGCCAGATCCTTGAAGGCCACATCCTCCTGGAACAGTGCGTGCGTGCCGACCAGCAGCGGCAGCTCGCCCGAGGCCAGCCGGTCCAGCACCGCCTGCCGCGCCTTGCCCTTGTCGCGCCCGGTCAGCAGGGCGATGTCCACCCCCGCCGCCTTGCACAGCGGGGCGAGGCTTTCCGCGTGCTGCCGCGCCAGGATTTCCGTCGGCGCCATCAGCGCGGCCTGCGACCCCGCCTCCACCGCGTTCAGCATGGCGAGCAGAGCCACCACCGTCTTGCCGCTGCCGACATCGCCCTGGAGCAGCCGCAGCATACGCCGCTCCGCCGCCATGTCGGCGTAGATCTCCTCCAGCGCTTCCGCCTGCGAACCCGTCAGCGCGAAGGGCAGCGCCTCCCGCACCTTGCCGCGCAGCCGCCCGTCGCCCTGCGTCACGCGGCCCGACAGCCGCCGCTGCTGCATGCGGACCAGCGTCAGTGCCAACTGGTTGGACAGCAGCTCGTCATAGGCCAGCCGCCGCCGGATCGGCGCAGTGGGCGCCAGATCGGCCTCGTCCTCCGGCGTGTGGGCGCGGCGGATCGCCTCGGCCCAAGTCGGATAGCCGTTGCGCGACCGCCACGCCGCATCCTGCCACTCCGGCAGGTCCGGCACGTCGTTCAGCATGGCGCGCACCGCCTTGCGCAGCGTCTTGGCGGGCAACCCGGCCGTCATCGGATAGACCGGCTCGACCGCCTCAATCTCGTCCTTGGATTCCAGCGGAACCACCGCATCCGGGTGGGTGATCTGCGGCGTGTCGTGGAACCACTCCACCTTGCCCGAGACCACGACCGTCTGCCCGACCGGCAACTGCTTGGTCAGCCAGTCGCCTTTCACATGGAAATAGATCAGCTCCAACACCCCGGTCTCGTCGGTGCAGCGGATCTTGTAGGGGTGGCGCGGGTTGACCGGCGGCGCGTGCGAATCGACCCGCACCGTCATGGTCGCGATCCGCCCGTTCGGCGCGTCGGCGATCTTCGGCGAAAAGCGCCGGTCGATGACGCCGGACGGCAAATGCCACAGCAGATCCACCACGCAGGGGCCCGCCAGCTTTTCGACCAGCTTGCCCAGACGCGGACCGAGGCCGGGAAGCGCCGTCACCGGCTTGAACAGGGGAAACAGGATGGCGGGGCGCACGGGGTCTCGCGGGGGAAACGGGACGGGTGGGACGAGCCCCATTCAATCCCGCCCACCGGCCCTCGCGTCAAGCGCTGCGGTGTCTTGGCTGTTGTTGAAAAGCTGAGCGCCCAAAAAAGAAAAAGACGGAGCGCGAAGGATCGCGGGTTCCGGTGGCGGGGGATGCCGGAACCCACATGACCCTCCCTTCGCGCTCCGCCGAAAGGACGCGACCCGGTGCATAGCGGGGAGAGAACCGGGTCGCAGAGGCCGGCGGTGGGTGCCGCCGGGGGGTAACTCGATGAAAATCAACCATCGCAATGACGGAGTTTATAGCGGGCGGCGGCTGTCCCCTCCGTTGCGGGAACATGAAATTCCGTTCATGAATCGCCGCATTACGCCCCAATGAAAAAGGGGCCCCGAAGAGCCCCTTTCATCCTCACACCACGCGGAAGTTCTTGAACTGCCACGGATCGTCCTGGTCCACGTCCTCCGGGAACAGGCGGTTGCGGTCCTGCAACGGCGTCCAGTCGCCATAGGCGCCAACCACCTCGCCGAGGTACGGAGAGCAGACCTCCAGCACGCGCTGGAAATCCATCTCGTCCGGCTCGACGATGCCGCGGTTCGGGTTCTCGATGGCCCACACGATGCCGGCGAGCACCGACACAGTCACCTGGAGCGAGGTGGCGTTGTTGTACGGGATCAGCTTGCGCGCCTCGTCGATGGACAGGCGCGAGCCGTACCAGTAGGCCCCCTTCTTGTGGCCCATCAGCAGGACGCCCAACTCGTCGGTGCCGCTGACGATCTCGTTCATCAGCAGGCGCTGCTCGCTCTGCATGTGCCAGTTCTTGCCGGCCAGCTCGTGCACCGACTTCACCGCGTCGTCGCACGGGTGATAGGCGTAATGCACGGTCGGCCGGTAGGCGACGTGGCCGCCCTCGCGCACCGTGTAGTAGTCGGCGATGGAGATCGACTCGCTGTGCGTGATGAGGAAGCCGTGGAACGGCCCCTCCAGCGGGGTCCAGGTGCGCACGCGGGTCGAGGCACCCGGACGCATCAGGTAGATGGCCGCGTCGCTGCCGAACTCATGCCGGCGGCCGTCCTCCGGGAAATGCTTTTCGTGGCTGCCCCAGCCGAGTTCGGCCGGCTGGCAGCCCTCGCCAACGAAGCCGTCGATGGACCAGGTGTTGACGAACTCGCCCACCTTCTTCGGCACGCTGGCGACCTGGGTGTCGCGCTCGGCGATGTGGATCACCTTGACGCCGAGGCCGGCGGCCAGCTTGCCCCAGCCCTCGCGGGTGGTCGGCGTCTCGACCGGCGCGCCGGTGTCGCGGGCGATGTTCAGCAGCGCCTGCTTCACGAAGTGCGAGACCAGACCCGGGTTGGCGCCGTGGGTGATCACGGCGGTCGGCCCGCCCTCGAAGGCCGGGCGGTGCGACAGCGCCGATTCGCGCAGCGCGTAGTTGGAGCGCAGCGACGGTGACAGCGAGGTGTCGGTGTAGCCGCCGACCCACGGCTCGATGCAGGTGTCGACGTAGAGCGCGCCGACCTTGTGGCAGAACTCGAACAGCGCGATGGAGGACACGTCCACGGACAGGTTCACCAGGAAGTCGCCCTTGCCGATCATCGGCTCAAGCACCTGGACATAGTTTTCCTTCGTCAGCGGCAGGTTGATGAACTTGACGCCAAACTCGTCCGCCTCCTCATGCCCGCGCTCCTCGGCGGTCACGATGGTGATCTGCTCCTTCGCGATGCCGATGTGGCGAAAGATCAGGGGCAACACTCCCTGGCCGATCGATCCGAAGCCGACAATGACCATGCGGCCGGTGAACGTGCAGTGCTTGGTGTCCAGGGTCATGATGAAAGGTCCCCCGAGGCTGGCGAGTCAAAACCAAAGCCCGACGATCCCGCCCCTTCTTACGGGCGGCGGGGATCGTCAGGCCAACGAATGTTCGCGGTGAGTGTTTACGGTGATTTTCTTGAGATATCCACAGCTTTTCCGCGCGACATTTAGGCCGCGCAGGTCTCAAGGTCGTAGCCCGGCGTCTCCAGCAGCGGCCGGTCGAACACCTCGACCACCCGCGCCTGATCGAAGCCGTTGAAGGCCGTGCGCAGGCAGGAGCCATAGGCGCCCAACTGGCCCAGCTCGATCCAGTCGCCGGCCCGGATGTCGGCCGGCAGGTGGAACGGGCCGTTCATCTTGTCGGCGCTGTCGCAGGTCGGGCCGTAGAAGGAGAAGGCCTCCAGCGGCGCGTCGGCCATCGCCGCGAACGGGCGGATCATCCGGGCCGGGAAGCGGAAACCGGGCACGCCCGCGTCCGACAGGGCACCATAGACGCCGTCGTTGATGAACAGCTCGTTGCCCCGGCGCTTGATCACCTGCACGACCAGCGACACGCCCGGCGCCACCAGCGCGCGGCCCGGCTCGCACCAGACGCGGCAGTGCGCCGGCAGATCCAGCCGCGCCACGCCACGGGCGACCGCCGCCATGAAGTCGCCAAGCGGCGGCGGGGTGACGCCGGGGTAGGAGACGGGAAAGCCGCCGCCCACGTCCAGCACGTCGATCACCACGCCGGACTCCGCGATCACGCGGCCGGCCAGTTCCAGCGCGCGTTCGTAGGCGGCCGGGTCCAGCATCTGGGAACCGACGTGGAACGACAGCCCGACCTTCGGCGCGACCATACGCACGGCGCGCAGAAGCTCCACCGCGTCGTCGAACGCCGCGCCGAACTTGCCGGACAGGTCGTAGACCGCGTTGCCCTTCGGCAGCGCCAGCCGCACGACCAGGCCCAGATCCTGCGCGTCGCCCGTCTCCTCCAGGATCTTCTGAAGCTCCTCCATGCTGTCGAGCACGAAGTCGCGCACGCCATACTGCTGGTAGGCTGCGCGGATCGCCTGACGGCCCTTGACCGGATGCATGTAGTGCAGCTCGGCGTCCGGGAACATCTGGCGGATCAGGCGGATTTCGCCCGGCGAGGCCACGTCGAAATGACGCACGCCGCCGTCCCACAGAGCGCGCAGCACGGCCGGTTCCGGGTTGCACTTCACGGCGTACAGCACGTCGCCGGCCACGGCCTGATCGAAGGCCGCGACGAAGCTGCGCGCGGTGTCCTTCAGCACGCCCGGACGGATGCAGTGCATCGGGTCTTCCGGCTGGTGCATGGCGACGGCCTGCACGACCGACGTGCGGCGGGTCGCCACGGCCGAAGCCTGGACGGGAATGCCACGACGGAGCGGGGCGACGGCGGAACGGGAACGGATGAAGCCCATGGCGCACTCCTTACCCTGGGCCACCCTGTTCAAAAGGGCCCAGTGAGCAGACGGCGATCCGGCGTGGCGTTGGCGGCCACGGAACGGAATTCGGTTTGTTCGGAAAGGTGACGGTGAAAAGCCGGGCCGAGCGCCCACGCGGGCAAAACCGCTCCGCGTGCTAAAGCGTCGATGTCCGGCTACGGGCTACCGTCTGAGTGCCCAGCCGTGGTGAGCCAACATACTTACCTCCCTCTCGGGACCGGCCCACTGATGACCGGTTCTGCCAAAAAGGACGCGGTACGTCGTTGCATAACCACAGAGGGCCATTGGCACGTGCGAGTGCGTCGTTCGCGATGAATTACGCTTTTTGGCCTGGGATTCAAGTGATTTTTTTATGGCGCCTTGCGCCCGATCCCGGCGGCCGCGAAGGCCGGGCGGTCGGATCCCAGGATGTGGTCCATCAACCAGAAGCGCAGGAAGTCACGCACGGCCACGCCGAAGTCCAGACGCTCGGCCTCGACCTCCCGCCGGATCTGCGCGAACTGCCCTTCCAGCATCTTGTGATGCGCGTGGTGGGCGAGGAAGCGGCCGGGAACGGAGGCGCGCAGCACGCCCTCCTCCATCGCGAAATGGGCATGCACATGGTCGTGCGCCGCCTCCAGCAGGGCCAGCGCTTCCGCCTCCGCCGCGCCGCCGAGACTCATCCGATAAAGCTCGTTCAGACACTCGACCAGCTGACGGTGCTGGGCATCGACCGGCGCCACACCGGTTTCGAACTCGTCCCCCCAGACGATCAGCGTCTTGCCCTCGATGGGGGCGGAGGCATCGCGGACCAGGCCAGCGTATTCGCTGTCGTGGCGGATCTCGTGCTTGCACAGGACAGCGTCCAGCGTGCCGGCAACCGTGCACATGAAGTCGTTGGAAACCTCGCATTCCCGCACGTAATCGACCAGCCGACCGAGTTGCTGGTCGAGCATGGAATGCTGGTGCGCGTGCTGCTCCCAATGGCCGAATCCGGCCGCGCGGATAATGACCTCCTCATGGCCGAAATGCGCGCGCATCTCCTCCACGAAGGCGCTGAAATGCGGAACGACCTCTTCGCGCGGCGCGCCCGTCGCGCATTCCCGCCGAATCGTTCCAACGCGGTCCATCAGCGCAGCGTGCGTCACGTCGATGAAGCTGTTGCCCGTACGCGGAACGGAGTGGCCGTCCGTGGTCATGCGACCTCCGAAGTCCTGGGCGCCGACGAACACGAGCGGCGTCAGAAACGTTTCATGTCCGGATGGCTTGTATCAGTGGATCATCATGTCCGCAACGGGCTGCGACCAAATGAGACAGGCCCCAACCTTGTACTTTGGTCTCAGTCAACGTTGCGGATTATTTGGGCCCGTCATATTTGGGCCCGTCATATTTGGGAAAGCGATCGGCGATCACATCGCCCGTGAATGCAGCAACCCAACCGTCCGACCGGGTGAAGAAACGGATGGCTGCGAAATGCGGCTCCGGCCCCATGTCAAACCAGTGCTTGATCCCCGCCGGGACGCTCAGTAGGTCGCCCGCCTCGCACACGATGCGGTACACCTTGTCGTCCAGGTGCAGGTAGAAGGCGCCGGAGCCCTCCACGAAGAAGCGCGCCTCGTCTTCCTCGTGCGTGTGTTCGGACAGGAACTTGGCGCGCAGGGGCTCCGTGCCCGGCATGCCCTTGGGCACGCGCACCACGTCGGCCGACCGAAAGCCCCGCGCCTGTTTCAGCGTCGCGACAGCCCCGGCGTAGGCGGTCAGCACGGCACCGGAATCGGCGGTGTCGGCGATGGGCTGCTCAGCCTCCCATTGTTCGAACAGGATGCCGGCCAACGCGAGGTGCGCTTCGATCACCGCCCGGTCGGTGGTCGAATGTTCAACGGTGCTCGGGTCGCTGTCGCTGTAGACGGTCAGGCGGGTCATGCGTCCAGAATAGGCTCATTCCCCGGAAACGCAACCACCCCGACGCTAACAATCAACAGCATACGCGCGTTATCGGAGAGCTACCGCCGGATCGCCAGCCGCAGCGACACCACCATGCCGACCGCCAGCAGTACGCCGACGAAGCCGGCCACCCCGGCCCAACCGTGCCCGTGCCAGAAGAATCCGCCCACGGTGCCGGCCAGGGTCGAACCCATGTAATAGCAGAACAGGTAGATGGCGGAGGCCTGCCCCCGGTTAGCCTTGGCCCGCTGCCCGATCCAGCCCGACGCGATGGAATGGACGCCGAAGAAGGCGAAGGTGAACAGCGCAATGCCCGCCGCAACGCTCCACAGATTGTCCGGCCACATCAGCGCCAAACCGGCGGTCATCATCACCGCGGCAGCGGCCATCACCCGCCCCGGCCCCAGCCGCCCGGCGACACCGCCGAACAGCGGCGAACTCACCACGCCGAACAGGTAGACCAGGAAGACCGCGCCGACCGCCGCCGGCCGCAGGTCGAAGGGCGGTTCGATCAGGCGGAAGCTGACGTAGTTGAACACCGTCACGAAGCCGCCCATGGACAGAAAGCCCATGGCGAACAGGGCGAGCATGCCGCCGTCGCCCAGATGGCCGCGCCACGCCGCGACCAGTTCCCGGAACCCCGCCGGCCGCCGCACGAAACGGCGCGAGGCCGGCAAGCCCAGCCACACGGCCAGCGCCGCGACGATGCCCAGCGCGCCCACCACGCCCATCGCCGCCCGCCACGTCGCCACATCCGCGACCACGGCGGTCAGGACGCGCCCCGACATGCCGCCCAGCGCCGTACCGCCGATGTAAAGCCCCATGGTAACCCCGGCGGAGCGCGGATCGACCTCCTCCGCCACATAGGCCATGGCGACGGCGGGGAGACCGCTCAGCGCCATGCCCTCCAGCGCCCGCACGCCGAGCAGCCATCCCCAGTCCGGCGCCAGCGCCCCCAGGATGCCGAGCCCGCCCGACGCGAGCAGAGAGGCGGCCATGATCGCCTTGCGCCCGAACCGGTCGGAAATCGCCCCGGCGATCAGCATGACGATGGCCAGTACGCCGGTGGACAGCGACAGCGCAAGGCTGGATTCGGCCGGGCTCACGCCGAATTCCCGCACGAACTCCGGCATCAGCGGCTGCACGCAGTAGAGCGTGGCGAAGGTCGAGAAGCCGGCCACGAACAGGATTCGACTCGCCCGTTTGTAGGCCGGGCTGCCCGCCACGAGATAGTTCTGGGCCGCCTCGCCTTGGGCCGCCTCGATCGGCCCGCCGAAACCACCGTCCGCCACAATTGCCTCTCACGCACGCTGCATTGCAGCAAGACTGTGCGCCCGGCCTTTGGCGGCTGTCCAATATGCGTTTTGCAACGCGACTATATGTTTCTGATATAACAGCTAAACCGCTTTGAAGCGGGCCACCTGCTGGCGGGTCTCGTCGGCCAGCCGCGACAGCTGCTGCATGGTCGCGGCGATCTCCTCCGACGCGGCGGCGTTCTTGGAGGCGACGGTGCGCACGCTCTCCACGTTCGCCTCAATCTCCTTGACGGAGGACTGCTGCTCCTCCATCGCCACGGCGACCGACTGGAACACGCGGTCGAGCTGCGCCACCCGCTCGGCCAGATCGTCCATCATGCGGCCGACCTGCCCGGTCACCTGCATGCCCTCCTCGGCCATGGTCGAGGCGGATTCGACGATCTCGGCGATCTGGCGGGCGCTTTCGACGGCGTTGTCGGCGAGCTTGCCGACCTCCTCGGCGACCACCTCGAAGCCCTTGCCCTGCTCCCCGGCGCGGGCGGCCTCGATGGAGGCGTTGACGGAGAGGATGTTGGTCTTGACGGCGATCTGGGTGATCGCCTCGGTGATCCGCCCGATGCGCCGGCTGTTGTCGGCGATGGTTTGGGAAACCTTCAAGAGGCGCGCCATGTCCTCCTTGCCCTGCTCGGCGAAGCCGGCGGCGGCCTTGACCATGTCCGACGCGTTGCGGGTGTTGTCCGACACGTGAGCGATGGCGCGCGCCGTTTGCCCGACGGCGGAGACCACCAGATCCAGGTCGTCGGTCTGCTCCTGCGCGCCTTCCGAGACGTGGCCGACGGCGGTGCTGGCCTCCCCGGCGGCGACGGCCACCTGGGTCGCCTGCTCCCCGATGCGGCGGAAGGCGGCGCCGGTTTCCTGCAACAGCGCCACCATCTCGCCGTAGGCGCCCTTGAATTCCTGATGGGCGACCGGCTCCCCGCCCCCTTGCACGGCAACGCCCGACAGCCGGTGCATCTCGCCGTGCAGCCCATGAAGCACCGCGATTACGTTCTGGATCGCCAGCCCGATGGCCCCCAGCTCGTCGCGCCGATCTGTGCCGGGCACGGTGACGGTCAGATCGCCTTCCGACAGGCGCTGGATCGCCCGCGTGGTGGCGGTGATCGGCCGGGTCAGGCTGCGCCCGATCAGCAGCGAGAACAGCACGCCCACCGCCAGCGCCCCCAGCGCCCCGACGGTGATCAGGGTCGAGGCACGGGTGCGCTCCGCCTCCCGGTCGGCCATCTGCTCGGCAACCACATGGGCGACGCGGTCGCTGACCGCCGCAGCGGCGTCCATCATGGCGGCGCGCGCCTTGTTCTGCCGTTCCACCACATCGACGACCAGCAGGAACTCCGTCTCCACGGCCAGCACGCTGGGGGTCAGCTTGTCCACCTCGGCCAGCGTCGCCTTGTCGCGCGCGTTCGTGCGCGCGTCGCCGGTGACGCTCAGAAGCTTGTTGATCCCTTCGTCGAGGCGCGCCCGCCCGGCGGGGTTGTTGTCGAGCAGGAATTGCTGCACGCCCAGCAGCGCGCCGCGCGTTTCCTGCACCAGCCGCCCCGCGATGTTCAGCAGCAGCCCGGACGACTCCAGAATCTCCAGCGTGTCCTCGCCCGCCTCGCCGGCCTTCAACTGGCGCAACGCCTCGGCGTGGCGCGGCGCCTGCGCCTGATTCAGGGTCTGCGCCACCACCATCAGCGAGGCCGTCTGCTTGCGCAGCTTTTCCATGCCACCGAACTTGTCCGCGCCCAGCGCCACCACCTGATCGAACGCCTTTCGGTAGGCATCCAGTTTGGCGACCACCTCCCGCAACGCCTCGGCATCCACCGGGAAATCCGTGTGGGCGAGCAGCTGTTCGGCCTCCCCCTTCATCTCGTCGGACAGCGCGCGGACGCGACGGACGGCGGTGGGATCGCCCTCGGCCAGATAGCGGCCCTCCTCCTGCCGCGCGCGGCTCAGCTTCGCGTCGAGGCTGCTGGTCCGGCTCGCCAGCTCGACACGCCCGGCGTAGGTGGACAGCCCGTTCCAGCCGATGACCGCGACGCTGACCGTCAGCAAGAGAACGGTGGCGAAGCCCAAGGCGATGCGGGTTCCGATCGGCATCGTCAGCGGTGTCCTCAGTTGGTGGAGTTCGGCGGCGCGCCTTCCCGCAGTTTAGACAAATCTACCCCGATATGCTATTTGTCCGCACACGGAAGAAGGTTTTTACGACCGGGACGAAGAGGGGTGACCATGTCCTTTCTGGCGAACCTGCGCATCTCCCGGAAGCTGCTGCTCCTTGTCCTTCTCTTCACGGTGGCCGCCTTGGCCCCCGCCGTCACGGCGACGCACGCGCCGGACCTGCTGTGGCCCGTCACCGGCGGCGCGCTGGCCGTCGCCCTGGTTTTCGGCCTGATCGTCCTGTTGGACATCGCCGACGCTGCGGCATCCCTGGAGCAATCGGCCGCCCGCCTCGCCTCCGGCGACCTCGACGCCGCCCCTCATCCCAGCAGGGACGACGAGTTCGGCCGAACCGCCGCCGCCCTCAACCGCCTGTCCCAGGTGCAATCCGCCCTGCGCGCCGACATCCGCAGCCTGACCGATGCCGCCGCCGAGGCTCCGAACCACCCCGCCGGCCTGCTCGCCGGTGCGCACGCCGATACGGCGGCGCAGCTGAACGAGGTTCGTGCGACCTTCCGCCGCATCGGCGAGCAGGCCACCCAGGTCGCCATCGCCGCCGGTCAGGCGAGCACCGCCGTCGGGCAGGTCGCCGACGGCGCTTCGACCCAGACCGATGATCTCGACCTCGTCGCCTCGGCTATCGGCCAGTCGGCCCAGGCCATCGCCGACGTTTCCGACAACACGCGCAGCGCCTCGGACATGGTCAAGGCCGCCGCCGGCTTCGCCTCCAGGGGCAAGGAGGAGATGGCCCGCCTCGTCCGCGTGTCGCAGACCATCGCCGACAACAGCCGGCGCATCGGGCGGATCACCGAGGCGATTACCCAGATCGCCGTCAAGACCAACATCCTCTCCGTCAACGCCTCCATCGAGGCCGCCCGCGCCGGGGAGCAGGGCAAGGGCTTTGAGGTGGTCGCCGAGGAGGTCGGCAAGCTCGCCGACAACGCCGTCGAAAGCGCCCGCCAGATCGCCGAGATCGTCGAATCCGCCTCGACCATGGCCGAGGAAGGCATGACCGCCACCGCCGAGGTGGGCAAGCTGATGGACGGCATTGCCGAGCGGGTCACGCAGCTGGACCGCATGTTCCAGTCCGTCGCCATCGCCATGGAACAGCAGCAGGCCTCCATCAAGGGCATCGAGGCGAACGTGGAAAGCGTGCGCACCGTCGCCTCCAAGAACGCCGCCGCGTCGGAGGAGATCACGGCCACCATGGTCCAGCTCTCCCGCCTTGCCGAGGAAACGCGCCAGCACGTTGCCCGCCTGAAGGCGTCGTGAATGTCTGGCGCCGGCACGCTCGACCTTCCGGAAGACGTCACGCCAAACGACGTGACAGGCGCGCTGGCGCGGCGCCTGCTGGACGACGTGCGGCGCAAGAGCGGCATCCGCCACGACCGCCCGCTGGAGCGTAAGCTGTCCAGAATTCTGATGGCCATGCCGCTGGACATGCTGGAAAGCTGGGTCCGCGTGATTGAGCAGTCGCCCGCCGACAGCCCGGATTGGCTGAGCCTGATCGAGAATCTGACGATCCACGAAACCTATTTCTTCCGCGACCTGCCCCACCACGCGCATCTGCGCGGCCACGTTCTGCCCGCCATTATCCAGGCCCGCCGAACCGAGCGCACCATCCGCCTGTGGAGCGCCGGCTGCGCCACGGGGGAGGAGCCCTACTCCCTCGCCATCCTCGCCCTGGAAACCCTGGCCGATCTTGGGGAGGCTCAGCGCACCGACCACGGCGTCGTCACCGCCTGGACGGTGGATGTGCTGGGCACCGACATCAGCCGCATCGCCGTCCGCCAGGCCCGCAACGCCTGCTACAGCGGCGAGGGGCTCGGCGCCTTCCGCGACCTGCCGGCCGAATACCGGCTCTGGTTCGTGCCGTTGGAAGGCGCCGATCCGAACTACCGCAAGGTGCGCGCCGACGCCCGCAAGGTGGTGCGCTTCCAGCAGCACAACCTGATGGCCCCACAGCCGCCGGAGACGGGCTTCGACCTCGTGTCCTGCCGGAACGTGATGATCTATTTCGACGACGACAGCCGCCGCGCCGCGCAGACCCAACTGATCGAGGCGATCGGTCCCGGCGGCTGGCTCGTCCTCGGCACCACCGACCGCCCCATCCGGCCGGAGCTGTTCGAAAGGCATCGCGGCGACCGCGCGCTGGCCTACCGAAAAATCGGCGGCCCTGCATGAGCGGCGGCCTGCTGATTTTCGACATCGCCGGTCACGCCTTCGCCGTGGATGAATCCCACGTTGAGGAGATCGCCGAGGCCGTTCCCACGACCCGCCTGCCCTTTGCCCCCGTCCATGTGGAAGGGATCGCCAACGTTGCCGGCCATCTGCTGCCCATCGTCGATCTGACCGGCTACCCCGCGCTTGACCTCACCTGGCCCGCCAACCGCAAGGGAGGGCTGTTCGTCGTGCTGCGCTCCGGCGCCGGCACGCTGGCCCTTCGTGCCGGGCGCATCGGCGGAACCCTCGCCCGCGAAGCCGTCGAACCTCAGGATGCCGGTCCCTCCCCCATCGCCGCGCATTTCGATCACGCCGGCCGTGGCATCCGCCTGATCGACCCGGCCCGCATCGAACTCGGCCACGGCATGGCCTTCGCCGATCTGCCGAACGATGCCGCCCTCGTCGGCGTCGCCGCGTCCCCGCTCAACAACGGCGCGCCCCGCCCAACCGTCCGCCTGCTGATTGTCGAGGCTGGCGGGCGTGGCTACGCGCTGGACATGCGCGACATCGTGCTGATCTTCGCGATCACCGATCTCCGCCCTCTGCCCAACGCTCCCGCCATCGTACGCGGCATGAGCCAGGTGCAGCACCACCCCGTGCTGTTGGTGGACGTGTTCGCGAAGGGCCCCCACCCTAACCCTCCCCCACCTGACGGCGGGGGAGGGAACTCAACCTTCCCCCGCCGTCAGGTGGGGGAAGGAGGGGCCCGCGCCGAAGGCGTGGGAGGAAGGGGGCTCGCCGCAGCACCTTCTGCATCTTCCGGCCACGCTGTCGTCTACGCCACCCCGCACGGCCCCGTCGCCGTCCAAGTGAACAGCGTGCGGGGCGTCGTGCGCTTTACGGAAGATCAACTGAAGGCTACCGAACGCAACGATGGAAGTGCACCGGATGAAATCGTCGAATACGATGGCACTTGGCTGGAAGTGAGGAGCGGGACGCGCATGCTCGGCGACCATCTGGACGACATCGGCCGGTTGATCCCGGAAGCGCGCGAATTGGACGACAGCCGCCTGCCACAGCGCCACTACCGCCGTTTCCTGACCTTCACCGTCGATGGGCGCGTCTACGCCGTGGAGTTCGAACGGGTGCGCCGCGTTGTGGAGTCCTCCGAACGGCTGCGCCTTCCCAACGGCGGGCAGAGCTTCGACGGCATCACCGACGTGGACGGCGCGATCCTGCCCATCCTCGACCTGCGCCGCCTGCTGACGCGCCGTCCAGTGGGCGCTGATCCCAGCCATCTCGGCACCGCCATCCTGGTGGAGATCGCCGGCGGCACCGTCGCCGTCGTCGCCGACGAGGTGCAGCGCATCCGCAAGGTCCCCTCCGACAATGTGGACCCGATGTCCGACCGGCTGACCTCGGCGGTCATCCGCCTCGACAACGCGCTGATCCCGGTGCTGCGGCCCGAGGGCCTGATGCCCGACACCGTACCCGCCCGCCTCCCCTCCGGAGCGTTGGCATGACCGAACCGCGTATCCGCCTGCTGGTCGTGGACGATTCCAACTTCGTGCGCATCGCCCTGCGCAAGATGCTGGAATCGGCGACCGACATCGACATCGTCGGCGAGGCCCGCAACGGCGCCGAGGCCTTGCGCCTGTCGCGCAAGCTGAAGCCCGACGTCATCGCCATGGACCTCAACATGCCGATCATGGACGGCATCGAGGCGGTGCAGGCCATCTCGCGTGAGAAGGGCCCGCCCTCCATTATGGTTTCCAACGAGACGTCGGAGGGGGCCGAGGCCACCATCCGCGCGCTGGAGGCGGGCGCAGTGGATTTTGTCTGCAAGAACACGTCCTTCGTGACGCTGGACTTCGCCTCCATCGAAAGGCAGCTGACCGAAAAGGTCCGCCACTGGGGCCGCTGGCGCCGGACGGCCGAAGCCCCCGCCCCCGAACCGGCCCCGCTACCCGTCCGCCGCACCGTTTCCCCCGGCACTGTTTCTCCCGGTGCCGCGCGCCGCCCGGACCTCGTCGTGGTCGGCGTCTCCACCGGCGGCCCGGTGACCCTGGTCGAACTGCTGGGCGCGCTGGACAAGCTCCCCTGCCCGCTGGTCGTGGCGCAGCACATGCCGGCCAGCTTCACCGGCGGCTTCGCCACCTCACTCGGCCGCTCGCTGAAACGTCCTGTCGAGGAAGGCGCCGACGGGTCCACGCTGGAAAACGGTGTCGTTACCATCCTGAAGGGCGGCATCGATTGGACGGTGCGCCGTCTACCCTCGGGCCGCTTCGTCCTGCGCTCAGTCCCCGACAGCGCGGAGATCTATCACCCCTCGGCCAACCAGCTGTTCCGCTCCGCCGGGACGGAGGCCGTGGCGCCGGTCGCCGTCATCCTCACCGGCATGGGGGACGACGGCACGGAAGGGGCGAAAACCTTCGCCGCCCGCAATCATCATGTCCTCGTCCAGGACCCGGCGTCCTGCGCGGTGGACGGCATGCCGACATCGGCGATCCGCGCCGGCGTGGCGGGCGAGGTGCTACCCGTCGCCTCCATCGCGCGAAAGCTGAATCATCTCTTCAACATTCAAGAAGCATAGGAAATCGGTTCGATGGCGAAGCCTAGGATCCTGCTGGTCGACGACTCGGTGCTGATGCGCACCATCATCGGCGACATCGTCCGGTCCGACGAGGAGCTGGAGCTGATCGGCGCTGCCGAAAACGGCAAGGTCGCGCTGGACATGGTCAAGTCCCTGAAGCCGGACATCGTCCTTCTGGACATCGAGATGCCGGAGATGACGGGCCTTGAGGTGATGGAGCACCTGTCGCTGATCTCCCGCGCCAAGGTCATCATCATTTCCTCGGTGGCCCAGATCGGTTCGGCGGAAGCGGACGAGGCCCGTTCCCTGGGCGCCGTCGAGATCATCGCCAAGCCGTCCGGCACGATGAGCCTCGATCTCGCGCACAAAAAAGGTCACGACATCATCGTCGCCATCCGCCGCGCCGCCGGCCTCCCGCCCCCAGCAAAGGCCTAAAAGCCCTTCTCCCCTGTGTGGGAGAAGGGTTGGGATGAGGGGGCGGCCGAAGGCCGGAAAGGTGTCGGGGTATCGGCGTTTACCCCTCACCCCAACCCCTCTCCCACAAGGGGAGAGGGGCGAAGAACCAAGCAGGCGCGAGGGCCATGAGCGAGCTGATCGAAACCCTCTGGCAGCAGTTCGGGGTCGAGTCGAACGAGCACTTCGACGCGATCGAGCGCCTGTTGTCTCCGGCCGGTGCCGACACGCCGGAACGCGAGCGCATCGCTTCGCTGTTCCGCGCCTTCCATTCGCTGAAGGGTGCGGCGCGGGCGATGGACATGTTCGGCATGGAAAAGCTTGCCCACGGGGCGGAGACCGTGCTGGGCCGGGTCCGTTCCGGCACGCTCCCCTTCTCCGACGAGGTCGCCGAGCCGCTGCTGGAATCGCTCGACGCCCTGCGCGCCCTGATGGAGGCGGCCGTCGGCGAACGCCGCGACGGCACGCCCCCGGCGGCGGTTCTGGCGAAGCTGGACGCCCTCGGCGATCCCGACCGGAAGGCGGCGCCCCACCCCACCGCCCCTGCTCAATCGCCTAAGCCCGCCCGCCTGCACGACAACGACAAGCTCCTCAACCTCTTCGTCGATCTTTTGCGCGACAGCATGGCGACGCTGACGCGCCCGCTCGACCTCGACACGCTGGACAGCGACGGCCTCCAAGAGGTGAACGACGCCTCCGAACGGCTGGAGATCGCCTGCGAACGGCTGAACTTCCTGCCTTTCGCCGACACCTTCCGCCGGTTCCGTGAGGACGTCTCCGCCCGCGACCCCGACGCCATCCTGCGCGACCTTCAGGCGGTGGCGCTGGCCAGCGCCCGTGTCGGCCGCCTGTCCGGCCGCGACGCCGGCACCGCCATCCTCGCCACTCTGCTGGCCGACCACAACGCCCAGGCCCTGTCCAAGGGCGCGGCCAAGGCGCTGGACCTCATGGCCGATGCGGCAACCGCCGGCGACGACCTCGCCGCCGTGCTGGAGCGCATGGGCTCCACCCTCGACATCGTGAAGCTGCCGCGCGCCGCCTCGCTGGTCCGCCGGATCGCCGACGTGGTCCGCCGCATGGCCCCGCACAGCCACGAACGCTGGCCCGCCGTGCTGGCAGACGCACGCCAGACCATCGACTTCATCGCCCTGCACGCCACCTCCGACCCGCCGGAGGACGTAGACACCGGTACGGCGGTGAAGCTGGAAACCCTGTTGCAGGAGTTCGTCGAGACCGCCGACGCCGAGGAGGCCGCCCGCCGCCCCTTCACCGCCGACGAGCTGCGTTCCCTCGGCCTCGACGCCGGGCTGCTGCGTTTCCTGTCACCGGAAAGCTCCGCCGCGTTGCGCGACGCAGTCGGAGATCCGGCCATCGGCCTCTACGAGGTGACCGCCTTTCTGGAGACCTCGGCGGAGGTCGCCTCCGGCTTCGCGGTGTGGCTGGGCACCAAAGTCCAGGCGATCACCAACTGGCCAGAGTTCATAGACGGCAAGACTTGGCTGAAGGTCCTCGTCTCGTCCCCCCAGGATTTGGAGACGCTGCGCAACGCACTCTCCACCATCGATCCCAGCGGTCGGTTCCTGGACGTTCGCCATTGCATTCCCGGCGAGGCATCCGCCGAACAGCCCGCCGAAGCCATGCCCGAGAAACCGGTCCCCACCCCCGATCTCCCCGTCCCGGCCACCCCACGCGCCCTGGAGGCAACCGCCCCGCAGCCCGCAGCCCCGCAAACCACGGTCCCGGCGGCGTCCCCAGCCCGCCAGACCGCCCAGCCCGGCGGCGTGCTGCGCGTGCAAGGCGAGACCATCGACCGCTTCATGGCCCGCATCGACAGCATGGTTCTGCTGTCCGGCAACCTGAATGCCACGGCCAACGATCTGCGCCTGGAGCAGGCGATCACGGCCCTGTCCGAACGGCTCGGCGCCGGTGATCCGGACGTGCGCGTCCTTCAGGAACTTCTGGAGCGCCACCGCCGCGAGTTGCTGGACCTCGACAACCAGCTCAGCCGCTCCGTGGACCGCCTGCGCGAATCCGCGCTCGACCTGCGCGTGGTGCCCATCGAGACCCTGTTCAACCAGTTCCCGCGCGTGGTCCGAGAGTTGGCGCGCGTCCAGGGCAAGAAGATCCGCTTCGACATGGACGGCGGCGACGTGCGCATCGACAAGAGCATGGTCGAAATGCTCTACGACCCGCTGATGCACATGGTCCGCAACGGCATCGACCACGGCATCGAATCCCCCGAGGACCGCGAGGCCGCCGGCAAGCCCGCACAAGCCACGCTGACGCTGCGCGCCGTCCAGCGCAACAACCGCGTCATCGTGGAGATCGCCGACGACGGACGGGGCATCTCGACCGAAGCCGTGCGCGCCAAGGCCGTCCGCAACGGCCTGATCGCGGAGGAGGACAGCCGCCGCCTCGCCCCCGCCGACATCCACGAGTTCATCTTCGCCTCGGGCTTCTCCACGGCGGAGAAGATCACCGAGACCTCTGGGCGCGGTGTCGGCATGGACGTGGTGCGCAACAACATCACCCGGCTCGGCGGCACGGTGACGATCCGCACGCGCGAGGGCCTCGGCACCGCCTTCGCCATTGACCTGCCGCTGTCCGCCGCGATCCTGCGCACGCTGCTGGTCCAGGTGGACGATCAGGTCCTCGCCATCCCCGACCGCTTCGTGGAGGAGGTCTGCGGCTTCGCGGGGCACGAGTTCCACCCGGTCTCCGGCTGCTGGAGTGTGCTCCGCCGCAACCGCGTGCTGCCGGTCGTCCGCCTCGCCGACGCGCTAGGCTTCCCGGCCCAAGGCAGTTGGCCGCCCAGCGGCGACGGCCAGCGCCTCCTCGTAGTCCTGCGCCACGGCGACCGCCGCATCGGGCTGGAGATCGACCGCCTGCTGCGCCGGGGCGACCTGTTCGTACGCGAAAGCCACCCCGGCCTTGCCGAGGTGCCGGGCGTGGGCGGCGTCTCCCTGCTGAACGACGGACGAATCGTCATCATCCTGGACGGCGACGAGCTTTACCGCCTCGCCTGCGCCGCCCAGCAGCGCGCCCCCCATGATTTTTCAGACGAGCGCCCCAAGGTGACGCTGGCCTGAAAGCCACACCCGCCCCCCCAAAATCAGTGATGATTTTTCCGGCAACTTGACGCTCTTTTGAACAAGCCGCTACTTTCGCCGCCATGAAGAGAATTGGCGCGTACTTCGGCAAGATGAAGGGCCAGGGCCAGCCACCGGCGCGTCCGCCGGTGCGCGACGTTCTGTGGGCGTGGCTGGGCGGCAGCGCCGGCATGGGCGCCGTGGCGGGCCTGTCCATGCTCAGCAAGCTTCCCCTGCTGATCGCACCCTTCGGCGCCACCTGCGTGCTGATCTTCGCGGCGAGCGACAGCCCGCTGGCCCAGCCGCGCAGCGTCGTCGGCGGCTATCTCGTTTCCGCCCTGGTCGGGGTTCTGGCGCTGACCGTCTTCGGCACCCAGCCTTGGGTGGTCGCCTTGTCCGTGGGCACGGCCATCGCGCTGATGCAGCTGACCCGCACCCTGCACGCCCCGGCGGGTGCGGTGCCGCTTCTGGCCCTGTCGGCGGGCACCGACCATGTCCTACTGATCCCCAGCGTGCTCGCCGGTTCGGTGACGCTGATCGGCATTGGCCTGCTGATGAACAACCTGCGCCGCGACCGCGCCTACCCCCGCTATTGGATTTAAGCCGCGGTTTGCGGTGCGATGCGCGGCAGGCGCAGGACGAACGTCGTCCCCTCGCCCGCTCGGCTGTCCACGACCAACTGTCCGCCCAGCGTCTGCGTGACGAGGTTATAGGCGATGTGCAGACCCAAGCCCACGCAGCCCTCGTGCCGGGCCGTCGTGAAGAACGGGTCGAAGATCTTCGGCAGATCGGTTTCCAGGATGCCCTGCCCGTCGTCGCTGTGCCGCACCTCGATCCACTCGTCGCCAAGCGGTTCGACGGTCAGGGTGATGACGCCGTTCTGCTCCGGCCGAAAGGCGTGGGTCAGCGCGTTGCGCACCAGATGCGTCACCACGCGGGCAAAGGCGCCCGGAAAGCTTTCCAGCTGCATCGCCTCCGGGCAGGTCAGCTTCACCCGGTGGCCGGACGCGCCGATCTGCGTGTGCAGGCTCAGCAGCACGTCCTCGATGTATTCGCGCAGGTAGAAAATGCGCCGTTCGTCCCCGGTCTGGTCGGCGGACACCTGCTTGAACATCTGCACCAGCGCCGCGATGCGCTCGGTGTTGCTGACCAGCAGATGCCCGGCTTCCTGCGCCACGTCCAGATAGCCGGACAGCGCCGTCTTGGTCAGGGTGCCCGCCGCGAACTGCCGCTTCACGTCGTCGGTGCGCCCCATCAGGTGAGACGCGGTGGTCAGCGCGACGCCCACCGGCCCGTTGACCTCGTGCGCCACGCCGGCCACCAGCTGCCCGAGCGAGGCCATCTTCTCCGTCTGCACCAGACTGTCCTGCGCGTCCTGAAGTTCGGCGTAGGCAGCCTCCACCCGCTCCTTGGCGGCGCGCAGGGCGGCGGCGGCCTGGGCACGCTCCGTCGTGTCCAGCATCACGCCGAAGACGTGGCTGAGACGCCCTTCCATGTCGAAACGCGGCGCGCAGGAGGAGGAGACGTAGCGGACATCGCCGACCCTGTCGATGACCCGGTACTCCACATAAACGCGCTTGGAATTGCCGATCACACTCTCCAGCATGTTGCCGAAGCGCAGGCGGTCGTCCGGGTGCAGGATGCCCAGCAGATTGTCGAAGGTCGGCTCGAAGCTGCGCGGGTCCTGCCCGTAGACCTCGAACGCCTCGCGGTTCCACAGCAGCTCGCCCGTGTGGATGCCGTATTCCCAGTAACCCAGGTGCCCGGTGCGGTAGGCCTCCTCCAGCCGCTGCTTGGCCGCTTCCAGTTGCGAGGCCGCCTCGGCGCGGTCGGTCACGTCCAGCATCACGCCGAAGACGTGGCTCAGCCGCCCCTCGCGGTCGAAGCGCGGCGCGCAGGAGGAGGAGACGTACCGGACTTTCCCGCCCTCGTCCCGAACGCGATAATCGAAATAGACACGCTTCGGATTGCCGATGACGCCTTCCAGCATGTTGCCGAAGGTCTGCCGGTCGTCCGGGTGCAGGATGTCCAGCAGGTTGTCGAAGGTCGGCTCGAACCGTTCCGGACTCCGTCCGAAAACCCCGTAGGCTTCGGCGTTCAGCGCCAGCTTGCCGCTGTGGATGCCGTATTCCCAATAGCCCAGCTTGGCCGTGCGGTACGCCTCCTCCAGCTGGAGCGTCGCCACCTCCAGCCCGTAGCGCGCGTCCTCCGTGGCACGTTCGGCCTGCCGCCGCTCGGTCACGTCGGTTACCACGCCGATAACCGCGCCCGCATCACCGAACGGGCTGATCTGAACCTGCACATCGCGCGCGATGCCGTCGCGGCGGGTCAACCGCCCCTCGCGCACCGCCCCCGTACCACCGAGAATGGCGCCCAACTCCGTCGGCGAACCGAAAACCTCCCCGAACACCCGGTTGCAACCGAGAACCACCCCGCCCGGATCGGCGGCGAAGGCTGGCACCGGCAACACGTCGAACAGCGCGCCGCCGCCCACCAGGGCAAACGGATCGACACCCTCCCGCACGAGGACATCCGCGCCCGGCCTGTCTTGTTCGCTCGCCACCGGCATTGCGTCTTCGCGCGGCTCCAATAGATGAGTTTCCGCCGAAGACTTTACCCGACACGCCGCCGCTCGCATACGGCGAAGATTCTATCCCGTTTTAGGGAATAAGGTTGCGCAGGTCGAAGTCCTTGGCGAAGGCAAGCATCACGCCGCAGGCATTGGCCGACGACACACGCATCACGCCGTTGCCGACCACGGTCGGGAACTTGCTCTTCTGCAAGGCCTGCTGCGCACGCTCCTCGTCCTTCACGCGCACTACCATCCCGGCCAGGAACGGGCGCGGGGCGGTCAGAACCGGATCGCTGGTCCAGGCCCAATGCAGCGCCGCCGGGTCGGCCACCACGATGGGCGTGTCGCCAGTCGGCACAAGGCGCGCCGGGCCGCGCTGCTCCACCGAGGTCCCGAACAGCCGGGCGTAGGAGGCCGCCACGCCGTCCACATCGTCGGCCGCCACGACCAGAGCCGCCAGCCCGGCCGCCGAGTTCTCGTGCTCCACGTACTCCGGCCGCCAGACCACGTCGCGGGTGTGATGCTGGCACAGGAACGCGCGGCCCCCCGGCGTCTGCGAAGGATCGATCGGCGTGATGGAGAAGCGCGCGTCCCTCGTCCCCTCCGGCAGAGCCACCGGCCGGCCGAAATCCACCGCCTCCGACGCCGTGAACCCGGCCTCGACCAGTTGCCTCTGCGCCGCCCGCGCGTCGTCGGTCTTCAGCGCCACCGCCGCGATGCCCTCGCGCGCCTTCAGGAAGTCGCTGTAATGGGCGGTGACCGGGTGCGGTTCCTCGACCGCCAGCAGTTCGAGATAGTCGTCCGCGCCGAACATGATGGTGTGGTTGATCGACTTCAGCTCGGTGTGCCGACCCTGGGGCGTGATCGTGAAGCCCAGCTTGGCGTAAGCCTCGCGCGCCTTCTCCAGATCGCGAACCGCGATGACGAGATGGTCGATGCCGTTGATGCCGTGTGCGCCCATACCCCCAACCCCTTCCCGTTCGCCGGTCAGTCCTGAATGTCCTTCCAGCGATAGAGCAGCAGCATGCCGCGGGCAAGCGTCCGCGCAATGCCGTGGAACGGCAGCGGCTTCAGACCGGACAGCGGGATCGGCAGTTCCGCGGCCGGGCGCCCCTTGCCGTACTCCGCCAGTTCCTTGCCCATGGCCGTGCCCAACGCCACCGCGCGCCCGTTGCAGCCGATCCAGGCGACCACGCCCGGCGCCAGTTCATGCAGGCGCGGCAGGCGCTCCGGCGTCATGCCGATGTAGCCCCACCAGACATAATCGAATCCGATGTCGCCGATCAGCGGATAGACCCGCTTCAGCCGTTCGCCGATTCGGGCTTTCAGGCGCCGTTCCGAATCCACGTCGAACACCAGCGCGCCGCCGGTGACCAGCCGCCCCTGCGCGTCCTGGCGGAAGAAGTACAGGTCGCCCTGCGTGTCCGACAGCGCGTGCCCCTGCGGCAGGACCGAGCGGCGGACCTCCTCCGGCAGGGGCTTCGTGGCCATCTGGTAGGAGCGCACCGGGACGATGGTCTGCGCCAGCTTCGGCCACAGCGCGTCGCTGTAGGCGTTCGTCGCCAGCACGACCTTCTTCGCGACCACGCTGCCGCGCGGCGTCGTCACCCGCCAGCGCTCGCCCGCCTGGGTCAGGCTGGTCGCCGGACTGCCCGCGTAGACAATGGCACCCGTCTGCACCGCCGCCCGCGCCATTCCGCGCGCGAGGGCCAACGGGTTGATCCGCCCGCCCGAGCAGTTCTGCCACCCGCCGAACCAAGTACGCGACCCGGTGATGGCCTCGCACTGTTCCCGGTCCAGCAGGTCCACCGGCGCGCCGCGCCGCCCCCACTGCTCCGCCCGTTTGCGGGAGATGGCAAGGCGGCTCGGGCGATGCGCCGGCTGCACCCAACCGTTCTGTACCGCCTCGCACTCGATGCCGTGCTTGGCGACCAGCCCGAACAGCAGGTCCGGCGCGTCCTTCAGCACCCGCACGAACTGCTCGCCTTTCGCCTCGCCCCACAGGGCAACGAGGTCGTCCGGATCGGCGCGGGTCAGCGTCGGGATCACCTGCCCGTTGTTGCGGCCGGAAGCGCCCCAGCCGGGCTCCGCCGCCTCCAGCACGACGGCCTTCACGCCGGCCTCGGCCAGATGCAGCGCCGTGGACAGGCCGGTGAATCCGCCGCCGACGATGGCGACGTCCGCCTCCACCTCGCCGTCCAGCGACGGCAGGACCGGGGCCGGCGGGGCGGTCTTCGCCCACAGCGACGGCGGCAACGCGACGGTTGAGGTCAATGCACATGCCCTCCGAGATAGGCGGCGCGAATGCGCGGGTCCTCGGCCAGTTCAGCCGCCGGTCCCTGCAAGACGATGCGCCCGGATTCCATCACATAGGCCTGATCGGCCACACGCAGCGCCGCCTTGGCGTTCTGTTCGACCAGCAGGATCGCCGTCCCCGCCTCGCGGATCGCGGCGACGAGGTCGAAGATCTGCCGCACCAGCTTGGGCGCGAGGCCCAGCGACGGTTCGTCCATCAGCAGCAGGCGCGGGCGACCCATCAGAGCGCGCCCGACGCAGAGCATCTGCTGCTCGCCGCCCGACAGCGACCCGGCCTTCTGCGTGAAGCGCTCCTGAAGGCGCGGGAACAGCCCGACGATGCGCTCCAGATCCTCCTCGTAGGCGCGGCCTGTGCGCGGCCCGGCGCCGAGCTTCAGGTTTTCCAGCACCGTCATGTTGGAGAAGATCTGCCGCCCTTCCGGCGCCTGACAGATGCCCAACCGCACGATCTCGTCGCTGCGCAGGCCGTTGATCGGCTTGCCGTCCAGCCGGATGTCGCCGCCCGTCACCTTGTAGATGCCGGAGATGGCGCGCATCAGCGTCGTCTTGCCGACGCCGTTGGAGCCCAACACCGTCACGATCCCGCCCTCGGGCACGTCCAGCGACACGCCCTCCAGGATCGGCTGCGCGCCCATGGAGACGCGCAGGTCGCGGATTTCCAGAAGCTGGCTCACGCCGCGTCCTCCTCGTCCTCGTCGCCGCCGAGATAGGCCTCCAGCACCGCCGGATCCTTGCGCACCTCGGCCGGCGCGCCGTCGGCGATCTTGCGGCCCGACGCCAGCACCATCACCCGCTGGCAGATGCCCATGACCAGCGTCATGTCGTGCTCCACCAGCAGCACGGTCAGCCCCTCCGTGTGCAGCCCCTTGATGAAGCTCGCCAGCTCCGCCGTCTCACTGTCGTTCAGACCGGCCGCCGGCTCGTCCAGGATCAGCAGTTTCGGACCCAGCGCCAGCGCCCGCGCGATCTCCAGATACTTGCGCTTGCCATAGCTGAGATTCGCCGCCAGCTCGTGCCCCTGCCCGGCCAGCCCGACGCGCTCCAGCGCCGCCCAGGTCCGCTCGCTGACCTCGCGCGCGTCGGCCTCGCCCTTGGCCCCCCGGAGCAGCGACCGCCAGGGCGAATGCCCGACCGCGCCGATCGCACCGACCGACACGTTGTCGAACACCGTCATGTTCGGGAAGATGCGCAGGTTCTGGAAGGTTCGCCCCAGCCCGCGCCGGGCGACCCGCCACGGCTTCATGCCGGAGATGGTTTCCCCGCCGAACCGCACGCTCCCCTCGCTCGGCGGCGTGAAGCCGCTGATGAGGTTGAACAGGGTCGTCTTGCCAGCACCGTTCGGCCCGATCAGCCCGACCAGTTCGCCCTCGTTCACATGCCCCGACACGTTGTCCACGGCCAACAGACCGCCGAAGCGCCGGGTCAGGTTCTCGATCTCAAGAAGTGCCGCCATCACCGCCACCCAACCACGCCACGCACGCCCGGCTTCCACCCCGCCCCGAAGGACGAGCGCACCAGATTCAGCGCGGACACCTCACCAAACAACCCCTTGGGCAGCAGCAGGATGGAGAAGAACATCACGCAGCCCACCGCGATCATCCGCACGTCGCCCACCGGCCGCAAAGCCTCCGGCAGCACGATCAGCAGCACGGCACCCACCACCGCACCCGGCAGGCTGCCCAGGCCACCGACGACGATCATCGCCAGCACCAGAATGGACTCGCCGAACCGGAAATCGCCTGGGCTGATGTAACCGGTCGTGTGCGCCCACAGCGATCCGGCAATCCCCGCGAAGAAACAGGCGATGGCGAACACCTCGCCCTTTAGCCGCACCACGTCGATGCCCATGCTGTCGGCGCACTGGTCGTCCTCGCGCAGAGCCCGCAGGGCGTTGCCATAATAGGAATGTGTCAGCCGGTGCAGCACCCACAGCGAGGCCAGCATTACCACCGCGACCACCAGATAGCTGCCGAGATTCCCCGACAGGTCCAGCCCGAACACCTTGAAGGACGGAATCGCCGGAATGCCCATCGGCCCACGCGTGAAGTCCACCCAGTTCAGCAGCGTGCCGTAGATGATCTCGCCCATGCCCAGCGTGGCGACGGCGAAATAGATGCTGACCAGCCGCATCGTCGGCAGCGCCACCAGCACCCCACCGATGGCCGCCGCCACGCCCGCCAGCGGGATGGTCAGCAGGAACGGCACGCCGTACCGCGTCGCCAGCAGCGCCGCCGTGTAGGCCCCGATCCCGTAGAAGGCCGCGTGCCCCAGCGACAGCAGTCCGGCGACGCCGGTGATGAAGTTCAAGCTCGCCGCCAGGATCACGAAGATCATGGCGGTGATCGACACCCGGAACAGGTAGCCGGAGCCCATCACCTGCAACAAGGCGGGCAACAGCACCAGCACCGCCAGCCCGACAATCAGCGGAAGCCTAATGTTCTTAGACACGGTCGCGCGCTCCGCCGAAAAGCCCGGTCGGGAAGAAGATCAACGTCAGCAGCAGGAAACCGTAGGCGATCAGCTCGCTCCAGCCCTGCGCCAGGAATTCGGTCGCCACCGCCTCGGACAGACCCAGGAAGATGGCGCAGATGACCGCGCCCGGAATGCTGCTCAACCCGCCCATCACCATGGCGACGAAGGCCTTCACACCCGGCGCGAAGCCCATGTGCGGGAACACCGACCCGTAATAGAGCGCCACCAGAATACCGGCGACGGCGCCCATCACCGACCCGACCACGAAGGTCGCGATGATGGTGCGGTCCGTGTTGATGCCGACGTACTTGGCGCCCAGCGGGTTGTTGGCGACCGCGCGGATCGACAGCCCGATGCGCGTCCGGTACAGCAGGAACTGCAAGCCGGCGAACATGGCGACCGCCGCGCCGAAGATCACGAACTGCCCGGTGGAGAAGGACAGATCCCCCACCTGAATGGGTTCGGTCAGCTGCGCCTCGAACGGCACGGGGCGCATGGCGCCGCCGAACAGCTTCTCCACGATTTCGCGCACGACGATGGACACGGCGAGCGAGGAGAGCAGCGTCGCCTCGCGCATCGCCTTGGATTTCAGCGACGCCTCGTCCTGGAACCGGCGGAAGGGTTTGAAGGCCAACCGCTCCAATCCGAATCCAGCCACGGCGCCCACGGCCATGACGAACAGGACGACCGCGATCAGCGGCGGCGCGAACGCGGTGATCAGCACCACGCCCGCATAGGCCCCGACCATGTAGACCTCGCCATGCGCGAAGTTCACCACGTTCAGCACGCCGAAGATCAACGTGAATCCGATGGCGATCAGCGCATAGACCAGCCCCACGGAGAACCCGTTGACGAGCTGCTGGACGAAAAAGGCGTCGAACATTGAAAAGCCCCGGAAATGGGCCCCCATCCCAACCTTCCCCCACCTTCGGCGGGGGAAGGAGCCCCAAATCCCCTCCCCCGTCGAAGATGGGGGAGGGTTAGGGTGGGGCCCAGCGCGTTACGTTACTTCACCAGCGTGAACTGACCGCCCTTGATCTCCATGCGGGCGAGCTGCTTGGACGGCTCGCGGGTCTGAGGATCGAAGGTGGTCTCGCCGGTCACGCCGGGGAAACCAGCGGTCTGGGCGAGCGCGTCGCGCAAGGATTTGCGGTCCACGTTCGGGCCGACCTTGGCGATGGCGGCCAGCATGATGTTGGTCGCGTCATAGGCCTGGGCGGCGAACATGGTCGGGTCGGCCTTGTAGCGGGCCTTGTACTCGTCCACGTAGGCCTTCACGACCGGCTCCGGGTTGTCCACGGCGAAGGTGGTGGACAGCTTCAGCCCGTCGGCGGACGGACCGGCCAGCGCGACCAGCTTCGGCGAGTAAAGCGAAGAGGTCGCGTAGGTCGGGATCTGCACGTTCAGCTGGCGGCGCTGCTGCATCAGCGTGGCGCCGTCCTCGTCGAACATGCCGAGGTAGATGGCGTCCGGCCGTTCGCGAGCGATCTTGGTCAGGATGGTGCGGAAGTCGCGGTTGCCGGGGTTGTAGAACTCGACGGCCGTGATCTGCCCGCCGTTCTTCTCCACCGCGTCCTTGAAGTTGGAGACGACCGACTGGCCCCAATCGTTCTGGATGGCGATGACCGCGATCTTCTTCTTGCCCTCGCCCAGCGCCCACTTGGCGACGAACGGGCCTTCATAGGCCTGGGTGGTGATGTTGCGGAACTGCCATTCGCTGATCTTGACGTAGTCCGGGTGCGAGGCGGTCTGCGACAACTGCGGCACGCCCGCCTGCGCGTAGACCTGCGCGGCGGCCATCGACACGGTCGAGGAGAAGTCGCCCAAAACGCCGACGATTTCCTGATCGTCCACGAACTTCTTGGCGATGTTCACGCCTTCCTTCGCGTCGTTCTTGCTGTCCTCGAACTTCAGGACGACGGTGGCCCCCGGCAGCTTGCCGGACTTGTTGAACTGCTCCACCGCCATGGTGGCGGAGTTGCGGAACACTTCGCCGTACTGCGACATCTCGCCGGTCAGCGGGGCCTGATAGCCAAGCGCGATGGTTTTCTGCGCCAGCGCCGGCACCGCCGAGGCGGCGACGGCGACACCGGCCAGAGCGCCCAGGATCGTCTTCGCAATGGTCATGGTCTTGTCTCCTCTCACTCGGCAGCGAATCACTGGGCGGGATTGCCCGGACGGACGCGCAGGATGCAGCACCCCTCGCGGCCCGGCTTCCACGTCTCACCCTCGAAGGTGAAACCGGCGGCTTCGAAGGTGCCATTGTCCACCTGGCCCGCGATGGCGCACATGTTCGCCAGCTCGTCGGGCGGAAGGCCATGCTCCTCCCACGCTTCCTTCAGCGGGCAGCGCTTGAAGGCGATGTCCAGGCCGCCGGAGTCGCAGCGGGTCACCACCGGTTCGAACATCTTGCCGTGGTCGGGCACGAAGTCGAGGAAGGCGGTCTTCAGCCCCTCGAAATCGGCCGGCGCGTAAGCGGCGAAGCGCGCGCCCACCTCGGCCCCCCGTTCCCGGATCGCCTTGGCGAGCGTCTTGGCCGCGGATTCCGCGCCATGCTCGCGCGCCAGTTCACGATAGATCGCGAGATAGAACAGCGCCCGGTTCTTCAGCGAGCCGCGCAGCTGTTCGCGCAGATCTTCTTCCTCGGTCATGGCCATCCTTCGAACCCCATAAATTCACACCGTTCGACCGCCAAATCATAAGGCAGCGAAGGGGTGCCAGCCATCACCCTATTTCGTGCCGGACAAAAGCGTCAACGCTTTCACACAAAACCATTCGGGACGCACCTCTCCGCCGTCCGCATATCACGGTATTTTTATGTTGTATTTTCGCGAGAAGAAGGCCGGATGCCCAAGCACCCGGCCCACAAGTTACGCACTGCTGACGGGAAATTACAGCGCGGCCCTTACAACGCGGCTTGAAGTTCCGGCAATGCCTTGAACAGGTCGTCCACCAAGCCGTAATCGGCCACCTGGAAGATCGGCGCTTCCTCGTCCTTGTTGATGGCGACGATGACCTTGCTGTCCTTCATGCCGGCCAGATGCTGGATGGCGCCGGAGATGCCGACCGCGACATAAAGGTCCGGCGCCACGATCTTGCCGGTCTGCCCGACCTGATAGTCGTTGGGCACGAAGCCCGAATCGACGGCGGCGCGGCTGGCGCCCACGGCGGCGCCCAGCTTGTCCGCAACGGCTTCCAGCAGCTTGAAGTTCTCGCCCGACTGCATGCCGCGCCCGCCGGAAATGACGATTCGCGCGGAGGTCAGTTCTGGCCGCTCGGACTTCGACAGTTCCGCCGAAACGAACCTGGACAGGCCCGAATCGCCGACACCCGTCACGGCCTCCACCGTCGCGGAGCCGCCCTCGCCGACCGGTTCGAAGGCGGTGGCGCGCACGGTGATGACCTTCACCGGATCGGCCGACTGCACGGTCGCGATGGCGTTGCCGGCGTAGATCGGCCGCTCGAAGGTGTCCGGCGAGACCACGCCGGTGATCTCCGAGATCATCGCCACGTCCAGCAGGGCCGCCACACGCGGCGCCACGTTCTTCCCCACCGAGGTCGCCGGCGCCAGCAAATGGCTGTAGCCCCGCCCCAGTTCCACCACAAGCGCGGCCAGCGGCTCCGGCAGGGCGTGCTCATAGGCCGCGTCGTCGGCCAGCAGCACCTTCGCGACGCCCGCGATCTTCGCGGCGGCGTCCGCCACGGTGCGTGCGTTGCGCCCGGCCACGAGGATGTGAACCTCGCCCCCGATGTCCCGCGCGGCGGTGACGGCGTTCAGCGTCGCCGGCTTCAGGGTGGCGTTGTCGTGTTCGGCAATCACGAGCGTAGCCATGTCAGATCACCCGCGCTTCGTTCTTGAGCTTGTCGACCAGGGCGGCCACATCGGCGACCTTGACGCCGGCCTTGCGCTTGGGCGGCTCGGCGACCTTCAGCGTCGTCAGGCGCGGCGCCACATCGACGCCGAGGCTGTCAGGCGTGATGGTGTCGATGGGCTTCTTCTTGGCCTTCATGATGTTGGGCAGGCTGGCGTAGCGCGGCTCGTTGAGGCGCAGGTCGGCGGTGACCACGGCGGGCAGCTTCAGCTCCACCGTCTCCAGGCCGCCGTCGATCTCGCGGGTGACGGTAAGGGAACCCTCGCCGGGCACGACCTTGGAGGCGAAGGTGCCCTGCGGCCAGCCGAGCAGGGCGGCAAGCATCTGGCCGGTCTGGTTGCAATCGTCGTCGATCGCCTGCTTGCCCAGAATGACCAGCGTCGGGCCTTCCTTGTCAACGAGGGCCTTGAGCACCTTGGCGACGGCCAGCGGCTGCGTTTCGGCGTCGGTCTGCACCAGGATGCCGCGATCCGCGCCCATGGCCAGCGCGGTGCGCAGCGTCTCCTGCGATGCCGCCGGGCCGACCGACACGACGATGATCTCCGAAGCCTTGCCGGCTTCCTTCAGCCGAACCGCCTCTTCGACGGCGATCTCGTCGAAGGGGTTCATGCTCATCTTCACGTTGGCGGTCTCAACGCCCGAACCGTCCGCCTTCACGCGAACCTTCACGTTGTAATCCACCACCCGTTTCACGGGCACCAGCACCTTCATGGTTCTTGTCTCCTCCCCTCGGGTTTTGTTCACGCCGCCATCGGCCGCTCGCGCCATGCGGCGACGAAGTCCGGCATGGGCGGCGACACCGCTTCTTCGCCCATCATCGCCAGCACCTCGGCCGGCGGCACCACGCCCCCGCGCGCCACGAAGGCCCCCTGAACCACCGCGAGGGCGGCCGTTCCCGTCGCGGTTTCCACGCGATGCTCGATGAAGAAATACTTGTCGTCCCAGCACAGGACCCGGCTGACCAGCTCGAACCGCTGGAAGGGGCGCAGGGGCCGGCGGAACCGCACGTTGGCGGCCCCGATCACCGGTTGCCAGCGCTGGCGCAGGATCGCCCGCCCCAAGCCGCAGCGCAGCATCATGTCCACCCGCCCCAGGTCCATGACGCTGAAATAGCGGGCGTTGGTCATGTGCATGTTGAAGTCGAGGTCGGTCGGCCAGACCCGAAAGCGCAGCCGGGCCGTCTCCAGGAATCCGCTTCCCCGGCCGGTCAGCGCCGCGATCACCACGGCGACCAAGCGGAACAGCAGGTTCATGGCACCCGCACCCCGCACACCCACTCAGCGGCCTTCATCTCCCCTCCGTCTCCTGACCGGAGCCCGGCGGGGCGGACGGTGCCGTCCCGCTCAGGCGCTCTTGTTCTTCGACCCGCGCTCGTCCAGCGCGGCGACGACCTGAGACTCGATGTCCTTCAGCTCCTCGACGGTCGCTTCCAGATCCTCGCGCTGCTGCTCCAGATCCTTCAGGCGGCTGTCGATCCGCTTCAACAGGACCTTCAGCTGTTCCACACCGCCGTCCACGTTGTAGAGATCCAGATATTCCCGAATCTCCGCCAGCGAGAAGCCCAGCCGCTTGCCCCGCAGGATCAGCTTCAGCCGGGCGCGGTCGCGCTTGGTGTAGACGCGGTTGTTGCCGACGCGGTTGGGCGACAGCAGCCCCTTGACCTCGTAAAAGCGAAGGGCACGCGGCGTGATGCCAAGTTCCTCCGCCAACTGATTGACCGTGTAGAGCTGTTCCATAGGGGGGCACGCCTTCGTTCACGTCGCGCCGACCGTCCTGTGGCGTTGATATATTTGTTCTCCACAGTCCCGGTCGGCGGTGCCGTTCGTAGCACACGAGCGGCGGTGTTACAAAGCCGTGCCCGTCTCTCCCCTCTCAACCCTCCGCCTTTTGCTGTGTTTCCGCGATCAGCTCCTTCTTGGACAGTTTGCCCACCGCGGTTTTCGGCAGTTCGGCGCGGAATTCGATGAACTTCGGCATCTCGATTCGCGAGATCTTGTCCCGCAGGAAGTCCTTCAGCTGCTCCGCCGTCATGGTGGCGCCGGGCTTCAACTGCACGAAGGCCTTGGGGCTCTGGCCGCGGTAATCGTCCGGCACGCCGATGACACAGGCCGCGATCACGTCCGGGTGCTGGTAGATGGCTTCCTCGATCATGCGCGGATAGACGTTGTAGCCACCGCAGATGATCAGATCCTTCAGCCGGTCCAGCAGGAAGACGTAACCCTCCTCGTCCATGATCCCGACGTCGCCGGTGAACAGGAAGCCGTCCACGATGGTGCGCGCCGTCTCGTCCGGCCGTCCCCAATAGCCGGCCATCACGTTGGGGCCGGACAGGGCGACCTGCCCCTTCTCGCCCGGCGGCAGCACCCGCGCCGGATCGTCCAGCGCCCGGATTTCGAAGGTCACGCCGGGCAGCGGCAGCCCGATGGAACCTTCCTTGTTCTCCCCCGTCAGCGGGTTGCAAGCGCAGACCGGCGACGCCTCGCTCAGCCCGTAGCCTTCCACCAGCACGCAGCCGGTTACCCCCTCGAACTGCCGCTTCAACTCCATGGGCAGCGGCGCCCCACCGGAGATGCAGTATTTGACGGAGGTCATCGGGTGGCGGGCCACGTCCGGGTGGCTCAGCAGCGCCTTGTACATGGTCGGCACGCCGGGCAGCAGCGTCGGTTTCCGGCGCGCGATGGTCTTCAGCACCTGCACCGCCTCGAACCGCGGCAGCATGACGATCTCCGCCCCGGCCGCCAGCCCCATGTTCAGCACCACGGTCATGGCGAAGACATGGAAGAAGGGCAGCACGGCCATCATCCGTTCCTGCCCCAGCGCGATGTCCGGGAACCACGCCAGCACTTGCCGGGTGTTCGCCACCAGATTGGCGTGCGTCAGCATCGCCCCCTTCGGCACGCCGGTCGTCCCGCCGGTGTATTGCAACACGGCCACGTCCCGGTGCGGATCCACCTTGACCGGCGAGAACACCCCGTCGTTCGCCAGCAGCGCATCGAAGTCCATATGCCGCGAGTCGTTCGGGATGGCGGCCAGTTCGCTGCGCTTCAGAACGCGGAACAGCACGCTTTTCACCGGCGGCAGGATCGACGCCATCCGGCAGACCACGACCGTCTTCAGCCGCGTCCGCCGCAGCATCGCCTCGATGCGCGGGTAGATCTGCTTCAGATCGAGCGTGACCATGATCTCGGTCCCGGAATCCTCGATCTGGTGCTCCAACTCCCGCTCCACGTAGAGCGGGTTGTAGTTCACCACCGTGCCGCCGGCCTTCAGGATGCCGAAATAGGCGATCACGTAGGTCGGCGTGTTCGGCAGGCACAGGCCGACCTTCACGCCCGGCTTCACTCCCAGTGCCGCGAAGCCCTTGGCCGCCCGGTTCACCAGAGCCCCGACCTCGGCGTAGGAGTAGCGCCGCCCCAGGAAGTCCAGGCAGGGCCGCGCGGCGAAGCGCACCGCCGCCTCGTCGAACAGCTCCGACAGCGGCACCACCGGAATCGGCTGGTCCCACTCGATCCGGGGCGGGTAGCTGTTCAGCCAAGGCCGCCCGTTGGCCCCGCCCTTCGACGCGTTGCGCGCAAGATTCTCGGTCATGTCCGATCCTCCCATCCGTATTTCGCGGGCGGTCAGCCGATGCGGTGGCGGGAGGCGGAATCGCGTTGAGGGAATTCGGGCGTGGCGGCGTTCAGCATGATTTCACTCCCCATATTCCGGGTTCCCTGGATCGGTTTTGCCGTGGCGTATCTCGCCGTCTTGGCTGCCGGGAACGTTTTGGTTATGACGTTGACGTAAACGTAAAGCGCGCCTACTGTCAAGACCTGTCGCACACGACTTTTCGGAGAAAGATCGCCCTATGGTTGAGGACATCGTGCGGGAGCTTCAGACCCGCTCCACCAGCTTCCGTGGCCTGAACGCCGCCGTGCGCTTCGCTCTGGAGACCGGCGACGTGGTTCGGGTGGACGCCCGCAACACCCCCGTCGCCATCAGCCGCGAGGACGGCGAGGCTGACTGCACCATCCGCATCTCGGCGGAGAACCTGAAGAAGCTGATGGACGGCCGCCTGAACCCGATGCTGGCCTTCACGATGGGCAAGCTGAAGGTGGACGGCTCCATGGGCATCGCACTGAAGCTGGCCCAGCTGCTCGACGAGTAAGAACCGGACGGCGGCAGCAAGCCGCCGCCAACCCCAGGGAGGAAACAACGATGAAGCACGCGTTCCGTGCCACCCTCGCCGCTGCCTTGGTTCTGGCGGCGGCATCCGCCGAGGCCGCCGGCCCGCGCACCCTCACCTACCAGATCCTGATGGGCGACGACCCGGTCGGGACCGAGACGGTCCGGCTGGAGCCGCAGGGCGACACGCTGAAGGTCTCCGTCAACGCCACCACGCGGGTGAAGGTGCTGTTCCTCAACTTCCGCTACGACCACCAGCGGGAGGAGGTGTGGAAGGGCGGCGCCCTCGATTCGGTCCGCGCCAAAACGGACGACGACGGCACGCCCCACGCGCTGGAAATGACCCGGCGCGGCTCCGGCTACGCCGTCACGGTGGACGGCAAGACCGGAGAGGCCCCCGCCAACGCCCTGCCCCTCACCCTCTGGACGCCGGAGGTGCTGAAGCGCCCGGTCTTGCTCTCGGTCATCGACGGCAAGCCCAACAACGTCCACGCCACCGACCTCGGCCCAACGTCCCTGGACATCGCCGGCCGCCGTGTCGAGGCCCGGCACCATCGGATCAACGGCGACGTGGAACGCGATCTTTGGTACGCCGCCGATGGCACGCTGCTGAAGACCACCTTCAAGAAGAGCGGCTACGATGTTACCTACATCCTCAAGTGACCCAACCTTGAGGCCGTGATGCCGATTTTCGTGTTCCCCGACGATCCGACCTGGAACGAGGAGGCCGACGCTGTCGAATTCGCGGTCGAGGTCGGGGAATACCACGGCCAGGTCTTCATCCCGCGCCGCGCCCTGCAATCCCTGGTCGGCCACACGCCGAAGCCGGAGGAAGCGTTGCAGTTCGTCTGCATGAACCGGCCGGTCTTCGACAAGGCGGTCGAGGCGCGGATCACCGACCGCAACCTCGACCCCGACGCCAACATCCACCTCACCGCGCGGGACGTGCGGCGGGTGTTTCCCCAATAGTTAGATGCTGTAGTTGTCGGCGATCCCGCTGCGCAGCTGCTCGACCTGCTCACGGAAAACCACGCCTTCGCGGCCGGGCTCGTTGCGCACGTCGCGCACGATGCGGGCCGGGCTGCCGCCCAGAACGATGATCCGGTCGGCGAGGTGAACCGCCTCCTCCAAGTCGTGGGTGACGAAGAGGATGGTCTTGCCGGTCTCGCGGTGGATGCGGCGCAACTCGTCCTGAAGGCTGTGCCGGGTGATGGCGTCGAGCGCGCCGAACGGCTCGTCCATCAGCAGGATGTCGGGATCGACGGCCATGGCGCGGGCGATGCCCACGCGCTGCCGCTGCCCGCCGGACAGCTCGTAGGGCCAACGCTTCCCATAGTCGTCGAGGCGGACGAGGCGCAGGGCCTCGGCCACGCGCTCATCACGCTCGGCCTTGGAAACGGGCAGCCCTTCCAAGCCAAGCTGGACGTTCCTGGCGACCCGGCGCCAGGGCAGCAGGCGCGGATCCTGAAAGACGAGGCCGACCGGACGGTGACCCGGCTTGTCCGACTGGTGGATGGTCACCGCCCCGCCGCGCGCCGTGTGCAGCCCGGCGACCACGCGCAGCAGCGTGGACTTGCCGACGCCGGACGGGCCGACGATGGCGACGAAGCTGCCGCGCTCGATGGACAGGTCCACCTCGACCAGCACCGGCGGGGTGTCGGCGCCGTAGCCGATGGCGACGCCGCGCAGGTCGATGACGGCTTCCTTCACCCCGGCCCTCGCCTTTTCAATTACCGTTGCCATGCGAGCACCCGCTGCTGAACCTGCATGAACAGGAAGTCGCACACGCCGTAGAGAGCGGCGATGGTCACCATGTAGAGCACCACGATGTGGGTGGCGAGCAGGCCCGACGCGTCGGACATGCGCATACCGAGGCCGGCGATGCCGAACAGCTCCGCCGCCACCACGGTCATCCAGCCCTGACCCAACCCGGCACGCACGCCGGACAGGATGCCGGGGAGAGCGCCCGGCAGGATGATCTTGAACAGGCGCGGGATCAGCCCGCCCTGGCCGAAGGCATAGCCAAGCTCGATCAGGTCCTTGTCCACGCCGCGCACGGCGGAATAGGCGGCGTAGTAGTTGATCCAGAAGACCGTCAGGGCGATCAGGAAGGTCGCCGCCGCCTCGCTGACCCCGAACCAGATGATGGCGAAGGGAATCCAGGCGATGGAGGGGATGGGGCGCAGCATGCGCACCACCCACGCCTGGAAGGCGTCCCACCAGCCCCACAGCGCCGCCGCCGCGCCGGCCGCGACACCGAGGAAGGTGCCCAACAGCAGGCCCGTCAGGTAATGCGACAGGCTGGCAACCACCATCCGCTGCCAGGTTCCGCTCTGGAACTCGGCGATGAAGGCGCCGGGGACGGCGCTCGGTGACGGGATCAAGCGGGCGGGCACGACGCCGCTCCGCGCCAACACTTCCCAGGCGATCAGGAAAGCGCCGACGCCGAGCGCCGACAGCACCAGCGACGTGTGGAGCTTGAGGGGCGCCGGCTTCATTACTTGCCGACCGCCGCGTCGTAGAAGCGGAAGTCGAAGGCCTCGGCGACCGGAATGGTGCCCTCGGCGGAGCCGATTTCCTTGGCGTAGGCCATCATGTTCTCGACCGCCGGAACGACGCCGCGCGGGTCGGCCACGAACTTGGAACCGGGCGAGCGGAAGGCCGCTTCCAGGGTCGCCGGCTCCATCAGGCCCTTGCCCAGATACTCGTTCGCCACCTTGGCGGAGCGGGCCGGATCCTTGGCGATCAGATCGACGGCGCGGACGTGCGCCTTGATCAGCTTGTTCAGCGCCTCGGCGTTGTCCTTGATGACCGGGCCACGCGCGGCGATGACGGTGCCGGGCTGGTTCGGGAACATCTCGGCACCCGTGGCCAGCAGCGCGACGTTCGGGTCCATCTGCTTGGTGACGGTGACCGTCGGCTCGCGGATCGTGGCGGCGTCGAGCGCGCCGGCCAGCAGGGCCTGCTGGGTCTTCTCGATGCCCATGGAGATGATCTCGACGTTCGCCGGATCGACCTTCACGACCTTGAACAGCCAGTGGCGCAGCACCGTGTCGGGGACGGAGCCCGGCGGCTGGGTGCCGATCTTCACCTTGCGGCCGTTGTCGGCGACGAACTTGGCGAAGGACTCCGGGGTGGCTTTGCCGCCCAACGCCTTGGCGAACTGCCCACGGCTGGCGACGACCATTTCCTCCACGGCCGAGTTGGCGATGACCGACACGTCCGCGCCCTTGGACCGGGCGACGAGGACGGGAGCGACGCCGGCGTAGAGCAGATCGATCTGGCCGGCGGCCATCGCCTGGATGGCGTGCGGGCCTGATTCGAAGCGGGTGAGCTTCAGGTTGATGCCGGCCTCACGCGCCCAGCCCTCGCCATCGACGATGAACAGCGGCGCGGCGGCGAGGATCGGGATGTAGCCGACCTCCAGCTTCACCGGATCCGCGGCGCGGGCCATGCCCGGCGCGAGAGCGGCAAGGGACGTAAAGGCGGCCAGCGCCAGCATCGCGGAGCGTCGGGTCAGGGTCGTCATCTCGTCCATCCTATGGGGAATGCCCAGCCTATTTAGCATGGATCACGCCGGATGGAAGAGATGAATTTACATATGATGCGGAGGTGATTGTATATTTTACTGTTTTGTTATGTTTTTCTAGATGCGGCAAAGCGACCATCGTGCAGCAGGTGCGCAACGATGACGCCTTCCCCACCGTCCGGTGGGGAAGATTGGGATGGGCGATTGCATTCGGAGACTGTTGTCATTCCATAAGACAACCGTCATCCCCGCGAAGGCGGGGATCCAGCGAGAGCCGCGATAGCGGCGACATGAGTCATAAGGCTCGCGGACGCTCGCTTCTGGATTCCCGCCTTCGCGGGAATGACGGCTTTCCCCTTGGCAGGATGATAATCTCCGAATGCAATCGCCCTGTAAGTTGGGATGGGGCCCACCGCTGGCGCTTTTACACCCGGCCCTGCGTCACGGCGGCCTTGCCGAACGCGCGGTCGATGTAGTCGAGCAGTTCGTCCAGCGCCTCGGCGCGGCTCAGCACGCCGGTGTCGATGGTCAGTTCGGCGGTTTCCGGGGCCTCGTAAGGCGCGGAGATACCGGTGAATTCCGGGATGGCGCCGGCGCGGGCCTTCTTGTAGAGGCCCTTGGGGTCGCGGCTCTCGCAGGTGGCGAGGTTGGCGGCCACGAAAACCTCATGGAAGCGGTCGCCGCCGATGGCGCGTGCGCGTGCGCGGTCGGCCTGGAGCGGGGAGATCAGCGAGGCGATCACCAGCATGCCGGCGTCGGCGAACAGCTTCGCGGCCTCGGCCACGCGGCGGATGTTCTCCGATCGGTCTGCGGCGGAAAAGCCGAGGCCGGCGTTCAGGCCGTTGCGGACGTTGTCGCCGTCCAGGACGAAGACCTGCCAGCCGCGTTCGAACAGCGCGCGTTCCGCCGCCATGGCCAGCGTTGACTTGCCCGCACCCGACAGGCCGGTCATCCACAGGATGCCGCCCCTGTGGCCGTTGGCGGCGGTGCGTTCCTCCACCGCCACGGCGTGGGAGACTTGGGTCAGATTGGCGGCGGCCAACGGGCGCGGCAGGTCGAGAAGGGCGTTCATCGGGCAATCCCCGTCGAGAAGGTGTGAATGCCGCATTCGGTCTTGGCGCTGCCCGCCCAGCGGCCCGACCGGATGTCGGCGCCGGGGGCGACCCGCTCCGTGCAGGTGAAGCAGCCGATGGAAAGAAAGCCGTCGGCCTCCAGCGGGTGGCGCGGCAGGTCGCGGCGCGCGAATTCCTCGTCAAGCCGCTCGCGGTCCCACGACGCCAGCGGGTTGATCTTGATCCGGCCGTTCGCCTCCTCGAACAGGGGCAGCGCGGCGCGGGTCGTCGACTGGAAGCGCTTGCGCCCGGTGACCCAGGCGTCCAGCCCGTTCAGCGCGCGTTCCAGCGGCACGGTCTTGCGCAAATGACAGCAGGCGTCGTGCGAGCGGGTGAACAGCAACCCATCGCTATCGCCGGCCGCAATGTCCTGCGGCGTCGGCCCGACCTCGCGCACGTTGGTGAGGCCCAGCGCCTTCACCAGCTGGTCGCGGTAGCGCAGGGTCTCGCCAAACAGCTTCCCGGTGTTCACGAAGATCACCGGGAAGGACGGGTCCGCCTCTGCCGCCAGCGCCAGCAGGACCGCCGATTCCGTCCCGAAGGACGAGACCAGAGCGATCCGCCCCGGAAACGCGTTCCGCGCGAGGGCGCCGAGGAGCGCCGCACCTTCCAGATCCCCGTAACGGGCATTCAGCTCCGCCACTTGGATCGCGGTCTTATCAAGAGCAAGTCCTTCGGGCATCGGCTTATTGTCTATCTACACAGTGGGTTGTATATGACAATTTGCACAATATCACTCGACCCACGGTGTTGCAACGCAAATACATTTCCTATTTGTGTTATAGGTTTATGTGGTTTTGTGAAATGTGTTGATTGAACCACGTTACCACGCTTAAATACTGCCATGACGCATATCCACGCTGCCATTTGTGTGATTTTCGGGAGGCGCCGGTGATCCCCATCGCGCTGGATCCCGGCCGCGTGCGCATCGCGCTCGCGGGGCAAGGGCCTTTGGCTCACAAGCGGTTGGCCCAGCTTCTGGACGGCGGCGCGCGGCCGGCGGTCTATGCGCCGGAGCCGGACGCGGATTTCACAGCTTTGGCGGGAGATCGTCTGGTACGGTCCCTTCCCTCCCCCGACGATCTGGCGGGGGTGCGAGTGCTGTTCGTCGTCGGGCTGGAACCGGACGTGGCCGAGGGTTTGGCAACGCAGGCGCGAGAGCTGGGCGTTTTGGTGAATGTGGAGGACGTCGTTCCCTTGTGTGATTTCCACGCGCCCAGTGTGGTCCGTCGCGGCGACCTGCTGCTGACCGTCTCCACGGGCGGCAAGAGCCCCGCGTTGGCGCAGATGGTGCGCGAACGTTTGGAGGCCCTGTTCCCGGCCGCCTGGGCGGAGCGGATCGCGGAGATCGCGGCGCTGCGCGACCGGCTGCGGGCGGAGGGCGCCAGGGGAGCGGACGTGATCCGCGCGACGCGGGACTTCATCACCGGAAAGGGGTGGCTGCCATGACCGTTCCCTTCGCCGCGAAACTTCCCGTGTTCGAGCCGGGGACCGTGTGGCTGGCCGGGGCCGGTCCGGGCGATCCGGGGCTGCTGACCCTGCTGGCCGCCAAGGCACTGGCCGAGGCCGACGCCATCGTGCATGACGCGCTGGTCGGCGACGGCATCCTGGACATGGCGAACCCCGGCGCTGAGCTGATCGACCTCGGCAAGCGGGCCGGGCGCCCCTCGCCCAAGCAGGAAGAGATCAACGCGCGGCTGGTGGAATTGGCGCGGCGGGGCCTGCGCGTTCTGCGGTTGAAGGGCGGCGACCCGTTCGTCTTCGGGCGCGGCGGCGAGGAATGCCTGGCGCTGGCCGAGGCGCGCATCCCCTTCCGCGTGGTGCCGGGCGTAACGTCGGGCATCGGCGGGCTGGCCTGCGCGGGCATTCCGGTGACGCACCGGGGCTTCGGCACCACGGCGACCTTCGTCACCGGGCACGACAAGGCCGGCGGGCTGCCGGCCGATCTGGATTGGGACGTTCTGGCCCGGATGCCCGGCGCCCTGGTGTTCTACATGGCGCTCGGCACCATGGAGGCGATCGCGGAGCGGCTGGTCGCCGCCGGCAAGCCGGCCATGACCCCGATCGCCATCGTCTCCAGCGCCAGCACCGAGGCGCAGAGCGTCATCGAGACCAACCTTGCCCATTGCGCCCGCGACGTGGTCCGGCTACAGGCCAAGCGCCCCGCCATCATCGTGGTCGGCGAGGTGGTGCGGCTGCGCGGCTGGATCGGCGAATGGCAGCAGACGGTTGGACATCAGTTTTCAAAAACCGCCGTGTCGGCGTGAGTGACTATGGAGGATGACATGGCGTTGAAGGCCATCACCGCAAACCGGCTGCGCGACGGCACCGTCGTGTTCCTCGGGGCCAATTCCACGTGGGTCGAGCAGTTGGCCGACGCGGCTCTGTTCGAGGGCGCGGAGGCCGACGCGCCCCTGGCCGCCGCCAAGGCGCAGGCCGAGGGCGAGCAGTTCGGGGTGGACGTCTACGCCTTCGACGTCACCGTCGCGGACGGGGAAATCCTGCCCGTGAAGGCCCGCGAGCGCATCCGCGCGCTCGGCCCCTCCGTCCGCACCGACCTCGGCAAGCAGGCTGCTGCCTGATCTCCTCATCAAGGGCGAGTTCCATGAACCACATCGCGCCCGGCGCTCAGGCCGGGGTCTACCGCTACGACGAGATCGACCGCCAGTTCGTGGCGGAGCGCGTCGAGCAGTTCCGCGCCCAGGTCGCCCGCCGCCTGTCCGGCGAGCTGACCGAGGAGGAGTTCAAGCCGCTGCGGCTGATGAACGGCCTGTACCTCCAGCTGCACGCCTACATGCTGCGCATCGCCGTGCCGTACGGCGTCATGACCTCCAAGCAGTTGCGCAAGCTGGCGGAGATCGGGCGCAAGTACGACAAGGGCTACGGCCACTTCACTACGCGCCAGAACCTGCAGTTCAACTGGATCAAGCTGGAGGAAACTCCGGAAATCCTGAACGAGCTGGCCGAGGTGGACATGCACGCGCTGCAGACCAGCGGCAACTGCGTGCGCAACGTCACCACCGACCAGTTCGTCGGCGCCGCCCGGGACGAGATCGTGGACGGCCGCGTTTACGCCGAAATCCTGCGGCAGTGGACGACGCTGCACCCCGAATTCACCTATCTGCCGCGCAAGTTCAAGATCGCCATCATGGGCGCGGAGAGCGACCGCGCGGCCCTGCGCACCCACGATGTCGGCGTGCTCGCCAAGCGCAACGAGGCGGGTGAGCCGGGCTTCACCTTCTACGTCGGCGGCGGTCTCGGCCGTTCGCCCTTCGTCGGCAAGCTGATCCGCGAGTGGGTGGCCGAGGAGGACTTCGTCGCCTACCTCGAAGCCGTCCTGCGCGTCTACAACCAGTACGGCCGGCGCGACAACATCTACAAGGCGCGCATCAAGATCCTCGTCCACGAGCTGGGCCAGGAGAAGTTCACGGCTGAGGTCGAGGAGGAGTTCGCGCGGCTGCGCGGGCCGAAGTACCGCCTCGACCCCGAACTGGTCGCGGAGATCCGCAAGCGCTTCGGCGCCCCGGCCTTCGAGACGCTGCCAACGGTGTCCGACAGCTTTGAAAAGGCCAAGGCGCAGAACGCCGCCTTCGCCCGCTGGGTCGGCGTCAACGTGGCCGAGCACAAGGCGCCGGGCTACGCCATCGCCACCATCTCGCTGAAGCCGGCCGGCGGCATCCCCGGCGACGCGACCTCGGAGCAGATGGAGCTGGTTGCCGACCTCGCCGAGCGCTACAGCTTCGGCGAGATCCGTGTCAGCCACGCCCAGAACCTCGTGCTGGCGCACGTCCGCCAGGACGACCTGTTTACGGTCTGGCAGGCGCTGGAGGCCAACGGCCTCGGCACGCCGAACGCCGGGCTGATCGGCGACATCATCGCCTGCCCCGGCCTCGACTACTGCGCGCTGGCCAACGCCCGCTCGATCCCACTGGCCCAGGACATCTCAGCGCGCTTCGCCGATCCGGTCCGCCAGCAGGCCATCGGCGAACTGGGCATCAAGATCAGCGGCTGCATCAATGCCTGCGGCCATCACCACGTCGGCCACATCGGCATCCTCGGCGTGGACAAGAAGGGCGAGGAATTCTACCAGATCACCGTCGGCGGCGACCCGACCCTGACCACGGCCATCGGCGACATCCTCGGCCCGGCGATCACCGCCGACGAGACGGTGGACGCCATCGAAGCCATCGTCGAGGTCTATTTGGCGACCCGCAGCGACGGGGAACGCTTCCTCGACACCCTCAAGCGCATCGGCCACGGCCCGTTCAAGGAGAGAGTCTATGCCGCTCATTAAGGACGGCCGCATCGTCGAAGACGGCTGGACTACCGTCGCGGACGGCGAGGCCGTGCCCGCCGACCGTCCGGCGATCATCAGCTTCGAGCGCTGGCAGGCCGAGCGCGACGGCTTCGCCGGCCGCAACGCCGCGCTGGGCGTGCGGGTGAAGAGCGGGACGCTGGCCCCGGCCATCGCTGCGGACCTGGACCGCTTCGCCCTGATCGCGGTGGAGTTCCCGAAGTTCCGCGACGGCCGGGGCTTCTCGACCGCCCGCGAACTGCGGGAGCGTTACGGCTATCGGGGGGAAATCCGCGCGGTCGGGCACGTCATCCCCGACCAGTACCGCTTCCTGGTCCGCACCGGATTCACCTCGGTCGAGGCGCCGGAATGCACCAACGAGGCGAGCTGGGCACACGCGCTGACGGAAATCACCGTGGCCTTCCAGCCGAGCCTGGACGAAACCCAGCCGGTGTCCCTGTTGCGCCGCCGCTACGGGGCATGACGTTGCGTCCCCTCTCCTGGCGGGACCGGGAGAGGGGCACACGCCCACCGCCGATCACCGGCGGAACAGGAACTCGCGGCCGACCTTCACGCGCTTCTCACCGTCGTATTCGATGATGTCGGCGGTGGCGTAGGTCTCGGTCCAGCGTTCGGGCAGATAGCTGCCGGTGCCGATCACGTCCACCGGCGCGTTGGCCTCCGCCATCAGGCGGCACTTGGCCGGACCGAAGCCGGAACTCGCCACGATCTTCACCGCCGGGAAGCCGGCCTCGTCCAGCTTCTCGCGCACGTAATGGATCGCCGCCGCCGACACGCCGGTGCCGATCAGGTAGCGCAGCTGCGTCTCGTCGCGATAGCCGCGGATGGCGTGCGGCGCGTGCCGCTCCAGCACCGCGTAGGACCCCGGCGGGTCCAGCCCCTCGACGAAGCGCCCGCCCGGCGTGTCCAGCCGCACGGCCAGCTTGCCCTGCGCCGCCAGTTCCGGAAAGCGCCGGCAAACCTCCAGCCCGTCGGTGATCTCGCGGCCGAAGTAATCGACCAGCACGGTCAGCGGCAGGTCGGGGAAGGTCTCGTGGAACATCTCCGCCGCGCGCACGGTGGAACCGGCATAGCCGATCAGCGCGTGCGGCATGGTGCCCATGCCCTTCTTCTGGCCGAAGAAATGGGCGGTGGCGTCGGTGGCGTTGCCGATGAAACCCTTGGCGCCGACCTTCCGCTTGGCCCGGTCGGACCCGACGGAGGCGGCGTAGGCCATCATCTCCTCCATCTCCGTGCCGGCGCAGTGGCGCGCCTCCATGGCGAGGAAGGCCACCTTCGGCAGGTCCGCGCACATGGTGAAGGCGTTGTACGCTCCAACACAGGCCGGCCCGAGCTTCTGGAGGATGATCGTTTCCGTGTCCACCAGATGGTAGAAGCTGCCGGTGATGTACATGATCGGCTCACCGGCGCCGACCCACTTGCCCTCGGGGTACATCAGCTCGACGTCCACCTCGAATCCGCGGTCGCGCGCCACGGCTTGCAGCCATTCGATGGCGAGTCGCGGCGCGCAGACCACCGGGCGGCGCATGAAGACGGCGTAGGTGACCCTCTTGTCGCCGAACTTGCCGACCGCCTCCTTGGTCCGCTTGAAGTAGGTGTCGGTCCATTCCGCGATCGCCGGGGCAGAGGGGTGACTGGCCGGCGTCCGGTTTTTGGTCTCATCCATGGCGGTGTCCTTCGTCTTCCCGCTCTTGCCCTTCCCACGGTACCGGGTCGCGGCCCCTCGCTTTGGGCGGGAACGGCGATCCGGTTGGAAAACCAGCATTATACGCCCTAAGCCTCCGGTGGAAGAGGCTTCATCCCTGTAAACGGCGCGCAAGCGGCGGCGTTGCGCCTCGGTTCCGGATTGTTGACGGCATCCGCTCAACCAAGCGAACACACGAAAAATCCATTACGAATTTCGAACCATTTCAAAACCAAACACCAGAGAAACAACGGCCGACCTTCCGACAAGAGTTACCTCGCATTCAATAGTATAAAATACCCGAATTTGACACTGCCTCCGGCTTCTTCCAACATATCCCTCAAGACAAGAGTTTCATGACTTGGGCACGGGGCGAAGAGGCACATCATGAGCGACGCCGTCATTGACAGGGCCGAATCGCCGTCGATGCCCGACCGGGTCGGAAGCAAGGTCATCCTGGCTCTTCTTGCGGTGCTTGTCACTTTGACCGCTGCCGGCGCCGGGGGCATCTTCCTGCTGAAGCCCGGCACGGCCCACGCCGGCCGTCCGGTGGCGGAAGCGGTGCGGCCCGTCGCCAACTACGCCCGTCTGCCGACCATGAACTTCACGTTGAGCGACGGCAACCGCCTGCACGAACTCCGCGTCCGCGTGGTGCTGGAGATGGATCCGGCGGTGGAGGCCAAGGCCGTCGATTCGTTCGTTCCACGGATCACCAACGCCCTCAGCACCCGCATGCTGGACGTGGATCCCGCCGAACTGCGCGGCGGCGAAGGCTCCCTCTTCATCAAGGACGCGGTGATGCAGACGGCGGCCAAGGAAATGCGTCCCCTGAAGGTCCGCCAGGTGCTGGTGCAGGAGATGCTTTTGCGCTGAGCCTCCCAAACCTACATCCTCTTCAAGCGAACCCTGCCCCCTCGACAGGGCGTCCGGAATGCGGAACACTCCGGACCAAACGAAAAACGGGATGTAAGGAGACGGCTGTGGCCGAGTTCGATTTCGACCTCTTCACCATCGGTGCGGGCTCCGGCGGCGTCGCGGCAAGCCGGCGCGCGGCGGCCATGGGCGCCAAGGTCGCCATCTGCGAGGGCAGCCGGGTCGGCGGCACCTGCGTGATCCGCGGCTGCGTGCCGAAAAAGCTGCTGGTCTACGCCTCCCAGTTCCGTGACGCGTTCGAGGATGCCTGCGGCTACGGCTGGGACAGCCACGTGCCCGCCTTCGACTGGCCGACCCTGATTTCCCGCAAGGACAAGGAAATCGACCGGCTGAACGGCATCTACATCAAGATGCTTGAGAATTCCGGCGTCACGCTGTTCACCGGCTTCGGCCGCCTGATCGACCGCCACACGGTGGAGGTCGCGGGCAAGCGCTACACCGCCAAAAACATCCTGATCGCCACCGGCGGCTGGCCGTCGCTGCCGAAGATTCCCGGCATCGAGCACGCCGTCACCTCCAACGAGGCGTTGCAGCTCGGCACCCTGCCCCACTCCGTCATCATCCTCGGCGGCGGCTACATCGCGGTGGAGTTCGCCGGCATCTTCCGTGGCCTCGGCGCCGAAGTGACCATCATGATTCGCGGCGAGGAGCTGCTGAACGGCTTCGACGACGACATCCGCATCACGCTCGCCCAGGAAATGCGCAAGCGCGGCATCAACATCGTCGCCCGCACCAAGCCGGAGAAGATCGAAAACGGCCACGGCGGCTTCACCATCACCGACCATCTGGGGCGGGAGCATTCGGCCGGCCTCGTCATGGCGGCGACCGGCCGGCGCCCGAACACCCGCGACCTCGGCCTGGAGGACGTCGGCATCGCGCTGGACGAGGCCGGCGCCATCCGCGTGGACGAGTATTCGCGCACCAACGTCGACAACATCTTCGCCGTGGGCGACGTGACCGACCGCATGGCGCTGACCCCCGTCGCCATCGCGGAGGGCCGCGCCTTCGTCGAGACGGTCTTCAACGACAACCCGACCAGCATCAGCTACGCCAACATCCCGACGGCGGTCTTCTCCGTCCCGCCGCTCGGCACCGTCGGCCTGACGGAGGCGGAGGCGCGGGCCAAACACCCGAAGATCGACATCTACAAGGCCGGCTTCCGCCCGATGAAGCACACCATGTCCGGCCGCGACGAGCGGGTGCTGATGAAGCTGATCGTGGACGGCGACAGCCAGCGCGTGCTCGGCTGCCACATGATGGGCATGGACGCGCCGGAGATCGTGCAGGGCCTGGGCATCGCGCTGAACTGCGGGGCCACCAAGCGCGATTTCGACCGCACCATCGCCCTGCACCCCTCGACCGCCGAGGAGTTCGTCCTGATGCGCGAGAAGGTTGCGTAATTTCAGGGCTAAGATCTCAGTTTCGGGGCCGGGGTTTTGGAACGCTTCTAAAGCGCCTGCTGTTGTGGGCGGGACAGCGTTTCCGGCCCGGCCCCGATCTTCCTCTTTCGGACGGTCCGGAGACCTCCTTCCCCTCTGCAACCGAGCGCGAGGAATCTCCGAATGTTCATGCACAATAAGAATTTGATGTACACGGTGCGCGTTTCGGAACCGGACCCGAGGCTCGCCAGCCTGATGCTGGAACAGTTCGGCGGCCCGCAGGGCGAACTGGCGGCGGCCCTGCGTTATTTCACGCAAGGTCTGGCCGACGAGGATCCGGGCCGTAAGGATATGTTGATCGACATCGCGACCGAAGAATTGAGCCATCTTGAGATCATCGGCAGCATCGTCGCCATGCTGACCAAAGGCGTGAAGGGCAAGCTGGCCGAGGGTGCGGAGGAAGCGGCGGAGCTTTACGGGGACATCGCCAAGGGCAACGGCAGTCATACGCTGGCCGTCCTCTACGGCGGCGGCCCGGCCCTGACCAACTCCGCCGGCCAACTGTGGAACGCCGGCTACATCGACTCCATCGGCGAGCCGACCGCCGACCTGCGGTCCAACATCGCGGCGGAATCCCGCGCCAAGATCATCTACGAACGCCTCATTAACCTGACGCCCGACCCCGGCGTGAAGGACGCGCTGACCTTCCTGATGACGCGCGAGGTCGCGCACCAGAAGATGTTCGAGAAGGCGCTCTATTCGATCGAGAACAACTTCCCGCCGGGCAAGCTGCCGGGCAACCCCGAATACACCGACAAGTACTACAACATGAGCCAGGGTGCGGGCGACGCGCGCGGCCCCTGGAACCAGGGCGAACAGTGGGAGTTCGTCGAGGTCAAGTCCAACCAGGGCCCGGTCAACGGCGGCGACGGCAACCCGTCCGTCAAGCTCGCCGCCGCCGAGATGGCCGCCATCAACCAGACCGCCGCCCGCACCAAGTCGCGGACGGATGTCAACCCGCTGACGGGTGCCGACCTGGGCGCCGGTCCGGGCGCCGGCAAGATGACCAAGGCCGCGAAGTAAAGGCCGCGTTCGGCTCCCCAATTCCCTCTCCCCTCTGGGGAGAGGGTCAGGGTGAGGGGGCCGCGCGCCTCATGCTCTTCGGCTACAATGTCTTTGGCTGGGTCTTCGGCTGGTGCCGAACCCCCTCATCCTAACCTTCTCCCCAGAGGGGAGAAGGAACTTTGGGTCGCGGCCGGCTCATCAGCCACAGCAGCACCATCAGCCCCGGCAGGGCGCCGCCCATCGACAGCAGGAAGAAACTCACCCAGTCCATGCGGTCCGCCAGCCAGCCCGACGACGCCCCGAACAAATCGCCGCCCAGCTTGTAGAAGCTGCTCAGCAGCGCGTACTGCGTCGCCGTGTAGGCCACGTTGCACAGGCTCGACAGGTAGGCCACGAAGGCCGCCGTGGCGATGCCGCCGCAGACGTTCTCCACCGCCACCGTCACGGCCAGCGCCGACACGTCGTGCCCGACCCAGGCCAGCATGACGTAGCCGAGATTCGACGCCATCTGCATCAGGCCGCCGACCAGCAGCCCGCGCATGACGCCGATCCGGCCGACCAGCACCCCGCCGGCCAGCCCGCCGATGATCGTCGCCCACAGACCGAACAGCTTGGTGACGTTGGCGATTTCCGTCTTCTCGAAGCCCAGGTCCACGTAGAAGGGCGCCGCCATCACCCCGGCCAGCACGTCGCCCAGCTTGTAGCAGGCGATGAACAGCAGCACGCCGGCCCAGGCCGGGCGCGTCATGAACTCCACGAACGGCGCCACCACCGCCCCGTAGAACCAGGCCAGCAGGTCCGCCTGCCGCCCGGTCAGGTGCGGACGCGCGGCCAGCCATTCCGCCACGTGCCGTTCCCGCGCCTGCGATTCCGCCGAGGCCGCGACGCGCGGCTCCCGGTTCAGCAGGATCGTGACCATGCCGACCGACACGAGGCCCGCCATCGCGTAATAGGCCATGTGCCAGCCGAAGAATTCCGCGATGTAGAGCGCCCCCGCCCCTGCCGCCAGCATGCCGAAGCGGTAGCCCAGCACCAGCACCGCCGCCCCCGCCGCCTGCTGGCTTTCCTCCAGCACCTCGACGCGGAAGGCGTCGATGACGATGTCCTGGCTGGCCGAGCAGAAGGCGACCACGACCGAGAAGAAGGCCGTCCACCACAGCTGCGTCACCGGGTCCGTGCTGCCCAGCCCGACCAGCGCCGCCATCAGCCCGACCTGGGTGACCAGCGCCCAGCCGCGCCGCCGCCCGAACAGCCGCGTGACGACCGGCAGCCGCAGCCGGTCGATCAGCGGCGCCCAGACGAACTTCAGCGCGTAGGGCATGGTGACCAGGGCGAACAGGCCGATGGCCGTCTTGCTGATCCCGCCTTCCCGCAACCAGACCGACAGAGTCGCCCCGGTCAGCGCCAGCGGCAGCCCTTCGGAAAAGCCCAGGAACAGGATGGCCAGCACGCGCCGGTCCAGATAGACGGAGGCCGCTTCGCCCCAGGACGACGGTTTCACCGGATAAAGCCCTTCAAAATCGGTCTCTTCCGTGTATAGGACGCCCGTACATCAGCCGCCAGAGCGCTTTTTCGGGCGCCATGACGCACATACAATTGCAAACGTTGCGCCAGAAACTGTGGAAAAGTTTCAAAAACACGACTATAGAGTTGACCCCTTGGGCCGATCATCGGCCTAATGGAGGCCCACCCTTAGCAAAGGAAGAGTAGGCGTCATGGTCGAGCGTTGGTCCCCCGACAGCTGGAGGTCGAAGCCTGCGAAGCAGATGCCGACCTATCCGGACCCGTCCAAGGTCGAGGCGGTGGAGCAGCGTCTGTCCTCCTATCCGCCGCTCGTCTTCGCCGGTGAGGCGCGCCGGCTGAAGGAAAGCCTCGCCGCCGCCGCCTCCGGCAACGCCTTCCTCCTGCAGGGCGGCGACTGCGCCGAGAGCTTCGCGGAGTTCCACCCGAACAACATCCGCGACACCTTCCGCGTCCTGCTGCAGATGGCGGTCGTGCTGACCTTCGGCGCGTCCATCCCGGTGGTGAAGGTCGGCCGCATGGCCGGTCAGTTCGCCAAGCCGCGCTCCGCCGACACGGAGGAGATCGAGGGCATCGAGCTGCCGTCCTACCGTGGCGACATCATCAACGGCTTCGACTTCACCCCCGACGCCCGCGTTCCGGATCCGGAGCGCATGATGCAGGCCTACACCCAGGCCGCCGCGACGCTGAACCTGCTGCGCGCCTTCTCCCAGGGCGGTTACGCCGACCTGCACAAGGTTCACCAGTGGACGCTGGGCTTCGTGGAACGGTCGCCGGCCGGCGAGCATTTCCGCGAGATCGCCAACCGCCTGGACGAGACGCTGGCCTTCATGGCGGCCTGCGGCATCACCGCCCAGACCACCCCGCAGATCCGCGAGACCGAGTTCTTCACCAGCCACGAAGCGCTGCTGCTGCCGTTCGAGCAGGCGCTGACCCGCGTGGACAGCACCACCGGCGACTGGTACGACGTGTCGGCCCACATGCTGTGGATCGGCGACCGCACCCGCCAGTTGGACGGCGCGCACGTCGAATTCCTGCGCGGCGTGAAGAACCCGATCGGCCTGAAGTGCGGTCCGACGACCGACCCGGACGAGCTGATCCGCCTGATCGACGTCCTGAACCCGACCAACGAGGCCGGCCGCCTGACCTTGATCGTCCGCATGGGCGCCGACAAGGTCGCGGAAAAGTTCCCGCCCCTGCTCCGCAAGGTTCAGCGCGAGGGCCGCGTCGTGGTCTGGTCGTGCGATCCGATGCACGGCAACACCATCAAGGCGTCGAACGGCTACAAGACCCGTCCGGTGGACAAGGTCCTGGCGGAGGCGAAGAACTTCTTCGCCGTCCATCAGGCCGAAGGCACCCACGCCGGCGGCGTCCATTTCGAGCTGACCGGCCAGGACGTGACGGAGTGCACCGGCGGCGCCCAGGCGATCACCGATCACAAGCTGGCGCTGCGCTACCACACCGCCTGCGACCCGCGCCTGAACGCCAGCCAGTCGCTGGAGCTGGCCTTCCTCCTCGCCGAGGAGTTGAAGCGCGTCCGCCTCCAGCGCGACAGCGAACGCCGCGCCGCCGCCGCCGCGGAGTAACCCTCTCCGCCGTTCCCTCTCCCGTCCCTGGACGGGAGAGGCGGCAGGGAGAGAGTGTGACATTGCCGCACGCGTGCGAGAGTTTTCTTTCTCCAACACAATTATTTGGATATGCCTCCAGGATATTGATCGCTTTCACGATCGTCCCGGAGGTCTCATGAAGCGTACCGCGCGCATCGCCGCCGCTGGTGTCCTGATGGCCAGCGTTGCATCACCGGCCCTGGCTCAGAATTGCACCATCTCGGCCACCGGCAAGTCCTACACCCTGTCGGCGCTGACCCAGCCGAACCAGCCCTTTTCACTGGACGACGGTTACTTCCTGCAGGTGTCCGCCGACGGTGGGCGTCTGTTCGCGGACGTGATGCTCGACACCGGCTCGAACGTTCTGGTCATTCCCCATTACGCCGTCGCCGGATTTCCCAGCGATCCGGACAACGACACCTCGGGCTTCGTGATTTCCGCCAAGTCCCAGTACGTTTACGGCAGCAGCGGAAACGGCTACCTGGGCTACATGGTCAGGACGACCGTGCAGTTGAAGGACCGGCTGGGAACCACGGTGAACAGTTCCCCGGTGGAACTGTACGCCGCCGTCGAGAAATGCTCGTTCGTGAAGGGCAGCAACAACACCGAGTCGCCCACCAACTGCGAGGCGCTGGTTCAGCCGGCTCCCGGCAAGGTCGGCGGTCCCGGCATGATGGGCATCGGCTTCCAGACGCCTCCGGCAAGCGTGACGCTCAAGACCGGCAAGCTGCCGACGCTGACCAACGTGTTCCAGCAGATTCCCGGCATCGAGACGCAGGGCTGGATCTTTCAGGGCGATCAGGTCGTCGTCGGCCTGAACCAGCAGGTGACGCGGAAATTCTCCGCCTGGGCTCCGCTGTTGCAGACCACGCAGGACGGCACGCCGGCGATGAGCGCCGAAGGCTGCTTCCAGGTGACCCCGCCGGGCGGCGGCACCCCGACCGCGGCGCAGTGCGGCACCATGCTGCTCGACACCGGCATGTCCGCCATGAACGTGTGGGTCAACGACAAGGACTACCCATCGGTCTGCCCGGCGGCACCGACCGGCACCGGCGCGGGGACCAATGTCGGGTTCCACGGGGCGCCATTCCCGGAGGGCGCGCAAATCACCATCACGTCGCCGTGGCAGAATGGGACGCCGCCGACTCCCATCGTCAATTACACCTTCAAGGCTCCTCCGCCCCCGCCGCCGCCCTCCGCCCAGGGGACCGGCACGAAGCAGCCGCTGCTGCCGGCCGGCACGCCGTCGGCGACGATGTGCAGCCCGACGTCCGTCCAGTCGCACTCGAACATCGGCCGGATGCCGCTGGCGCTCTACAGCTTTGCCCGCAACCAGACCTGCGGCACATACTCCTACGCCGCGAATTGAGTTCCGGACATGGTTGGGAGCGTCCGGACGGGCGCTCCGCAACCTTGCCACATCACCGAACGACCATCCGGTCCAGCAGCACGTCGCGGACGCGCACCGGGCGGATTTCGCGGTCCACCACCGACGCGATGGTCTCCTTCATCAGCTTGGCCCCTTCGGCCCCGCTGAGCTGGCCCGGCTCGATCTGGCGCAGCCGGTCGGAGATCTGGTCGGCGATGCGCGGGACGTACGGATCGGCGACCTTGTTGTCCACATTCGGGTCGATTTCCAGCAGCACGCGGACGTCCACGATGCGCGCGTCCCCACCGCCCAGCGTGAAGGTCATGGTCGGCAGGGCCGCGTAGTTCTTCTTCGGCCCCATGCGGTCGCTGGCGTCGGGCTGGCGCGCGGACGACTTGATGGCCGCCACACCGCCGGCCCCCGCCGCCGCGAGGAGCACCAGCGCCACCGCAATGACCAGCGGTGTCAGGGAAACCGTTTCCCCATTCTCGCCGCGCCGGACAAACCGCACCACGCCGCCTTTCCACCCCAAGCGGGGCTGTGGCAATAATCGGACAAGCGAGTGTATGGAAGAACGTGGGGCCGGTCAAATCGCCGCACGCGACCGGCCCCACTTTCCCGCGCGAAATCAGCGACCGACGCCGCCCATGCACAAGTATTTGATCTCCAGATAGTCCTCGATGCCGTATTTGGAGCCCTCGCGGCCGATGCCGCTTTCCTTCACGCCGCCGAACGGCGCCACTTCGGTGGAGATGATGCCCTCGTTGATGCCGACGATGCCGTATTCCAGCCCCTCGGCCACACGCCACACCCGGCCGATGTCGCGGCTGTAGAAATAGGCGGCCAGCCCGAATTCGGTGTCGTTGGCCATGCGCACCGCCTCGTCCTCATTGTCGAAGCGGAAAAGCGGGGCGACCGGGCCGAAGGTCTCCTCCCGCGCCACCTTCATGGCCGGGGTCACGTCGGCGAGGATCGTCGGTTCGAAGAAGCTGCCGCCCAACGAATGCCGCTTGCCGCCGGTCACCACGCGGGCGCCCTTGTCCAGCGCGTCGCGGATGTGGTCCTCCACCTTCTCCACCGCCGCCATGTCGATCAGCGGCCCCTGCTGCGCGCCCTCGGTCGTCAGGCCCGGCCCGACCTTCAGCGCCTTCACCGCCTCGGCCAGCTTGGCCGCGAAGGCGTCGTAGACGCCGGACTGGACCAGGATGCGGTTGGCGCACACGCAGGTCTGGCCGGTGTTGCGGTACTTGGACGCCATGGCGCCCTTCACCGCCTCGTCCAGATCGGCGTCGTCGAACACGAGGAAGGGCGCGTTGCCGCCCAGCTCCAGCGAGATCTTCTTCACCGTGCCGGCGCACTGGGCCATCAGCTCCTTGCCGATCTCCGTCGATCCGGTGAAGGACAGCTTGCGCACGATGGGGTTGCCGGTCATCTCGTCGCCGATGGCGCGGGCCGACCCGGTGACGACGCTCAACACCCCCGCCGGCAGTCCCGCCCGTTCCGCCAGCACCGCCATGGCGAGCGCGGTCAGCGGCGTCGCCGTCGCCGGCTTGATGACCATCGGGCAACCGGCGGCCAGCGCCGGCCCGGCCTTGCGCGTGATCATCGCGGCCGGGAAATTCCAGGGCGTGATCGCAGCGGTGACGCCAATCGGCTCCTTGGTGACGACGATGCGGCGGCCTTCCAGATGCTGCGGGATGGTGTCGCCGTAGACGCGCTTGCCCTCCTCCGCGAACCATTCGATGAAGGAGGCGGCGTAGGCCACCTCGCCCCGCGCCTCGGCCAGCGGCTTGCCCTGCTCCGCCGTCATGATGCGGGCGATGTCCTCCTGCGCGGCCATCATCAACTCGAACCAGCGGCGCAGCACGGCGGCGCGCTCCTTGGCGGTCTTCGCGCGCCACGCCGGCCAGGCGCGGTTGGCGGCTTCGATGGCGCGGCGCGTCTCGTCGGCGCCCATCATCGGCACCGCGCCCAGGACGGTGCCGTCGGCAGGGTTGGTGACCTCCACCGTCTTGCCGCTGTCGGCATCGACCCAGCGCCCGTCGATAAAGCACTGGAAACGCAGCAGTTCGGCGTCCTTCAGTCCAAGCCGGGCGGCGGTGTCCACGGAATCGTACGGCATCGTGCCTTCCTTCCCTCAATGTTTGTTTAGGAAGGAGTATAGGGCGCTTCGTCGCGGCTGCGACCGCCGGGATGCAGTGCGGCATTTCTTCGCTGGTTCAAGGCACTTTGCCCTGGACTTGCCGCCGCCGCATTCGGCAGCATGCACCCCCAGCGAATGCACCGCCCAAAGCCTGAGCGGCGGACGAATAATGCACGCAGAGCGTGCTGAGGGGATGGAGAGCATGGAAAGCGGCAACGGCGGCCTGCCGGCGACAGCCGAGCGGCACCGGGCAATTCGCGACGCCATCTTTGCGGGCGCCACGCACCTCATCGTCGCGACGGACGAGCACGGCATCATCGTGGACATCAACCCGGCCGCCGAACGGCAGCTGGGCTATTCGCGCGACGAGCTGATCGGCCGCGCCACGCCCGCGACTTTCCATGATCCCCGAGAGATCGCCGACGAGGCCGAACGCCTGTCCCGCGAGCTGGGCGTTTCCGTCGAACCCGGATTCGAGGTCTTCGTCGCCAAGGCCCGGCGCGGCCTGCGTTCGGAGCGCGAGTGGATCTACGTCCGCAAGGACGGGTCGCGGTTCGCCGTTCTTCTCGCCATCTCACCCCTGCACAACGAGGCGGGGGAGCTGATCGGATTCGTCGGCATTTCCACCGACCTGACCGACCGCAAGGCGCACGAACGCGCTGCCGTGGAAATGCGCGCCGAAATCCTGGCCCGCAAGGAGGCGGAGCGCGCCAGCCTCGCCAAGTCCAAGTTCCTGGCCGCCGCCAGCCACGACCTGCGCCAGCCGCTGCAATCGGCCCTGCTGTTCGCCGCCGCCCTCGGCCCCCACGTCGCGGGCGAGCGCGGGCGGACCATGGTCGCCAATCTGGAAAAGAGCCTGGACGGCCTGCGCTCCCTGCTCGACCAGCTGCTCGACATCTCCAAGCTCGACGCGGGCGCCGTTCAGCCGCGCCTGTCGGACTTCCCCGTGTCCAACCTGCTGGACGAGTTGAACGCCACCTACGCCCCGCGTGCCGCCGCCAAGGGGCTGGCGTGGACGCTCGCCCCCTGCGCCGTCGCGGTGCGCAGCGATCAGGGGCTGCTGGGCCGAATCCTGCGCAACCTGATCGAGAACGCGCTGGCCTACACGCTGGACGGCGGCATCGAGATGGAGTGCAGGGCCGACTCCGAAGCGCTGACCATCACCGTACGCGACAGCGGCATCGGCATCCCGGAAGAAAAGCTGGAAGACATCTTTCTGGAGTTCACCCAGCTTTCCAACCCGGAACGCGACCGCAACCTGGGCATCGGCCTGGGCCTCGCCATCGTGCGGCGCCTGTCGCGCCTGCTGGGGCATCCGGTGGAGGTTCGCTCGCGCTTCGGCGTCGGGTCCGAATTCTCGGTCATCGTTCCCCTCGCCGCCGCCCAGCCGCTGCCGGAGCCTGCCGTTGTCGGCGCGAACCCGTCCGACGGCGACGGCCAGCTGGTGATGGTGTTGGACGACGATTCGCTGGTCCGCGCCGGGCTGGTCGCCATGATCCGGCAGTGGGGCTACGCGACGCTGGACGCCGGGTCATGGGAGGAGGCGGACCAGCAGCTGCGCGCCTCGCCGCGCCCGCCGGACGCGGTCATTGCCGACTACCGCCTGCGCAACGAGATCACCGGGGTCGCTGTCTTGCGCGCCATCCAGGACCTGTACGACGGCCCGGTGCGCAGCATCCTGCTGACCGGCGAGACCGGCTCCGCCCCCTTGTTGGAGGCGAAGGCCTTCGGCTGCTCCGTGCTGCACAAGCCGGTGTCGCCCGCCCTGCTGCGCGAAGCCCTGTCGGGATTGCTGCCGTCCGGACTGCTTTCCAAGGAAGGGTGAGGGCTTATTCCGCCGGGACAGGCCCCACCGCGACCGGCACATTGTCGATCAGCCGCGCCTTGCCCATCCAGGCGGCGGCGAGCAGGCGCGCCGGGCGCTCCACGCGGCGGACCGGCTCCAGCGTCTCGGCGTCGCGCAGTTCCACATAGTCGATGGTGCCGAAGCCGGCGGCGGTGATGCGCGCCTTGGCCGCCTCCAGGATCGCGCCGGCATCCACGCCAGCGGACAGCGCCGTCGCCGCCTCGACCAGCGCGCGGTTCAACTCCGGCGCGCGGGCGCGCTCATCGGCGGACAGGTAGGCGTTGCGCGAGGACAGGGCCAGCCCATCGGCCTCGCGCACGGTCGGCAGCCCTTCCACCCGCACGGGGATGTCAAGGTCGCGGGTGAAGCGGCGGATCACCATCAGCTGCTGGTAATCCTTTTCGCCGAACACCGCCACATCGGGCAGCGCCTGGAGGAACAGCTTGGTGACGACCAGAGCCACGCCGCCGAACATCTGCGGGCGGAAGGTGCCGCACAGCCCCTCCGCCGGGCCGCCGACCGCCATGGAGGTGGCGAAGCCCTCCGGATACATCTCCCGCACCGTGGGGGCGTAAAGCAGATTGCAGCCGGCCGAGACCAGCTTCGCGGCATCCCCCGCCTCGTCGCGCGGATAGCGGTCGAAATCCTCGTGAGGCGCGAACTGGGTGGGGTTCACGAACACACTGGCGACCACGCGGCTGGCCAGTTCGCGGGCGCGGCGCACCAGCGCCAGATGCCCGTCGTGCAGGGCGCCCATGGTCGGGACCAGCGCGACCGTCTCGCCCTTCTGGCGCCACGCGGCCACCTGGGCGCGGAGGTCGTCCACCGTTCGCACGGTTTGCAGGGCGGAGGTCTGAGCAAAAGCCAGGGTGGTCATGGAACGGGTCCCCACGCGAGCGTCGAAAACGGCGCTGGGATAAACCGCCGGACCGCCCCCTGTCCAGTCACACTGTTAAAGCCGCCCTCTGTTTTCGAGCAACTTTTTGATTCGGCCAACCTGACGAGGCCAACCGGATTCGGTGGGCAGAAGGGGCTGACGCCCCCCCCTGCCCGATCCGAACGTCAGCGCTTCAGAGTGATGGCGACCAGATAGGTCAGGTTGATCCACGCGCCGAGCGTGGCCAGCAGCACCAGCGTGGACGGCGACAGGACCACCGAACCGAGGATGACGACGAGGGCCACGACCAGCAGGCCGAGGGCGAGAAGGGTCACGCGCGTATCTTCCATTTCACTCTTCCAGCTGAGAGGTCGACTCTAAGAGCGCACAGCTAGACGAAAACCCCACTCCCTGTAGCTGATCTGAATCAAAAATCGGCCCGTTCGCCTCAAAAAGACACGCACCACCGGAAACACAAAAGGCCGGAGCGTCGGCTCCGGCCTTTTGAAATTGGGATGGTGGGCGCAGTAGGGATTGAACCTACGACCCCACCCGTGTGAAGGGTGTGCTCTCCCGCTGAGCTATGCGCCCATCCCAGGAAACTCAGCCAACGGATCGACCGTCCGGCGGGGGCGCACCCTAACAGCACTGCCGCGGCGAATGCAAGCCCCAGGATAATCGGTTGACACCGGTCCGTAAGCGCACCCACATGAAGGCGATCGTTCAGAGGGCCGGGGCATACCCGTCGTCCGCAACAACGGCAGACATGAAGCGGTTGGGCCACATCTTCGCCACACTGGCGTTCGCCTTCGCGCTCCTGATGGGCATGGCGGGCGGAGCCATGGCGCATGCGGAGGCCCATCCCGGCGCCATGGACCACCATGGCACCCAGCATGCGCCCTCGGCCCCAACGCACGGCGCTTCGCATAAGGCCGCACTGGTCATCGTAGCCCCCTGCTGCCCTGCCGCCGAAGCTCCGGCGCAACACGGCGCCTCGATCCCGGAGAGGGTGGTCGAAGCGTCCTGGCACCCGCGCCCCAGCAACGCGCCCAACGCCCGGGACATCACCCCGGACACGCCTCCTCCGAAGTCCAGCCTCTGACCCGCTGAGCGCTCCGACGCATGCCGCCATCCGGCGATGCGCGAGCGATTCCCATCACGCGATCAGAGGACTTCCATCATGCCCGATTCGAGGCATTTCACGACCCGTCGCGGCTTCATCGCCGGGCTGGGCTTCGGCGCCGTTTCCCTGTACGGCGCCTGGGCGGCCTACGGCGCCGCGCCGCTCCCCTTCGGCGGCAAACCCTCGGCGACTCCCGAATCCGACTCACACGGCAACCATGACGGTCATGGCGCCGCGGAGGCGCCCGCCGAACCCGCTGGCCATGGTGGCCACGGCGCGTCCACCGGCATGGCGCCCGAAGAATTCCGCTTCGAACACGACGCCTTCGTCCGGAAATACGCTCAAGACGACGGCAGCATGAACCCGCACACCGGCGGCAGCGCCCACGGTCAGCACGGCGCCACCGCCGGCCATGCCCATGGCGCCGACGGAGAACCCGTCGATGTCTATCTGATGGCGCAGAAGTTCGCCTACAGCCCCGATTTCATCCGTCTGAGAACCGGCCAGCCCTACCGGTTCCGCATGATGGCGGACGACATCACCCATGGTGCCTCGATTCAGTTGGGGTCGGGCAGCCGCATCATCCGCCTGCGCCCCAACACGGTCACCGAACAGACGATCACCTTCACCAAGCCGGGCGAGTACCTCGTCTACTGCACCGTCTATTGCGGCCAAGCGCACGACGCCATGCAGGGCCGCATCGTCGTCGGCTGATTGAAGGGAGGACGCATTATGAGTTCCATGTCGACACCCTTCGCCCCGGCCGGTTCGCGCTCCCGCCTGACCGCCCGGATCGCCGCCCTGCCGGCGGCCGACAAGGCCCTGTTGAAGCTGTTGTTCGGCGCCGCCCTGCTGGCCTTGGCGCTGGGCCTCGCCGGAGGATTCGTCACCGCGCTGGCCCGCGCCGGCGCACTGACCTTCTTTCCGGACGACGCCTACCGCATCCTGACCCTGCACGGCGTTTCGGTCTTTTTCTATTGGCTCTACCTGATCCAGGCGGCTCTTCTGCTGGTGCTGGCGGCGGCCGAGAACGGGCGTGGCTTGGCTCTCCGCCCCGTCGCGTGGCTCGGCGCCGCGCTGATGCTGGCCGGTTTCGGCGTCAGCGAGTGGATCTCCGCCACCGGCACGCCGTTGCTCTACGACGGCAGCCCGGAACTCGCCGTGGACGACCCGCGCTCGGTCGGTTTCTTCGCGCTGGGCTACCTGCTGCTGTCGGCCGGTCTGGTGGCGTCCGCCGTCAGCGGCATCGCCACGGTCCTCCAGCCGCGCCTGCGCGGTGACGCGGATGAATTCTCCTCCATCGGCTTCGCGCTGTTCGCCTGGGCCGGCTTCCTGGTGGTCAGCGCCATCGCCGCCACCAACGCCTTCCTGCCGGGCGTGCTGTGGTCGCTGGGCGCCGGACCGTTCCCGGCCGATCACGGCACGGAATGGCACATCCTGTTCCACAACCTGCACTACCTGCCGCTGATGGCGACGGTGCTGGTGTGGTACGTGCTGACCGAGCACCTGACGGGCGTGAAGTCCATCCACGGCGCCAGGATGTCGAAGATCGTCTTCGCCGCCTATCTGGTCTTCGTGCCGCCGACCAGCCTCTACCACATGTTCCTGGAGCCGAACCTGTCGGAGAGCGTGCGCGTTGTCGGCTCGCTGCTGTCGCTGTTCGTGTCGGTGCCGACGCTGGCGGCCTTCGCCATCATCGTCTCCTCCCTGGAGGCCAGCGCGCGGGCGCGTGGCGCTTCCGGCCTCTTCGGCTGGATGCGCGGGCTGCCCTGGGATAACCCGGCCATGGCGAACATGGGCTGGGCGGCGGTGAACATGATGGTCGGCATCACCTTCGCCTTCGTGCTGATCCAGGGCGAACTGGCGCCGCTGCTGTCGGACACCTTCTTCGTGCCCGGCTATTTTCATTTCTTCGCGGCGGGCGTTCTCACCCAGACCTTCCTGGCGGCCATGATGGTGATGCTCCCGGCTTTCGGCGGCGGCGCGTTGTGGCGTCCGGCGGTGCTGACACGCATGCCGGCGCTGGTGACGGCCGGCCTCGTGCTGTTCGGAGCGGCGGGGATCGCGGCGGGCTTCATGGGCGTGCCGCGCCGGGTGTTCGACGTCAGCTATGGCGGGGTGGCCCCGGCCGCTTGGCCGGTTCTGATGGCCTTGGTCGGCGTCGGCGCCACGGTTTTCGCCGTCGCCATTGCGGTCACCGTCTACGGAGTCGTCCGCACGCTGCTGTCCCGTCGCACGCCGGCCTTTCAGGCCTCCGTGGTCGATTGGCGGGCCGGGCCGGACGGAGTCGGTGCCGCACCCGCCTGGACCGGTCCACTGTCGGTCGCGGCCTTGGTCGCCGCCATGTACGTCTTCACCATCGTCGCGTTCCAATTGATCCAGTCTCTGCCGATCATCGCCGTCGGCGGCGGTCACGGACACTGAGCGCAGGAGAAAAGCCATGAAGAACGACGAACTCTGGCTGACCCTGACCATCGCCGCCGTGTGGGCGGTGCTGGCCGCTGTCTACGCCTTCGTCCCCAGCCTCGGCATGCCCGGCTACGTCCGGGTCTGGGGCGGCGGCGCCGTGCTGTTCCTGCTGCTTGCCGGCCTGCTGACCGCCATCGGCCGCAAGGCGCGCCAGGGCTGACGGGCCAACGGCGAACGAACCGGGGCGAAGGAGCCGGGGCAAAGGGGCTGGACGCAACATCCGGCCCCTCTTGCCGCTCATGACTCCTCAATCGTCATCGTGGCGGTCGTCATCATGATCGTCGGCGCGGGCATGCCGTTCGCCCTTGCCGACGGTACCGTGCGCGGTCCCATCGGCCAGGATGACTTGGCTGGCCATGAGCTTGCCGTGGCGGGTGCGTCCGGTGACGGTGACCGGGTCGTTCGGACGGATGCCTTCCGGCAGGAAGCCCCGGACGGTCACGTCGGCTTGGCTCGCCCCGTCGCTGACGGTCAGCCAGTTGGCACCGACCGCCGTCACCGAGCCGGCGACGGTACCCCACCCCGCGTTGAGCACATCGGCGATCGGCTGCGGCGCCGAGGCCTGCACCGGGGAATGTTTCTGGTCCGCGTAGGCCGTCCCGGCACCCGCCGAGAGCGTCGCGACGAAAAGGGCGAAAGCGGCTGTGTTGCGCATGTCCATTCCTCCATCTCACGGGCGATCAAACGCCCCGATGAGGAGAGCATGGCAAAACGGCCCTGAGCCGAACCTGAACGGCCCGTTCAAGTTCCGTTCAGACGAATCGAAACAGTTCGGCAAACCGCTCCATGCCCGAAGCGCGCCGAACCAATCGATCACTGATTTTGGAAAGGAGAAAGGGATGGTCCATCCGCAAAGGCCTGAACCGTTCAGGCTTTGGGATGGTGGGCGCAGTAGGGATTGAACCTACGACCCCACCCGTGTGAAGGGTGTGCTCTCCCGCTGAGCTATGCGCCCATCCCAAGGAAACCGTTCAGCCGCTTGGCTCGTTTCGCTTTCGCGTCGTGCCCGCCGCTGCGGTGAGGCGGGTTTCTATAGGGCTCGCCCCCACCTGTCAAGCGTCTGTTTCGCACCAATATCAAAGAAACCCGTCAGCCCGGAGACACCGCCCCGTGACCGCCCGCCACCCGCCCCTTTACGCCGGATTGCTTGCGGCCCTCCTGTCCCTAGCTCCCCTGCCCGCCCTTGCGCAGAACTGGCAATTGACCTACCGCGTGCATGTCGGCGGCGTGGCGGTGCTCGACGCGCGGGCGCAGTTATCGCTGTCCGGCGACCGTTACAGCGTGGCAGTGGACGCGGCAACGGACGGCTTTCTCGGCCGCATGTTTCCCTGGCAGACGCATTCGCAAAGCGACGGCGCGGTGCGGCCGGACGGGCTGGCCCCGGCGCGGCACACGCAGGTCAGCACCTTCCGGGGCAAGCCGCGCAACGTGACGCTGGAGTATGACGGGCGCGGCAACGTGCAGGCCAAGGTCACGCCGCCCCCGCAGGACGACGATCGCGAGCCCGTTCCCGAATCGCTGCGCCGCACCACGCAGGACCCGCTCAGCGGCGTGCTGACGGTGCTGTTCGCCGGCCTGCGCGGCGAGGGCTGCGGCCGCAAGGTCCCGGTCTATGACGGGCGGCGGCGCTACGACATGCTGTTCTCGGATCAGGGCATGCAGCAGGTGGGGCAGTCCCGCTACTCGATCTTCTCGGGACCGGCCCGGCAGTGCCGGGTGTCCTACACGCCCATCGCGGGCTACAACCGCACCCCCAACAGCGCCTTCTGGCAGCGCAACCCCGGCCCGGAGGAGCGCCCGCCCGTCGATGTGTGGATCGCGCCGGTGACGCCCGGCGGACCGCCCCTGCCGGTGCGGGTGGAAACCGACAGCGGCTTCGGCGGCGTGGTCGTTCACCTCACGGGCGCCAGCGTGGCGCCCCAAACGGCGGAAAAGCCTTAGGCGTAAAGACGCTCGGCGGACACAGCTACCGGGGACTGGGCCACCGGATAATACAGAACCTCGGCCGAGGGGCGCTCGCTCGTGGCTTCCTCGCACAGGCGGCTGAACTCCGCCGCTTGGCGCTGAAGGTCGGAATGGTGGGCCAGCATGCGGTCGAACTCGGCGGTCGCGGCTTCCATCTGGCGGCGGGCAACGGCGCGGGCGGCATCGTCACGGCTGGCTTCGACGGACAGGGTCTTCTGGGGGAAGGAAAGGATCTGGGCCATCGGGTTCCTCCATCGGAAAGACTGGCATCTGCGCGACTGGGCGACGGCCCCATCTAACGGGATTTACCTTTCGTTAGCCACTGTTAATCTCTCATTAACCATGACAAGAGTGGGACCTACGGCCCCGCCCCCGCTGGCCATCCCTCTGGCCCTACCCCGCCAGCCGCTCCAGCGCCGCCGGCAGCTCCGCGAAGTGGTCGAGGATCACGTCGGCGCCGAGGTCCTCCACCGGCATGCGCGGATAGCCGTAGCTCATCGCCACAACCGGGATGCCGACCGCGCGGGCGGCCTTCACGTCGTTGCCGTTGTCGCCGACCATCGCCGCCGGCCCGCCGCCCAACTGCTCCAGCACCCAGGCCAGATGCCGCCCGTCCGGCTTCTTCACCGGCAGCGTGTCGCCCCCGGCCACCGCGCCGAACAGGTCGGACAAACCCAGCATGCCCAGCAGCTTGCGGCTGATGCGTTCCGGCTTGTTGGTGCACAGGCCCAGCCGCACCCCCTGCCCGGCGAGATCCCGCAGGGTCTCCGCCACGTCCGGATAAAGCCGCGACGGCTCGGAGTCTTCATAATAGGTGTCGAGGTAATGGCGCAGGACCGGCTGCACCGTCCCGTCGTCCAGCGGCTCCCCGGTGGCGGCGAAGGCTTGGCGCACCAGATTGGCCGACCCGTCGCCGACCATCGTGCGCACCTGCGCTTCCGTCAGGGCGGACCGGTCGAACCGGGCCAGCGTGCGGTTCAGCACGCGGGTCATGTCCGGCGCGCTGTCGATCAGCGTGCCGTCCAGGTCGAAGACGACGGAGGAGAAATGAGTGGGCATCGTGGGTATCCCGATCGCGAGGCTGACGGCCACGTTCGATAGCACGCCCCGCCCTTCCCCGTCATCCGGCCCCCGAATCCGACGAGGCGCCCTTTACAGGACTCCACCACCCCCTTAGACAGGGTTAGCCATTGCGGCGCGGACCGGCCCAACCCTTTGGCCCGAAATGCCTAGATGCCTATGACACGATGACACAAAAGTTGACTTGGGCATTGCGCGCCGACTGTGGCAGTGAATATCCGTGTGATTTGATCAACCCGTTTTCCCGCCGGCCGGCATAACGAACGCGACATTAACGCAGAGATACGCATGACCACCCACCGCCCGCTCGCCTGCGTGATCCTTGCCGCCGGCAAGGGCACCCGTATGAAATCCGACATGCCCAAGGTTCTCCACCGCGTCGCCGGACGGCCGATGGTCGGCCATGTGCTGGCGGCGGTGAAGGCGCTGGACCCCGACCATGTGGTCGTGGTGGTCGGCCCCGGCATGGACGACGTGGCGGCGGCGGTCGCCCCCTACCCCACCGCCGTCCAGCATGAACAGCGCGGCACCGCCGACGCCGTTCACTCCGCCTTCGGCCTGCTGGAAGGCTTCTCGGGGGACGTCGTGGTTCTTTACGGCGACACGCCGCTGGTCACGCCGGACACGCTGCGCGCCATGGTGGCCGCTCGCCGTCAGGCCAGCGACCCGGCGGTGGTCGTGCTGGGCATGCGCCCGGACGACCCGGCCGCCTATGGCCGCCTGATCCTGAACGCGCGCGGCGGGCTGGAGAAGATCGTCGAATATCTCGACGCCACCGAGGACGAGCGCAAGGTCGGCCTGTGCAACGCCGGCCTGATGGCCTTCGACGGCGCGCGGATGTTCGACCTGATCAACCGCATCGGCAACGCCAACGCCAAGGGCGAGTACTACCTGACCGACGTGGTGCAGATCGCGCGCGGCGACGGCATGACCTGCGCGGTGGTCGAGGCCGCCCCGGCCGAGGTGGTCGGCGTCAATTCCCGCGCCGAACTGGCCGAGGTGGAAAAGCTGATCCAGCGCCGCCTGCGCAAGGCCGCCATGGACAACGGCGCCACCCTGACCGACCCGGACACCGTCACCTTCAGCTTCGACACGAAGCTCGGCCGCGACGTGATCGTCGGCCCGCATGTGGTGTTCGCCCCCGGCGTGGTCGTCGGCGACCGGGTGGAGATCAAGTCCTTCACCCATCTGGAGCAGGTGCGCATCGAATCCGGCGCGCAGATCGGCCCCTACGCACGCCTGCGGCCGGGTGCAGAGATCGGCCCGGACGTCCACATCGGCAACTTCGTCGAGGTCAAGAACGCCCGGATCGAGGCCGGCGCCAAGGTCAACCACCTGACCTACATCGGCGACGCGCGGGTGGGTGCGAAGGCCAACGTCGGCGCCGGCACCATCACCTGCAATTACGACGGCTACAACAAGAGCCTGACCGACATCGGCGCCGGGGCCTTCATCGGCTCCAACAGCTCGCTGGTGGCGCCGGTGAAGATCGGCGACGGCGCCATCATCGGGGCGGGCAGCGTCATCACCACGGACGTGGAGGCGGACACGCTGGCCGTGGCCCGCGGCCGGCAGCAGGCTTACTCCGGCTGGGCCAAGCGCTTCCGCGAACGGAAGCAAAACGAGAAAGCGAAAAAGGCGTAACGTAGCCCCGGCCTCGTCGGTCGGACACTCCGTTGCCACCATTCAGGAGTTGCAGGTCCATGTGCGGCATCATCGGCATCATCGGCACGCATGACGCGGCCCCCCGTCTGGTCGAGGGCCTGCGGCGTCTCGAATACCGTGGTTACGACAGCGCCGGCGTGGCGACGCTGGTCAACGGCGCCATCGAGCGCCGCCGCGCCGAAGGCAAGCTGCTGAACCTCGACGCCAAGCTGCGCGAGGCGCCGCTGCCCGGCATCATCGGCATCGGCCACACCCGCTGGGCGACCCACGGCGGCCCGACCGAGGACAACGCCCACCCGCACGCGACCAAGCGCGTGGCCGTCGTCCACAACGGCATCATCGAGAATTACCAGGAGCTGAAGGACGAGCTGATCGGCCACGGCTACGTGTTCGAGAGCGCGACCGACACCGAGGTCATCGCCCACCTCGTCACCTATTACCTGGAAAAGGAAGGCATGACGCCGGTCCAGGCCGCGTCCGCCTCCTTCAAGCGCTTCACCGGCGCCTTCTCGCTGGTTCTGCTGTTCGCGGGCCAGGAACAGCTTCTGATCGGCGCCCGCCACGGCACGCCGCTGGCCGTGGGCTACGGCGACGGCGAGATGTATTTCGCCTCCGACGCCTTCGCGCTGGCCCCGCTGACCAACCGCATCTGCTACCTCGACGACGGCGATTGGGTCGAGCTGACCCGCGAGGGCGCGGTGATCCACGACGCCTCGGACGCGGTCGTGGAGCGCGCGGTGAAAACCACCGCCCTGTCCGGCGCCCTGATCGGCAAGGACGGCTACCGCCACTACATGCTCAAGGAAATCTACGAGCAGCCGCAGGTCATCGGCGACACGCTGAACGCCTACATCAACCCGGTGACCAGCTACATCGCCCTGCCGGAGTTCAACTTCGACATCGCGAAGGCGACCAAGCTGACCATCGTGGCGTGCGGCACCGCCTATTACGCGGGCGTGGTCGCGAAGTACTGGTTTGAAACGCTGGCCCGCCTGCCGGTCGAGGTGGACATCGCGTCGGAGTTCCGTTACCGCGAGGCCCCGCTGCCGGAGGGCGGCGTGGCGCTGTTCATCTCACAGTCGGGCGAGACGCTGGATACGCTGGAGGCGCTGCGCTACTGCAAGCGCCAGGGCCAGAAGATCCTCTCCATCGTCAACGTGCCGGAGAGCACCATCGCGCGTGAATCCGACGCGGTGCTCTACACCATGGCCGGGCCGGAGATCGGCGTCGCCTCGACCAAGGCCTTCACCACGCAGCTGACCACGCTGGCCTGCCTCGCCGTGACGGTCGGCCGCGCCCGTGGCGCGATCCCAGCCGAGCGCATGCAGTCCATCGCCCAGGCGCTGCGCGAGGTTCCCGCCCGCGCCGCCGACGTGCTGGCCCACGACGAGCGCCTGAAGGAACTGGCGCAGGAAGTGTCGGAGGCCCGCGACGTTCTCTACCTCGGCCGTGGCGCCATGTACCCGCTGGCCCTGGAAGGTGCGTTGAAGCTCAAGGAGATCAGCTACATCCACGCCGAGGGCTACGCAGCCGGCGAGTTGAAGCACGGCCCCATCGCGCTGATCGACGAGAGCGTCCCGGTGATCGTGCTGGTCCCCTCCGACGGCCTGTTCGAGAAGACCGTGTCGAACGTGCAGGAGGTCTGCGCCCGTTCCGGCAAGGTCCTGCTGATCGCCGACAAGAAGGGCATCGACAAGCTGGGCGACAAGGTCCGCTGGTCGGTGGAGCTGCCGGCCTGCGACCCGCTGGTCGCCCCGCTGCTCTACGCAATCCCGGTGCAGCTGCTGGCCTATCACGTCGCCGTGCTGAAGGGCACCGACGTGGACCAGCCGCGCAACCTCGCCAAGAGCGTCACCGTCGAGTAAACGCAGACAAAGAAAACCCCCGCCTGGGATGGCAGGCGGGGGTTTTCTTCGTAACGGCGCTTGCGCCGGGCCTTCCTCGGGTGTTTCCCCTCAGAAGTTTAGAAGTTGCTCGACAGCGTCACCAGGAAGGTGCGCGGCGCGCCCGGCATGATGTTGTTGTTGCTGTGGGCGGTCGCGTAGTACTTGCGGTCGAACAGGTTCTGCACATTCAGCTGGGCCTTCACGTTCTCCGTCACGTTGGCGAAGACCGCCGCGTCGAAGCGGGTGAAGCTCGGCAGGGTCACGGCGTTGTCGGCACCGGCGTAAACCTTCGACTGGTGGATCACGCCTAGGCCGGCGGCCCACATCGGCGTGAACTGGTACTTGTTCCACAGCGAGAAGCTGTGGCGCGGCACCAGGGCCACCTGAGCGCCGGCCAGCGCGGAGTTGGTCGTGCTGGTGATTTCCGCCTTCTGCAGCGCGTAGCCGCCGGCGATCTGCCAGTTTTCGGTGATGTTGCCGCTGACGCCCAGCTCGAAGCCGCGCGTGCGCTGCTCGCCGGTCTGGATGACGAAGCCGGGGTTGTTCGGGTCCGGCGCCTGGGTGTTGTCGCGGTTCAACTGGAACAGCGCCGTGGTGAGCGACAGGTTGGGCAGCACGTCCCACTTGGCGCCGACTTCCAGGTTCCGGAACTTCTCCGGCTTCAGGTTCACCGTGGTCGAGGTCAGCGACGAGAACTGGTCGCCGGAGCTGGGCAGGTACGACACGCTGTAGCTGGCGTAGAGCGACAGCGGCTGGATCGGCTTGAAGACCACGCCCAGGCGCGGCGACAGCAGGCCGTCGTCACGGCTGAATTCCTGGCCGTTGCGGTTGTTGTGGAAGTCCACGTTGAAGCGGTCGTAGCGCAGGCCGCCGATCACCTGCCACTGGTCGGACAGCTCGATCTGGTCCTGGATGTAGGCCGCCGCCGTGGTGGTCGTGGTGGACGCGTTGGCGTCCGTGGCGCTCTGCCGGAAGGCGACCGAACGGTAGGTCGTCGGGTTGGAAACCGGCACGCTGATCGACGTGGCGTTGCCGAAATAGCCGGTGTTGCGGAAGCTGTCAGTCTCCTGCCGGCCCAGCTCGACGCCGGCCAGCAGCTTGTGCTTGATCGCGCCGGTGTTGACCGAGAAGATCAGGTCGGTCTGGTTGAACAGGTTTTCGCGCTTGGTCGCGTTGTTGTAGGCGGAAATGCTGACCTGCGTCCCGGCGGCGTTGACCGCGCCCGGGAAGACGTTCTGGTAGATCTTGTCGTAATTGGCATAGCGCGAGCGGTTCCGCAGCAGGACGCTGCTGGAGAACTCATGCTCCACGGTCGCATCGACCGCGTGCGCGTCCACCTTGGAGAAGCTGAGGTCCGGGTTGCCGAAGAAGGTGGACACGTCCGTGTTCAGCGGTGCGCCACGGAAGGACGGGATGCCGCGGTCGGCCGTGCGGTCGTCGCGGAAGAACTCGTAGCCCAGCTTGATCTTGGTCTTGTCGGAGGGCGTCACCGTGACGGTCGGGTTGATGCCGTAGCGCTCCAGCTCGACATGGTCGCGATAGCTGCCGGAATTCTCGACCACCGCGTTCAGGCGGCCGGAAACAATCGGGCCGAACGACTGCCCGACGTCGGCGGTCGCGCGCTTGTTCTCGAACGAGCCGCCTTGGAGGCTGAAGGCCCGGATCGAGCGGCCGTCCGCTTCCTTGATCACGCGGTTGATCACGCCGCCGCCGCCGCCACGGCCGAAGATCATGGCGTTGGAGCCCTTCAAGGCCTCCACGCGGTCGACGTTGTAAAGGTCGCGGTAATACTGCACGTCGTCGCGCACGCCATCGACGAAGAAGTCGGCGGTGGTGTTGTTGCCGCGGATGACCAGCTGGTCACGGTTGCCCTCGCCCTGGGCGGGGTTGATGCCGGGGATGTAGCGCACGACGTCCGCCATGCTCTGCATGGCCTGATCCTTGATCAGCGCCTCGGGCACCACCGTCACCGACTGCGGCACGTCCTGCAGCGGCGTGTCGGTCTTGGTGGCCGTGGTCGAGCGCTTCGCGACATAGCCCTGCACCGGCGCGTCGTCGCCGACCGTCACCGGCCCCAGCACCATGGTGCCCGCCGAACCCGCCTGGGTTTGCGCCTGCTGCGCCTGGGCGGCCCCCGCCAGACACAGCGTCACCAGCGCCGTCGTTGCGTGCAGCCACGCCGCACGGCGCGTCTTGCTGCCCCGTCCTCCAAAACACGCAGCGAACCCGCTGATCGTCCCCGTCATTTTTCAGCCCCATGATCTTTCGCCAAACGAGCGAACCGCCCCCGCATCCCCATGCGATTGCAATTCATTCGCACTTTGGCATTAGTCCATAAGGCGTACGAAACCCCGAGGCAAGGGGTTTCTGATAATAACTCTCATTTTCATAATCAGGCCGCCCGGCCAAACGCAAACGGACCGGCCGATCCGGCCGGTCCGCGCATCTAAGCGTTTGGAAACAGTGCGCGCCGCCCTTACCAGCGGCGCAGCGGTCCCACGTCCACATGGACGAACTTGCTTTCGGGGTAATAGCCCACACCCCCGCCCCGCAACGACAAAGCGGCACGCTGCAACGTGCGCAGCGGCAGGCCCGGCACGCGCAGGTCGATGGCCTTTCCCTGCATGTGATAGCTGTTCTGGGCGACGCCGGAGCCGTCATGCTCGCGCAGCATCGCGTTCGTCTCCGGCGAGCGATAGGCGGACACGATCTCCACCGGGCCACGGCTGCCGATCTTGCGGCTCAGCGCATGCACCAGGTCCAGCAGCTTCGGGTCCATCGGGAAGACGGCCCCGGTGCGGTGGTCGCGCAGCAGGCGGTTGATTTCGCGCATGCCGTCGCGCTGGTAACGTCCCTTGGCCCAATACTCGACCCTCACCCGCTCGCCGGTGTGCAGGTTGAGAAGCGACAGTTGTCGCGGCGGCGCGCGCAGTGCCGCTTCGGACTCTTCCGGTGCAAGGACAGCGGCGGTGGCGGCCGCCGCCAAACCCAGGCGCAACAAGTCCCGCCGGCCGAGCATGGCTGTCCCCGCAGCCACTGGGGTCGACTGGGAATCCGCTGCGGTCATATGGCCTCCAATAGCTCCCAAATCGGGGTGAGCATTGAGGCTCTACCCCTTTCGTTTGAGACCTTTTGGGGACAGCCACCCCCATTGTGTCAAGCGACCAATGGTTAACGACTCGGGGAAGCCGCGGAAACCGTGGAATTTTTTTGAAACGGAAATGGCGCCGCCCGGCGGGGCAGCGTGTTACGGGGCTGAAACACGCCCCGAATCGGCCCTGATTCGGACCGAATTTTCGGGCTGTGATAGAGCACCGCCCGCCGAATGTCCACCGCATGTTTCTCAAATGCCGCATACCGTGGCAATGGCGCAACAGAGTCGCGTCCCATTTCCGTCACGGCGGCGAAAGACACTGTTTAGGCTTCGGTAAGGAATCTACCCCCATAGTTTGGATATCCAAAACAGTGCGTGGCGACATTTTCCGTGCCCACGGCCACCTCTTCCATCCCGTCAGCCGCCTCACCGCTCCGGCCGGATCAACTGGCTGAGGTGCTGGACCGGCACACCCGCTGGATCAAGGGCCAGCCGGGCGGCGCGCGCGCCAATCTGGCGCTGGCGGACCTGGAGGGTGTCGATCTGTCGCAGCGGGATCTGCGCGGGGCACGTCTGGTCGGGGCGAAGCTCGCCCGCTGCCGTCTGGCCGGCACCAACCTCGCCGGGGCCGACCTGTTCGGGGTGGATCTGCGCGACGCCGACATCACCCGTGCCAACCTGATGCAGACCGACCTGCGCGGCGCCCGGCTGCGCGCGGCTGACTTTTCCAACGCCAACCTGCGCGGCGCGGACCTGCGCACCGGCACGCTGGAGCCCGGCGGCACCGCCCGGCGCGGCACCGGTCCCGACGCGCAGGACGCCGACGCCGCCCGCCAGCTGCACAAGGCCGCTCTGGCTATCCTGCAAGGCGGCACCACGGCCGAGGGCGGCATTCCCACCGACCTGACCGGCGCGGTGCTGCGCGGCGCCAACCTGAGCGACGCCGACCTGACCGGCTCCGTCCTTCAGAACGCGGACCTGTCCGGCGCCATCCTCGCCAACGCCAACCTGTCGGGCGCGCGGCTGAACGGCGCCAACCTGTCGGGTGCGCAGCTGGACGGCGCGAATTTCGACAACGCCGACCTCGTCGGCACGCGCATGGCCGACTGCGACCTGTCGCAGACGAACATCGGCAGCGCCTGCCTGACCCGCCCCATCGACAGCGTAGGGTCGGAGATCCAGCGCGCCATCTTCGACCACGAGCGCTGGATCGACAGCTTCGGCCAGCGCGGCGAGCGGGCGGAGCTGGACGGCGCCGACCTCAGCCGCGCCGACCTGCGCAACGTGAATCTCAGCGCGGCCTCCTTGCGCGGCGCCAATCTGTCGGCGGCGGCGTTGACCGGCGCGCGGCTGATGATGGCCGACCTGTCCGGAGCCAATCTGGAGGGTGCCAACCTGATGGGCGCGGACCTGTCCGGCGCCAACCTCAGCTACGCCAAGCTGTCCGGGGCCGACCTGACGCGCGTCCATCTCGGCCCGGCGGAGATCAAGGACCCCACCGGCCGCCCGACTGGCCGGTCCTGGGCCGCCAACCTGATGGGGGCGGACCTGCGGCAGGCCCTGCTCGTCGGCTCCTGCATGACGCAGGCGAACCTGACCGACGCCGACCTGGAGAACGCCGACCTCGACGGCGCAGACCTCGCCGGCGCGAAGATCCAGCGCGCCCACCTGAACGGCAAGAACGCCCGCCGTCGCTGATCCCGCCTCGTCGCCAGGGCTGACGCGTTTGAAATCCCCTGCCGATTGAACAGCGTTTGGGCTGACATCCACCTCCCCTCCACGTCATCCCCGCGCAGGCGGGAATCCGGAAGTTTGACGCTTAAGCGCCTGAACGGACGGAATTGCCGCCTCTTGCGCCGGCACAGCCAGCGCTGACGCCGTCAGGCGGATCGAAGATCCGCTGAGAGCCTTCACGGAAATGATTATGGAAGGGGAGCTTCCTCGCGGGAGGCAACGTCAGCGGCTCAACGCCCCTTGCTTCGCCGCAAAGTCCACTTGAGATAAGCCGCATGCCATGTAATATTTGCGGTCATGGACGATATTGACCGCAAAATCATCGCTCACATGCAGGCTGACGGGCGTGCTTCCTACGCCGACATCGGAGCGTCCGCCGGCCTGTCCGTTTCCGCCGTCAACGAACGGCTGAAGAAGCTCCAGGCAAGCGGCGCCATTGAGGGCTACAGCGCGCGGGTGTCCGCCAAGGCCGTCGGCCTCGACGTGCTGGCCTTCGTGGAGGTGCTGCTGGAACGCCCCGAGCACGACGCCCCGTTCCGCGCCGCGATGCTCGCCATGCCCGCCGTGCAGGAATGCCACCACGTGACCGGGGAGTGGTCCTATCTGCTGAAGGTGCGCGTGGCCGACACCAGCGCGCTGGAACGCTTCCTGTCCGAACAGCTGAAGACGCTGCCCGGGATCGTGCGCTCCCACACGGTGATCGCCCTGTCCTCGGTGAAGGAAACCCCTGCCCTGCCGGTGGAGTAAGGTCATGGACACGCTGCCTGCCCTGCTGAAGGGCCTCATCATCGGCCTCAGCATCGCCGCCCCGGTCGGCCCCATCGGCCTGCTGTGCATCCGCCGCACGCTGGCCGAGGGACCGGCGCACGGCTTCGCCAGCGGCCTCGGCGCCGCGACGGCCGACGCGGTCTACGGCGCCATCGCCGGATTCGGCGTGGCCCTGGTCACCGACGCGCTGATGGGTGGGCAAGTCGCCCTGAAGCTGTTCGGCGGTCTGATGCTGCTGTATTTCGGCTGGACCACGCTGCGCGCCCGCCCGGCCGAACGGCCGGCGGAGGCGAAAGGCGGCGCCGGGCTGGCCGGGGCCTACGCGTCCACCTTCCTGCTGACGCTCGCCAACCCGGCGACCATCCTCAGCTTCGCCGCCGTGTTCGGCGGACTGGGCGTCGCGTCCGGAGCGAACGACAGCACGACCGTCGCCGCCGTGCTCGTGGCCGGCGTTTTCGTCGGGTCCGCCATGTGGTGGTTTGCGCTCAGCGCCTCGGTCGGCGCCTTTCGGCAACGGGTGACTCCCGCCGCCATGCTGTGGATCAACCGCGCGTCGGGCGCGGTGCTGGGGGGATTCGGCGTCGCGGCGCTCGCGTCGCTCCTCTAACCCTCACCCAGCCCTTACAGAAGCGTGGTGACCGGGCCGCCCAGCACGATCGTGGCGACCACCAGCAGCGCGACGGCGATAAGCTTCTCGCTCATCGTCCAGCGCTGCCAATCCTTCTTGAAGCTCTTCAATTCACGGGCCATGGCAACCTCCGCCATCCCTACTGTCCGTTCCTGCGACGATCTTGCGCTTGACCGATTGCTGTTTGGTTAACGTCGGGCAGCAATCGACTCTTCCATGAAAATGCCACAGCTCTGAAAGATAAACGACTGATCCATATCAAATAGAGAGCAAAATCCGCTAAAATTTTCGCACTTGCGAGATCAACCGTCTGAATCCATTGCGGTTCCCTCGAATGGAAGGGTTTTAGGCCCCCGTTTCCACCCCAGATAAAGAGACAGTGCTGATGGCGGAGTGCGTGGCGTGACCGGGCTGAAAATCGGATTGGCGCTGGGCAGCGGGGCGGCACGCGGCTGGGCGCATATCGGCGTGCTGCGCGCCTTGGCCGAAATCGGGATCGAACCGGACGTGATCTGCGGCACGTCCATCGGCGCCGCCGTGGGGGCCGCCTACCTGACCGACCAGATGGATGAACTGCAGGGCTGGGCGCAGAGCATGGGCTGGCTCGGCATGCTGGGCATCATCGACATCACCTTCCGGCGCGGCGGCCTCGTCGCCGCCGAACGCGCGTTCGAGCGGTTCCGCAATGACCGCACCGAAGTGACCATCGAAAGCCTGCCCAAGCCCTTCGCCGCCGTCGCCACGGATCTCTCCACCGGCCGCGAGATCTGGCTGCGCGAAGGCCCCCTGTTACCCGCCGTCCAGGCGTCGGCCGCCATGCCCGGTCTGTTCCCGGCGGTGCGGCACGACGGGCATTGGCTGGTGGACGGCGCGCTGGTCAACCCGGTTCCGGTGTCGCTGTGCAGGGCGCTCGGCGCGGACATCGTCATCGCCGTGAACCTGAACAGCGAATTCTCGCCACTCGGCCGCCCGGCCATGCGCGCCCCGGCGGTCACCCCACCCGCGCCGGCCCCGGTTCCCGCCGCAACGCCCATTGCAGCGGCGGGCGACGCCGCCTCGCCAACCTTCACGCTGAGCGCGCAGATCGCCTCCTGGCTCGGCCGCCGCCCCGGCCCGCGCACGCGCTTCCTCGCCAACCAGCTGGAGCACACCGCGACGCCGAACCCGAACGTGATGGAGGTGATGGCCGGCTCCATCGACATCATGCAGGACCGCATCACGCGCTCCCGCCTCGCCGGCGAGCCGCCGGACGTGCTGATCGCCCCCCGCCTCGCCCACGTCGGCATTCTGGAGTTCGACCGCGCCGAGGAGGTGGTGGAAATCGGCTACGCCACCGCCTCCGTCTGCCGCCCGGCCATCGAACTGGCGCTCCGGCGGGCGTGAGGCTTCTTGAAGCGGCGTGGAACGGCGGGCAACAATTCACACGGATTTCGCCGATTAACCACGGATTACACGGATGTTTCTCCGTTCAAGACCGGCTTTGCCCGGTTCGTCAACGGCGCCGCCAAGCTCAAGTATAAAATCCGTGAAATCCGTGCCTGATCTTGTTCAACACCCCTGAACGTCACACGAGGATTACCCCGGCCACATCCAGGTCAGTTCGTGCTTGTTATGGTGCAGGTGCAGCACGCGGCTGCCCGGAATGGCCGCGAAGGCCCGCGCCGTCTCGTGGTCGGTCTCCGCCTGGAATTTCAGCGTGCAGATAAAGCGCTTGGCGAGGCCGCTTTCCCTCCACTGGTTCACCAGCCGCAACAACCGCGTCGGGTAGCAGATCACGTCGCAGCACAGCCAATCCACCGGCCCCACGTCCTGCGGTTTCAGGCCGAAGGCGCTCTCCTGGCGGAACTCGACGCGGGGCAGCGCCGCGATGGCCGGGTCCAGCGGCGCTTTGTCCACGCTGACGACGCTGGCGCCCAGCTCGTGCAGCACCCAGGTCCAGCCGCCCGGACAGGCGCCCAGGTCGATGCAGCGGTCACCCGGCCCCGGCTGCTCGCCGAACAGGGTCAGCGCCTCCCACAGCTTCAGATAGGCGCGGTTGGGCGGAGCGGTCTTGTTCTCGACGAAATTCACCTCGCCGTGCCGGTAGGGGCTGGAGCAACGCGCCGCCGCGACGATGGTGTTCTCGTCCAGCAGAGTCCAGGACCCCAGCGGCGCCGTTGGCAGAGGTGACGGGAAGACCACCGGCTTGGCCGAGACGTGCGGCAGGTTTTCCTGGATCAGGTTGGCGCGGCGGTGATGCCGGATCGACCAGAGCGCCCAGTTGCGCTGGATGCCGCGCAGGGCCTTGGCCCCGTCCTTGATCGAGGCGATCTCGATCTTCACCGGGTCGTGCCAGATATTCTGCGCCCAGGCCGCCGGCCGCGCCTGGCCGGGGGCGAAGACCAGCCGGTCCTCCACCGCCGACACGTCGCCCAGTTCCGCGACGAGGTCGTCCACGAAGCCTTCCGGCGCGAGATAGATGGTCTCCCCCAACGCGGTGTGATTGGGTGGGGTGCGGTTCGGCGGGGTGTCGTTCGGCGGCGCGTTCATGCCGTGGGGCTAACGCCCCTGGCCGGCGAATGCAAGCGCGCGGTCGAAGAAATCCACGACCTCGCGGTTCAGCCGTTCATGGAAGGCCGCCCGGTCGAAGCCCGGCGGGTCCTGAGCCGGTGGCCCTGCCTCGGCAACGGCAAAAGCCGGAAAGGGCATGACGAAGGCGAAATGCCCAGCACCGTCCACCACCACATACTCCGGCGGTCTGGGCAGACGGTCGCGCACGCCCTCCAACTGCGCCGCACCGACCAACTCATCCAGCTCCGCCCGGTACAGCCGGACCGGAACGGTCACCTTGGCGAAGGCGTTCTCGCCGAACATCGCGGCAACCGGCGCCATCGCCACGACGGCGCGCAGCCGCCGGTCGTGGGCGCCGATGACGCCCTGCCAGTGGGGTCCCCCACCACGGCAAAATCCGGGATCCTCCCGTTGCGTGGCGCAATAGGCGGCGATGTGCCCCAGGTCGGCGACGGCGCCCGCCGCCGCCAGAACGGTGAAGCCACCGGCCGACATACCGAGCGCGCCGATCCGATCCGCATCCACACGCCCCCCGAACTCCGGGTCGGCAAGCACCGCGTTGAGCGCGGCCGAAAACTGGACCGGACGGTTCTTCCACATCCGTTCGGTGCCGACATCCCCGTTGTCGTCGAATGTGTTGCCCCCGTGGTGCACCGCCGCCACCACATAGCCCCGCCGGGCCAGCGCCATCGCCGTGTCGCCGTGATTGAGCGCACTGCCTCCGGAACCGTGCGACACGACCACCAGCGGATGCCGCCCCGCAGCCACCGGCGCCCCATCGGCCGCCATGAAGGTGAAGGGGCCGCGCCGCACCGGGCCCTCCGGCTCGGTCGTCGGGTACCAGACGACCATCCGGCCGAGGCCACCCCGCGCCGGATCGGGAAAGCTCAGCGTGCGCATGCCGACCTCGGCCGCCGCTCCGCACGCCCAGCCCAAGCAAAGCACCACCGCCAACGCCGACACGAATTGCCTCATGCCCATCTCCACCAAGGATGGTAACGGAGCATATCCGAAGGTGGCGCGGGCACCTCCTTTCGGCGCGACCTGTGACAATCCGTCGCGACATGGCGGCGCAAGCGCGGCACCTGATCCAGATCAATTGACAGTCATTCTCAATCGCATTAAATGGGCGAAGCAACAACGCACACTCCCCACCGTCGAGGGCTCATGTACGTCTGCATCTGCCACGCGCTGAACGACAAGCAAGTCAAGCAGGCCCTCGACAACGGCGCGCGCACGCCGGCCTCCGTTTTCCGCCACTTCGAACGTCAGGTTCAGTGCGGCAAATGCGTTCCCATGATGCGCGACATGGCGCAGGAACACTGCGCCAACCAGTGCCCCAGCTGCCCCAACCAGCACCAGCGCGCGCCCGAACCGGCCAACGCCGACGCCTTCGCCTACGGCATCGCCGCCGAGTAACGGCGGACCTCCCTCTCCCACCTCCCGGCGAGCGGCCGCGCCGCGATTGCGACACGGCCACGAAAACGGGCCTGCCCGGACGGGCTGCGACAAACTGCCTTCGGCATATGCTTTTGGTTCGGTTGACGAACCGCGGCGGATGCGGCAGAACAACGAACGAACAAAACAGCAAAAACTTAGAAAAATGCGAGCGGGACCAACCGCCCGCAAGAGGGGACGCACCAAACATCAATCCGACTTCGGAAACCGGGCAATGCCATTTCATACAAATGAAAGGCACGCCCGGCCGGTTTTCTTTTGGCAATGCAGCAAATTTGATTTTGCGCTGCACCCTGCTTGGCATCAGCGACCTGTTCAAACGCTGAAAACTGCAAGCGCCAGCGGAAGTTGCCACCGGCCGATACCGAAGCGATGCAAGAGGGGAACATCATGCGCCGTAACCAACGGCAAGCACACGACCTCCTGTGCCGTGACCTTGTCCTGCACACCGCCGAACGGCTCGACCGGCTGCGGACCATGGTGGAGCGGTCCGGCCTGCAAGAGCGCGAGGAGCTTGAGCGCACGCTCGACACCTTGCGCGGGCTCCGCAACCGCGTGATGGCGCGGGTGGAAGCCGCCCACATCGCCGCCGAGGACGCTTGGCCCTTCGCCCGCGCCACGGCCGATCAGTCCATCGAGGAACTGATGGCCGGCCTGGACGCCGTCGAGAACCGGCTGAAACGGGCCGCCGCATAACCGGCGGTCGGATTGCGGTTCAAAGCCCCCTCTTCCTTACGGGAGGGGGGCCTCCAATTCCGCCTTCACGGATTCCACGGGCATCATGATCATCACGGTCGTGCCCCGGCCGGAGGCGCTGCGCAGCTCCAGACGCCCGCCGTGGGCCTCGACGAAACGCTTGGCGAGCGGCAGGCCGAGCCCCGTGCCGGGCTGCGACTTCGTCATGTAGTTGTTCACCTGCCGGAACGGCTCCAACGCCACGAGAAGGTCGTCTTCGGACATGCCGACGCCGGTGTCCGCAATGGACAGCACGATGGCATCCGCCCCGCGCCGGTTCGCCTCGACGCGCACCACCCCGCCGGACGGCGTGAACTTGACGGCGTTGGACAGGATGTTCAGCACGGTCTGCCGCAGCCGGACCGCGTCGGCCTCGACCACGAGGTCGGGCGCCACCGCCCCCGCCTGCAGCAGCAAGCCCTTGCGTGCGGCCAGCGGCTCGACCAGCTCCAGGCATTCCGCCAGCAGATCGGCGACGCGCACCGGTTCGGGATGCAGTTCCAGCCGCCCGGCCTCGACCTTCGCCATGTCCAGCACGTCGTTCACCAGCTGCAACAGGTGCCGGCCGGAACCGTGAATGGCCGTGACATACTCCTGGTGCTTCGGCGGGCATGGTCCGAAGATGCCGGACAGCAGAGCCTCGCTGAAGCCGATGATGGCGTTCAGCGGCGTGCGCAGTTCGTGGCTCATGTTGGCCAGGAAGTCCGACTTGGCGCGGTTCGCGGCCTCGGCGTGTTCCTTCTCGGCCTCCAGGCGGCGGCGCTGCTCCATCAGCATGGCCTCGCGCGCCTCGCGGGCGTCGATTTCCGCCTTATGCTGCCGCCGCCGGGACCGCACCATCACCCCCGCCAGCGCCAGGGACGTCAGGCAGGCGGCGATGCCGCCGGCCGTAACGGTCCAGCGGGATTCCAGCAACTTGCCGCGCACCTGCGCCTCCGGCACGCCCAGCACCACCGACCAACCCGTCTCGGGCGACCGGTAGGTCACCGTGTAGGCCTCCTGCCCGTCCTTCATCACCGTCCGCAGCAGCCCATCCCGCTTGGACGTCAGCGCGTCTTCCAGGGATTTGGTAATCCGTTGCCCGACGTAATGCTCCGGTTCGCGGGATCGGGCGGCAATGATCAGGGCCGGGTCGATGGCCGCGATGGTCCAGCTGCTCGGCAGACCGGCGGCCCGCACCACCGCGTCCAGACTGTTCAACCCGACCGCCAGCGAGAACACGCGGCGGACCCGATCCACCTCCAGAACAGGCGCGCGGATGATCAGAGCCGGCCGTCCCGGCGGCCCGCCCGGCGGCAGAATTCCACCGACGACCGACCGGCCGGTCGCGATGACCTGCCGCGTCACGTCGTCCAGCCGCGGCGGCGGCAGGGCGGCCCCCAGCGGAAATTGCGTGTGGAACAGAAAGCGGAACGTCTCCGCGTCGATCAGCCCGACGGCCAGCCAGCCCGGCTGGTTCTGCACCGCCTCGATCGCGTAGGTCTGCAGCGTCGGCAGATCGTGCATGGTGCTGCGGCCCAGCGCCGCCAGCAGTTCCAGCGGGCGCGCCTGGCTCGCCAGTTCACGGTCGATGGCCAGCGAGAGGGTGCGCGCGTGACCGCGCAGCTCCGCCTCCACCTCGTCCTGCTGCTTGTGGTCGAGCGCCCAAACCACGACGACCATGAACAGCAGCAGTGGCGCGATGGTGGCGAGACCAAGCCCGAATGAGGAGGAGGGCAGGCGCAAGGGCGTCTCCGGCGGATCGGCGTGTATCCCCAACGGGCACAACACACCGTTGGTCGCCTTGTCCAAGCACCCCTGTCAAGCTTTAACCCTGTGACGCGCGCGCCTACCCCACGCCTACCCCACGGCGGCCAGCAGCCGGGCCAGCTCCACGGCCGTCTTGACGCCCATTTTCTCGAAGACATGGGCGCGGTGGACCTCGACCGTACGCATGCTGATGCCCAGGTCGTCGGCGATGACCTTGTTCAGCTTGCCGGCGACGACCAGCTCCATCACCTGGCGCTCGCGCTGCGTCAGGGTGCCGAGTCGGGCCGCGACGCCGGCCTGCCCCGCCTCGCGCTCGCGCTGTTCGGCGTCGAAGGCCAGCGCCTCGATGACCCGGTCCACGAGATCGTTGTCGTTGAAGGGCTTCTCCACGAAGTCCCGCGCGCCCTTCTTCAGCGCCGACACCGCGATGGGCACGTCGCCGTGTCCGGTCAGGAACAGCACCGGCATGCGGCAGCCCAGCTCGCGCAGCCGGTCGAACAGCTCCAGCCCGCCCATCCCCTCCATGCGGATGTCCAGCAGCAGGCAACCGGCCATGTCCGGCTCGTAATCCTGCAAAAACGCCTCGGCGGACGGCCAAGCGGCCACCGGCACGCTGCGCGACTGGAACAGCCAGCTCAGCGCGTCGCGGATCGCCTCGTCGTCATCGACGATGTGCAGCCGCGCGCCGTTGGTGATGTTTGAGGGCATAATGGTTGGGGCCATCACAGCATCACAGGCAGCGTGAACAGGAAGGCGGTGCCCCCCTGCGGCGCGGGCTCGAACCACAGGCGGCCCTGGTGGTGTTCGATGATGGACCGGCAGATGTTCAGGCCCATGCCCATGCCCTCGGTCTTGGTGGTGAAGAACGGCGAAAAGAGTTTTTCAGCATTTTCTGTTGAAATGCCACAGCCACGGTCACGAATGCGAGTCAGCACCACGCCGTCGGCCGCCGTCACGCTGACCGCCAATTCCCGCTCCGCACGCAGGGTGCCGGCCATGGCCTCGATGCCGTTGCGCATCAGGTTGATGATCACCTGCTGCAACAGGATGCGGTCGCCCATCACCATCGGCAGGTCGTCGGTCGCGTCCAGCACCAGCTTCACCCCCTGCTGCTTGGCGTCCAACTCCATCAACGCCACGCAGTCGCCGACCACCCGGACCAGAGAACAGGGCGCGACGTTCGGCTCGCTCTTGCGGACGAAATCGTGGACGCGGCGGATGATCTGCCCGGCGCGCTTGGCCTGGCCGGCCAGCTTGTCGAGTGCCACCGCCAGCTCGTCCCCCTGAAAACCGCCCGAGCGCAGGCGGTTCAGACAGCCCGTGCAATAGCTTGCGATGGCCGACAGCGGCTGGTTCAGCTCATGCGCCAGGGTCGAGGCCATCTCGCCCATGGTGATCAGGCGCGCCGTTTGTTGCAGCCGTTCCTGCTGCTGCCGGGCCAGCTCCTCGGCCTTCTTGCGCTCGGTGATGTCGAGGACCGACCCCATCCAACCGGTGTGACGGCCGTTCGCGTCGATCAGCGGCGCCTCGTAGATCAGCGCGTCGAACCGCTCCCCGTCGGCGCGGCGGAAACGCATCTCGAACCCCTCCGGCGGCGCCTTGCCGGCCATCACGGCGCGGAAGACCGCCTCGGTGCGCTCCATGTCCTCCGGCACCCAATAGGGCATCACCGGGCCGCAGCCGACCAGTTCCTCCGCCGACCAGCCGACCATGCGGCAGAAGGCCGGGTTCACATAGATGACCCGCCCGTCCAGGTCGCGGGCGCGCATGCCCACGGTCAGGCTGTCCTCCATGGCCTTGCGGAAGGCGTGCTCGGCGCGCAGCGCCTCCTCCGCCCGGATGCGCCGGGCGATGTGGCGGCGCACCGCCCACAGGCTCCACAGGGCCGAGACGGTCAGCGCGAAGATGGCTGCGACCAATACGTTGCGCGCGATGTTCGTCTCGGTCTGGTGCACCGTGGCGACCAGCGTCAGCCCGTGCCCCGGCGGGTCGAAGGCGACGACATGGCTGCGCCGGGGTTCCGGCACGGCGATGCGCGACTTGGCGCCCAGCACCGCCCCATAGGGATCGACCACCTCCAGCTGGTAGCGCTGGGCGAACCACCACGGCACATGGTGGGTCATCATCGCCTCGATGGAGATCACGCCGGCCAGCATGCCGGCGAAGTCCTGCCCCTTGAACACGGGGATCAGGATTTCGAACGCGCTGTCCGTCCCCTCCAGCCGATAGGGCGCGGTGTAGGTCCGCCGCCCCGACCCCTGCGCGATCCGGAAGGCGTCGACGCGCGGGCTGGGGCCGAAGGTGTCGTCCATGATCCGGTCGTCCTCGACCGGCGGTTCCGACAGCACCGGGCGCCCCTGCGCGTCCAGCCACACCACCCGCTGGATCGCCGGGTTGGCGGTGACGACATGCCGCGCCATGGCGGCGAACCGCTCGCCCTTGCCGTCCTCATGCCCCAGCGACTCCGCCAGATGCTGAAGCTTTTCCTCGTCCGACGTCAGCTGGAAATGCAGGTTCTGCTCGACCCACAGCACGTCCTTGATGAGGGTGAGGGCGGCTTCTTCCTGCTCGCTCCGGTGCAGGAGCCACAGGAACACGCCCAGCAGCAGAACCACCAGCGCCATGGCGACGATGGGCGTGGACTGGATGGGGCTTCGTTGGCCGAGGGCTGCGCTGCTCATCGCGTGGGGGCTTGTCGAAGGCGTTATCGCGGTGGATACGGATTTCCACAATAGCGCCTCGTGTCGAAATTATCGAACAATGATGGTATGTTGAAAGCGGAACAATCCGCGTGACCAACAAAATGCAAGCCAATCGAGTCTCGGAGGAATGCCAGAATGAAACTCACGAAGCTGCTGTGCGCGGCGGCCGCCGTCGGCTGCCTGATGACCTCGTCGGTCGCGCTTGCGCAGAACCAGATCGTCATCAAGTTCAGCCACGTCGTCGCCCCTGAGACCCCGAAGGGCAAGGGTGCGGAGAAGTTCAAGGAACTGGCCGAGCAGCGCACCGGCGGCAAGGTCAAGGTCGAGGTCTATCCGAACAGCCAGCTCTACAAGGACAAGGAGGAGCTTGAGGCCCTCCAGCTCGGCGCCGTTCAGATGCTCGCCCCCTCGCTCGCCAAGTTCGGCCCGCTGGGCGCCAAGGAGTTCGAAGTCTTCGACCTCCCCTACATCTTCCCGAGCAAGGACGTCCTGCGCCGCGTGACCGAGGGTGAGGTCGGCAAGCAGCTGTTCCAGAAGCTGGAGAGCAAGGGCATCGTCGGCCTCGCCTACTGGGACAACGGCTTCAAGATCATGAGCGCCAACAAGCCGCTCACCAAGCCGGAGGACATGAAGGGCCTGAAGATGCGCATCCAGTCGTCCAAGGTTCTGGACGCCCAGATGCGCGCGCTCGGCGCCCTGCCGCAGGTGATGGCCTTCTCGGAAGTGTACCAGGCGCTGCAGACCGGCGTCGTGGACGGCACGGAAAACCCGCCGTCCAACATGTACACCCAGAAGATGCACGAGGTGCAGAAGCACGCCACGCTGACCGACCACGGCTATCTCGGCTACGCGGTCATCGTGAACAAGAAGTTCTGGGACGGCCTGCCCACCGACGTCCGCACCCAGCTTGAGAGCGCGATGAAGGACGCCACCGCCTACGCCAACGACATCGCCCAGAACGAGAACGACGTGGCGATGGCGCAGATGAAGGCGTCGGGCAAGACCCAGTTCCACGAGCAGACCAAGGAAGAGCGTCAGGCTTGGGTGAATGCCCTCAAGCCGGTCCACAAGGACGCCGAGTCCCGCGTCGGCAAGGACCTGATCCAGCAGATCTACAAGGAAGCCGAAGCCGCCGGCTTCAAGATGTAAAAATTACGCCAGCGTTGCTTTTCTACCCCTCTCCCGCCTCTGGCTCCCGGCGAATGCCCTAAGGCATTCGCCGGGAGCCGTCAGCGCAAACCTTCGGTTTGCGCGAGAGGCGGAGGAGGGCCTGACATGCCCGCTCGCCGGAGCCCTCTCCATGCTTATGAAATTGCTCGACCGGCTCGAGGAGGTGGTGATCGCCTTCCTCATGGCCGCCGCGACGACGATCATCTTCGTCGCCGTCGTGCACCGCTACGCCTCGGGCGTGCCGGTGATCCAAGACTACATCCTGCACTGGAACTTCGCCTGGGCGCAGGAACTGTGCATCTACATGTTCGTGTGGATGGCGAAGTTCGGCGCCGCCTACGGCGTCCGCACCGGCATCCATGTGGGTGTGGACGTGCTCATCAACAAGATGGACGCTCCGGTTCGCGCCAAATTCATCATCTTCGGCCTGCTGGCCGGCGCCCTGTTCACCGGCGTGGTCGGCGCGCTGGGCACCAATTTCGTCTGGCACATCGCGCAGACGGAGCAGACCTCGGCCGACCTGGAATGGCCGATGTGGCTGATCTATCTGGCGATTCCCGTCGGTTCCTTCCTGATGTGCTTCCGCTTCCTTCAGGTGACCTGGTCCTTCGCCCGCACGGGTGAACTGCCGCACCACGACCACGGCCACGTCGAGGGCCTGGAGGAGGACACGACCGATCCGCAGCGCGCGGCGCAGGACGTCAACTGGTTCGAGATGGACGACAACCTGCACCCGCACGACATCGCCCACCACGAGGGCGGCAAGCCGCGCAAGGGTCCGAACGAGCCCGGCTCGAATGAGCCGAAGGAGAACAACCGATGAGCGCCGCCATCATCTTCGGCCTGCTGCTGGCCCTGATGCTGACCGGCATGCCGATCTCGATCTCGCTCGGCCTGACGGTTCTGACCTTCCTCTTCACCATGACCGAGGTGCCGATCCAGGCCGTGGCGCTGAAGCTGTTCACGGGCATCGAGAAGTTCGAGATCATGGCGATCCCGTTCTTCATCCTGGCCGGCAACTTCCTGACGCACGGCGGCGTGGCGCGCCGCATGATCAATTTCGCCACCGCCATGGTCGGGCACTGGCACGGCGGCCTGGGCCTCGCCGGTGTGGTGGGCTGCGCGTTGTTCGCGGCGGTGTCGGGCTCCAGCCCGGCGACGGTGGTGGCCATCGGCTCCATTGTGCTGCCGGCGATGGTGGCCCAGGGCTTCCCGCGCCAGTTCGGCGCCGGCGTCATCACCACGTCGGGCGCGCTGGGCATCCTGATCCCGCCGTCCATCGTGATGGTGATGTACTCGGTCGCCACCAGCGGCAGCCCGCACGCCGCCTCGGTCGGCCAGCTGTTCATGGCTGGCGTGATCCCCGGCCTGATGCTGGCGTCCCTGCTCGGCGGCGTCACCTGGTACCGCGCGCGCAAGTTCGGCTATCCCCGCCTGCCGAAGGCCAGCTTCGCCGAGCGCTTCGCCGCCTTCCGTGAAGCGATGTGGGGCCTGCTGCTGATCGTCATCGTCATCGGTGGCATCTACACCGGCGTCTTCACGCCGACCGAGGCCGCGGCGATGAGCGCCGTCTACGCCTTCGTCATCGCGGTCTTCGTCTACAAGGACATGCCGCTGCGGGGCGTGCCGAAGGTGCTGCTGTCGTCCGCCAACATGTCGGCGATGCTGCTCTACATCATCACGAACGCGGTGCTGTTCTCGTTCGTGCTGACGTCGGAGAACATCCCGCAGACCATCGCCGACTGGATCGTCGGCCAGGGCTTCGGCGTGATCGCCTTCCTGCTGGTGACGAACATCCTGCTGCTGATGGCCGGCAACTTCATGGAGCCGTCGTCCATCGTTCTGATCATGGCGCCGATCCTGTTCCCGGTGGCGATCAAGCTCGGCGTCGACCCGGTGCACTTCGGCATCATGATGGTGGTGAACATGGAGATCGGCATGTGCCACCCGCCGGTCGGACTGAACCTCTACGTCGCCTCGGGCATCACCAAGATGGGCATCACCGAACTGACCGTGGCCGTCTGGCCGTGGCTGCTGGCGATGCTGGGCTTCCTGGTGCTGATCACCTACGTGCCGGCCGTCTCGCTCTGGCTGCCGCGCATGCTCGGCATGATGTAACCGTCCGCGCCCCTTCAAGCGTCGAGAACCCCCTTCCGCCCGGCGGAAGGGGGTTTTTCGTTTTCGGCGCCCGGCTTCGGCGCCCGACTGTGGCCCAGGCCACAGCGGCCGGCCGGGCCCCGGCCTATTCTCCGGTCATCGACGCCGCCGCGGCGAACGCCCGGCCACCCCACCTTCCGGAGGAGAACCGACCCATGCGCCGCCTGACCCTGATCTCCGTCGCCGCCGCCACCCTGCTCGCAGCACCCGCCTTCACCACTTCGGCCTTCGCTTACGACCTGAAGACCGGCGGCGTGCCGGTCGGCGCCCACATGCCCATGGGCATGGCGATGCCGGGCCACCCCATGATGGGCAGCCCCCTGATGGGCGGCGCGAACACCAACGTCGGCGTCGCGACCAACACCGCCGCCGGCATCGGCAACAAGGCCCAGCAGCAGGTGATCGGCATCCAGCAGGGTTCCGGCTTCGGCAATCCGCTGGTCAACACCAACGTCGGCGTAGCGACCAACGTCGCCGCCGGCATCGGCAACAAGGCGCAGCAGAGCGTCACCGGAGTGACCTTCGGCTTCGGCCGGGGTGGCCTGATGGACACCAACGTCGGCGTGAACACCAACGTGGCCGCCGGCCTCGGCAACTTCGCCGGCCAGAGCGTGTTCGGTCTGCAAGCCCGCTAAACCGATGGGCGCCGCCGGCCGCCTTGCTCCCCAACTGGCGGCGCCCCTTTTCGCGACCCTCATTGGAGGCGTTTCGCCATGCTCCGCATCCCGCTCCTGGCCGCTGGCCCTACCCTCGCCGTGCTGCTCCTGACCGGCCTTCCCGTTACCGCCGGCGCCGAGAACCTCGCCTGCCAGACGGTCAACGGCAAGACGGTGTGCAGCCGGGGCCAGGGCACGCTGTCCTGCCAGACGGTCAACGACAAGACCACCTGCATGACCGGGCCGGGCGTGCTGACCTGCGAAACCATCAACGGCAACACCACCTGCCGCCGTGGCGCTCCCCCGCAGGATCTGAAACCCCTGCCCATGCCGCCGCTTCACCCGCAGACCCACCCGATACCCGACACCCCGTTCGGCCGCAGCTTCCCCTTCGAGGAAGAGGTGTGACCGTCTCGCCAGCCGAGCAGAACCGCCGAGCAGAACCGCCGAGCAAAGCCAAGGACCCGCCATGTGCCTTCCCGATGATCTGGACAGCATCGTCCGCGAGCGTCTCGCCCGGTTCGGGCTGCTCGACCGCGCCTACGTCAAGGTGGTGACCCGCCGGGGACGGACCACCTACATCGCCTATGGCGCGGACGGAACGCTGCTGTGGCGTTTCCGGACCCGTGAACTGGCCGAGGCCAAGTTGCACCAGCAAAGCCTCCGCGCACTCAGCGTCCACTGATGTGGCACCGCCTGTGGTCCGCCTCACAGCGGGCCGCCCCATCCCTCCCCTAGGATCGTGACCACAAGGCTGAACCCAGGAGACCGCCATGATCCGCACCGTCCTGCTTTCCGGGCTGGCCGCCCTCACCCTGGCGACCGGAACCGCCGCCGCGCAGGACGGGGGCGGCACCGTCGTCGATCCGCGCATGGGGGCCATGGTCGGGATGTCCATGGGCATGGGGATGGGCATGCCGCCCCTGATGCCACGCCAGCCGGTCTTCGTGAACGCGGCCAAGCGCGGCGCTCCTCCGGGCGCGCTGGTCACCAACCCCGGCGTCAGCCGCAAGGCGGTCCACCAGGAGGCCATCACCAAGGTCCGTGGCGACGCGGGTTTCCTGGCCGGCTTCAACAAGGGCCAGCCGCTGGCGGCGAGCCGTCAGAAGCCGGTCGAGCCCTTCGTGCCGAACTTCACCTTCATCGACGCGCCGTTCATCGTGAACAACCTGAACAGCACGCTGGCGTTGACCTTCGGCGACAACAACGTGTCCGGCCAGGGCTTCCCCCAGGAAGGTGGCATCCCGGTGGAGGGCGGCGGCGCCGGGCATCCCGCGCCCCATCCCACCCCGGCTCCCGCCACTCCCCCGGCCGGGGAGATCGACCCGGTGCTGTCCAACTTCGGCCCCCTGCCGCACCTGCCGACCGCGCTGGCGACCGGTGGGGTGCAGTTCAACAACGTCGGCACCGCCGTCAACGTCGCCTCCGGCCAGGGCAACGTCGCCCTTCAGCAGGTCACCGCCGTGCAGAAGACCGGCAAGCGGTAAGGTCCGGCAAACGGGCCCCCATCCCAACCTTCCCCCACCTGACGGCGGGGGACGGAGCAAAAAAAGCCCTCCCCCGCCGTCAGGTGGGGGAGGGTTTGGGTGGGGGCCCGTCGCTGAGACTTATGCCACCGCCGGCTGACGCTGTTCCGTCTGCTGCGGCTGCACCTGCGGAACGGTCCGCTCCACCGGGCGCGGAGCCCGCGCCGGCAGCATGTCACCAATCGCGAAACCAACCGCCATCAGGTTCGGCACGGCCATCGCGGCCAGCAGGATCGACCACAGCTCCAGCGACAGGGTGCCCAGCGGGTTGACCAGGGCCGCCGTGGCGGACGCCGCGACCAGGGCGGCCGACAGATAGGCTTCCGGCTTGGCGCAGAACCGGCTGGGAGCCCGCTTGCCGCCCTTGGCCGTCACCCGGAAGGCGTCCCGCTTGCGCACCACGCCGCGCAGCGCGGCGAGCGCCACCGTGGTGGACAGCGCCATGCCCACGGCGCAGGCCCCGAAGCTCTCCTTCCACGAGTTGCCCGAGGCGTAGCGCGAGGCCAGCAGGCTCGACCCGGCGCGCAGGACCAGGGCACCCAACACGGCAGCGGTCGCTTCCACCGGCGGCAGATGCAGCGGCAGCACCAGCGAGGCGAAGGTCCAGGTCACCGCAGCACCGGCGGCCAGCAGGCCCACCGCGTCCGACCACCAGCGCGCCCAGTTGGTCAGGTAGCCGACCTTCTGCGCCACGCTCAGCTCAGCGGCACCCGGCAGGAACTTCCGCCAGTGGGCGCGCAGGATCTGGGTGGAACCGAACACCCACCGGTCACGCTGCTTGCGGAACTGCATGAAGTTGTCCGGAGCCAGGCCCTCGCCCAGCCGCTCGTCCGTGTAGGCGGCGCGGTAGCCGGCCGACAGGATGCGGATGCCAAGCTCGGTATCCTCGCAGATGCCCTCTTCCGACCAGCCGCCGACCTGCTCCATGGCGGAGCGGCGCAGCATGATCATCGTGCCGTGGCAGACGAAGGCTTGGGTGGTCAGACCCTCCTGCATGCCGACGTCGAAGAAGGGACGATACTCGGCGGTCATCGCGGCCTTCAGCGGGGTCTCGTGGCCGTCGCGGTGCTCCTGCGGGGCCTGCACGATGCCGACCGAGGGGTCCGCGAAGGTCGGGGCCAGCTTCTTCAGCCAGTCCGGCGACACGGTGTAGTCGGCGTCCAGAACCGCGACGATCTCGGCCGCCGGATCCGTGTGCCGCAGCGCCGCGTTCAGCGCGCCGGCCTTGAAGCCGCTGATCTTCTTGTACCAGTGGAACTTGAACTTCGGTCCCAGCTCGGCGCACAGCTCCTCGACCGGCCGCACCAGCGCCTCGTCCTCGGTGTTGTTGATGAGGACGACGACCTCGTAGTTTGGGTAGTCGAGCCGGGCCAGCGAGGACAGCGTGGCGCCCAGCACCTCCGGCTGCTCGCGGCAGGCGGCGACGTGGATGGAGACCATCGGCTGGTGATCGGGCACCTCCGGCCTGCGCGGCAGCAGGGCCGGCGCCCGGCCGGTGAGCAGCCGCCGCACCACCTCCGTCAGGTCGGCGAAGGCCACGCCCATCATCAGCGCGCCGAGCAGGAAGGCCGAACCCCAGGTCGTCGCGGCGCCGAAGGTGAAGTACTCACCATACGCCCCGGCCACGGCCGACCCGACACCGAAACCGATAATGTTCGCGCCCACCGACGCGGCCAGCGCGTAGCGCAGACCCGTCCGCCGCCGCAGCGCGGCGAAGGCCGACAGCGCCAGCCCCAGGCCCAGCGCCACGCCGGCACCGACCCGATCCCCATAGGGGGCCGGCACGGCGCCCGCCAGCGGCCATTTCGGCGCGCGGTCGGCGTCCAGCATGCCCCAGGTCGGACCGGGCGAGCCTTCGATGGTGGACTTCCAGATGCCGTCGAACGCCTCGACCACATTGTAGTCGATGCCCAGCATCCCGGCCTCGGCCGCGAAGTTCCGCACCACCGAGGCCTGCGCCTCCGGCGACGGGAAGGCGTCGTGGAAGTTCTCGCCGCCCGACGGCCAGCCCACCTCGCCGACGAACAGCTGCTTGCCGGGGTGCGTCTTCCGCACGGTGTCCAGCCGGTCGCGGATCCAGGTCAGCGCCTTGTCGGCCGGCACGCCTTCCCAGTAGGGCAGGACGTGCACGCCCATGTAGTCGGACGCCTTCACCGTCTCCTTGGCCTTCACGATCTCCGACCACACGTCGGCGGTGCCGACCTTGATGTGGCGGGGAACGGCGGCGCGCACGCGCTTGACGTAGCCGGCCAGCTCCTCGTCGGTCAGCTCGGCACGCAGCAGCGTCTCGTTGCCGACGACGATGCGGGTGATGCCCCGCACGGTCTTGGCCATCACGATGGCGCGGGCGACTTCCTGCTCGTTCCGGGCCTTGTCGTCGCTGAGCCAGATGCCCAGCGAGACGTCCAGGCCGTGCTTGGCCGCGATGGCCGGCACCTGCCCTTGCGAACCCAGCGTGGAGTAGGTGCGCACGCCGTCGGCGAAGCCGGCGATGGCGATCATATCCTTTTCAAGCTCGGCGCGCGGGACGACCGGTGATTCGTTCGGGTCGTAGGTCCGGCCCGACGGCGAATAGGACACGGACTCGATGCGCCCCGGCTCCGCCTCCACGGGCGTCGGCGCGTTGCGCCAGGACCAGAAGGACGCGTGGCCGGCGGTCACGGCCAGCATGGCGGCGGCGACCGCCGCAGACCGCATCGAACGCTTCGGGTTGCTCATGTGGGGATATTCGCAAGCCTGGAAGGAAGGTGGCGAGCGCCACCGGACACAACGACGAACGTGCACCGCAAAAAACTATTCCCGCCCCCCTTCCAGATTTTTTGTCCTGCATTTTGCCGGGAACGCGGCCCTGTTCCTCCTGTTGGCTGAACCGACCCTGACGACCGGAGAAGCCCGCATGAGCGACAAGAAAGTCGATGTGGAGGCCCTGGAGGAGACGATGGAGGAGGTGGTCGAGACCCTCGACCTCGCCGAACAGGCGGCCGAATTCGCCGAATCCAGGAACCCCGACCCCGACGACCGCGCCCGCGCCCGTGCCGTCCGCAAGCAGGCCGAGGCCATGCTGGACGCCGCCGAGCAGGCCGACGACGACGCGCCGGAGCGCCCCACCCCCGACACGTCCCGCCCCAACGGACTTCTGCACTGAGGAAAGGAGCACCCCATGGCCAGCAAGCACGAGCAGAGCCAGGAGCACAAGAAGGCCCACGACCTCGCCGAAAAGGCCATCGACAAGGCTGCCGAAGGCGACCTGAAGGGCGCGAAGAAGCTGGCCGATCAGGCCCGCGACATCGACCCCAAGATCGACGACGAAATGGCCCGCGAGGTCGAGAACGACCGCCGCAAGGCCGAGAACTTCAAGAGGAAATAATTATTGTGACACAGATGGACACAGATAAACACGGATGGAAATGATGGGATTCAGATAGTCCCGGCACCTTTCCATCGTCATTACTGCGAAGGCTCTCAGCGGATCTTCGATCCGCCTGACGCCGTCAGCGCTGGTGCGCCAGCGCGAGAGGCGGGAATCCAGAACAGACCAGCACCGTTATGCATAGTTTTCTGGATCCCCGCCTTCGCGGGGATGACGGTTCGTGGCGGGCTGTCTGTGTTTATCTGTGTCCATCTGTGTCAAAAAACTTTATGCCCTTGCCCGATCCGGCCCCTCCATCCGGGCCTGCCCGGTCGGGCACAGGCTCACCAGCACGCAGCGGTGACAGGCCGGATCGTGGAAGGTGCAGCACCGCTGCCCGTGCAGCATCAGAACCTCGTGGTTGTCGTAGATCTGCTGCGCCGTCCAGTCCGCCGGCAACTGCGCCGCCAGGATCTTGTGCGACGGCCCGACCGCCACCTTCGGCGGGATCAACCCGGTGCGCACCGCCACCCGATGATGATGGCTGTCCACCGGCAGCGCCGGCCGCCGCAGGCTGCTGAAACACATCACCGCCGCACTGGTCTTCGGCCCTACCCCCGGCAGTTGCTCCAACCAGGCCCGCGCCTCCTCCACGGGCATCTCCGCCAAAAAATCCAGCGACAGTTCTCCCCGCAGCTCCGTGATCGCCCGTAGGATCGCCTGGATGCGCGGCGCCTTCTGCTCCGGCCAGGTCACGCCGGCAATGGCGGCCTCGACCTCCGCCGGATCGGCGTCCCTGACCGCCGCCCAATCGCTCCACCGCGCCTTCAGGGCCCGAAAGGCCGCCCCCGACGCCGCGTTCCGCGTCCGGTGCGACAGCAGCGACGAGACCAGCTCGCTCAGCGGATCGTTCGACCGGAAATAGGCGACCGGGCAGCCGTAGACGAGGCACAGCCGGCGATGAATCTCCAGCAGCTTGGCTTCGACGGTCTCGAAAACCGTCATGAGGCGGACACGCGCGACAGCCCGGCCTCATCGGCCAGCGCCCGCGCCTGCGGATCGGCCCAGACGGCCCGCGCGGCGTTGCGCGCCCGGTCCTGCACCTCGCGGAACTCCCGCACCAGGGCCAGGGCCTCGGCCCGTTCCTGGGCGTCGCGTCGGGCCTGCTCCGCCTCCGACGCGGCGATCTTCCCGGCGGTGGAGCGTTGCGTCTCGCTGTAGCCGAACAGCCCCGGCTCCCACCGCTTCAGATTGGCGTAGGCCAGCGCCCGCGCGTTCCCCTCGGCGGCGGCCAGCGCCGTCCGCGCCATGCGCAACTCGTCGGCAAGCACCTGCTCCGGCCGGCGCGGCGGAGGCGCTTCCGGCTGGTGCAGCCGGTTGCGGGCGGCCTTCAACGCGGCGATGCGCGCGGGATCGTCGCGCCAGCGCCGGGCCTCGGCGGCGGCATCGCGCCACGCCTCGATGAGCCGTTCCGGCTCGGGTGCTATGCTCTCCCGCTGAGTCGAAGCCATGGCCCTTCCCTCCCCCAGGGAATACTATTCCTAGGGATTTAGGCCATTACGCGATGCAAGCCAGCCCCGAATAGGGCATTACCCCCGAGGATTGCGTCGGCACTCGACTTTACCCAGCGGATAGTCCCCCAAGTAGATAATCGACATCGCCGCCGTCGAGCGCGCTGACGAGGCCCGTGCCCTCGATGGTGGCCTCCGACAGGCTGCCTTTGCGCCGTTGCAGATCGAGGATGCGTTCCTCCACCGTGTTCGCGGCGATCAGCTTGTAGACGAAGACCGGCTTGTCCTGCCCGATTCGGTAGGCGCGGTCGGTCGCCTGATCCTCGGCCGCCGGGTTCCACCACGGGTCGTAGTGAATGACCGTGTCCGCCGCCGTCAGGTTCAGGCCGCGCCCGCCGGCCTTCAGGCTGATGAGGAAGACCGGCACCTCCCGGTTCTGGAAGCGGTTCACCGGCTCCGCCCGGTCCAGCGTACGGCCGGTCAGCTCCACATAGGGGATCCGCGCGTCCTCCAGTTGCACCTTGATGAGATCCAGCATGGTGGTGAACTGCGAGAAGATCAGGATGCGCCGCCCCTCCGGCACCATCTCCAGCACCATGTCGGTCAGCGCCTGCAGCTTGGCGCTTTCCTTCACCTTGGCCGCCGCCGGGATCTTCACCAGACGCGGGTCGCAGCAGACCTGCCGCAGCTTCAGAAGCGCGTCGATGATGGTAATCGCGTTGCGCGACACGCCGCTGACCGCCAGCGCCGCCCGCACCGTCTCGTTCACCGACAGACGGATCGTCTCGTAGAGGTCGCGCTGCTCCGCCTCAAGGTCGATGCGGACGACCACCTCCGTCTTGGGCGGCAGTTCCTTGGCGACCGCCTCCTTGGTGCGGCGCAGCAGGAACGGCTTGATCCGCCGCATCAGCAGCTTGGCCCGCGTCGAGTCGCCGCGCTTCTCGATCGGCGTGCGGTACCGCTTCCCGAACTCCTTCCGATCCCCCAGCAGGCCCGGCATCAGGAAAGCGAACTGGCTCCACAACTCGCCCAAATTGTTCTCGACCGGCGTGCCGGACAGGCAGAGCCGATGCCGCGACGGCAGCGCGCAGACCGCCCGCGTCGCCTTGCCGTCCGGGTTCTTGATGGCCTGCGCCTCGTCCAGGATCAGCATGTGCCACGTCAGCCGCTTCAGCAGATCCACGTCGCGCGCTACCACGCCGTAGGTCGTGACGACGATGTGCGCGCGGTCCACGTCGCTCAGCCGCTCGTGCCGGTCCAGCCCATGCAGCACGACCACCCGCAGGTGCGGCGTGAAGCGCTGCGCCTCCGCGACCCAGTTCGGCACAAGGCTGGTCGGCACCACCACCAGGCACGGATCGCTCAGCCGCCCCTCCGCATGCTCCGTCGCGATGTGGGCCAGCGTCTGCGCCGTCTTGCCCAGACCCATGTCGTCAGCCAGGATGCCCGCGACCTTGTTCGCCCGCAGGCTCTGCATCCAGGCGAGGCCCACGCGCTGATAGTCGCGCAGCGTGCCCTTGAAGCCGGCCGGCGGGTCCATCTCCGGCGGCAGCTCCTGGTCCCGGATGGTGCGCAGATAGCGGTCGATTTCCGCCGTGTCCTCGGTCCGCCGGGCGATCAGGTCGTCGATGTCCAGCAGGCTGTCGGCCTCGGCCAGCGGCACCTTCAGCGTGTCATCGACCCGCCGCCCGCTGTCCAGCATGGCCTCCAGCACGCTCAGCAGCCGCTCCACGCGGTCGGCCGGCAGGGCCAGCACGTTGCCGTCGTCCAGAACAATGTGCGCGCGGCCCTCGATGACGCGGGTCGCCTCCATGCCGCCGCGCTCGATCAGAGTCGCCAGGATCGGCAGCAGGGCGCGCCGCTGCCCGTCGATCTCCACGCCGACGTCCAGGTCGAACCAGCCGTCGCCCGCATCGCGCACGGCGACCGCCACCTCGTCACCGCCCTCGACCACCTTGGTGCCGAAGTCGGCGCCGACCTCCACCACCCAGCCGTCCTTGGTCAGGGCCGGCACCTCGGTCGCCAGGAAGGCCGCCCACTTCTCGTCGGCATCCTTCCCGGTCAGCCAGTGCACGCGCGTGCCCCGCGCGTTCAACTGCCCCTTCGGCGGCTCGATGCGCCCTTGGGCGAAGCCGAAGCCGGCCAGCCGCTCCAGCGCCCCCTGCTCCAGCGCCTTGTCGCGGCGGACGAAGACGGCCCCGCCGGGTTCCTCGACGCGGGCGAACTGGCGCTGGTCGTCGGGCTCGATCTCCGAAGGCGAACCGTCCTCGCCATAGTCGAAGGACAGGCGCAGCACGTCCACCAGTCCGCCGTCCGGCGACACCACCCGGCCCAGCCGCGCGACGATGCGCGGGTCGCGTTCCACGATGGTCGCGGCGGCCTCCGACCCCATCCGCACCCCGGCCGGCATCGACGCGGTCAGCGGAATGGTCGGCTTCTCGACGACCGGCGCAGGCTTCGGCGTGGCCGGCGCCCCCTTCGGCTTCGGCACCTCGACGACCTGGAGTTCCACCGGCGAGACCGTGCCCGCCCCCGGATCGACGCACCAGTAGCCCTGCCCCTTGATCAGCGCCCCGCCCTCCGGCAGGCCGCTCGGCCGCAGCTTGCGCGTGGCCGGATCGCGGAAGGCGCGCACCGTCCGCGCTGGTCCCTCCGACAGCAGAGCGCCGCCGCGCCAGCGCAGCCGGCCGGTGCCCAGCAGGCGGCGCAGCACGCGGTCCACCACGTCGCCCCGGCTTTTCGCCACGGGCGTGCGCACCACCCCGCCGCCGCCCAGCAGCCGGGCGATGGCGCGGTCCACGTCGCCCTCCACGTCGCGGGCGGCGCGCGCCATCACGTCGCGCGGGCTGGCCGGCGAAGCCTTCGTTTCCCCCTCCGCGCAGATCGAGGCCGAGACGAACAGCGCGACGTCGTCCTTCCCCGGCTCCAGCGTCCAGCGCACGCGCAGCACCGGCACGGGAGCCGGCGGCGGGGGCGGGGGCGGGGGCGGAGGTGGTGGCGGAGGTGGCGGTGGCGCGGGCGGCGGAACCGGATCGGGCGCGTCCTCGCCGGCCCTTCCCTCCCCGCGCGCCGTCTTCGACGGCAGGTCGAACAGCGAGGTGCGCCGCCATTCCGGCCGGGTGTCCAGCGCCAGCATCGCCGCCGCCGCCATGTGCGCGCAGGCGTTGCGCCCGCAGGTGCAGCTGCGGTCGAACACCACGCGGCGGCTGCCCTGCACCGGCGTCACCGTGACCGACAGCTGCCGGCCGAGGTCGCTGACATGCGCCTCGATCCGCCCTTCGGCGTCGTCCAGCGTCACCGCGCCCGACAGCACGAGCGTGCGCCCCCGCTGCACGGTCTTCGCATCGAAGACGCGCGTCAGGTCCTCCTGGGAAAAGGGGACCATGGCGCCGCCGGATGCCGAGGCGCGCGGAAGAGAGTCGAAAAGCGACATGTCCGAGAAGGGCCAGCGGGAAACGGAGCGTGAACGGGGCCGTGGGTATAGAGCCACACCATGCCCCGCCGCAAGCCCGCTCTCAACCCAAAAGCTTGTCACTGCCCATGGGGACGGGTTAGGCTACGCCTATCAACGGACAACCTGCGTCTTGACCCGTGCAACATGTCGGAAAACCGTTGCACGATGGCGCATTGGTTAACGCCTGGCCGTCCCGCGCATCATCATGCGTGTGCAAATCGTTGTGCATCGACTGCACAATGGATGCACACGAACGCTGACGCGCAATCCATTGTGATGACGGACGAATTCGGCGTTTTTCGCCATTGTGCAGAATCGCGATTCCGCGAAAACTGCACAACGATGCACAATTCAGCGCATCAGGGCTCCGGTTAACGTCGGCGGTGCCCCGCACAGCACGGCTTCCTGCTGGGCCAGCGCGGCGATCTTCTGAAGGACCGGCTCGACCATCGACTGGTCGCCCAGCGTGGTGCCGACGATGCCGGCCAGCACCACCATGGCGATCAGCAGCGGGTTCAGGTTCGGCTGCGACGGGGCGAAGCGGGACAGGCTCTGCGCGAAGACCGCGACCGCCATCGCGCCGAGCGCAAGGCCGACCAGCACCTCCGGCATCGAATGCATGCCGAGCACGACGCGCGACAGGCCGACCGCGCCGACCACCCCGACGACGGCGAGCAGCAGCGCGCGGCGACGCCAGCCGTCGAAACGGCGGGCGGCGACCAGCCCGACGGCTCCATAGACGGTGGCGCTGAGCGCGGCGTGCCCGCTGGGGCTGGTCAGCCGCGCGTCGAACACATGAAAGTCACAGGCATGGCCGGCAACCTTCAGCACCACCAGAACACCGGCGCAGACCATCAGCACGCCGACCCAGGCAACCGCTGCGGGCAGCGAGTGCCGGCGCCACAGCAGGATGGCGAAGAGGCCCGACAGGGGCAGCAGCAGTGCCGAATTGCCCAGCAGGGTCACGGCCTGAAGCAGGGGCAGGAGTATGGTGTCCATTCAAGGCTGGCCATTCGCCGGCTGCGGTTCGTCGAAGGTTTCCACCACCAGCGGAACAAGGGCCAGTGGTTGCCGCCCACCGGCCGAACGGTGCGCGCCACCGGAAGCTGAGCACAGCACGGTTAAAATTTTATATTGCCGGCAGGCTCGCCGGGACTTCCGATGAACATGACACCGCATCGAGTCAACGACAAAAATCCACAAGATCTATTTACGCAACACCGAGTCTCAATTGAGTCCAAACGCACACAACTTCCAGTCCAGTCACAGACAAACTTTGTCACGCCAAATGACCGACTCCTGATACCACTCCACGGATACTGATTAATCACTGCCTTTCATGGTGGCAGGCAACGACAACCGCACAGGGTTTCCACCCCATGGCAACGACTCAGAGCCTCGTCGGCACCCGGATCGTGGTGAACGCCTACGGCACGCCCGCCGCCGGCGTTGCCCCCCATTTCCGCGTGCTGGCCGACGGCGTCGAGATCGGCCGGGCCTCGGCCACCACCACGACGCCGATCGCCTACAGCTTCGACACCCAGCTGACCGCCGGTCAGGCGCACAGAATCCAGGTGCATTTCGACAACGATGCCTTTCTGAACGGCGAGGACCGGAACCTCGGCCTGAAGTCCATCGTCGTGAACGGCCACACCATGCTGCCGACCGACGCGGGTGTGACCTACGACCGCTACGACCTCGACGGTCTTGACGTCGTCGCCGGGCAGGAGGGTATGTGGTGGCAGGGCGCCATCGCCTTCACCGCGCCGGCCAGCGACTTCCCCGCGCCGGTGACCACCACGCCGGCCACGCCCACCGCCGGCACGGCCCAGATCGTCGTGAACGCGCAGGGCACCCCGGCGGGCGGCACGAACGCCCACTTCAACCTGCTGGTGGACGGCAAGAAGGTCGGCGAAGGCACCGCCGGCACCTCGGCCAAGGACTTCGCCTTCACCGCCCCGGTCACCCCCGACGCGGCGCACAAGGTGCAGGTGCAGTTCGATAACGACGCCACCATCAACGGCCAGGACCGCAACCTGATCGTCAACGCCGTCACCATCAACGGCAAGGCGGTCTCCCCCACCGCGTCCATCGTCACCTATGACAAGGGCGCCCTGGACGGAAAGGACGTGGCCCCCGGCCAATCCGGTCTGTGGTGGAACGGCACGCTGGTCGTCAGCGCCGACAAAAGCTACTTCCCCTCCGGCACGACCACCACGCCGACCACCCCCACCCCGACACCGACCATCCCGGTTCTGTCCGTAGACGGCACCAGCGTGACCGAACCGGGCGTGACCACCTCCGCCTCGGGCGGGATCGCGCCGGGCTTTCTGCACACCTCGGGCAACCAGATCGTCGATTCCGCCGGCAACAACGTCCGGCTGACCGGCGTGAACTGGTTCGGGGCCGGCAACAACAACTTCACGCCGGACGGGCTGTGGACGCGGAACTACCAGGACATGATGGACCAGATGAAAGGTCTGGGCTTCAACGTGATCCGCTTCCCCTTCAGCGATGCCACGCTGGCGCCGGGCGCCGTGGCGAAGGGTATCGACTACAGCCTGAATCCCGATCTCAAGGGGCTCACCCCGCTTCAGGTGATGGACAAGGTGATCGACTACGCCGGCAAGATCGGCATGAAGATCCTGCTGGACCACCACCGCAACGACGACGGCATCTCGGCCAACGAGAACGGGCTCTGGTACACGGCCCAGACGTCCGAGGCGACGATGATCGCCAACTGGAAGATGCTGGCAGCGCGCTACGCCGGCAAGGACGCGGTGATCGGTGCCGACCTCCACAACGAGCCGCACGGCCCGGCCACCTGGGGCGACGGCAACCAAGCCACCGACTGGGCCCGCGCGGCGGAGCGCATCGGCAACGCCATCCAGACCGTCAACAAGGACTGGCTGATGGTCGTGGAGGGGGTCGAGGTCTACAACAACCAGTGGGACTGGTGGGGCGGCAACCTGCGCGGCGCCAAGGCCTACGACGTGACCTTCAGCGTGCCGGACAAGCTGGTCTACTCCCCGCACGTCTACGGCCCGTCGCTCTACATGCAGCCGGCCTTCAGCGACCCGAACTTCCCCAACAACATGCCGGGTCTCTACACCGACAACTGGGGCTGGCTGCTGCGCGACAACAAGCACCCGGTCCTGGTGGGTGAGTTCGGCGGCTTCATGAAGACCGCCGCCGACCAGCAGTACATGGCCACCCTGACCAAGTACATGAATGGTGACCTCGACGCCAACGGCACGTTGGATCTCGGCGCCGGCAAGCAGGGGGCGAGCTGGACCTACTGGTCGTGGAACCCGAACTCGGGCGACACCGGCGGCATCCTGATGGACGACTGGAAGACGGTCGATCCCGTCAAGTACAACGCCATCAAGAACGCGCTCTACACCGGCACGACCACCGTCACGCCGGGCCAGACCGAGGCCACCTTCACGGTGAAGCTGTCGCAGTCGGCGACCCAGACGGTGACCGTCAACTACGCCACCGTGGACGGCACGGCCAAGGCCGGTTCCGACTACAAGGCGGCCAGCGGCACCCTGACCTTCGCCCCCGGCGAGACGGTGAAGACCGTCAAGGTCGGCGTGCTCGGCGACAGCCTGACAGAGGGGACGGAGACCTTCGGCCTGAAGCTGTCCACCGCCGCCAACGCCACCATCGGCACCGCCCAGGGCACCGGGACCATCCTGGACAAGGCCACCGCCCAAGCCATCGCCCAGACGCTCGCCATGGAGAATGTGGACGTCTGGAACCACATTGCCGCCCCGGCCGAAGCGACCGCGCAAGCCATCGCACCGGTCGAGCCGGCGAACCCGGCCCCGTTCATGCCGGCCGGGCCGGAAACCGCCGACTATCTGTCGCCGCACGATCACGCGGCGTACCCGCTGGAAGCGGCCTGAGTCTCCGGGGGTGCGGCGACCCCGCGCCCCGTCCTCGCCGCACCGTGCAGCGTCCCGCCCAGCGCCACGGCCATGGAGGCAACCAGCGCCTCCATGGACCCATGGGCCTCGACCCACTCCCGCCCGGCGGTCCCCAGCCGCAGGCGCAGGTCACGGTCGCTGAGCAGCTGAGTCAGGCCGTTCAGGAAGGTGTCGCCATCCTCGGCGACGATCAGTTCCCGGCCGGACTCGCAGCCCATGCCCTCGACCCCGATGGGAGTGGTCAGCACCGCCCGTCGCAGGGCAAAGGCTTCGAGGATCTTGAACTTCGTGCCCGACCCGGCGCTGAGCGGGGCGGCGAAGACGGCGGCGCCCTGGACATAGGGCCGCACGTCCGGCACCTCCCCCGTGATGGTGACGGAGGGGACCTGCGCGGCGGCGGTCCGCATGGCTTCGCTCGGCCCCCGCCCGACCAGCCACAGCCGGTGCGGGATGCCGAGAGCGGACAGCTGCCGCGCCTGCCCGATCAGACGCCTTGCGGCGTCCTCGTTCGGCCAGTAGCGGAAGTCGCCGGTGAAGACGATGCCCGGTTCCGCCTCCTCCCGCTCCGGCGGGGTCGGGTAGCGGGACAGGTCGATGGCGTTGGGAACGACGAACACGTCGCGCAGCCCCATCACCGTCCGGTAATGCTCCACGTCGTTGGGGGAGACGCCCCACACGGCGTCGGCCTCGGCCAGCCGCCGCTCCAGCCCCAGCATGTTCAGGTAGAACAGCAGCGGGCGCAGCGCCGCCTTGCCGGAGCTTTGGGCCAGGATGCGGCGGTACAGCTTCGTCTCGACGTTATGGGTGTCCACCACCACGGCGGGGCCGAGCGGCCGGATGACCCGGATCAGCGGCGTCAGCCACGTGTCGCCCAGCACCACCGCGTCCGGCCGCAGCCGCCGGATGCGCTCCCGCAGCCGCTCGATCCGCTCCGGCGACAGCGCGCGGGCGACCAGCATGCTTTCGCCCCGCAGCAGGGCGTCGGCCTGCCGAACGATGCGGTTCGGCATCGCCTCGCGCCTTGCGGGGAAGAAGTCCACCCCTTCCCGCCGCAGGGCGGCGCGGGTGACCGGGCCGGGCGTGCTGCCCAGCACGATGGCCTCGACCTGCCCGAAGGTCCGCATGGCCTGCCAGTTCGCCTCCACCCGGAGGCTGACGCCGGAGTGGGCCGGGCGCGGCGAGGCGGTCGTCAGGTACAGCAGTCGCATGGCTTTTCGTCCTTTCACACCGTCCGGATCACACTGTCCGATGGGGAGGGGGCGGCATCCACAGCGCCTCGGGCGCCGGCACCCGGACGGGAACCCGCCGGTCCTCCAGCGCGAGGCTCCAGCGCTCCGCGTGCAGCAGCACGACGACCGCGAGGTAGCCGATGGCGTCCCCGGCGCGGAACAGGATGCTTTCCAGGAAGTTGTTGAGCGCGCAGGCGACCAGCAGGCCGACCATGCCCATGACGACGAAGGCGTCCCGCAGGCTCTTCTGCGGAAGGATCAGCAGGACCGACAGCCTCAGCCCGCGCAGCAGCGCCGCCACGGCCAGCAGCAGCCCGACGACGCCGGTCTGCAGCAGCACGTCCAGATACCCGCTGTGGGCCGTGTTGATGAGGTTGGCGAGAAGGAAGAACTCGTACGGGGACGCCGACTTGATGGGGTTCAGCGGCTGCCCGATGTCCCAGAAGGACCCAAAGCCATACCCCAGCAACGGCCGATCGGCGATCTCCCGCACCAGCGCATCCCAGATGAAGGTGCGCCCGGTGAAGGTCAGATCCCCGAACACCAGCAGCTGCAAATCCTCGAAGTCGATGCCGAGGACGCCGAGGTAGAGCACGCCCAGGCTGAGGCCCAGCAGCGCCATCAGCGGCAGGGCCAGCCGCGCGCTCTCGATCCGGTTCAGCGCCCACAGCGGCCCCGGCAGCGCCACGGTGAGCAGCATGGCAAGGCCCAGGCTGGTCTTGGAGTTGGTCTGGACCAGGAACCACCAGCTGGCGATCAGCAGCAGGGCGGCCAGCGCGATGCTCGGCGCCCGGCGCAGCACGCCCAGGCTGAAGGTCAGCACGACGATGGACATCAGCGCCATCGAACCGGCGGTGTTCTTGTTGTCGCTGATGCCGATGGCGCCCAGCTCGTTGATCGCCAGCCCCGGCACCAGCAGCACCGACCCGGCGTTCGCCGCCGCGATCAGAGCAAAGCACGCGAACAGACTTTTCTGAAAGGCCTGGAGGCTTGGCATCGTCGCCGCCACCGCGACCGCCGCCACGTAGAACATCCAGTAGGCCAACGCCCGCCGCACGGTCAGTTCCGGGTGGGAGGCCCACAGCGCCGAGGCCATGAACCAGACCAGCAGCGCCACCACGGCCCAGTTCCGCCGCAGGATGCGCCAAACCGTGCCCGGCGCCGTCGCGGCCAGCGGCACGGCCAACCCGAGGAAGGCCACCATGGCGACGCGGTTCAGGAGGTTGCCGTCCTGCGCCACCTCCAACTTGTCCACCCCAACCCCGGACAGCGGGTGCGGCCCGACCAGCAGAACCGTCAGCATGATGAACAGCAGCGCCGGGCTTGCCATGGCGACGATGCGCTCACCGGTTTCGGTCTTCATCAAGAGGGCTCCGTCCCGGTCAGAGAATGACATTCGCATGGGTCCAGCCGCCGTCCGGCAGCCCGACCTCGCACCACGTCTGATGGTGAGCGGCCGCGACCTTGGCCGCGAATTCCTTCGGCACGACCAGCATCGCCCGGTCCCAGCCGGGAAGCGGTATCCCGATGCCGGCAGCTTCACCGCTGAACCAGCGCTTCATGACCGCCTCGGCCGGCTTGTCCTGGGGGGTGTAGCCGGTGGCGTCCTCCCCCGTCGGGACCGGTTGCCAGTCCCACAGGAACAGGCCCTTGACCCAGTCCGGCCGGTCGCGCAGCCAGACCTGGAACATGGCCTCGTAAAGCGCCGCCTGCCCCGCCCCATCGACGTGCCCCGGCACCCCGACCGCCTCCGGCTTTTGGGCCGCACCAGGCGCGCTGCGGTACCCGATCTCGGTGATCAGGACCGGCTTGCCGGAAGCCTTGGCGATGTGGGCCAGGTACTCGGCTGGAGCCATGCCGCCGGTCTGCCCGGCGTGCTGCGGGTCCGGCGGCGGTCGGCTCCAAGCGGCGACAAGGTCATCCACGCTCGGGTTGGGCTGGGTGGCGAGACCGGTGTAGATGTTGGCCCCGACATAGTCCAGCCGCCCCCAGAAAGGCACCGACGACGCTTCCCCCAGATAGGCGGCGTAGGTCAGCTTGCCGCCGTACACGCCCCGCACTGCGTCGATCAGCGCGTTCCAGTACGGCGCATAAACCGGCTGCGTGAGCGTCTGGTACTCGGACCCGATGGACAGCAGTTCCACCCCCTGCGCCTGCGCCATGCGGGCGTAGCCGACCATCAGGTCCGTGTAAGCCGCGAACCACGCCCCCGGATCGTCCGGCTTGATGAAGCCCCGGAAGTCGTGGGCCAGCGTGTCCACATGCGGCTTCAGCATGACCTGAAGTCCCTGCGCCTTCGCCGTGGCGATGGCGTGGGCAACGGAGGCGGCGCTCTCCGTCTGCTCCGTGGCGTGGATGTCGTGGCTGGTCAGGGTCGAGATGTAGTGGGTCGGCACGATGGCGACCGCGTTCCCCTTCGCCTCCGCCAACCGCGCCAGCGCCGCGTCGGATTCCGGGGAGGCGAACTTGCCGTTCCACCAGGACGGATAGTTCACCCCCTTGAAGGTCATGCTGTCCGGCATGGGTCACGCCCCCTCGGCCCGCAGCACCACCCAGACGGTCCGCCAGACGATGAAGAGGTCGAGCAGCGGCGAGCAATGCTGCACATAGTAGGCGTCCAGCAACAGCCGCTGCTCGAAGGACAGCCGATGCCGGCCGGAGACCTGCCAGAGCCCCGTGATGCCCGGCCGCAGTTGCCCCAGAATCCGCGCCAGCTCCGGATAGGGGGCGAGTTCCCTAGGCATGTATGGCCGGTAGCCGATCAGGCTCATGTCCCCGACCAGCACGTTCCAAAGCTGCGGCAGTTCATCGAGGCTCGTGCGGCGCAACAGGCGGCCGACGCGCGTCACGCGCGGGTCGTCGGGCAGCTTGTGAAAGCGCTCATACTGTTCCCGATAGGCGGCGTTGCCGCGCAGCAGCTCCGCGAGCCGTTGCTCCGCGTCGGTGTGCATGGTGCGGAACTTCAGCGCGGCGAAGTCGGCCCCGCCCAAGCCGGAGCGCTTCTGCCGGAAGAAGACAGGACCACGGGAATCGATTTTGATGGCGATGGCGACAAGGACCAGCAGCGGCACCAGAAGGCTCAGCAGCACCGCTGCCGCCATCATGTCGGTCGCACGCTTCAGGAATTGGAAGCTCCCCGAGAGGAATCCCCGGCGGATACGGGTTGCACCCTTACGCTCGTGCGCTCCCCGGCGGATTAGGGCCAGCGCCCCTGCCGCCTGCCCCGGACCGCCGGCCGCGAAGCGCGCGATCTCCTGGAACTGGACGCTCAAGCGGACGCCGAGCCCCAGGGCGGCGGCGTCGAGATGCGGCGACAAAAGGAGCAGCACCGTCAAGGGAAGCCAGAGCTCCAGCGCCGGCAACCGCCCATCCCGCGCGGCGAACACCGTCCCGATCAGCAGGATGCAGACGAGGAACGCCTGAAGCACCCTGGCCTGACGGCGGCGCGAAAAGATGCGCTCCTCCTCATAAAGGCCGAACGCCGCCTTGCAGCACGGCGCCAGCACCAGCGCCATTCCGAGGAGAGCGACCTGTTCCGCGGCCGGGTCGCCGTCCAGCAACAGCTGTGGGCCGATCCACACCCCGGCTATGGCGAAAAGGCACAGCACCAGCAGGCCAAGATCGAACGCGGTGAAGGTGGCGGTCAGCTTCGGGACCGTTGGACACGGAGCCACGACCACGCCGGCACCTGGCGAAGCCAATCCATCGGCGGCCATTCTACCTTGGCTCATGCATTTCCTCCGACAAGGGATAAGCGGCAGAACAAAATTCCGCGATACCTCATGCGTGTACAAATCACCAAAAATTTATACTTTAAAATTTCAGATATTACTGCGCCTTGACGCGCCATCACCAGTCCATTGCGGCGATGAACGCAGCCGGGCAAAAGAGGCAGACATTGACGACAAGCACTACGGCTTGCCGACGATTTTTCAAGGATTATTTCTGTCCAGAGAACCGAAGTCCACGCATAAAGCGACGAGTAAAGCGGCGAGTTCTTGGAACGTCCGAATGTCATTCCATAACCAAGCGAATTGTGCACCTGCGAACTGTCTTTTCAAAGGCCCTTTGGTGGTAACGCCCTCTGGTTAGGTGAACTTGATCTGCGCGTCCGTTTCTTCCCGACCTCCGTCCCGCCAAGCCCCAGACAAAAGCGCGAAGATCGCGACGAAAAAACAGAGAAAGCAACACCATCATTCCGACCTGTACCGAAATGTGCGTACAGACACCACCAACCGGCCTACATTCATACATACCGCAGCGCAATATCACTCGGCCCGATCACCGAATTCCTACACGATCAAAGGCGTTAGTGTGCTCGATTTTTGGTGCAAAGGCGTTAGAAAGGGGAAATTCTCTTGCTCAAAAAAGACTGAGCGCGGTACCAGTTGCAGAGCAGCATAATATTCGCACCGCAGCATGACGGGCTATCGAAACGGTCGCCCATTGAAATCGGGCGCTGAACGCCGTCCGCATTCGTCCATCGCTTCACAATAAAGGCGAAGAAAAAGGGAGGATACAGCGCGCGCTATGGCGTGCAGCCGATCCTTTGCTGGCCGATCTTTGCCGTGCCCAAAACCGCCAAGGGAGGGCTCATGATCACGCATTCCGCCGATGTCGAGAAAAATTTCGAACAGTATCCGCGCAAGCGATTGTGTTCGGTCCCGTTCGACAGCCTACCAAACGACGACGTCCTGTCCGCCATTCGGGAGCGCGATGCCGGTCTTCCTTTCCAATACGTCGTAACGCCGAACGCCGACCATGTGGTCCGCTTGAACGAGCGCGACGCGCCCTACCGCGCCATCTACGAGGAGGCCTGGATCAGCCTGTGCGACAGCTGGTACCTGAATCTGTTCGCGCGGATGTCCGACCTCGACCTGACCTATTTTCCGGGCTCCAACCTCGTCGCCGAGCTGTTCGGCAGTGTGCTGGCGCCGGGGAACACGATCAGCGTCATCGGCGGCGGCCCGCGCATGATCGAACGGCTGCGGGCGCGCTATCCGCACGTCACGATTAACGTTCACGTCCCGCCGATGGGGTTCATCGGCAATCCCGACGCGGTCGCCCGTTGCGTCGATTTCGTCGCCGAGCATCCGGCGCGCTTCGTCTTCCTTGCCGTTGGGTCACCGCAGCAGGAAATCCTCGCCTACCGCATCCGCCGTTCGGGCCGGGCGACCGGCCTCGGCTTCTGCGTCGGCGCCTCGCTCCTGTTCCTGACCGGCCTGCAAGCGCGGGCGCCGATCTGGATGCAGCGGCGCGGGCTGGAATGGGTCCACCGCCTCGCCAAGGATCCGGGCCGCATGTGGAAGCGGTATTTGGTCACCGACCTGCAAATCGTCTGGCTGTTCGCCCGCTGGTACCTGTCCCCGGCCCGAACGGAAGCCTTGCTCATGCCCAGCCGGGGCCGCGTGCCGAAGCGGCCTGCCTGATCCAGGCACATCCCACGCCCAAATCCCCAGATTGGCGGAGATCCGATGACCGACTTTGCCGTGGAACGTTCATACGGTCGCCTCAGCTCGCCCGTGTTCATGGAGGCAGCGCGCGTCCTGCTGCGCCGGCGGGGGCTGATCATCATGACCAGCGGCCTGATCATGGCGGGTGCCGTGGCGGTGGTCACGAACCTGCCCGACCACTACACCGCCGAAGCGATCATCCTGTTGAGCAACCGGGACACCAAGCTGGCGCAGCTGCAGTCCACCTCCGACAAGATGATCGCCGGCCTGCAATCCGACGCGGCGGTCATCCGCACGCAGATGGACATCATTCAGGCCCCGGCCATGGTCGCGCAGGTGGTCAAGGACCTCGGCCTCGCCGACAAGCCCGGCTACGGGATCAAGGATCCCAAGCCGCTGCCCGAATTCCTGCGGGGGCCGGAACGGATGGCCCGCGCCTGGATCGCCGGCCCGGAGGTGGCCTCCTGGGCGGAGGGCGTCGGCTTATCCCGCTGGCTTCCCCGCCCCGACACGGCCAAGCCCGATGCGGACCCGAACAAGAGCGCCGCGACGGCCGCCGCCCGGCAGGTCGCCAAGAAGCTGACGCTCTTGAACGAGGGCGGCTCCTACGCCATCAAGATCCGCTACCAGGGCACGTCGGCGAATGAGGCCGCCGCCGTCGCCAATACCTTCGCCACGCTTTACCTGGAGCAGCGCAACGACCTGCGCAGCCGGGGCAACGAGACGGCGCTGTCCTGGCTCAACACCCGCCTGACCGAACTGCGTGAACTGGTCGTCGCCAAGGAGCAGGCGCTGGGGGCCTTCCGCGAGCAGCACAACCTGTTCCAGACCGAGGGCATGACCCTGCTGGACCGGCGGATCGTCGAGACGAACTCCGCGCTGGTCGAGGCCGCTTCCCAGGTCCGCGCCGCCGAAGCCGCCCTGCAGCAGGCGCGCGGGGCCGCCGGGGATTCCAACCGTGCGATCCTCAACTCCCCCGTCGTGCAGAACCTGCGCCGACAGGAGGCCGAGCTGAAGGCGCGGGAGGCCGACCTGCTGACCGCCAAGGGCGACGCCAACCCCGAGGTCGCCAAGGCCCGCGCCCAGCTCCGCGAGATCCGCGACAATCTCAGCCGGGAGACCGCCCGCCTGTCCGGCTCCTTCGCGCAAGACGTGGCGGTCGCCCGCCAGCGGGAAGCGACGACCCGCGCGACCCTTGCCGCCCTTCAGCAGGAGCGCGCCGCCCTGACCGGGGCCGAGCGCCAAGCCCAGGAGATGGAGCGCGAGCTGGCCGCCTTCCGCACCTCCTACAGCAACCTGCTCCAGAAATCGGCCGAGCTGGCCGCCGGGGAGAAGGACCAGTTGCAGGACGCCGTCCTGATCTCCGGCGCCGAACCTCCGCCGGAGCCCTCGGGGCCGAACCGGGCGCTGCTGCTGGCCGCTGCCCTCATGACCGCGATGTCCTTCGCCGTGCTGCTGGCCCTACTGGCGCACCGGCTGCGCCACGGCATCTCGAACCTGGACACCTTCGGGGCCAACGGCATCCGGCCGCTCGGCACCGTGCCGGAGATGCCGCGTGGCCTGTTCGCCGTGGACGCCATCGTCCGCTCCCCCGGCTCCCTGTTCCCGGAGGCGATCCATTCCATCGTTGCCGCCTTGCAGGGCAGCGCCGCCGGCCATGATTCCTGCAAGGTGCTGCTGGTCACCTCCTCGGTGCCGCAGGAGGGCAAGACGGTCCTGGCGACCTCGCTCGCCCGCGCGCTGGCGCTGTCGGGCAAGCGGGTGCTGCTGCTCGACTTCGACTGGCGCCAGCCCTCGGTCGGGCGGCTGCTCGGCGCGCCGCTGACCCATGTGGTGCCGGACGGCAGCCTCGGCGCCATGCTGCCGGATATCTATGAAAACGGCGTCCATGGGGGCGGCGCCCCGGTCCTGCGCGACGAGATGAGCACGCTCGACTTTGTGCCGGCCGGCGTGGTGCACGGCGACGTGCCGTCCAAGCTGTCGTCGGTCGAGACGCGCCGCCTGCTCGACCGGGCGCGGGCGCAGTACGACGTGGTCGTCATCGACTCAGCGCCGCTGCTGGCCGTGTCCGACGCCGCGATCCTGTCGCAGCTGGTGGACGGGGTGCTGATGGTCGTGCGCTGGGAAAGGACCCCGCGCGCCGTCGTCCAGAACGCTCTGGCGGCGCTGCGGCAGGCGAACGCGCCGCTGCTGGGCGCCGTGCTGACCCGCGTCAACGTCCGCAAGCACGCCCGCTACCGCTACGGCGACATGGCCTACGTCCAGTCCAAGCACAGCCACTACTACCTGCGCTGACGCCGCCCCACCCCCTCCCTGATAAGGACGACCGCGATGCAGACACGTTCCGTGGTGACGCCCGACGTTTCCATCGTCATAGCGACCTTCAACCGCATGCCGATGCTGCGCCGGCTGCTCGACCGCTGCGACGGCTTGCAGGAGCTGGACGGCACGTCCGTCGAGATCATCGTCGTGGACAACGCGCCGGACCAGTCCGCGCTGCCCACGGTGAACGAGGCGGCGGGGCGCAACCGCTTCCCCATCCGCTACGTGTCGGAGCCCCGGCCCGGCATCTCGCACGCCCGCAACACCGGGGTGGTCGCGGCCTGCGGCCGGATGATCGCCTTCATCGACGACGACGAGGTGCCCTCGCCCCTGTGGCTGCGCCACCTGCTGGACACCCAGCGCCGCTTCGACGCCGACGTGGTGTTCGGCCCTGTCCTGCCGGAATTCCCGGCCGAGGTGATGGCGGATGCCGGGGAAAAGCGGCGTTCCTGGTTCGAGGCGGCCTTTACCCAGACCTCCGACTGTCCGACCGGGACGGCGGTGGCGCCGAACCAGCTGATGCCGAACCTGATGCCCTGGCCCATCTGCCGGCGACCGATGGCGACCAACAACGCGCTGCTGGTCAAGGAACGCTGCATCCATTCCGACACGCCCTTCCGGCCCGACCTGGGGCGGACGGGTGGCGAGGACTCCCTGTTCTTCCTCGACCTCCACTACCGCCGCTGCCGGCTGGTCTGGTGCGCCGAGGCGGTGGTGCACGAGTTCGTGCCGGCCGAGCGGCTGACCGAGACCTTCCTCCTCTGGCGGCGGTTCCGCGACGGGCAGATCACCGGCTTCACCCCGATGATGCTGGACCGCCCGCGCGTCGGTCGCACCGCCGGCTGGATGCTGGCTGGGCTGGCGCAGCTCGGTATCGGCGGCGGGCTGGCGCTGGCCTTTCTGCCGGTCGATCGGGTGCGCGCGGCGCGTTACGGCACCACGGCCATGACCGGTCTCGGCAAGCTTCTGTGGATGAAGCCTTTCCGCCGCCGCGCCTATGGGCAGAGCGGACGGCGTGCCGAGACCCGGCCGGTCGGCGCCATGAGCAAGTCATGAGCCCCAAACCATGAACGTCGAGACCCTGCGCCTGCGCATCCAAACGGTCCTGGGCCAGCACGGCAACGCCCGCTTCGCCTGGGACAGCGTCGGCGTTCTGGCCCTGAAGATCGTCGGGCAACTCCTGATCCTGATCGTCACCATCGCCATGACGCGGGTCATGGGGGCGGCGGAGTACGGCACCTTCGCCTACCTGATCTCGGTCAGCTTCGCGGTGGTACTGATTGCCACGCTGGGGCTGCCGATGGCGGCCAACAAGATCGTGTCCCGCTACACCGCGCGGGGGCGGATCGGCCGGTCGCGGCGGTTCATAATGTTCGGCACCGGCGCCATCGTCGCCGCCTCGCTGGTCTGCGGGACGCTGTTCGATCTGGCCTGGGTCTGGTACGGGGCCGCCGACCTGAGTTGGTGGCACCTGACCGGCCTGATCCTGACCATGGCGCTGATGCGCTTCCTGACCGACACAGCCCGCGCGCTCGGCCGGCCGCTGCTGGGCTTCGGGGCGGAGACGGCGGGCGTGCGGCTCTTGTACCTGATCGGCGTTGGGGCGGCGTTGCTGCTCCCCCTCGGCCTGTCGGTGCGGGTGGCGGTTGAGGTCTACATCGCCGCCAACGCGGTGGTCGTCGCCGTGCTGCTGACCGCCGTGCTGGCGCGGGTCCGCGTCATGGAGGCCAACCCGCCCCGGCGCCTGGGGCCGCTCTACCGCCGGTGGGGGTCCACCGCGCTTCTGATGCTGACCACGCCGCTGTTCTTCTACGTCATCTCCGAGACCGACATTCTGGTGCTGGGCCTCGTCGGGTCCCCGGCCGAGGTCGGCGTCTATCAGGTGGCGCGGCGGCTGGCCGAGCTGACCATGTTCTGCTCCATCGCCGTCAACGGCGTCGGGCTGGCCAGGCTGGCGGAGTGCCACACCCTGCGCCAGCCCGACCGGCTCCAGCGCACGGTGGACCTGATGATGGTCCTGTCGGCGGTGCCAACGGTTGGCGTGGCGCTGATGCTGCTGGCCTTCGGCGAGCCGCTGCTGCGGCTGTTCGGGCCGGACTTCACCGCCGGCTATGTCGCCATGGGCATCCTCGCCGCCTACCGGACCATCGACGTGCTGACCGGCCCGGCCAGCGAGGTGCTGATGATGACCGGCCACCACCACCGCGTCTTCCGCGCCAATCTGGCCTTCGCCGCCGCCAACGTCGCCGTCGTGGCCGTCTTCGCCAGCCTGTGGGGGCTGGAGGGTGCAGCACTCGGCACCGCCACTGGCACGCTGCTGTGGAAGGCGGCCATGTACGCCATGGTCCGGCGGCTGACGCCCTATGAGACCTCGATCCTCGTCCGGCTCGCGCGGCTGAAGGCCCGCGCCGCCTGAATTCCCCTTGCCACGGAGTCCCCGATGCTCGACCACGCGACCGCTCTGCGCACGCTTCAGGTCAATTTCCCCCGGCTGGTCGATTACAAGTTCCTGCTCCAGCGCACCTACCGCAACACGTTGCGCCGGCCGTTCGAGGCGGACTTCCGGGCCATCGCCCTGCTGCCGAAGTCCGACCGCGACGTCTATGTGGACGTGGGCGCCAACCGGGGACAGAGCATCGACGCCATCCGCATGCTGCACCCTGCGTGCGTCATCCGCTCCTTCGAGCCGAACGCCGAGCTGTTCGTCCGGCTTCAATGGATGTACCGGGACGATCCGCGCGTCCTTCCGGAGAACGTGGCGCTGGGGCGGGAGCCCGGTGTTGCGACGCTCTACGTCCCCTTCTACAAGGGCTACATGTTCGACGGCCTCGCCTCCATCAGCGAGGAACACGCGCTCGGCTGGCTGAACGCGGAGCGGATCATCGGCTTCGACGAACGGCACCTGACCTGCCGCAAGATGGAATGCGCGATCCGGACGCTGGACAGCTATGAGATGGCGCCGACCTTCCTGAAGCTGGACACCCAGGGGTCGGAGCTGGACGTGCTGATCGGCGGGGAGCGGACGTTGCGCCAGCACCAGCCCGTCATCATGTGCGAAGCGGCCAGCGAGGACCACGAGGCCTCCTATCTCGCCCCCTTCGGATACAAGCTCTATGGCTTCCATGGCGGGCGGTTCGTCGAGGGGCGGCCGGGCGATCTCAACTCCTTCTTCCTGACCGATGGGCATGTCGAACGGCTCGGCCCGCAGGCCGTGGCGTGAGGGCCGAGTCATGGAAAGGGAAGACCTTCCGGCCTTGACGTCGTTGCGATTCTTCGCGGCCTTCGCGGTGGTGCTCTATCACTACGGGCACTATGTCGGGTCGGTGGAGCCGCTGGCCTCCCTGTATGGGCTCGGCTTCGATTCCGGGTTCATCGGGGTCACCTTCTTCTATGTGCTGTCGGGTTTCATCCTGAGCCACGCCTATCGCAACCGCAATCTGACGGAGCCGGGAGCGGTCCGGCGGTTCCTGCTGGCGCGGGTGGCGCGGATCGTGCCGGTCTATCTGCTGGGACTGGCGTTGAGTTTCCCCTTCGTCCTGTTCTGGGTCCTGAAGCTGCCGCCGGACGGGGCGGAATTCCTGCTGCGCGGATCGTCGCTGCTGCTGGCGCCCTTCATGCTGCAAAGCTGGGTACCGCTGGGGGCCTGCACCTGGAACTGTCCGGGCTGGTCGCTGTCCAACGAGGCTTTCTTCTATCTGCTGTTTCCGCTGTTGCTGCCGCTGGTGTGGCGGCGGTCGTTCGCGGTGGTGGTGGTGGTCGGGGGAGCCCTGCTGGTGGCGGGGTGGGCGGTTGCATGGACCATGTGGGGGGAGCCGGCCCGGCTGATGGACGAACTGGCGGAGCCGGTACCGGTCCAGGCGCTGGCCCAGGCGATCAAGTACCTGCCCATCAACCACCTGCCGGCCTTCGTGGCGGGGATGCTGGCCTACGCGGTGGTGACGCGGTGGCGGGGGCCGTCGCCGGGACCGTGGCTGTTCGCAGCCGGACTGGCGGCGGTGTTGGCCGGGGTGGCCTTGCGGGATCACGTCTCCATCGTGGTCTTTCACAACGCGCTGTTCATCGTGCCGTTCGCGGTTCTGATCGCCGGGGCGGCGGGGCTTGGCACCGGGCGCTGCCTGTGGCTGGAGCGGCCGGGGCTGGTAATCCTCGGGCGGATCAGCTTCGCGCTGTACATCCTGCACATGCCGATCCGGACCATCGCGACGCACCCGCTGCTCCTCGGCCCGACGCCGATGGCGCACGCGGTTGCCTTGCCGCTGAGCCTGCTGGCGGCGGCGCTGGTCTGGCGCTTCGTCGAGGAGCCGGCGCGGGCGCAGATCATGTCATTCGCCAAAAGCCCTTCGCCCCTCCGGGGCTCGGAGCCGGCCCGCTAAGCGGGACGGGCGCTGAAGGCGACCGGAGGCGGAGAGTGGTTGGGATGAGGGGGCGGCCGACAGGCCGGAAAGCCTCTGGGATCGTCGGCGTTTCCCCCTCGCCCTAAAGCGAATTTGCATTCGCTTTAGATTCATATGGCCTCATGTGCCGGCCGGGCTTCGGACGCATAGGCGTCCGGGCCCGCCGTCGCGGTCCAGAGCGGATCGAAATCCGCTTTAACCCTCTCCCCAGGGGGGAGAGGGGATATTGTTCGTGTGCCGCCATTGTGCATCGTTGTGCAGTTTGTGCAGGAACGCAAATCTGCACAATGGCGAAAATCGCCATTTTTCTTTGTCGGATCAGCGACTTACACCGATCCGTTTGTGTGCGTTCATTGTGCAGTCGATGCACAACGATTTGTGAGCAAACAAAAAAAGCCAGCGGACACATCTCGGCCGCTGGCTTTTGGCAGAGTAATCGAAAACCGGCGCCCAAACAACACGGGCGGTCAGTGCCGCCCGTAGGTGTCCTCGATGCGCACGATGTCGTCCTCGCCGAGGTAGGAGCCGGACTGCACCTCGATGATGTGCAAGGGCACCTTGCCGGGGTTTTCCAGCCGGTGAACCGTGCCGATGGGCAGGTAGATGGACTCGTTCTCGTAGACCAGCACCTCCTCCTCGCCGCGCGTGACCAGCGCGGTGCCCTTCACCACGACCCAGTGTTCGGCGCGGTGATAGTGCTTTTGCAGGGACAGGCGGGCGCCGGGCTTCACCGTCAGGCACTTCACCTGGAAACGCTCGCCAGCGTGAATCGACTGGAAGGAGCCCCAGGGGCGGTGCACCTGACGGTGGGTGAAGGGCTCGGTTCGGCCGTCGCGGCGCAGTTGTTCAACCAGCGCCTTCACGTCCTGCGCGCGGTCGCGGGAGGCGACGAGGACCGCATCCTCCGTGCTGACCACCACCACGTCGTCGAGGCCGACCACGGCGGTCAGCTGCCCTTCGCTGCGGACGTAGCAGTTGCGGGCGCCGTGGGTCACCACGTCGCCGTGGGCGACGTTGCCTTCGCCGTCCTTCTCGCCGACTTCCCACAGCGCGGCCCAGCCGCCGACGTCGGCCCAGCCGAGATCGCAGGGCACCACCACGGCGTCGTCGGTATGCTCCATCACCGCATGATCGATGGAGATGCTGGGCGCCCGCGCGAAGGCGTCGGCGTCCAGGCGGAAGAAGTCCAGATCGGCCTTGCCGGCCTCCAGCGCGGCGCGGCTTGCGGCCAGCACAGAGGGGGCGTAGCGGCCCAGCTCCTCGATCAGCTTGGCGGCGGGAAAGAGGAACATGCCGCTGTTCCAGCTGTGCTCCCCGTCCGCGACGTAGGCCTCGGCCACCGCGCGATCCGGCTTTTCGACGAAGGCCGCGACGCGGTGGACGCCCGGCTGGTCGGTGAACGACGCGCCGCGCCGGATGTAGCCGTAGCCAGTTTCCGGCCCGGTGGGCGTGATGCCGAAGGTGACGAGATGGCCGGAGGACGCCGCCTCCACCGCGCGGCCCACCGCCTCCTTGAAGGCGGGAACGTCGCGGATCAGATGGTCGGCGGGCAGGACCAGAATCAGCGCGTCGGGATCGGTGGCGGCGGCGTGCAGCGCGCCGACGGCGCAGGCCGCCGCCGTGTTGCGCGCGGACGGCTCCAGCACGATGGCGCCGGGCGTCACGCCGGCCTGGCGCAGCTGCTCGGCAATGATGAAGCGGTGTTCCTGGTTGCAGATGACGATGGGAGCGGCGAAGCGGGCCCCGTCGGACACACGCAGGGCCGTCTCCTGAAGCATCGACTTGTCCGAGCATAAATTCAGAAGTTGCTTCGGATAAAGTTCGCGCGACATCGGCCAGAGCCTGACCCCGGCGCCGCCCGACAGCAGCACGGGAATGATGGGTTTGTCCATCAGCCGCCCCCTTCTGGAATGACTATTCATCAAACGACGGGCATCGTTCTAATTCTGTATTACCCGAGTTCCGCCACAGGTCGGACCACGCAGGGGACGTACCCCCGGCGACGCTTGGTGTCTCCCCGCAGGACTGACGGACCTGCGCAACGGGTGCATGTGCCTTCGCAGGGCGGCATAGCCCTGTTGCATTGCAGCAAATGACCGGAGTAGCCCGGAATACGCCTTGGATGGGTTGGGCACGGGCAGCCCATAATATCGTCGCAACTCGAAATGAATCGAAGGAGCGAGCGGGATGCCGGCGAACAGCTATTGCTTCACCAGCGAGTCCGTGTCCGAAGGCCATCCGGACAAGGTGTGCGACCGCATCTCCGACGCGATCGTCGATCTGTACCTGTCGCACGACCCGTACGCCCGCGTGGCCGTGGAAACGCTCGCCACAACCAATCAGGTGGTGCTGGCCGGCGAGGTGCGCGGTCCGGAGAGCATCACGCCCGACATGCTGATCCAGGTCGCGCGCGCCGCGGTGAAGGACATCGGCTACGAGCAGGACGGCTTCCATTGGGAGAAGATGGACGTCAAGTGCTTCGTCCACTCGCAGTCCGCCGACATCGCGGTTGGTGTCGACGCCGCCGGTGAGAAGGACGAGGGCGCCGGCGACCAGGGCATCATGTTCGGCTACGCCTGCAACGAGACCCCGGCTCTGATGCCGGCGCCGATCTACTACGCCCACGCCATCCTGAAGTCGCTGGCCGAGGCCCGCCATTCGGGTGCCGCCCCGCAGCTCGGCCCCGACGCCAAGAGCCAGGTGACGCTGCAGTACGAGAACGGCAAGCCGGTGCGCGCCACCGCCGTCGTGGTCTCCACCCAGCACGCCGATGGCCTGACCCAGGAGGAGGTGCGCGAGATCGTCCGCCCGCACGTCGTCAATTGCCTGCCGCAGGGCTGGATGTGCGACGAGGCCAGCTTCTACGTCAACCCGACCGGCCGCTTCGTGATCGGCGGGCCGGACGGCGACGCCGGCCTGACGGGCCGCAAGATCATCGTGGACACCTACGGCGGGGCCGCCCCGCACGGCGGCGGTGCCTTCTCCGGCAAGGATCCGACCAAAGTCGACCGCTCGGCCGCCTACGCCGCGCGCTACCTCGCCAAGAACGTCGTCGCGGCGGATTTGGCGCAGCGCTGCACCATTCAGCTGTCCTATGCGATTGGCGTCTCCAAGCCGCTGTCGGTCTATGTGGACACGCACGGCACCGGGGTCGTGGACGAGGATCGGCTGTCCAAGATCCTTCAGCAGTTGGTGGACCTGTCCCCGCGCGGCATCCGGACGCACCTCGGCCTGAACAAGCCGATTTACGCGCGCACCGCCGCCTACGGCCATTTCGGGCGCGAGGCGGAGGCGGATGGCGGTTTCGGGTGGGAGCGGACCGACCTGATCCACGATCTGCGCACCGCGTTCTTTTAAGAACGCAGGCGGCGAAGCGTCATCAGGCCGCCGGTCAGCGGGTCCCGGAGGCGGGCCGTGTTCTGGTCGATCAGTTCGATCTCCAGGGTCGGCCCGAAGCTCTCCGGGATCACGGTGACGGTGTTGCCGGCGACCGAGTAGTTGACCGGCTGGTCGAGCCCGAGGACGCGCATGCTCGACCGGCGGAACTCGTAGGTTCCCAGGGACATGCCGAGGCCTATGGGCGCCGTCAGCGTCCAGCGTCCGATCAGCGGGTTGCCGGGATCGTAGGTCTCGCACGCGCTGACCAGGAGCAGGGTCAGGGCGGCGGCCAGGATGGTTCGCAGACGCATGGCGGTGTCGTTCCGAAGCGGAGTTCCAGAACGGAAACGCGCGGGGCGCCGGATCGGCCCACGGATGAGGGAAGTGGATGAGGGAGGGGGCCGCCCTGTTACCGGACCCGTGCCAGCCGGCCCGCCTGATAGCTCCAGGCGGCGGTGCTCTTGCCGTCGTTGGCGGGCATGGAGACCGTCAGGGCTTGCCCGGCGGTAGCGACTTCCGGCGCGTCGCTGCAGGTGCCGAAGGGAAGCGAGACGCTGGGCTGCGGGCCGGACAGGTCGAGGACGCGGTAACGCGCCGCGCAATTGCCCCCATCCCCATTGTGCTGGAGCAGCACCAGCCAGCGGCCTTGCAGATTGTAGGCGTTGACGAAAGCGATGGAGCGGCTGTCGCGGTCTTCGAACACGACGCGCTCGTTCACGATGACGCGGTTGAGCTTTGGGCCGTCCTCGACCAGTTGCAGGGTCTCATTGCCGATGGCCGCTTGCAGGCGCACGTCGGCAGCGCTGGCGGGGATCACCGCCATGACGCCCGCTGTCGTGACCATCGCCGACAGGACGCAACCCAGGGAAATCCGTGCCTTCACCGCCTTCTACCCCTCTTGCCGCTGGCGTTCCGTCGGCGAAGGTAGGGAAGCCGGCGGTGCGTGGGAAGTCGGCCGAACGGCAAATTTCACGGGAACGAAAAATTTTGGTTGCCTTCCGCGCCGGGCCGATCTACAACGCGCCTCTGCCTCGGACGGCACCGCCGCCCCAGGCCAGAGAGAAGCGCCCGTAGCTCAGCTGGATAGAGCACCAGACTACGAATCTGGGGGTCAGGAGTTCGAATCTCTTCGGGCGCGCCATCTCTCCTTTTCTTCCCTAGCCCGGTCCTCTTCGACCTTCGAGCAGATCACGCTCGCCGACCAGGGCATCCCCGATAAAATCCAGAAACGCCCGCACGCGCGCCATGTGGCGCAGGTCCCCGTGCGTCAGCAGCCAGATTTTGGTTTCCACTTCCTCGACCAGATCGCCGAGGCGGCAAAGCTCCGGCATGCGGTCGGCCAAGCCGCAGGGCAGCAGGCCGAGCCCGGCGCCGGCCCGCACCGCCTCCGCCAGCACCGCGACCGAGTTGACCCGGTGGCCGACCCGCTCCGGCGCGACGGTGCGCTTGAACCACTGGGCCATGCGCGTATGGTCGAAGGTCTCGTCCAGCCCGACCCAGTCCCGCCGGGCGGGATCGTCGGCGGTGCGGTCCAGATAGGCGGCCGAACCGTAGACCGCGAAGGCCAGCCCCGCCACGACCCGCCCGACGAGGTTTTCCGGCGGCTTGTTGGTGGAGCGGATCGCCACGTCGGCCTCGCGCCGGGCCAGGCTGAGCGACGCCTCGGCGATCAGCAGATCGACGCGCATGCCGGGGTAAAGCGCCCGAAACGCCGCGAGGTGACGGGGCAGGAAGTGCATCGCCAGAATGTCGATGGTGGTGACGCGCACCGTGCCGCTGAGCTGCGTGTCGCGGCCGGACAGCAGGCGGTTGGCGGCGGCCAGTTCCGCCTCCACTTTCAGGGCGACGCGGTGCATTTCATCGCCGGCCGCCGTCAGGACATAGCCGCCCGGCTGCTTGTCGAACAGTCCGGTGCCGAAGGCCGCCTCCAGCGCGGCGACGCGGCGCAGAACGGTGGTGTGGTTGACCCCCAGCGCGCGGGCCGCCGCCGACAGGGAGCCGTGCCGCGCCACCGCCAGGAAGTAGCGGACGTCGTCCCAGTTGTCCTGTGCATTCATGCAGAGGCTTTCTGCGAATTTTCCGAATTCACGCTTATTCAAGCACATAATACGTAATTGGAGAAGCACGAACGAACTCGCGGTTCTCCCTCAATGACCGATCTCATCCACGATCCCTTTGTGCAGTCCAGCCTCCTGCCGCTGCTGCTGAGCGTCGGTGCGGTGGGCCTGCTGCGGCTGGTCGGCGGGCGCCGGCTGGCGGTGCTGGGCATCGCCGTGACCTTCGTCGCGGTGTTCGCCCTGGTGGTCGGCGTGCCGGCCCTGCCGCCGCCGTCGAGCATGGGCAAGCTGTTCTGGTCCGCCGTGGCCGGGCTGCTGATCGGCGGGGCCGCCGACGCGGCGGGGCTGCGGGGCCGGGCGGCCTCGGCGCTGGTGGCGCTGTGGTTGGCGGTATCGCTGGGCTGGATCGCGTATCCGGCGCTGGATTCGGCGGTGGCGGGGGTGACCTTCGCCCTGCTGCTGGCGGTCGGCGGCTGGGTCGCCTTCGGGCGGCTGCCGAGCCGGTCGGAAAGCCCGGCGGCACCCGCCGCCGTGCTGCTGGCCCTGGCGCTGGCCGTGGGCGGGACGGCGCTGATCGGCTCCTCGGCCTCGGTCGCGCAGCTGGCGCTGGGGCTGGCGGCGGCCACAGGCGGGTTCCTGCTGTGGAACTGGCCGGTCGAGCGCCACGCCTGGGGCGTGTCGGGCCAAGCCGCGCTGGGCGTCGTGGTTCTGCTGGCCGGCGTGCTGTCGCTGTTCACCCAGGCCCAGGCCGCCGTGCTGCTGCTGGCCCTGCCCGCCCTGCTGGCCGACCGGCTGCGCGCCGCCCTGCCCCTGCCCGAGACCGGGTTCGGCCGGGCCGCCGGCACCGCCGTGGTCACTGTGCTTGCCGTTGTTCCGGCGCTGATCGCCATCGGCGCCGCCTACCTCCTCTCCGGCGGCGAAGCGTCGCCGTACTGATCCACTCATATCTGGAGTCGTTTGCCATGAAGAAGATGCTGTTCGCCGCCGCCCTGTTCGCCACCACCGCCATGGGCGCCGTTTCCGCCGGCGCCGCGCCGGTCGCCTACAAGCTCGACCCCGCCCACACGGCGGTGGTGTTCGTGGTCAACCACCTGGGCTTCTCCAACGCCATCGGCCGCTTCAACACGGTGGCGGGCGATGTCGCCTTCGACAAGGACGCGGTGCAGAACAACACGGTCAACGTGGTGATCGACACGGCCAGCGTGGACACCAACCACGCCAAGCGCGACGAGCATCTGAAGTCGCCGGACTTCTTCAACGTGAAGGAGTTCCCGAAGCTGACCTTCAAGAGCACCAAGGTCGAGAAGACCGGCGACAAGTCCGGCAAGCTGCACGGCGAGCTGACCCTGCTGGGCGTCACCAAGCCGGTCGTGCTGGACGTCACCTTCAACAAGGACGGCGTCAGCCCGGCCAGCAAGCAGGACACGGTCGGCTTTTCCGCGCGCGGGAAGATCAAGCGCACCGACTTCGGCATGAAGTACGGCGCCCCGAACATCGGCGACGAGATCGAGCTGATCATCGAGGCCGAGGCCGTGAAGGCCTGATATCGGCGTCCTTCGCCTGTTGTCGTGGGAGGGGGCCGGCTTGCCGGTCCCTTCTTCGTTTTGGAAGTTCTGGTCGGGAGTGCGCGATGCCGCAGCTGGTGAATGGTGAATGGGTCAAGGGTCCCATCGCCGCGAGTGAGATCAAGGACGGCGCGTTCCATCGCGAGCCGACCCGCTTCCGCACCTGGATCACGCCGGACGGCGCGCCGGACGCGGAGGGCAAGCCAACCCTGCCGGCGGAGGCCGGGCGCTATCACCTCTACGTCTCCTACCTGTGTCCGTGGGCGTCGCGGACGCTGATCTTCCGCGCGCTGAAGGGGCTGGAGGGGATCATCGGCCTGTCGGTCGCCGAGCCGGTGATCGGTGAGGACGGCTGGGTCTACGCCGATGAGCAGGACGGCGGCGAAGGCGTCGGCACGTTCCGGCACCATTACCGCCTCTACACCGCCAGCGATCCGACCTACACCGGCAAGGTCTCCGTGCCCGTGCTGTGGGACAAGCGGGAACGCCGGATCGTCAACAACGAGTCGGCTGATATCATCCGCATGCTCAACACCGCCTTCGACGGGATCACCGGCAACCCCCTGGACCTTTACCCCGAACCGTTGCGCGCGGCGATCGACGGCTGGAACGAGCGCATCTACGAGGCCGTCAACAACGGCGTCTACCGCGCCGGCTTCGCCAAGTCGCAGGCGAGCTACGACGAGGCGGTGACCGTGCTGTTCGAGACCCTGGACGAGCTGGACGCGCACCTGAGGGCCAACCGCTATCTGGCCGGCGAGCATCTGACGGAGGCGGACTGGCGGCTGTTCGTGACGCTGGTGCGCTTCGACGCGGCCTATCACGGGGCCTTCAAGTGCAACATCCGGCGGATCGAGGATTATCCGAACCTGTCGAACTACCTGCGCGAGCTGTACCAGTGGCCGGGCATCCGGAGCACCGTAAACCTGGAACACATCAAGCGCGGCTATTACGTCAACCCGGCGATCAACCCGACGCTGATCGTGCCGAAGGGGCCGGTCCTGGACCTTGACCGCCCGCACGACCGCGCGCGGCTGGCTGGACAGGGCATCTGGCGGCGGGCTTGATGCCCCCTCACATCAGAATTGTGGCGCCGCCATCCACCACCAGCGTGTGGCCGTTGACGTAGGACGCGGCGGGTGAGGCGAGGAACACCGCCGCCCCGCCGAGTTCGGACGGCTGGCCCCAGCGGCCCATGGGCGTGCGGTTGGCGAAGTAGGCGCCCTTCTCCGGATCGTTCGCGATGGCGAGGTTGGTTTCCGTTGCGAAGAAGCCCGGCGCGATGGCGTTGCTGGTGATGTTGCGCGAACCGTATTCGGCGGCCAGCGCGCGCACCATGCCGGTCAGCCCGGCCTTGGCCGCCGTGTAGACGGAATCGTTGGCGCGCGCGATCTGCCCGGCGATGGAGGTGACGGCGATCAGCCGGCCCTCCCCCTGCTTCAGCATCAGCCGCGCCGCCTCCCGCGCCAGGATGAAGGCCGAGGACAGGTCCACGTCGATGAGGGTGCGGATTTCCTCGTCGGAGAAGTCTTGCAGCGGCTTGCGGTTGCGCTGCCCGACGTTCTGGACGAGCACGTCGAGGCGGCCATGCTCGTGCTCGATCACGGCGAAGGCCTCGCGCACGGCGTTGCCGTCGGCGATGTCGAAGGGAAGGCATGCGACGTTGCCCGTACCAATGTCCGCCGCCGCCTCGCGCAGCCGGCCGGCATCGCGGCCGTTCAGCAGGACGTGCGCCCCGGCGCCGGCCAGCGCGCGGGCGATCTCCAGCCCGATGCCCCGGCCGCTGCCGGTGACCAGGGCCACTTTGCCTTCCAGCGAGAACATCGACGACAGGGACGGAGCGGTCATGCTGCACCTCGGTTGGCCGGAGCCTCTCTCATAGTGCAACGCCCGGTGGTCGGCACCTATTTTTGTCGGGAACTTGCCTTGGCGGCGGCGAGGTCGGCGTCGGGGATGTCCAAAGGCACGCCGGGGATCAGCGTCTGCCCCGCAAGGCGCATCGCCTCGTCCAAGTCCATGCCATGGTCGAGCACCGCTTCGGCAAGGCGGCGGCCGACGAGAACCATGGAGATTTGGGCGTCGTCGGGTGAAACGGGGACGCCGCCCGCGCGCCGCGTGGCGTCGGCGACGGCCTCCGCCTCCGTCCGGCCAATGCCGAGATAGGAGAAGCCGTCCCTGGCGACGACGTAGCCGCCGATCACCTCCGGGCTGGGTTCGACCATCGTCTGTGCTCCTGCAAGGCGTTACGGCTTTTCGGCCAGGAAATAGGTGTAGCGGAGGAGTCCCGCGTCGAAGGCTGCCTTGATGTAGAGCGCGGCGTGGAACTGCTCCTTGATCAGACGAATGCCCTCGGCGCCCAGCGGCAGGCCCTTCCACAGCAGTTGCGCGGCGCGGGCCATCGACACGGTTCGCACGCCCTCGATGGCCTGCTGGTAGCCGAAGTCCCAGTTGGGCCGGACCTTGTCGTTCAGGTCCTGCTCCTCGACCAGACGCAGGCCGGCCTGTTGGAAGTGGCGGCGGTAGGCGGTCGGCGTTTCAAGGCCGGGCACGCCCCAGAATCGCATGAAGGGGTGGAGCACCAGTTCCTCCTGAAGGCCGCTCAAGCCGTCCCGCTTGCACCAGGCGATCAGCAGGAAGCGCGCCCCCGACGCCATGACCCGCGCGATGGAGCCGAGCGCCGCGCCCTTGTCCGGCAGGTAGCAGTCGGCATCCATGAAGGCAACGGCGTCGAAGGTCTCGCCCAGCTCATCCACCCGCATGATGTCGTGGTGCCGGAAGCGCAGGTTCGGCCGCCGATGGCGCATGGCGTGGGAGAGTTGCGCGCGCGAGATGTCGATGCCCAGCACGTCCCCTTGCGTGTTCGCCGCCAGGAAATCGGTGAAGCCGCCGCGCCCGCAGGCGAGTTCCAAAACCTTGGCGGCCTCAGCGACGCGCAAAGCGTCGGCGTAGCGGCGGTGGGTGTGCGCGAAGGCGGCGTCACGATCCTCGGCCGGATCCTCGTAGATTGCGAAGTGGAAGAAGTCGCCCCACTGTTCGGCATACAGGTCGCCGACCGCCGCGAACATACGTTCCATGTTTTCGGCGTGATGGTCGCGGAACCACACGAAGTCCTGATCCATGGCGGACGCCCTCCGCTTGCCAGACAGAAACGGCGCGGGCGCGCCCGGCGTTCCGGGGATCGGAAACCTTTCCGCCGGGGGCGGCGTTTCCCCCTATCGCCGCACAGGTGCCGGAGACTGGATGACCACGCCGCACATCAACCGCATAGGGACCGCCGTCCCGGCGCACGACGTCCACCGGAAGTTCGTGGAGTTCGCGCCCAAGCTGCTGTCGGACGAGCGGGCGCGCCGCCTGTTCCAGCGCATGGCCGAACGCTGCCAGATCGAACACCGCTATTCCAGCTTCGAACCCGATCCCGACCCGGACGGGCTGGACATGGAGCGATTCTTCCGGCGTGGCGCCTTCCCCGATACGGCGGCGCGCATGCGCTGGTACGAGCGGCACGCGCTGGGGCTGGCGGAGGCGAGCTTGGACGCGCTGGAAATCGAGGAGTGCCGGGGGCGCATCACGCACCTGATCGTCGCGTCCTGCACCGGTTTCTATGCGCCGGGCCTGGATTTGCAGCTGGTCGAGCGCTTCGGCCTCAACGCGAGCGTGGAGCGCACCATCGTCGGCTTCATGGGCTGCTACGCCGCGATGAACGCGCTGAAGCTGGCCCGGCACATCGTCCGGTCGGAGCCATCCGCCAACGTGCTGGTGGTCAATCTGGAGCTGTGCACGCTGCACCTTCAGGAGACCGACGATCTGGAGCAGGTGTTGAGCTTCCTGATCTTCGCGGACGGCTGCGCCTCCTGCCTCGTCAGCGCCGAACCGGAGGGCATCGCGCTGGAGGACTTCCGCGCGACGGTGGTGCCGGACAGCGGCGGGCAGATCACCTGGCGGATCGGGCAGCAGGGCTTCGACATGTTCCTGGCCGGCGCGGTGCCGAGCACCATCGCGCGCGGGCTGCCGCAGGCGCTCGGCGGCATTCTGGGCGGGCGCAGCGCGGAGGATGTGGAGCTGTGGGCCGTCCACCCCGGCGGGCGCACCATCCTGGATGCGGTGGAGCAGGCGGCGGGGCTGGAGCCGGACCGGCTGGCGGATTCCCGTGCGGTGCTGCGCGACTTCGGCAACATGTCCTCGGCGACGGTGGTGTTCGTGCTGAAGCGGATGCTCGACCGGTTCCGGCAAACGGGCATGGGCGGCAATGGGCTCGGCTGCGCCATGGCCTTCGGTCCCGGCCTGACCGCCGAGAGCATGCTGTTCCGCATGGCCGCCCCATGAGCGCGGTGGACCTGTCCCGGCGCTGCCGCCTGCCGGAGCTGATGGACACCGAGCCGGTCGCGTTCGAGGAGTTCCAGGATTGCCTGCGCGACCTCACCCGGATCAACCGCTGGTCGCTCGCCTACCGGCCGACGCTGGGCTGGCTGGACCGGGTCGTGCGCGCGCAGCCGGGGCGCCCGCTGCGCATTCTGGACGTGGGGTTCGGGCACGGCGACATGCTGCGGCGGATCGCGGGCTGGGCGCGCACGCGCGAAGTGGCGGTTCAACTGACCGGGGTGGACCTGAACCCCTGGTCGGCGCGCACGGCCCGTCTGGCGACGCCGCCGGATCTGGCGATCGACTACCGCGTCGGCAACGTCTTCGATCTGGAGAACGAGGGGGTCGACATCGTCATCAGCGCCCTGTTCACGCACCATCTGGATGACGAGGAACTCGTCCGCTTCATCCGGTGGATGGAGCGGCGCAGCGCGGTCGGCTGGTTCATCAACGACCTGCACCGGCACCCCATCCCCTATTGGTTCGTGCGGGGGATGGTGCGCACCGTGCCGGTCAACCGGCTGGTCGTGCACGACGCGCCGGTGTCGGTGGCGCGCGCCTTCACCCGGCGGGACTGGCGCGAGCGGCTGCGCGCGGCCGGTCTGCCGGACGACGCGGTGACGGTGGATTGGTGCGTTCCCTTCCGCTTCGGCGTGGGGCGGATCAAGTGAACGGAGACGTTGACGCCGTCGTGATCGGGGGCGGGCCGGCGGGAGCGGCGGCGGCGGCTTGGCTCGCCGAGGCGGGGCGCCGGGTCGTGCTGTTCGAGCGGGAGGCGGTGCCCCACCACAAGGTCTGCGGCGAGTTCGTCAGCGTCGAGGCGGCGGAGCAGCTGGAAACGCTGGGGCTCGATCCGGCGGCGCTGGGGGCGCTGCCCATCGGGCGCGTGCGGCTGATCGCCGGCGGGCGTGAGGCGTCGGCGCCCCTGCCCTTTCCCGCCTTCAGCCTGTCGCGCAAGGTGCTGGACGAAGCGCTGCTGCGCGCCGCCGGGGAGCGCGGCGCCGTGGTCCAGCGCGGGACGCTGGTGCGGACGCTGGACCGGGTGGACGGCGGCGTCGTCGCGGTGCCGGCGGACGGCCCGCCGCTGCGCGCCGCCGCCGGCTTCCTCGCCATCGGAAAGCACGAGCTGAAGGCGTGGCGGCGGATCGGCGGGCGGGACAACGGCCGGATCGGCTTCAAGCTGCACGTCGCGCTGGCCCCGGAGCAGGCCCGGGCGTTGGGCGACGCCGTCGAGATGATTCTGTTTCCGGGCGGCTACGCGGGGCTCCAGCCCCTGGCGGACGGGCGGGCGAACCTGTGCCTGCTGGTGGAGAAGGAAACGTTTCGCCGGTTGGGGCGGCACTGGCCGGCGCTGCTGGCGCACATGGCGGACAGTTCCCCGATCTTCGCCGAGCGCATCGCCGGGATGCGGCCGCAGTGGGACAAGCCCCTGGCGATCCACGGCATTCCCTATGGCTTCGTGCACCGGTCGCGCGGGGACGATGGCCCGCTCTACCGGCTGGGCGATCAGTTGGCGGTGATCCCCTCCTTCTGCGGGGACGGCATGGCCATCGCGCTGCATTCGGCGCGGCGGGCGGCGGAGCATTGGCTGGAGGGACGCCGCGAGCCGTTCGACGGGCGGCCCTACGGCGCGCAGATCGGGCGGGCCATGCTGCTGTCGCGGGCCATCGGCTGGAGCGGGTTGCACAGCGGGCTGGTCGGCTTGTGCCGGATCGCGCCGGGCCTGTTGCGGGGGGCGGCGACGGGAACGCGGGTCGACCAGTTGACTGGAGCATGAGCCCCTATTAAATTAGCAAATGCTAATTTTAAAAGGACAAGGATCATGCACAAGAACTGGCCCGAGATGACCGTCGAACTGTCCGGCGCCATCCGCGATCTGCGCGGCGGCGCGCCGGAGGTGATGAAGGCCTTTTCGGGGATCGCGCAGGCGGCGCTGAAGGCCAACGCGCTGGACACCAAGACGAAGGAGTTGATCGCGCTGGGCATCGCCGTGGCGATCCGCTGCGACGGCTGCGTCGCCTTTCACGCCGAGGCGGCGGTCAAGCAGGGCGCCACCCGCGAGGAGGTGATGGAGACCATGGGCATGGCGGTCTACATGGGCGCCGGCCCGTCGGTCATGTACGCCGCGCAGGCGGTGGAGGCCTTCGACCAGTTCACGGAGAAGACCAAGGCCGTGGCCTGACGGCAAAAGAAAAGGGCCGGGGACGCGAACGCCCCCGGCCTTTTTTTAGGCGTGCTTGCTCAGTGCGACGAGGCGGCGGCGGCGCCGATGCCGGTCTGCGAGCGCACGTACTGGTCCTCGTACGCGGCGATCTCCGCCTTCGCCCGCTGGCTGTTGTCCAGCTTGGAGACGACGATGGTCACCAGGAAGGCCAGCGTCATGGAGAACAGCGCCGGGTGCTCGTACGGGAAGACCGGGGTCGCGTAGCCGATCACGGCCACCCACACCGTCTTCGACAGGATCACGAAGACCACCGCCGAAATCAGGCCGGTCAGGCCGCCCAGCAGGGCGCCGCGCGTGGTCAGGCCCTTCCAGTACATGGACAGGATCAGCACCGGGAAGTTGGCCGAAGCCGCGATGCCGAAGGTCAGGCCGACCAGGAAGGCGACGTTCTGCTTCTCGAACAGAATGCCCAGCACCACGCCGACCACGCCCAGCGCCAGCGACGACAGCTTGGAGACGCGCATCTCCTCCGCCTCGGTCGCTTCGCCTTTGCGGATGACGCGGGCGTAGAGGTCGTGCGCGATGGACGACGCGCCAGCCAGCGCCAGACCCGCGACCACCGCCAGGATCGTCGCGAAGGCCACCGCCGACATGAAGCCCAGCAGCAGGTCCCCGCCCATCGCCTGGGCCAGATGCATGATCGGCATGTTGTTGCCGCCGATCAGCTTGCCGCCGATGACGCCGCCCTCGAAGAACTTCGGGTTGGTGCCGACGATGGAGATCGCCGCCATGCCGAGGATGCCGACCACCAGGAAGAAGGCGCCGATCAGGCCGGAAGCCACGAACACGCTCTTGCGCGCTTCCTTGGCGTTCGGAACGGTGAAGAAGCGCATCATGATGTGCGGCAGGGCGGCGGTGCCGAACACCAGACCCAGCGACATCGACACGGTGGAGATCGGGTCGGCCAGCATCGTGCCCGGCCCCATGATCTTCACGCCGGCCTTGTGGGCGCTGGTCGCCGAGGAGGCGACGGCCTCCAGGCTGAAGCCGAAATGGGCGAGCGTCAGGAACAGCAGCAGGAAGCCGCCGCCCAGCATCAGGCAGGCCTTGATGATCTGCACCCAGGTGGTGGCGATCATGCCGCCGAAGGTGACGTAGACCACCATCAGCACGCCCACCAGCACCACGGCCACCGCGTAGTCCAGGCCGAACAGCAGCTTGATGAGCTGGCCGGCGCCGACCATCTGGACGATCAGGTAGCAGACCACCACGGTCAGCGAGCCCAGCGCCGCGAAGGTGCGCACCTTCGACTGGTCGAGGCGGTAGGAGGCGATGTCCGCGAAGGTGAAGCGGCCCAGGTTGCGCAGGCGCTCCGCCATCAGGAACAGGATGATCGGCCAGCCGACGAAGAAGCTGACGATGTAGGCCATGCCGTCGAAGCCGGTCAGGTAGACGAGGCTCGACAGGCCCAGCAGTGTCGCCGCCGACATGTAGTCGCCGGCGATGGCGAGACCGTTCTGAACGCCGGAGATGCCGCCGCCGGCGGTGTAGAAGTCCGACGCCGAGCGGGTGCGCTTGGCCGCCCAGTAGGTGATGCCCAGCGTCAGGCCGACGAAGGCCAGGAACATGCCGATGGCGATGGGGTTGACCGACTGCTTGTCGGCGGCCCCCATGTCGCCGGCCGCCAGCGCCGGGCCGGCCGCGAGCAGGGCGGCGGTCAGCGCGCCGATGAAGGACGCTCTCATCGCTGGCTCTCCGTCACGATCTGGTTGTTGAGCTCCTCGAACTCGCCGTTGGCGAAGTAGGAGTAGACGCCAGTCAGCAGCCACGAGATGACGATGACGATGGCGCTCAGCGGAAAGCCGATGGAGATGCCGGAACCCTCGGCGACGGGCGTGCGCAGCGCGTCGGGCGCGAAGGCGACGGCCATCATCAGGGCGTAGTAGGCAGCCAGCACGATTACCGACAGAAGCAGTGCGAGCCGTCCACGTTTCTTGACCAGCGTTTGGAACTTCGGGTTCTGGCGAACCCGCTGGTACACGGGATCAGACATGTTTCCCCCTGGCACTTGATTTTAGCTGGGGGCCGTCCTACCAACTCAATGTTTCCTGAATTTCCCCTAATTGTTACGAATTGTGTCCAGCGCGGAAAAACCGCATATATCCCGCCCTCCCCGTCCGTCATACCGATGGCGTCCATGGCCCGCTCCCGCCTCTTCCTCCGCCTGCTGTCCAGCGTGCTGCTTCTGGTGGTTCTGTTCTCCTCGGCCAACTACCTCCTGACGGTGCCGATGGTGAAGGAGAAGGCGTACCAGATCGAGCTGGACGCCAGCCGCACCATCCTCGACAACGTCTATGTGACGGTCAGCAAGATCCGCTCGAACCTGGACGAGCAGCGGGCGTCCATCGTCGAGAATTTCAAGGCGGAGATGCGGACCAAGGTGTCCCTGGCCGCTGGCTACATTGAGTATGTGCTGGGCCGGGTGGAGCGCGGCGAGATCACCCGCGTGGAGGCCGACCGTCTGATCTACGACGGGCTGCGGGCGTTCAAGTCCAGCGCGGACGATTACATCTGGCTGACCAACTACGAATCCGTCCTGCTGTCGCACCCGCACCCGGAACTGGCCGGCGACACCCAGGACGAGCACGGCCGGGAGGTCGTTCCGATCATCGTCGACAAGGCGCGGCGAGAGGGCGAAGGCTACCACACCTACCCATGGCCGCGTTCGGGCGCCGACCGTACGGCGCAGAAGATGTCCTACTTCCGCCATCTGCCGAAGCACGGGCTGATCGTCGGCACCGGATCCTTCCTGGACGACATCGACGCGGTGGTGGAGCGCCGCATGCAGGCGGCCGTGGAGGATTTGCGCCAGGCGCTGCGCAACATCCGCATCGCGCGCACCGGCTACGTCTTCATCTTCGACTCGTCGCGGCGGATGATCATCCACCCCAACGCCAACATCGAGGGGACGGCCTTCGGCACCCTGAAGGACCCGGCGACCGACGAATACATCAGCGAGGCGCTGATGAAGGCGGCGCGGGAGGATCGCTACCGCCGCTATCTGTGGGACAAGCCCAGCGATCCCAACAACTACGCCTACGAGAAGATCAGCTGGGTCCGCCACGTGGATGGGCTGGACTGGTACATCGCGTCCAGCGTCTATGAGGAGGAGCTGCGCAGTTCCTCCGTCGTGCTCGGCAATCGGCTGTTCGCCGTGTCGCTGGCGGTCATGGCGTTGGGCGGCGGCCTCGGCTACCTGGGCGCCCGGCGGCTGGCACGGCCGTTGCGCCAGTTGGCGGACACGGCGGCGCAGGTGCGGGCCGGCAATCTCGACGCGCGCAGCGGCATCGTCCGCAACGACGAGATCGGCGATCTGGCCGTCACCTTCGACGCCATGATCCAGCGCGTGAAGGACGATATCGCCACGCTGGACAGCCGCGTGAAGGAGCGCACGGCGGCGCTGGAGGAGGCGGAGCGATTGAAGGCGGTCGGCCAGTTGGCCGGGGGCCTCGCCCACGACTTCAACAACCTGCTGACCATCATCCTCGGCAATCTGGCGGTAGCGCGCGAGCGGTTCGCCAACTTGAGCGAGCTGCACGCCTATCTGGAGCCGGCGCAGCGGGCCAGCCGGCGCGGTGCGGATATCACCGCGCGCCTGCTGGCCTTCGCACGCCGCCAGCCGCTGAAGCCGCAGCCGGTCGATGTGCACGCGCTGATCCAGGAAATGGCCGTGCTGCTCAGCCGCTCCCTGCCCGCCTCCATCGCCATCGCCACGCCGGGACCGGACGAACCGGTTTGGGCGGTCGCCGACCCGACGCAGCTGGAAAACGCGCTGGTCAACCTGTCGCTGAACAGCCGCGACGCGATGCCCGACGGCGGCACCCTGACCATCGCGGTTCAGCCGCGTAGTGAGGCCGACGACGCGGGGTTCGACGAGGCGCCGGTTCCCGGCCGCTACATCGAAATCCGGGTCGGCGACACCGGACGGGGCTTCGCTCCCGGCGCCGCCGACCGTGCGTTCGAGCCCTTCTTCACCACCAAGGCGCTGGGCTCCGGCCTCGGCCTGTCGATGGTCTACGGCTTCGTCAAGCAGTCGGGCGGCTACATCCGCATCGAGAGCGCGGCCGGTCGCGGCACCACCGTCACCCTCCTGCTGCCGCAGGCCGAGGCGCCCGCGCCGGTGGTCGCCGACGCCCCGGCGGAACCGGTGCCGGCCGTTAACTGGCACGGCATGCTGGCTCTGGTGGTGGAGGACGACGCCGACGTGCGGCTGGTCATGCGCCAACAGCTGATGGACTTCGGCCTGTCGGTGATCGAGGCGGAGAGCGGCGACGAGGCCATGGAGCTGATCGAACAGCTGGACGACCTGCGGCTGGTGGTGTCGGACGTGGTCATGCCGGGGGTGTCCGGCCTGACGCTCGCCCGCCATCTGCGCGCCACGCGGCCGGACGTTCAGGTCATCCTGGTCAGCGGCTTTTCCACCGAGGCCATCGACGATGGGGAGGGGCTGGTCATTCTCGGAAAACCATGGGAAAAATGCGACTTGGCGACGGCCATCCGGCTGCCGTGCACGGCCTAAGGAAAAAGGGCTTCAAGGCTCATGAACGGGAGGAAGATCGTATACGTCGTCGATGACGACCCGGACGTGCGCGACCTGCTGCGCACCGTGCTGGGCGGCTTCGGCTATGCGGTCTCCGTCTTCGGTTCGGGCCGGGCGGTGCGCGCGGCCATCCGCCGCGAACCGCCGGAGGTCGCCATCGTGGATTTGGGCCTGCCGGACATGGACGGCCTGACCCTGGTCCGCGAGCTGTGGGAGGACGTGCGCTTCGGCGTCATCGTCCTGACCGGCCGGGGCGACGTGTCCGACCGCGTTCTGGGGCTGGAGCTGGGGGCCGACGACTACATCGTCAAACCGTTCGAACCGCGCGAACTGGTGGCGCGGGTCAACACGGTGATCCGGCGGCGCGAGCAGCTGATGGCGGTCAGCCGCAACGGCGCGACGGGCAAGGCGCGCTTCGCCGAATGGACCTTCGACGTGGGCGACCTGACCCTGACCGCCGACGACGGCCGGCGCGAGACGCTGACGGCGGCGGAAGCGGCTCTGCTGAGCATGCTGCTGAAGGCCCCCCGCCGCGTGCTGTCGCGCGAACAGTTGCAAAGCGCGGAGCTGGATCGCGGCGACCTGCCGTTCGAACGCGCGGTGGACGTGCGGATTTCCCGCATCCGCAAGAAGATCGAGCCCGACCCGCGCTCGCCCAAGCTGATCCGCACCGTCTACGGCGCCGGCTACCTGTTCGCCGCCGATGTGACGTGGGTGAACGGGTAGCAACACCCCCGGCTTTATTCCCGACGCCGAAAACACTCACCCGTCATTCCCGCGAAGGCGCATAGGCGCTGATGTGAGTAGGTCAAAGCATTTCTAGGAGACAACCACCTTCTCTCACCGTCATCCCCGCGCAGGCGGGGATCCAGAAAACTCCGCACAAACGTGCTTGTGTGCCCTGGATTCCCGCCTGCGCGGGAATGACGGTGGAAAGGTTGAGGACACTTGGGCTCGTCGTACGGCCCTCAAGTCCTCGCCTTCGCGGGGATGACGCTAAAGCGAATTTCCATTCGCTTTAGATTCAAACGGCCTCACACGCCGGCCGGGCTTCGGACGCACGAGCGTCCGGGACCGCCGTCGCGGTCCAGAGCGGATCGAAATCCGCTCTAAGGAAGCGCGGTGCCGCCAATCCCCCCGCCACATTTCGACACAATTCGGAGACAGTTGAGAAAAGGAGCCCCGCTACCTTCCCGGCCAAATGCCGCGCGGCCGCAACGCGCCGCCGTCAACGCCTAGGGGGAAGCGAAGAATGGGTTCCGTAAGCCCGTACGACCTGAATCTCGACAAGAACGCCGCCAACCACGTCGCGCTGACTCCGCTGACCTTCCTGGAGCGCGCCGCAAGCGTGTGGCCCGACCGCACCGCCGTCGTGCATGGCACGGTCCGCCGCAGCTGGGCCGAGACCTTCGTTCGCTGCCGCAAGCTGGCCTCGGCGCTGGCCAAGCGCGGCATCGGCAAGGGCGACACGGTGGCGATGCTGGCCGCCAACACCCCGGAACTGTTCGAGGCGCATTTCGGCGTGCCGCTGGCCGGCGCCGTGCTGAACGCCATCAACACGCGCCTGGACGCGGCGGCGGTCACCTTCATCCTGGAGCATGGCGACGCCAAGATTCTGATCTGCGACCGCGAGTTCGCCAAGATCGGCAAGCCGGCGGTCGCGGGCATGAAGACCCCCATTCCGATCATCGACATCGACGACCCGCAATATTCCGGCGGCGAGCTGATCGGCGAGTGCGATTACGAGGCGCTGCTGGCGACCGGCGACGCCGATTTCCCCTGGACCATGCCGGCGGACGAGTGGGACGCCATCGCGCTGAACTACACCTCCGGCACCACGGGCAACCCCAAGGGCGTCGTTTATCATCATCGCGGCGCCTACCTGAACGCGGTGTCCAACGCGCTGTCCTGGAGCATGGGCGACGGCCCGGTCTATCTGTGGACCCTGCCGATGTTCCACTGCAACGGCTGGTGCTTCCCCTGGACGCTGGCGGTGGTGGCCGGCACGTCGGTGTGCCTGCGCGCGGTGCGGCCGGACAGCGTGCTGAACGCGATCCGCGACGAGAAGGTCACGCACTTCTGCGGCGCGCCCATCGTGCTCAACATGATCAACAACGCCCCGGCGGAGTTGAAGGCCGGCATCGACCACAAGGTCAAGGTGATGACCGCCGGCGCCGCCCCGCCCGCCGCCGTCATCGCCGGCATGGAGCGCATGGGCTGGGACGTCACCCACGTCTACGGCCTGACCGAGGTTTACGGCCCGGTGACCCTGTGCGTCTGGCACGACAAGTGGGACGGCCTGGACCTTGAGGAAAAGGCCACGCTGAAGTCCCGCCAGGGCGTGCGCGGCCCGATGCTGGAAGGCGTGATGGTCGCCGACCCCGGCACGCTGGTGCCGGTGCCGAAGGACGGCAAGACCATGGGCGAGGTCTTCATGCGCGGCAACAACGTCATGAAGGGCTATCTGAAGAACGCGGCGGCGACCGAGGAGGCCTTCGCGGGCGGCTGGTTCCACACGGGCGACCTCGCGGTGTGGCACGAGGACGGCTATCTGGAGATCAAGGACCGTTCGAAGGACATCGTCATCTCCGGCGGCGAGAACATCTCCACCATCGAGGTCGAGGACGTGCTCTACCGCCACCCGGACATTCTGGAGGCGGCCGTGGTGTCGCGCCCGGATCCGAAGTGGGGCGAGACGCCCTGCGCCTTCGTCACGCTGAAAGACGGGGCGAAGACGACGGAGGCGGAGATCATCGCCTTCTGCCGTGACCACATGGCCCATTTCAAGGCGCCGCGCACGGTGGTCTTTCGCCCGCTGCCGAAGACCTCCACCGGCAAGATCCAGAAGTACGTGCTGCGCCAGATTGCGAAGGAGCTGTGACCGTGAAGCTGTTGTGCGCGGTGAAGCGCGTGGTCGATTACAACGTCAAGATCCGCGTGAAGGCGGACGGGTCCGGCGTTGAGACCGCGAACGTGAAGATGAGCATGAACCCCTTCGACGAGATCGCCGTCGAGGAAGCGGTTCGCCTGAAGGAAGCCGGCAAGGCGACCGAGATCGTCGTCGTCACCGTCGGCCCGACGAGCGCGCAGGAGACCCTGCGCACCGCTCTGGCCATGGGCGCCGACCGCGCCATCCTGGTGCAGACGGACGCCGAGGTGCAGCCGCTGGCCGTCGCCAAGATCCTGAAGGCGCTGGCCGAGAAGGAGCAGCCGCAGGCCGTCCTGCTCGGCAAGCAGGCCATCGACGACGACAGCAACCAGACCGGCCAGATGCTCGCCGCCCTGCTCGGCTGGCCGCAGGGTACCTTCGCGTCGAAGGTCGTGCCCGGCGACGGCGCGCTGACCGTGACGCGTGAGATTGACGGCGGCCTGGAGACGGTCGAACTGAAGCTGCCGGCGGTGGTCACCACCGACCTGCGCCTGAACGAGCCGCGCTACGCCAGCCTGCCCAACATCATGAAGGCGAAGAAGAAGCCGCTGGAGACCGTCACGGCGGACAGCCTCGGCGTGGACGTGACGCCGCGCCTGACGACCCTGAAGGTGGCGGAGCCGCCGTCGCGCAAGGCCGGTGTCAAGGTGCCGGACGTGGCGGCGCTGGTGGACCGGCTGAAGAACGAAGCGAAGGTGATCTGACGATGCGCACCCTGGTCATCGCCGACATCGACGGCGGCGCGCTGAAGCCCGCCACCCTGAACGCCGTTACGGCGGCCCGCCAGATCGGCGCCCCGGTGGACCTGCTGGTCGCCGCCGGCTCCGCCAAGGCTGCCGCTGACGCCGCCGCGACCATAGCGGGCGTGGACGCCGTGCTGGCCGCCGAAGCCCCGGCCTATGAGCACGCGCTGGCCGAACCGCTGGCCGCGCTGATCCTGTCACTGGCCGGCGGCTACACCCACATCCTCGCCCCGGCGACGGCCAGTGCGAAGAACGTGCTGCCGCGCGTCGCGGCGCTTCTGGACGTGGCGCAGGTGTCGGACATCGTCGCGGTGGAATCGCCGGACACCTTCGTGCGGCCGATCTACGCCGGCAACGCCCTGGCGACTGTGCAGTCGTCGGACGCGGTGAAGGTCGTCACCGTCCGCACCACGGCGTTCGAGGCCGCGCCCGCCACCGGCGGCGCCGCGCAGGTCCGCCCGGTCGAGGCGGCCGGCGATCCGGGCCTGTCGCGCTTCGTCTCGGCGCAGATCGTCAAGTCCGAACGGCCGGAACTGACCGCCGCCCGCGTGGTGGTGTCCGGCGGCCGGGGCATGGCCTCGGGCGAGAACTTTCCCCTGCTGGAGAAGGTCGCCGACAAGCTGGGCGGCGCCGTGGGCGCCAGCCGCGCGGCGGTGGACGCCGGCTTCGTGCCGAACGACTATCAGGTCGGCCAGACCGGCAAGATCGTGGCGCCCGAACTGTACATCGCCGTCGGCATCTCCGGCGCCATCCAGCATCTGGCCGGCATGAAGGACAGCAAGGTCATCGTCGCCATCAACAAGGACGAAGAGGCGCCGATCTTCCAGGTCGCCGACTACGGCCTCGTCGGCGACCTGTTCAAGGCGCTGCCGGAACTGGATCAGGCGCTGGGCGGCTGACGATAAGGCACGGGAGGAAAACGAAAATGACCTACACCGCACCGCTGCGCGACATCCGCTTCACCCTTGAGGAAGTCGCCGGCATCGGGGCCGTCGCCGCCCTGCCCGGCTATGAGGAAGCGACGGAGGAGCTTCGCGACTCCATCCTCGACGAGGCCGCCAAGATCGCCGGGGAGGTGCTGGCGCCGCTCAACCGCGTCGGCGACACCCAGGGCGCCAAGTGGGTGGATGGCAACGTCACCACGCCGGAAGGCTGGTCGGACGCCTGGAACACCCTGGTCGAGGGCGGCTGGAACGGCCTGCCCTTCGACGCGCAGTGGGGCGGCATGGGCCTGCCGAACGTGCTGAACACGGCCGTGCAGGAGATGTGGCACGCCGCCAACATGGCCTTCGCGCTGAACCCGATGCTGACCCAGGGTGCGGTCAATGCGCTCCAGCAGTTCGCCTCGGACGAGTTGAAGCAGACCTACCTGCCGCGCATGGTGTCGGGCGAATGGACCGGCACCATGAACCTGACCGAGCCGCAGGCGGGTTCCGACCTCGCCGCCATCCGGTCGAAGGCGGAGCCGGTGGGCGACGGCAGCTACAAGGTCTTCGGCCAGAAGATCTTCATCACCTACGGCGACCATGACCTGACGGACAACATCGTCCATCTGGTGCTGGCCCGTCTGCCGGACGCACCGGCCGGGGTGAAGGGCATTTCGCTGTTCGTCGTACCGAAGTTCCTGGTGAACGCGGACGGCAGCATCGGAGCCCGCAACGACGTGTCCTGCGTGTCGCTGGAACACAAGCTGGGCATCCATGCCAGCCCGACCGCGGTGCTGTCCTTCGGCGACCAAGGCGGTGCGCTCGGCTGGCTGGTGGGCGAGCCGCACAACGGCCTTGCCTACATGTTCGTGATGATGAACCACGCCCGGCAGTCGGTCGGCCTGCAAGGCCTGTCCATCGCCGAGCGCGCCTATCAGCAGGCGCTGTCCTACGCCCGCGACCGCGTCCAGGGCACGCCCGCCGGCTGGAAGGGCGAAGGGCGGACGCCCATCGTCAACCATCCGGACGTGCGCCGCCTGCTGATGGGCATGAAGGCGCGGATCGAGGCGATGCGCGGCATCCTCTACACCGCCGCCGCAGCCCACGACGTGCGCCACCACCACGCCGACGCCGAGGCCCGCGCCAAGGCAGCGGTGCTGGAGGAGCTGCTCACCCCCATTGCCAAGGGGTGGAGCACCGAGATGGGCCAGGACATCGCCTCGGTCGGCGTGCAGGTGCACGGCGGCATGGGCTTTATCGAAGAGACCGGGGCCGCCCAGCATCTGCGTGACGCCCGCATTACGACCATCTACGAGGGCACCACGGCCATCCAGGCCAATGACCTCGTGAACCGCAAGCTGCTGCGTGACAAGGGCGCCGCCCTAACCGCCTATCTGGCCGAGGTGTCCCGCCACGCCGAGGAATTGACGGCATCGGCCGACGCCAACCTTCAGGTCCTCGGGCGCGAACTGGCCCTGGCGGCGGCCCGCACGGGTGAGGCGGCGGCCTGGATTCTGGCCAACGCCGGCAGTCCGGCGCTGGCGGCGGGGGCGGCCGTGCCTCTGCTGCACGCCATGGGTCTGGTCGCTGGCGGCCACTACCTCGCCATCGGCGCGCGGGCCGCGCTGAAGCGGCTGGCGGAGGGTGCGGCGGATGACGGCTTCCTCGCCGCCAAGCCGGTCACCGCCCGCTTCTACGCCGAACATCTGCTGGGTCAGGTGGAGGGTTACCGTTCGGCCGTGGTCAACGGCACCGCGACGGTCATGGCCCTGGACGACGCCCAGCTGTAACGGCGCACGAGCGCGCCGAGAGTTGCGCCGCCGGTCGGCTCGCCGGCGGGTCTCGGAGGACGGCCCGGATTCGGAGCCGTTTTCGGGAATTCCCCCAAGGAGCCTCACTTGCCGGGGTGGCGTTCATCGCCGCCCCGTTTCTTTTTCGGGATTATTCCGACACGGTTGCGGTAAGGACAACGGGAGGCATCCCGAAAGCCGGAGACGACGTCATGCGCAACCGCTGCTTCCTGTTCCCCCTGGCGCTGACGACGGCGTTGCTGCTGTCCGGCCCGGCGGTGGCCAACGACAGCACGGGCTTCCAAGGGACAGGCGGCATTGAGCTGTCCGCCAGCGAAGACATTCAGATGATGTCCGAGGATCTGCGGATCGGCCTGGACGAGATCCGGGTGTCCTACGTGTTCCGCAACGTCGGTGATCGCCCCATCGACACGCTCGTGGTGTTCCCGTTGCCGGATCTCGATCTGTCACAGGGGCTGACCGCGCCGAATTGGGGGTTCCCTGCTGAAGGCCCCGACTTCCTGGGCTTCCGGCTGTGGGTGGACGACCGTCCCCTGGCGCCGCAGCTGGAGCGGCGGGCGTTCCACCAAGGCCAAGACGTGACCCGAGAGATCGAGGCGGCGGGCGCGCTCAATCTGGTGCCTTGGAAGCCGGGCGGTTATGACGAGCAGGTCAAGGCCATCCCCGCCGCCGCGCTCGAACGGTTGCGGCGCGCCGGCCTCATCCAGTCCGGCGAGGACGAGAACACACCGCAATGGGTGCTGCGGACCCGCTACTATTGGCGCCAGACCTTTCCGCCGGGCATGGACGTGCGGGTTCGGCACGCCTACCGGCCATTCGTCGGCAACGCCCTCATCGGCAAGGCGACGGACATCGACGGGCGCACGGCGGTCGGCCGCCTCGTCGGTGACGAGACGGGTAAGGGCACTGACCGCTACTGCCTCGACGACGGTACCAAGCGTGCCCTGGCGGCCGTGGAAAGACGCAACCCCAACGACATGATGCCGTTCAGCGCCGCGGAAATCGAATACATCGTGACCACGGCGCGCAACTGGCGAGGACCGATCGGCCGATTCCGCCTGACCCTTGACAAGGGCGCGCCGGAAAACATCCTCTCGCTCTGCTGGAACGGCCTGAAGAAGGTGGGACCAACGACCTTCGAATCGGTCATCGACGACTTCGTCCCGGACCACGACATCCGCCTGCTGATCTTCGTCCGAACCAAGAACCAGCCATAGAGCGGATTTCGATCCGCACGCCGAGGTCGATCAGCAGACAGGTGCCTCAGACGGCAGGATCAGCGCCACCCGTAAGGCACGGCGCGAAGAAGAGCCGATTTTGCGGGCCCGCCGATGGAGTCTGCTTTCCCATTGCGTGCCCATCTGGTTGCGTGCCTACCAAGCGGCGCGCTAAGCCATTGAAAAGATGGTGGGCCCGGCCGGATTCGAACCGACGACAACACCGTTATGAGCGGCGCGTTCTAACCGCTGAACTACAGGCCCGTTCCAAGGGAAGGCGAATGTGCGCCAGAACCGGGGCTTTATGCAACCCCGTTTGGCAACCCTTTCACGCCAAAACGAAAACGGGAGCCCGAAGGCTCCCGTTTCGCATTCCGACGCAGGACGCCGTCCCGGATCAGGTGTCCAGGAAGCTGCGCAGCTTGCGCGACCGCGAGGGGTGCTTCAGCTTGCGCAGGGCCTTCGCCTCGATCTGGCGGATGCGCTCGCGCGTCACGTTGAACTGCTGGCCAACCTCTTCCAGGGTGTGGTCGGTGTTCATGCCGATGCCGAAGCGCATGCGCAGCACGCGCTCCTCGCGCGGGGTCAGCGAGGCCAGGACGCGGGTCGTCGTCTCGCGCAGGTTCGCCTGGATGGCGGCGTCGAGCGGCAGGACCGCGTTCTTGTCCTCGATGAAATCGCCGAGGTGCGAATCCTCCTCGTCGCCGATCGGCGTTTCGAGGGAGATCGGCTCCTTGGCGATCTTCAGGACCTTGCGCACCTTCTCCAGCGGCATCATCAGACGCTCGGCCAGCTCTTCCGGGGTCGGCTCGCGGCCGATCTCGTGCAGCATCTGGCGGCTGGTGCGGACCAGCTTGTTGATCGTCTCGATCATGTGGACCGGGATGCGGATGGTCCGCGCCTGGTCCGCGATGGAGCGGGTGATCGCCTGACGAATCCACCACGTCGCGTAGGTCGAGAACTTGTAGCCGCGCCGATACTCGAACTTGTCCACCGCCTTCATCAGGCCGATGTTGCCCTCCTGGATCAGGTCCAGGAACTGCAGGCCGCGGTTCGTGTACTTCTTGGCGATGGAGATCACGAGGCGCAGGTTGGCCTCGACCATCTCCTTCTTCGCGCGGCTCGCTTCCTTCTCGCCCTTCTGGACGGTGGAGACGATGCGGCGGAACTCGCTGATCGGCAGCTTCGCCTCGTCCGAGATGCCCGAGACGTTCTCGCGCGTCTTGCGGATGTCGGCTTCGTACTTCTCGACGTACTTGCCCCAGGTCTTGGGGTTCAGGCCACGGATGCGCTCGATCCAGTTCGGGTCCAGTTCATGGCCAAAATACTGGTTGAGGAAGTCCTCGCGCTTCACGCGGCACTCGGTCGCCATGCGCAGCAGCTTGCCCTCGAAGCCGGTCAGCTTGCGGTTCAGGGCGTACAGCTGCTCGACCAACTGCTCGATGCGCTGGTTGTTCAGGCGGACGGTGTTCATCAGCTCGACCATTTCGGTCTTGAGCTTGTCGTACTTCTTGTCCGACTGCTTGACCACGTCCTCGCCGCGCTGCATGGCCGCGATGCGGGCCTCGTGCAGCTTGTGCAGCTTGTCGTAGGTGGCCTTGATCTTCTCGAAGGTCTCGATGACCTGCGGCTTCAGGGCGGCTTCCATGGCCGACAGAGACAGGCTGTTCTCGCCGTCTTCGTCGCCCTCTTCCTCGCCCTCGCCTTCGGGACGCGGCGGCTGCTCCTCCTCGGTCTCCTCGGCGGCCTCGACCGCTTCGGCCAGACCCTCGGGCATCTCCTCACCGTCCGGGCCACCACCATAGGTGGCGTCCAGGTCGATGATGTCGCGCAGCAGCATCTTCCCTTCCATGAGGGCGTCGTGCCACTCAAGGATGGCGCGGATGGTCAGCGGCGATTCGCAGATCGCGCCGATCATCATCTCGCGGCCGGCTTCGATGCGCTTGGCGATGGCGATTTCGCCCTCGCGGGACAGCAGCTCGACCGAGCCCATCTCGCGCAGATACATGCGCACGGGGTCGTCGGTGCGGCCGATGTCGTCATCGTCCAGATTGCCGGACGACCGGCCTTCGCCCTCGCCGTCGGCGTTGGCGTTGCCTTCCGAATCCTGCTCTTCCGATTCGACGATGTTGATGCCCATTTCGGACAGCATGGCCATCGTGTCTTCGATCTGCTCGGAAGACGACGTATCCTGGGGCAGAGCCGCGTTCAGCTCGTCATAGGTGACGTAGCCACGCTCTTTGCCCTTGGCGATCATCTTCTTGACGGCAAGACCCATGCCGTCCATGAGCGGACCGTCACCGGATTCATCCCGGGTTTCGGAAACTTCAACGCTGTTCGCAGCTTTCGTGGCCATGCGATCGATGCCCCCGCATTACCCCATTAGAAAAAGACAAATGGCGCGTGCCGCAGCGGCCCCCCGCTGACGATCCGCCCCTGCTAACCCGGTTGTGTACCGCCCCGAACCATGCGCGGCCTTACCCTTCCGTTCGGCGCCCGGCCGTCATAACAGCTAGGCATCGTCGAGGTCCTCGTCATCCGTCATACCCATTCCGGACCTGATAACCTCCTGTTGAAGGGCCACGACCCGCGCGAAGTTCGCTTCGCTGTTGTCACGGGCCAAAGCCGCCTCCGCTTCCCTCAAATCGGCCATCACCTGCCGATGATGCAGATGCCGCCATGTCGGCCACCACCCCCGTTTGGCCTCCAAGGCGGAAGCATCCGGTCGTGCGAAGCCGGCGTGAACGTAAGTCGACTCACTCAGCAGAGAGCCGACAATGGTGTCATGGCCGGCGAGAGACAAGTGGCGACAAAGCGAAGCGGCGTCAAGTCCCGAGTCGTTTTTCGCGTTTCCGGACAGCGTTTCGATGACCGCGCGCCGCAAATCATCGAGCGCCGGATCGGCGAACGGGAGCATACCGAGCGATTCCCCCAACTCGTCAAACAGATCAGGGTGGTTGATCATCACGGCCAGAAGAACGCGCTCGCGCGCATGGGGCAAATGGGCGGGATTGCGCCGTTTGTGGCCCGGCTGCGGCCCGGTGCGCAGGCCCGGCGTGCCGGGAACGTGGCGGCGCGGCGGCTGGCCGGGACGCCCCCCCACCCATTGGCCGGGCTGCCACGGCGCCCGTCCGGGACGCTGGCGCGGCGGCGGGGCGAAGGCCTCGTCCACGCGGCGGCGCATTTCCGTGCGATAGAAGATTTGAACGTCCCGGTCGGCGATTTGCCCCACCCGCGCCTCCAGCGCGGCCTTCACGGCGGCCTTCGATTCGGGGGTGTCGGTGGGCTTGCCCTCGGTCTCCATCCGCCAGACCGCCTCGGACAGCGGAATGGCGTCGTCCAGCAACGCCTGCATGGCGCGGGCACCCTGAAGGCGGATCAGGCTGTCGGGGTCCTCCCCCTCCGGCAGGAAGGCGACGCGGGCCGAATGGCCGGGGGCGAGGTGCGGCAGGATGCGCTCCACCGCCCGCCACGCGGCGCGCCGGCCGGCGTTGTCGCCGTCGAAGCACAGGAACGGCACCTTTTCCGCGTCGGGGATGAGTTTCCACAGCTCCTGCACCTGCGTCTCGGTCAGCGCGGTGCCGAGCGGCGCCACCGCCCCCTCAAAGCCGGCGCGGACAAGGGCGATCACGTCCATGTAGCCTTCGGCGACGATCACCGGCTTGCCGTCGGCCGCCGCCTGCCGCGCCCGCGACAGGCCGTAGAGCAGCGTGCCCTTCTGGAAAAGCGGCGTGTCGGAGGTGTTGACGTATTTCGGCCCGTCGCCCTCCAGGATGCGCCCGCCGAAGGCGACCACCCGGCCGCGCCGGTCGGTGACCGGGAAGATCACGCGGTTGCGGAAGAAGCTGAAGGGCGTCCGCCCGTCGTCCGGCCGCTTCAGCAGGCCGGCGGTGACCATGTCCTCCTCGGCGAAGTTCAGCTTCAGCAGATGCTGGCGCAGCGCCCCGGAATCGCCGGGCGCGAAGCCCAGCCGGAAGCGGGCCATGATTTCCGGGTCGAGGCCCCGGCGCTGAAAATACTCCAGCCCCGCCCGCCCCACGGGGGCGTAGAGCTGCTGTTCGAACCAGCGCGCCGCCTGCTCGACGAGGTCATGGAGCGTCTTGCGGCGCTCGTAGCGCTGCTTGTCCTCTTCGGTGGCGCGGGGGACCGGCAGGCCCGCCTCCCCCGCCAGCGCCTCGACCGCCTCGGGGAAGGCCAGATTGTCGTGGCGCATCACGAAACCGATGATGTCGCCGTGGGCCCCGCAGCCGAAGCAATGGAAGAAGCCCTTCTGGTCGTTGACGTAGAAGGAGGGCGTCTTCTCGTGGTGGAACGGGCACGGGGCCTTGTATTCGCGCCCGGCGCGGATCAGGCGCATGCGCTTGCCGACGACGTCGGACAGCGCCAGCCGGGTGCGCAACTCCTCCAGGAATTGGGGCGGAAAGGCCATGGGTGAGCGTCACCGTGACGGGATGGGCAGAACCCTATAGCAGAACGCCGCCGGACACTCCAACGGCTCCGCCCGCGTTCGGTCTACTCCGCCGGCACCCCGCCCTTCAGCCGCCCGCCCCTCAGCCGCCGGAAAGCTGCTGCTTCACCACGGGGCCGGCCTTGGCGAAGTCCATCTGGCCGGCGTAGCGGGCCTTCAGCTCCGCCATCACCTTGCCCATGTCCTTGATGCTGGCCGCACCCGTCTCGGCGACCACGGCCTGGACGGCGGCGTTCACCTCCTCGTCCGACATCTGCTTCGGCAGGAAGCCTTCGATGACGCCGATCTCCTCGCGCTCCTGCTCGGCGAGTTCGAGGCGGCCGCCCTGCTCGTACAGGCTGATGGATTCGCGGCGCTGCTTGATCATGGTCTGCAGCATCGACAGGATTTCGGCGTCGTCCAGTTCGGGGGCGCCGCGCGTGCGCGCCGCGATGTCGCGATCCTTCAACGCGGCCAGGATCAGGCGCACGGTGGACACCGCGCGCTGGTTCTTGGCGAGCATCGCCTGCTTCAAGGCCTCGTTCAGCCGCGTGCGCAGCATGCCTGTTCCCTCATCTCGATAGGCCGGGACACCCCGGCACGGACCGGCAATATTCCTAAAATGCCGGCGGATTGCCACGGCAATTCGTTTCCGCACCCCGACCATGCAAACGGACCGCTGGAAATCGGATCACCAATCGTCATATACGGTTGACCGGCCCACCCGTCCCGATTAATCGGTCCCGGCTCCGTCCGCGTGTCCTCACGGATTTTCGGACGAACCAGGAGCGAACGGCGACGCGTGCGCCGAGCGGGACGAACGCGCTGTCGCCGTTCCGCAACACGATTATATGTACCCGCGGCGGCTCTTGATAAGGTCTGAAGGATGGCTCAATCGACTCTCCCGGCGGGCGATGCCGGCGCTTACACCGGTGTCCTGGTTCTGTCCGACGGCACCGTCTTCAAGGGCCGAGGCATCGGTGCCGTGGGAGATTCGGTGGGTGAGGTGTGCTTCAACACCTCGATGACCGGCTATCAGGAAATCCTGACCGACCCGAGCTACGCCGGGCAGATCATCACCTTCACCTTCCCGCACATCGGCAACACCGGCGCCAACGTCGAGGACATCGAGACGGTGACCCCGGTGGCGCGCGGCCTGATCCTGCGCGCGGACATCACCGACCCGTCGAACTGGCGCGCCACCCGCCACCTGGACGACTGGCTGAAGAGCTTCGGCCTCGTCGGTCTGGCGGGCGTGGACACCCGCCGCCTGACCCGCCGCATCCGCGACCTGGGCGCGCCGAACGGCGTCGTCGCCCACGCGCCGGACGGCAAGTTCGACCTCGACGCGCTGATCGCCAAGGCCAAGGGCTGGCCGGGGCTGGAGGGCATGGATCTCGCCAAGGAGGTTTCCTGCCGCCAGACCTACGGCTGGGACGAGGGCGCCTGGACCATGGGCCAGGGCTATGCCAAGCAGGAGGAGCCGCGCTTCCACGTCGTCGCGCTGGACTTCGGCGCCAAGCGCAACATCCTGCGCTGCCTCGCGGCGGCCGGCTGCAAGGTGACGGTCGTGCCCGGCAACGCCACAGTCGAGGACGTGATGCGCCACAAGCCGGACGGCGTCTTCCTGTCGAACGGCCCCGGCGACCCCGCCGCCACGGGCGAGTATGCGGTCCCGACCATCCGCGGCCTGATCGACACCGGCCTGCCGGTGTTCGGCATCTGCCTGGGCCACCAGATGCTGTCGCTGGCGCTGGGCGCCAAGACGAAGAAGATGCCGCTGGGCCACCGTGGCGCCAACCATCCAGTGAAGGACCTCGCCACCGGCCGCGTGGAGATCACCAGCCAGAACCACGGCTTCGTGGTGATGGAGGAGACCCTGCCCGCCGACGCCGAGGTGACCCACGTCAGCCTGTTCGACGGCACCAACGAGGGCATCCGCCTGAAGGGCAAGCCGGTCTTCTCGGTGCAGTACCACCCCGAGGCCTCGCCCGGCCCGCAGGACAGCCACTATCTGTTCGACCGCTTCGTGGACCTGATGGCCGGCAAGCCGCTGCCGTAAGCGTCCCAGCCATACGAACGCAAGAAAGGGAGCCGGCTTCGGCTCCCTTTTCTTATGTCAGCCCAACTCCACGCGCACGGTCTGCACGCCGTCGGCGACGGCGATCTCCACGACCTTGGGCGCGCTTTTGGCCTTGATGACGCTGATGTCGCCGTTGCGCTCCAGACGGGCCTCGGTCACCTGATCGACGCCGGTCATCCCGTGGCGGCGCAGATCCTCGTCTAGGTCCCTCTGGGTCAGGTGCGCGCGCCGCATCGCCGCCCAATCGACCGTGCCGTCGCGGACCAGAAGCCGCGCGTCGCCCTTCACCAGCCAGCCGAAGCCATGGAACCGGCAGCCGATGGCGGAGATGGCGGCGTGCAGCGCGATCAGCATCGCCGCCGCGCCGAGCGCCGGCACGAACGGAGCGTTGCCGGTGATGGCGCGGCTGACGACGGAGCCCAGCATGATGCCGAGGATCACATCGAAGGCCGTGGCCTTGCCCATGAACCGCTTCTTGCCGAGGCGGACCATCGCCACGGTCACGACATAGACGACGACTGCCCGCAGGACCATCTGGCCGAGGCCCAGTTCCTTGCCGTCGAGGCCGAGTCCCAGAGCGAATCGCACCACCGCCGCAATCTCATCCATCTCTGCCCCCGTCCCTTCCGTCTTCTACGACGGGAAACGACGGCAGCCGGCGGCGGTGCCATTTCTTCGCTATTTCCCGCCACCGGGTTTGGTGCGGGGCTGGACGCGCTCCACGCCGCCGAAGGCGGTGGCACCGCCACGACCGCCGGCGCCGCCGGCCTGCCCGACCTGGGTGTCATCCACCTCGGTCGTCTTGCCGGGGCTCTTGCGGCCCTGGCCGTCGGCCGGCTTTTCCGGCCCGCAGGGCGGAGTCATGGGGCCGGGCTTCTCGTTGAAGGGCGCCTGGCCGGTGGTCTGCCAGTCGGCGCCGCTCCGCTCATTCCGTTTATCGGACATCGTAAATTCTCCCTCCTGCACGCTCACAGAAACACCGCCATCAGGGCCAAAATCGCCACCACCACGAACAGCGCCGGGATCGCCATCCCACCGCCCGACCAGCCGGAGCGGGTCGAAGACGGCGTCACGGTGGAATGCGTCACGGTGGAATGCCGGGCATTGGGCGAGACGCCCTCGGCGGCAAGGCCCGGATTGGCCGGCCCGGTGCGGTCGTCCACCGGTGGGCGCTGGCGCAGAGTGCCGTCCCGGACATCGGCCGGCGAACCGCCGGGATAGTCGGGGCGCGGATTGCCCGTGCCGGGACCGGCCCCGACGTTGCTGGGTCTGCCATTGTTGGGGCTGCCTTTGCCGGACGCGGTATCGTCAGGGTTGCGGTCAACCATTCCGGTCACCCAAGTCCTTCGCCAAAAGTTTGCGTTCCTCGCAATCAGGCAACAGAACGAGTCCCGGCCGGTTCCCCTTGGACGCGTCTATTTCGATGGGGGTATGTCTTTTCAGGCCGGACTCTGCGATGTTGCGGGCCCGCGCCGCCGCTCAACCAACGCGAGGAAAGACACGACCGTGCCTGTTCGGGAACCGATCTCGGACCTGCAAGCCCAACCTGCGGAAAGCGGCACCGCCCCCCGCACGCCGGCCGGTGGCCTGTCTTTGCGCGCCGGGCTCGTGCTGCTGGTGATGGCGGCGCTGCTGCCGGTGCTGGCCTTCGCCGGCTGGACGGTGATCCGCATGGCCGAGGCCCAGCGGGCAACCATCGAGCGGTCGGGCCAGGATCTCGCCCGAACGATGGCCGTCGCCATCGACCGTGAGCTGACCTCCATGGTCACGGCGCTGCAGGTGCTGACGAACTCCCACCACATCGCCACGGATGATTTCGCCGCCTTCCACCGGCAGGCCACCAACGTGCTGCGCGACAAGGACATTCGGCGCGAGGGAATCCACATCGTCCTGTCCGACGGGAACGGCCAGCAGATCGTCAGCACGCGCCGCCCTTATGGCGAACCGCTGCCGCGCGCGGCGGTGCCGGCCCTGATCCGCCGGGCGGCGGAAACCGGCCAACCGCAGATTTCGGAGCTGTTCACCGGCGCCGTGGCCAGCCGCCCCGTGGTCGCCGTCGCCGTGCCGGTCCCGCGCGAAGGCGGGGTGAACCGGGTCCTGTCGATGAGCGTCCCGACCGAAGTCCTGGCGGCCGTCCTGGCCAACCAGACGCTGCCGACCGGGTGGATCGCCGGCCTGTGGGACCGCAAGGGCGTCTTCATCACCCGGACGAAGGCGCCGGAGGCGTTCACCGGCACGCCCGTATCGCCGGACACCTTCCAGCTGACATCGACGACGCCGGCCGGAACCTTCCGCTTCAACGCGCGCGACGGCGTTCCCTTCTTCAACGCCTTCGCCCGGTCGGACCTGTCGGGCTGGACCGTCGCCGTGGGCGTGCCGCAGGCCATCATCGACGAGCCGATGCGCCAGTCGGTGACCCTGGTGCTGAGCGGGGGCGGCATCCTGCTGATGCTCAGCCTGCTGATGACGCTGGCGGTCGGCCGGCGCATCACCGAGCCGGTGACCGCGCTCGCCGAATCCGCGCTGGCGCTCGGCCGCGGATCCATCCCCGCCGCGCCGGTTCTGGCCGAGCGCACCCTGCTGCGCGAGGTGAACGAGGTGGCCGGCGCGCTCGCCACCACCGCCCGGCGCCTGCGCGATAGCGAGGCACAGCAGCGGCTCGCCATGGAAGCGGTCGGCCTCGGCGTCTGGCGCTTCGACGCGCGCGGCGGGCAGTTCCACGGCTGGGGCCGCACGGCCGCGCTGCTCGGCGTGTCCGCCACCGGCGGGTCGTCGCTGGAGGCGTGGATCCGCAACGTCGCGGCCGACCACCGCGACCGCATCCGCATCGCCCTGCACCGCGACGGTCCGGCCGCCGGTGAGTTCGAGGTGGAGTTCCCGGTGGGCTCCCCCGATGGCCGGGTGCGCTGGCTGGCCATGCGGGGCGCCTTTCTCGCCGACCCCGATCCGCAGGCAACGCGCGCCGTCGGCATCCTGGAAGACGTCACCGAGCGCCGCCGCGCCCACGAGGAGCAGCTGGGCGAGGTGGTGGAGCGCCACGCCGCCGACCGCCGCCTGTTCGCCGCGATCATCGAGAGCAGCGGCGACATGATCGTCGCCATGGACCAGGATCTGCGCTTCATCCTGTTCAACAACGCCTACCAGGACGAGTTCGAGTCCCTCTTCGGCCAGCGCCCGGAGATCGGCGCCTCGCTGCTCGACATGCTGGCCGGACTGCCGGACATGGAGGCGGCGGCGCGGGAGCTGTGGGGCCGCGCGCTGTCCGGCGAGAGCTTCACCATCGTTTCCGACTTCGGCAACCCGATCCTGCGCCGCCGCCGCTACGAGCTGGCCTTCGGCACGATCCTGGACGCGGGCGACCGGCGCATTGGCGCCTTCCACGTCGCCCGCGACATCAGCGAACGCGAGCGCGCCCAAGCGGCGCTGCGCGACGCCGAGGAGGCGCTGCACCAGGCCCGCAAGATGGACGCCATCGGCCAGTTGACCGGCGGTATCGCGCACGACTTCAACAACCTGCTCCAGGCCATCGGGTCGGCGCTCTATCTGATCGAGGCGAAGGCGGACATCGACGGCGGCCCAGCCGGCGAGGCGCTGAGCATGGCGACCAGAGCGGTGGATCGCGGCGCCACGCTGACCCAGCACCTGCTGGCCTTCTCGCGCCGCCAGCGGCTGGAGCCGAAGACGGTGGACGTCGGCGCCCTGGTCCAGGGCATGGTTGGGCTGCTGGAGCGGACGCTCGGCGGCACGATCCACATCATGACGGAGACCGAGCCCGGCCTGTGGGCCGCGCAGGTGGACCCCAGCCAACTGGAAATGGCGCTGCTGAACCTCGCCATCAACGCGCGCGACGCCATGCCCGGCGGCGGAACGCTGGTGATCCGCAGCGTCAACTGCGCGGCCGATGCCGCCGCGCGTCCGGCCGATCTCGCCCCCGGCGACTTCGTCCGAATCGCGGTGACCGACACCGGCACGGGCATGAGCCCCGACGTCGCCGCCCGCGTCTTCGAGCCCTTTTTCACCACCAAGGGCGTCGGCCACGGCACTGGCCTCGGCCTATCCATGGTGCACGGGCTGGCAGCGCAGTCCGGCGGCACGGCGACGCTCGACACCCGTATCGGCGCCGGCACGACGGTGGCGCTCTACCTGCCGCGCGCCGAGATTGGGGAAAGGATGCTGGAGGCCGCCGTCCCGGAACCCGAGGCTGCCAAGCATCAGCGTTTCGCCACCGTCCTCGTGGTGGAGGACGAGGCGCTCGTCCGCATGACCACCGTGACGGTCCTGGAGCAGGCCGGTTTCCACGTCACGGAGGCGTCCAGCGCCATCGAGGCTTTGGAGATTCTGTCCGGCGAGACGGAGGTGGACCTCGTGCTGACCGACTACGCCATGCCCGGCATGACGGGGCTTGAGCTGATCCGGACCCTGCGCGCCGAGCGGCCGAACCTGCCGGTGCTGATGGTCACCGGCTACGCCGAGATCCCCAAGGCCGCGCAGATCGACGGGCTGACGATCATCCAGAAGCCCTACCGTTCGGAGGAGCTGGAGGCCCGCATCCGCGCGACCCTCGCCCCGCCCTCCCCTGTGGGCATGCCATGACAGGCCGATGGACGCCCTTCCGCCTTGCCCGCTCTGCGGCCGTCCGATGATGCCGGGGCCGAGCCTGAACGAACACCACCTCGTCCCGCGCACCTACGGGGGACGGGAGACGGTGACCATGCACCGCATCTGCCACGCCAAGATCCACGCCGTGCTGAGCGAACAGCAACTGCGTGACCACTATCATACGGTCGAAAGCCTGCGCGGCCATCCGGACATCGCGTCCTTCCTCCGCTGGGTCGCCCGCAAGCCGCCGGAGTTCATGGACCGACACGATTCCGGACGCGGGAAGAGGAAGCGGTGACCGTCTCCCCTTCGTCCTCCCCGCGAAGGCGCACGGTTGTCCGGGGAAGCGTGCCCGCTCGGAGCGTTCCGTCTCCTCACCGTCATCCCCGCGAAGGCGGGGATCCAGGATCTCCGCGGTTCAATGCTTGTCCGGGCTGGATTCCCGCCTGCGCGGGAATGACGACATAAGGACAGGCATACGGCGAAGACGGGCCGCCCAAACCGGCGTGGTCACCCGTCCAGGTCCTTGACCATGCGCCACTGATCCAACGGCTCTTCCAAGATCCGCCCCTCGGGATCGGTGAAGCGGAACGTTTCCCGGAGCGTCCCCGCCTCTCGCCAGCCGAGCCTTTCGTAGAAGCGCCGCGCCCCCTCGTTCGCCCGCTCCACCCCCAGTTCGGCACGGTGGATACCGCGCTCCCGCAGGATCCGTTCGGCGGCGGTCATCAGGTGCCGGCCGATGCCGGCGCCCTGCAAGGGGGGAAAGGTCCGCACCGCCCACAGCACCGCCGTCCCCTCCCCCCGCTTGCGGGCGAGGTCGATCCACACCTGACCGACCGGGAATCCGGCGGTCAGCGCCAGCAGCATCAGCCCGTCGCCCCGTTGCTGCGCCTCGAAGGCATCGCGGATCACGGCCCGGTGCGGGGAGAAGAGGCCCATCCATTCCAGCGCCGGCAGGTCCGCCTCTGCGCAGAGGCGGATGACCATCTCGACCGTCAGCGTCGCCCGACCGAGTGTGGGCGGTTCAGGCATCGGTCAGGACGGGCTCGGCGAGCCCGACGCGGCGGTACAGCTCCGGCCGGTGGTTGCGCCAGTTCTCGATGACGCATTCGGTCGCCGGACGGTCGTAGTAGTTCCAGGGCAGGTTCCGGGCGTTCAGACCCACGAAGTGGGCGCCGGCCCGCCCAAGCTCCGGCACCTTCGGCCAGAAGGGGGAACAGAGGTTCACGTCCGCCGTGGACACCACATGGGCCGGACGGCCGAGATCCAGCGCCACGACCTGAAGCCCCTGCTCGTCCAGTTCGGAGCGCAGCGGCACCGGATGCCGGGCCAACACGGCCCAAAGCGCGGCGCCCAGGTCGTGGCCGGGCGGCAGGCCGCGGATGCCCATGTTCCGGGGATCGTCCCGCGTCAGGCCGGCGAAGGCGCCGAAGGCCGCCGTCACGTCAGCGGCGACGAGGCAGCGGGGTTCCGCCTCCTCCAGCCACGCCCGCATGGCCTCGGGCAGGTCCCAGAGGATGCAGTCGTTGTCGAGCGACAGCTCGTACCGGTCCGGGAAGCAGCGCAGCGGTGCGAACTTCCAGGCCACGCCCTCCGCCATCTCGGCGTCGAGGTGATCGCGCAGGAAGTCGGGCAGTCCGCCGGCCGTGCGCCACTCCACCGCGTCCGGCACGGCGCCCGTGCGCCGCTGGGCGGCTTCGGGCGTCAGGCTGTTGACGACGACCGCATAGCGCGCCTCCGGCCCGAACAGCCGCCACGCGCCCCAGATGGAGAGCCGCAGCGCCTCGAACCCGCGCGGACTGACGTCGCCGATGGTCCAGCGGACTCCGATGGGTCGGTTCATGCGTCGTCTCCGCAATGGAAGCGGCGCGTGACGCTCGGCTGGTCCAGGGCGCCCCAGCGGTACTTGTAGGGCTCCCGCCCGCGCAGGAAATGGAACTCGGCGGCGCCCTCGCGCAGAGCCTCGGCGATGGCGTGGCCGACGATGAGAACGCCGGGGCCGAGCGGCGCCAGTTCCGGATCGAAGCCGCCCAGGTAGTAGTAGGCGCGCCGGCCCCCACCCAGACCGTCGCCGAACCCGTAATGGACGGCGGCGAGCTGCCCGCCGATGCGCAGGCGGTGCATGCGCAGCAGCCCGGCCTCGGCCAGTGCCGGGGCGGCCATGCGGTGGAAGGACTGGACGGCTGGGTCGGCGAGGACGCCGGACTCGCCACGTTTTCCCCAGCGGGCAGCGTGCAGGCGGAACAGATCCTCCAGCATGCCGCCGGCCGTGTGCGCGGTGGCCGCCTCGATCTCGATGGCGCCGGCCCGCTCGGCGCGGCGGGTGGTGTGGCGCAGGTTGCGGGCTTGGCTGGCCAGCAACACCGCGCCGAGGCTGGCGGCGCTCGGCGGCAGGGGCAGCACGGGGCAGACATCGGTCACCCCGCCTTCCTCCGACCAGCCGGGCGGAGCCGCCGTGCGGAGCAGCGGCGACCACGGGGCCAGCGCGGGGAACTCGATGCTGGGGCAGCCGGTCAGGCCGGGGATGGCGGCCAGAACGGGACCGAGCGGAACGTCCTCCTCCACCAGCGCGTCCAGCATGTCGGTGATGCCGACGCCGAGCGGCAGCAACCTGTCACCCTCCCGGTACAGGGGAATGACGCCGACCAGCCGGACGCGGCGGTACAGGGCCAGCACCCACAGGTCGCCATGACCGAAGCTCCGCCACCAGGGGATCAGCCAGGCCGGGTGCTGGAACGGCGTGGCGTGCGGCACCCGGCGCCACAGCGCGGCCCAGGGTGCGGCCAAAGCCTCCAGCGCCGGCCCGCTGCGGGCGGAGACGATGCGGATGTCGGACGATAAGGCGGGAACGCGGACCGTCCCCGTTTCCACCCGCGTTTCCGTCCAAGCCCGCATCATGCCGCCCCCGCTTGCAGGTTCCGGCCGGCCAGCCGGGTGTAGAGGTCCAGATAGTCGGCCGCCATGCGCCGGGCCGAAAAGCGCATTCTTGCGGCGGCCCGGCAGGCCTCCGGATCCAGGCGGGCGGCGTTCGCGATGGCGTCGGCCATTTCGGACGCGTCCCTGACAAGGAAGCCGGTCACGCCGGGCTCCACAAGCTCCGGCAAGGCACCGTTGGGAAAGGCGACGACCGGCGTGCCGCTCGCCATCGCCTCCATGGCGACGAGCGAGCTGGTCTCCGGCGCGAGGCTCGGCACCAACAGGCATTGGGCCGCCGCCAGCAGGCGCCGCTTGCGGGCACCGCCCACCGGACCGAGGAAACGGCTGCCACCGGTCAAGCGGGGGCGGACCTTGCTGGCGAAGTAGCGTTCGTGCTCGGGGTACGGGAACACCTGTCCGCCGATCAGCAACGGCAGGCCAGCCCGCTTGGAGGCGTCGAGGGCGAGGTGGATGCCCTTCTCCGGGCAAACCCGGCTCATGGTCAGGGCGAAGCGCCGCTTGGTCAGGCGGGCCGCGAAGCGCTCCACCGCCACGCCGTTGGCGATGGGGGGCAGCAGCCGGACGCTCGGGGGGCAGACCCGGTGCTGGGAGGCCGAGACGCAGACCAGATGCGTGTCCGGGCGCTTGGGAGCAAGCGCGTCCGGTGGGTACCAGCCGGGCGGCAGATGCAAGGTCGCCAGCGCGGGCACGCCTGGCGGCGGCAGATAGTCGGCGAAGTCGATGCCGTGCAGATGGACCAGATCGACCTGATGACGGGCCAGCGCCGCGCGGATCGTGCGGCGCACGGTGGCGTGGACGGCGGCACGGACGGCATCGTCGATCCGGCCGCGCACGGTGTGGACCGGCAGCAGGGTTCCGGCGACCGATGAGCCCTCGCAGGCCACGACGAGGGAACGGTGGCCGGCCTCCACCAGGGCGTGATCGAGGGTGCTCAACACCTGCTCCGCCCCGCCGACCGCGTCGGGACCGACGGGGGCGAAGGGATAGGCGACGCTCAGCACGGTCAGAGGCATCCGGCACCCTCCAGCCCGAGCGTGCGCAGCGCCTCGGCGGCCAAGCCGCGCCAGCGCTCCCCGGTCATGCCCCACGGGAAGCGGTCGTAGTTCAGGAGGCCGGGATGCGGCGGGGTGGTGAAGTCGTAGGCGGGGGCGCGGCGGAACTGCTCCACGTCGTCCCGGAAGGGGGCGAGCGTGGCCGCTTGGCTGGCGTGGGCGTCGAGCATCCGGCGCTTCAGCCGGCGGGCGGCGGGGTCGAGGGTGACGGTGTGGACGGGGATGCCGGGGGCCGGCAGGAATTCCTGCACGTTGGTCATGCCGTCCGCGCCGTGATAGCCGGCCATCTCGACGATGCTGGGGGCGGCACCGTCGAGCAGGGCGCAGGCGGCGTGAACGGCGAAGGCGGTGGCGTCGTGGTCGGGGTGTCCGCCCTCGTAGGCGTGGGTCAGCACCACGTCGGGCGCCCGGTCCTCAATCCGATGCATGACCAGCCGGGTCAGGGCGGCGAGGTGGAAGGAGGCGTCCTGGTCGGCGAAGCCCAAGCTGTCCAGCCGGTCGGCCGTCACGCCGGCCTGGGCCAAGGCCCGTTCCAGTTCCAGCCGGCGCAGGGCGGCGTATTCCAGCACGCCGGTGCAGCCGGCGGCCTCGGCATCCACACCGGAGCGGGGGGCGCCATCGGTGGTGTGGAGGATGCGGACCTCCTTGAGGCGGCCGAGATGGGCGCCGGCCCCGATGGTCTCGTCATCGGGATGGGCCACGACCACCAGCGCGCGCTGGCCGAGGTCGAAGGGCAAATGGCCACAAACATCGGGACGGCGGGACGCGGGTGGCGCCTCGTCGATGCAGGAGAAGGGCATGTCGGCGGTTCGCTGTTGCGGAAGAGCGAAAGCCAAACAGGAACCAGAGCTGCCGTGTTCCGGAACTCCGGAGCGGTAGACACACCCCTTACAGGCGGCTTTTCCCCTTTGGGATATACCGGTTGATCTCGCCGTTGCAGGACCGGCTGACCCGTTCGTATTCGGCCACCGTGTCCACCTGGGCCTGACGCCGTTCGCGCTCGCGCCCGAACTCCTGCATCATCTGGCGCATGGTCGCTTCGATGGGCCGACGGATCGCGCCTAGAGCTTGTTCCTGGGAGCGGGCGCGCACCGGCCGGGTTTGGGAGATTGCCCCTTCCAAGCGGCGCTTGATGGTCGGCCCGAACTCCCGCAACAGCTGCTCGTCCACGGCGATGTGCTTCATCTCGTGGTTCAGCACCTCGCCATGGATGCAGGAGCCCTGCGGCAGCTCGCGGGCCACGAAGATGATGCGTTCCTGAAAACCGAAGGTGACGTTCAGCGTCTTGGCGGCGCCGCAGACGGTGCCGTCGCCCATCGGCTGGAACAGGGCGCCGAGTTGCGACTGTTCGCCGTATTTGGCGTGGGCGAGGCCCATGATGTGCCCGCGCGAGGCGCCCGCCGGCCCCGGCGCCCGGCCGGGCATGGCGGCGAGCTGCGCCAGCGGCCGGGTGTAGTCGCGCTGGAGCTTGGCGACCTGGAACTGCACGTTCACCTCCACCGGGCCGAAGCGCGGGCAGGAGGCGCCCTGCTGCGCCATGGCCGGGGATGCGGACAGCATCCCGGCCACGCCCAGAACCATGCCCGACACGAGGAGGTATGCCGTCAGAGGCAGGCGTGCGACCGTCATGTCCCCGAATGTCGGGAGCGGCCCCGCCTCAAGCAAGGGCCGCTGCCGGGTCTGCGCCGATCAGCCGCGCGCGCCGGGGTAGAGGAAGCGGGCCTTCAGCGTGCCTTCGATGGCGCGCAGCTCGTTCGTCACCTCGGCCTCGTCCACGTCGCCGTCCACGTCCACCACCACGTAGCCCAGCTCCGGATCGGTCTGGAGATACTGGGCGGCGATGTTCAGGTTGCGGCCGGAGAACACCTCGTTCAGCTTGCGCAGCACGCCCGGACGGTTCTCGTGGACGTGCAGGAAGCGGGTGCAGCCGGCGTGCACCGGCAGCGCCACCTGCGGGAAGTTCACGGCACCCATGGTCGAGCCGTTGTCCGAATACTCGATCAGCTTCTGCGCCACCTCGGTGCCGATGTTGGCCTGCGCCTCCATGGTCGAGCCGCCGATGTGCGGGGTCAGGATGACGTTGTCCAGGCCGCGCAGGGGGCTGACGAACTCCTCGTCGTTGCCGCCCGGCTCCTTCGGGAAGACGTCGATGGCGGCGCCGATCAGGTGCCGCTCCTTCAGGGCGCGGGCCAGCGCGTCGATGTCCACGACCTGACCGCGCGCAGCGTTGATGAGGTGGCTGCCCTTCTTCATGGTGCGAAGCTGAGCCTCGCCGATCATGTTGCGGGTCTGGGCCGTGTCCGGCACGTGCAGGGTCACCACGTCGGACACCGCCAGCAGCTCCTCCAGCGAGTGGCAGGGCTGCGCGTTGCCGAGCGCCAGCTTCTTCACGATGTCGTAGTAGCGGACCTGCATGCCCATGGATTCGGCCATAATCGACACCTGCGTGCCGATGTGGCCGTAGCCGACGATGCCCAGCGTCTTGCCGCGGATCTCGTAAGAGTCCTTGGCCGACTTCATCCAGCCGCCGCCGTGGACGAGGTTGGACTTCGGGAAGATGCCGCGCATCAGCATGATGATCTCGCCGATCACCAGCTCCGCCACCGAACGGGTGTTGGAGTACGGCGCGTTGAAGACCGGGATGCCCATGCGGCGGGCCGCCTTCAGATCGACCTGGTTGGTGCCGATGCAGAAGCAGCCGACGCTGAAGAGGCGGGTCGCCGCCTCCAGCACCTTCGCGGTCAGGTGGGTGCGCGACCGGATGCCCAGCATGTGCACCGAGCCGATGCGCTCCAGCAGTTCCGATTCGTCCAGCGCGTTCGGCAGCCGCTCAACGGTCGCGTAGCCGCTGAGGGCCAGCTCGTTGATGGCGTTGTCGTGGACGCCTTCGAGGAGAAGGATGTTGATCTTGTCCCTGGAGAGCGAAAGCTTGGTCACGGCGGGCATCCGTAATGTCTGGTGGCCCCCATGTCGGCGGGCCGTATGAAATGCGAGCGCGCAAGGTAATACCAAGACGGGGCCTTGTCACGCGAGGGATGTTGCGTTGCCGCACGCGTCCGCGCATGGCGGCTTGGCGGGGCGCGCGGGGCCGGTGTATTTCTCCGGGCCGGGATAACGCGAGGGAGGCACCCCGGCATGAGCGACGTGACCATCTACCACAACCCCCGATGCAGCAAGTCGCGCCAGACGCTGGAGCTGTTGCAGTCCAGGGGCATCACCCCGACGGTGGTGGAGTACCTGAAGACCCCGCCATCCGCCGCCGAGCTGAAGGCCATCCTGACCAAGCTGGGCAAGGGCCCGCGCGACATCGTCCGTTCCAAGGAGGCGGCGGAGGCCGGGATTTCCAAGGATCTGGACGGCGACGCCCTGATCGCCGCCCTGTCGGCCAACCCCACGGCCATCGAGCGTCCCATCGTCGTCAAGGGCGACAAGGCCCGCGTCGGCCGCCCGCCGGAAAGCGTTCTGGAGATCCTGTAAGTGACCCCAAACACCACGATCGGCTTCGATCCCAAGACGGCGGCCGCCGAGCTGCGCACCGTCCGCGACTTCATCCGCTTCGGCGTCAGCCGCTTCAACGAGGCCGAGCTGGACTACGGCCACGGCACCAACAGCGCCTTCGACGAGGCGGTCTTCATGGTGCTGGAAGGGCTGAACCTGCCCATCGACCAGCTGGAGCCCTATCTGGACGCCCGGCTGACCACGCCGGAGCGCGAGAAGCTGGCCGACCTGCTGCACAAGCGGGTCAACACGCGCAAGCCGGCGCCCTATCTGCTGAACCGCGCCTACATCCAGGGCATCCCCTTCTACGTGGACGAGCGGGTGATCGTGCCGCGCTCCTACATCGGGGAAATCCTGTTCTCCGGCCTGATCGGCGGTGACGACGACAGCGATGACGGCGACGACTTCACCCTGGTCGAGGACCCGACCTCGGTGGAGCGGGTGCTGGACCTGTGCACCGGGTCGGGCTGCCTCGCCATCCTGGCGGCGCGCATCTTCCCCGAGGCGCAGGTGGACGCCGTGGACCTGTCGCCCGACGCGCTGGAAGTCGCCCGGCGCAACGTCGGCGACAGCGGCTACGAGGACCGCATCACCCTGCATCAGGGCGACCTGTTCGCGCCGCTGAAGAACCGCAAATACGACGTCATCATCACCAACCCGCCCTATGTGGACGCAGAGGCGATGGCGAACCTGCCGCCGGAATTCCGGCACGAGCCGGAAATGGCGCTGGCGTCCGGCGAGGACGGGCTGGACATCGTCCGCCGCATCCTGCGCGAAGCCGCCAAGCACCTGACGCCGGAGGGTGGCCTGCTGTGCGAGTTCGGCACCGGCCGCGAGATCCTGGAAGCCGAATATCCAGACCTGGATTTCTTCTGGGTCGAGACGGCCAACAGCTTCGGCGAGGTCTTCTGGCTGACCCGCGACCAGCTGAAGGGCGTGAAGTAAGCGCCGACTCCTCCCCCTCCTGCCCGCGACAGCGGGCGGGAGAGGGCGCCTGGAGCCTATGCCTCGACCCGCAGCAGGTCGCGCATGGCCCTGGCGAGGGCTTCGGGGCGGTAGGGTTTGTGGAGGAGTTGGAAGCCTTCCTCGCGGGCTTTGCCGGCACCGTTGGAGTAGCCGGTCGTCAGCAGCACCGGCAGGTCGGGAAAGCGCCGGCGGATGGTCCGGGCGAGTTCCAGCCCGTTCATCGAGCCGGGCATGACGATGTCGGAGAAGACGAGGTCGAAGCGCTTGCCGTTCGACAGGCATTCCAGGGCGCGGTCGGCGTTTTCCGCCAGCGTGACCGCGTAGCCGAAGCCCTGCAGAAGGGTCGTGGTCGTCTTGCCGATTTCCGGGCTGTCCTCGACCAAGAGGACCGCGCGTCCATGGCCTGCGGGGATGGGGGGCGGGATGTCGCCCGTCGCCAGGTTCGGGGCGTGGCGCGAGCGCGGCAGGTAGAGAGTGATCGCGGCGCCCGCGCCGGGCTCGCCCTCAATCACGGCGGTGCCGCCGGACTGGGAGGCGAAGCCGTAGACCTGACTGAGGCCGAGACCGGTGCCCTTGCCGACCTCCTTCGTCGTGAAGAAGGGATCGAAGACGCGGTCGCGGATCGCCGGATCGATGCCGGTGCCGGTGTCGGCCAGGGTCAACGCCACGAAAGCGCCATCGAGGCCGTCCGGGCCGTCGTTGCAAGCGAACTCCACGTTGCGGGTCACCACGCGCAACGTCCCGCCGGTGGGCATGGCGTCGCGGGCGTTGACGGCGAGGTTCAGGACGGCCAGTTCCAGCTGCGCGCGGTCCACCTCGACCGGCCAGAGGCCGGAGGCGAAGTCGGTCTCCACGGCGATGTCGCCGCGCAGTGACCGCTTCAGCATGCTGTCCGCCATGGTGGACAGGGTTTCGGTGAGGTTGACGACCTCCGGTTTCAGGGTCTGCTGCCGGGCGAAGCTCAAAAGCTGCTGCGTCAGTTGGCCGCCCCGGTAGGCCGCCTGCATCGCCGTGTCGATGAAGGGGTTGCAGGGGCTGTCCGCGCCGGCCCGCGCCTGCGCCAGATAGAGGTTGCTGGTGATGACCATCAGCAGATTGTTGAAGTCGTGCGCGATGCCTCCGGTGATCTGGCCCAGCATCTCCAGCCGCTGGATCTTTTGCAGGATTTCCTCGGCCCGCTCGCGCCGGACCACCTCTTCCTGCAATTGGGCGACGGCGCGCCGTTCCGAGCGGCTCTTGCGCATGGCGATCCGCGCGAGGAAAGCCAGCAGGAAGGACGAGGGCACCGCGACGAGGGCGTAGATGGCGACGTGGCTCAACCATTGCGCCTGCACCGCCGCCACGGGATGGCCATAGGTGACGTAGATCGGCAGATCGCCCAGCCGGCGATAGGCGAAAAAGCGTTCCACCCCGTCCAGTTCCGACCGCGTGCGGATCAGGCCGCTTTCGGGACGGATCGTCATCGCCTTGAGAAGGGGGTTGTCGGGGCCGAGGCGGACGGAACCCGGACTGGAAAAAGACGGGCGCCGCACGAGGATCGTGCCGTCCGCCCGAATCAGGCCGGCGACGTCGCCGGATGCGGACAAGGCCCGCGCGAAGGCCGCCGCGTGGGCATCGATGTGCACCGACAGCGTGATCGCCCCGTCGAAGCGGCCATCCGGGGCCGTTCGCCGCCGCGCGAGATTGAAGGCGGGAACGTGGGTGATGCGCCCTTCGTAGGCTTCGCTGACGAACAGGGCGTCGCGCTCGCGCACCGCTTTGAAGTAATCGCGGTCGGCCACGCTGATGTCCGGCAGGGGAAAGATGACGCTGCTGTTGACGCTGTGCCCGTCGGGAGCGGTCAGCCAGATGCTGTCCACGCTGTCGAACGCCTCGTCCACGCGCTTCAGCATGCGGTGGACGGTTTCGGACCGGGCGATGTCGTCCCAGGTCAGGTCGCGGAGGCGGTCGTCCAACTCATCCAGGATGAACTGGTGAGTGGCGAAGGAGCGCGCCGCCTGCTCGTGCAGAAGCTGGACGGTGCGCCTGGCGTGGCGCTCCCCCTCCAGGAAGGTTTCGCGGTAGTCACGCAGGGAGGCGACCAGCAGCAGGGTCAGCGGGACGGCGAAGCACGTCACCAGCAGAGTCAGGGACTCGCCGATGGAGAGTCGCTTCGACATAGGGTTGCCCGCCGGGGTTGTTCCGCGTCAGTGAATACTAAAACCGGCAGGGCTGTCATTACCCCATTCGGAAGGCCGCCGCTGAAGTTCTAGGCCGAACAGCCGAAGGGGCCCTACACGTGCCTGCGCAGCAGGATGCTGCCGCCCTGGTGCGGCAGGCGTTCGTGCCAGGGAACGGCGGCGCGGGCGACCTCGTGGAAGCCTTCCGAGGCGTAGAGGCTTAGGGCGGCGGGGTTGTCGGCCCAGACGTGCAGGGACACCCGGTCGAACCCGCCGGTGCGCGCCCGCCCATACACCCAGTCGAGCAGGCGGCGGGCGACACCCGCGCGACGGAAGGCCGGATCGACGGCCAGCGCCGAGAGGAAGTAGCTGCCCCAATCCTGGGTCGCGTTGAAGCTCGCCAGATGGGCGAGGCGATCCGGGGGAAGACCGCTGTAATCCTCGGTCTTGATCCAGTCCACGGGATAGGCGTGCGCAACGCCAACGACGCGCCCCCCCAGTTCCGCCACGCCGGAATGGCGGTGCGAGAAGGAGCCGGACGAGCCGGCGAGGCCGGGCACCAGCATCTCCGCCGCCGTCATGCCGGGCACCAGCCCGTCCAGCAGGAATTCGTAGACACCGCCGCCGGCCATGTCGATCAGCCGCGCCATCTCCGGCGCGTCGTCGGGCTCCGCCGGGCGGATGAGGATGTCGGGCGTGGACATGCTGCTTTCCTTTTGTCGGCTGCTGCGTCGTTGTGGGCGTTGACCATCCGTCCGTCCCGCCGTACCCTGCTGGCATGGTTGGACATCACCTCACGCTCGGTCAGCGAATTAGCAGCCCGGTTCTCCTTTGAGAGCCGGGGATTTCGTACGTCTGCTTTTTCCGACCCGTTTTTGAGTGATGTGATCCATGACCACCGTCGTGCGCCCCGTGGCCGTTCTGTCGGCCCCCGCCGCTGAATCCCGTCCGACCGATCCCAACCGCTGCGTCGCCTTCCTGGTGCAGGCCGACGCCGATCCCGGCACCCTGCCCCGCGTGCTTGAGCTGATCGCCAAGCGCGGCCTCGTCCCGCTGTCGCTGAGCAGTCGGCTGGCCGGCGATACGCTGGAGGTGGCGATGGAGGTCGCCGGCATGGTCCGCGCCGAGTCGGACCATGTCGGCAACTGCCTGCGCCAGATCCCCATGGTGGCGCGGGTGACCGTCGTGGAACGGACGGTCCCGGCCGATCTGCCGCACGTCGATCTGCGGCACATCGACCTGCCGGAAGCCGCCGATTGAGGCTTGCCCAGTCGACGGCCTACTCGGTCGTCGTCTTGGTCTCGGGCGCGGGGGTGGGCTGGGCCTCCCCCGTGTCGGTGGTTTGCTCCGCTTCTTCCTGCATCTGCTGGGCGGCGCGCTGCAGCTTGGCGAACTGCGCCACCGAGAAGGGCAGCGTGACGAGGTAGGCGAGCCCGACGAAGGCCAGCGTCCACCAGGGTTGGCTGACCAGCGCGGCGGCGAGCAGGCCGACGCCGACCAGCGCCGGCACCACATAGTGGGTCGGCACCCGCATCCCCTTAAAGGAGAAGGTGGGCAGCGTGCTGACCATCAGACCGCCGACCAGCAGCGTCCAGGGCACCACGATGGCCGGATGGCCGGCGATCTCCGGCCCGGCCTCGAACCCGACGACCATGGGCAGCACGGCCAGACCCGCGCCGGCCGGGGCCGGAACGCCGGTGAAGTAGTTGAAGGCCCAGGGCGGCATCTCGACGTCGAGGCGCGAGTTGAAGCGGGCGAGCCGCAGCGCCGCGCAGACGGCGTAGGCCATGGCCGCGATCCAGCCCAGGCTGCCCGCCCCGTTCAGCGCCCACAGATACATGATGAAGGCCGGCGCCACGCCGAAGCTGATCACGTCGGACAGGCTGTCCAGCTCCGCGCCGAACTTGCTCTGGCCGTTCAGCAGGCGGGCGATGCGGCCGTCCAGCGCGTCGAGAATGGCGGCGATCACGATGGCGATCACCGCCGGTTCCCACCGCTCGTGCATGGCGAAGCGGATCGCCGTCAAGCCGGAGCACAGCGCCAGCACCGTCAGCACGTTGGGAAGAAGGTGGTTGATCGACAACCCCTTCAGGCGCGGGTGCGGCCGGCGCACCCGGCGCTTGCGGAAGACGCCCGGCTTGAAGACCGGCTGCTTGAAGACGGGCGGCCGTTTCATCGGCGCACTTCCCCCTGGCGTTGCGGTTCGGTGGAGGTGAGATCGGCCAGAACCGTCTCGCCGCCGATGGCGCTCTGCCCGACGCAGACCAGCGGGGCCACGCCGTCCGGCAGGTAGACGTCGGTGCGGCTGCCGAAACGGATCAGGCCGAAGCGCTCGCCCGCCTTCACCTCCTGCCCCGGCTTGACCCAGAACAGGATGCGGCGCGCGACGAGGCCGGCGATCTGCACATAGGCGATCTCCCGCCCGTCGGGCAGACGGTGGCGGAAGGCGGCGCGCTCGTTCTCCTCGCTGGCCTTGTCCAGCGCGGCGTTCACGAAGGTACCCTTGTGGTATTCCGCCGCGACCACGGTGCCGTCCGCCGGCACGCGGTTGACGTGCACGTTGAAGACGTTGAGGAAGATGCTGATGCGGGTGCGCGGCGCGTCGCCCATGCCGAGTTCGGGCGGCGGCACGGCCGGCACGATCATGGTCACGCGGCCATCGGCCGGGCTGACCAGCAAGCCGGGGCGCGACGGGGTGACGCGGTCGGGGTCGCGGAAGAAATACGCGCACCACAGGGTCAGCACGAACCCGATCCAGCCGAGCGGCTCGGCGACGGCAAGCCCGAGGACCAGGGAGACCACGGCGAAGGCGGCGATGAAGGGCCAGCCGGCGCGGTGGATCGGAACGACTACGGTATCAATGGCGGACATCGCCGTCTCTTAAGCCCTTACTGCGTTTGATGCGGCGCATTCTAGACGTCCTCCCCCGCCCTTTACAGAATTTTAGCAGGCGGGGCGGAGACTAACGCCAACCATCGACATGAATGAGCGACCCCCCGTGTCCGTTCCCGCCGCCCGCCTTCAGGCCATGCCGTCGCTCGCGGAGGTCGCCGAGACCGCGCTTCCGTTCAACCCCGACTCCTTCGTGATGACGCCGGAAGGCGTGCTGGGCATCGCCAAGCCGCCACGCCCGGCGCGCCTGCATTTCATGGCCGACGACCTGCCGTTCAACGTGGCGGTCAGCTTCGACGGCGCGGTGTCGGTGTCGCAGATCTGGGCGGAGGTCGGGCACATCCCCTACACCGCGCAGTCGCCGGAGCGGCGTCGGCAGCTGCTCGGCATCCTGCGCGGGATTCAGGACCTGAGGTTCGCCCGGTTCCTGGTGCAGGGGGGGCAGAAGATCCTGCTGTTTTCCGAAGCGCGCTACGATGGGCAGGCGACTCCGGAGGATTTGATCCATCAAACGGTGCTGGCGCTCCAGGAGGCGCGGCCCTTCCTGCGGATGCTCGCGCCGTACCTGTGACAGGCCCCCTTCCTCCCACGCTCTGCGTGGGCCCCTCCTTCCCCCACCTTCGGCGGGGGCAGGTTGTTTAGCCCTCCCCCGCCGAAGGTGGGGGAGGGTTTGGGTGGGGGCCCAACGGGGCTCAGTTCGCCACGGGAAGCGCGAAGATCTGGCCCGGATAGATCAGGTCCGGATCGCGGATCTGGTCGCGGTTGGCCTGATAGATCTGCGTGTACTGCACGCCGTGGCCGTAGGTGCTGCGGGCGATGCGCCACAGGCTGTTGCCGGGCTGGACCACGACCTTCCGGCCTTCCGGCAGGTTGGCCGGCACCTCGGACACCTGGACGGGAAGCTCGACTCGGGCGGTTACCTTGCCGGCCTCGGTCACCTGATCGGCGCGCAGCGTGTAGACGCCGGGGCTGATCGCCCGTTCGGGGCTGAGCCGCCAACGGCCGTCCGGGTCGGTGTGGGCGCGGCCGACCAGCAGGTTGTCGAGATAAAGCTGAACCGCGCTGCCGGGCTGAGCGCGTCCGCCCATCGCCACTTGGCCGGTGGCGTCGTAGTCCATGCTTTCCACCGACACGCCGCCCGGCGGCGGCGGGGCCGCGATGCTGCGCGTCACGGTTCCGGCGTCCTTGGGGGTGGCGTCCTTGGGAACGGTGGGGGCTTGCAGCACGGTGCTCGGCCCCAAGCCATCGCGCGGGACGGCGACGGCGAGCGGGGCGGCAAGCGGAGCCGAGGGCGCATCCGAGGAGGCGCCGCCGGTGGAGGGCGTCGCTTCCGGGACCATGACGACCACGACCCGCTCGGACGGAATGGGCTCGGCGGCGCCGGGCTTCTGTTCGGAAAGATTCAGCTCGCGCGTGCCGGGGGTCAGGGGCTGGTCGGGCAGAAGCACCCACTCGCCGCGCCCGTCGGCCTTGACCGAGCCCAGGGGCTGCTCGCCGTCGCGCACGGTGACCGAGGAACCGGGCGTCGCGCGGCCGGCGATCACCGCCGCGCCATCGGGAGCGACGCGGACGATGTCAAAGCGCGGGCCGCTGGGAGCGGGAGGTTGGGCTGGGACCGGGGCCACGGCGGCGGGTGTGGCACGGGGTTCACTGGACTTGGGTTCGGGGGGCTTCGCGGGCGCCGAGGCGGCCGGTCCGAGCGCCACGGTGGCGCCTTTCGGGGCTGGAGGCGGGGTCACGGAGACATAGGCGACCGCTCCGGCCGCCAGGACTGCCGCCACACCGCCGAAAAGGAGAACCTGATTCACGGATGCACCGCCGCTTCGCCACCGGCCGACACGCCGACCGTCCGGAGGATAGCAGATCGGATTGCCCAGGCAGAACACCGCCGATGGATCATATGCATATCCTCACGGACGGCCCGCACCGCCTTCGCGCCGGCTGTTTGCGTCATCGGTTCGAGACCTATTCGAGGGGTGGAATGGATTTGAGATAGGCGACGATGGCCGCACGATCCTCCGCCGTCAGTTTCGAGGTGGAGTTGCGGACGACCTCGGCCATCGCTCCGCCGGCCACGTCACCGTCGGGAAGCAGGCCGATTTCCAGCAACAGCGCGATGTCGCCGGGAGACCAGGAGCCGATGCCCACCTTGGGATGCGGCGTGATGTTGGGCACCTTGTCGCCGTCCGGTCCCTTGGGGTTGCCAGCCAGATAACGGTCACGGTCCAAGCCGCCAAGCGTCGTGCGCGGGGTGTGGCATTCCCCGCAATGGGCGACCGCCTCCACCAGATAGCGCCCCCGGTTCCAGTCCGGCGGTTTGGACGGATCGTCGGGGCGGGGACCGACCTCGGTCAGGTAGAGCCACTGCCAGCCGGCCAGGGTAAAGCGCCAGGAGAAGGGCGGCGACAGCTCGTGCGGCCTGTTGGGGGTGGGAACGGCCTCCCGCGTGAACAGGTAGGCCTTCAGGTCCGACAGGTCGCGGTCGGTCATCCGCGTGTAGCTGGTGTAGGGAAAGGCCGGGTAGAGGGGCTCGCCCTCCCGCCCCTTGCCCTCGCGCAGGGCGCGGATGAAGTCGGCGTCGGACCAGCGGCCGATGCCGTGGTCCGGGTCCGGGGTGATGTTGGGCGGATAGAAGGTGCCAAAGGGCGTGGCGAGCGGCCGGCCGCCGGCCAGCGGCTTGCCACCGCCCTTCTCGTCGGTGTGGCAGCCGAGGCAGCCGGCGGCGTTGAACAGGTATTCGCCACGCTCAACCGCGTTGGGCGAGGACGGATCCGCCGCCAGCGCCCCGCCGGATATCGTCAAAAGCAGGACGAGGAGTGCTGGACCTCGCATGGACATCACGGCTTCTTCTGCCGGAAGTCCTCATGGCAGTTGGAACAGGCCTTGGACATGACCTGCATCGCCTGCGCGATCTGGGTGCGGTCGCCACCGTTGGCGGCCTCGGTCAGGCGGGCGGCGGCCGGCTTCAGGCCGTTCCAGTACTCCACCGCCTTCGGCCAGTTCTGCCACAGTTCCGGCTTGGCCTCGCTGTCGGACACCCCGATGGCGGTGCCCTGCGGGAAGACCGTGTGCGGATCCTTCGCGACCATTTCGGTGATGGCGGCGGCGGCGGAGCGGACGTCGGCGACGGTGGCCCCCTCCCCCTTCACGAACTTGGCGACGGCGCCGAGACCACCGCCCATGGTTTTCATCGTCTGCTCGCGCTGCTTGACGAGCGCCACGGGATCGGCGCCGATGGCGGTCCCGACGACGCCGCCGAAACCAAGAAACAGAACTCCGGCAACGGAAGCGGCCGCCAGAGCGTTGATGACGCGCGGGTCCATATGGTCCCTCCAAATGGGTCGATGCCTGTTGTCCGGGTAGACGCAATGGCCGGGGCTGATATTCCCTGGTCCTAGGTGGATTGGACCGGCGCATCGGACCAGTCGCCGAAACGTGGTGCCCTCCGGGAAAGAAAGGGTGAGCGATGAAGGCCCCGAAATCCGTGTGCGTCTATTGCGGTTCGTCCAGCCGCGTCGCCGACCTCCACAAGGATACCGCGCACGCGCTGGGCGAGGGGCTGGCCCGCCGGGACATTCAGCTGGTCTACGGCGGCGGCCGGGTCGGGCTGATGGGCATCGTCGCCGACGCGGCGCTGGGCGCCGGGGGCAGCGTGGTCGGCATCATCCCGGAGCACATCCAGTCCGCCGAGGTCGAGCACACCGGCCTGACCGAACTGCACGTCGTGGACAGCATGCACACGCGAAAGCGCATGATGATGGAGCGGTCGGACGCCTTCGTGGTGCTGCCGGGCGGCCTCGGCACCATGGACGAGACCTTCGAGGTCCTGACCTGGAAGCAGCTGCGGCTGCACGACAAGCCCATCGTCATTGTCGACGTGGACGGCTACTGGCGCCCGCTGCTGGGCCTGATCGACCACATGATCGCGCAGGGCTTCGCCCAGACCGGCCACCGCGCCCTGTTCACCGTCGTGAACGAGGCGGACGAAGTGTTCGACGCGCTGGAGCACGAACCGGAACCGTCCCTGAGAACACGCACCCAGAAGCTCTGAATCGGGCAAGTGGTAGGACCAGAAGCGTCTGTTTCCGCCATTTTCCGGTCAATTTAGGGCTTTTATGACACCGCCGCGCCTTCCTTTCGGCAAGGGGGCGGTGCTATATAACCGCGATCCGTTTCCGTCCGGGGAGTCGGGAACCGCCCGCAAGCGGTAACCCGGCCAACGCCACAAAACGGCGCGCCCGGTGCCCATGGAATAGCCAACGCCCTTACCCGTTCGGGGAGAACTCGCACCCATGACGAAGATCAAGGTAGCCAATCCGGTCGTCGAACTCGACGGCGACGAGATGACGCGCATCATCTGGCAGTTCATCAAGGACAAGCTGATCCTGCCGTACCTGGACATCGACCTGAAGTACTACGATCTGGGCATCGAGAACCGCGACAAGACGGACGACAAGGTCACGGTCGAATCCGCCAACGCGATCAAGCAGTACGGCGTCGGCGTCAAGTGCGCGACCATCACCCCGGACGAGGCGCGGGTGACGGAGTTCAACCTCAAGAAGATGTGGAAGTCGCCGAACGGCACCATCCGCAACATCCTGGGCGGCACCGTCTTCCGCGAGCCGATCGTCTGCTCGAACGTTCCGCGCTACGTGCCGGGCTGGACCAAGCCGATCATCATCGGCCGTCACGCCTTCGGCGACCAGTACAAGGCCACCGACTTCGTCGTTCCGGGCAAGGGCAAGCTGTCGATCAAGTGGACGCCGGAGGGCGGCGGCGAGTCGATCGAGCATGAGGTGTACGATTTCCCCGGCGCGGGCGTCGCCATGGGCATGTACAACCTGGACGAGTCGATCGAGGGCTTCGCCCACTCCAGCTTCATGTACGGCCTGGAGCGCGGCTATTCGGTCTACCTGTCCACGAAGAACACGATCCTGAAGGCCTACGACGGCCGCTTCAAGGACATCTTCCAGAAGGTCTTCGAGGAGACCTACGCCGACCAGTTCAAGGCCAAGGGCCTGGTCTACGAGCACCGCCTGATCGACGACATGGTCGCCTCGGCCCTGAAGTGGGAAGGCGGCTTCGTGTGGGCCTGCAAGAACTACGACGGCGACGTGGAGTCCGACGTGGTGGCGCAGGGCTTCGGCTCGCTGGGCCTGATGACCTCGGTGCTGGTCACGCCGGACGGCAAGACCGTCGAGGCCGAGGCCGCCCACGGCACGGTGACCCGCCACTACCGCGAGCACCAGAAGGGCAAGGAGACCTCCACCAACCCGATCGCGTCGATCTACGCCTGGACGCAGGGTCTGGCCTACCGCGGCAAGTTCGACAACACGCCGGACGTCGTGAAGTTCGCCCAGACGCTGGAGCGCGTCTGCGTCGAGACCGTGGAGTCGGGCTTCATGACCAAGGATCTGGCGATTCTCATCGGTCCGGAGCAGCCCTGGCTGACCACCAAGCAGTTCCTCGACAAGCTGGACGAGAACCTGCAGAAGAAAATGGCCGCCTGGGCGTAACAAAAACTCAGGTGCGACGCCGCGTCCCGGTCAAACGGGGCACCGGGTCGAGGTAAGGTTGCGGCGGGGAGCCTCGGCTCCCCGCTTTTTTGTTGCCCGCATCAGGATGAATTTCGAGGAAACGTCATGCCCAACGAGACCTTCCGCATCGCCGTGATCGGCGCCGGCGAAACCGGCACGCCGCTGCTCCAGAAGCTGATCGACGCTCCGTTCGTGGAGCTGCTGGGGGTGGCCGATCTGGACGCCGAGGCGCCCGGCATGAAGCTGGCCCGCGCGAAGGGCGTGACGACCACGACCGACTTCATGGAGTTGGCCCGGCTCGGCGAAACGGTCGACGTGCTGATCGACGTGACCGGCGTGCCGAAGGTGCGCGAGGCCCTGCGCCAGCACATGCAGGACAGCGGCAACCATCACACGCTGATCGTGCACGAGGTGGTGGTGCAGCTGCTGCTGTCGCTGCTCGCCGGAAAGCGGGTCCGCCTGAAGCACGACGCGCTGGAGTACTGATATCGAAGGCGTTTGATGGCCCCCATCAAACGCCTTCGATTCAAACCCGGCAGCACGTTGCGTAGCAACGTGCGAGAGGGTCATACGGCCGGCCGAACATGACGCATTCATGCGCCGGCCGTATGAGCGGGCTTTCCTTCCACTTTCCGGCTATCCGTTTTCCGGCCCTCCCCTTTTCCGAACGCGTTCGGGGCACCACATCGTCGGCGAACGACTGTTGGGGAGGGGTATGGAGACGAAGGAACGGGCCAAGGCGTCCGCGCTGCTGAAACGGCTTCGCGAGACGCTTGGAGGCGAGACGCCGACGCTGGGGGAGGTTCTGGCGCATCTGGGGGACCGGGCGCCGGGTTTCCTGCTGCTGGCGCTCGCCATCCCGGCCGTCGTGCCGACGCCGGGGGTTCCGGCGGGCATGGTGTTCGGCACGGTGCTGGCCCTGGTGGCGGTGCAGATGATCGTCGGGCGGGACCGGCTGGAGGTGCCGAGGTGGATCGGCAAGCGCCGGGTCAAGCGCAGCACCATCCACACGGTGGTGGAGAAGGCCACGCCGATGGTCGAGCGGGTAGAACGGACGCTGCGGACCCGCTACCCGGCCTTGACGCGGTCGGGGATCCTGCGGCCGCTGGGTGTCTTCGTGCTGCTGATGGGGGTGCTGATCGCGCTGCCGATCCCGTTCGGCAACACCCTGCCGGGGCTGGCGGTGCTGGTGATCGCGCTGGGCCTGATCGCGAAAGACGGGCTGGCCGTGCTGGCCGGGCTGGGGCTTGGTGCCGTGGCGACCGGAGTGTCGGTGGCGCTGGTGGCTGGCACCTATTGGGCCGTGACGGCGGCCCCGATCTAGGAAAGCTGGTTCTGGATATGACCGTGTTGGGCCGCCCTTCGGTTGGCCCAACCTACGATCTCGACACAAAATATGGTGGATTACGCGGCGCCGACGCTGCGGTCTTCGTCGCGCTTCTTGCCGGATGAGGCCGGCTGGTAGGCCACCGCCGCGTGTTCCGCGCAGTAGGGCAGACCCGGCAGGGAGGGCTTGCCGCAGAAATGGAAGTCCTGGTGCTTGGGATCGCCGACCGGCCACTTGCACATGCGCTCGGTCAGGGCCAGGATCGTCGCGCCACGGGTGGGCTTCTTCTTGATGGGCGAAGGCCGGCCGGACAGGCCGAGACGATGCGCCTTGCCGATCACCGCGTTGCGGCTGATGTCACCGAGAATGTCCGCGATTTCGCTCGCGCTCAGCCCCTGGGCCCAGAGGTCCTTCAGCTGCTGAACCCGTTCGTCCGTCCAACTCATTCCCTGTCTCCCGTGGTCCGGTAGCCGGTTCCCTGGTTAACCAATATGCCTTTCGACCAGTGCGGTCGTTTTCCATAAGCCGCAATATTTTGTGCCAGCCGGGTAAGAACCTACCAGATGGACACTTCGGGGGATAGGGGGTCGATTCAACATTCCTGTGCATAAGTCTGTGGGTGTTATGAGTTCAACGCCCCATACACCTCCTCGGCTATACCCGAAAGGGTGACGCGGTCGAGGTCGCCCGTTACGGCCCATGCCAAGCCATTGTCCCGCCAATAGAAAGCGTGGACGCTGCCGTCCTGGGCAAAGCGGAAGGCCGTGTCGGACGCGTCGGAGGACGCCCGGACGTAGAGCGTGATGCGGCGACCCGCCGCATCCTGGTACATCAGTTGCGCGGCCGGTCCCTGGGCGTCGGACAGCAGGCGCCCGCCCACCAGATCGTAGCCGTGGGACGCAAGGCTCGGCGCGCGGAGCGGCTTGCCGAGACGCTTGGACAGCCAGCCGACGAGGTGCGCCTCCTGGTCCGCGCCGACCTCCACGGGGTGGCGGACCTCCACGACGAAGACGCGGTGGGCGGCGACGGCGTCGGCGATGAAGGCGGCGGTGCCGGCGGAGCGGGCGCCGGTCCAGTCGCGGACCAGCCAGCCGGTCGCCCCGCCGGCCAGGAACAGCAGCAGCGAAGCGGCCAGCGCCAGAAGCCACAGCACCGGGCGCCTGCGCGATTCCGCAGGACGCGCCGCGAAGGGCGGCGTCAGGGAGTCCGGCAGGGGCCGGTCGATCAGCGGGCCGAAGGCGCGGCCGAGCAGGACGCGCTGGGCGCGGTAGCGTTCGAAACGGCGGGCCACGTCCGGGTTGTCGGCGAGATGGCGTTCCACCTCCGTCCGGCGTTCCTCGGGCAGCTCGCCATCCAGCCAGGCGTGCAGGTCGGCGTCGGTCACGGGGTCCCGTCCCTCCTTTCCCGTCATCATCACTTGATCCTCCTCACCACCTGCTCCTCGCCGCCGTCGAGGAGGGCGCGCAGGCGCTCCCGCGCGCGGGCGAGGCGGGACATGACGGTGCCGATGGGAACCTCCAGCACCTCCGCCGCCTCGCGGTAGGACAGCCCCTCCAGCCCGGTGAGGAGAAGGACGGTGCGGTGCTCCTCCGACAGCTGGCCGAAGGCGCGGACGAAGTCGCGCACCTCGCCCCGGTCGGCGGGTTCGGCGCTGAGCGCCAGATCGTCGGCGAGGTCGTCCACCGACACCTCCGGCCCGCGCCGCCGCCGCCCGCGCAGGCCGGAGACGTGCAGGTTGTGCAGGATCGACAGCAACCAGCCGCCCAGCCGGGACACGTCGCGCAACGCGTGGCGGTTGGCCAGCGCCTTTTCGATGCAGTCCTGCACGAGGTCGTCGGCGTCGGCCAGATTGCCGGCCAGGGCGGCGGCGTAGCGGCGCAGGCGCGGGACGTGGGCGGCGATGGCGCGGTCATCGACCGGTCCCGGCGGCTGGGCGGGTGGTGGCATCGGCGGCGGGCCTCCCGCGGGGTGGGTGTCCTGACCGTCAGGACGCCCCTGCCCCGCCGATTATTCCACCAACGGACAGGTTACGCCGCCGAAAAGCCCGACTTGCCGTCGAAGTTGCAGAGATTCTCGGTCTGGGTGAAGTCCAGCCCGCCGCGCGCGAGGTTGCCCAGCAGCTCCACGATGTCGGCGTGGGCTATGGTGGTCCCTTCGCGGGCGGTGAAGCGGCAGCGCCAATGGTCGGTGTAGAAGACGTCGGCGTTGCCCTCCGGCCAGACCTTCTGCGACCGGTTGGAGATGCTGGCGAGGTCCAGCGCGCCGGTGACGAGCGGCTTGACCAGACCGGCCAGCTCGTCCGGGCTGCCGCCGGGCCAGTGCAGGAACACGTCCACCCCGACCAGCTCCTTCAGGGCGACGCGGCGGGGGGAGAGGCGGACGCCGGCCTCGTAGGCGGGGCGCCCGGTGTTGGCGTAGCCGACGCTGGACAGGGTCACGGGGAGCTCGCCCAGCCGCTCCACCACCGCCTCGGCAAAGGCCTGGGTGCCGACGCGGTAGCGGCTGACCCCGCGCGAGAAAATGTCCACGGTGTGGACGCCGTCCTCGATGGCCTTGAGCCACGCGTTGTGGATGCGCGCCGCCACGTCGCCCTGGCCGATGTGGACCAGCATCATCACGGCGGCCATCAGCATGCCGGAGGGGTTGGCGATCCCCTGCCCCGCGATCATCGGGGCGGAGCCGTGGATCGCCTCGAACATGGCGCAGGCGTCGCCGATGTTGGCGGAGCCGGCCAGCCCGACCGAGCCGGTGATCTGCGCCGCGATGTCCGACACGATGTCGCCGTAGAGGTTCAGCGTCACGATCACGTCGAAGCGTTCGGGCTGGTCGGCCAGACGCGCGGCGCCGATGTCCACGATCAGGTGGTCGGCCTTGATCTCCGGGTATTCGGCGGCGATCTCGTGAAAGATCTTCAGGAACAGGCCATCCGTCATCTTCATGACGTTGTCCTTGACGAAGGCCGTCACCTTGCGCCGGTGGTTGGCGCGGGCGTAGTCGAAGGCGTAGCGCACGATGCGCTCCGACCCCGGCCGCGAGATCAGCTTCACCGACTGGATCACGTCGTCGGTCTGCCGGTGTTCGATGCCGGCGTAGAGGTCTTCCTCGTTCTCGCGGATGATGACCACGTCCATGCGCGGGTGCCGCGTGCGCACGTAGGGGTGGTAGGAGACGCAGGGGCGGACGTTGGCGAACAGCCCCAGCGTGGTGCGCGCGGTGACGTTCAGCGACTTGTTGCCGTAGCCCTGCGGGGTGGTGATCGGCCCCTTCAGAAAGACGCGGGTGCGGCGGATCGAGCCCCAGCCGGCGGCGTCCAGCCCGCCCAGATGACCCCGGCGGTAGACCTGCTCGCCCGCCGGAACCTCCTCCACCTTCAGGCGCGCGCCGGCCGCGTTCATCACGAAAAGCACGGCGTCCATGATCTCGGGGCCGATGCCGTCGCCGCGGGCGACCGTGATGGGGGTGGTTTCGCGCATACACTCACTCCAAGGGGACCCGCCACGGGGGCTATGGGGGGCCTTGGGGACCCTAGACGAAGGGGGGTGACGATTCAATGGGTGCGGGTAACACCACTTCGGCGCGAGCGGCCGGACTCAGGAGACGGCGCGAACCCCCGCGATGACGAAGCGGCTTTTCGGCACCGCCGGCATCCGTCCGGTGTCGATGGTCAGGTCCTGGGCCGGCACCTCGTAGGTCATGGCGGCGGTCAGCAGGCGCACCGCCCGCGTCATCAACTCGATGGTGGCCCACTCCCCCGGACAGCGGTGGTTGAGGTGGTGGTCGCCGCCGCCCTGCGGAATGAGGTCGTAGGGGCTGTCGTCCCGCTGGCGGAAGCGGTCGGGCCGGAAGCGGTCGGGGTCTTTCCAGAGTCGCGGGTCGTGGTCGGTGCCGTGCAGGTCGAGGATCACCCACGCCCCCTCGGCGAAGCGGTGCCCGCGCCAGTCGAAGGGCTTCAGCACCCGCCCGGCGACGATGGGGAAGAAGGGGTACAGGCGGCGGACCTCCTGCACGAACATCGCGCGGTAGGCGTCGTCGGTCCGCGCCGGCTCCCGGCAGTCGGGATGCTGGTGCAGGGCCAGCGCGGCGAAGGTGATGAAGCGTTCCACGGCCACGGTGGGCCGCAGGATGTTGATGAGTTCCACGCCGGCGGTCTTCACGGACAGAAGCTCGCCGTTCCGGTCCCGGTGGCGGGCGATGACGGCCAGCGCGCGATCCTCCGGCACGGCAAGCGAGCCGTCGCGGACCCGCCCGATCAGGCCACGCGCCCAGCGCTCCGTCCGCGCGCGCAGGGCGAGGCCCCGCCAGTTGCGCGGCCCGACGGAGCCGGCCCCCTCGAACATCGCCGCGAGTTCGCGCGTCCGCTTCTCCGCCTCCGGTTCGCCCAGCGGGACGCCCGCCCAGGCGCAGACGGCCCACGTAAGAATCCGCTGAGTCTCGTCGGCGAGGACGATGCGGTCCATCCGCTCCCACGCCGGGAGGCGGGCGCGCCACTGCTCCTCGAACAGGTCGCCGAGGCGGCGGATGGCGTCCGGCGTCATCAGGGACAAGACCATGGCCTTGCGGTGCCGGTGCGCCTCGCCGTCGAGCGTCGCGACGCTGCCCCAGTCCTGGAGCAGGGCCAGCGTGTTCGGCGGCAGCGCCCTGCGCCGGGTGAAGCGGCCGGGTTCGTAGAAGACGCGGGCGGCCTCCTCCCCCTGCATGCAGATCGCCGGGCGGAGCATCAGCCGCGTGGCGAACACATCCGACCCAAGCCGCCAGCACCGTTTCGAGATGAACCCATAGCCGTCCCTCAGCAGGTCCAGCGTGGCGTCCAGGCTCCCATCGCGCGGTATGTCCGTGTCCGGCATGGCTCCCCCGTGAAGTTGCGGCGTCGGGACCGTAACCCCGAACGGCAGGGGGAGGTTCAGCGCGGCGGCGATTATCGCGGTGGGCGGGGGTGCTGAGGGGTAGAGCCATGCGCGGGGCGCATGGGGTGGATTGTGCATCATTGCGGCATTATGGAGCAAACGCCACCAACACTTCGCATACTAAGCGTCTGATGGTGGCCTAGACTCTTCCCCGGTAGACCACTCCGCCGGGGAAGACGCCATGCCCGATACTATCCCGCCCTCCGTCAATGCGCTTCTGAAGCTCCGGGAAAAGCTTTGTTCCGAGCTGCGCTCCCTCGGCATCCGGGAGAGGGCTTTACGGGCCAAGCTGGTTCAGGTTGACGGAGTCCTCCGCATGCTGGGAGAGGCGGATCCGGAGTTTCCCGGCCGGCGCAAGCGACCCGCCAGCCCCTTTGCTAAGCGGGAGGTGAAGCGGAGGATACTGGACGTGCTGCGGGACGCCCCGCAGCCCCTAACAACCTCTCAAGTCGCCATACGCGTCATGGAAGCGCGCGGGCTTTCCACCGATGATCCAGGCGCTGTGAAGCTCGTGCAGAAGGCCGTTGTGGCAGTCCTGCGGAGGGGCGTGGAGTTCGTCGACGTGGGGCGAGATGGAAGAGCGAAGCGGTGGGGGCTGGCAGCCATCCTAAATGAACGCCCCGACTGAGCATTTACCCAGCCGGGGCTTTCAGTTAGTTGGGACGGTGCCCAGACCAGCTCGGGAGCGCGTCAAACAAATTGCCTTGCCGCAACGGAGCCGGGATCACGCTGTCTGGAACTCGGATACCGAGCATTTCGAAAGCGGCTGGCATGATATGCGCAGCATACTGCGCTCCGCCGTTCCTGCGGGCTTCACCAAGAAGGCGCGTTACTGCGTTACAGGCTGTAATCCTGATTTTCAACAAGGCTTCGTTCTGGCGGTCTGCAAGCAGTGCTTGATGGGTCCGCCCCTCCATGTGGGCGCGGACGACGCTGTTGCACCACGCATGGAACTCGGGGGACAGGTACTTGGCGTAGGCCATGGCAAGTTGCCAGTGCGCCCAGGTCCCGCCACCCTTGCCCTTTTTCGTGATCATAACCTGCTCCATGGTCAGGTTATGAGACGCGGCCACGAACTCCACGAATTCCGCGCCTTCCTTCCTGGACCAGTTCCACGGTTCCCTGTTCTCCGGCGAGCCCGCCGCCTTCCACATGTCTGTCAGGCTCACGGTTTTGCCACGGTCGCGAATAGCATGGCCGTTGTACGCTAAGCAGGCGTTATGTAAGCTGTTACCCTTCATTCTTTCACTCCATGTCAGTGAAGGGATGGGGAAAGCCCAGCTTTGTAGTGGGAGCTGGGCGGGGTTCCGGCGGCGGGACTGTCTGGGGAGATGTGTCCCGCCACCTCTCGGCACGAACCTTTCGTGCGCGAAGCTTTTTAAGTTCACCGACCAACCCGAGTCCCTTTTTGCTGCACAGCCGCTGCGGCGCGCGTTGGATTCGGAATGCAATTGCCTATTTGGCACGGTGAGGCTGCATATGATGATCACCCATGCACCCTACACGAAACCACTCTTGGGGTGTGGAAAAAACGCGACGTTTCCATAACTGTGGGAAGATCGGCAATCTGGTCGCAAGATTCCTGTGAATAAGTCGCGCGATCTGTGGATAAACCCCGCAAACGAGTCCTTACGCGCCAGCGACTCGGGGCGCCAGCGACTCACGCCGCCTTGCGGCGCTGCCAGTAGCCCGTAAAGTCCACCGACTGCCCCATGCGGGCAGCCCGGTCGACGACGATGTTGAAGAGCATGCCATTGCTCTCCCGGCGGTGATCCTCGCGCCACGCCATCTCACCGGCATAACGGGCCAGATAGGCGCCGCTAATGTGATGGTATTGGCCTTCCTCGGCCCGGCGCAGGCGGGAGAAGAAAGACTCCGCCATGTTGGTGCAGGCCCCATCGGCGCTGTACGCCTCGGAGTGGTTGATGCGCTTCATGGGGAAGTGGGCATGCAGCTTGTCCCAGGCGGCGGCTTCATCGGCGTGGATCGTGGTGCCCTTGGCGACGCGGGAGGCAATGAAGCTGGTCGCCTCGTCCTCGGACTTGAACACGCTGGTCAGAGTCCGCCCGTCGCGGTCGCGGATCGCCACCACCACCCGGCGCTTGCCGTTCTGGTTGACGGCCTTGCGGCGGTCGCGGCGGTTCTCCTTGAAGTTGGCCGGCTTGACGTAGCCGCCAACGTGGCAGCCGTCCACCTCAACCTCCCCATCGGCGATCATGCCGCGGGTTTCGGTCGCCATCACCTCGCGCAACTTGTGACAAAGGACGAACGACGTCTTGTAGGAGAGATCGAGGTCACGGCCGAGTTGCAACGCGCTGATGCCCTTGGCCGCGTTCACGAACAGGACAATGGCGGCAAGATACTCGCGGATCGACAGCTTGTGATAGGCGAACAGCGTGCCGCTCGTCGGGCTGAAGTCTTTGCGGCAGTCGCGACAACGAAAGCGCGGGCGAGTGCCACGCGACACATCGTAGCAAACCAGGGAGGCGCAATGCGGGCATATCGGCTTACCCCCCGTCGCATCCCAGCGTATCCGCTGAAAGACCGTCCATGCTTCAGCATCCTCCATGCGCAGCACGGCGCGGAGCGAAATGCTCCGTGCGGCTGCGGATAGAAGGAAATGCTGGGACACGGCAAGCCTCATCACTAAGTGATGATGTCACTATAAACATATGATGCGACCAATGTCATCACTCATTGATGACCTTGACCTGCGTTGATGACATAGGTACGGTGCGCTCATGATCTCCGCCGCTCAGTGCCGCGCCGCTCGGGCGTGGCTGAACATCACGCAAGAAGAGCTGGCCCAACGCGCAGGCGTTGGGGTCTCGACAGTGCGTGACTTTGAGCGGAGCCTTCGGTCGCCGATCCGCCAAAACTTGGGCGCCCTGGAGCGAGCGTTTGCCGAAATGGGCGTGACGCTGCTTAAAGACGACGCGGACAAGGCGGTCGGAATCCGGATCGACGATGGCGCACCGGGAGGTGGCGAGTGACTGCGCTCACCCGCCACCCAGTCCGGTCGTCAGTCGCTCGTGGATTCTACGGTTCCCGTGAGGACACTTTGTGTGGCTGCGGGAGAGCTAATAGCCGCCTCGACAGTCCGATCCCACCAATCAACGGGGCCAAAGGGGCCACCAAGCGCTTGATAAATCTCCAGGCACACGGGCACCAGCGCCAAAATGTGCTTGAGTTGAGCGAACAGAGGACGGCGGCGAGGCGTCCGTGGCGCGCGCCGAAGGCCCCGGCGATGTTTTTCGCGGGACAGCAGTGTTGTGTTCACGGTGCGCCTCCTTATGCGCTTTCCATGGCTACTGAGGCCTTGAACCGGGCGCAACAGGAGGGCATACTCACAACCGGTGGGCGGTGAGTCGCTTTGTGCTGCGCCGAGCGGCGGGGCCAAGTGATGAAGCCATCAAGGGGCGCTCGGGTCGGTGCCAGCCGATTCCGGGCGTTCCGCTTTTTGGCGGCGAGTTGCAGCTAATCGCTACATAGGGCCACCCTCCTCTGTTTGCTGGTCAGGAGACGGTGTCGGACGGCGCCACAGGCCGTCGACATGCTCGATACGCCCCCGCTTGCGCCAGCGGTCCAGCTGATTGCGGACCCGCTTGTTCGTGAGGTCTGAGCGTTCCTTCTGCGCGACGAAGGTGAGCTGTGTCGGCGTCCAACCCTTTGCGGGCGCCTGCGGGATAAGCACGTACATTCGCGACCAGAATTCTGATTCCGGTCGCAGTCGTGTAGGTACGTCGGGGTAAAAGGGCTCATCCGGAACAACGAGGTGCTCATCCTCGCTCGACTGGACTGGCGCACTGCTGACGGGGCTCTCAACGGTTTGCGGATTTTGGGTGGCGGGATTCAACTTCGCCAGTTCGGCCTTTAGCCAGACGCAAAGCTTCTCCTGCCGCCTCTTCTCCTCGTCCAGGCGAGCAATCGTCTCTTCCACGGTCTCAAGCTGCGCTGCGTAAAACGCGCGCTTCATTTCATCATCATCCGCTGGTCCCAGCGGTGCAGTCCGCTTGTCCACCAACATCCTCGCGATCCACCCTCAGAACAACCCCACACTCCATGAGCGAACATACGTTACGCCTAACCTCTCGGCAAGAGGTGTTGTCTTGGAGTGGGGCGCTTGGTGAGGTTGGTGTTGGCAGTCATTTGCACGCTAACAACGGTGGTGTGGTCGCGTCGTGCGGGCGCTTTGGGGGGGGGGGCTTGTAGGGGCGGTGGGCGGGTGCGTGCGGTCGGCGGTGGGTAAAACGGCTCAGGGCCAAGCGCTCCTATCCTCACTTCGAATCACCTGAACCGTGCATCTACGTCGAAGGGCTTCGGCGCAACATATTGCGCAGACCAATCCGCTGCGCCACCACATCGCGTTGACGCCTTCGTAGTTGAACATTATCCTGGCGAGACACCATTCGATTCCCTCAATGAATCCGTGCGTCGCATGGAATCGCACCAGGGGGCAACTTTCCGACAGGGCGGCGCCGCACCCATGAAGCTCTCGAAGGTTCAGATCACCAACTTCCGCTGCATTGATGACAGCAACGAGTTCAAGATCGGTGACGTCACCTGCTTGGTGGGCAAGAATGAGTCCGGCAAGACCACCATTCTTCAGGCGCTGGAACGGTTGCGGCCGTACAACGGGGAGAACGCCAAATACGATAAACTGAAGGACTACCCGCGCAAGCACCTATCCGACTACGACGAGCGCCACGAGAACGAAGAGGCCCAAGTCATCCGCACTGTCTGGACGATGGATGAGAATGACAAGAAGGCAGTCACCAGCGTATTTGGTCCTGGCTGTCTCACCGGCAACGAAGTTACTGTTACCAAGGCCTACGAACAGAAGGGCTCCTCCTGGACCGTGCCCATCGACACGAAGAAGGCTCTGGCTTTCCTTGTCGAACAGTGTGGCTGTGATGACGCTGAGCGAGAAGCGCTGCAGCCGTTGACGGACGCTAAGAAGGCGTTCGAATACATTCAATCTGTAGGCTCAGGTGCCTCGCCAGCGATGCAGGCCCTCGCGGCGCGTATCCAGCAGATGCGGGGACACAGCGCCTACCTTGCGGTGATCGATATTCTGGATGCCAGAACTCCCAAGTTTATGTACGTCGCTAACTATGACCGCATGAGCGGTGACGTCTCTATTGAGAAGCTCAAAAATGACATTGCCGCGACGAAGGTCGCCCGTGAGGATCATGTATTCCAGGCGTTTTTGGAATTTGCTGGAACAAATTTGGACGAGATTTCAGGTGTAAACCGTTATGAGGATTTGATCGCCAGGGTGGAGAGTGCCTCGATCAAGATTACCCGACAAATCTTTGAGTACTGGTCTCAAAACCGGCATTTGAAGGTCCGCTTCACTGTGGAAGCCGCCAAGACTGGGGATCCGGCCCCGTTCAACGCTGGTACAGTCATGCGAGCGCGCATCTACAACGAACTGCACGAAATGACTGTGCCGTTCGGAGAACGCAGCGCTGGGTTCATTTGGTTCTTTTCCTTCTTGGTGCTGTTCTCCCAAGTAAAAAAGAAGCACGGCAACGTCATCATTTTGCTGGATGAGCCGGGACTGAACCTTCACGCCAAGGCTCAAGCCGATCTGCTCCGATACATAGACGAGAAGCTCAAGCCGAACCACCAAGTCATTTACACGACCCACTCCCCGTTCATGGTCCCGCACGATGATCTGTCGAGTGTCCGGACGGTTGAAGACGTTGTACGGCAGAAGGCACAGTTCGAGTTTGAGACCTTGGGCACTAAGGTGGGCGGCGATGTTCTGAGCACTGACCGTGACACGCTGTTCCCACTCCAAGGCGCCCTCGGTTACGAGATCACCCAAAGCTTGTTCGTCGGCGAGCACACGTTGCTTGTCGAGGGGCCGTCTGAAATCCTGTACTTCCAGGCGGTCTCTGCTGAACTGGAGGCGCGCGGACGGCGAGGCCTGGACCGACGGTGGACCGTTTGCCCAGCGAACGGGATCGACAAGGTGCAGGCGTTCATCAGCCTCTTTGGCGGCAACAAGCTGCATATCGCCGTGCTGATGGACCTTGCCTCAGGGCAAAAGGGACAGGTTGAGAAGCTCCGCCGGAGCAATATCCTGCAGGAAGGGCACGTCTTCACCGTCGCTGACTTCTGCAACAAGCCGGAAGCTGACATCGAGGACATGTTTGAACCAGGCCTGTTCGCCCAAATCGTCAACGGCGCCTACGGGTTGGCCGGGGATGCGGCACTGACAACCGATAAACTTGCGGCCGCGCAGGTTGGAACCGACCGCCTGGTGAAGAAAGTCGAGCACCTCGTCAACGCAGTGCTTCCGCCTGAGGCGAAGGCATTTTCGCACTTCCCGCCGTCAAACTGGCTCATCCAGAACCCATCGGCGCTAAAAGTCGAGTCGGTGGACGTATTGGCGACGCTTGACCGCTTTGAAGTCATGTTCACCAGGCTAAACTCCTTGCTTCCACGCTGAAAGCCTCACCAAAACATTCATCTATCAAAGATAGCGGCAGCTGAGTGCTTCGGAGTGAAGCACTTTATGCCTCTGACAGGAGCGTCGCATGAGTGAGTCCTTCTCACGCCGGTTCGGCTATCAGAGCGCCGAAGCTGAAATCAAGGTCCGCGAGGACGCACCGGAAGCACTGCGCGAAGGCATTGTCATGCTCGCTGATCACCTTGGTCTTTCGCCGCATGACGCACGGCAAGAGATCTGCGGGATACTGCTTAAGCGGCCTAACCCGGATAACTGGAGCGCCTACCCAAATGTTGCTGGCGAAGTAGAAGAGCTGGTCTGGAACGCACCGTGGCACCGGGTTTATGACATTGCGGAAAGTTTCTATAACCGCCTCGCTCACGCCGATCAGGAACGCGGACGGGAGTTTGAAGACAGGTTAAATGATCTCTTCCGCGAGAATGGGATCGGATGGGCGATGGAAAACGGCCGCATTGTCACGCGCGGATCAGAGACGTTTGCTGAGGCGTCCAAACAAGCATCTCGAATGTTGATCGACGCCGGTCGTGAGACTGCTGCACGGGAGATGCACGAAGCTCTTGCCGATTTATCCCGTCGACCTGTAGCTGACATCACCGGCGCTATTCAACATTCCATGGCGGCTCTTGAATGTGTTGCGCGCGATATCTTGAACCAGCCCACCAAGACACTTGGCCAGATCATTTCCGATCTGAGCCTCCCCAAACCTTTGGATGCCGCGCTTGAGAAACTGTGGGGGTTTGCATCGGAGCAGGGGCGGCACATTCGAGAGGGGCGCTCTCCGCGATTCGAAGATGCAGAGTTGGTTGTGACGGTCTCGTCAGCAGTCAGCGTCTACCTGCTCCGAGTCAGAGCAAGTCACCCCTAGTAACGCAACGACGCAGGCTTACAATAGGAGCGCAATATTTTTAGTGAAAATGAACGGCATATATTACACCAATCTATGGCCAAGATGATTTTTGAAAACGGAAGCCCTAATGACCGAGGAAAAGCACAAGCCATGCGCGCCTGCCTGGTACAAGGCATTGGCCGCCTTTCACAAGGTTGGATCAACCAGGAACGGGCCCTGATAGGGCTCAAGAAGCTTGTCGGGCGCGGTTGGACGCGGCCGGTGCCCCCTAAGAATGGAGCTTTTAGATGTCGGAACGAAAAGGACGCAGCTTTATGGTAAAGCAAATAGGAAGTGATGTAGCGGCCACATATCGGCTTTGTTTCTTGCTAGACAGCAAGGAAGTCGGCTTTGAGGATTTCCATGGTGATGGGACCAAGGACGGAGACATCGACGCCCAGCAACGGGCACAAGACGCGGCCGATAGGTGGGTTGATCTGGGGGAAAGGTGATCAAGGGCCTGCGGCGGCGCTCAGTGCTAGGTCCGTACCGTCGACCACGACCAAGAGTTCGTTCTGAACGTGCACGACGGGGCATCAGGTCGACGACCGGCTGCACGAACTGCTCCAGCCGAGCTTCGACACGTTGCTGAGCAGCACTCATATCGCTTTGGCGAAGTCTGAAAAAGGAGAGCCTTCCATGCCGCAGCATGTGCCGCCTGATGTGGACGATCTCGGCCCGTATCCGCCGGCTGAATGCCCGAAACTGGCAGCACGTCCGGAAGGGTGGGGACAACTCGTGATCACGACCAGTCAGAGGTCGATCATCGGCCAGGCGGTCCGCAGCGCGGCAGCTGCGGCACCAGGCGAGTCCGGTCACCGGTGGGTTGGAAACTGGCCTGTATGGCGCCTCTACCTGTGGTTCGCCCCCGGTCATGAAAAGGCGATGCTTGCGGCTGCGGTCGTGGCGCGCCTGCATAGCGATGACGCCGATGATCCGCCAAAGATTGATCCGCCGGTGGTGGAGCCCGCCCAATAAGGTTTTCGAGAAAAGGAGGACCAGATCAATGCGTGAGCTTCAAGTAGGTGATCGGGTAAAGTTAAATCCGAAGGTGGTGGGCGAAAAGTGGCCGGCGCTATTCAAGAAGTTTGCAGAAACAGGCCGAATGGGGACCGTTATCTCGGTGCCGACGACAACGGTGCAATTTGACGTGAAGAGAGCCGGAGCGAAGCCCGCCATTGAAGTGGTGCCGGATGCGGCGCTGCTTCTTATTGATTAGCTGCTACAGTGTCTATTTAAGGAACGCACATGGACTTTGAAGCCCGTCACATCGCCGCGCTGTGCTTCCTGCGGAAAGACCGCGACCGCGACTGTCGGGATGCCCCGGTGCCGGCAGACGAGGACGCATTCCGCGACCTTCGAACCTGGAAGTTGGCGAAGGACGATGGAGTGGGCATCCTGCACCGGCTAACCGTCGCTGGTGCTGGGGCAGTCCAAGGCTTTCTGGCCCACAACGCTGCTCATCCAGAGGCCACTGACCCGGCTGCCGCGTTCGCCCTCAGCCAACGGAGCACGGTTAATCGGTTGGCGCAGCCCGGTCGCCCGATCCGGTGACGGCCTACTTACTTAAGGAGCTGAAGGTTGACCGGTGCCTACGTCACAATCGATCTTCCAACGGCCGCCGGCCTGTGGCGAATGGCGGAGACCTATGCTGAAGCCGCACAGGTACTGATCGATGCAGGTGAGCCCGGACGGCACCATTTTGACGAACCGGTGTTGCACCTCACCGAACAGGCCATTGAGCTTGCGTTGAAGGCGTTCCTTCGCGGAAGCGGCCGGTCAGCCAAGGTTCTCAGGGATTTCGGTCACCGGTTGGCTGCTCTTCTTGATGAGTGCAGGGCCTGCGGCTTGGATGAGTCCATCTTGGACGGCTGCGACACAATGCACGTGATCAATGTTTTGGTAGCAGTCGGCAAATCGGGCCAAGGTTTCCGATACCCCTGTAACGAGACCAATCTCTGGATTGAACCCCATATAGCTCTCTCAGTTGCGCGCAGGCTGCTGATAGTCGTGCAAGAACGCTGCACGCTGAGCGCTGGAGGCTTCGGTATCGCTCAAACGAATAATGTGTCCAATTAGGGAGCGTTTCTTATGAACATAGAGCCGATGAAATATGCAGTGAGTTTTGCTGGGATATCCCTCGGGTACGTTTTATCGGAGGCAGAGGCTATCTCCGCCAAGAAAAAATGCAGGGAGTTTCTTGGTTTAGATGACAGCCCTGATTTTGTGTTGATCTCAGCATGCATAAAGGCGCTTGGCCCCGGCAACACGTCTTTCTCTCGACCGGTAAGAGGATGCTCGGCGTCCAAGTGGGAGATCATAGAGGATATTGGCAACGCCAAAGTGCCACGTAATGCGCTGTATTATTTTACCGCGCAGCTTTGCCGCAACGAAACCCCAATTTATTTAAAATGCAAGGTAATGACAGATGAAGCAGTAAAGACGCTCACCGGTATAGAACCCAATGTGCTCGCGGCGATTGCGGGAGAGCACTGGGGAGCGTTTGTTCAACCTCCTGCCGATACATTGCGTTCGTAGACCGGCGCGATAGAAGGAACGCAATTTGCGCCGCTGGTCACGACCGTCATGGACGTGCTGTTCGAGCGGCATCCCGAACTGTTCCGCGAAACCGGCACAACCGATGCGCGGAACACAACCAGCGCCTCTTAGGCGTTCATTAAAGGAGCGATAACGATGGCAACGACGGTATATTTCGAAGAGACGGTACACGATCAAGGTGGGAAAAATAAGATCGACGTCGAGTTCGGACGCTCCTCCTTCTATTCGGGCTGTAAAGTTCCCGGCGGGATAGGCGAAGATAGCATCTATCTGAACGTTGATGGGAAGGGAGTAATAATGGATCGGGCCACTGCCAAAAAATTTGTCAGGGCCGCCATTGAAGTCGGTCATTATCACGGCCTTATCGATTGAGGAAGGGCAAGCGTGTACAGACCTTCCTCCTTCGTCAATGACTGTGACGACTTCGGCATGATCGTAGCGACCGGTCGCTTCGTGTCCGGCACAGATGGGATTGCCTACGTACTCGCTTCCTCCGGCTTCCGGTGGCGGTGGTCCACTAAGGGCCTCCGAGAGCGAGAAGATCCTGGCCGGATCATCTTCGAAGGTGATGCGGCAACTCTATTCGAGCGTCCGTTGCCGTTGGGTTTGCTGACATCGATGAAATGGGCTCTTGGCCAGTATGTGGCTCCGCCCGGAGAGTTGCACTGGACGCCTATAGCGCCCGATCCGCTCGACCCTAGGACGCTTGTCGTGAGGCAAGCGACGGTTCAGCCGTACCAAAACCGTCGGCGGTTCATTTGGCTGCGGCTCAGGGCGTTTCAGCGGATGTTTTTTCTTGGAGATTTCTTGTTCCTGGTCCCCGCAATCCCGCTGATTCTGGTGGCCGTGATAGCGATCCTTCCCTATCCAGCATGGAAGTCGATGGGCGGAGAGGCGATAGAAAACTGGCAGATCATGGCCGGGACATTTGGCGGTGGCTGGCTTGTGGCGCAGACCGCGATCTGGTGCTTTGGATGGCTCAACCGCCGGCTATCAGCGCGCCGATAATCAGGCAGGAAGGTGTTATTGTCGAGCGACTTAGCACCGCCTCGCAGCATGGCTGAAGATCAAGGACCCGGTGTCCCCCGACAAAAGTGTCTGCACCTGATCGGCCTCCAACCCTTTGATCTGCCGTGGGTGCCTCGACGTCCCCACGTGGAAAGTTTGCACCTCGGGACCGTCCGGCCCGAACAGGTGACGCCGCAGTTCCTTGCGGATCAATGCATTGCTCAGCAAGGTGCAGACTCGTTCGTCGATGTGCAGACATTTTTGTCAGCGAACACCTGGCGCATGCCGGCAAGGCGACCTTGGGGTCCATTTACAATGGTCCTTTTGTGCACGAACAGCTGGTGGCGTTTGCTCCATAATGCCGCATCATTGTGCAGATTTCGGAGATTTCAGAATCTGCACAATGGCGTTTTTTGGCGAATTTACGAACGATACCATGGCGTTACGCCGGTTTGTTTGTGCGCGGTCATTGTGCGGTGAGTGCACAACGATGAGCGCACAAACGAAGGCGCGGGCTATGCGGGCAGTGCATTAACCAGTGCAACATCATGCGACATTTTTTGGGTATGTTGCACTGGTTAACAGGCGCACTACGCCTGTTAACTTCATGAATTCTATCCTAAGAAGCGCATTGGAGCAACATTGCGACAAGGCATCAAGCCTGGGTTGATTTGTATGAGCACAGAGCGAACCGATTGTGACTCCGGTGAAGCTGGCTCATCAACCCATGCGGTTTGACCAGTCCGTAGGGGCCGGCTCCCACTCGCTCGTTTGGTACGGATCGTTAGCCTGAGTTTGGAGCCTTAAACCACGCAAGGTTGCGTTGATGTTTGCCTTGAGTTTATAAATCCTATCTAAATTCACGAATTTAGAGATATCTCATGCGCTCTGGCAACCCCACGCTTCGCGAGGAAGTGTTTCGCTGTCACGACACCATTGTCGGCGAGCGCATGACGCTCTCCGGCGCGGTGAACCGTACTCTTCTAATGTTCCTGCTGGTCGCCGTGTCGGCGGGCTATGTCTACTGGCAAATGTCTGGCGTGATTGGTCTGTCCGGGAACGGCAAGTCCCTTGCAGTGACTGACCCCAGCCGCTTCGGCGCGCTGATGATATACGCCATTGTCGGCTTGGTGGTCAGCACGGTCGTCGGCTTCGCCACGGTGTTCACGCCCGAGTGGTCGCCCGGCACCGCCCCGATCTACGCGCTGGCCGAGGGGCTATGCATCGGCGTGATCAGCGCTGTTGCGGAAGCGAAGTTTCCCGGTATCGTGCCACAAGCGGTCGGCCTGACCTTCGGCGTATTTTTCAGCCTGCTGCTGGCCTACAAGTCCGGCTTGATCCAAGCGACCGAGAATTTCAAGCTTATGGTGGTAAGCGCGACGGGTGCCATCGCCGTGCTCTACCTAGTGGACCTAATGCTGATGCATTTCGGCATACGTGTGCCAATGATCCATGAGAGCGGCATCGTCGGCGTCCTGTTCTCGCTATTCGTGGTCGCTGTCGCGGCGTTCAATCTGGTACTCGACTTTGACTTTATCGAAGCGGGCGTTGAGGCAGGGGCGCCCCGGTACATGGAGTGGTATGGCGCCTTCAGCCTGACCGTCACCCTGATCTGGCTGTATCTCGAGATCCTGCGTCTGTTAATGAAGGCGCGCAGCCGAGATTAAAATGGACCACGAGCGGCGGCTAGGCCTCGCGGAGGAGGCGGAAGAGGACCGGGCGTTTGGCGCTTACAATGCGGGCAACTGCGTCGGTACTGTCATGCGCTGAAGTGGGGCGACGAGACTTTGGGAATGGTGTTGGACAATTTGGAGTAATGACAGGGAGGTTCGGCGAGTGCCGATCCCCCTCACCCTAACCCTCTCCCCAGAGGGGAGAGGGGATTGAAGGCATTGCTGGAGAGAAACTACCGCACCAACTCCCGCATAGCCCCATCCAGCCCTTCCAGGGTCAGCGGGTACATCCGCCCGCCCATAAGGCGTTGCAGGATGCGGGTGCTTTCCGTGTAGCCCCACAGGCGTTCCGGGGTGGGGTTCAGCCAGACGGCCTTGCTGTAGATGGACAGGAGACGCTGCATCCAGGCCTGCCCCGGCTCCTCGTTCCAGTGTTCGACGCTGCCGCCGGCGTAGACGATCTCGTAGGGGCTCATGGCGGCGTCGCCGACGAAGACCAGCTTGTAGTCGGCCGGATAGGTGTGCAGCACGTCCCAGGTGGGGGTGCGCTCGTCATGGCGGCGGTGGTTGTCGCGCCAGACGCTCTCGTAGACGCAGTTGTGGAAATAGAAGTGCTCCAGGTGCTTGAACTCCGTCCGGGCGGCGGAGAACAGCTCCTCCACGAGGCGGATGTGGTCGTCCATGGAGCCGCCGACGTCCAGGAACAGCAGCACCTTCACCGCGTTGTGCCGCTCCGGCACCATCTTCAGGTCCAGCCAGCCGGCGTTGTTCGCCGTGGCGCGGATGGTGCCGGGAAGATCCAGTTCGCTGGCCGCACCCGTGCGGGCGAACTTGCGCAGGCGGCGCAGAGCCACCTTGATGTTGCGGGTGCCGAGTTCGACCTGATCGTCGAGGTTCTTGAACTCCCGCTTGTCCCACACCTTCACGGCGCGGCGGTGGCGGGATTCGGCCTGCCCGATGCGCACGCCCTCCGGGTTGTAGCCGTAGGCGCCGAAGGGTGAGGTGCCGGCCGTGCCGATCCATTTGGAGCCCCCCTGGTGTCGGCCCTTCTGTTCGGCCAGACGCTGGGCCAGGGTCTCCATCAGCTTTTCCCAGCCGCCAAGCGCCTGGATCTGCGCCTTTTCCTCGTCGGTCAGGAAACGCTCGGCCAGCTTGCGCAGCCATTCCTCGGGGATGTCCACGACGGGGACCTCGTCGGCGCCCTCCCCGCCCGTCTCGCCGATGCCCTTGAAGACCTGACCGAACACGCGGTCGAAGCGGTCCAGGTTGCGCTCGTCCTTCACCAGACAGGCCCGGCTGAGGTAATAGAAGTCCTCGACGCGGAAGGCGGCGATGCCCCGCTTCATGGCCTCCATGAGCGTCAGGTACTCGTTCAGCGAGACGGGAACGCCCGCCTTACGCAGCTCGAAGAAGAAACTCGTGAACATGCGGCCCTCTCCGCCCCTTCCCGCCCTGCTCCGCCCCGATGGGCAATCGTAGCGCCGACCCGCAAGGAACGCCATGACCGCACTTCTCGACTTCGCCCGCGCGCTGGAATTCGCCGCGCTCAAGCACATCGATCAGCGCCGCAAGGGCGTTCGGGCCGAACCCTACCTCAACCATCTGTCGGAGGTGGCGTTTCTGGTCGCCGAGGCGACGGAGGGCAAGGACCCGGTCGCGGTCATCGCCGCCCTGCTGCACGACACGCTGGAGGACACCGACGCCAGCTATGAGGAGATCGAGCGGCTGTTCGGAGGCGAGGTCGCCAGCGTGGTCGCCGAGACCACCGACGACAAGCGCCTGCGCAAGGCCGAGCGCAAGCAGCGGCAGATCGACACCGCCCCCACCGCCTCGCCCCGCGCGAAGCTGGTGAAGCTGGCCGACAAGGTGTCGAACCTGCGCTCCATGGCGCACAGCCCGCCCGCCGACTGGCCGCAGGAACGGAAGGTCGAGTATTTCGAATGGGCGCACGCGGTCGTCGCCGGGCTGCGGGGGACCGACGCGAAGCTGGAGGCTCTGTTCGACCGGGCCTATGAGGACGGTTTGGCGGAGCTGCGCGGGGATACCCTGTTGAAGGGGTGAGCCGGGCTAAATCGGCGCGACGTTCGCAGCGGACGGCGGAATGCGGGTGCGCAGCACGAGCAGGATGCCGGTGAGCGCCGCGCGGTTGTCCAGCCGGGACCGCCCGTCCTTGGGCTTGCCCGTCCTTGGGCTTGGGCCGGTCCGGCGGGAGCAACGGCTCAATCACTGCCCACAGGGCGTCGGACACGGGAGGGGCTGCCATGCCCCTCCCAACAACCCGAACCCTGTTTTGTTAAGCGCCCTTATGGATGAGAGTGCGGCGCGCATAAGGCCACATGGCGTCCGATGCGGCCGCCCGTCACCGGGCATGAGCGTACCGAACCGTGCCGTTCTGCAGCCCGGCGCGGTCGGATGTCGCCACGCCGACCTGGGATCACTGATGTGACTCCAGATTCCTCTGCATCTTCTCGATGATCTGGTCGACCGTGAAGCTCGCCGGGCGCTGCCGCGGCGGGAATTCCCGGAATGTTTCCAGGAACTTTGCGACCTCCGTCTGGCCGGCGAAGATGATGTATGGCTGAGACACGAGCCAGTCGTAGTAGGTGTTCGAGGTGATGTCCGCTCGCTCATAGGGGTCGGCGCGCAGGTCGAACAGCTTGGGCAGGCGCAACGGCGTGAACGGTTCCGCCCAGATGCGCAGCGTTCCCTGTGCCCTCTGCTCGGAGAACACCATTTTCCAGTTTTCGTATCGCATGGCGACCAGATCGCCATCGTCGTCGAAGTAGAAGAACTCCTTTCGGGCGCTGCGCTCCTGCTCGCCGAGCAGATGGGGGAGCTGGTTGTAGCCGTCGAGATGGACCTTGAAGGTCTTGCCGCCAGCGCTGTGCCCCTTCAGCAGCTTGTCCTTGATGTCCGGATCGCCGGCGGCGGCCCGCGCGGGCCGAACCGCTTGCGGAATTCGGGGTCGCGCGGGTAGGTGCGCTGTTCCGGTTCCTCCTCCGCGTTCAGATGATAGAGATTGCCGAAAAACTCGTCGAAGCCATGGTTGGTCGGCAGGTATTCGTCGCGGTCGCCCAGGTGGTTCTTCCCGAACTGCCCGGTCGCGTAGCCAAGGGGCTTGAGCAGTTCGGCCAGGGTGGCGTCCTCCTTTTGCAGCCCCACGGTCGCCCCCGGCACACCGACCTTGGACAGGCCGGTGCGCAGCGTCGATTGGCCGGTGATGAAGACCGACCGCCCGGCGGTGCAGCTCTGCTCCGCGTAATAGTCGGTGAACATCAAGCCCTCGCGGGCGATCCGGTCGATGTTCGGCGTCCGGTAGCCCATGAGGCCGAAGGTGTAGGCGCTGACGTTCGACTGGCCGATATCATCGCCGAAGATCACCAGGATGTTGGGGCGGGAACCGGACGGCTGGGTTTGCGTCGGCGTCGGTTGCGGTTGCGGCTGCTGTGCGTTGGCGGTGCCGATCAAGGCGGCTGGGGTCAGCGCGGACGCCGCGGCCAGCGTCGTCCCGGTCAGCAGCATGTTGCGGCGGCTGAGAGCCTTTTGCATGGGCACGTCGTTGTTGTCTGCCGATCCGCTCACGTTTCCCTCCCTTTTCGGATAATGCACCGGAACTCGATGTGGGACATGGCGCTGTCGATCATCTGTGGCTGGCGTGCCGCCGGCCGGTACCGTTCGCAGTAGTTGGGGGCGCACAGAAACGAGCCTCCCTTCACCACCTTGCGCGGAATGCGGATGTGCGGCTGGGCCGGGTCATAGCTGCGCTCCTGAGGAGCGCCGCGCGGGTTGCTCGGAATGCAGCACGGCTTGCCCGCGTTGGCCGGATGCCGGGCGCTGTACCAATCGCAGGTCCACTCCCACACGTTTCCCGCCATGTCGAACAGCCCGTAGCCATTGGCGGGGAAGGAACCGACCGGGGCCGTGCCTTCGAATCCATCGGATCCCAGGTTCTGCCAGGGGAATTGCCCCTGCCAAATGTTGGCCATATGGCGGCCGTCCGGCGTGAACTCGTCACCCCAGCAATAGGTCTTGCCGTCCAGGCCACCGCGCGCGGCGAACTCCCATTCCGCTTCCGTGGGCAGTGCCTTCCCAGCCCAGCGGGCGTAGGCCTCGGCATCCTCGTGTGCGACGTGGATGACCGGATGGTCCGGCCGATCGTCGATGTTGCTGCCCGGCCCTTCCGGATGGCGCCAGTTCGCGCCCGGAACGTACGCCCACCAATTGGCGAGGTTCCGGAGATCGACGGGATGCTTCGCCTTGCGGAACACCAGAGCGCCCGGTTGCAGCATGCCGGGCAAGGCCCCCGAATAATCCGCCGGGTCGAGGGGGCGTTCGGCGACCGTGACGCGGTGGACCGGACTTTCCTCCCGGTAATGCCGGTCGGACCCCATCCGAAAGGTGCCTCCGGAGATCCAGACCATTCCCCGGTCTTGGGGAGCGTCTTGGGAAGTGTCCGGCTTTGGGCGGCACGCTGGTGCGTCGATGCTCATGATCGGGGTTCTATCCTCGTTCAAGGAATCGCGTTCGCATCGGCGGGGGTCAGGCGGCATGGATCAAAAACGCTCCTGACGCACACCCCCGGCGGCAGCACGCAGGTGGCACCGCCATGTGGGACGCAAGCGTGATGGGGAGCCGCCGCCGCGGCAACTCTGGTCGGGCAATTAACGCGTAGCTTTGACGAAACGGCCGATGCGGCGCCCCGGAGATACCGCAACACTCGACACGGCCCGTCCACCCGATACGGCCCGTTCATCGCCGGCCATCCCGCTTTCGGAGAAACATCAGCGGGCATTCACCGGCGTCCAGCCGTCCGAGGGATCGTAGGCCCAGATCGTCTGCGCGACCGATGCCGTGTCTTCGCCGAGATCCTTTTGCAGGACACGGCCATCCGGGCCGGCCAGGAACGTCATGATCCCGCTTTGTCCATAATCGGCCGGCCAAGCCAGGATGGCGAAGCCCTTCTCCAGACGATCGTCGACGACGTAGCTCATCGCTCCGCCCGGCGCTCCCGCCCCCTGGGCCGTCAGGATGCGGAACCAGTAGCCCCGATAGGGGTCGCCGGGTTGGCGGCCCTCCAGGAAAACGCGTTGCTTTTCGACAAAGGCCGCCAGCGGGCTTGCCTGCGTGTTTCCTGCGGCATTGCCTTCGACCAATTGCACCGGCCACCACAATCCATCGGTGCTGCCCGGCGAACTCTGGATGTAGCGTGCGTAGGCGGCCGGACGGCCCGCCGCCTTTTGTCGGGCCATATACTCGTGCTCGGCCTGAATGAAGGCGTGCACGGCCGCGATGGCGTCCAGCTCGTCGGCGCCGACGCGTCGCGCGAAAATCTCCTCTTCGCCGGCGAGCGTATCGAAGAACCATCGCCTGTCGACGCGCACGAGCGGTATCGGGAAGGGCCAATCGTTGTGGCCAAGGAGAATTCCGGCGACGTCGCCCTCCTCATGCAGGCGCATCCGCTCCTTCGCCGCGTGCGCCGCGCGCTGCCGGTCCACACGGGCGCTCGCGGGGTCGGGTCCTTCGACGAGGTCGGCGTGGGCCGGACCGAACATCGCCAGCAGGCCTTGCGTGTCGTCCGCGGCGAGCGCGGCCCGAAATGCGTCCGCCGCCTCCTGGGCCGTCGCAAAGCCGCGCTGATCAGGGGGCGGCGCGGGCAGCGCCTCCACGGTTGGGGCGGGGGTTGGGGCGGGCTGCGGTTGGGCGAGGGCCGTCGCGATGGCGAACATCAGCACGCCAAACGCAGGAACGCCGGCCAGGACCGCTCGAAAAAGGCGATGCGCCGCAGTCATCATGAACCTCCGGATCCCGTCTTTTGGCGTTCCTCAGCGTCTGTGCAGGCCGCCATGAAAGCCGCCCCCATGGAAGCCACCGCCGTGGAAGCCTCCGAATCCCCCGCCCTGGAATCCGCCACCCTGGAATCCTCCATGCTGGAACCCGCCCGCTCCACCGAGGCTTTGCAGCCCGCGCAGACTCTGGCGTTGTGCGAGCGCTCCATGCTCGACGTTGGAGAAGGCGTTGTGGTTGCCGGGGCTGAAATGCTCCCCGGCGCCGGCGAAGCGGTGATCCGGCAGCGATGAAGGGGAGCGTGCGGCATGAGCCCGGCGTTCTGGCGTCGCGTTGGCCAACCCACGGCGGACCTGGTCGGCGTTCAACGGCGCGGCGGCGCGCCCAATCCCACCCGCCGGGTTCAATCGGGCTTGGCGTCCCAATTGGGTGTTGGTCGAATGCCAGCGGTTCTCGCGATTTCGCGAAATGCTGTCGATCCGTGTGCGGACGTTCTGCGTGTTGATGTTCACGTTGCGATTGATGTTCACATCGCCGTGGTAGATGTCGTGATCGTCCCAGGACAGCGCGAACCCCAACGCCGTGCCGAACACCGCCCCGGTGAAGAAGGTCGCCGCCGGGTCGTAGTAATACGGGTAAGGCGGAGACCAGTAATAAGGGGGCGGCGCGGCCGGTGGCGTCACATAGACGACCGTTGCCGGATTGTAGGTCGGCACATAGACCACGGTGGGGTCTGCCGAGCGCACCACGATGGTCTCCTTCTGCGTCGTCACCGTCTGCTTGTCGTTGGACCTCAGATTGCCGGCCGCAAAAGCCTTCTGGCGAAAGCCCTGGATCGCATCCATGACTCCGTCCTGCTGGCGCACCACGGCTTCGCCCAGCTGCTGCGTCCAATCGAGGTCGTCGTTCATCACCTTGAGGGCGTCCGGGTAGTTCAGCAGGGCCACGACGCTCGGATCCCAGCTCTTGGGTGGTGTGAGCTTCGGGTTGCTTCGGCGCTGTTCGAGAAGCCGCTGGGCTTGGACGACCTGAAGGGGCTGGGTGGAGGCGGGAAGCACGATGGCCAGAAGGTCATCGGGGTAGAGCGCGATCCGGCCCACCAGCGTTTGCAGTTGCGCACTGTCCATTTTGGCCGGCTCGGCCGCAGGGGACTGTGCTCCCGAGGGTTGGGCGAGGAGAAGCACGCACAGCAACGGCATGGCGAGCGGAATCGGTCTGCCATCGACAGTCGCCCGGCGCAAAAAGGCGCATAGCAGCGACAACGCCATGACCAAGCCATCGGACAGGCGCGTGAGAATCATGGCGCTCTCCTTTTCCTGCCCCCACCCGAGTTCGAAAGGCGCTGTGCCACGGCGGCATGGCGCACCGGCTTTGGCTGTGCACGGCGGCGGAGCCACGCGTCGGCCTTTGGCAATGTCCGCCCTAACAGGGAAGGACGGAGGCGTCCCGACCGGATCGGGTTAATTACCGTTTTCTCGAAGGGCAGCGACGAGGCGCTTGCGCTTGGCGTTACCGTAGCGAGCTTTCTCTTTCAGAGAGAGCTTTGCAGGATGCCAATCCTTAATGGTGGCTCCAAATGTCTAGATACAAATTGCTTAAATGAAAGTCAGATAACGGATCGAAAGACGTCGGCGGCGACGGTAAAATCGATACTGACGCAACGGGCCAAGCTTGGCGGGGTTACAGACGCTGCCTTGAGAACGACACGCGCTACGTCCCCCTGGGTTTCGGCGTGAGCAAGGTCTGGCAAGTCAGCCGGAGCACGTCCCTGAACGCCTATGTCGAGCCGCAATACACGGTCTTTCACAACGGCGAGGGCGTTCCCCGCTGGCAGATCCTCGCGGGACTCACGCTTCAGTTCAGCCTGGAACAGTGACGCGGCCGCGTGATGAGCCGTCGGAACAGCCGGATGAGACTCGAACCTGAACAAGGTGGCGCCATGCCTCTCAACGTTGGACCGGTTGGAACGGAGCCGCCCGGCGGTGCGTGGACACCCCATCGCGCGATCTCTCGCTGGTCATGGCTGTGTGGCGCCTGGGCCGTCGCGATCGGTTGCGGTCTTTCGGTCCAGGAAGCCGGCGCCGCCGAGAATGGGACGGGCTTCTATCTGCTCGGATCGCGCGGACCGTTGGCCGCAGTCGTTCCGCCGCAAGGCGTCTTCTTCCAGAACGACTTCTACGTCTTCTACGCCGACCGGAGCAGTTCGAAGCCGCTTCCGGTCCATGGCAACATCGCCACGGACTTCCGGTCGCGCGCCTACATCGAAATGCCAACCTTCCTGTGGTCGACGCCCTGGACGCTGGGCGATGCCCAGCTTGCCTTTTCCGCGACCATTCCATTCGGGGGACCGGACGTGTCGGCGAGCGCCGTCGTCGGCCCGTTCAGCCGCTCCGCCAGCGACAGCACCTTTACCATCGGGGATCCGGTGTTTTCCGGCATGCTCGGCTGGCAGTCCGGCCGGTTCCGCGCGACGGGCATCGTGTCGGTCAACACGCCCGTCGGCAACTACCGCGAAGGCGCGCTCGCCAACATCTCCTTCAATCGATGGGCGACCGATGTGACCGGCGCGGTCACCTGGCTCGATACCGAGCGAGGACTCGACCTGTCCGGGGCCATCGGCGTGACGTTCAACGGCGAGAACCCGGCGACGAATTACCGGACCGGCACGGAACTGCATCTGGAATGGGCGGCGTCCCAATATCTCTCGAAGAACTTCTCAATCGGGATCGTCGGCTACCATTACCAGCAGATATCCGGCGACAGCGGTTCCGGCGCAGTGTTGGGAGATTTCAAAGGGCGCACGACCGCGCTTGGCGGCACGGCCGGGTACAATTTCCAGATCGGCAAGGCGCCGATATCCACGCGCCTCAAGGTCTACCGGGAGTTTGACGTAGAGAATTGCGTTCCCGGCGGAACGACCGGGTTTCTCACCGTCTCCTTGCCTCTGTGGGTGCCTCAACAGTCCTCGACGCCGCACTGAAGGGCGATGCCGCTTCGGTTGAACAACGGAGGGCGATCATGGTGTTGTCGTGTTGCCGAATTTCCTGGGTCCGACTGGCGGTCGTGGCCTCCATTCTTGCCTTGGTCGCCGGACCGGGCGTGGCGGCGGAGCGCGACCCGCTGCCGTCGTGGAACGACGGCGCGGCCAAGGCCGCGATCATGGGCTTCGTCGCTCGGATTACCGCCGAGGGTGGTCCGGACTTCGTTCCGCCCGACCAGCGCATCGCCACCTTCGACAACGACGGCACGCTGTGGTCGGAGCAGCCCGCCTACGTTCAGGCCGCGTTCCTGATGGATCGCCTGAAGGCGATGGCGCCGCAGCATCCGGAATGGCGGACCGAACAACCTTACAAGGCCGCGCTGGACGGCGATCACCAGACGCTCGCCGCCGGTGGCCTGCGGACCATCGACACGCTGGTCATGGCCACGCACGCGGGCATGACGTCGGATGAGTTCACGGCGGCCGTCACCTCCTGGATCGCAACGGCCCGCCATCCGCGCTTCAACCGTCCTTACACCGATCTGGTCTACCAGCCGATGGTGGAACTGGTGGCCTATCTGAAGGAGCAGCGTTTCAAGGTCTACATCGTGTCCGGCGGCGGTGTCGAATTCATGCGCCCGTGGACGGAGACCATCTACGGCATTCCGCCGGAACAGGTCGTCGGGTCCAGCATCAAACTCAAATACGAACTGAGCGGCGACAGCCCACTGCTGCGCCGGTTGCCGGAGATCGACTTCATCGACGACGGCCCCGGCAAGCCGGTCGGGATCGCCAGGGCCATTGGGCGTCGGCCGATCTTCGCGGCGGGCAACTCGGACGGCGACCTGCAGATGCTGCAATGGACCACGCTGGCGCCGGGGCCGCGCTTCGCCCTGCTCGTCCACCACACGGACGCGGAGCGGGAGTGGGCCTACGACCGGACCTCGGCGGTTGGAAAGCTGGACAAGGCGTTGGACGAGGCACCGGGGCGCGGCTGGCTCGTCGTGGACATGAAGGCGGATTGGAAGGCCGTCTTTCCCTTTCAGCGGTGAAGCTTCGACGGCAAAAAGTGGGGGAACGCGGACATGGCGGCACGCGAGTCCATTCTGGAGCTTCAGCGGCGCGTCAACCGGTCCATCATCGGACAGGAGCGGGTCGTCGAGCGGCTCGTCATCGCGCTTCTCGCCGATGGCAACGTGCTGATGGAGGGGCTGCCCGGCCTTGCCAAGACCCGCGCGATCAAAAGCCTGTCGAAGACCCTGGAATCTGATTTCAGCCGGCTTCAGTTCACCCCGGATTTGCTGCCCTCCGACATCACGGGTGGCGAGATCTATCGGAGCGACGGCACGGGCGCGGCGGCCTTCGAGTTTCGCAAGGGCCCCATCTTCGGCAACCTGATCCTCGCCGATGAGATCAACCGGGCTCCCGCCAAGGTCCAGTCCGCCCTGCTGGAGGCCATGGAGGAGCGGCAGGTGACCGTCGCCGGCAAGCGGTACCCGTTGCCCGACCTGTTCATGGTGCTCGCGACGCAGAACCCCATCGAACAGGAAGGCACATACCCGCTTCCCGAGGCGCAGATGGACCGCTTCCTCATGCACGTCCGGATCGACTACCCGAGCGACGCCGACGAGGTGAAGGTGCTGCGTCTGGTGCGTCAGGAGCAAGCGGGGACCGCCGAACCGGCCGGGGCGCCGCAGGAGGACCGCATCGCGCAGCGCAGCGTTTTCGACGCGCGGGCGGAGATCGCCGGGGTCACCACCGTGGAGGCGATCGAGAGCTACATCGTGGCCCTGATCGCGGCAACCCGTCGGCCCGAGGAGTACAGCAACACGCTCAAGACGTGGATCGCGGTCGGAGCCAGCCCGCGCGGCTCGCTCGCGCTCGACCGCTGCTCGCGCGCCCATGCGTGGTTGCAGGGACGGACCTACGTGGTGCCGGAGGACGTGCAGGCCGTCGCCCACGACTGCCTGCGCCACCGTGTGTCGCTGAGCTACGACGCCATCGCCGACGGCGTGACCGGCGACGGGGTGATCGACGAGATCCTGCGGCAGGTTGCCGTCGCGACCTGATCCAGCGGGTGGAGGACGACGAATGGCGATCAATGGACCGAAGCGTTCGCAGCGCAAGGCGCCGTCCGACGACGCGGCACGGGCGTATGGCACGCTCGACGCCCTGCTGCGCCTCCGACATCGGGCCCGTGGCTTCAGCTTCCTGCCGCGGCAGCCGGTTCACAGCATCCTCACCGGGCGCCATGCCTCACGGCTGCGCGGGCGCGGGCTCAACTTCGAAGAGCTGCGCCGTTACGTCGAAGGCGACGACATCCGGACCATCGACTGGTCCGCCACCGCCCGGCTCGGCAGCCCCTATGTGCGTGTCTACACGGAGGAGCGGGACCGCAGCGTGCTGCTGCTGGTGGACCAGCGCCTGTCCATGTTCTTCGGGAGCCGAAGAGCGATGAAGTCGGTCGTCGCCGCAGAGGTCGCCGCGCTGTCGGCGTGGCGGGTCACCTCGCTCGGCGACCGGGTCGGGGCAATCGTCTTCTCCGAGGGCGAGGTGGCCGAGATCGGACCGCAGGCCCGGAGCGGGGCGGTTCCCCGCATCCTGGAGGCCGTCGTCCGGCAGAACCGTGCCCTGCGCGCCGACGGCGGCTCGCCGGCCGACCCGCAACTTTTCAACGAAGCGTTGCGGCGGGCCGCCCGGTTGGTCACGCATGACGGCCTGCTGTGCCTCATCACCGATGCCTTCGGTGCCGACGACGAGACCATCCGGCTCGTCACGCGGATCGCCGCGCACAACGATGTCCTGACGGTGTTCATCCACGACCCGATGGAAGCCGCCCTGCCGGACATCGGCCGGGTGACCGTCGCGGAGGCCGGACGCCAGATCGAAATCGACACCTCGGCACGCGACCTGCGCGGCCGCTTCGCCGCCGGTTTCGCCGAGCGGCAGGCGCGCATCACCGGCTTCTCCCACGATCACGCCATCCCGGTGCTGCCGGTCGGCACCGACCGCGACGTGATCGACCAGATCCGTGACCTGCTCGGGCACCGTATGGCGCTCTCCGCGGCGGAGCGCCGCGCGCGGCCGGGAGGTGCGCACGGATGACCGACGATCCCGCAAGCCTGTCCAACCTCCGCGACCTCGCACTGCCCCCGCCGGTCCCCTGGTGGCCCCCCGCACCGGGCTGGTGGATTCTGGCCGCAGGCCTTGTGCTGGCCGGCCTTCTGCTGGCCGTCCGAGCCGTTGCCAGACACCGCGCCAACGCCTACCGCCGGGAGGCTCTCCGAGCCCTCGACGCGCTGGAGCGCGACATCGGCGAGGCGGACACGGCCGTGCTTGCCGAACGCATGGCCACGCTGCTGAAGCGGGCAGCACTCGCCGCGTACCCTCGATCCGAGATCGCCGGCCTCAACGGACCCTCGTGGCTCGCCTTTCTCGACCACACGGCCGGGACCGACGCCTTCAGCAAGGGACCGGCGCGGCATCTTCCCGACCTCGCCTATGGAACAGTCCCCGGCGGCGAGACCGAGGCGTTGCGCGGGATCGCGGCGGCGGCGCGCCTGTGGCTCCGAACCCACCGCGCTCGGGTATCCGGAGGGAGCGACGGGCCATGCTGACCCTTGCCTATCCATGGCTGTTGCTCCTGCTGCCCCTTCCGTGGATCGTCCACCGGATGGTGCCGCCGCACATCGAGCCACGGCCGGCAGTGCGCGTGCCCTTCTTCAGCGCGTTGGTCGCGCTTACCGGCGCCACGCCCCGGGGTGAGGCGGTCGTCGCCGGACGAAGCGTCTGGCGGACGGCCGTGCTCATCCTGTGCTGGTGCCTGTCCGTCGCCGCCCTGGCACGGCCGCAATGGATCGAGCCGCCGCTGCACCGGGACCGGCCGGCGCGGGACCTTCTGCTTCTGGTCGATCTGTCCGGATCGATGGCGACGCGCGATTTCACCGACGCCAGCGGGGCGACGGTGGACCGTCTGACGGCCGTGAAGCAGGTGCTCGACGATTTCCTGTCGCGCCGCGACGGCGACCAGGTCGGGGTGGTGGTCTTCGGCAACGCGCCCTTCACGCTCGTGCCCTTCACGGCCGATCTGGGGCTCTGCCGCCGCCTCGTCCAGGAGATGCAGGTCGGAATGGCCGGTCCGCGCACCGTCTTCGGCGATGCCATCGGGCTGGGCATCACGCTGTTCGAACACTCGACGGTGCCCGCCAAAACGATGATCGCCCTGACCGACGGCAACGACACGGCCAGCCGTGTTCCGCCGGCGGAGGCCGCCCGCGTCGCCAGGGACAAGGCGATCACGATCCACACCATCGCCATCGGCGACCCGACCGCGGTCGGTGAGGACGCGCTCGACGAAAAGGCCCTCCAGGACGTGGCGGGCACGACCGGCGGGGGCTTTTTTCGCGCGCTCGACCGGAACCAGTTGGCGGATGTCTACCGGCGGCTCGATGCCATCGAAACCCGAAAGGTCGACACCGTGTCCGTGCGGCCGAAGACCGACCTGTTCTGGGTGCCGTTGGCGGCTCTCACCATCCTGAGCATGGCGGCCGAGGCGTTCGGCTTGCTGCCAAGGCTGCGCCGCCGACCTGCTTTCGAAGGCGTTGGTGCGGCCGACCGCCATGCCCCGGCGCGGGGAATGCCGCGATGACCGACCTGTTGTCCGCCCTGCACCTTCTGCGCCCGTGGTGGCTGCTGCTGCTCGTTCCCGCAGTGGTCCTGTGGTGGCTCGACCGCCGGACGGGCGATCCGTTGCAGCCCTGGCGGGTCGTCATGGATCCGGGTCTTCTGGCTCACCTGACCGTCGGCGGCGAGCGCACCCGACGCCTCGCACCGGGTACAATGCTGTTTCTCGGCTGGCTCCTTGGGATTGTGGCGATAGCCGGGCCGACCTGGCGGCGTGAGCCCTCCCTGTTCGCCGACGCCGCCCCGCCCGCCATGATCGTCCTGCGCGTGACGCCCACCATGATGGCGCCCGACCTGCCGCCGACCCGCCTCGAACGGGCACGGCAGAAAATCTCCGACCTGCTCGACCAGCGGGAAGGCGCGGCCACCGGCCTCGTCGCCTACAGCGGTTCGGCGCATCTGGTTCTCCCGCCGACGGTGGACAAGGACGTCGTGCTGACCATGGCGCGCGCCCTGTCGCCGGAGGTCATGCCGCGCGAGGGGGACCAGCTCGCCCCGGCGGTGATGCTGGCAACGCGCGTGCTGGCGGAGGGCAAGCGTGGCGGTTCGGTGGTCGTCCTGGCCGACACGGCGGCGCCCGATCAGGTCGGTGCGCTGCGGGCATCGGAAAACGGCGCCGGTCGGCCGCCAACCATCCTGTGGGCCATGGTGCCACCCGGCCGCGCCGCTCAGGACACCGCGTTGCAGGGTGCCGTTGCCGCGTTGAACGCCCGTCTGGTCGAGGTGACCGTCGATGTCGCCGATGCCGTATCCATCGCCCGCCGCCTGGAATCCGCGACCGCTCCGGCGGCGGCCGGCCAGGAGGACGAAGCCCGCTGGCAGGATGCCGGCTATTGGTTGACACCGCTGATCGCGGCGCTGGTGCTCGGATGGTTCCGGCGCGGCTGGCGGCTGCCCGCGTGAGGAGCGCCATGGCTGAGCGAGCGAGAGACGAACCGGGCGCAGTTGCCATGCGACTGAAGGCTGTTCGGCGCGGAGTGGAACGAAACGCCTTCGTCGGTCTTTTCGTCGGTGTCCTCCTGACCCTGATCGGCGCGGCGCTGCTCGTCGGCTGGAGGGATCTGTGGGCAACGCCCGACCAGCGCGGCCGCTGGCTGCTGGAGCGGGGCCGGTACGCGGAGGCCGCCGGGGCCTTCATCGACCCGATGTGGCGCGGTGTGGCCTTGATGAAGGCCGGCAATTTCAAGGACGCGGCGCCACAGTTTGCCGGCACGGACACCGCCGAGGCCGCGTACGATCAAGGCAACGCCCTGGTGATGCTGGGAAAATACGACGACGCGGTCGCCCGCTACGACCGGGCGCTCGCGCTCAGGCCCGGCTGGGCGGACGCCGAGGCGAACCGGGCGCTCGCCCGTCTGCGGGCGGATCGCATTCGGACGCAAGGGGGTGACGAAGGCGACACCGAGGATGACCCGGACGACGTCGTTTACGACAAGACCAAGAAGGATGGCGGCAAGGACACGGAGACCGCCGGTGGCGCCCCCATGAGCGACGAGGCGATCCGCGCCCTGTGGCTCAAGCGGGTGCAGACGCAGCCGGCGGATTTTTTGCGGGCGCGTTTCGCCTACCAGCTTCAGGCAGCCCCCGAATCCGGCGGCTCTCCGGGAGGACCACCGTGACCCTTGCCCACGCGTTGCATCGGCTCCGCTGGATAGCCGGCTGGCTGGCGATGGGGCTGTCCTGTTGTGGCACGGTCGTCGGTTCGGCTCGCGCGGCCGATGGAACGGACGCCGCTTCGGTCGTCGTCCGCACCTCGACCCGTCCGGACCAGGACGCCGTCATCGGACAGCACATACGGTTGTTCGTCGATGTGCTGTTTCGGGACGGGATGGCCCACCCGCCACGGGTTACCCTGCCGGGCATGGACGCCGCGCAGGCCTTCCGCTTCGAGACGCAGGCAACCTCGCTCAGCGACAGCATCAAGGGGCGGAGCTATGTTGGTCAGCGCTTCGAATTCGCCCTGTACGCACGGCGCGGCGGCACCCTCGTCGTGCCGGCAGCGACCGTCACGCTTCTCGACCGTGCGGGGCATGAAACCGGCGTGGCTCATGGCACGGAACTGAGGCTGTCCATCACCGTACCTCCGGGAGTTGATCCAGCGCAGGCGGTGACGGCGTCCACGCGGCTGAGCGCGCACGAGTCATGGGCGCCGGCGCCGGACACGGCGTTCAAGGCCGGTGACGCCTTGGTCCGCACCATCACGCGGGAGGTCACCGACGTTCCGGGCAGCGCGCTTCAGGACATCCATTTTCCGGCGCCGGATGGGGTCCGCGTCTATGGCGAATCCCCCAGGATCGACGACAAGGTCGAACGTGGCGAGGTCACCGGGGAGCGCGTCGATCGGGCCACCTACGTCTTCGAGAAGGAGGGCGCCTTCGACCTGCCGGCGCTGTCGCAGACATGGTGGGACCTGGAGGCGGGCCGGCTGCGCACCGTCACCTTCCCAGCGGTTCGCGTGACCGTTGCCGCCCCGGTTCCTTCGGCCATGCCGTCGGACGGTGCGTCAGCTGGCAACCCTGGACATATCTGGATGCTGGTGGGGTTCGTCGGCGGAGCCTTCCTGCTGATCGTTGTCATTGGTCGGGTAAGGGCCCGGCTGGGGGCGGTGCGGGAGGAGCGACGCGTCCAACGGCAGCAGTCGGAACGGAACGCGTTCGATGTGCTGCTGGAGGCCTGCCGAGGTGCCGATTCCCATGCCATTTATACGGCTTTCGTCCAATGGCGTGACCGGCTCCCCGAACGGTGCTGGCGGGATGGCGAAGCGGGCGGAGCGCGGCTTATGCTTGCTGCAAAGGACTTGGAGCGCTCCCTGTTCGGTGGCGGGGCCTCGACGCATGCATGGTCGGTGGAGCAAAGCCGGAGTTTGGCTGACACCTTGCGGGCTCTACGATCGGATCTCCTGCGAACGCGGACCTTATCGACCGCCAGGGTTCTTCCGCCGCTTAACCCTGCTCACCCTTCGTCAACGTGATTGGATCGTAAGCGGTGTTCTCAGGCCACGGCGGGTTCCGCCTGCCGGGTATGGCCCCAGGGCAGGAGCTCATCGAGCTTGGTGATCGGATGGCCGCTGGCG
>NZ_JAGINQ010000005.1 GCF_017876165.1 Azospirillum soli
CTGGAGTTCGTGTCCTGGAAGGAGCGCAAGGCGGTGGCCGCGGCGCTGAAGGCCATTTACCGGGCCACCGATGCCGACGCCGGCGAGCGGGCCCTGGAGGCGTTCGCCGCCGGCCCCTGGGGCGGCAAGTACCCGGCCATCGCCATGGCGTGGCGGCGGAACTGGGCGGCGGTGATCCCGTTCTTCGCCTTCGCCGATGACGTCCGCCGGATCGTGTACACGACAAACGCCATCGAGGCACTGAACGCCAAGCTGCGCCGTGCCGTGCGCACCCGCGGCCACTTTCCGACCGACGAGAGCGCCATGAAGCGGCTGTATCTGGTGTTGAACCTGGCGACCAAAGACTGGAAGATGCCACCACGCGAATGGGGCATGGCCCGCGCTCAACTCGCCATCCTCTTCGAGGACCGGTTCACGCTCGCCTGATCTCAACCGGCCCGTACACGGAATTCCTGACAGTCCCCCATCCATGAGGGGCCCAGCGCCGCTCCGCCGTTTCGCTCCGTTCCAGGGGCGCCACACGATCGCCTCGATGGTCCGGCGCGGGTTTTGCCCTGCGGACGGCACTCCTTTCAACGGATGCAGAAACTCCCGCTCCGCGTCCGTCAGAACCCCAACTCGGCGCTCAACTGACATCCCCATATATTGGGCAGCAATCTCAAGCACTAACAGGCTCTAGCTCGGCAGGAAACGCTCGCTGAACAGGTGGTCGGCGGGAACGTCGTGGTCGCGCGCGGCGGCTTCCGCCGCGTCGATCAGAGCCGGCGGCCCGCACAGGTAGATGTCCGGCGCGGTTTTCGCGTCCGCCAGATCACGGCGCAGCGCGTCCACCGGCGTGCCGGCGAACCCGGTCCAGCCGGCGCCCGGCTTCCACACGCAGGGCACGACCGTCAGCTTGGGCAATTCGGCCTTCAGTCGCTCCAGCTCATCGAGCGCGAACAGTTCGGCCTCCACGCTGACGCCGAAATAGAGGCGGGCTTCCTGCGGTTCCTGCCATTCGGCCATGCGGCGCAGCATGGACAGCATCGGCGCCAGCCCCGTGCCGCCGGCCACGAACCAGCGCGGGCGCAGGCCGCGTTCCTGCAAGGTGAAGCTGCCCTGCGGTCCGCGCACCGACAGGATTTGCCCCGGCCGTGCCTCGTGCTCCAGCCAGTGCGAGAAGCGTCCGCCCGGTTGCAGGCGGATCAGGAATTCCAGGTGCCCCAGCCAGTTCGCTGTATTAGACAGCGAATAAGCGCGGCGCACGCCGGTGCCGGGGATCTCCAGCTCCATGTACTGGCCGGCCTCGAACTCGGCCGCGTTGCCGTTGTCCTCGTCGGGCACGAGACTGATAAGCAGCCGCACCGTGCGCTCACCGACCAACGCCCGCTCGACGATCTCGGCCTGACGCTCGGCCACCGGGCCGGACAGGATGTGGGAGCGGTCGAAGGGGGCTGCGATGGACAGGTCGCCGCGCGGGAAGGTCCGGCACAGCAGCACCTCGCGGGCATTGGCGGCCTCGGCGGGCAGAGCCGACGCGCTGTGTCCGGCCAGATGATAATCGCCTTCGCTGGCGGTGGCGCGGCAGGCGCCGCAGCCGCCCTCGCGGCAATGGCCGGGCAGCGTCAGGTTGGCCTTCGCGGCGGCGGCGACCACCGATTCGGTCTCGTCGCAGGGAAAGCTCACCCGCTCGCCGTCGCGGGTGACCAGATCGATGGTGTGGGTCGTCATGACATCCCGTTTGGAAAGGAGAAAGTCCCCTCTCCCCAACCAAAAGAATGGGCGAGAGAGGGGACTGAGATCGACAACCGTTACGCCGCGCGGTTCAGGGCGTTGGCGATGTCGGCCTCGGCGGTCGAGATCGGGCGGATGCCGAAGGTTTCGACCAGCTGGTCCAGCACCGCCGGGGTGATGAAGGCCGGCAGGGTGGGGCCCAGGTGGATGTTCTTGATGCCCAGCGCCAGCAGCGTCAGCAGCACGGCGGCCGCCTTCTGCTCGAACCAGGACACGATCAGCGACAGCGGCAGGTCGTTCACCTCGCAGCCGAAGGCGTCGGCCAGCGCGCCGGCGATGCGGATGGCGGAGTAGCTGTCGTTGCACTGGCCGATGTCCAGCAGGCGCGGGATGCCGCCGATGGCGCCGAAGTCGTGTTGGTTGAAGCGGTACTTGTTGCAGCCCAGCGTCAGCACCACCGTGTCGTTCGGCGCCCCGGTGGCGAAGTCGGTGTAGTAGTTGCGGCCCGGCGCCGCGCCGTCGCAGCCGCCGATCAGGAAGAAGTGCTTGATCGCACCGCCCTTGACCGCCTCGATCACCTTATCGGCCACGCCCAGCACGGCGTCACCGCCGAAGCCGACCAGGATCGTCTTCTCCTCCGCCGCGTCGTCCTTGAAGCCGGGCAGGGCCAGCGCCGCGTCGACCAGCGGGCCGAAGGCGTGGTGTTCCAGATGGCGCACGCCGGGCCAGCCCACCGGGCCGGTGGTGAAGATGCGCTGGCGGTAGCGCGGGTTCGGCTCGATGATGCAGTTCGACGTCATCAGAATCGGGCCGGGGAATTCGGCAAAGTCGCGCTGCTGGTCCTGCCACGCGCCGCCCCAGTTGCCGGCCAGATGCGGGTAGGCCTTCAGCGTCGGATAGCCGTGGGCCGGCAGCATCTCGCCGTGGGTGTAGATGTTGATGCCCTTGCCCTCGGTCAGCTTCAGCAGGGCTTCCAGGTCGCCCAGGTCGTGGCCGCTGACCAGGATGGCCTTGCCTTTGATCGGGGTGACGCGTACCGGCGTCGGCGTCGGCGTGCCGAAGCGGCCGGTGTTGGCGGAATCCAGCAGCTCCATGACCTTCAGGTTCAGGCGGCCGAGGCCCAGCGCCTGCTCCAGCAGGGCGCCCGCGTCCTTCGGCTCGTTGGCCAGGAAGTCCAGCGCGTCGGCCACGCCGGCGAACACCTCCTCGCTCGCCCCGCCCAGCACATAGGCGTGGTGGGCGTAGGCCGCGACACCCTTCAGACCGTAGAGGATCAGCGCACGCAGGCCGACGATGTCCTCGCCCACCTCGGTCTGACCGGCGGTGACCGGCACCTCGGCGGCCTGGGCCTGGAGGCCCTCCATGTCGGCGGCGGGCTGCCACAGGGCGGGGCCGGACAGCGTTTCGACGGCGGCGCTCTTATCGCGGGCGGTGGTCTCGTACAGCGCCTTGACGCGGTCGCGGGTCTGGGCGGCCTCGTTCAGCAGGCCGACGAAGCGGGTGGCGTTGAAGTTCACGTTCGTCAGCGTCGTGAACAGGGCGTACAGCACGAAGGCGTCGGCCTCGCGGTCGGCGGCGCCCAGCGCGCGGGCGCGGCGGCTGTACTGGGCGATGCCCTTCACCGCGTGGACCAGCAGGTCCTGCAGGTCGGCCGTGGTCGCGTCCTTGCCGCACATGCCCTTGGCGGTGGCGCAACCGGCGCTGGAATCGGTGCGCGCGGTCTGTTCACACTGATAGCAAAACATCAAACCCCCCGGACATTTGAACGAATGACCGGACAATATTCGGACAATTCCGCCTCTCACTTGACCGCGGTCAAGTGGTTCCGATCCCCATATCAATCCCCCATATCATCCGCGGAACCGGCCAAGCAGGGCATCATGACCGCCAGGACCATCATCGCCGTCACCCGTCCACCGCCGCTGTGGCCGTCGCAGATCGCGCACTGCCGGAGGATGATGCGCGACCTCGGCGCGCCGGCCATCCTGATCGAAGGCCAGTTGATGGACACGCCCTTCGGACCCCGGATTGCCGCCACCATGGACGTTCCACCGGACATGGGGCCGGTCGCGCTGTCCGCCCATCCGGCCTACCGCCCGGCCATGCGCGACGCCGCCGGCATGGTCACCTACGCGCGCATGGTGGCGCTCAACGCCAGCGGCGTCGGTCCCCTCGCCGCCACCCGCGAACCGGAGGATGTCGTCTGGCAGGTTGTCGTCGTTCCGGCCGGCGTGGCGCTGATCGCCCGGACCGAGAGCGCCGATTTCGGCCCCTTTCTCCTGCTGGAGGACGGTCTCGACGCGGCGCTCGGAGCGCTGGTCGGGCGGCAGCTGGAGTTCGCCGGCATCACCGTGGGCGACCCGCCGGCCGCCGCCCCGCCGCCCGCGACCCGGATGTGAACCGCGCCCGGCAGGCCGTTGGCCGGCGGTGTGGATGGCCGGCGGTCTCTTGCGGGAGTATGGTCGCGCTTACGAAAGCGTGCGCCCGACCGGGCGTGATGCCTTTGGTCTTTGAGAACGCGGGTACGGTGCATGGCGACCTTTGTGCACGCTGCCTTTTGGAACGACGCGCTGTGGCTGTGGGGCGAGACGGCCCCGACCAACGCGGTGCCGCTGCGCCGGCGCAAGGGCAGGGCGCAGGCCGCCAAACGTCCTCGGCCCGATCCGAACCCCTACGACGCCGGAGCCGACGCGCTGGCGGAGGCGCTGTGGGCGCTCGGCCTCGACACCGCCGCCACGGTTGGAAGCGTGACGCTGTGGCTGCCCTCGGCGGGCGGTCGGCCGGTCGCTTCAAGCCCGATCATCGATCTCGACCGGGACGAGGGGGTTCCGGCGGCTCTGACGGCGTGGGAGACCTCGGCCCTTGCCCTGACGCCGGGGGAGGCGATTGCGGTGCTTGCGCGGGTTTCGGCGGACGAGCCCCTGGCGCCCAGCCTGTTCGCGGGGGCGGATCTGGCCTGCTGGGCGGCGGCGTTGCGGTTTGCCGGGGCGTTGGTCGCACGCGGGCGCGTGCTGCCGGATCTCGTGCGGAAAGACGGGCGCGCCTTCGCCCGCTGGCGCCCGGCTTATCTCGGCCGCGACGCACAGGTCTTGGCCCGGCTGGTCCAGGCCATGCCGGACGCGGCGCGGGCCGCCGGGGAGGGCGGGACGCCCCCTGACGCCGCGCCCACGGCGGTGCTGTCGGACTTCCTCGCCTGGATCGCCGACGCCATGATCCGCGAGGATGCGGCGCTGGCTCTCCGGCTGGCGGGGGCGAGCGTGGACGACCGCTGGCTCGCCGCGCTGACCGGCCCGAAGGCCGAGGTGACGGGCGATCCCGCCGCGCTCGACGAGCTGGCGCGGCGGCTTGCAGAGTGGCGGCGCCCGGTCGCGGTGATCGCTGCCAGCCCCGTCCGCCTCTGCTTCCGGCTGGAGGAACCGGCACCCGATCCGGATGCGGAGGAGGGTGTCGCCGTCTCCGTCCCGGATGGCGCCTGGACGGTCCGCTACCTGCTGCAATCGCACGAGGACCCAAGCCTGCTGGTGCCGGTCCCCGACGCCTGGGCGGCGCGCGCGCGCGGCGCGGCCGGGCGCCGGCTGAAAGGCTTTCCGGCCGGCGGCGGCCTGCGGGAGTTCCTGCTGCTGTCCTTCGCGCAGGCCGGTCGGCTCAGCCCGGAAATCGAGGCCAGCCTGCGGCACGGCGTGCCCGCCGGCTTCGACACCGACGCGGGCGGCGCGGTGGACTTCCTGACGCGCACCGCCCCCGCGCTGGAGCAGGCCGGCTTCGGCGTGCTGCTGCCCGCCTGGTGGGCCGGCCGGGGCACGAAGACGCGCATCGCCACGCGGGTCAAGCTGCGCGCGCCCAAGATGCAGGGCGGCGGCGGGCTGACGCTGGAGGACATGGTCGCATTCGACTGGCGGGTGGCGCTCGGCGGCCAGACCCTGTCGGCGCGGGATCTGGCGGCGCTGGCGCGGCTGAAGACACCGCTGGTGCGCGTGCGCGGGCAATGGGTCCTGCTCGACGCCGCCGAGATCAAGGCGGCGGCCGAACGGCTGCGGCGGCGCGGGCAGGAAATGGCGGCGCGCGACGTGGTCCGCATGGCGCTCGGTGGAGCGCTGGGCGGCAGCCCGGACATGAGGGTGGACGGCATCGACGTGGAGGGCTGGATCCGCGACCTGCTGGACCGGCTGACCGGCGCGCGGCCCTTCGACGAGCTGCCGGTGCCGCCGGGCGTCGCGGCGACCCTGCGCCCCTACCAGCGGCGCGGCTTCTCCTGGCTGGCCTTCCTGCGGCGCTGGGGGCTGGGCGCCTGCCTCGCCGACGACATGGGCCTGGGCAAGACCGTGCAGACGCTGACCCTGCTCCAGCGCGAGAAGGACGCGTCGGAGGAGGAGGGGCGGGCGCGCCCGACCACGCTGCTGGTCTGCCCGACCTCCGTCGTCGCCAACTGGAAGCGGGAGGCGGCGCGCTTCACCCCCGATCTGGCCGTCATGATCCACCACGGGGCCGGGCGCACGCGCACCGGCGCCGCGCTGCGCCGCGACTGCAAGGCGCACGATCTGGTGGTGACCAGCTACACCCTGCTGCAACGCGACGCCGCCATGCTCAGCGCCGTGCCCTGGGCCGGGGTGATCCTGGACGAGGCGCAGAACATCAAGAATTCGGAGACCAAGCAGGCCAAGGCCGCCCGCGCCATGCCCGCCGGCTTCCGCGTGGCGCTGACCGGCACGCCGGTGGAGAACAACGTCGGCGACCTGTGGTCGGTGATGGAATTCCTGAACCCCGGATTCCTCGGCACGGCGGCGGCCTTCAAGCGCGACTATTTCATGCCGATCCAGACGCGCCGCGACCCGGACGCCGTCGCCCGGCTGAAGTCGCTGACGGCCCCCTTCGTGCTGCGCCGGCTGAAGACCGACCGGGCCATCATCGACGACCTGCCGGACAAGCAGGAGATGAAGGTCTTCTGCACCCTGACCAGGGAGCAGGCCTCCCTCTACGCCGCCGTGGTCGAGGAGTCCCTGCGCGAGCTGGAAGAGGCCGGCGGCATCCGGCGCAAGGGCCTCGTCCTCGCCACGCTCGCCAAGCTGAAGCAGGTGTGCAACCACCCGGCCCAGTTCCTCGGCGACCGGTCGGCGACGGATGGGCGGTCGGGCAAGCTGAACCGCCTGACCGAGATGCTGGAGGAGGTGCTGTCGGTCGGCGAGCGGGCTCTGGTCTTCACCCAGTTCACGGAAATGGGCGACATTATCAAGCCGCACCTTCAGGACCGCTTCGGGCGCGAGGTGCTGTTCCTGCACGGCGGCGTGCCCAAGCCGGCGCGCGACCGCATGGTGGAGCGATTTCAGGCGGCGGACGGGCCGCCCATCTTCCTGCTGTCGCTGAAGGCGGGCGGCACCGGCCTGACGCTGACGGCGGCGAACCACGTCTTCCATGTGGACCGCTGGTGGAACCCGGCGGTGGAGAATCAGGCGACCGACCGCGCCTTCCGCATCGGCCAAACGCGCAACGTGCAGGTCCACAAGTTCGTCTGCGCCGGCACGCTGGAGGAGAAGATCGACGAGATGATCGAATCCAAGAAGGCCGTCGCCGAGGCGGTGGTCGGCGCGGGCGAGGACTGGCTGACCGAATTGGGCACCGACGCCCTGCGCGACCTGTTCGCCCTGCGCGAGGACGCGGTCGCCTGAGGGATGACGCCGGACGGGAGGAGAGGGGCATGGGCTACGAGGACTTCCATCGCTACCAGCCCCGGCGGGAGGCCAAGGGGGGCATCAAGGCGCAGAGCCGGCGCGGCGCCTTCGCCGAAAACTGGTGGGGCCGGCGCTGGATCGAGGTGCTGGACTCCTTCGACATCGGCGAGCGGCTGACGCGCGGGCGCACCTACGCGCGCAAGGGGCAGGTGCTGGACCTGACCGTGGCGCCGGGCAAGGTGACGGCGAAGGTCCAGGGATCCCGCCCGTCGCCCTACTGCGTGACCATCACCATCGCGCCCATCGCCGACGCCAAATGGGCGGCCATCGCCACGCGCCTGTCGAAGGACGCCTGGAGTGCGGCCCGCCTGATCGCCGGAGAGATGCCGGACACACTGGAGGACCGCTTCCGCGACGCCGGGGCGCCGCTGTTCCCGCAACGGCTGCGCGATCTGGAGACCGCCTGTTCCTGCCCGGACTGGTCGAACCCCTGCAAGCATGTGGCGGCGGTCTATTACCTGCTGGCCGAGCGCTTCGACCGCGACCCGTTCCTGCTGTTCCGCCTGCGCGGCCGGGACCGCGCGGCCTTCCTGGCGATGCTTGGCGACATCGGCGGAAGCGAAGCGCCGGAGCCCGAGGCGCCGGTGCCGCCCAAGCCTCTGTCCACGGAGGCGGGGGCCTTCTGGCGGGGGCGGCCCCTTCCCCCGGACCTGCTCGGCGGGCTGGAGGTGACCGCCTCCGTGCCGCTGGCGGCGACGCTCGGCCCGCTCCCGTTCTGGCGGGGCGAGGCGAACTTCGTGGAGGCGGTCACGGCGGCCCTGGCCCTCACTGGAACAAAGTGAGTGCCGGAAAAAGCCGGGGCGTGCCGCGAGCCGAAGCCCACGGCACGCCCCGGCGGTCGTTCGCCGGTTGCCCGGCGGTCACTCGGCGGCTTCGGGCTTCTTGCGGACCGCTTCCAAATGGACCGGAGCGGTCTCGCGCAGCGACGGTTCGACGTAGGCGCGGCCGTAGTAGCTGTCGAGGAGCAGTTGCTTGATCTCGGCGACCAGCGGGAAGCGCGGGTTGGCGCCGGTGCACTGGTCGTCGAAGGCAGCCTCGGCGATGGCATCGACCTTGGCCAGGAAGTCCGCCTCCGGCACGCCGGCCGCCTGGATCGACGACGGGATGTCCAGCGTGGCCTTCAGATCCTCCACCCAGGCGATCAGCTTTTCGACCCGCTCGTGGTCGCGGCTGCCGTCCAGGCTCAGGCGCCGGGCGATCTCGGCGTAGCGCGCGACGCTCTTGGGCCGGTCGTACTGGCTGAAGGCGGTCTGCTTGGTCGGCACGTCCACCGCGTTGTAGCGGATCACGTTGGCGATCAGCAGCGCGTTGGCGAGGCCGTGCGCCAGATGGAACTCCGCCCCCAGCTTGTGCGCCATGGAGTGGCAGACGCCGAGGAAGGCGTTGGCGAAGGCGATGCCGGCGAGGCTCGCCGCGTTGTGCACCTGCTCGCGCGCCTTCGGATCGCGGGCGCCGTTCCGGTAGGCGGACGGCAGATGCTCCTTCAGCAGCTTCAGGGCCTGCAACGCCTGCCCGTCGCTGTATTCGTTCGCCAGGACCGAGGCGTAGGCCTCCAGCGCGTGCGTCACCGCGTCGATGCCGCCCGCCGCCGTCAGCGGTTTGGGCATGTCCATGACGAGGTTGGCGTCGATGATCGCCATGTTCGGCGTCAGCTCATAGTCGGCGATGGGGTACTTGATCCCGGTGCGCTCGTCCGTGACCACCGCGAAGGGCGTCACCTCCGAGCCGGTGCCCGAGGTGGTCGGCACCGCCACGAACTGCGCCTTCACCCCCAGCTTGGGGAAGGTGTAGATGCGCTTGCGGATGTCCATGAAGCGTAGCGCCAGATCCTCGAACGCCACGTCCGGCGCCTCGTACATCACCCACATGATCTTGGCCGCGTCCATGGGCGAGCCGCCGCCCAGCGCCAGGATCACGTCCGGCTGGAAGGCGTTGGCGAGCGCCAGCCCCCGGCGCACGACGGCCAGCGTCGGGTCGGCGTTGACCTCGAAGAAGGTTTCCACCTCCAGCCCGAGGGATTTGAGGATGCGCACCGTCTCGGCGACGTGGCCGTTCTCGAACAGGAAGCGGTCGGTGACGATCAGGCAGCGCTTCCTGCCGCGCAGCTCCTCCAGCGCGAAGGGCAGGCAGCCCCGGCGGAAGTAGATGGATTTCGGCAGCTTGTGCCACAGCATGTTCTCGGCCCGCTTCGCCACGGTCTTGCGGTTCAGCAGGTGCTGCGGCCCGACATTCTCGGAGATCGAGTTGCCGCCCCACGAGCCGCAGCCCAGCGTCAGCGACGGCGCGAGGCGGAAGTTGTAGAGGTCGCCGATGCCGCCCTGGGAGGAGGGCGTGTCGATCAGGATGCGCGCCGTCTTCATGCGGTCGCCGAAGATGCGGATGCGCTCGGCCTGCTGGTCCTGGTCGGTGTAGAGGGCCGAGGTGTGGCCGATGCCGCCGAGCGCTACGAGATCCGCCGCCTTGTCGCAGGCGTCCATGAAGTCCCGGGCGCGGTAGAGCGCCAGCGTCGGCGACAGCTTTTCGTGCGCGAAGGGCTCGTCGCAGGTGGTGTCGGTCACCTCGGCGATCAGCACCTTGGTGTTGGCGGGCACGGTGACGCCGGCCATCTCGGCGATGGCGCGGGCGGACTGGCCGACAATGGCGGAATTGAGGGAGCCTTCCGTCAGCAGGACCTTGCGCACCGCGTCGGCCTCCCCGGCCGAGAGGATGTAGCCGCCGTGGTGGGCGAAACGGTCGCGCACCGCGTCGTAGACCGCGTCCACGACGATGGCCGACTGTTCCGACGCGCAGACCACGCCGTTGTCGAAGGTCTTGGACATCAGGATGGAGGCGACGGCCCGCTTGATGTCCGCGAACTCGTCGATCACCGCCGGGGTGTTGCCGGCGCCGACGCCGATGGCCGGCTTGCCCGACGAATAGGCCGCCCGCACCATGCCCGGCCCGCCGGTGGCGAGGATCAGGTTGATGTCCGGGTGGCGCATGACGGCGTTCGACAGTTCCAGCGAGGGTTCGTCGATCCAGCCGATGATGTCCGGCGGCGCCCCGGCCTCGACGGCGGCGGCCAGCACGAGGCGGGCGGCCTCGCAGGTCGCCTTGCGGGCGCGCGGATGGGGCGAGAAGACGATGCCGTTGCGCGTCTTCAGGCTGATCAGGGCCTTGAAGATGGCGGTGGAGGTCGGGTTGGTGGTGGGGACGATGGCGCAGATCAGGCCGACCGGCTCGGCGATCGTCATGATGCCGTATTCGGGATCCTCTTCGAGGATGCCGCAGGTCTTCTCGTCCTTGTACTTGTTGTAGATGTACTCGGACGCGAAGTGGTTCTTGATGACCTTGTCCTCCATGACGCCCATGCGGGTTTCCTCGACCGCCAGCTTGGCGAGCGGAATGCGGGCGTTGGCGGCGGCCAGGGCCGCGCTACGAAAGATGCGGTCGACCTTGTCCTGCGAAAAGTCCGAGAAGGCCTTCTGGGCTTCCTTCACGCGGGCGATGAGGGCGTCGAGGTCGGCGAGTGTGGTGACTGTCATAGCCGTTGCTCACTTTTACTGACGGGGCGCGCGAGCGCGATCCATTGCAGGGCGCCTCATGGGTGACGCGGTGTTTTGAAATACCCGCCAGAGGGGCGTTTTGGTTCCAACAACGAATGCGGGAAAAGCCGGTCGGACGTCGCGAAGCGCGCTTTGTAGTGATGCTCTGTAGGAAAACTACATAACATGAGGCGGAAGGACGCGCAAGGGCGCGGCCGCAGCCCGCGCCGCCGTTTTGCGCGAAAGAGGTGTGACAAACTGTCGTTGGTTCGCGATCAAGCCCAGTCGGGTCTTTTCCGGGCATGCCGGCCATCCCGCGTCCGCATCAGTCGTTCTGTAGAAAAGCTACATGTGGTAGGCTTGCGCGTACATCCGAAAGGGAGAGGAAAGGTCCATGCTGACCAGGATCGAGGCGTTGCGCGACCAGTTCCGACCCTCGGAACGCAAGCTGGCCGAGTATGTGCTGGCTCAACCGGGCGAGGTCATCAACCTGCACATGGCCGATCTGGCGAAGCGCGTCGGGGTCAGCGAACCGACGATCGCGCGTTTCTGCGCCACGCTGGGATGCAGCGGGTTCCGGGAGTTCAAGATCAAGCTGGCACAGAACATCGCCGGGGGCATGCCGTTCATTCACCAGGACGTCCGTCCGGACGACGGCGCCGACGCTATCATAGGGAAGCTCGCCGACCGGACCATCGCCACCTTGATGAAGGTCCGCAGCAACCTGTCGGCCAGCGCCGTGGAGGGCGCCGCCGACCTGATGGCGCGGGCGCGCCGCATCGAATTCTACGGGGCGGGAAACTCCGGCATCGTCGCGCAGGACATCCAGCACAAGTTCTTCCGCCTCGGCATCCCGACCGTCGCCTACATCGACCCGCACGTCTACAACATGTCGGCCCTGACCCTGGGGCGCGGCGACGTGGTGGTGGCGGTGTCGAACTCCGGCCGGGCCCGCGACATCATCGAAAGCGCGGAGAACGCCCTGTCCGTCGGGGCGTCGGTGATCGCGCTGACTTGCTCCGGCTCCCCGCTGGCACGGCTCGCCACGGTGGCGCTGCTGTCGGACGTGTCAGAGGATGCCGACATCTTCGTGCCGATGACCTCGCGCATCGCCCATCTGCTGATCGGCGACATCCTGACCGTCGCGGTGGCCCTGCGCAAAGGCGAGCCGTTGCAGGAGCGGCTGGAGCGCAACAAGCAGGCAGTCCGCCAGCGCCGGATGGTCGGCTGACGGGCTACCCGATCCGCGAAAAGGATCCGGCCTCCTCGTCGAGCGCCCACAGCTCGCCAGTCTTTAGGTCGAACCACCAGGCGTGCAGCGTGAGGTCGCCCGAGGCGACCCGTTCGCGCACCCAGGGGAAGCTACGGAGGTTCTTCAGCGACACCTTCAGCGCCGCCTGCTCCGTCGCGCGCTCCGCCTCGGCCTCGTTCGGCTCCGCGCCGGCCTGCTCGAAGGCCTCGCCGGCGATGGAGACCCAGGGGGAGATGAACTCGCGCCCCGCTTGGATGCCGTTCCGCAGCGCGCGCAAGGCCCGCATGCCGCCGCAGCCGGAATGGCCCAGGATGATGGTGTGGCGGACCTGAAGGTCGCGCACCGCGAATTCCAGTGCCGCACTGGTGCCGTGATACTGACTGTCCGGCTGGTAGGGCGGCACGAGGTTCGCCACATTGCGCACCACGAACAGCTCGCCCGGCTGGGTGTTGAGCAGCAGGGCCGGATCGACGCGGGAATCCGAACAGGCGATCATCAGCACCTCCGGGTGCTGGCCCTCCTTCACCAGCGCCTCGTAGAGCGCCGGCCGCTGCTCGAAATAGGTGGCGCGGAACGCCCGGAAGCCCGCGATCAGGTTCTCCGTACCCGACATGATTTCTCTCCCCCAGAAAAAGCTCCGCGGGTTGGACCCACGGACGGACAAGGACAGTGATTCAGCCGGCGAGCGCGGCGCCTTCCGCCGAGCGCGCCTTCAGCTGGGCGAGCAGCGTGTCGACGATCACCTCCAAGGGGGGCGACACGTCGATGACGATGGCGTCGGCTGGCTCCTCCAGCGCTTCGATCTGGCTTTGCAGCAGGTTCGGGTTCATGTAGTGGCCGCTGCGCGCCTTCAGCCGCTCGGCGATCAGCTCCTTCGAGCCCTTGAGATAGACGAAGATCACGTCGCCGTCCGACGACAGCACGTCGCGATAGGCCTGCTTCAGCGCCGAGCAGGCGATGATGCTGCTTTCACCGGCCGCGCTCCAGCCGTCCAAGGCGGCACGGATCGCCGTCAGCCAGGGGCCGCGGTCCTCGTCGTTCAGCGGGATTCCGGCGCGCATCTTTTCGACGTTCTCGGCCGGGTGGAAGCTGTCCGCGTCGGCGAAGCGGCACCCCAAGCGCTGGGCCAACGCCTCACCCACGGAGGTCTTGCCGGACCCGCAGACACCCATGAGGATGATGTGCAGAACAGCGTTCATGGTGGGAGGGCTCTCCTCAGGCGGACGGTGCCAGGATCGTTTCCATCGCGGTCCAGGTTTTCAAGGTCTGCGGTACCGTCATGTTGCAATATTCCTTGGTCGGCCGGAAAGAGGCGTTGTCGTTTGGGTTCGGCGCGCGGCGGCGGATCAGTTTCCAAAGGTGGTGGCGCCTTCCTCGGCGGAAAGAGCGATGCCGCGCAGACCGTTGAAGAGGGACCGGCCAAGGCTGCCGGCCAAGTCATCGGTTGGCGGAAGCGCTGGAACGGCCGCGCGGGCGGCCCATTCGGCCTCAGGCACCAACGCCTCGACGGTGCCGGCGTTGGCGTCCAGGCGGATCAGGTCGCCGGTGCGCAGACGGCCGATGGGACCGCCACCCAAGGCTTCCGGCGACATGTGGATGACCGCGGGGACCTTGCCCGACGCGCCGGACATGCGCCCATCGGTAAGCAGGGCCACCTTGAAGCCTTCGTCTTGAAGCGCGCCGAGCACCGGTGTCAGGCGGTGCAGTTCCGGCATGCCGTTGGCACGCGGCCCCTGGAAGCGGATGACGGCGACGAAGTTACGGTGCAACTCGCCCGCCTTGTGCGCGGCGACCAGCTGCTCCTGCGTGTCGAAGACGATGGCCGGAGCCTCAATCACGCGATGCTCGGGCTTCACCGCCGATATCTTGGTGACGCCACGGCCGATGTTGCCCCGGATCAGGCGCAGGCCGCCATCGGGCGCGAAGGGTTCGGCGACGCTCCGCAGCACGGTGGCGTCGAGGCTGGCGGCCGGGCTGTCGCGCCAGATCAGCGCGTTGTCTTGAAGCACGGGCTCGCGCCGGTAATGGTGCAGCCCTTCGCCGGCCACGGTGGTCACGTCCGGGTGCAGCAGGCCGGCGGCGAGCAGCTCGCCGATCAGGAAGGCCATGCCCCCGGCGGCGTGGAAGTGGTTCACGTCGGCCTTGCCGTTGGGGTAAACGCTGGCGAGCAGCGGCACGACCTTCGACAGGTCGTCGAAGTCGTCCCAGGTGATGCGGATGCCCGCCGCCGCCGCCATGGCGACGAGGTGGATGGTGTGGTTGGTCGAACCGCCGGTCGCCATCAGGGCGGCGATGCCGTTCACCACCGCACGCTCGTCCACCACTTGGGAAATCGGCGTGTAGGACGGGCCGTTGGCGGTGAGGGACAGCGCGCGCCGCGCCGCTTCCGCCGTCAGGGCGTCGCGCAGGGGCGTGTTCGGGTGGACGAAGGCGGCGCCAGGCAGGTGCAGGCCCATCACCTCCATCAGCATCTGGTTGGAATTGGCGGTGCCGTAGAAGGTGCAGGTGCCGGCGCCATGATAGGCTCTGGCCTCGACGTCGAGCAGCGCCTCCCGGTCGGCCTTGCCGGTGGCGAAGAGCTGGCGGACCTTCGATTTCTCGTCGTTGGAGATGCCGGTCATCATCGGCCCGGCCGGGACGAGGATCACCGGCAGATGGCCGAAGTGCAGCGCCCCGATCACGAGGCCGGGGACGATCTTGTCGCACACGCCCAGCATCACGGCGGCGTCGAACATGTTGTGCGACAGGGCGACCGCCGTGCCCATGGCGATCACGTCGCGGCTTAGCAGCGACAGCTCCATGCCGGGGTTGCCCTGGGTGACGCCGTCGCACATGGCCGGCACGCCGCCCGCTACCTGCGCCACCGCCCCGACTTCCCGCGCCGCCGTCTTGATGATGGCGGGATAGCCTTCATAGGGCTGGTGCGCCGACAGCATGTCGTTGAACGCGGTGACGATGCCCAGGTTGGCGTGGGCGCCACCGCGCAGGCGCAGCTTGTCCGTCGTCGGCGCCGCCGCGAAGGCGTGGGCCAGATTGGCGCAGGACAGGCCGCTGCGCGCCGGATGGGCGGCCGCCGCGCGGCGCGTGCGCTCCAGATAGGCGGCGCGCGTGTCGCGGCTGCGCGCGCGGATGCGCTCGGTGACCTCGACAAGCCGTGGGTGCAGATCGCTCATGACGCGTTCCAGCCATTTTAAAAGGTAGCCTAACTACGCTACGCCTCCGCGTCGGCCGATGCAATGGCGCCAGTTGGGTGGTTGTGTGGCCGTATGACGCCATTCTGAGCAATGTCCATCGGCGGCGAACGGCATCTTGTGGAATTCGTTATCATGTAGTTCAACAACGCAAACCGGCCGCGGCAGGGCACCCTTCCCGGTCGTCACCCGGAAAGGGCGCATGGGTTCTGCGGCGGGTGCCGGATGTTTGGGAGCGGACTGGGAGGGGGCCGCGAACGTCCGTTCAGGCGTCCCTTATCGGACCCATTGAGTGTGGGCCATGCCGGGGCGGTCGGTTCGTTCGTAGCCGTGGGCGCCGAAGAAGTCGCGTTGCGCCTGGATCATGTTGGCCCACAGCCGTTCGCTGCGGTAGCCGTCCCAGTAGGCGAGGGCGGAAGCCATGGCCGGCACGGGCTGTCCGGCGGCGACCGCCGCGCCCACCGTCCGGCGCCATCCGGCCTCGCCCTCCGCCAGCAGGGCGGTGATGGCGGGGTCGAACATCAGGTTGGGCAGGTCCGGCGCGCGTCGCAGCGCGTCGAGGATGCGGTCCACCAGCCGGGCGCGGATGATGCAGCCGCCCCGCCACACCGACGCGACCGCCGCCAGATCGACGTCCCAGCCGAACTGGCGGCTGCCGGCGGCGATGACCGCGAAGCCCTGGGCGTAAATGGCAATCCGGCCGCACAGCAGCGCGTCGCCGACCCCGGCGGCAAAGGCGTCCGGGTCGGCCACGGCGGGCGCAGGCGGGGCCGGGAAGGCGGCGGCGGCGCGCACGCGCTCGTCCTTCAGGGCGGACAGGCAGCGGGCGTGCACCGCCTCCGCGATGGTCGGGGCGGGCATGCCCAGTTGCATGGCGGTGGTCGTCGCCCAATGGCCGGTGCCCTTCTGGCCGGCGGCGTCACGGATGACCTCCAGGATCGGCGCGCCGGTCTCGGGGTCGGAGGTCCGCAGGATGTCGGCGGTGATCTCCATGAGGTAGGAGGCCAGCTCGCCCCCGTTCCAGGCCGCGAAACGGTCGGCCAGCTGCTCGTAGGAGAAGCCGCCGAGGTGGCGCAGCAGGTGATAGCCCTCGGCGATCAGCTGCATGTCGGCATATTCGATGCCGTTGTGGATCATCTTCACGAAATGGCCGGCGCCGTCCGGGCCGATGCGCGCGAAGCAAGGTTCTCCGTCACCGGCCCGCGCGGCGATGGCGCGCAGCAGGGGGGCGACGCGCTCGATTCCCTCCACCGTGCCGCCGGCCATCAGCGCCGGGCCGTGCCGCGCCCCCTCCTCGCCGCCGGACACGCCCAGGCCGACGAAGTGGATGCCGGACTCCGCCGTCAGGCGGGCGCGGCGGCGCGTGTCGTCGTAATGGGAATTGCCACCATCGATCACCACATCGCCGGCCGCCAGACCGGGCAGCAGGATGGCCAGCAGCGCGTCCACCGCCGGCCCGGCCGGCACCATCATCAGGATGACGCGCGGCGTCTTCAGCACGGACAGCACGTCTTCCGGCGCGGCGCAGGGTACGGCACCCGGCACGGCGGCGGCGAAGGCGGCCCGGCGGTCGGCATCGAGATCGTAGCCGGCCACCACCGCCCCATGATCGGCCAGATTGGCGGCGAGGTTGCGCCCCATCACGCCGAGCCCCACAACCGCGATGTCGGCCCCGGAGTTTGCCTGAACCATTCGGAGTCTCCATTCCCTGATTGCCGGCCCTGATTGCTGGATAAACCCCGCGCCGTGCGCCGGGGTTTCAGGTGGGAAGGAGGAATAGCGGTTCGCGCAAGGTTGTGCCAGCCCCCTGCCGCCGAGGGGAGGCGGCGGCAGGGCCGGTGCGTCCGGGGTCCCGGAAGGCGTCAGGCGACGGACTGGATGGCGTCGGCGACGGCGTTCATCAGCCGGTCGAGATCCTCGCGCTCGCTGATGAAATGCGGGCCGAATTGCAGCGTGTCGCCGCCGTAGCGGACGTAGAAGCCGGCCTCCCAGCACTTCATGGCAATCTCGTAGGGCCGGCGCGCCGGCTCACCCGGCAGGGCTTCGATCTGCACAGCACCAGCCAGACCGTAGTTGCGGATGTCCGTGACGTGGCGGAGCCCCTTCAGCCCGTGCAGGACTGTCTCGAAATGCGGGGCGAGTGCCGCCGCCTTGTCGGCCAGCTTCTCCCGCTCGAACAGGTCCAGCGCGGCGAGGCCGGCGGCGCAGGCCACGGGGTGGGCGGAGTAGGTGTAGCCGTGCGGGAACTCCACCAGATACTCCGGCCCGCCGTTCTCCATGAAGGTCTTGTAAATCTCCCGGCTGGCGATGACGGCGCCCATCGGCATCGCGCCGTTGGTCAGGCCCTTGGCGACGTTCATGATGTCGGGCACCACGCCGAAGGCGTCGGCGCCGAAGGCCGCGCCCATGCGGCCGAAGCCGGTGATGACCTCGTCGAAGATCAGCAGAATGTTGTGCTTGTCGCAGATCGCCCGCAGCCGCTGCAGATAGCCCTTCGGCGGCGGCAGCACGCCGGCCGAGCCGGCGAGCGGTTCGACGATCACGGCGGCGATGTTGGACGCGTCGTGCAGCGCCACCAGTTCCTCAAGCGCGTCGGCCAGCTCGGCGCCCTGCTCCGGCAGGCCCTTGGTGAAGGCGTTCTGCGGCAGCAGCGTGTGCGGCAGATGGTCGGCGTCCACGCCCGTGCCGAACAGCTTGCGGTTGCCGCCGATGCCGCCCAGGCTGATGCCGCCGAAATTGACGCCGTGATAGCCCTTGGACCGGCCGATCAGCTTGGTCTTGGCCGGCTGCCCCTTCAGGCGCCAGTAGGCGCGCGCCATCTTCAGCGACGTGTCGGTCGCCTCCGAGCCGGAGTTCACGAAGAAGACATGGTCCAGACCGGCCGGCGTCATCGAGGACAGCTTGTGCGCCAGCTTGAAGGAGGCCGGGTGGCCGAACTGGAAGCCGGGGCTGTAGTCGAGTTCGCCGATCTGGCGGGCGACGGCCTCGCTGATCTCGCGGCGGCTGTGGCCGGCACCGCTGCACCACAGGCCCGACAGGCTGTCATAGATCTTGCGGCCTTGCGCGTCCCAGTACCAGGCGCCCTCGCCGCGCACGATCATGCGCGGGTTCGCCTTGAACTCCCGGTTCGCGGTGAAGGGCATCCAGTGGGCGTCCAGCTCCTCGCGGGTCAGCCCGGCGGCGCGGTCGTTTCCCTGGGCTTGCTTCTCGTCCAACGGGCTCATCCGGAAATCTCCTGGTGCGTGGCGGCCTCTTTAAGAAAGAAGTGTGCCCCGGCGTTCGGTTGCGCTTAAATCCAAACCATCAAAACTTCACGCAAGCGATTGCTTACCTATCATGAGCAAGCAGCCCCGCCCGCTGACCGGAGTGAACGACGCCGACATCCGCCTGTTGCGCGTCTTCAAAACGGTGGTGGAGTGCGAAGGTTTCTCCGCCGCGGAGGTGGAGCTGAACATCAGCCGCGCCGCCATCAGCCTGCACATGGCGGATCTGGAACGGCGGCTGGGCCTGCGCCTGTGCCGGCGCGGCCGGGCGGGCTTCCTGCTGACGGATGAAGGGCGGCTGGCCTATGAGGCGACGCTGCGTCTGCTCGCCGGGCTGGAGAGTTTCCGCAGCGAGATCAACGCGGCGCACCGGCGCCTGCGCGGCGAACTGAACATCGGGATCACCGACAACCTCGTGACGATGCCGCAGATGCGCGTCACCAACGCGCTGCGCGGGCTGAAGCAGCAGGGGCCGGAGGTGCGCGTGAACATCCGCATGATCCCGCCCAACGAGATCGAGCGGGGCGTGCTCGACGGACGGCTGCATGTCGGGGTGGTACCGACCCGGCGCGTCCTGCCCGGTCTGGAGCGCTTCACGCTCTACGAGGAGGAGTCACGCCTCTACTGCGGCCAGAAGCATCCCCTGTTCGACGCCGCACCCGACGCGGTGACGCGCGCGGCGGTGGAGGCCGCCGACGCCGTCGCTCCCGCCCAGGCGGAGCAGGCGCCGGAGGCGGCCGGCATCCAGCAACGGCTGAACACCACCGCCACCGCCACCGACCGGGAGGGCGTCGCCTTCCTGATCCTGACCGGCTGCTATGTGGGCTTCCTGCCGACCCACTACGCCCGCCAATGGGTGGAGCGCGGGGCTATGCGCGCCCTGCTGCCGGACAGCTATCGGTACGCCCAGAACTTCCACACCGTCACCAAGAAGGGCGCCCAGCCCAATCTGGTGCTGGAGCGGTTCTTGAGCCTGCTGAAAGGGACTGAGGGGGGCGGCTAAGTCCCTCTCCCCTTGTGGGAGAGGGGTTGGGGTGAGGGGGTGTTACGGCCGGTAGGCCGGAAAAGTGTCTGAGTCGCATGTGCGGCTTCGCCGCATACCCCTCATCCCAACCCTTCTCCCACAAGGGGAGAAGGGCTTTGCATCGAAGCCCGTTCTTAGCGAGAAGAACCGGCCGACACCGACGCTTTTTCCAGCACGGCGTGCAGCAGAACCTCGCAGCCGGCGGCGGCCCATTCGGGGGTGGTGTGCTCAATCTCGTTGTGGCTGATGCCGTCCACGCAGGGGATGAACACCATCGCCGTGGGCGTCACCTTGGCGACGTAGCAGGCGTCGTGCCCGGCGCCCGACACCATGTCGCGCGCCGAATGCCCGGTTCGCTCGACGCCGCGCCGGACGGCGGCGACGCAGGATTCCTCGAAGCGGACCGGCGCGTAATAGAAGATCTGCTCCAGTTCGGATTCCAGTTTCGTGTCCGCCGCGATGCGCGCCACCTCGGCTCGCAACTCCGCGTCCATGGCGGCCAGCACGGCATCGTCGGGGTGGCGGAAATCCACCGTGAAGAAGACACGGCCGGGGATGACGTTGCGCGAGTTGGGGTGGATCTGCATCAGCCCCACCGTGGCGCAGGCCCCCGGCTGGTGCTTCAGGCCGATGCGGTTCACCGCCTCCACCACGCGGGCGGCACCCAGCAGGGCGTCCTTGCGCCGCTCCATGGGGGTGGGGCCGGCGTGCGCCTCCTGGCCCGTCAGCGTGATCTCGTACCAGCGCTGGCCCTGCGCGTCGGTGACGACGCCGATGGTCTTGCCTTCGGCCTCAAGGATCGGGCCCTGCTCGATGTGGGCCTCGAAATAGGCGGTCAGGGGACGGCCGCCGACCGGCGCGTCGCCCGCGTAGCCGATGCGCGCCAGTTCCTCGCCCATGGTCTTGCCGTCCAGGTCGGCGCGCGACAGGCCGTAATCGAGGTCGAATTCCCCGGCGAAGACGCCGGAGGCGACCATGGACGGGGCGAAGCGGGTGCCCTCCTCGTTGGTCCAGACGGCGACCTCGACCGGCGCGTCGGTCTCGTAGTTCAGGTCGTTCAGGCTGCGGATGACCTCCAGCCCGGCGAGCACGCCGTAGACGCCGTCGAACTTGCCGCCCGTCGGCTGGGTGTCGAGATGGCTGCCCGTCAGCACCGGGGCCAAGCTGTCGTCACGCCCGGCCCGGCGGGCGAAGATGTTGCCGATGCGGTCGATGGTGATGGTGCAGCCGGCCTCCCGGCACCAGCGCACGAACAGGTCGCGGCCCTGCTTGTCCAGGTCGGTCAGGGCGATGCGGCAGACGCCGCCCTTCGGCGTGGCGCCGATCTGCGCCATCTCCATGAGGCTCTGCCACAGGCGCGAGCCGTTGATCGTAAGGTTGGGCGGAAGAGTGTCCATGGGGGGATAAGTCCCTTTGGAATCGGGTCAGACGGGAGCGGCGGCGGGAACGCGAGCGCGCACGCAACGCGCCATGCGGCCGGGTTCCAGCCACGTTTCGGAGGGCGGGGCGGCGGTGCAGTGCGCGTCCGCGTGCGGGCAGCGCGGCGCGTAGGCGCAGCCGGATGGCAGGTTGGTCAGATCGGGCGGCGCGCCGGGAATGGCTTCCAGCGCGTGGCCGCGCATGTTGCCGTGAACGGTGGAGGCGAGCAGGCCCGCCGTGTAAGGATGCTGCGGGTCCTTCAGCACCTGGCGCGCGGTGCCCAGTTCGACGAAGCGCCCGGCGTACATCACGGCGACGCGGTCGGCGGTTTCCGCCGCCACGCCGATGTCGTGCGTGACCAGGATGACCGCCATGTCCAGCTCCGCCTGCAACTGGCGCAGCAGCAGCAGGATCTGCATCTGCACCGTGGCGTCGAGCGCGGTGGTCGGCTCGTCCGCCAGCAGCAGGGCGGGATTGCAGCTGAGCGCCAGCGCGATCATCGCGCGCTGGCGCATGCCGCCGGACATCTCGTGCGGGTAGGCCTTCAGGCGGCGCTTGGCCGAGGGGATCTGCACCCGCTCCAGCAGGTCGAGCGCGCGGCGCTCCGCGTCCGCGAAGGCGATGCCCTCGTGCCGGACGATGGTCTCGGCGATCTGGTGGCCGATGGTGTAGACGGGGTCGAGCGCCAGCATCGGCTCCTGAAAGACCATGGAGATGGCCTTGCCGCGCAGTTTCTCCATGCGCCGCTCTGGCACCGCGTAGACGTCCTCGCCGTTCAGCAGGACCTTGCCGGCGATGCGGCTGCGCCGTTCGGGAAGCAGGCGCATCAGCGCGCGCAACGTGACGCTCTTGCCCGAGCCGGATTCGCCCAGCAGGCACAGCACCTCGCCGCGCTTCAGGTCGAAATCCACGCCGTTGATGGCGCTGGCCGTGCCGCGCTCCGTCTTGAAGGAGACGGTCAGGCCGGAGACGGACAGCAGGGGAGCGCTCTGGGTCTGGTCAGGCATGGGCGGCCTCGTGCAGGTGGCAGGCCACGACATGGCCGCCGCCGAGATCGACGGGCGCCGGCTCGCGCTCCGCGCACACGGCCGTGGCGTGCGGGCAGCGGGTGCGGAAGCGGCAGCCGGACGGCGGGTTGATCGGGTTGGGCGGGTCGCCCTGGAGCGGTGCGGCGCTGGTGCGCGCGTCCGGGTCCATGGACAGGCGGGCGGAGAACAGCGCGCGGGTGTAGGGGTGGGCGGGCCGTCCATAGATGGCCTCGACCGGGCCGACCTCCGCCACCTTGCCCAGATACATCACCAGCACGCGGTCGGCGATGTAGTGCACCACGTTCAAGTCGTGGGAGATGAAGATGTAGGTGAGGTCGAGCTGCCGCTTCAGCTCCACCAGCAGGTTCAGCACCTGCGCCTCGACCGACTTGTCGAGCGCCGACACCGCCTCGTCCAGGATGACGAGGCGCGGGCGCAGCGCCAGGGCGCGGGCGATGTTCACGCGCTGGCGCTGGCCGCCCGACAGTTCGTGCGGGTAGCGGCCGAGGAAGCTCGTGGGGTCCAGCCCGACGCGGCCGAGAAGGTCGCCCGCGACCTCCATGGCGTCGCGCCGCGACACGCCGTGCACCATCGGCGCGAAGGCGAGGCTGTCGGCGATGGTCAGGCGCGGGTTGAGCGAGGCGTAGCTGTCCTGAAAGACCATCTGCACGCGTCGGCGCAGGTCGCGCAGGGACAGGCCCAGGCGGGTGCCGACCGCCTCGCCGTCGAAGGTCAGGGAACCGCTGTCCGGTTCGATCAGGCGCATCAGCAGCCGGGCGGTGGTGGACTTGCCGCAGCCGGACTCGCCGACCACGCCCAGCGTTTCCCCCTTGGCGACGGCAAAGCTGACGCCGTCCACGGCGCGGGCGACCGGCTTCGGGCCGATCAGGCCGCCGCGCACGGGGAAATGCTTGGTCAGGTCGCGCACCTCCAGCAGGGGCTGGTGCGGCCCGCCGACGTCGGCGACGGGGTCGAGACGATGCAGAGCCGTCACAGCTTCACCTCCATGGCGGTGCGCAGCCCGTCGCTGGCGAGATTGCAGCAGATCGAGGTCAGGAAGATCAGGGCGCCCGGCAGCACCGCCACCCAGGGCTGGACGTAGATGGCCTGGCGCAGCGTGTTCAGCATCAGCCCCCATTCCGCCTGCGGCGGCTCGACGCCGAGGCCGAGGAAGCTGAGGCCCGAGGCCAGGATGATGCTGACGCTGATCAGGCTGGAGGCGTAGACGAAGATCGGCCCCAGCACGTTGGGCAGCAGATGCACGCGGATGATCGTGAAGCTCCCGGCACCCGAGGCGCGGGCGGCGTCCACGAAATCCATGCCGCGCACTTGGGTCGTCACCGTCTCGGCGATGCGGGCCAGCGGAGGCACGAAGACGATGGTCAGCGCGACGATGGCGTTGGTCAGGCCCGAGCCCAGCGCGCCGGAGATGGCCACCGCCAGCAGCACCGAAGGGAAGGCGTAGAGCACGTCGATGGTGCGCATGATCGCCATGTTCAGCCGCCCGCCGAAGAAGCCGGCGACGATGCCCAGCAGGCCGCCGATGACCAGCGCGTTCAGCACCGGCAGGATGCCCATGACCAGCGACATCCGCCCGCCGTACAGAAGGCGGGTCAGCATGTCGCGGCCCAGCTCGTCCGTGCCCAGCGGGTGGTTGGGGGTGCCGATGGGCTTCAGGCGGCGGATCATGCTGGCCTTGTAGGGATCGGCCGGGGCCAGCACGTCGGCGAAGATCGCCGACAGCACGATCAGCAGCAGAACCGCCAGACAGCCCATGGTGACCGGGTCGCGCAGCAGGCGGCGGCCCACCTTGCTCCAGTAGCCGGGCGAGCGGGCGGCCCTGGGGCGTTCCAGCGACGAAGGTTTGATGGCCGTTGCGTCCATGGGAATCCTCCGGTCAGGAACGGCGCATGCGGGGATCGAGCGCGGCTTGCGCGATGTCCACCAGCAGGTTCAGCAGCACGAAGAAGAGGCCCAGCATCAGGATGGTGCCCTGAAGCAGCGGCAGGTCGCGCTTGAAGATCGCCTCGTTCAGCAGGAAACCGGTGCCGGGCCAGGAGAAGACCGTCTCGATCAGGATCGAGCCGCCCAGCAGATAGCCGAACTGAAGGCCCAGCACGGAGACCACGGTCGGGGCGACGTTGCGCACCACATGGCGCAGCACCGGCCCGCGCCCCAGCCCCTTGGCGCGCAGCGCCTGCACGAACTCTTGCTGCAGCACCTCGGCCACCGTGGCGCGGACGGAGCGGGCGACGATGCCCATGGGGATCACCGACATGGTCAGCACGGGCAGCACGGCGTGGGCCAGATGCGCGCCGGTGAAGCCCCAGCCCGTGGCGCCGCCCGGCGCCATGCCCATGGCCGGCAGCAGGTTCAGCTCCACCGCCATGACGATCACCAGCACCATGCCGAGCCAGTAGTGCGGCACACTCACCCCGATCAGGGTCAGCAGCGTGGCGAGGCGGTCGATGAACCCACCCCGGTGCCAGCCGGCCAGCGCACCCAGCAGGATGCCCGACGTGAAGCCGACGATGGCGGCGCCGACCGAGAGGATCAGCGTGTTGCCCAGCGCGCGCCCCAGATCGGCGATCACCGGCCGCCCGGTCGCCACCGACTGCCCCAGGTCGCCGGACAGCACGTGGCCCAGATAGATGACGTACTGCACCGGCAACGGCTGGTCGAAGCCGTAGGAGCGGCGAAGCTGCTCCACCACCTCGGCCGGGGCGTCGGGTCCGACGACGGCGTTCAGCGGGTCGCCCGGCGCGATGTGGACCAGCGCGAACACCAGCAGCGTCACGCCAAGCGCGATGGGCACGATGTAGAGGATGCGGCGCAGGATGTAGGCGAACATGACGGGACTCCGATGATCGTTGCCCCCCTCCCCCGCCCAGCGGGGAAGGGCTATCGCATCTGGCCGTTGAAGCTGCTTTCCGCGCGAAAACACCTTTCCATCGTCATTCCCGCGAAGGCGGGAATCCAGGGCACCACAAGTGCCTCTGTGCGGAGTTTTCTGGATCCCCGCCTGCGCGGGGATGACGTGTGGAAAGGCGATTGCCGGCAGAGCAGGCCTTCATCAACGGCGGAAATTCAAATGCGATAGCCCTGGTGATGGGGTTAGGGAGGGGGCAAGTGCGACGGCTACTGCACCGACACCGGCGTCAGGTCGAGGAACCAGTTCCGCGCCTGGACGAAGCCCTTGACCTTCGGCGACATGGCGCGCGGCGCCACGTCGTGGACGATCCAGATGAAGGTCGCGTCATCGACCATCTTGGCGTGGATCTGGCCCAGAACCTCGTTCTGCGCGGCCGGCTCGAAGGTGTTCTGGGCCTTGGCGGCCAGCGCATCCATCTCCGGGTCCGCGTAGAAGCCCCAGTTCACGCCGTTGGGGGCGTGCAGGTCGCTTTTCACGAAGCGGATGAAGGCGTTGAACGGATCGACGGCGGCGTAGGAGTAGTTCAGGCCGTGGATGCCGGCGTTCTGCTCCGCCTTGGCGCCGGCGCGCCAGCGGTTGACCATGGAGGTGAACTCCATCACCTCGAACTCCAGGTCGATGCCGACTTCCTTCAGGTTCTGCTGGATGAACTCGTTCATCGGCAGCGGCTGCATCTGGCCGGATCCGCTGGGGGAAATGACGATCTTCGCCTTCAGCGGCTTCTTCGGGCTGTAGCCGGCCTCGGCCATCAGCTTCCGGGCGGCCTCGGGGTCGTACTTGATGTCGAAGGTCGGCTTGCCGTACCAGGGCGTGCCCTTCATGACGTGGCCGGTCGCCGGCACGGCGAAGCCGCCCAGCAGCTCGGTCAGGCCGTCGCGGTCGATGGCGAGGTTGGCGGCCTTGCGCACGCGGATGTCGTTCCACGGGCTGTCCGGCAGGCGGCTCAGGTGGTACGGCCAGATGTGCGGGTACGGGTTCGACGTGATCTGCATGCCCGACGACTTCAGGCGGGCGACGGTGTCGGGCGGCGGCGCCTCGATCAGGTCCACCTGACCGGACAGCAAGGCCGCGGTGCGGGTGTTCGCCTCCGGCATCGGGATCAGGACCAGCTTGTCGAGCTTCGGCACGCGGGCGACGTCCCAATAGGCCTTGTTGGGCGTCAGCTCGGCGCGCTCGCGCGGGACCAGCTTGTCCAGCTTGAACGGGCCGGTGCCCGATGGCTGGGCGGCGAACTTCGCCCAATCCTTGCCGACCGCCTCATACTGCGCCGGGCTCGCCATCAGGATGAAGGAGAGCTGGTAGGGCAGGAAGCTGTCCGGGGTCTTGGTCGTGAACTCGATGGTCAGGTCATCGATGACCTTGGTGGAGGCGACCGACGCCGCGCGGAAGCCGACCAGCGACGCTTGGCGGGCGTCGAAATGCGGGGCGTCCTTGTTCAGCAGCTTCTCGAAGTTCCAGGCCACCGCCTTGGCGTCGAAGGGCGAGCCGTCGTGGAACTTCACGCCGGGGCGCAGCTTGAAGGTCCACTTGGTGGGCTCCTTCGGGTCGGCCTCCCAGCTCAGCGCCAGCGCCGGCTTGATGACCGACGGCTTGTCGGCCGCCGACAGGTCCCAGTTCACCAGCGCGTCGTACAGGGTGTAGCCGGAAAAGCGGAACCCTTCGAAGCCGTTGTCGGGCGAGCCGTGAGTCAGCGGGATGTCGGCGGCGGTCATGCCGACGCGCAGGGTCCCCTGTGCCTGGGCCGTGGCCGGCGTGAGGCTGGCGGCGGAGAGGGCAAGCGCGGCGGCGCCGGCCAGAACGAGGCGCCTGGAGAAGGTGGGCGTCATGTCGAACGTCTCCCTGAGAGGGCGGGGTGGCGGACTTAAGCGGGAATTGCGGAAAGGGCTTTGGCCGCCTTGGCGGCGGCGGCGAGCAGAAGGCGGTCGGCGCCGGGAGATGCCACCAGCGCCAGCCCGACCGGCGCGCCGCCGATGCGGACGGCGGGAATGTTGATCTGCGGCACGCCGGCCAGCCCGGCCGGGCAGGTCAGGCGTTGGGCGCGGAACCGATAGGCCTCCAGCACCGCGTCCGGGTCGTCGCGGCGCGGTGGCGGGGCGGGGACGGTCGGCAACACGGCCAACACCCCACCAGCCAAGGCAGCGCGCAGATGCTCCGTGACCCGCACGCGGACGGCGTTGGCCGGGGGCACCGCCTCGTCGGGAAGGTCGAGCGCCGCCTGGAAGCGTTGCACCAAGCCGGGGCCAAAGGTCGGGTTGGTGTTGCGTATCCAGTCGCCGTGACCGCGCTTCAGCTCCGCCATGGTCAGGGTGCGGGTGGCCTCGAACGCCTCGGCCAGCGGCAGCGGCGCCAGCGTGCCGCCCCGCGCGGTCAGCCCGAAGGCGGTTTCCAGCGCCGCGAGCACCGGCACGAAGGCCTCGCGCAATTCCGGGTCGCACTCGGCGAAGGCGTCCTCGGGGACCATCAGGCCGGTGACGCTCGTCGGCGCGTCGGTGGCGTCCGGCGGCAGCAGAATGTCGCCGAGTGCGGCGAGATGCGCGGGGTTGCGGGCGAACCAGCCGACCGTGTCGAAGCTGGGGGCCAGCGGGACGAGGCCCTCGGTCGAAATGCGCCCGTGCGTCGGGCGGATGCCGAACAGCGCGCAATGGCTGGCCGGGACGCGCACCGACCCGCCGGTGTCGGTGCCCAGCGCCACATCGACCGCACCACCCGCGACCGCCGACGCCGACCCGTTGGACGATCCGCCCGGCACGCGGTCGGGTGCCGCGGCGTTGATCGGCGTGCCGTAGTGGTGGTTCCGGCCGTTCAGGCTGAAGGCCAGCTCGTCGGTGTGGGTGACGCCGCGCACCGTGGCCCCGGCGTCGAGCAGGCGCTGCACCGCCGGGGCGTTGCGCGTTTCCGGCGCGTGGGTGCGCTTCCAGTCGGGGTTGCCGGCGCCGGTCACGCGCCCGGCGATGGCGTAGAGATCCTTCACCGCGACGCTCAGCCCGGCGAGCGGGCCGTGGGGGGCGCCGTCGATCAGCACATCTGGATCTATGAAGGCGTTGAGGGCATCGCTCATGGACTTCCCCTCGGGAGAAAACGGGCGGGGCATCATCGCCCCCGCCGTTACGAGACCAGCCGAACCCGGTCCGCGTCAACAGAGATTTGAAACACTCGTTTCATAAAAAAGACGTAGAAGGATCGCTTGTTTCATGAGCGATGTGCCTGCGAAATGAGCGGGCGGCCGGCGAAGGGCGGAACCGAATGGAAGATCCCGTGGTCGAGCACCCGCGCGCCGTGCACCCACACGACGTCGATGCCCTCCGGCGGCACCAGCGGATTCAGGTAGTCGTTGCGTTCCCGCACGCGATTCCAATCGAATAACACCAGGGAGGCGTCCGCCCCCTCCCTCAGCACGGGGTCGGGCAGGCGCAGGAAGCGGCAGGGCATCGTCGCCATGCGGAACACGATTTCCTGCAACGGTATGCCCATTTCGCGGGCAAGCCGCAGCGCCTTGGGGAAGGCGCCAATGGCGCGCGGGTGCGGTTTCTGCCCCGGTCCGGGCATCAGGCCGTCGGTGCAGATGGCCATGGTCGGGCGGCGGAAGAATCGCTCGACGGTCAAATCGTTGCCGTAATGGGTGATGATCCCGATCTCGGCCTCGTTGTCGGCGTAGAAGTCGAAGACCGCGTCGAAGGCCGCCCGCGAGTCGAGGTCGGCGGCACCCCGCGCGCGGGCCACGTCGCCCAGCCGCTTGCCCAGGAAGGCGTCGCCCACCCCTTCCTTCACGCCGGCGATCTGGATGCCCTCCAGGCCGCCGCAGAAATCGACGAAGTTGTCCCAGCCCGTCGTGTCGCCGCGCATGCGCTGGTAGAGCGCACCCCGCACGCCACGGTCGCGCAGCCGCGCCACGAACTCCGCCCGCGTCCCGGCGCGGATTTCCGGCGGGAAGATGGCGTCGCCGGTGGTCGAACCGGCGGTGTAGGGGTACATGTTCTCGATGGTCGGGATGCTCGCCGACGCATCGGCCAGCATGCCTTCCAGCGCGCCGATCTTCGCGTAGTTGCGCCTGCCCGCGATCTTGGAATGCTCGTTGCCGTAAGCACCGCCGCCCTCCACGGCGGCCTCCAGCACCTCCTTCAGCGATTCCAGGATCATGTCGCTTTCGGAGCGCAGGTGCGGGAACAAGGCGCCCGGCTTCACCTCGTTGAAGGCGCGGACCAGCCCCGTGATCTCCCGCTGGTCGGAATAGACGGCGGGGTTGTAGACGAGCCCCGTGGACAGCCCCAGCGTCCAGGGGGCCTCGCGCCGCACCACCTCGGCCATGGCCGCCACCTCCGCGTCCGTGGCGACGCGGGCGAGGTTGCTCATCACCACCCGCCGCACCGCGCTGTGCCCGAGGTACAGGCCCATGTCGGTCACCGAGCGGCCCTGGTGCCAGGCAAAGAACTCGGCCACCGACGACCAGCCCCACTCCCCTTCGATGGCACCATCCAGAGGCTTCAATTGGAGCGCGTATTCGCTGCGTTGCGCCTCGGCCACCGGGGCGGGGGACAGGCCGTCCACGCCGCAGATGCGCTTGGTGACGCCGCCCAGCAGCGCCATCTCGCAGGCGACCGGCAGGCCCCGCGCCCCGATCCGCGTGCCGCCCAAAGCCCCGTGGTTGTGCATGTCCACGAAGCCCGGCGCCAGCGCCCGCCCTTCCGCCTCGACCACATGGTCGGCGGTCTGCGCCTCGGTCAGCGGGACCGCGCCCAGCCGGACGATGCGGTCGTCCTCGATCAGAACGTCGCCCGCGAAGGGCTCGGTCACCCCGTCTCCGGGCACAATGAGGGCGTCGCGGATCAGTTCGCGCATGGAAAACCTCAGCCGTTGGCGAGATCGAGGAGGAGGTGGAGCAGCAGGTCCGCACCCGCCCGGATGTCCTCGGTTGCCGTGAATTCGCGGACGTTGTGGCTGACGCCGCCGGCGCTGGGCACGAAGATCATGCCCGCCGGGCAGATCCGGGCCAGCATCTGGGCGTCGTGGCCGGCGCCGCTCGGCATGCGGCGGACGGAGCGGCCCTGCCGTTGGGCAAGCGCCTCCACCTTGGCGACCATGGCGGGGTCGAAGGCCACCGGCTCGAACCGGGCGAGGCGGCGCGCGACGATGCCCACCCCCTCGGACTCGGCAAGGGCGGCGACGAAGGCGGCCAGCCGCCGCTCCGCCTCGCGCAGCGCCTCTTCGTCGGTGTTGCGCAGGTCCACGGTCAGCACGGCGGTGTGCGGCACCACGTTGATCAGGTTCGGTTCCAGCGTCAGGGCGCCGACCGTGCCCACCTGATCGCCGCCCATCTCAGCCGCGATGCGCCGCACCTCCGCCGCGATGGCACCGGCGGCGAAACCGGCGTCGTGGCGCATCCGCATGGGCGTGGTGCCCGCGTGGTTGGACACGCCCCGGATCGTGTATTCGGTCCAGGAGATGCCCTGCACGCCCTCCACCGCGCCGATGGTGACGCCCTCGGCCTCCAGCACCGGCCCCTGCTCGACGTGCAGTTCCACATAAGCGCGCACCGCTGGGGCCCGCACGGCCGGGCTGCCGCAGGGCGCGTCCCCGGCGTAGCCGATGCGGGCCAACTCGTCGCCGACCGTCGCACCGTCGATCCCCACCGTTGCCAGCGCCTCGGCCAGCGGCAGCCCGCCGACATAGACGAGGCTGCCCATCATGTCCGGCGCGAAGCGCGCGCCCTCCTCGTTGGTGAAGACGGCGACGGCCAGCGGGAAATCCGTCTCGATGCCCGCGTCGTTCAAGGTCCGCACGACCTCCAGCCCGGCCATCACGCCGAGGTTCCCGTCGTAGCGACCGCCGGTGCGCACCGTGTCGATGTGCGAGCCGGTCATGACCGGCGCCCCCTCGCGGCGGCCGGGCCGCAGCCCGACGACGTTGCCGATGGCGTCGATCGACACGCGCAGGCCCAGATCCCGCATCCAGCCGGTCACGAGGTCGCGCCCCGCCCGGTCGGCGTCGGTCAGCGCCAACCGGCAAACACCGCCGCCTTCAATGGCCCCCACCTGGGCCAAGGCGTCGAGACGGCCGAGAAGGCGGTCGAGATCGATGCGGAGCGCGTCGTGCCCGCTCATGCCGCCCTCACCTGTTCGGCGCTGCGCCCGACGATGGCGGCGTAGAGGTCGGGATCGGTGTCGCCCTCGCTGCCGAACAGCAGCACGCGGGAGTCAGGCCCCAGCCCCAACGCCTCCGCCTGTCCGTTGCCCAGCGCGCACAGCAGCCCCGCCAGTCCGGCGACTGCGGATTCCCCCGCCACCAGCGGCCGGTCGCCGCCTGTACCCGCCGCCAGCAGGCGCATGGCGTCCTTCGCGGCCTCGTCTGTGATGGTCTGGAAGTCGTCGGCGCCGGGCGCGAGGATGGTCCAGGCCAGCAGCGAAACCTCGCCGCAGGCCAGCCCCGCCATGATGGTGTCCAAGTCGCCGTGCACCGCCATCGGGCGGCCGGCGCGGGCGCTTTCGAACAGGCAGGCGGCCTTGTCCGGCTCGACCACCACGACGCGCGGGCGGTCGGCGCCCCAGCGCTCCCACAGGTGGCCGCAGACGGCGGCGGCCAGCCCGCCGACGCCGGCCTGAATGAAGACGTGCGTCGGGCGTTCGCCGGGCGGAAGCTGCTCGACGGCCTCCTGCACCATGACCGTGTAGCCCTGCATGACGTCGCGGGGCACGTCCATGTAGCCCTCGTAGGAGGTGTCGGAGACCACCATCCAGCCGTTCGCCGCCGCGTCGGCCCCCGCCTGCCGGACCGCGTCGTCGTAGTTGCCGGCGGTGCGCACGACGGTGGCACCAAAAGCCGCGATGGCGTCGCGGCGGCCGTCGCTGACCGTGGCGTGGATGTAGATGACGCAGCCGCAGCTGAAGGTTTGCGCACCCCAGGCAACCGAGCGGCCATGGTTCCCGTCCGTGGCACAGGTCACGGTGATGGACGAGACGACGTCGCGGTGCTTCCCGCTCAGCAGGTCGGCGGCGCTCGGCGCTGGTCCCCCGGTGCGCCGCGCCACCTCGGCCGCCAGCAGGCGGAACACCGCGTAGGCGCCGCCCAGCGCCTTGAAGCTGCCCAGCCCGAAGCGGCCGCCCTCGTCCTTGAACCAGAGCCGCCCGATTCCGGCCGCCGCCGCGAGGCCGGGAAGCGCCACGAGCGGCGTCGGCGCATAGCCCGGCCAAGCGGCGATCTCCCGCCGGGCGGCGTCGTGCGCCTCCAGGTTCAGGACCCGGCGTTGCGCGGCACCGTAGGGAGCCTGCCGGTCGGCCATCGGGTTGTGGTAAAGGGCGACAGGGTGGAGATGGGGAAGCTTGGTCATTGGATTCTGCCTAACGCCTGCGGTCACCCTTCAAGCCAAGCGTTCGGGGCGCCGTCCGTCAACAGAATTGTGAACCTGGCGTTTCTTTTCTTGAAATGTCCGAAACACACGTTTCATAGTGAGGGTGCATGACCGGAACGGAGCCCATGGACGGAACCACGCCAAGCATCGAGCGGCGCATCCTCGACCTGCACGACCAGTTCACCGCCAGCGAGAAGAAGCTGGCCAAGGTGGTGCTGGAGTGTCAGGACAACCTCGCGGGCTATTCCGCGACGGAACTGGCCGACCGCGCCGGCGTGTCGAAGGCCACCGCCGTGCGCTTCTTCCGCCGGCTCGGTTATGAGAGCTACAACGAGGCCCGCGTCCAGGCGCGCGATGGCGGCGAGGCCGGGTCTCCGCTCAGCGAACTGCTGGAATCGGGCGCGCCGTCCGCCCTGGCGGGCAATCTGGGCGCGCATCTCGGCCAGGATCTGCAGAACCTGACGCGCACGCTGGAGGGGCTGCGCTCCGACACGCTGAACGAGGCCGTGACAGCCTTGGCCAAGGCGGAACGCGTGTGGGTCGTGGGGTTCCGGAACTCCCGGACGCTGGCGGTCTACGCCCACGCCCTGCTGGTGCAGCTGAAGCCCGACGTGCGGCTGGTGCCGAGCGGGAGCCTGTCGCTGGCCGAGGAGATGGTGGATGTGGGCCCGAAGGACGTGGTGCTCGCCATCGGGTTCCGGCGGCGGATGCAGGCGCTGCTGGACGCGCTGGACGTCGCGCGGGAGGTTGGGGCGCGGTCGATCCTGCTGACCGATCCGACGGCGGTGCGCAGCGCCGGGATGGCCGATATCGTGCTGCGCTGCTACACGCGCAGCGTATCGCTGTTCGATTCCTACGTGGCGCCGATGAGCTTGCTGAACCACATCTTCAGCCGCGTCGTCGCCGCGCTCGGCGATGCGGCGGTCGAGCGGATGGACCGCATCGAGCGCGTGCATGGCCGCCTCGCCACCTTCGCCCTGAGGCCAGAGCAGGATTGACGAACGACGCTGTGGCAGAACCGGAGCCGGCAGGCCGCAGGGGAGGATAGTCTCCGGTCGCTGGACGGGCCTACTCCACCGTCAGTTCGATGGTCCCCATGGTGCCGTAGGTCGCGACGGAGCGGCTGCCCGGCCGCACGAAGACGGTGCCGATGCAGGAGCCGGTGGTGACCACGTCCCCAGCGTGCAGGCCGCCGAAGCCACGCACGCCGACGTTCGCCATCCACGCCAGCAGGCGCACCGGATCACCGGCGGAGTTGCCGCCGACCGTCTCGATTTCGCGCTTGCCGTCCACGTCCAGCGCGACGCGCTCGGCCAGCGGGTCGAGGGACCGCCAGTCCGCGATGGCCGGGCCGACGACCAGCGCGCCGTGGTTCATCTGGTCGGCCATGTGGCTGAGCGGATCCTGGGAGCCGAAACCGGCGAAGCGCGTGTCCACGATCTCGAACGCCGGGTGGACGGAGGCCACGGCGTCCAGCACCTCCTTGCGGCTGTAGGGCTCGGCGCGCGGGGGAAGGTCGCGACCGAGGCGGTAGGCGATTTCCGCCTCCATCCCGATGACCTGAAACAGAGAGGCGGGCAGGCGCTTCACCCGGTCGAAGATGGTCGCCCGGTTGATCGGCGCGCGGAACGGTTCAGAGTCCAGGCTGTGGGCGCCGACCTTCCAGGCGGTCACGGGGCCAAGACGGCGGGCGACCTCCTCCTGGATGGCGTAAGCCTCGGCCGTGTCGGCGGGGCGGGCGGGCAGGGCGGACAGCCAGCGGCGGGTCTCGCGCGCGGCGATCAGAGCGCCAACGGAATCGTTCATGGAACAATCATTCATGAAATACTGGGCCTTTGGGTCATGGCGCCGCAGCTTTCGCGCACGACGAGGCGGCTCGGCAGGATCACGCGTTCCTGCGGGCCTTGCGGGTCGGCGATGCGGCGCAGCAGAAGGCGGGCCGCCTCCTGGCCGATCTGCCTGGCGGAGGTGGCGACGGTGGTCAGCGCCGGGCGGCTGAGCGCGGCTTCCGGCACGTCGTCGAAGCCGGTGACGGCCATGTCGCGCCCGGCCTTCAGCCCCCGTGCCTCCAGCCCCAGCATGACGCCGAAGGCCACCACATCGGAGAAGCATAGCGCGGCGGTGGGCGGGTCTGGCCGGTCGAGCAGGGCGCCGACGGCCTCCGCCCCGGCCCGGCGGGTCAGCGGACAGCGCACGATCATGTCCGGAGACAACCCGTGCCGGCGCATCGCCGCCGCAAAGCCCTTGCGCCGCTCAGTGGTGGCGGAGTGGGTGAGGTTGCCGCCGACGAAGGCGATGCGGGTGTGCCCCAGCCGGATCAGATGCTCGGTCAGCGTCTCCATGCCGTATTCATAGTCCACGCCGGCATAGTCGCCGTCGCGCGCGGACAGGAAACGCAGCGCCTGCACGCAGGGCAGCTGCCACCGGCGCAGGCGGTCGAGCAGGTCGGGCTGGGTGCCGCCGGCGGGGCACAGGATCACCCCGTCAACATTGTGTTCCCGCATGCGCTGGAGAAACCGGTCCTGGCGTTCCGGCAATTCCGCCGTGTTGGCGAGGAAGGCGACGAACCCCTCCTTGTCCAGCACATCGTCCACCCCCGCCGTCATCTCCGAAAAGAAGGGGTTGTTGATCTCGCAGATCAGCAGGCCCACGGTCTGGGTCCGGGCGGCCCGCAGGGTGGCGGCACCCCGGTTGTACACATATCCCAGTGCCTCGATGGCCGCCTGGACGCGCTCGCGCGTTTCCGCCGCCACCAGAGGGCTCCCCCGCAGGACGAGCGAAACCGTCGAGCGCGACACCCCGGCGTGGTTGGCAACCTCCGTCAGGGTGATGCGGGTCTGTGGGTTCCGGTCGTCCAGGGCGGTCATGGGAGCGATAATGGCTGGCGAGACATCACACGACCGGCGTGCGCAACGGCTGCCCGGCGAAGAAGGCGGTCAGGTTCGCGAGCACCAATTCCCCCATTTCCGTCCGGGTTTCCAGCGTGGCGCTGGCTTGGTGCGGTTGCAGAACCACATTGTCAAGCGCGAACAGGGCTTCGGGGACGTGCGGTTCGTTGGCGAAGACGTCGAGGCCGGCACCGCCCAGGCGGCCTTCGGCAAGCGCCGCCACCAGTTCCGGCTCGTCCACCACGCTGCCGCGCGCCACGTTGATCAGGATGCCTTCCGGCCCCAGCGCGTCCAGCACCGCCCGCCCGACGAGGTTTTTCGATTCCGGCCCGGCGGAGGCGGCGACCACCAGAATGTCGCTGTCGCGCGCCAGATCCACCAGCGATGGCACGAAGCGGTAGGGCACGTCGGCGCGCGGCTTGCGGTTGGTGTAGGCGATGCTCATCCCGAAGCCGGCGGCGCGCACCGCGATGGCCTCGCCGATGCGGCCAAGGCCGAGAATGCCCAGCCGCTTGCCCGTCGCCTTGCGGGCCAGCGGCAGCTTGCCGGTCGGCCACTGGCCGGCGCGCACGAAACGGTCGCCCACCACCAACCGGCGCGAGGCCGCCAGCAGCAGCGCCATCGCCAGATCGGCCACGTCGTCGGTCAGGACGCCGGGCGTGTTGGTGACGCGGACGCCGCGCGCGCGGGCGTGTTCCAGATCCACGGCGTCCGTACCCACGCCGTTGATGGCGATGATGCCGAGATTAGGGCAGGCATCGGCCACGGCGTTGCTCACCCCGGTGCCGCCGCCAGTGACAATGGCGCGGACGCGCGGCCCCACCTCCGCCAGCAGGCGGTCCCGATCGGGCGCCGAGGCGAGGCGGTGGACGGTGTAGGACGCGTCCAGCGCCGTCTCGATGGCCGGCATCATGGGTTCGACCAGGATGATCTCAGGCTTCATGAACGACGGTCCTCAGTGGGAGAGAATCTGGCCGAGGAAGGTCCGGGTGCGTTCGGACCGGGGATTGGTAAAGAATTCCTCGGGCGTGTTCTGCTCGACGATCTCGCCCCGGTCCATGAAGATCACGCGGTGCGCGACCGACTTGGCGAAGCCCATCTCGTGCGTCACGCACAGCATGGTCATGCCGTCCTCGGCCAGGGAGATCATGGTGTCCAGCACCTCCTTGACCATCTCGGGATCAAGCGCGGAGGTCGGCTCGTCGAACAGCATGACCTGGGGATTCATGCACAGCGCACGGGCGATGGCGACGCGCTGCTGCTGCCCGCCGGACAGCTGGCCTGGGTACTTGTCGGCCTGCTCCGGGATGCGCACGCGCTCCAGATACTTCATAGCAATGGCCTTCGCCTCCGCCTTGGGCAGGCCGCGCACCTTCAGCGGCGCCAGCATGCAGTTCTGAAGAACGGTCAGGTGCGGGAACAGGTTGAACTGCTGGAACACCATGCCGACCTCGCGCCGGACGACGTCCAGTTGGCGGTGGTGGGCGCCCAGTTCGACCCCGTTGACGGTGATGCGGCCTTCCTGATGGCGTTCCAGCTGGTTGATGCAGCGGATCAGGGTCGATTTGCCGGACCCGGACGGGCCGCAGATGACGATGCGTTCGCCCCTGTGGACGTCAAGGTCGATGTTTTTCAACACCTGGAAGCTGTCGTACCATTTCTGGACGCCTTCCATGCGGATGATGACGTCCTTCTCCATGGGTCGCGGCACGGTGGTTCCCTTGAGATCGTCGGCCAGCGCCATGTTTTGTCCTCCGGTTCTTCGAAGCGTCCTCGCGGGCTTAGGACCCGCGAGGACTTTCACGATCAGGACTTGACGGCCGACGGCAGGTCGGTGCCCAGCCACTTCTGGTGGATGGCGTTCAGCTCGCCGTTGTTCTTCACGGTATCGACGAAGTCGTTGACCCACTTCAGCAGGGCGTCCTGGTTCTGCCGCATGGCGATGCCCTGGACTTGGCTGCGCAGGACGAACTTCATCTCGTAATCGTTCTGCGGCGCCATCTTCTTGATCTGCTGCGCGACCACGTTGCTGATGCCCAGCGCGTCGACCTGGCCGGACAGCAGCGCCTGTACCGCGCCGGCGTCGTCGTCGAAACGCATGATGCGCGCGTCCTTCGGCGCCGCCGCCGTAACCGACTGGTCCTGCGTGCTGGCGCGGGTGACGCCGACGCGCTTGCCCGACAGATCCTCCGGCCCCTTGATGGCCGTCTTCTTCGGGGCGAGCAGGCCGATTTCGATGGCGGCGTAGGGCTTGGAGAAGGTGACCTGCTTGGCGCGCTCCTCCGTGATGCCGAGCGAGGCGACCAGCAGATCCACCTTGTTGGTCAGCAGGTAGGGGATGCGGTTCGGGCCGGTGACCGGCACGATCTCCACATCGACGCCCATGTGCTTGGCCAGCAGCTTGGCCACGTCGGCGTCATAGCCGTCGGGCTTGCCGTCGGACGTCGTGATGCCGAAGGGCGGGAAGTCCACCAGCATGCCGACGGTCAGCTTCTTCTTGGCCTTGATCTCATCGACGGTCTGGGCCGAGGCCGGAACGGCGAAGCCGAAGCTGAGTCCGGCGGCGGCGGCCATCATCAGGCCGGCGACGGCCAAGCGGCGGGAGATGGGGAAGTTCATGAGCGTTTTCCTCGCGGTTCTTTGGTTTTTGACGGGGGTATTGATGGGTGTCTGTCAGCGGCTGCGGGCCGCGTAACGCTGCTCCAGCCTCGCGCTCAACAGCGACAGCGGCCAGCACATCAGGAAATAGAGCGCCGCCACGATGCTGAAGACCAGAAAGGGCTGGAAGGTGGCGTTGTTGACGATCTGCCCGGCGCGGGTCAGCTCGGTGAAACCGATGATCGCAGCCAGCGACGTGCCCTTGATCAGCTGCACCAGATAGCCGACCGTGGGGGGCACGGCGATCTTCACGGCCTGCGGCAGCACCACGTAGCGCATCAGCCCCGGATAGCGCAGACCCAGCGCGGAGCCCGCCTCCCACTGGCCGCGCGGCACCGCCTGGATGCAGCCGCGCCAGATCTCGCCCAGGAAGGCGCTGGCGTTCAGCGTCAGGCCCAGCGCGGCGGCGGCCCAGGGGTTGATGTCGAAGCCCAGCACCGTGGCCCCGAAGAACACGAGGAACAGCTGCATCAGCAGCGGCGTGCCCTGGAATATCTGGATATAGCCGGTGGTAGCCAAGCGGACCGGCTTGATGGTGGAGGTGCGGCCCAGTGCCACGAACAGGCCGACCGTGGCGCCGCCCAGAAAGGCGATGGCCGACAGCGCCAGCGTCCATTGCACGGCGCTGAGCAGGAACAGGAATTCGTTGTACCCGAAGGAGCGGATCATGGCGTGGGGCTCCTCACCGGCGGTCGAGGTCGTAGGCGAAGACAAGCCGCTGGATGCCGGCGAACAGGGCCGAGAACATCATGGCCAGCACCAGATAGATGCCCGTCACGACGATGTAGATCTCGAAGCTGCGGAAGGTCTGCGACTGGATGTTGTTGGCGACGGAGGTCAGCTCGTCCGCCGAGATCGCCGACACCACGCTGGAACTGAGCATCAGCAGGATGAACTGGCTGGTCAGCGCCGGATAGACGGTGCGCAACGCGGGTTTCAGGACCACGTAGCGGAACACCTGCAAGGGGCGCAGACCGAGCGCGAGCCCGGCTTCGATCTGGCCTTTTTGGATCGATTCGATGCCGGCGCGGATGATCTCCGTGGCGTAGGCGCCGACGTTGACCACCATGGCGACCAGCGCCGCCACATCCGGCGACATCCGCAGCCCGAGGCTGGGCAGCCCGAAGAAGATCAGGAAGATCTGCACCAGGAACGGCGTGTTCCGGATGATCTCGATGTAGGCGTTAATCAGCCAGCGCACTGGCTTCGGCCCGGAGGTCTTGCCCAGTGCGCACAGAATGGCGACGGCGAGCCCGATGACCATGGCGCCCAGCGACAACTGGACGGTCAGCCATGCCCCTTGGAGCAGGTAATCCCACGACGCGAGGACCGCGTCGAATTGGAAGTCGTAATTCACGGGCATCCCTCCGCATCCGCGTCACCCACCTCGTCTTGGGGTGCGTCGCGCGGATTGCCTTTCCTTGAACTCTTGACCGAACGAACGGCGGTTCCGGCTTTTAAGAAACGGTAATTGGATCGATCCAAACGCGCAAGGGCGAAAATGGATCGCATTACAAACAATCGGCAGGGCGATGTAAATCCGTAGCCGAGGATGGGCGTCATTACGATCGGTTCGCGGTGCGATCAGCCTGAGCGCACCGCGAGCCAGGATCGGTCAGGCCAAGGAGCGGAGCACCTCGTGGCTGCCGCGCCAGATCATGTCGGCGGCGACGTAGGTGATGATCGCAAGGCCGATCCAGCCGATCCAGCGGTGCTTGTGCAGCACATGCGCGATCATGTTGGCTGCGGCGCCCATCAGGACGACCGACAGCAGCAGGCCGATGACCAGGATGGTCGGGTGCTCCTTCGCGGCACCGGCTACGGCCAGCACGTTGTCCAGCGACATCGACACGTCGGCCACGATGATCTGCCAGATCGCGGCCCCGAAAGAGGTTGCGCCGGCGGTGGCGACGGCGGCATTGCCCATGGTGTTGCCGGTAACGCTGGCGCCGGCCGGCACGTCGGGCGCGCTGAGGGCCTCGTCGGGCGCCACCTCGTCCTCGCCGTGCGTGCGCAGCTCGCGGAACATCTTCCAGCAGACCCACAGCAGCAGCACGCCGCCGGCCAGCGTCAGGCCGATGATGGCAAGAAGCTGCGTGGTGATCAGCGCGAAGAAGATGCGCAACCCGATGGCGGCGGCGATGCCCCAGAAGATGACCTTGCGGCGCATCGCCAGCGGCACGGCTGCAGCCGCCATGCCCACGACGATGGCGTTGTCGCCGGCCAGCACGAGGTCGATGGCAATGACCTGGAACAGCGCGGACAGCGCTTCGGTCGTGAGAAGATCGGTCATGTGGTGCGTTATCTCTTGTATTGGGCAAGAGAGCGGCACGCCTGCGGGGACCATTCCGCGGTCTCGGCGGGAAGCCGGACCGAAGGCACAGGCGGGGACCACTCTGCGTGTCTTCCAGTCCGACATCACAGTTCAGGGGAACTGCCAGAGGGGCCCGGCCTGGTCGCCAAGCTGTAGACGAATGAGGCGTGCGTCTCAACCCCGATGACGCGGGCGTTGCGGTTCGGTCTTGACTTGGCTGATGCTCTTGAGTGGATGGCAGCTATGCGCTGGCGGCATGACATTTCTTTTCCCGGACAATTTCACGCCTTTGCGGGATGTAGATTGGTCTTTGGCGTGACAATGGCCTTTGAGCCGATTGCAACGCCCGCAGTATACTAGTATGCCGATGTGGTCGGTTTTTACGGAAGCCGACCCTGACACTCCGCGGTTAAATTCCCCCGATTATGACGCTCGCACTCCACATGATGCCGCTGGTCGGCACCATCCTTCTCCTCGCTTCCCGCCGTGTCAGCCTGCTGAACGCGGGTGTGATCGGCATGCTGCTGGCGCTCGCCATGCTGATCGCGGCACAGCCATCCGTCGACGAGGGGCTGAACACGGTGGCGGTCAAGGCTGCCGAGGGCGCGTGGTTGGCGTGGCACGCCATGTCGATCATCGCCGCTGGCCTGCTGTTCCACCGCGCCTTCGAAACCGGCCCCCGACAAGAGGGCGCTACGGTCCAGGGAGACCGGCGCCGCGCCGTGTTCGTCGCCTGTTTCCTGGTCGGTCCCTTCGCTGAGTCCGTCACGGGCTTCGGCGTCGGTCTGGTCGTGGCGCTCGCCATGCTGCGTCACATGGGCCTGCCGTTGGTCCACGCGGCGGCACTCGGCTTGTTCAGCCAGGTGCTGGCTCCGTGGGGGGCGATGGGCGTCGGCACGCGGGTGGGCGCCGAACTGATCGGTGTATCCTTCGCCGAGCTTGGAACGGCGAGCGCGCTGCTGATGGCGGTCGTGCTGCCGTGTCTTTTGCCGGTCTTCTGGCGCCTCATCCACCAGTCGGGACTGAAATCCACCTTGGCGGACCGGGCGACCGATCTCGTTCTTATCCTGGGACTGGCCGCGCTGATCTGGGCGACCAATCGCTTCGTCGCCCCGGAACTGGGCGGGGGATTGGCGACGGGGATCATGCTGGTGCTGGTCGAAGGCCCGCGCCTTCTGCGCAGCGACGTGGACATGGGACAGCTTCTTCGGCGCCTGTGGCCCTACGTTGCGCTGGTTTGCGGTCTGATGGCGACGCGTCTCGTGCCGCCGCTCTCGGACTGGGCCGGGAATTGGCTGGTGCTCGACCCGTTTGCCGGCTTGGCGCCGCTCGCCGTGCTGCGCCATCCGGCGACCTGGATGGTGCTGATCGCCGCCATCCTCCTCGCGCCGCTGCCCGGCGGCCGAGCCAGGGAGGTGGCTAGTGGCGCCGTTCGCGCGGCCCTGGTGCCCATGGCGGCAACTCTGGTTTTCGTCGAGCTGGCGACCTTCATGTCCGCGTCGGGCGGAGCCGCGATGTTCGGTCAAGCATGGCGGGAGTTCGCCGAAAACATGGCCGTGCTTGCGACGCCGGTCTTTGGCGCGGCCGCGGGGGCGCTGACCGGTTCCAACACGGCGTCCAACGCTCTGATGATGCACATCCAGCTGAGCCTCGCGGCCGAGAGCGGCCTGTCGCCGATGCTCACGGCGGCGGTTCAGACGGTCTCGGGGAGCATCTGCACGATGCTGACCCCCGGCCGCATCGTCCTGGCCGCCGGCCTGCTCGGTCTGAAGACGGCGGAAGGAGCGATCTACCGTTTGGCGCTGCCCATCGGGCTGGTGTCCGTCCTGTCCCTGCTGGCCGTCATCGTCGCAGTGGTCGGTCTGACGGCATGGGGTTTGGTGTAGCGCGTCTGCGGGAGGTCAAGGCGCGTCTTGACCTCCATCCTTTTACCCCTCATTATGATGCATCATACATCGATGGGGCGGATATCGGGGTGGTGAGCGAACGATGGCCGGGTACGATTTGAGCCTTGTCGAGCACGACAACCTCGGCAGCACGATTTACCAGAAGCTGTGCGAGGCCCTGATGAAGGGCGTGTTCAAGCCGGGCGACCGTCTCAAGATCCGCGACATGGCGGAACAGCTGGGGACGAGCGTCACGCCGGTGCGCGACGCCATTCTGCGGCTCGTTCAGGATCAGGCTCTTGTGCTGCGCTCGCCGCGCGACATCCGCGTTCCCATGCTGACCAAGGCCGGCTATCTGGAAATCCGCGACATCCGCCTCAACTTGGAAGGGCTTGCCGCCGAGCGTGCCGCCCAGAAGGCCACGCCGGCCCAGATTCGCGCCCTGGAAGCCCTTCTGAAACGCAACGAAGAGGCGATCGGCGCGGACGACACGCCGCTGGCGACCGAACTCAATCAGATGTTCCACTTCGCACTCGCCGACATCGCGGACATGCCGGTGCTTCGCGACATTCAGCGGCGACTGTGGCTCCAGATGGGACCGCTGATCGCCGACGTTTACGGGGGCGCCGGACGCGTCATGATCGACCACCACTATCCGCTGATGGACGCCATCCGCCGCCACGATGGTCCGGCCGCCAGCCACGCCATCCAAACCGACATCCTGTCGGCCAGCGGGCCGATTCTGGAGCGGATCGACGCGGCGGCCACCAAGCTGGTCACCTCCTGATGCGCGCCCATTCCTTTATCCAAGATGATGCATCAAACATCGAAGCTTCGAGCGACGAGGAGACATCGGCCATGACGCCAGAGGATGTTTTGACCACCATTGCGCCGCCGATCTCCATGGACGAGGCCGCCGCCGTCGCGAAGCGGTATTTCGGCGTGGCCGGCACCGTGCGCGCGCTGAGCAGCGAGCGTGATCGCAACTTCCACATCACCGCCCCGGACGGGCAGGGCTATGTGCTGAAGTTCACCAATCCGGCGGAACCGCAGGTCGTCACCCACTTCCAAACCGAGGCCATGCTGCATGTGGCGGCGCGCGACGCCACGCTGCCGGTGCCGCGCGTCGTGCGGACCCTGGATGGCGGGACCGAGGTGACGGTTCAGGCCGATGGCCGCGCCATGGTGCTGCGGCTGCTAACCTACCTCGATGGCACGCCGCTCCACGCCACGCCGGCATCGCCGGGGCAGATGCGGGCGCTGGGCACGACCCTGGCCCGGCTGGACCGGGCGCTCGCCGATTTCGAGCATCCCGGCTCAGAGCGGGATCTGCTGTGGGATATCACGTGCACCGCCAGCGTCCGGGACCGGCTGCACCATGTAGAGGACGAGGCGCGCCGGCGGATGGTCGAGCGGTTCGTCGACCGCTTTGCCGACGAGGTGGCCCCCCGGCTGCCCGCGCTGCGCCATCAGGTCATCCACAACGACCTCAACCCCCACAATGTGGTGATCGATCCGGTTGGACATGAGGCGGTCACCGGCATCATCGACTTCGGCGACGCGCTGAGGGCCCCGCTGGTCAACGATCTGGCGACGGCGCTTGCGTATCACGTCGCCAGTGGCGAGACGCCCTTTGGTTCCATCGTCGCGATGACCCGCGCTTACAACGCCGTGCTGCCGCTGAAGCCGGAGGAGGTGGAGTTGCTGCCCGATCTGGTGGCCGCCCGCCTTGCCCTGACCATCGGCATCACCAGTTGGCGGGCCGCCGTCTACCCCGAGAACCGCGCCTACATTCTGCGCAACGCCGAACGCGCTTTCGCCGGTCTCGGCCGGCTGACCGGCGACGAGGCCCCCACCGCGACCCGCCTGCTCCGTCAGGCCTGCCAGGAAGACTGATCCCATGACCATGATCAACGCCTATGCGCCCGACGCCGCCGGTTCCCTGCCGGAGCGCGAGCGCGCCCTGATCGCCCGCCGCGAACGGCTGCTCGGCCCGGCCTACCGCCTGTTCTACGCCGACCCGGTGCACGTCGTGCGGGGTGAGGGGGCGTACCTCTACGATCCCGACGGCAACCGCTATCTGGACGCCTACAACAACGTCGCCTCGGTCGGGCACTGCCGGCCGGAGGTGGTGGAGGCGATGGCGAAGCAGGCCGCCGTGCTGAACACCCACACGCGATACCTGACCGACGGCATCCTCGACTTCGCCGAGGCCTTCCTGGCGGAGTTCCCGGCGGAGCTGTCGCACCTGATGATGACCTGCACCGGCAGCGAGGCCAACGACCTGGCCCTGCGCGTCGCCCGCGTCCACACCGGGGGGACGGGCGTGGTCATCGCCCACAACGCCTACCATGGCGTGACCACCGCGCTCGCCGAGATGTCGCCCTCGCTCGGCCCGGCGGCGAAGCTGGGTGACCACGTCCGCGTGGTGCCGGCGCCGGACAGCTACCGCATCCCGGAGGCCGAGGTCGGGGCCGCCTTCGCCCGCGCCGTGGAAGCGGCCATCGCCGACATGGCGGAACAGGGCATCAAGCCGGCGGCGCTGCTGGTCGATACCATCTTCTCCAGCAGCGGCGTCTTTACCGATCCCGCCGGCTTCCTCGCCCCGGCGGTGGAGGTGATGCGCAAGGCCGGCGGCATCTTCATCGCCGACGAGGTGCAGCCCGGCTTCGGGCGGCTCGGCACGCACATGTGGGGCTTCGCGCGCCATGGGCTGGTGCCGGACATCGTGACCGTCGGCAAGCCCATGGGCAACGGCCATCCGGTGGCCGGCGCCGTGTTCCGGCCGGAGGTGATCGAGGCTTTCGGGAAGAACCAACGCTATTTCAACACCTTCGGCGGAAACCCGGTGTCCTGCGCCGTGGCGCTCGCGGTGCTGCGGGTGATCAAGGCGGAGCGTCTCCAGGAGAACGCCCTGACGGTCGGCACGGAGATGATCGAGGGCCTGCGCGGCCTGTCCGCCAAGCACGACCTGATCGGCGACGTGCGCGGCAACGGCCTGTTCATCGGCGTCGAGATGGTGCGCGACCGCGCCCTGAAGACTCCTGCGTCGGAGGAAACCGCCCGCGTGGTCAACGGCATGCGCCAGCGTCGGGTGCTCATCAGCGCGACCGGGCAGGAAGGCCACATCCTGAAGATCCGGCCGCCGCTGGTCTTCTCGTCGGACGACGCCAAGCTGTTCCTCGCCACCCTGGACGAGGTGCTGGCGGCGCTGTAGCGCATCCCACCCTTGCATGTCAGCGTGGGCGCCGCCGTTGTGCCGGGCTTCGAAGTCCGGCACCTTCGGTGGCGACAACGTTGTCCTCAACAGGGATGGAGGCTGCTGACATGTGGTTCGCAACGGCCGGGGCCACGGCTGAGGATGCCCGCTAGCCCATGGACCTGCTGACTCCCCTGTCCGACATCGCCGCCGTGGTGGTGCCGGTGTTTCTGATCGCGGCCATCGGCTATGGATGGAAGCGGGCAAACCTGCCCTACGACAGCGCCTTCATCACCACCTTCGCGGTCAACGTCTCGACCCCGTGCCTGGTCTTTTCCTCCTTGGTGCGGCTGACGCTGGGCGGGGACGAGCTGCTGACCATGGCGCTGGCCTCCTTCGCTTGCATGGCGCTGGCAGGCGCGGTGGGGGCGGTGATCCTGCTGGCCTGCCGTCTGCCCATGCGGGTGTATCTGCCGGCGCTCAGCTTCCCAAACGCGGGGAACCTCGGGATTCCGGTGTGCATGTTCGCCTTCGGTCAGGCAGGGCTGGGGCTGGCGGTGCTGTTCTTCGCGGTGCTGGCGGTGTTGCAGTTCACCCTCGGCCCGGCCATCGCGGCGGGAAAGATGGACCTGCGGCAGGTCGCGCGCACGCCGGTGGTCTACGCCGTGGCTCTGGCGCTGCTGGTGCTGGGCGTCGGGGGGACGCTGCCGCAATGGCTGACCAACACGACGGCGCTGCTCGGCAACTGCGCCGTGCCGCTGATGCTGTTCTCGCTGGGGGTGGCGCTGTCCGGCCTGCGCATCCAGGGCATGGCGCGGTCGCTGAGTATGTCGGCGCTGCGCCTCGGCCTGGGACTGGCCGCCGGGCTGGTGGTCGTAGAGGCGATGCAGCTGGAAGGGGTGGTCCGGGGGGTGGTCCTGCTGGAAAGCGCCATGCCCGTTGCGGTGTTCAACTACCTCTGGGCTTTGCGTTACGGCAACGCGCCGGAGGAGGTGGCGGGCACGGTGCTCGGCTCCACGGCGCTGGCGGTGCTCGGGCTGCCGTTTCTGTTGCTGGCCGTGATGTAAGGCCCGTCCGCACACGCCCCCGACGTTTGTCTGTCGTGCATGTTCAGGAACGTGGTACACCAAAATGGAGAAGTCCGGCTTCTGAATGAACGAAACGGCGCGTGTTGGAGCGGTGAATGCAGCGAACCTCCGTTGCTCTCGGTTTGGCGCTGTCGGTCCTGGTGGGAATGCTGGGCGGGTGCGACCGCCCTTCGGACAGTGCGGTGGTTGAGCAACAACTGCAGGAACGGGTGGAACGGAACCGCTCCCTTCAGCAGCGCATCGACGAACTGCGGGCCCAGGTGCAGGGCGACGTTTGCGCGCCGGCACCGGGAGATCCTGGCCACGCCTCAGCAAGCCCACCTGCGCCCCCCCGGCCTGCGCCCCCCGTCGTGCAAGCGTCCTCCGCTCCGCCCACACTTCTGACGCGCGAACAGCTGGTGCGGCGGCTGGAGGCCACCACGGTACTGGTGCTGGCGCCGCCGATGACGGGGTCGGGCTTCTTCGTCACACCGGACACGGTCATCACCAACCGCCACGTGGTCGAAAAGGCTGAGAACGGCGAGGTCATCCTGGTCGGCAAGGGGCTGGGCGAGCCGCTGCTGGCGCGCGTCGCCGCCGTCACGCCGACCGTCCCGAAGGACAGCAACGGCCGCGACTACGCGATCCTGAAGCTTCAGCAGGGCGTCGCCGGGCGGCAAACCTTGGCCATCGCGCGGTCGGTCGCTCCGCTGGAGGAGGTGGTCGCCGCCGGCTTTCCGGGGCTGCTGCTCAGCAACGACAGCAGCTTTCAGGCTTTGCTGAAGGGCGACCTCGCGGCGATTCCCGATCTGGCGCTCAGCCGGGGCGAGGTCATGGCGATCCAGAACCGTGACCAGGGCTTCGCCACCATCGCCCACACCGCGCAAATCTCGTCGGGCAACAGCGGCGGCCCGTTGGTGGACCGCTGCGGCCGGGTGGTGGGGATCAACACCTTCCTGACCGTGAACGCGACGGAAAGCAGCAAGGCCGCCTACGCGCTGGCCGGCGCGGATCTCGCCGGCTACGCCGCCGCGCATGGTGTCGGCCTCGCCGTGACCGACACCAAGTGCGGCGAGTGATCCAGCTCAGCGCTTGAGCGCGAACTGCACCTGACGCTCAAGCTCCTCCTTCGACCGGCGGAGCTGTTCCAGCCGCTGGGCGCGCTCCTCCGGCGTGGCGAAGCCGTCGGCCTGGGCGAGCTTCGTGTCGCGCTCCAGCTGTTCGGCCTCCACCGACAGGCTGGCGAGCTTCGCCTTGGACGCGCTTTCCCGGCCCTGGGCCACCGCCAGCCGGCGGCGCAGTCCGGCAATGTCGTTTTGCAGGGTTTGCAGCTTGGCTTCCGACGCGCGGCGCTGGTCGGCAACGGCGGACTGCTCCTGCTGGGCGCGGTCCAGGGCGCGCTGGTTGGCGATGCGCTGGTCCTGCTGGTTCTCCAGCTCCGTCTTGCGCTCGTCGATGCGCTTGGAGTAGTTGCCGCTGGACAGGCCGCCGACGCCGCCGAAGAAACCGCCCTTGGTCGGATCGTCGGTCACGCAGGCGGAGAGCGGCAGCAGAAGGGCGGCGGCGAGAAGGGTGCGCTTCATGGACGTGTCTCCGCGATCAGCCGACGCGGGTGACGGACCGGCGCGTCACCAGCTGGTTCAACTCGTTCTCCAGGGTTGAGACCTGGCCTTCCAGCTGCGCGATTTCCGCATCCATCGACGAGGTGTTCATGCGCTTTTCCGCGCGGGTCTGGTTGGACGCCTCACGGTACTCCTTCACCTTCTTCTTCAGATTTTCGATGGTCTTCTGAAGGTGCGCGACGTTCTGATCGACGGCGGCCAGACGGCGCTTGGCCTCGTCAGCCTTCATGGTGCCGGCGGCGAGTTCGCGCTGGACAAGGGCGATGCGGTCACGGTCTTGGGCGATTACGTCGCGCGCCGAGGCGGTCAGTTGTTGGAGCTTCACGTTGTCGTTCCGCACGTCGGCGACCATGCTGTCGAGGCGAGCTTCCTCGTTCGCGTAGGTTTCCTTCTGCTTGGCGACCATATAGCCGGCGCCGAGACCGGCGGCGAGTCCGGCGCCCGCGCCGATGGCCGCCCCGCGCCGGCCGCCGATGGCGGCGCCCAGCAGCGCGCCGACCAGCACGCCGGCCACCGCACCCTCCGCCATCGTCTGGTTGAAGTCCTGCGATTGTTCATACAGGCGCTTTTCGGCGGGCGTCATGGTGGTGGTGTCGCGCTGGGTGGCGCAGGCGCTCAGCGTCATGACCACGGCCAAGGCCGCCGCAGTGTTTCGAAAGGCGGTGTTTCGAAGGGTGGTCCGGTTCTTCAGCATCCTGGGTCCGCTCCGTCAGCGATTCTTCTTCAGTTGTTCCAGCCACTGGTCGCGCTCGGCCTTGCGCGAGGCCCGGTAGGCCTGCGTGTGCCCGAGGAAGACCCCGGCCGTGCGGACGAGGTCGGTAAGCCCACTGTTTTTCAGTTCCAACGCCAGCACCTCGTTCTGTCGGGCGAGTACGTCCGCATGGTAATCGTCCGCCGCGCGCAGAACGGTATCCGCATAATATTTAAGATTTCCATCCAGGATCCCGCGCTCAACGTCGAGCTGGCCCTTGTAGCGCTGGGCCAGGGCATCCTGGGCGGAGGACGATTTGACGCGAGCCTCGTACACGGCGGCCAGCTGGTCGATGGAGCGGGCGTCGTCGGCCAGCTTGTTGCCGAGAAAGGCGCCCAGCCGCAGCAGCACGCGGGCGGCGCGGTCGCGCTGTTCGTCGCGGGCGGCGATGTTGCCCTTGATGGTGGTTTGCAGATTTTGCAGGCGGCGCCGGACGTTCTCGTCCTCGGTCGCCTTGACGATGACGTTCAGCTCTTCCACGGGGTCGGTCAGGGCCGGGCCGCTGAGGTTTTCGGCTGCGGTGCCCAGCGCGCTCCAGGCGCTCTGGATGCCTTTCAGCTGGGTCGGGCTGGTCACCACCGGGGCGGCGACCACCAGCCGGAAGCCGGTGGAGCCGCTGCGGCGTGCGCCTTGCGCGTCGTAGAAGGGCTGCTCCTGCCGGTAGCTGGTGCGCACGTCGGCCTCCGACGTGAACAGGTTGCCGCCGCGCACGACGAAGCCGCCGGCCTGTCCGTGCGGACGGGTGACGCGGTTCAGGCGGAACGGCTCCCACACCATCTCGTCGGCGTTGCCCAGCGTGTCGTGCAGACCGAGCGGGTTGGGCAGCAGCAGCCCGGTCAGTTGCAGCTTGCCGTTGGCCGATTGGCTGCCCTGGAACCAGACGTAGCGGGCCATGCCCTCCGGCGTGGGGAATGTGCGGTCCTCAAACTCGGTCGGCGTGACCTTGGTGCCGCCGCGTGCCGCGAATTCCCACTCCGCCTCGGTCGGCAGGCGCAGGAAGCCGGCCTCCTGCTCCTCGCGCGGCAGCTTGTCGGCGGCGTTGGCGCGCGCCCAAGTGCTGTAGGCGTCGGCGAAGCCCACCGCCTCGAACCAGGTGACGTTTACCTTGGGCAGGCGCAGCCGCATGGATGGCTGCGGGCAAGTTCCGGACAGCGCCTGGAATTGCAGGTCGCTGACCTCGTACTTGCCGATCAGGTAATAACGCCCGCCTTTGCCGGCGCCGAAGCTGCCGGCGATGAAGTCGGCGTGCTTGTTTTCGGCGTAGGCCGCCGCCTCGTCGGTGCCGCCCAGCATCACCTTATAGTCGCCGAGCGGTCCGTCCGACGGCACCTCCACCCGGCGGAAGGCCATGGCGCCGCCGCAGGGCATGGGAAGGATTACGTCCTCCTTGTCCGGCTTCGGGTTCCACAGATTTTCCGCCCAGGGGGCCGGCAAGGGGGTCGGGGCGTCCGCCGCCAGGGCGGGGACGGCAAGGGCCGCCAGAAGGGCGGCGCCGGCAAGCGCGCGGCTAAACATCCCGCAGACACTGCGACGGTTCGATGCGCGACGCACGGATCCCTCCGAGACTGGATGCGAGAAGAGCGAAAAGCAGGGTGAGCAGAACCGCCGCCCCGGCCGCCTCCGGCGTCAGGCGGCAGACGACCTCGTCCCGCGTGGGGTTTTCCGCCAGCACGCGGTTCAGCGCGGCGGCGACGGCGGCGTAGGCGGCGCCGGACAGGGCGCAGCCGAACAGCGCGGTCAGCGCGGCCTGCGCGGCGGGGAAGGCGACGAGCGGCGCCGTGGTGAAGCCGACCAGCCGCAGCAGGGCCAAATCCTTCTGCTTGCGGTCCACGTTGGCCCACAGGCTGGCGGCCAGCGACAGCACGAGGCCGGTCGCGCCGATGCCCGCGATGATGGCGAACAGGAAGCTCAGCACCCGGTCGATGGCGCGGACCTGCTCGATCTCCGCCGCGCGGGTACGCACCTCCAGCCCTCGGGCGGTCAGCGCGGCGGCCAGCGGCGCCACGGCGTCGATCCCGGCGGCGTACAGGCGGACGCTGGCGAACAGCGTGCGCGGCGGGGCGGGGCGCTCGCCCGGCCAGCCGAGGTCCGGAACGGCGAAGCCGTCGCGGAAATCCTCCGCCGCGACCAGCAGCGGCAGGGGAACCAGCACCGCTTCGCGGACGAGCGTGGAGTCCGGCAGCACGTCCAGCACGGTCAGCGACACGGACGCGGCTTCCCGCCGTTCCCCGCTGCTGCGCGGCACGACGGCGGTCAGGCGCCCGCCGGGACCGACGCCCAGCTTGCGCGCCGCCGCCGCGCTCAGCACCGCCTGGGCGGCATCGGCCGGCACCGGGCGGTTGTCGAGCAGCGGGTCGCCGGGGCCGGTGGGCAGCATCTCCACCGCCGGCAGCACGCGGCGCCCATTGTCCGCATCGGCCAGCAGGTCGATGGTCGCGGCGAGGCTGCGGGTGCGGGGTGCGGCGAAGCGGACCAGCGGATCGGCGGACAGGGTCTGGAACCACGGCGTTTCCAGCCGGCCGTTGCCGAGCACGACGATTTCCAGATTGGCCGGGTCGGCCTTCAGCCGCTCGGTCAGGGTGGTGACGATGCCGGATTTCAGACCGAACAGCACCAACAGCGGCGTCAGCACCGCCGCGAGTGCCAGCACGAGACAGGCGGAAATCCGCCATTCGTGCAGAAAGTCCTTCCAGGCGAAATGCAGGGCGGGCAGCCAGCGGTTCATCGCGCTCACCCGTTGAAGCGCGCGACGACCGCGCCGTCCTGGGCGGCGGACAGATCCGCCGTGACGCGGCGCACGCGATGCCGGGCCAGCAGGTCCCAATCGTGGCTGGCCACCACCGCCGCGACCTTCATGTGGCGCGTGACCTCCAGCAGCAGGGCCATGACCCGCTCCGCGTTGGCGGGGTCGAGGGAGGCGGTCGGCTCGTCGGCCAGGATCAGCGACGGCCCGTGCGCCAGCGCGCGGGCGATGGCGACGCGCTGCCGCTCGCCGATGGACAGGTCGCGCGGCTTGCGGTCGAGCAGCCGCTCCACCCCCAGCACGCGGGCCAGCGTTGCCACTCGCCGGGCGCTGCCCTGGCGGTTCAGCCGGCAGGACAGGGCAATGTTCTCGCGCACCGTCAGGAAGGGCAGCAGCCCGCCGGTTTGCAGCACATAGCCGATGCCGCTGCCCCGCGCGTCGGCGAGCGCGTCGCGGTCGCGCCGCGCCCACAGCCCGGCGACGTCCAGCGATTCGCCCGCCGTCGTCAGCGTGAAACGCTCGGCACTTTCCGGCGCGCCGATCAGGCCCAGCAGGTCCAGCAGCGTGCTTTTCCCCGATCCAGACGGGCCGGTCAGCGCCACGCATTCCCCGGCCGCGACAGCAAGGCGCCCCACCTCCACCCGGAAGGAGGCCGTTCCCTCGCCATGGCGGCGCGTCACCCCCTCCAGCCGGAGGACGTCGGTCACGGAAGCGCCTCCAGCGGCACCGGGAAGACGGCATCGGCGGCGCTGCCGCCCTCGTCCAGCGCGATCCAGCGGGCGGTGTCGTCGTGGTAGATCTGGTAAAGGCGCAGCTTGCGCTCCAACTCGTCCAGGAAGGCCTGCTGCTCGCCGATGGACCAGCGGCTCCAGGTCTGCTGGTCGATGCTCATGACCTTGCTCTTGTAGGGCAGGTCGTCGAGGTATTCGCCGAGCAGGCCGAGGTCGCCCAGCTTCAGCGCGTCCGGCCGGTTCATCTGGTTGGGGTCGCGGCCCAGCACAGCGGCGGCCGAGCGCAGGCGCTTGAAGAAGTCGTCGGGCGTCAGCTGCGCCGCTTGGCCCGCATCCACGATGCCTTTCACCGCTTGGCGAAGGTCGGACAGCTGGTTCTTGTTCAGCAGCACCCGCACGTCGGTGGTGGCGAGGTCGGGCTTCGCGAAGTCGCGGTCGGCGATCCAGGCGCGCAGCAGGCGCGGCGGCTCCGTCCCCTCGACGCGGCCGAGATAGGCCAGCTGCATCGCCCGCCCGACCAGCCGGGCGTCGTCGGCGGCGCGCTTGGCCGGATCCTTTTCCGGTGCGGCGGCCGGAGCGTCCTCCGACATCTTGCCGTCGGCGGCGACTTTGACCTGATTGACAATGGCGTCGGCGAGCGCGTCCACCGTGGCGCCGAACCGCTCCACCGAACCGGCCTCGACGTCGTAATAGAGCGGCTTGTTCAGCGCCCGGTTGAAGGACAGCGCCTGATACTGGGCCTGCGCCTGAGCGTGGCTCGCTTTACCGGCTGGCGTCTTCAGGTGCAGCGTGTAGATGGCGGCGCCGCGCTGTTCCGCCTCCAGCCGCACCTGCTCCGCGTCGAGCTTCGTTTCCGACAGTGGGTCGCCGCCCTTCAGCGCGCCCGCGTCGGTGACGAGAACGACGTAGCGTCCGCCGGCCTCCGACCAGTCGATGTCGCGAAGCGCGGTCATCACCCCGGCGAAGGCGTCCTCGTCAAAACGGGCGCTCGACACCTTGGCCTGGGACAGGCCCTTCACCTGGGCCAGGAAGGCGTCGCCGTTCGCCACCTTGTTGGGGTCGGCGAACAGCTTGGAGACATAGTCCAGCCCCGGCGTTGCCGTGGTGGAGGAGCGGAAGGCGACCAGCCCGAAATGCACCTTGGACCCCAACCCGGCCTCGGCCACGCGGGCGTAGATGCGGCGCACCGCCTCGCGCGTGCGGTCGATGTAGGGATCCATGGAGATCGTGCTGTCGATCACGAACACCACGTTGGCGGTGAAATTGCGCAACGCCAGCGTGCGGTCGGGCGCCGGCTGGTCGGGTGCCTTCTCCGGCCGGGCGGTGACCGAGGCGACCTCCAGCACCCGCACGGGGAAGCCGGCGCCGTGGTACGCCTCCTCCGCCTGGAGGATCGGCAGCAGGTAGAACTGCTTGTTGAAATCGACGTGGGTTTCCGGCTCGATCGACATCACCGGCGAGTTTGCCGGCAGAGGCGGCTTGGTCGCGGCGGTGAGCAGCGGCTTGGCCGCTGTCCCCGGATCTGCGGATTCCAGCACCGACAGCACGCCGGCCTTGTCCTTGAACAGCAGCGCGCGGTCGCGCCCGGCCGGGTTGGTGAAGGCAAGCGTCAACTGCTGCTTCCAGGGCAGCGTCGCATCGGCCCTGACCCAGCCCTTCACCTCGCCCCGGCTGTTCGGGCCGACTTCCAGCCATTCCGCGTCGCCGACCGTCTTGCGGTCGTAGACGTAGAGGATGGAGAGCGCCGGCAGTTCGGTGCCTTTGGCGGCGGCGCCGGGTGCCGGGGCCAGCGCGGCGCCGGGGCGCGTCAGCACGCGCTGGTGCAGCGTCTTCTTGCCTTCCATCAGCAATGGCGTCCGCTCCGGCGCCGCGTGCGTGGCGATGGGTGCGGCCAGCGTGAGGCACAGCGCGGCGAGGAGGGCGGAAAGGGCGGGAGAACGCGGCGGCATCACTTCTTCTCCAGCGCGGCGGCGAGGGTCGCGGCCTCAGCGTCGCCGGCGGCGGCGGCCTTTTTCAGCCATTCCAGAGCTTTCGGCGGGTTGCTGTCCTTCAGCAGGGTGCCGAGGCGCCGTTGCGCCGGGACCGAACCCGCGCCCGCCGCTGCCTCGTACCAGCGTTGGGCCGTGTCGGCGTTGGGGCCGGGCAGTGGGCTGGTCTGCGGGTTGAAGGTCGCTGGATCGTACATGCGGGCGAGCGCCAGGGCGGCGTCGCCGTCGCCCTTCTCCGCCGCGTAGCGGTAGACCAGCAGCGCGCCGTCCAGCTTTCCGCCCTTGGCGAGTTCGTCACCCTTGCCGCGCGCGTCGGCCGCCGCCGGCGTGCGTTCCAGAAAGGCGCGGACCTCGGCGCGGATGTCCTGCGGCGCGGGCGCCGGGGGCGGCGCAGCGGCGGTCTGGATGGGCGTCTCGTCCGTCTGTTTCAGGACGAACCACGCCGCCCCGCCGGCCACGGCAAGGACGAGCACGATCCCGGCGGCGATCAACCCGACCCCTGGTGGATCGTTGATCGGCGGCGGAGGAGGGGGCGGCGGTGGTGGCGGCGGCGGAGGAGGTAGTGGTGGTGGGGGAGGCGGCGGTGGCGATGGCGGTTCTGCGGCGCGCGCCCGGCTGCCGAGCAGGCCGCGCACGCTGAGCGTCGCGGTGCTCTTCGTCGCGCCATGGACGTGCAGGCGGAAGGCGGCGGCGGTCGCCTGCGCCTCCAGAAGCGGTTCTACGATGACCGGGCCAACCGTCAGGACCGTCTGGCCGGCCTCGACGCCGGCTTCCAGATCCGGCCCGACGCTGAAGGCGTGCTCGTGCGCCTGCCAGCCGTTGGGGCCGAGCCAGCGCGCGGAACTCTGGTTGCGCTCGATGGCGATGGCGTCCGGAGCGGTGGCCCCGGCGCCCAGGGTGATCTGCCCATGGCCGGGGCCAAGGCGCGGGTGGGTGGTGATGTCGGCGCGCATGCCGGGGTCTCCCTCGTGCTCAGGCGCCCGTGGTGGGCAATGTGGCGGGCAGCGCGGCCAGGATGCGGCCGAGGCGCTGGTTGGCGTGTGGCGGGATCTCGCTGGATTCCGAATGGCCCAGGTTGTCCAGCGCGCTCTGGCGCAGAGACAGCAGCCAGTCGATGGCGAAGGGGCTGGGCGTCTCCTCCTCCGGCAGGTCCGGATAGGCGCCGGCCGGCGGCGGGTCGGCGAAAACCGGGCTGTCGTCGCCGGGGCGGGCCGGGCGGGCGGATGGCGGGCGCTCCAGCATGCCGAGGTAGTCGATGAGCCGGCTGATCGCCATAGACGCGGTCAGCACCTGCCGGTCCACCAGCGCCTCCCACTGGGCGCCGACGTTGGCCTCCGCCGCCTCAATGGCCTGGACGATGCGGTCCTCCAGGTTTCGGGCGGAGGCGGCGCGGCGCAGCTCCCGCGTGATGAACAGCGCGGAATCGCGAGGCAGGTTGCCGAGATGGCGCAGCAGCGCCTCGTCCTCGGGGAAGGCCTGCAACTGCTCCTGCCAGTCGCGCAGCACGGCGCGGGCGAAGTCCGCCGCGCGGCCGGACTTGGGTTTCGGCGCGGCGCTGGCGGCGGGGGCGGCGCTGCGCAGGGCGGACAGGTCCAGGCGGCTGCGTTGCGGGCGTGCGGCCGGGGTCTCGGCCTCCGCCTTCTCGCCCGCGCCGAAATAGAGCGAGCGCAGCCGCTCCGCCGAGGGGTACAGGCTGGCGAGAATGCCGCCCAGGAAATCGGGGTTGAGGCCTTCCAGCAGGCGGTCGAAATCGGTGAGAACCCGCTCCTCCGCCTCCGCTCCGGCGCCGGAATAGAAGGTGCCGACGCCGTCGCGCAGGCGGCGGCATTCGTGGGCGAGCAGCTCCTCGATGCGGCCGGTCTTCTGCGACGGGTCGGCGGCGGCCGACAGCTTGGCGACCAGCCGGTCAGCACCGCCGTCGTTCAGCCCGATCACGGCCTCCCAGGCGTCCGGCGCCTCCGCGATGTGTTCGCGGACCAGCGGTTCGTTCAGGAAGGCGTCGCGCAGCTTGTCCAGCCGCTCCTTCTGGCCGGGCAGATAGCCGGTCTCGACCCCGCTTTCGATCGGCCCTTCGACGGCGATCACCGATCCGGCGAGCCGGGGCTTGCGGGTCAGGAAGGTGTTGTCGAAGGGGCGGCCGTTCCAGTCGGCCACCCAGTCTTCCCCGCCGATCTTTTCCAGCGCCATCTTCATCAGGTCGGACCAGACGATGCGGCGGGATTCGTCCGTTTCGGCGGCCATGGGGGCCACCTTCTCGTCGAATCGGGTGATGACGAAGAACAGGCCGGCGGCGCGGCGGCGCCGTTCCGCCGCCGTGGCGCCCTGGGTCTGGCGCACCCAGGCGGACACCGCGTCCTTGACCGCCGCCACCTCCGGCTGGCGGGAGGAGGCGACGCAAAGCAGCAGCAGGTTCATTTCCTGGTCGGCGGTGTAGCGCTCGAACAGGTAGGCGACCTTGCCGCGCAGGAACAGTTCCGCCACCGGGTCGGCGTTGGCGGTGGAGCGCGACTGGTGCGTCACCTCCGCCACGCTGGTGACGTTCAGGCGCCCGCGATAGCCGGGGAAGTCCAGCAGGTCCACCCGCTTCACCAGATCGGCGGTCGGCGGGTCGGCCAGCACGAAGCGCAGCTCCGCGACCAGCGCGGCGAGGACGGAGCGGGGCAGCGACACCTCCGCCCCAGCCTCGCCGTCTCGGACCGGCAGCAGCGGCACGGCGTCGGCGCCGTCCTTGCCCAGATGCCAGAGCGTCTGGACGTTGATGATGCCCTTTTCCTTGCTGAAGTCCGTTTCCGTGCTGGAGGCGCCGCCGCGCCGCTCGACCAGCGCGGACAGGTGGCAGTAGGCGCGCTCCGCGTGGCCGAGCGTCCCCAGCGCGCGGGTCAGCATCAGGCAGCAGTCGGTGAAGGGCTGCACGTCCTGCCACAGCAGGCCGAACAGGCGGGCGCGGTCCTCCGGTGCCAGACGCGGGGCGAGGTCCGGCGCCTCCTTCCAGAAGCGCGCGTAACGCTCCATGGACGCCTTGAAATGATGGCCGAAATAGTCGGCGACGTCGATCACGTCCTCCGGCGTCAGGTCGCCAGTGGGCTGCGCCTGGACCTTGCCGCGCAGTTCCGCCAGACGGGTCTTGATGGTCTCGTCGCTGACCTGGGTGGCGGTCTGCTGGTTGAAGTCGCGGTAATAGCTGTTGCCGAGGATCTTGACGATGTCCGCCTCGGACAGCAGCCGCACGTCGATGGGGTGGCTGGACGGCGCGCCGCCCGGCTGGCAGGTGAAGCGGGTGACGAGGCCGGTCGCCTCCTTGCCGTGGCCGACTGGGTTGACGTGCTTCAGAAAGTTCAGCCGGTCCCCGCCGAGCTGCGTTTCCAGCTGCCCATCGGTCCCAGCCGCCAAGACGGAGACGAGGTAGGACTTGCCGACTTGGCTCTCCCCGAAGAAGCCGATGGCGAGCGGCTGTTCGGCGGCGCAGCGCAGGCGGCGCAAGTGGTTGCGGGTCTGGCGCAGCTGAAGCGTCAGCGCATCGCCCTCGCGGTCCAGGCGCGGCGCGTCGGCGCGGGTGTCGCCGATCCAGGAAATCGCCTGTCCGGCGGCCTCGAAGGCATTCTGGCAGAGGTCGGAAAGCGGCTTTCCATCCATGGTCATGATGACGGCTCTCTCACTTCTGCAGGGCGACGGCGCCGGTGTCGATCCAATAGCCGCTCTCCCCCACGCCGGTGTAGGGCAGGGTGTGCAGGCTGAGCTTCACGTCGGAGGAGCGGAAGCCGGCGACGGAGTTGGTCGGTTCGGCCGTGGAAATGCCGTAATCCTCCACCGCAAAGGGCGGCTTGCGGCCCCGGCGGACCTGATCGGCGCTGGGAATGCGCACGGTGCGCTTCAGCGTCAGCAGCGGGGCGGCGGCGCGCGCGGCCTCCGCCCGTTCGGGCACGGCGTGCATCAGGTACAGCGGCGTCGCCGGCCAGCGGGCGATGGGCAGCTGGCGGAAGCCCAGCTGCACGATGCCCCGGTAGACGTGCGTCTTGGCGAGGTCCTGCGTTTCCGCCCCGCCCGTCTCGTCGGAAGGGCGGACGTCCACGTCCAGCTCGTCCAGCACGTTGTCCTGGGTGATGGTCCCGACGAGGTCGAGGAAGCCGACGTAACGCGCCGTGGACTTCACGAACAGGCGGTCGGCCGACAGGGCGAAGTTGCGCAGGTTGCCGCAGCGCCCCAGCTCGCACAGCATGGCGCCGACCGCCGCCGTGGTCTTCGGGTCGCCGATGCGGCCGTTCTTCTGGAACGGGTACCAGCTGCCGATGCGGAAGGAATGCAGCGGCACCACACGATCCGGCGGCAGAGGCAGTTCGGCCTGGAGCATCTCGCGCACCGCCGGCAGCCGCGACGGACGGCCGGACAGCAGCAGCACGTCGCAGTCGTAGGCCCGCACCGCTTCGCACAGGCAGCGCAGCACCTTGTGGATCTCCCAATCCCAGAACAGGGCGTGCAGCGATCCCAGGTCGATGGTCACCGGCACGGTGCGCAGGTCGAAGCCGGTCGCGCCGGCCGCGCTCACGGCGTCGTTCACATAGGCGACGACCTTCTCGCTCGGCTGGCTGGCGACGTCGAAGAAGTCCTGGACGGCCCGAACCTCCACCGGCGCGCCGGTCACCGGGTCGTACCCTTCGTAGGCCGACAGCACGGCCAGACCGATGCGGTGCAGCACCTGCACGGCCAACTGCTGGCGCAGCATGGCCTTCTGCGCCTCGGTCGCATGGGGCCCCATCAGCTCCTCGACCAGCAGGCGCGGGTCGGGGACGCCGCAGGCGGCCATGTGCTGCTGGATGGCCTTGACCACCACCGCTTGGATGACGCGCAGCAGGATGTCGTCGCCCGCGATCTTGAAGCCCTCGCGGAACAGCTGATCCGGGATGATGTCGGGGTTGATGCCCTCGCCGTGCAGCGAGAAATCCGTCACCACCAGATCCGTGGTGCCGCCGCCGATGTCGAGCGAGGCGACGCGCAGTTTGCGCCCCGGCACTTCCCCATGACGCGGGCGGCGCATGGTGGCGAAGAAGGGCTCGGCGTTGCCAGCGAAATGCCAGACGATCCCGTTGTAGAGGTAGAGAACCTGCGAACAGGTCGCCTCGTCCCAGTTCATGACGAGGTCGGGCATCTTCGGCCAGCAGTGCGGGCTGACCTCCGGGCCGTAATCCTCCGGGTGCCAGCCCAGCGTCGTCCACACCAGCCGCAACGCTTGGTTGGCGCGCTCGCGGTAGATGGCCTGCTCCTGCACCGACATGGAGGGCGGCACGGTCAGGATGATGCGGCGCAGGTGGCGCGGCAGGTCGGCGTGGCTGGAGCGCTGGCGCTGCGAGGGGGCGTTGATCTGAGTCAGCGCCTGCACCAGGATCTCGGTCAGCGTGAAGGTCATCAGGGACGAGCGGGAGTAGTGCGGCATGAAGACCGGCATGCCGCTGCCGTCCTCGGCGAACAGCGCCTCGCCCTTCTGGTCGATGTGGTTGGTGAAGGGGGCGGCGGTAGCGTGCGGCTCGTCCCAGGACGCGCCACCGGTCGGGGGGGCGTTGAAGCGCCACGCGGTGGGGTATTCGTTCTCGTCCCACAGATAGCGTTTGGGGCTGGACAGGCCGGTCGCCCCGTCCGTGCCCCGGCGCCGCCCGGCCAGCCGCATCGCCTCCGGCCCGACCCGCGCGATGGTCGGCCACAGGAAGGCGTCGCCCAGGCCGCTCTGCACCGACAGATGGTCCTTGCCGAAATGGGCCTGCGCGAACTCGACGCGCGACTGGAACGGCTCGCGCCAGACGAGCTGCGGCTCGCCCAGGTCGCGCAGTTCCAGCGCGTGCACGTCGCCGAGCCGGTTGGAGGAACCGGGCGTCTCCTCGATCAGGATGCCGCAGGTCCGCGCGTTGCCGAGGTCGAGGATCAAATCCACCGGCACCGGGCGGTGCAGGGCGTCCGGCCGGTTGGCGATCACCTTGATCTGCGGCACCGCCACGGCGGCCAGGATGAGATTCAGCAGATGCAGGAAATGGGCACGGTGCTTGAAGTCGGCCAGTTCGGCGGCGAGGTCGTCCTGGTGCATGCGCCGGCGCTTGGCCGCCGCCTCGAACTGTTCGCGCAGCCACGCGTCCACCCAGGGAAGGGAGGCGAAACCGGCGGCAACCCTGGCGTCGTCGGTGAACTGGAACAGATGGCCGCTGCGCACGTCCTCCCCGGTCGGGCGCAGGTAGAGCGTGCCGTCCTCGTCCATCACCGTGGTGTCGAAGGCGATGGTCAGGCGGTGCGTGTGCTTGGGGTCCTCCCCCTCAGCCAGCTGTACGAGGCGGGCACGCGCCCAGTTGGTCGGCCCTTCGTGGAACCCGCCGTCCGGGCGGCGGCGCAGCACCGGGATCGGCAGCCACTGCCGGTCGAACAGGGCCAGCGTGTCCTTCAGCAGCGTTTCGATCTGCGGGTTCTTGCGGGCGCGGCTGTCGCCGGGCAGGTGGTAGTCGCCCTGTTCCCGGTCGTAGTCGAGGCGGATCAGCCCCAGGCCGCCGCCGTCACGCACGAAGCCGGCGGGCATGCTGCCAGCCGTCTTCAGCACCAGACCCACGTCGAGGAACTGGATGCCGCTCTTCATGATGAGCGAGGTGACTTCGTCGTATTTGCGCAGTTCCGCAAGCATTCGAGCGCTTTCCCGGTTGGCCTAGCGTTGCATGTCGACTTGGAAGGTGCGGCCGTTCGAATGACGGCCCTGGCAGGCGGCGCGCCCGCCCTCGCCGACCGTGCAGTCGATCCGCGAGCGCGTGAAGGCGGAGCCGTCGCTGCATGTCGGGTCGTTCAGCCCGTCGATGGTCAGGCGTCCGTCCTGCATCCGCGCCTGGGCGGGCCCCTGGCAGACTACGCCGTTCTTCTGCCGGATGGTCAGGGTGCCGCCACCCTTGCGGTCGAAGCTGTAGTCCACCACCACCGGCTGCCCGGACCGCGTCTCGTACAGGTCGGTCCTGGAACGCCAGTTGCCTTCCAGGAAGTCCACCCGGCCTTGCTTGCGCGCCTCCTCGGGGATGACGAGGGGGCCGGGTGCGGGCGGCGGCAGCGTGGCTGGGGGAACGGCGGGCGGGGTGGGTTTGTGCTCCGGCAGGGGCGGCGGGGGCATGGGGGCGGTTGCCTCCGGCGCGGGGTCGGCCGGGACGACGGGCGTGACCGGGACGGCGGGCACGGCATCGGGCGTTACTGCATCGGGCGTCGGGGGCACGGTCGGAACCATGGGGCGCTCGACCACCACGGTCGGCGGTTCGGCCGGGCGCTCCGGCTCGGCCGGCTTGGTCCAGCCGAACAGATCCGGCAGGCTGGGCGCGACGCGGGCCACATAGGGTTCCACCAAATCGGGCGCGCAGCCGCGCAACCCGAACAGCAGGCCCAGGGCCAGCAGCGGCAGCAGCAGAAAGGGCAGGCAGCCTGCCAGGAACGGGAACCAGCTGCGCGCCACCGGCGGTGGCGGAACCGGGGCGACGGATGGGGCGGCTTGCTCCGGCACCGGGTCCGGGGCGGGGGCGACGACCGGCGGGCGGATGGCCCAACTGGTCTCGTCCAGGCCGATGTGGGTGAAGCCCCAGAAGGTCGCCACCGGACGGCCATCGACCAGATAGACGTGATTGCCGTCCGGGAATTCCGCCGCCGCCGTCAGCAGGTCGGCGAACAGCGTGTCGTCGCGGGTCGTTGCCCGCGCCCGGTGTTCCGTGGCCGCTGCGCGTATGCGTTCCTGCATGGCCCTGGCCTGGGCGTGGGCGTCGGCGCGCTCCTCCTCCGTCTGGCTTGCGGGCGGCACCACGTCGCCGGGGAAGGGGGCGTACCAGTCGATCCGGTCGCCCTGCTCGTTGATTTTGGGCACGGCGAGGAAGTCGGCGGTGTCGCCACCCAGCCGCACCTGAACCGCGCGCCGCAGCTGGGCGGCCGAGCGGAAGGCCGGGTCGCCGTGCGCCCCTTTCGCCTGATAGGCGCTCAACGGTTCCGAGCGCAGCCATGCTCCCATCGACATCGACGACCTCATTGCCCCCGGCATTCGGCCGGGATGGGGGATTGGCCCGTGGCCTTCTGCACGGCCGGCATCAGGCCGCCGACATCCTGGGCGTTGAAGACCCGCCCGCCGGTCTCCCGCGCCAGACAGGACGCGGAATCGCCGTTGGTGACTTGGACGACGTTGATGACCAGCCCCGGCTTCTGCGCCTTCAGCCGGCGGGCGGCGGCGCAGGGGTCGGCGCCGCAGGAATCGTGCCCGTCCGACAGGACCACGATGACCGCCGGCTTCTTGGGATCGGAGCCGTCCATCATGGTCGCGGCGCGTTCGATGCCGCGCGCCAGCGGCGTGCCCTGCTGCGGCTGGATGCCGTCCACGATGCCGTGCAGCCGGGGCCGCTCGCCCTTCTTGAAGAAGCTGAAATTGTCCGTGCTCTTGCAGTTGCCAAAGACGATCAGGCCGGCGTCCACATCGCCCGGCAGCTTGTCCACGGCGGCCTTCGTCGCCCGCTTGGCATGGTCGATGCGGCGGTCGCCGGCACGGTTGGCGTTGATCGCGCCGGCCCGCGCCAGGGCCGCCGGATCGCCGCGCCGGACGCCAGCGATCATCGCCGCCTCCTCGGCGTCGGACATGCCAAAGGGAAAGGCCATGCTGCCGGATGCATCCAGGGCGAACACCACTTCCGGGGCCTCCCACGGCTGGCGCGGCGACGGGCAGGTTGCGGCCTGCTGTGGCTGTGCCTTCGGCTTGGATTGTGCCGGAGCGGGCAGCGCTTCCGGCGCGACGGCGGGTGCCGGGGCAGGTGCCGGTGAAGGAGTTGGCGGCGGCGTGGGCTTGCTTTTCGGCAGCGGAGGCTCGGCCGGAGCGGCGGGCGGTGCTTCCACCGCTGCGACCGGCGGCAGGGCCGGTGCCGGCGTCGGCTTCGGATCCGGCGCGGCGATGACCGGCGGTGTGGACGGTGGCGCGGATGGCGGCTGAAGGGGAAGCGGCAGCGCCGCCGCGCCCGGCTCCGGCGCGCGGCAGGACTTGCGCGCGTCCTGCAAGCGGGCCTCCAGCGCGTCAAGTTCGGCCTGAAGCGTCGCGGACCGGTCGTCCTCCAGCCGCAGGCGGGCTTGCAGGTCGCCGCCGATGAGCAGCGGGACCGGCCACCAGCGCAGCCAGAAGGCGAGGCCGGCGAAGAGCAACAAGAGCAGCAGGACGGTCAAGCCGGCAATCATTCCAGCCCGCCAGCCGGGCACGGCCAAGACCGGTGTGGGGTTCGGTGTGGGGGGCGGGGTTGCCGGCGTTGGACTGGGGGCAGGCGAGGCGGTGTTTTGAGGGGCGCTGACCGGGGGCGGTGCGGCTCCCGTAGCCACCGGCGCGGCGGTCGCCGTCGCGGAAACCAGAAGAGCCGCTCCGGCGGTGGCGTGTCCCCAGAAGATGACGCACGGCTGCCCGGCCACCGAATAGACGCAGCTGTCGTCGGGGAACTGCGTGGCCAGCCGGATCAGTTCGGCCAGTTCCGGATTGCCGGCGCGCGCTCGCTCGGCGATGGAGCGGACGTGTTCCAGCCGCTCCTTCAGGACCGCCAGCAGCTTGGCGCGCTCATGGGCCGGCACCGCGTGCAGCGGCGTGGGGTTGCCCAGGCCTTCGCCCCACCAGTCGATGGTGTCCACACTCTGACGCGGTTCGGCCAGCAGCATGCCCCAGGCGGACGGAAGCTCGCCGCGCAGCCGCTTCAGGATGAGGGTGGCCGAATCGATGACGGGCTCGCCGTTCCGGACCAGCGCCGTGTAAAGCGTGCGCGGGGTGCGAGCGATGCGGATGCGGTGCATCATGGCCGCTCAGCCTCGTGCCAGAGTCTCGGTTCGGTCACGGGCATCGGCTGGGCCATCGAACACAAGTTATTGTTCTTCCTCGAACGGAAGTCGGGGTGTCCGTTCCTGCAAAGGGTGTCGGGTGACGGTCGTTCTGTCAACTACGACGCACATGTCAAGAGTGGTTTTAAACGTATTGTGGCCTTCGGCCGGACGGTTCGCGGGTATGGCGAACGGACGCCGCTTGGCCGACAGCATGGATCGGTCAGGTCTGCGGGTGCTTCGACCGTTCCACCCACATGCACCAGCCTCTCAGGGCCAGATTGGTGGAATTCTGGTCGGGCCGCTTATAGGGCGAGAAATATTGGTCGTTGATCTGCGCCTGGGCGCCGGCCCAGACAGCGTTCCAGTCGATGACGCCGCTGTTCAGCAACCGTTCCTCGATGATCCGCAACAAGGTCTGGTTGATGCTCGACATGCCGATGTTCTGGGTCGCCAGCACCTGCGCGTCTGGTGCCTGCTCCAGCGTGGCGGCAAGCCGCACTTGACCGCCGCAGGAGCCCCAGAAGACCAGCGCCGTCGCCGAGGCGATCTCGGACATCGTCCTGTCTTCGTGGTAGCTGTGCCCACGATGGATGACGATGGAGGGTGACGCCTGCTGTCGGACCATCCAGTCGCGCAGCGCGGCACGCCCTTGCCCGCCCACTCCCGGGGCGTTGGCGACGATGATGATCTTGCGGCTGCTCCGCTCCGGACTGGTGAGGGTGATGAAGCCGCGGTGGTTCTGGATCGCCCAGCCGATGGCACGGCGCTGCTTCACGAAGGCGCGGTACGAGGCATGGCCGTCGCGGTCGTCGTAGAAGGTCATCCGCTGCCAGTCGATGCCCCCCTGGAACAGCCGGTCATCCGGCGGGGGCTCCTGAACGAAGAAAAGGTCGGCGGTTGTCCTGGCCGGCTTTCGGCCATGCCATCGAAGGTCGGGATCAACGGCATCGTCCGGCATTCTTTCGTGCTCAAAGGGCGCAAGGACGCCTGAACGCGCGGGAGCGGTAGTTTACCGTATCATACCCGCGGGATGCTGGCGCACCCTTCCGACAGCTTTCACCCTTGTTCAAATCCAGGAGTTCGAATCCAAGAACAACACGCGCGCAAAAGCCCGAAACAGGCGCGCGGAACGGGGAAGGAGCACGGAGCCGTGACCAGCAGAACCCCCCTTCTCGACACCGTTCCCACCCCCGCCGAGCTTCGCGCCCTCAAGGCCGGACAGTTGCGCCAGCTGGCCGACGAACTGCGCGTGGAGACCATCGACGCGGTGTCCGTCACCGGCGGCCATCTCGGCGCCGGCCTCGGCGTGGTCGAACTGACCGTCGCCCTGCATTACGTCTTCGACACGCCGTCCGACCGGCTGATCTGGGACGTCGGGCACCAGTGCTACCCGCACAAGATCCTGACCGGGCGGCGCGACCGCATCCGCACCCTGCGCATGGGCGGCGGCCTCAGCGGCTTCACCAAGAGGACAGAGAGCGCGTACGACCCCTTCGGGGCGGCGCACAGCTCGACGGCCATGTCCGCCGGGCTTGGCATGGCGGTGGCGCGCGACCGGCTGGGCCGCAGGAACCATGTGGTCTGCGTAGTCGGCGACGGCGCGATGAGCGCCGGCATGGCCTATGAGGCGATGAACAACATCGGTTCCGGCCAGAGCCGGGTGATCGTGATCCTGAACGACAACGACATGTCCATCGCCCCACCCGTGGGGGCGCTCAGCGCCTACCTGTCGCGCCTGATTTCCTCCAAGCCTTTCCTGACCCTGCGCCACATCGCCGAGGATTTGGCGGACCAACTGCCGCGCCCGTTGCGCAAGGCGGCGCGCCGGGCGGAGGAGTACGCGCGGGGCATGGTGACCGGCGGCACGCTGTTCGAGGAGCTGGGCTTCTACTACATCGGCCCCATCGACGGGCACAACCTGGACCACCTGCTGCCGGTGTTGCAGAACGTGCGCGACGCCGAGGACGACAAGCCCGTCCTGATCCACGTCGTCACCAAGAAGGGCAAGGGCTACGCCCCGGCCGAGGCCTCGGCCGACAAGCTGCACGCTGTCACCAAATTCGACGTCATCACCGGCGCCCAGGCCAAGCCCAAGTCCAACGCGCCGACCTACACCCGCGTCTTCGCCAACGCCCTGATCGCCGAGGCCGAGGCCGACCGGCGCGTGCTGGCGGTCACCGCCGCCATGCCGTCGGGCACCGGCCTGGACCTGTTCGGCCAGCGCTTTCCCGACCGCTGCTTCGACGTCGGCATCGCCGAGCAGCACGCGGTGACCTTCGCGGCGGGGCTGGCCACCGAGGGCTTCAAGCCGTTCTGCGCCATCTACTCGACCTTCCTGCAACGCGCCTACGATCAGGTGGTGCACGACGTGGTGCTGCAACACCTGCCGGTGCGCTTCGCGCTCGACCGCGCCGGACTGGTCGGGGCGGACGGGGCGACGCACGCCGGGGCGTTCGATGTGGCCTATCTCGGCTGCCTGCCCGACATCGTGCTGATGGCGGCGGCCGACGAGGTCGAGCTGATGCACATGGTGGCGACCTCGGCGGCCATCGACGACCGCGCCTCGGCCTTGCGCTACCCGCGCGGCGAGGGCGTCGGGCTGGAGATGCCGGAGCGCGGCCTCATCCTGCCCATCGGCAAGGGCCGGGTGGTGCAGGAGGGCTCCAAGGTGGCGCTGCTCAGCTACGGGGCGCGGCTGGGCGAGGCGCGCAAGGCGGCGGCGGAGCTGGCCGCGCGCGGGCTGTCGACCACGGTGGCCGACGCGCGCTTCGCCAAGCCGCTGGACGAAGACCTCGTGCGCCAGCTGGCGCTGCACCACGAGGTGCTGATCACCATCGAGGAGGGCTCGGTCGGCGGCTTCGGCAGCTTCGTGCTGCAGTTCCTCGCCACCTCCGGCCTGCTCGACGGCGGGCTGAAGATTCGCCCCATGGTCCTGCCGGACCGCTTCATCGATCAGGACTCGCCCGAGCGGCAGTATGAAGAGGCTGGGCTGTCCGCCCGCGCCATCGTGGCGACGGCCATGGCTGCCCTGGGTATCCCAGCCGACCGTCTCTCGGTCGTGCGTGGGCCACGTCGCGATCATTCGGGAACGGGTGGGTGATCCGCCCGTTCGCGGATTGTGCATCGTTGTGCAGATTGTGCAGTGGGGCGATTCTGCACAATGGGTGAAATCCCGGCTTTCTCTTTTCTGTTCAAGGTGTTGTTCGTGTTCGTTCGTATGCGTCCATTGTGCAGCGGTGGCGGGCGGGTTCGTTATTCGACGTTAGCCAGTGCAACATCGTGCAGCATTTCTTCGGTGTATGTTGCATTGGTTAACGGGGGTCTTCTGCAACGGCTGTCGGGCCGCCCTTTGGTTGGCCGAGCCTACGATGGCGTGCCTTTCCGGTCGGTCAGGCCAAGCGCCGGCGTGGCCCGACGGCGGGCGCGTTTCATACGGAGACAATTTGAGCGTTGACCGGCGCAGAGTAGCCGAATGCCCGGAACCAAGCAAGAACTTGGCCGTCACCGGATCACCGTGCAGTCCTTCACGATCACCATGTCGGACGTCGGGTCGGGGCTCAGGTCAGCCGGCATCGACTCGTAGTTGGGGATCAGCAGGCAGCCGTGGTCCTGGAGCAAGACGCCCTTGACCTGGAAGCGAATGGTTTTCGGATTGCTTCCGAACGTGATTTCGAATTCGTCGCCGATGGCGACGCGGGCCGGAATGTCGATGTCCCCGTATTCCCGGCAGCTGTGCACGATCATCCAGTCGCGGCACAGCTTCAAAATGCCGGTTCCGGTCGTGGATACGATGGCGGAGGGAGCCACCCAGCGCTGCGTGGCCCCTGCCCCCGTGGCCGCTGCCTCGGTGGCAATGGCGGGAATCGAAACGCCCAAGGATCCCCCGAGCAAGACGGCTATCGCGATCCACATCCCGTGTCATCGGCAGCGGCTCAATCCCCAGCTACAATACTGTAAATGGATCACCGCTTATCCCTCTCCCTTGGGGGAGGCGCCAGCGCGTCGGGGGTGGCGGGGATATCCTTATTCCCCGTGTCATACTGCGCTGCAAAAAGCCATGCTGGGGGTATGGCGAATCGTTATGAAATAAGGCCCGACTACGAGGGCTCCGGCTGGACGGTGTTCGATACCGGCACCGGACATCCGGTCATTTTCGAAGGCATGCAACAGGTCGGTCTGCTCCGCGTCGAGGCGGAGAACGTGGCTGAATTGCTGGAGCATCTCGGCCGCCTCAAGAAGCGGCGGGCTCTCCGTTTCTTCGATCCCGCGCCCAGCCTCGGCTAAGAGGCTGTTGCCGCTGCGCCTTCGATGAGCAGCGCATCCGCTACTTTGATGGATCCTCAGGCTTGCTTTTTCTCTCGTTTGCGGACCGCGACACCTTGCTGGCGGCACGAAGACGCCTCGATTCATCAACGACGGCGCGCGCCTGCTCCATGACCTCCCGATGGCGGCGCAACAGCTCTTCAAGATCCTTTTGCGACATGACGGCTTGTTCTCGCGCTAACGATGGGCGCATTCAGCAATGCACCGGTTGCGGTGCTTCTGACTGTCCGTTTCCGTACAAAAAGGATCAGACACCTGTTGCCGGTTTCACCGGTGCGTTGCGCCTCGCCCTCGTCCCGTTCTGCGCAGCTGGCGGACATGCAAACGGATGGCGCCCGGCTGTTGGCTCCATCGGACGTCTTGCGCGGCGAATGCGGAGAGCAGCGCCATGGAAAGCAGAAACTACATCCTGAGAAGTCTATCGCCTGCCGAGGAGGCGTTGCTTCGTCCCCACCTGACGCCCGTCCCGTTGCCGCACAAAATGACGTTCTTCCGGGCGGATGAGCCCATCACGCAGGCGTGGTTCATTGAGCAGGGCTGCGCCTCCCTGATCACCGTCCTGCCGGATGGCGGCGCGGTGGAGGTGGGTACCATCGGGAACGAAGGGCTGGTTGGAACATCGGTCCTGTTGGAGAGCGATCGGATGCCTCAGCAGTGCGACATGGAGGTCCCCGGCAATGGCTGGCGGATATCGGCCCAGGCGCTCACGGCCGCGCTGCGCCAAGGCGATACGCTGCGGGCCAAGCTGTTGCGCTTTGCCCAGGCGCACTTCAATCAGGTCGCTCAATCGGTCGCATGCAACCGTCTGCACGGCATCGAGGAGCGGTGCGCCCGTTGGCTGCTGATGACCCGGGACCGCACGGGCGACGACTTCCCGCTCACCCATGAGTATCTTGCCATCATGCTTGGTGTTCGGCGGGCCGGAGTCACCGTGACCCTGAACGATTTGCAGAACGCGGGTATGATCCGCCACACGCGCGGGCACATCACGATCACGGACCCGGTTGGGTTGGAGGAGGTCGCTTGCGATTGCTACCGGATTGTCCGTGATGAATTCCGGCGCTTGCTTCCGCAAGGGGATGCCTACCCGAGCGCGCCGCCATAACGGGTGTTGCCGGATCAGGGGCGGCCCACCCGCGCTTGATGGGTCTTCAGCGACACCGACGCGGCAGGTCACTTAAGGAAGCGCGCCCAGGGGTGCGCTCACCTTGCGCAGCCACAGGCTGGATTCGATGGCGCCGTCCGGCAGGGGCAGTTGTCCGGCGACGCTGCCGGCCACCTCGGCGGCCATGCGCGTCGCGGCGTAGTGGCTGGCGAACAGCGGCGTGAAGGCGCCGCCCGACAGCAAGGCCGCGACCGCCAGCTGCTCGTTGTAGCCGCGCCAGCGCCAAGCGGGCGGGTAGGGATCGGGCAGCAGGATATCGTGGATGTGGACCAGAACCCCGGCCCGGAGCGCCGGAAGGACGCGGTTGAACAGGTGGTCGGCATCGCTGCCGGGCACGAGGATATGGCTGCCGTCGATGAACAGCATGTCGCCAGCGTCCAGGGCCGCAAAGGGGGCGCTGTCCACCCGCTGGACCAGGGCGTGCATCAGGGTAACGGGCAGGTCGCCGATGTCGGCGCGCGGCTGCGGATCGATCACCGTGTGGGTGCAGGCGGTGCCGCCGTCGCGCACGGCGCGCGCCAGGAAGCGCGTGGAGTGGCCGCAGCCGATCTCGACGATGCGCCGGGGCCGATGCCGACGGACCAGCGCGTAGGCGGCTGCGGCGTCCAGCCGGGGAAACCAGTCCTGCCGCCACCGGGGCTGCGGCGGCGGCTCGCGCCCGATGGCCAGCAGGGCGTCGGCGTGGACGTCCATGTCGGCGAGCACCGCCGCGAAATCCGCCCGGTGGCGGTCGAACAGCGCCTCGCACGGGGCGTAGGGTGGGGCCGGGTCCGCGTCGGGCAGGGATTCGGCGTAACGGTGCGGAATGAAGAAGCCGCGCCGCCGCAGGCCAAGCACGGTGAGCAGCCCGAAACCCAGATAGCGGAAAGGGATCGTCGCGGCGCGTTTCGCGGCCATGCTCATCGATCTGGTCACCCCGGAACCGGTGATGAAGCTGAACTACGCGGGACGAGGCCGGACATCAAGGATGCGGGCGAGTGTCCGCCTGCGCCTTTTGGGGTAGCCCTAATTCAAGACTCATTCCTTTGCGGAGGAAATTGCTACGATTGCTTTTGCCGCTTTCGAAAGCATAGGGGCGGCTCTTCCGGATATGGCGCGGGAGAGATGATCTGAATCAAGACATAGAACGTTCGCTTGCGAGACCCTCGTCTTGGATCAATGCGGGCTAATCACAACATGTCTGCTCGCAAGACCAGCCGAGGCGAGAAGGCTGAAGGTATAAAATCTTACGGGAGGATCCTCAATGAACGTCGAACTCATCGCACGTCCCGTTGTAACGGAAGGTTCCGTGACGCTCCTGGCCGAGGCGCTGAGGAAAGCGGCCGACCATGACGGCACCGACGGCGTTATCCTGGCCGCCTATCTGCGGCATCTCTACAATGGTCCGGACCCCGAACTGGCCCATGAAATCGGCCGGCGGAACCTGTCGGCGCTGAACACGGCGCTGCGTTCGCGCAAGCTGCCGCCGGTCTGTTACGACGAGCACTGCTTCCGCTTTCTGACCTGAAGGCGCTCACAGCGTCAGCACCGCCGCCCCTGCAATGGCGCCGCCACGCAGGGCGGCGACGGCTTCGTTTGCCTGGGCGAGTGGAAAAGGCGTGACCCGCGTCCGGACCGGGATCCGCGGGGCGAGAGCCAGGAACTCCTCCCCATCGCGGCGCGTCAGATTGGCGACCGAGCGCACGACCCGCTCCCCCCATAGGATGCCGTAGGGGAAGGAGGGGATGTCGCTCATGTGGATGCCGGCGCACACGACGGTTCCGCCCTTGGCGACCGCCCGCAACGCGGTGGGCACCAGCGCCCCGACCGGGGCGAACAGGATGGCCGCGTCGAGCGGTTCCGGCGGCGCCTCATCGGAGCCGCCGGCCCAGGCCGCGCCGAGCGCGCGGGCTAGCCCTTGCGCCGCGTCGTCGCCGGGGCGGGTGAAGGCGAAGACCCTCCGCCCCTGGTGGCGGGCGACCTGCGCCACGATGTGCGCGGCGGCCCCGAAACCGTAGAGGCCGAGGCACTCCCCGTCGCCGGCCCCTTCACACGCCATGCGCAGGGCGCGGTAGCCGATCAGGCCGGCGCACATCAGCGGCGCGGCCTCCAGGTCCGAATAGGAAGGGTCGATGGGGAAGGCGTAACGCTCGTCCGCCACGGTCAGTTCGGCATAGCCACCGTCGATCTGGTAGCCGGTGTAGAGTGCCCGGTCGCACAGATTCTCCCGACCCGAGCGGCAATAGGCGCATTCCCCGCAACTCCACCCCAGCCACGGCACCCCGACCCGGTCGCCGAGCTTGAAGCGCTCCACCAACGGTCCCGTGTCGAGCACCGTTCCGATGATCTCGTGGCCGGGGACAAGGGGGCGTTTGGGGTTTGGAAGCTCTCCGTCGATGACGTGCAGGTCGGTCCGGCACACCGCGCAGGTGTGGACCCGGATCAGCAGCTGGCGCGGCCCCGGTTCCGGATCGGGCAGGGTGGCGGAAACCAGGGTCCTGCGCGGCTCCGGCAGGATCATCGCCTTCATCGATGCACCCCCGATCACCAGCGCGACGACGGCTCATGCGCGGTCGGCGGTCCCATTTCGCGGAAGTGGAACAGGTGCAGCGCGTGCTGGCCGTTGTAGTCCAGAACGCGCAGGTCGTCGGTTTCGCGAAGGTCCTGGCACACCATGTCGAAATGCCGGCCGTAGCGTTCCTTTGCCAGGGAAAGCGGAATGGAGTGGGCGACGAACTTGTCGATGCCCTTGGTCGCCAGCTTGCGCAGCAGTTCGGGATCCTCGATCGCGTTGTAGGAGGTCAGAATCACCAGCGGGCCGCTGCCCGTGAACAGAAAAAACGCGTTCATCGCCCTCCTCCCCGGCTCGATGTGTTCACATCCTCACCCGTGACAGCGCCGTATGGCGGCGCAGCAGGGCCGACAGTCGCGCCGCCAGCAACGGCCCCGGCAGACCCATGAGATCCTTGGGCTCGCCATGGATCAGGCGCTCTCCCGCCGGGCTTAGCAGCGCGTGGCGCAGGCCGCTCAAGGTGCGCTGCGGCGCCACCAGCACCAGCCCGTCGAACAGGCCATGCGCGGCGGCCTCGTTGATCAGGTCGGCAATTCCCGTCCCGGTCTCCAACGGTGACGCGGAAGCGCACGCGATTTCCTCGAACAGGCGCGGCTCTCCCACGCGGTGCAGCAAGACGCGCGCCTTGCTGCCGTCGGCCAGCACGAACCAGATCTTGGCGTGCCTGCGCATGGTGGGGCCTCCTGCTGCGGAGGCCATTCAGCACCCATTTCCGCGCGCGGGCCTTAACCTGGATTAGGTTCGCCGCCGAGGGCGGGTCAGCGCGCCAGACTTTGCAGATAGGCCACCACATCCTCGATCTCGTTGCGGGAGAGGTTCAGGTCGGGCATCGGGGGGTGGGGAGAGGTCAGCCATTGCCGGACCCAGTTCGGACCCCGGTTGGGATCGCGGGCGATGCTGGCGAGCGTCGGCACGGCGTCGGTGCCGCCCTTCCCGCTGTCCACCACATGGCAGGAGGTGCACCAGCGGTTGGCGAGGCGGCGGCCGGCGACGGGATCGGCTGGCTGCGCCGAGGCGGCGGAGGTCAGGAGCGCCGCAAGCGCGGCCGCGCCGAGGGCCATGACGGGGTGCGGGGGCCGTTTCATCGCGGGTTTCCTTTCAGGGAAAGCAGATAGGCGACGATGTCGTCGGTCTGCTCCTCGGTCAGGCGGATGTTCGGCATGACCGGGTGGGAGGTCCGCAGATAGCTGCGCAGGGCCAGCTCGGTGATGGCGGGATCGCGCACCCGCTCGGTCAGGTCCGGCGCGATCGTGTCATCGACCATGGCCGGGGGTTTGGGGGAACCGTCCCGCGACACGCGGTGGCAGCCGCCGCAAAGCTCCTCCGCTTCCTGCCGGCCGTAGCCGGGGTTGCCCGGCCCATCGCTTGCGGCCGGCGCGGGCGACGGCAGCGCCAGCAGGACGAGGAAAAGAAGGGGGCTCAAACGTCTTGTCATCGGTGCGGCCTCCCCAGGAATGGCGCGGTCATGCGACGGCGCTCGGCGGGATGGTCATGGAGCCTTCCGGCGCAATGTCGGGATCGAGTTGCGCGATCTCGGCCAGACGCTCCGGGTCGAGCAGGACCAGCGCGCCCTTCCGGAAATCAAGAAGCCCTTCCGTCCTCAACTGCTTCAGGGTCCGGCAGACGTGCACGGGCGTCAGTCCGGTCGCGTCGGCGATGTGGACCTGGTTGAGAGGAATGTGCAGGACGCTGTCCTTTGGGTTCCGGTGGGCGGTGACGCGCCGGTGCAGGTCGAGCAGCAGGTTGGCGACCCGCCCCTGCGCCGTCTGGTGCCCCAGGGCCCCGACATGGTTCCAGGCGGACAGCGCCTCGCGCGTCACCAGCGAGGCGAAACTCATCGCCAGCCGGGGCGATTGCGCGCAGGCGCGGTAGAAGACGGATCGCTTGATGGCGCAGACGGTCACGTCGGTGATGGCTTCGGCGGTGTAGGCCATGCCGGCCTCCTCATTCCCCTCGAAGCCGATCAGATCGCCGGGCAGGACGAAACGGACGATCTGCCGCTCGCCGTCCTCGAACAGCTTGTGGACCAGCGCCCAGCCCGATTGCAGGATGAGGATGTGATCGAACGGCTCGCCCTGGTGGAACAGCCGCGCCCCGGCCCTGCGGGTCTGGATGCGCGCGCCGAAGGGAAAGAGCCGGTCGCGATCCCGGCGCTCCATCCGGCGACACAGACTGCCGTCCCGGACCGGGCATTGCCCGCACAACGGCCGGGATAGGCGCGCGGCCGGGAACCGGGATTGGTCGTGGGACGTCCGTTCGGCGTTATCGCCCATGAGATCGCCCATGACGATGCCTCCGCCATGAAGCGCGGTAAGGGTGATGGGCCGGTCGCAGCGTCAGCGGGCCGCCATCTTCATCGCGTTTTTCTAATGGAGCACATGCTATAGCGGGGCGGCTGGCCCGTCTAGTCTTCGTAAGGGGTACAGTCCGGATAGAACATAGGAACGTCTTATCAGGGCTTACGTTTTCCAGACCATCCAATGAACATAATCAATATTCGCGTCAGGGAGGCGGCTGTATCCAGCGCAGCGTTCGGTGGGTCGGGCCGTCCCCTTCCGGATGGAAGCCCAGGCGGGCGTAGAGCGAGGCGGCGCGATGGTTGTCCAGGGCGACGTTCAGCGTGACGCCGCCGCCCCGCTGTGCGGCGAGTTCCTGTAACACGCGCAGCAGGGCCGAGCCCAGCCCGCGGCCCTGGTGGGCGGGGTGCAGGCTGACGTCGATCAGGTGAAGGTCGGAGGAGGAGCGATCCACATACAACCGGCCGGCCGGACCGCGCCCGTCCTGAATCACAAGATAGTCTGCCGCCGGAAAGCGGCGCAGGTAATCGGTGTGCTGGGCGTTGAACTGCTGCTCGCAGAAGGCGCGCTTCATCTCTTCCGGCCAGCCGGTCGAGGCCAGTTCGGCATCCCGGGCGTGCCGGTAGAGGCGGCGCAGAAAAGGCAGGTCGGCGTTGCGGCAGGGCCGCAGCCGGTATCCGGAGGCCGGCCGGGCAAGCCTCCCAAGGGGAAGCTGCCCGACCTTCGGAAACTCCGGAAGCGGCGCCGGTGTCGCGGGAATCACGACCGCCGGCCCCCGCTCAGTCCTTCACCGGATACACGGAGTCGGGTGAATCGACATTGATGCACCAGTGGAAGACAAGGTACGGCGAATGGTTGTCGTGGGGTTGCCCCCCGCCGGCCACGCTGATGGACATCGGGGACATCGGCGCCACCACCGGCGCCGGGCTGGCGGTGGCGCTGGCATATGCCGGGTACACGTAGGTCGTGCCGCCCGAGATGAACTGGGGGGCCGCTGGCATGGCCGTGTTTCCGGGCGCCGTCAGGCGGGGAGTGCCGCCTTGCGTCTGGATCACGTGGTCGTGCGACGGGATTTGGGTTTGGTTGAGCGTAACCGTGGGCGCGCCTTGCGACTGCCCGAACGGCCAAGGGTTCGCAAGGGCGTCGGGCCCGAATGAGGTGGCGGCGAGGCCGCGCAGGTCGGGAAGTTTGAAGTTGGTCTGCCCATCGCCGCCGAAGCGGATGCCGAGGATCGAGTACAGGGCGGGGTTGGCCTGAATATTGAGTGTCTGGCCGGCGCACTCCATCCAGCCCATTGGGACGAAATTGTACGGAAATGCGCGGATCTCACCAAAGAATGCGTCCATGATTCTGCTCCCCCTCGCTCAGCTCGAAGCCGGGTAAAGGCCGACCAGCGCGATGATGTAGGTCAACGGCATGGTGGGCATAACGTTGTTGTGGGGCGCGTTGCCGCCGGCGGGCAGCAGCGAGTTATTGGCCATCACGCGCATGACGCCGGTCGATGAATAGGGAATGTAGGAATTGAAGTTGTCGGTGGGGTCGGCCAGGATGCCGCCGACCGGCGACGTCTGGGTGGCGGGGGTGCTGGTGGCCGTCAGCAAATGGGTGTGGGACGGAAGTTGGGCCTCGGTCAGCGTCACGGTCGTGGCGCCGCCGGTCTGGCCCAGCGTATAGGCGCTCGTCCCGCCCTGGTTGGGATCACCGTTGGCGCTGCCCGTACCGATGGGCAGTCGGCCGCGCAGATCGGGAAGGCCGAAGGTGGTCCGGCCGTCACCGCCGTAGGTGGTGCCAAGCAGGGCGTAGAGCAACTCGTATTGCGGAATGGCGAGCAGGCTGCCGTCGCACAGATGCCAGCCATTCGGTGCAAAATTGCCCGCGAACAGGCGAATCTCTCCAACGTAAGGTTCGGCCATGGTCAATCTCCCAATAATTATTGATTAGGACCGCTGCGGGTAGTAGCCGCTGACGCAGATGCAGTATTGCAGGGCAATGAACGGCTGCCGATTCTCGTGCGGCTGGTTTCCCCCGGCCGGCTGGATGATGTTGGAGTTCAGCGCGACTTGCGGCGTGGTGGCCGGGCTGTAGATCGGCGGCGTCGCCGGCGGGTTCGTCAGGGTCGACGGCGCTGTCGGCACGGCGAAATAGCCGTTGGTCGGGTTTGCCGTGCCGGCGTTCGAGCTGGAGCCTTGCAGAGTGTGGTTGTGAACCGGCATCTGCGTCTGCGTCAGGGTGACGGTCTCGGTGCCGCCCTTGCCGCCAACTTGGGTGGCGACGTTCTGGTTCACCCCGTAGGCGCCGATGATGGTGCGGCCGCGCAGGTCCGGCAGAGCGAAGTTGGTCCGGCCGTCACCGCCGAAACTCGTGCTGAGGAGTGAGAAGAGCGCCACGTTCTGCTGCACGGTCAGCAGCGACCCGTCGCAGACATGCCATCCGCTCGGGATATTGTTGTAAGGAAAGAGGCGAATCTCCCCGATATATGCCTCCGCCATTGGCTCCTCCTTGGCTTTTGCGCCCGTATCAAGCGATTTTTATCGTGCAGATTCGGGCAATAATGGTTGCCCGCAGACTGTACATGACGTGTGGCATAAATAAAATTGGTTAGATTCGATTTTTCATTGCAACTCTGTAATATTGAGGGCGTTTTTGCGGGAGTTTCCGTTTGAAAATGCTCGCCATGAACGGAATGGTGGTGCTTGGCATCGCATTTTGCCGCCAGAGGTCGACCGGCTTGGGGGGAGTGAGCGGAAATGGTCGCCCCGCAGCATCCGAAAGCCGCTGAAGGCTTCGGCGATTCGCCGTCGTGGCCTCGCCGCAACGGTCCGACGGAGACTTGGACGGCATCAAGGCCGGCGTCCGGAGGTTTGCGTCAATCGTCCCACCCGACCCGCGGCCTTGACGCGTGGCGGCCCTGAAAACATTGACCGGCAGGGCCAAAAGAGGTAACGATTCTGGCCCTTGCCCAACACTGGGTTGAAACGCTCAACCCGCTGCAGCGCGAAACTGGAGGAAGTATGAGCGAAGCGATCGCCGTAAAAGACGCCGACGAGCGTCGGGAACGGAAGCCTTGGAGCGAGCCGAAGCTCACGGCTTTCGATATCGTGGACAGCACCGGGAACACGGGCGGTGTCCAGGGTGACGACGGCTTCGGCAGCTGACGGCTGAACGCGCCCGGTCTCCGTGCCGGGAGCGGACGCGAGGGTCAACCCGTCCGCCCCAGACCGGCGCGCAGCAGGAAGTCGATGTTGCAGATGCCCGTCAGAAAGCGGAAGCGCAGCCGGTCGCGGACTTCCGGTAGGTGTGCCTGGTCGAAGACCAGCTCTTCCCGGGACAGGCGGACGAGATCCGGCATGTCGAACATTTCTTCGATGGCCGCGACGCCCCGTGCCTGATCGAGTATCGCGTTGATCCTGGTCCGTCCCTTCGCCAGCCGGTGCATCCAGTCGGCGCTCTGGTAGCCCTTGCGGGAAGCGGGCATCATCACCTCCGGCGGCACCCGCCCGGCGAAGGCCTGCCGGTAGATCCATTTGGCCTGGCCGTCGCGCAGGAACATCCGGCTCGGCAGCGACAGGATCAGGTTGATGAAACGCACGTCCCGGCTCGCGTCGCGTTCGTCCGTACCGAAGGCGCCCAGCATTGCCGTGTTGAAGGCCCCGGTGTCCCCCTGAAAAAGCCCGAATCCGATGCGGCCCCGCCGTGTCCGGGCGCTGCCGACCGCCACTCGGGCCATATCCTCCCATCGGCCTTCGGCCTCTTCGGTTTGGATCGCCGCCAGAGCCGCTTCGCTGAGGGGAGAGGCATACCGGCGGGTCACCCGCTTGCGCCCGGTCAGATGGCGCGCCAGCGCCACAACCGGTTCCGGCGTGAACGGCGTCAGCGTCGCCGCCAACAGCCCCGGAACGGAGTATCCCCCCCGCGCCAACAGCCGCAGTTCGCGCGCAAGGCGCAGCCATCGTCCCGTCGCCAGCATCTCCGGCAGCGCCTCGCGGTCGTTGTAGCTGATGGTCAGGTTGCCGAAGATGGCGTTCAGCAGGACCCGTTCCTTCCGCTCCTGCATCCGCCGGGCGATGTCGAAGCGCCAGACTCGGTTGCAGGCGTTGCGGATGGGCTGCTGCAGATAGGTGAAGATCATCTCGAAATCTTCGCCGATCGCGCGGCCGTCCCGGCCGACCAGAATGTGGTCCATGTTGGCGTAGCGCCCGGCGGTGATGGAGGCGATTCCGCTTTCGTCGATGATCTGCCCTCGCCAGGGATGCAGGGTGACCCCGTCCATGGGAACCGCCGTGTAGGCGCTCAGGCGTTGCCCCCGTTCGGCCAGCATTGCCGCCGCCGTGGTCGCCACGGCGGAACTGTCGTAGCCGGCGCTGAGATGGCAGCCGATCGGCCCAATGGCGCGCAGCCGGTCGCGCACCGCCCGGTCGAAGGTCTCGCGGTACGCCTCCACATACTCGGCGTCGCTGGACAGTCGCAACGGCGCCGGGTCGGGCAGTTCCCAATAACGGTTGACGCGCAAACCGCCGGCATTGATCTCCAGCCGGGATCCCGGCGGCACGCGCTTGATGCCGGCGTGGAAGCTGCGATCCTTGTAATCGGCGAAAAAGGCGGCGTGCGCGCGGACAGCGCCGAGGTCGGGTGCCAGCGGGATGTCGGGCAAGGCGTGCAGCCCGTGATACATGCTGGCGAAGACGATGCGGTCGGGGCTGTGGTGGTAGAACAACGGGCGCTCGCCCATCTGGTCGCGCACAAGGTGCAGCCGGCGGTTCTCCGCGTCCCACAGGGCGAAGGCGAAGGCGCCGATCAGCCGGGCCGGGCAGCCCTCTCCCCAGCGTTCCCAGGCGGCCAGCAGCAGGTCGGAATCGGCCATGGCCCCGGCGCGACGCTGGTCGATCCCCAGCGCTTCGGCCAGTTCGGGGCGGTTGTCGAGGCGCAGGTCGGCCACCAGCACGAACCGTCCGCCACCCCCGACCAGCGGCTGGCGGTCGTGGACGTCCTCCGGCAGCAGGACGGTCAGTCGGCTGCCCAGCGCGACAGCCCCGCCGTCCCACGCGTCGGCGCGGTCGGCGCCAAACGGGGCCAGGGCGCGTTGCATGGGCGTCAGGAGGTCCGCCGCCCCCGGCCGGCCGTCGAGATGCCAAAGTCCCGCAATCGCGCTCATGCCCTGTTCCCCTTCGCGACCGATCGGACCAGATCACCGATGGCGTCGCACAGCGCATCCAGCCGCGCCAGATCGTCGGGACGTCGCAGGATGCGCACCGGCACGCGCGGCGCCAGCGCGGTGGTCCATTGGAACGCCGCCCGCCCGCGATCCAGCGCCCGCGCCACCCCCGGCCCCGACAGGTGGCGGTGGAGCAGCGCCGCCGCCGCCGCGATCGGGGGCTGTGCCTCGACCACCGGAGCCGCCGCTCCCGGAACGGTCTTCAGCACCAGCACGAGGGCCAGAGGCACCGGGTCCGGGTGGAAGTCCTCGCCCAGCGGGCGGAAGAACTTGGCGAACCCCCGCTTCACCCGGAGCCTCCCGTCCACCGCGTCGCCGAAGGCGACCGCCGCGCTGTCCCACAGCTTCATGGCCGGATAGCCGGGATGGACCAGCCGGCTTTCCGGATCGACGATCGCCTGATCGTCGGTCAGCAGCCGGTGGCCGCGCTTCATCAGGGCGCGCGCCGTGGTCGATTTGCCGGCCCCGGCGTCGCCGGCGATGGCAACGCCCTGACCGCCGATCTCGATCACGCTGGCGTGCAGCGGGGGGGTGCCGCGCTGGTGGCAGAGCATCATCATGGCCGGGCCGAACAGCCACGTATGGAGTTCAGCCTCCGTCAGGTCCGCCGCCGCATCCACGGTTAGGCACCGCCCTCCCTCGATCAGCACACGGACCCCTTCCGGCCGCGTCAGGACAATGGTGCCGTCGGCGTGGATGCTGGAAAAGGGAGACGATTGGACGACCGGTTCCTTGCACAAGGCGACGGGGGCGAAGCGGATCTCCACGTTCGCCTCCTTTCCCGCGTCCGGCGGAATCGGGCGCAGGAAGGGGAGCGGACGCGGCGAGCGCAGCCGCAAGCCGTAGAGGCCGTAGTCGTATCCGGGCGCCGTGGACGCCTGCTCGGTCGCGTTCACGCCGCCCCGCCCCCGGACCGGCGGACAAGGTCGGCGAGCGGCACGTAGGTGTCCGCCTCCTCCCCGCCCAGCAGGACTTCCGATCCCAAGATCAACCAGGCATGAGCGCTCAGCCGGCCGTCCTCCTTGCGCACACCGAAGCGGATGCCGCTGCCGGGGATGCCGCGGCGGGCCAACAACAGCATGCCGGCCACCGCCCGGACCAAACAGGTGCTGTGCCAAGGCAGCCGGTCGGCCATGCCGCGCACCCGCCGCGCCACCGCCCGCGCCCGCTGCGTGTCGCGCGGGCTGGGAGGCGCGCCGGTTCCCGCCGGTGCGGCGAAGCGGCCCAGCAGCGCCGAGGTCCGCGACCAGGGCAGGGAGAACAGCAGGACACGAGCCAGGGCCAAGGCCAGAAAGGCCTCCAGGCGAAGAACCGCAGCGATCACGGTTCGATCCGGATCAACCGCTTGTCCAGCATCTGGTTCAGGAAGCGAAGGACATCGTCGCGGATGCGCTCCGGGGAAGCCTCGTACTCGTCCTCCAGCCGACGGCAGAGGACGGCCACCTCCACCGGGGCGGCCAGTTCGCGCCAAATGTGCGAGCCCACCGCGTCCAGGTTGAAATACTGGCCGCTTTCCACCTCCATCATCACCGTTTCGCCATCAATTTCCGTCAACAGCAGGTTGGGAGCGGCGACGACGCGACTTTCGATCGCGATCATTGAGGTGTCTCCAGGCGCAAGGAGGGTGTGGGACGTCGGGCGAATTCCCACGGCAAAACACGAGAATTATGCACTTCGCGGTTGCTTTCGGTCCAGCACAATTGCGCGGGAGCGGTGCGGCACGGCGCTGCCCGGTGCGCTTGTCACCATTCTGGCCACATGGGTATCGCGCGGCACGCAATTCAGGGCGGCCATTCACCCGGCCATGTCCAGGGCGGCCAGCCGGTCTCCGGCCGTGCCGCACACCTCCGTCCAGGAACCGCTGGCCAGCAGACGTCCGCCCTCCAGCACCAGGACGTGATCGGCCGTGCGCACGGTGCTTGGGCGGTGAGCCACCACCAACACGGTCAGGCGCCCATGCAGGCGGCGCAGCGTGTCGGCCACCTGCCCCTCGGTCTCCGCGTCGAGCGAGGCGGTCGCCTCGTCCAGCACCAGCAGGTCCGGCCGGCGCAGCAGGGCGCGGGCCAGGGCGATGCGCTGCCGCTCCCCGCCGGACAGGCTGGCGCCCCGGTCGCCGACGACGGTGTCCAGCCCTTGCGGCAGCGCCCGCACGGCGTCGGCTACGGCGGCTTCCTCCAGCGCGCGCCACAGATCCTCCTCCCCGGCGTCGGGGCGGGCGAGGGCCAGATTCTCGCGGATCGTCCGGTGGAACAGGAAGGGGTCCTGCGGCACATAGCCGATGCGGCGGCGCCACGCCACCCGCCCCGGGCCATCCAGCGGCACCCCGTCCACCAGCACCGCCCCCTCGTCCGGCGCCACCAGCCCCATGACGATGTCGGCCAGCGTCGATTTGCCGGCGCCGGACGGGCCGACCAGGGCGGTGGTGCTCTTGGCCGGGATCGCCGCGACGATGCCGGCCAGCGTGGGCGGGCCGTCCGCCCGCGCCGCGTGCCGGTAGCCCACGCCGGAAAGGGCGATGGAGCGGGTCAGAGCGGGGGGCACCTCGGCCGGCGCCGGCTCCGCCTCCCGCCGCCATTCCTCCAGAGACGCCAGCAGACGGCCGTGCACCGGCAGCATTTGCAGGATGACGCGCCACGTCTCCTGCACCCGCAGCGCCGCCGGCATCAGGCGCGCGAACAGGGCCAGCAGAACCAGCATCTCCGGCAGCGGCAGACCGAGCGGGCCGAGACCGGCCCAGACCGCCAGGGCCGCCGCCCCGGCCGCCGCCACCCGCTGCGTCATCCGCGCCGTGGCCGAGGCCCGCGCCTGGGACAGCTGCCGCTCCTGTTCCTGACCGGCGAGAGCGCGGAACTCCGCGCCGCGCACCGTCTCCGCGCCCAGCGCCTTGAGGATGCGCAGGCCCGCTGTCTGATCGGCAATTTCCGCGTTCAGGGCGCGCCGCGTCTCGCCCAGCGCGTGGCCAAGGGCGTAGGCGCGGCGGCTCAGGGGTCGCACCGCCAGAGCGAGGGCGCCGGCCAGCAGCAGCGCCGCCGCCGTGAAGGCCGGCGACAGAAGGAAGGCCGCCACGATCAGCGCCGGCAGTTGCACCAGCGACGCCAGCATCTGCAGGAGGAAATGCACCACGCTGCCGCACTGCGCGACCTCCTGGGTCAGCGCGTGGGTGAGGTCGGCCTGGCGCCTTGCCGCCAGGGCGGGCCAGCCCATCGCCATCACCGCGTCGTGCAGGCGCCGGCGCAGGGCATCGACGTAGTTCAGCAGCAGCGCCGTGCCGGCCACCATCCGCGCCCAGACCACGGCCGACGCCCCGGCGATCAGCAGGACGTAGAGGACCAGCGCACCGCCAAGGCCGATCCGCTGCCCAACCGCGCGCAGCATGGGCATGGAGCCGTCGCCCTTGCCGGTGATCCCCAGCAGGTCCAGCAACGGCATCAGCAGCAGAAGGCCGGCACCCTCCGCAATGGCGGCCAGCGTCGCCAGCACGGCCACCGCCGCGAAGCGGCCTCCCACCGTGCGCGCCACGTCGGTGACCAGCGCCGCGAATTGCGCTCCGGCACCGGTGGGACGGGTCGGGGGAGGGGAACGGTGGAACATGGCTCTTCCTCGGCCGCCGTGCGGTTGCAGGCCATCATGCAGCACGCCATCATGTAGCACGAGGGTGGTGCGCCCCGGCAACCCATCCCGGTTCCGGCCGCCTCCGGCGAGCGTCCGGCGGAAAATCAGGCGGGTAATGTTTTGTTAACCATAATCGCCTTTTCTCTGGGGCCAGACGAACGGGGCTGGCGGTCGATCCGGCTGGCCCGACATACCCATCCGCCGCAGCCCCCATGCTTTCGTGGGGCACATTCCATGGGCCCTTCCAAACGCCCGACCGCGGCTTCTTGCTTTTTAAAAGCGCGCATAACGAAGGAAAACTCCGCTATGGCCGATCTTTACGTCTCGACCAACGGCTCGGATTCCAACAACGGCAGCAAGGGTTCGCCGTTCAAGTCCATCGTTAAGGCTTCCGAAGCCGCCGAGGCTGGAACCACGGTGCATGTGGCGCCCGGAACCTATGAGGGCGGCTTCCAGACGACGGCCAGCGGCACGGCGTCGGCCCCGATCACCTATGTTTCGGACGTGAAGTGGGGCGCCAAGATCGTTCCGCCGGCCGACTCCTCGTCCAACACCGCCTGGGACAACCGGGGCGACCACGTCAAGATCGACGGCTTCGAGGTTGACGGGTCGGCCACCCACGGCGGCACGCCGTGGCGCTGGGGCCTGTTCACCAGCGGCGACGGCTCGGCCATCGTGAACAGCAAGGTGCACGACATCGCCCGCAACGCCGACGCGCTTGGCGATTCCAACGGCGGCGCCGGCATCCAGGGCGACGGCTATTACGGCGGCGGCGATTTCACGCTGAGCAACAACGTCATCTACAACGTCGGCCCGGCCGGGACCACCAACGGCCTGATCCACGGCATCTACATCTCGTCCTCGGGCACGGTCGAGCACAACGACGTGTCGAACGTTCCGGGCGTGGGCATCCACCTGTGGCACGACGCCCACGACGTGAAGATTGCCGACAACACGGTGTACAAGAACGGTGCGGGCATCCTGGTCGGCGCCGGTGACTTTGTGAACGAGACGGCCCCGGCCGACCATGTCGAAGTCACCAACAACAGCGTCCACGACAACGCCTACAACGGCATCACCGAGCAGGGCCTGACCGGTCCCAACAACACCTATGTCAACAACAAGGTGTGGGGGAACGGCAACAACTGGGACCTCGATCCCGGCAAGACCCATACCGAGACGGTCGCCACGCCGCAGAGCGCCGCTCCGCTGGGGGTCGATCTGTCGCCGGAGTATCTGGCCTTTGTGCAGCAGCAGGTCGCCGGTACAGTTCCGGCGATCTCCGATCCGGCGGCGCCCACGGTCGCGGTGGTGCCGGTCGTCGATGACGCCGCGCACGCCGTCGATCACGTCGATGCGCTGCCGCACGACCTGACCTCGGCCAGCCACGGCTGATAAGAAAGCGAGGGCCTCGAAAGAGGCCCTCGTTTCGTTTTCAAACCGCGCAGATCTCGGCCTTGTCGAAGACGCGGTCCTTGTACCAGTCGTAGGTGCGCCGCACCCCCGTTGCGAGGTCGATGCGGGAACGGTAACCGGTCGCTGCGATGGCCTTGCTCATGTCCGGCGCGCGGCGAGACGGGGAACCGGGCGTTTCCGGCGCGGCGGCGATCGGGTTGCCCCGGCCGACCGTGTCCAGGATGACCTGGGCGAGGTCGCCGATCCGCACCTCCGGTTCCTGCGTGCCGATGTTGAAGGTCTCGTTCGCGCAGGCCGGCAGGGTCGCCATGCGCAGCAGATACTCCACCGCATCGTCCACGAAGCAGAAAGACCGGCTGTGGTCCACGCTGGCTACCACCAGCGGCTCGCCCTCGGGAAGCCGATGGGCTTTTTCCAGCAATTGCGGGACGACGTGCGCCAGCCCCATGCGGGGGCCGTAGACGTTGTGGAAACGCACGATGGTGAAGGGCACGCCGGAGAAGCGGCACAGCGCCTCGCCATACAGTTTCGACAGCATGTAGGTGGTGCGCGGCTCGGCCAGATCGCCGGCCGTCAGGGGCGTGGTCTCCGGGGTCGGCACCGGAATGCCGAAGGCCTGGAGCGTGCCGGCGTAGATCTCGCTGGTCGAGGCGAAGACGAGGCGGCCGAGAGCCTTCTGCCGGCGGGCGAGCGCCAGCGCGGTCTCCAGCATGGCGACGTTGGCCGAAAGAACCTCATAGGGGCGGGAGCGGACGTGCGCCACCCCGATGATGGCCGCGAGATGGAAGATCACGTCGTAGTCGTCGTCCATTTCCTCCGCGAGGCCGGGGCGGCACAGGTCGGCCTCCAGCATCCGGACGTTGGGCCGGGCCAGCAGGTCGGTCAACGCGCCGTCGCGCACGCCGCGCCCGTGGTTGTCCAGGATGTCCACGGCGTCGCCGCGCTCCGCCAGCGTGCGGGCGAGGTGGTAGCCGATGAAGCCGGCACCGCCGGTCACGAGCACTTTCAGCATGCGTCCCCCCGTCCGATCGAAGTGAGGCTGCGGCCCATGTCCCGCAGTTGGCGGCGTTGCGCGTCCGTCAGGACGTTGTTGGCGTCGATCACCGCCACATCGGCGTCCTTCAGCCATGCGGCCAAGTCGATGCCGCGGTAGAAGCGGGAAGGCTGGGTGAAGACCACCGCGTCGAAGTTCCCGGCGTCGGGCAGGTCGTTGACGACCCCGCGCGCCAGTTCCGGCCACACCGTGACCAGCGGGTCATGGCCGACCACGTCGGCGCCTTCGCCTTCGGCGGCCTCGACGAAGACCTGAGAAGGGGAGTAGCGGGTGTCGCCCACGTCCTCCCGGTAGCTGACGCCGAGCAGCAGGATGCGCCGCCCCGACAGGCTGCCGCCCAGCCGGTGCCGCAGCTTGTCCAGCGCCACCAGCGGCATGGCCCCGTTGGTCTGCACTGCCGCCGCCGAGAAGGGGAAGGCCAGGTCCGGCCGGTCGAACAGCGTGCGCGCCGCGACCGCGCCGAACAGCGGGTCCTTCGTCAAGCAATAGCCGCCGACGCCGAAGCCGGGCTGGCGCATGTTGGCGTGGGTCGGGCGCTTGCGGATGGCCGCGACGATCTCGAACAGGTCGATGCCCACCGCCTCGGCGAAGCGTCCCCACTCCTCCATGTAGGCGATGGTCATGGCGCGGTAGGCGTTCTCCAGAACCTTCGCCGTTTCCGACGCGGTGGTGGAGCCGAGCCGGGTCAGGGGATAGTCTCGCACGTTGATGACGGTGCCGAGAAACCGCTCGCAGGCGTCGGCCGCCTCCGGCGTCATGCCGGCGTAGACGCGCCAGTAATTGACGATGGACTCGTAATACTGCGCTCCGGGCATCACCCGCTCGTAGGAGTGCGCCAGCAGGATGGCGTCCGGCGGCAGGCCGCGCTTTTCCAGCCCGGCGGCGAGGCGCGGGGCGACGACCCGCTCGCAGGTGCCCGGCGGGACGGTCGTCTCGACGATGACCAGCGTGCCGGGCTGAAGGCGGGCGCCCAGGTCGTCCATCGCGCGTTGCAGGGGGCCGAAATGGACGATGGGCTCCGGCGCCGACCAGTCGATGTCCAGATTGATGTCCACCAGCACCACGTCGGCGATGCTGAAGATGTCCGGATCGTCGGTCGCGGTCAGGTTGCCGGCCTCGTGCGCGCGGGCGAGTGCCGCGTCCAATTCGGGGTCGCCGCCGGGAAAGGGCATCTCGCCCCGGTCGATGCAGGACACGCGGTGGCGCCCGGCCTCGTTCGGCAGGTCCACGCCGACCACGGAATAGCGCGGCCGGCCGTCCCGCTGCGCGTTGGCGATGGCGATGGACATGGCCGAACCGACGAAGCCCAGCCCTTGGACGCAGACGACCGGGCGGCTTCGGTCCACGCGCGGCCAGGGATCGTAAGCGGTCTTGTGGTCGGCCGTCTTTCTGGCGAGGTGGTTCATGCGCTGGCCTCTTTTGCGTCTCAGGTCGCGGCGGTCGCGGCGATGAAGCGGGATGCGAGGATGCGGTAGTCGTGGTTTTGCAGAACGAAGCGCTGGCCGTTCTCGCCCAGGCCGAGGCGTTCGGGCGGTGGCATGCGGGACAGGCGGAGAATGGCGTCGGCGAGCGCCGCCGGGTCTTCGGGCGGGACCGTGAAGCCGCATTGCCCCTCGGCGACGAGGTCGTTGCAGGCGTCGCAGGCCTGGATGATCGGCCGGCCGGCCAGCATGTAGTCGAACATCTTGTTCGGCGAAATGCCGAAGCGGTAGAGCGGGCTGCGCTTCCACGGGGTGACCAGCGCGTCCATCTCCGACAGGAAGCGGTGAACGGTCCGTTTCGGGATCACGCCCGCGAGGTGGAAGCGGTCGAGCCCGGCGCGGGTGACTTGTTCCTTCAGCTCACCGGCGCCCGGCCCGTCGCCGCAGAGGATGAAGGACACAGGCTCGTCCCGCAGCAGCACGGCGGTGTCCAGCACCGTCCCGATGGCGTCGGCGAAGTTGATGCCGCCGGCATAGCCGACCAGGAAACGCCCGTCGGCACGCTCCTTCGCGATGCGGGTGGCGAGCGGCTCCGGCAGGTCACCGGCTCCGGTGCCCTGAAGGGCGGCGATGGGGATGCCGTTCGGGACGTGCACGAACTTCGCCGGGTCCAGGCCGCGCCCGACCATGTAGTCGCGCGCCCCCGGCAGGATCGACACGACCACGTCGGCGTTGCGGTAGGCCCAGTCCTCCGACCGTTGCAGAAGCTGGATGTAGGGGTGGCGTGCCGAGTAGCCGCCGAGCAGCATCGGCGTCAGCGGCCACAGGTCGTGCACCTCGAACACCAGCCGCGCCCCGGCCTTGGCCGCGATCCGCGCGCCGGGGTGGATGTCCAGCGGGTATGTGGAGGAGCAGATGACGATGTCCGGCCGCTCCTCCCGCGCAATGCGGTCGGCGTTGGCGAACAGCTTGGACACGAAAGTCAGCATGTTGACGACCCGACCCACGCCGTTGCCGCTGTACGGGCGGGTGCGCAGCCAGCGGAAGCGGACGCCGTCCTCCTCCGTCACGTCCAGGTCGCGGCGGACGACCGGCTGGTGGTGCCGCAGGTGGGAGTAGTCGGCCCCCACGATGGTCACCCGGTGGCCGTCCGCCACCCATTCGCGGGCCAGATAGAACGGGCGGTATTCCATGCCCATCCCGTCCGATCCGGCGTAGTGGTTGATGAGCAGGATGTTCATCTTGGCTGATACCCGGCTTATTCGGCGGCCGCCTGGACGGCGCCGAAGGCGGATTGCAGGCTGGCCGCGACGTAGCGCTGGTCTTCGTCGGTCAGGTACGGGTGCATGGGGAGGCTCAGCACCGTCGCGGTCAGGCGGTCGGTCGCGGGCAGTTCGCCGCCGGCCACCGGATAGTGCGCGTAGGCCTTCTGCCGGTGCAGCGGGCGGGCGTAGTAGACGGCCGCCGGCATCCCGTGCTCCTTCAGCCGGGCCAGCACCGCGTCGCGCGACGGGGTGCGCAGCGTGTACTGCGCCCAGGCCGACGTCGTGCCGGGCAGCAGCGCCGGGCGCGCCAGCTCGACCGGAAGCAGCGCGTCGTAGCGGTCGGCGACCTGCGCGCGGGCCTCCAGCTCCTCCGGGAAGACGGCCAGCTTTTCCAGCAGGATCGCCGCCTGCAAGGTGTCGAGCCGCCCGTTCACGCCGATGCGGACGTTGTCGTACTTGTCCTTGCCTTGGCCATGCACGCGCAGCGACCGCAGCACCTCGGCCGTCTCGTCGTCGTCGGTGAAGACCGCGCCGCCGTCGCCGTAGCAGCCGAGCGGCTTGGCCGGGAAGAAGCTTGTTGTGGTGATGTCGCCGATGGTGCCGACGTGGCGGCCCCGGTAGATGGCGCCGAAGGCCTGGGCCGCGTCGCAGATCAGCCATAGGCCGTTCTCGCGGACGATGGGCTCGATGGCGTCGTAGTCGCAGGGCTGCCCGAACAGGTCCACCGTGATGACGCCGGCCAGCCGAAGCCCTTCGTCGCGCGCCGTGGAGATCGCTTGCTTCAGGCTCGCCGGGTCGAGGTTGAAGGTGTCCTCAAGGACGTCGGCGAAGATGGGAATGCCGCCCAGCATGCTGACCGCCTCGGCGGTGGCGCAGAAGGTGAAGCTGGGCACCACGACGGCATCGCCGGGCTTCAGGTCCTTCGCCATCAGCGCCATGACCAGCGCATCGGTGCCGTTGGCGCAGCTGACCGTGTGGCGCACGTCGCAGAAGGCGGAGAGCCGCCGTTCCAGCTCGAACACCTCCGGTCCCATGATGTAGTGGCCATGGTCGAGCACGCGGGCGACCGCCGTGTCGAGCCGTTCGCGGATGCGCTGCTGCTGCCGGCCGAGGTCGATGAACTCGATGGGGCGGCGCATGGGGATTGGATCGGTCATGCCGGTTCTTCCCTTTTCGTGTTCGATTTTCTTTTCCGTCGTCCCGCAAAAACGGGGATCCAGGGCAACACTGGAGCGTTTCGACGTGCCCTGGATTCCCGATTTCGGGAATGACGATGGGTGGTTCTTCTGGTCTTAGGCCGACTTGGCGAACTGCTTTTGGGTGTCCGCGATCTCGACCAGCCCGAGCTTGTCGTCCAGGCGGTAGCGGGTGCCGGTGCGCGGGCAGACGAGGTCGTCGCCCAGCCGTTCCCCGGCGTGGCTGACCCAGCCGATCTGGCGGGCGGGGTTGCCGACGACCAGCGCGTGCGGGGGCACGTGCTTGGTCACCACCGCCCCCGCCGCGACGAAGCAGTAGGCACCGAGATCGTGGCCGCAGACGATGGTCGCGTTGGCCCCGATGGTGGCGCCCCGGCCGACGCGGGTCGGGCGGAACTCGCTCTTGCGCTCGATCTCGGCGCGCGGGTTGTTGACGTTGGTGAAGACGCAGGACGGGCCGCAGAACACCCCGTCCTCCAGCGTCACGCCGGCGTAGAGGCTGACGTTGTTCTGGATCTTGCAGCGGTCGCCAACCGTCACGTCCGGGCCGATCACCACGTTCTGGCCGATGGTGCAGTCGCGCCCGACCTCCGTGTTCTTCAGAATGTGGCTGAAGTGCCAGATCTTCGTGCCGGCGCCGACCAGCGCGCCTTCGTCTACGCAGGCGGTCGGGTGCACGACGTAGGGCGGGGGCGCCGGTTCCACATAGTCCGGGGCCTTGATGGCGACCGGCTTGCCCGAGGCCATGGAGCGCCGGGCGGCGTCCAGCACGCTCAGCACGCCGATGCCCTCCGCCACGTCGGTGCGCGGACGCCTGGCCTCGCGGATGCAATCGAGGAAGTGCAGGCACTCCAGCCGCAGCGGCTCGGCCGCCTCAAGCGCCACGGGGTGGGCGTCGGCCTTGGACGGTTCCGGCACGCCGTCGCGCCAGGAGACGCGGTGCGGGTAGAGCACCAGCTTTTCCGCCCAGGGGCGGGAGTCGTCGAACACCGCCATGCCGTCGTCGCCGACGACGACCAGTTTCTGCTCCTTGTAGGGGTGCAGCCACGACACGAAGATGTGCGCGTCGATGCCGTTGGCGAAGGTCAGGTGCGTCGTCGTCAGGTCGGAGATGCCGTTGTGCAGGTAGCTGTGCCCGACCGCCAGCACGCTGTCGGGCGTGCCGCCGGCCAGCGCCAGGATCATGGAGATGTCGTGCGGAGCGAAGCTCCAGAACACGTCCTCCTTGCTGCGGAATTTGCCGAGGTTCAGGCGGTTCGAATAGATGTAGCGCAGCCGCCCCAGCTCCCCGTCGCCGACCAGCTGCTTCAGCCGCAGGAAGGCGGGGTGGTATTGCAGCAGGTGCCCGACCATCACGACGCGGCCGTGCGCCGTGGCCGCCCGGCGGACCTTTTCCGCATCCTCCTCGCACAGCGCCAGCGGCTTTTCGACGAAGACGTGCTTGCCAGCCTCGATGGCGCGGACGGCGAGCGTGGCGTGCGTCTCCGCAGGGGTAGCCAGCACCACCGCCTCGATGTCGGGGGAGGCCAGAGCCTGGTCGAAGGTCAGGGCCGGCACCTCGAACTGTTCGGACAGTTCGGCGGCGCGGGCCGGCGCCGCCTCGCAGATGGCGGCCAGCGCGCCGATGGCGTGCAGGTTGCGCAGCAGGTTGATGCCCCAATAGCCGCAGCCGACCATAGCAACACGGGGCAAATCCGTCGTCTTCATGCTCGTCATGCCTTGGCCACCACGGCGGGAGTTTCGGACAGCCCCAGCGCGCCCACGACGTTGCGGGTGTCGACCACCAGCTTGGCAAAGCGCAGGAGCTTTTCGTAATCGACGTCGCTGTGATCGGTGACGATTACCGCCGCGTCGTAGCGGGACAGCACGTAGCCTTCGAACGCGACCGACGCTTTGCCGGCCAGTTCGGCGTGCTGCCGGGTCGGCGGGATAGTTGGGAAATGCGGGTCGTAGTAATCGACCTTGGCCCCGGCGGCGTCCAGCAACTCCATGATGGTCAGCGCCGGGCTTTCCCGCATGTCGGACACGTCCTTCTTATAGGCGATGCCGACCACCAGCACGCGGGCGCTGGTCAGGCCCTTGCGGAAGCGGCGGTCCAGTTCTTCCCGGACGCGGTGCACGACGTAGTAAGGCATGCTGGCGTTGACCTCGCCCGCCAGCTCGATGAAGCGGGTGCTGATGCCAAGCTCGCGCGCCTTCCAGGTCAGATAGAAGGGGTCGATGGGGATGCAGTGACCGCCCAGCCCCGGCCCCGGATAGAAGGGCATGTAGCCGAAGGGCTTGGTCTTGGCGGACTCGATCACCTCCCAGATGTCGATGCCCATGCGGTCGAAGACGATCTTCAGCTCGTTCACCAGGGCGATGTTGACCGCACGGAAGATGTTTTCGGTCAGCTTCACCGCTTCCGCCGTTTCGGGCGTGGAGACGGGAACGGTGCCGACCACGAACTGGTCGTAGAGCGCCACGGCCAGCCGCAGGGCCGCCTCGCCGTCGCCGGCCACAACCTTCGGAATGCGGGCGGTGCCGAAATCGTGGTTGCCGGGGTCTTCGCGCTCCGGCGAGTAGGCGAGGTAGAAGTCGGTGCCGGATTTCAGCCCGCCGGCCTCCAGGATCGGCTTCATCACGTCGCGCGTGGTGCCGGGATAGGTGGTGGATTCAAGAACCACCAGCTGGCCGGGCCGCAGATGTTCGGCGATGGCGCGGGCCGTCGCCTCCACATAGGACAGGTCCGGCTCGTGATGGGGGCCGAGCGGCGTCGGCACGCAGATCAGGATGGCGTCGGCGTCGCGGAAGCGGGCGGCCTCCATTGTCGCGGCGAAGTTGCCGGTCGCGACGGCGCCGCCGATGCGGTCGTCGCCGATGTGGTGCAGCGGGCTGTGGCCGGCGTTCAGCTCCTCCACCGTCACCGTGTCGATGTCGTAGCCGATGACGCGGTAGCCGGCCTCGCAGGCGGCGAGCGACAGCGGCAGCCCGACATAGCCCAGCCCCACCACCGCCACCGTCGCGGCGCGGTCGTTGAACAGGTTCAGCAGCCGCTGCACCTCGGGATCGTCGGGGGATCGCCCGATGGTCTGCTCCGGGGCGACAAAGCGACGCTTTTTCGGCGTCAGGTCGTCAGGAATGTCGGTCTGCCGGGGGTCCAGCTGGTACATGGGTCATCTCCCTTGGCGGGCGCTGGTGGCGGGCGCTGGCCGGGCGTCTCACGCGCCGTTTGTTATCTTATCCAAAAAACAAATTCGCGAGGCAAAAGCAAAAGAAAGAGCGGGCTGCCGCGAAGGGCTAACCCGCACCTACTCCTTCACCGTGACGCGGTTCTCCGCCCGCAGCTGCTCCAGGATGCGCTCCAGCGTGCCGTCGTTCGGCAGGCCGAGGCCGAACACGGCGAGCAGGCCGCGAAACAGCCAGACGATGTCCTGGCCGAGGCTGCGGCGCGGGAAGTAGCCGAGATCGATGCGCGCCTTCGCCGGGAAAAGGACCGCGCGGTAGAAGGCGTGCGGGTCGGTCTTTTCGGGATAGAGCGCGCATTCGTTGCGGAAATAGACCTGGTTCGGCCCGAACAGGCCCGGCCGATGGTCCAGCACGCCGTGGTACATGCCCTGGAACAGGTCGGCGAAGTCCAGCGTCTCCGGGCGCGGACCGACGATGGCCATGTCGCCCTTCAGCACGTTCCACAGCTGCGGCACCTCGTCGATCTTGGTGCGCTCCAGGAAGCGGCCGACGCGGGTCATGCGGCTGTCGCCCTTTAGCGTCACCGCCCGGCCCGTGGTTCCGTCATGGAACTTGCGGAACTTGTAGAGACGGAACAGGCGCCCGTGCTGGCCGAGCCGCGTCTGCGAGAAGAAGATCGGGCCGGCCGAGTCCAGGCGGATGGCGATCACCACCGGGATCAGCACCGGTAAGAAAAGGATGAGGCCGACCAAGGCGAGCGTCACGTCGAAAAGACGCCGCAGGAATCCGTCGAAATTGCCCGTGGCGGTGGCGGCTTGGGAATCGCTGGTCATTGCGGCACGTCCTCGCGTTGATGGGCCAGCGCGCGAGCCAGTGCCCGCGTCACGCTTTCGACATCGTCGGTCCCCATTTTCGGATGCAGGGGCAGGGACAGCGTGCGGCGCGCGAACTCCTCCGTCCGGGGCAGGTTCACGCCGGGGAAGCGCTCGCGGTAGAAGGTGAAGCTGTGGACCGGCGCGTAATGGACGCTGGTCTGGACGCCGTCGCCGCGCAGATCGTCGGCAAGACGCTGACGGTCGATCCCCGCCGGCAGCAGGACGGGCAGGATGTGGTGGGCCGACGGGCGCGGGTCTGCGAAGGGCATGACGACGTCGGGGCAGTCCTGCGCCAGCCGGCGGCGATAATGGGCGGCGAGGTCGCGCCGCGTGGCGTTCCAGGCCGGCAGCCGGGCCAGTTGGACCAGCCCGATGGCGGCGCGCAGCTCGTCCATCCGGTGGTTGAAGCCCAGCATTGTCACGTCGTAACCGCTGGCGTGGCCGGTCAGACGTTGCCGCGCCCCGCTGGTCATGCCGTGGGCGCGCAGCTGGCGCACCGTGTCGAGCACCGCGTCGTCCTCGGCAAACACCATTCCGCCCTCGGCGGTGGTCATGTTTTTGTTGCCGTAAAAGCTGAAGACGGCGGCGTCGCCGATGCGCCCGGCCTGGGGCAGGCCGGCGGCGTGTGCGGCGTCCTCAATCAGCAACAGACCACGGGATTGGGCGAAGTCCCGCCACGCCTCGCGGTCCGGCAGGTAGCCGGCGTAATGGACGAGGATCACCGCCTTGGTCCGCTCCGTGCATTTGGCGGCGGCGTCCGACGGGGAGATCAGGGGCAGGTCCACCCCCTCGATGTCGACGAAGACCGGGGTCGCCCCGGTGTAGAGAACGCTGTTGGCCGTTGCGACGAAGGTCATCGACGGCACCAGCACCTCGTCACCGGGGCCGAGACCGAGGGCCAGAAGCACCAGATGCAGCCCGGCCGTGCAGGATCCCACGGCGACGGCGTCGCGCGCGCCGTGGGCCTCGGCAAAGGCCTGTTCGAACGCGCGGACGCGGTCGCCCATGGTGATCCAGCCGTCGTCGATGACCGCGGCGAGGGCGGCCTTTTCCTCCTCGCCAAGGATGGGCTCGGCGACCAGCAGCATGAGGTTTCTCCGGAAAAGATCGCAGGCCGGAAAGGATTGAAGGGAAACTCGGCGGCCTTCAGGCGACCGCGCGGGTTTCGAAGGTGGGCCACTGCTCGTCCCAGGCCATTTCCTGGACTTTCTGGAAATCGTCCACGCGGCCGATGTCCAGCCACAGGCCGCCGTGCTGGAAGATGCTGACCGGCTCGCGCGCCGCCAGCATGCAGGACATCAGGTTGTCGAAGCCGAACGGCACGCCGTCGGGGATGTAGTCGAGAATGCCCGGCTCCATGCAGTAGACGCCCATGCTGACCAGATGCGTCAGCGTCGGCTTCTCCTGGAAGCGGGTGACACGGTTGTCCGTTTCCTCGATGATGCCGAAATCGGTCTGGATGGCGCGCCGCGAGGTGGCGATGGTCAGCAGCGTTTCCTGGCGGCGGTGGAAACCGGAAAAGGCGTCGAGGTTGAGGTCGGTCAGAACGTCGCCGTTGATGACCAGGAAGGTCTCGTCAAGCTCTTCGCGCAGCAGGCGCAGAGCGCCCACGGTGCCGAGCGGTTCAAGCTCTTCGGTGTAGCGGATGCTCATGCCCCACTGCCGGCCGTCGCCGCACACCGTGCGGATCAGATGGCCGAGATAGCCGGTGGTGATGTAGACCTCCTGAACACCGTTGCGGCGCAGCCACTTCAGCAGAAGCTCCAGGACAGGTTTGGAACCGACGGGCATCAGCGGTTTTGGCAAGACCATGGTGTAGGGCCGCAGCCGCATGCCCTTGCCCCCACACTGAATGACTCCTTTCATTCGCTCCCTCCTTGTTGCGCCTCGGGATGGTTGCCGCTTCTCGCCGGGACGTGTCGGTCCCGGTCCCCACGGGGCGTCGAGGCGATGGTACGTTATCTTTTCTCTTAATGTAAACATAAGGCGCGGCGGCCGGATGTGGAAAATAAGGGTGCCCGCAGGTTCAGAAAGAAAGTGGTAGGAACGTTGTTGCCGGCGGATCACACCTCACATTGGAGATAAGGCGCGTCCGGAGATCATCATTTTTTGCATTTACAGAGATGATTTCGCTGTCTTATGCTTATCGGGTGTTGTGCAAAAGACGAGCTTCCGGCCATCGCTGGCCGGGGGACCCGTCCGGGCGGCCCGCCGCCGCCCGTCGCCTGATGCCCGTTGCCCGTCGCGCCACGCGCGCGGCGGTGCGCCGGCACTAAAAGAAGCGGATGCGCGGCCACGTTCCCAAGCTGGCCGAAGCGGCGCCCTTCACGTGTGGTGAAAGGAAGGGTTATGGATCAGTACAAGATCGTGCCTGCCGGTACCCGCGACGCCGTGCCGTACGTCAATCCCGACGGCGGCCGAGCCACCCACGAAATCGACACCTTCGCCGCGCTGAAAAGGCGCCGCGTGCTGATCGCGCTGCTGGTGCTGGTGGCGACGGCGCTCGCCTTCCTCGCCACGCGGCTAATGACGCCGCTCTACGAGGCCGAGGCGGGGATCATGTTCAACGCCCGCGAGCTGACGCCCATGGGTGCGGCGGTCCAGCAGAGCACCCTGCTGCCGTCGGAAGAAACGGCGCGCAAGAACGAGATCGCCATCATCCGTTCGCGCGGGCTGGCCGAGGCCGTCGTGGAGCGGTTGGGCCTCGACCGCGTGGCGGAGTTCAACCCGACGCTGCGCCCGCCGACCGGCCTGCGCGCCTTCATCGACGACGCCCGCGCCACGCTGACGACGTGGATGGAGCCGGCGCTTGCCTTCGTGCCCTCGGCGGAAACGCAGCAGGCGGCCGAGGACCTGTCGCCCGAGCGCGTCCGGGACGAAATCATCAACCGGTTCCTCAGCCGGGTGGAGACCACCTCCAGCGACGCTTCGCGCGTCATCGGCATCCGCTTCCTGTCCGAGGACCGGGAGCGCGCGGCGCTCGTCGCCAACATGATCGCCGACCAGTTCATGATTCAGAAGCGCGATGAGGAAGTCCGGGCGGCCGAGACCCTGGCCCACAACCTGACGGCGGAGATCGCCAAGCTCAACCGCGACATCCATGAATCCGAACGCACCTTCGAGGACATGCGCCTGCGGCTGGGCATTGAGCCCGATTCCAACACCCGCTCCCTCTCCGAGCGCATGTCCGAACTGAACCGGCAGCTGATCGCGGCGACTGCCGAGCGGCTGCGCGCCGAGGCCCAGTTCGCCGAGGCCAAGCAGGTGCGCGAGTCCGGCGACATCACGGTGGCGGCGCAGGTGCTCAGCTCCTCCCTCATCCAGCGGCTTCAGGAGACGGCGGCGGCGGCCAGCGCCCGCGTGCAGCAGCTCTCCGTCCGCTACGCCGAGAGCCATCCCCGCCTGATCGAGGCGCGCACCGAACTGCGCGACATCCGGGGCCGCATCGCCGAGGAGATGGCGAAGATCCAGACCGCCCGCCTCAACGCCGTCGCCATCGGCAGGGCCAACGAGGAGGGCCTGCGCCGGCAGATCGAGGCGCTGAAGGACCAGATGACCCGCGTCAACGCGTCGGAGGTGGACAGCCGCGTCGCCGAGCGCGAGATGGAGGCCAAGCGGACCCTGCTGCCCCAGCTGACCGCCCGCCTCAACAACGCCAACGCGCAGATCGACTATCTGAAGCTGCACGGGGCGGACGTGAACGTGATCTCGCGCGCCGTCGTGCCGCGCAAGGTCACCCATCCGCCGGTTGCCGCCATCGTGGCGACGGCCTTCATCCTGTCCACGGCCATCGGTGCCATCCTGGCGGTGATCCTGGAGCGCGCCGACCATTCCATCCAGAGCCTGACGCAGCTGCGCCACATGACGCCGCTGCGCGTGCTGGGCACGCTGCCGACGGTGCGCTTCCGGCGCTGGCGGCGCGCCAAGCCCGCCGACGAGGTGCTGGAGGAGCGCGATTCCCTGTTCCTGGAGCATCTGCGCTCCATCGCGCTGCGCGCCGGCGTCGCTGGGCCGAACCCCGCTAAGGTACTGCTGATCACCTCGTCGGTGTCGAACGAGGGCAAGAGCAGCCTCGCTTCCTCGATGGCGCGCATGCTGGCCTTGTCGGGACGCCGGACGATCGTCGTCGACGCCGACCTGCGCGCGCCCACCATGCACCGCGTGTTCAACCTGCAACGGGGGCCGGGGCTGGCCGAGTTCCTGACCGAGGACCGGCCCTTGCAGGACGTGATTCAGCACGACGTTAGCTCCGGCACCGACGTGCTGGCGGCGGGGCAGAGTCTCGCGGCACCGGGCGATGTGCTCCAGTCGGCGCGGATGCAGGAGCTGATCGGCGATCTGGTGGTCCAGTACGACACGGTCATCATCGACTCGCCGCCCGTTCTGGCGGTGTGCGACGCGCACATCCTGGCGCGGCTGGCCGACCGGACGATCATGCTGGCCCGCTGGCGCTCCACGCGGGCGACGACGCTGATGACGGCGCTGCATCGCCTGTCCGACGACCGGGTCCCGGTGGACGGGCTGGTCCTGTCGCAGGTGGACGGGCGTAAATACAAGCTCTACGGCGATGCCGACGCCGACATCTTCTCCCGCGGCTTCCGGAAATACTACGTCCGGTGACGTCATCCCGAGGAGGTTTGAGATCATGTGCGGGATTGCAGGCATCGTCGCGCGGACGGGCAAGCTCGACCTCGGCCGCTGCATCAAGGAGATGACCGACGCCGTCCGCCACCGCGGTCCGGACGGCGAGGGGCACTGGGTGAACGGCCGGGTGGCGCTCGGTCACCGCCGGCTGGCCATTCTCGACCTGTCGCCCGCCGGCCACCAGCCGATGGCGTCGGCGGACGGCCGCCACATCGTCACCTACAACGGCGAAATCTACAATTTCGTCGAGGTGCGGGAGGAGTTGGAGGCGATCGGCCACCGCTTCCGCTCCCAGTCGGACACCGAGGTTCTGCTGGCCGCCTACGCCGCCTGGGGCACGGACTGTCTGTCCCGGCTGAACGGGATGTGGTCCTTCGCCCTGTACGACCAGAATCGCGGGATCCTTTTCGCCGCCCGCGACCGTTTCGGCGAGAAGCCGTTCCATTACGTGGAGACGGAGGACGCCTTCGCCTTCGGGTCGGAGATCCGGCAACTGCTGCCGCTTCTGGGGGCGGTGCGGGCGAACCCGGCGGCGGTGTCCGACTATCTGCTGGGCGGTGTTCCGCTGCAATCCACCGAGACCTTCTTCGACGGGGTCTCCAACCTCGCCGCCGGCCACTATTTGGTCTACGACCTGAAGAGCGACCGCTGTTCGGTGCACCGCTACTACAATCTGGCCGACCGTCTGGCGGGGGTGGAGGACCGGACGGGACCGGAGGCGGTGCGGACCTTTCGCCAGCTGTTCGAGGACTCCGTCCGGCTGCGGCTGCGTTCCGACGTGCAGGTGGGGACCTGCCTCAGCGGTGGGCTCGACAGCTCCTGCGTTTCGATGCTGGCGGCGCGGCTGCACGGTGCGCAGAGCCAGACGCCTTTCAGCGCCATAACCGCGATCAGCGAGGATCCCGCGCTCAGCGAGGAGGGCTTCGCCGGGGAGGTGGTGCGTGCTGGCCGGCTGAATTGGATCAAGACAAGGCCGTCCTACGAGGATTTCCGGAACACGTTGGCCCGCGTGGTGAGCCAGCAGGAGGAGCCCTTCCCGTCGCCGTCGATCTGCATGCAGTCCTTCGTCATGCAGGCCGCGCGTGACAATGGCGTGGTCGTCCTGCTGGACGGGCAAGGGGCCGACGAGACGCTGCTCGGCTACGAGCGCTATTACTGTGCCTACGCACTCGCCGTGTGGCGGCAGCAGGGCACGCGCGAGGTCGTGCGCTGGCAGCGGCAGGCGTTGCAGAACAACGCCATGCTGACCAGCCTTCGCTTCGCGGCGCTGGCTGTGCGGGATCTGTCGCCGGCGTTGCGCTACCTCCACTATCTCGGCCGGGCGCCGCACCTCAGCCCGCGCCCGCCGATGCCCGACTGGGTCCGCCGGTACGCGCGGGCGTGCCTGGACCTGCGCAGCCTGCAAATCCTGGAGGTGGAGAACACCGGTCTTCCGCCGCTGCTGCGGTTCGAGGACAAGAACGCCATGGCGCATTCCATCGAGACGCGCCTGCCCTTCCTCGACCACCGGCTGGTGGAGCACTGCATCGCACTGGCCTGGAACCTGAAGATGAGCGACGGCTGGTCCAAATGGATCGCGCGCAAGGCGATGGAGGACGTGCTGCCGCAGAGCATCGCGTGGCGCCGCAGCAAACTGGGCTTCGCCGCACCGGAGGGGCTCTGGCTCACCCAGCACGCCGGGACCATGGAGGCGACGGTCGAGCGGTCGCCGTTGCTGGCGCGCTTCTGCAACCCGGACCGCCTGCGTCATGGCTTCCGCAGCCTGGATCTGCGCGGGCAATGGCGTCTGTTCAGCCTCGCCCTGTGGGAGGAACAGTTCGGGGTCGCGGTGTAAGCGGCGAGCGGTTAAGCAGCGGCCGGCCCAAAAAGAAAACCCCTCTCCTGCCGGTGCGGGAGAGGGGTTTTCTTTTGGAAATCTTTCAGGAGCGGGCTTCCGTCTTCTCCCGCGCGAGGCCGGGCAAAGGCGTCCGGTCGCGGCTGCGGCGGGGGGCGATGCGGTCGTAGAGCCGGATCAGCTCGCGTTCCTCATGACCCCAGTTGTACAGGCTCCGCACCGCCTCCTGGCCGCGCCGGCCCATCTCCGCCGCCTCCTCGGGGTGGTCGAACATCCATTCGATGGCCGAGGCGATGGCGGCCGGATCGCGGGGCGGCACGACCAGACCGCAGCGGTGTTCATCGACGACGGAGCGCAGGTAGGGCAGGTCGGTGACGATGATCGGAATGCCGGTGGCCATGTATTCGAACAGCTTGACCGGCTGCGCCTCCGCGTAGTTGCGCGTCGGGTAATAGAGGACCAGCCCGACACGCGATTCGCTGAGCAGCTGGCGGACGCCGGGTCGGTCCAGATGGCCGCGGTAGTCCACCCGCGACCAGCCCGGCAGCGCCTCCATCCGGTCGCGCAGCGCCGTGGACTCCATGTTGCCTGCCATCAGCAGCTTGGCGTCGGGGAAACGGCCCACGCGCCCGATCGCCTCGACCATGTCGAGGGCGCAGCGGTCCACCGTGATGCCGCCGACGAGGGCCACGCCCCGCCGTTCGGCCAGGGGTGGGCCGCCCACGTCGCCCAGCTCTTGCAGGATCGCGAAGTTCTGGACAAGGGCGGTTTTTTCCTTGGGGAAGCGCCGGGCGATGATCGGGGTGGCGGCCACCACGCCGGACATGGCCCGGCCGGCGGTCCATTCCGTAAGGGCGACGGCGGAGGCGACCGGCTGGCGCAGGGCGCGCGGGATCCAGCGGCGGGTCATCAGGTCGCGCGGCAGATCCTCGTGAACGTCGTAAACCACGCGCTTGCCGAGCAGACGCAGCAGGAGACCGATGGGGATCAGTTCGGGATCGTGAAAATGGTAGACGTCGCCGCGCAGCTTCAGGGCGGCGAACAGGACCGACCAAGTCGTCCGGAAAAGACGCTTCGGCAGGCCCTGGTTCCGCTTCACGGCCAGGATGTCCACGTCCTGCCGCCGGGCGGGTTGCCCGCCGGCCGCCTGTAGATGGTTGTCGGGGACGACGAGCGACACTTCGTAGCCCGCCTTCGCCAGACTGATGCATTCCTTTGAAAAGATGCGCGCATCCTCTGCGGAATGCACGGACGACAGGTGGACGACCTTGACGCGGTCCTGCTGTGGATGGCCGTGGGACAGATGGCTGTGGGACATGGAACTGTGGGCTCCCTATGGCGCCGCCGTGTTATCTTACCCTGCCAGCCGGGGCGCAGATTCGCGAAATGAGCAAAAGAAAGAAGGCGCCTTCAAGGCGTCCATCTCAAACGCTCATTCGGGGAAGTTACCGACTATTAGGGCGCAACCGTGGTGTGGTATCGCGCATCCGCGTCATGCTCTACGTCTTTTTTGATGTCGTGTTTTGTTTACGGAAATCTTTTCGTAAGATAGCATGCCATGGCCGAATCCGCCGGAAACGGGGAGTGGAAACGACGATGCGCGCTCAACCAGAACCGCCCTACCATGCGGGCCGTCCGGCCAGCTCAAAGCCGGGCGGGTGGAGGTCGGCCCTGCTGGACGACCTGCTGTCCATCGAGACCTGCTTCATCCTGTTCCTCTTCGCGGGGCGGTTCAAGAATCTGCCGGAATTCCGGTTCGTTCCGGTCGATATGACGGTGCTGTTCTTCGTGATGACCGGCGGGCTGATCCTGTGGGGCGTTCTGGCGCGCCGGCTGAAACCGCTGCCGATCGACCTGCCGGACATCCTTATGGTGCTGTTCTGCGCGGTCTGCGCCGTCAGCGTCTTTTGGTCCAGCTACGAATACCGGAACATCGATAAGATTTCCCGCTTCATCGTGGTCGGGGCCACCGCCTATTTCTTCGCTTCCATTCTGGCGCAGGACCCGGAGCGGCGCGCCCGTCTGGTGCGGCTGATGGTGGGCCTGAGCGTGGCGCTTCTTCTTTATTACGCCTATTACCGCTGGGTCGTCGGCATCGACGAGCGCGCCTTGGCGAACACCGGGCGCATCAACGGGAACAACTATCTCGAATACGGCATGCACGGCGAACTTCTGTTCCTGGCTTGCCTCGCGCTGGCCATCTACGGGCCTCCCAAATGGCTGGTGACGGCCATCGTCGGTGCGGTCGGGGCTCTGTTCGCGCTGACGGTCATCGGCGGCCGAGGTCCGATGCTGTTCGCGGTGCTCGGCATCCCGCTGATCGGGATGGCACTTCTGCTGTCGCCGCGCCGGCTCGGCGTGGGGATAAAGCGGCTTTTCCTGCTGGTCGGGACGCTGGTCTTCATGGCCTGGATGGGCTACGCGACGCTGGTCGCGGTGAAGGGGCCGACGGGGGCGGCGCTTCAGCTGCACACGCTGCAACGCTTCGAGATGCAGCTGTCCAACGAGATGACCCATTCCCTGGACGTGCGATCGGAGGCGCGCGACCTCGCCTACCGCCAATGGCTGGAACGGCCTCTGCTCGGCTGGGGCATGGGGGAATTCCGCCTGCAGCACAGCCTGGAATACCCGCACAACCTGCTGCTGGAAATCCTGGTGGAGATGGGCGTGGCGGGGGCGGCCTTTTACCTGGCTTTGGTCGTGCTCGGCGTCGTGGCCTGCTTCCGCATGGCGCGGGACGATACCCTGCGCTGGACCGACGCCGCCATCGTCCTGCTGTTCGTGACGGAGATGATCTCGCATATGACGGTGCAGGGCTATCTTCCCGACGACCGCATTTATCTCACCTTTCTGGCGCTGGTGATCCGCTGGCGTCCCGTCACGGTGCCGCGCCCGGCGCCCGCCGACACCCGAGCGGAGTATTTTCACACGCTGCGCAAGACCGAAAACGCCTGACCTCTTCTCTTATGCTCCATTGCGGGCCGGACGCCGGGTCTGATAGCCGTTCCGATAAGATCGGTGTTATCGCCCGGTACCCCGCGGGGCAAGTCCCACGACATTGCTACGGAGACTCCCATGCAAGCAACGGCAAGGCGGACCTACGATTGGACGGCGACTTGGCGTCTGAGGCTCGGGTCTTATCTGTCGGCCGTTCCCCGCGCCGGTCTGTTCCTGTCGCAGCTTCCGCTAGGCCGGTTCGACACGGTTCTTGAGATCGCCTGCGGCAGCGCGCGGGACTCGCTCTACCTGCGGGAGATCGGCAAGACGGTCGTCGCCACGGACAGCAACGCGCACGTCATCCAGCAGTTGGACGACCAGTTCGAGGATCTGCCCAACATCGACTTCCGCGTGGAAAACGCCGCCGCCCTGACCTTCCGGGACCGGCAGTTCGACGTGTCGTTCCACAACGGCTTCTTCGTGCTGTTCGACGACAACGCCTTCATCAAGGAGTTGCTGCGGGAGCAGGCCCGCGTGACGCGGTCGCACCTGTTCTTCATCGTCCACAATGGGCACAACGAGACGTTGAAGCGCAAATTCAAGGAGAAGTCCCGCGAGGACACCATCTACGATCTCCGCTTCTTCCGCCGCCAGGACATCGAAACCATCGTCCGCGAGAGCGGCATTCCATATCGGCATATGCGGATTTACAATTTCGGCAGCCCGGCCGACCGTTTCCTGGGCGAACGGATCAAGGGCATCCCCAACCCGCTGCGCGGCATCGCCGCCCATAACGTAAAGGCACTCTACGCCCTGACCCCATTGACGGCGGCGGAGCGGCTGGTCTGCCACATCGAACTGTGATCCGTTGGGAACTTTGACCTGCTGGGAACTTTGATCCCGTCAGGCCCGAGGGCGGAGACGACGCATGCAGTCTTTCTGGTCCGGTTCGCGCGCGATGTTTCGGCAATTCACCCGGTCGTCCTTGGTGCGCGATGCTTCGGCGCTGGCCAGCGGCGCGTTCCTGTCCCAGGTGGTTCTGTTCCTGGGCGCGCCGCTGTTCCTGATGCTGTACCAGCCGGCGGACTTCGGCCTCTACACCTTCACCTACAGCACCACTTCGCTGATCGCGACGCTCGGCACCTGGAGGATGGAGCGGTTGATCGTCGTCGTGCCGACGCGGTCGATGGCGATCCGGCTGCTGGCGGCGCTGGTGTCCATGACGGCGGTGACGGCCCTGGTCCTGCTGGTCGCCATAGCCCTGGGCTGGGAGGTCGCCTCCCACTTCTCCATGGAAATCCCGAGCCAGTGGGCGCTGATGTGGTCGGCGCCGTTGAGCGTCTTCATCCTGATCACGACGATGGGGCTGCGCTCCTACGCCATGCGGATCGGACGCTTCAAGGTGGTTTCCGTCGCCCAGGTGACGCGGGCGGTGATCTTCGTCTCGGGCACGGCACTGACCCCGCTGGTCTGGACTCCGCCGGCCGGCCATGGCGCCCTGGTCATGGTGCTGTGGCAGCTGGTGGGGGACGTCTGCGCGCTGGCGATCCAGCTGTGGATCCTGCCCGGCAACGTGCATCGGCTGGTGTTCCGGCCCCGGCTGCGCCGGAATCTGGCGACGCTGCGGACCCACCGGAAGACCATCGGTGCCCTGGCGCTGTCGCAGATTGTCGCCTCGGTCAACCAGCAGATCCCGATTTCGACGATCATGTTCGCCTTCGGGGCGACGGAGGCGGGCTGGTATTCGCTGGCGGGATCGCTGGTCTACGCGCCCTGCCGGGTGGTGTCGGCGGCGGTCAGCGACGTGTTCAACCAGCGCGTCTCCCGCCTGCATGCGGAGCGGAAGCCCTTTTCGTGGCTCGTCCTGCGCGCCACCATAGCCATGGCGGGGATCGGCCTCATCCCCTTCATCCTCATCCGGGATCTCGGGCCGCTGTTCCTGTCCTACGTCGCCGGTCCCCAGTGGCAGAGCGCGTCGCATTCCATCGCGATGATGGCGATCGCCTCCTACATGTATTTCATCTCGCAACCGGCCAGCAACGTAGCGCTGATCGTCGATGCGCGGCGCTACATCGTCTTGTGGCACGTCATCAGAACGGTGAATTTTCTCGCCATCGGGGCGGCGGCAGCGCTCGGCTACTTGAGCTACACAGGCTGGCTCGTGCTGTTCGTCATCGCCGAATCCTTCGTCTACCTGCTCGACACGGTAGTCGAATATCTGTTCGCCCGCAACGCGGAACCGAGGAAGGTGGAAACGTCGGGCGAAGAGGAGACGGCCCATGCCTGAACGGCACCATGCCGGCCGGGTCGGAGAGGTCGTCATTCTGTCTCCCGGCCTGTCCCAGTCCTTCGCCATTGCCGACGTGCTCCAGCGCAACGACCTGTCGCTCCGCGTGCTGGGATATCCCTTGCCGGGGGAACGGGTTCCGCCGCGTCGCCCCTTCGCCCGCTACCTGACGGTGGAGGAGGGGGAAGCCGCCTGCCAGGACGGAACGGTCATCGCCACCGGCTCCGACGCCATGCAGCATGTGCTGAAGGACCGTGAGGCGATCCGGCTCGGCGACATCGCGTTCGAGCGGCGGAATCTGTGGTTCTACGACAAGGTTGCGACGCTGAACCGCGCGCGCGAGTTGGACATCCCCGTGCCCCGGACCTGGCATTCGGTGGAAGAGGCGAACGGCCATCGCGGCCCCGTCTTCCTGAAGCCGGCGCGGGAGGGAACCGGCGGCATGCGCCGCCGCCTGGACTCACTGTACGCCGTGCCGCCGCCGGCGCGAGAGGGCGGCTACCTCCTCCAGGAGGTGATCGAGGGGGCGAGCGTCATCGGCTTCGGCTTCCTCGCCGATCGGGGGAAGATCGTCGCCTCCAGCCTGCATCACGAGATGTTCAGCTTCCCGCCGGACGGCGGCTCGGCCGTCGCCGTTGAGCGCTATGAATCACCGCGCGTGGAGGAACTGGCCACGCGGCTGATCGCCGATTTCCAATACACCGGCTGGGGGCTGGTGGAGTTCAAGCCCTGCGCCCGGCGCGACGACTTCGTCCTGATGGAGCTGAACGCCAAGTTCTGGGCGTCGTTCGAGTTCACCTTGCGCACCAACCCGCTGTTCCCGCGCCTTCTGCTCGGTGTGGAGACGGAGGCCGAGCCCATCGGGCGGATCATGTGGCCGGCGCGGCTGTTGCGCAGCGGGATCGCGCGCTGTCCGGCCGGCCTGATGCGGTCAGTGCCCGCGACCCGCAGCCGGGAGGGCCTGAACTGGCGTGACTGGGCGCGCGCCGTGTTTCCAGGCCACTAAAGCGAATTTGCATTCGCTTTAGATTCATATGGCCTCATTCGCCGGCTCTCAGCGGATGCCATTGGCATCCGCCTGCCGCCAGCGGGAACTGCGTTCCCGCGAGAGGCAGGGCTTCGGCCGCACGCGCGGCCGGGACCGCCGTCGCGGTCCAAAGCGGATTGAAATCCGCTTTAACCCCCCGGTCCGCGTCCCCCTTATCCGAGGCGGCGCGTGGAGACGGGCGCAAGGTCGCCGCGCCAGTCGCGCAGTTCGGCCTCGACACGCTCGACCGCGCGCTGGTCGCGGTAGCGCTTGCGCGCCCGGCCAGGGTCGCCGCGCTTCTGCATCGCCAGCAGCCGGTCGGCCACCTCGGGTTCCGAGGCGACGGCCTGCCGCCACCGCTCCAGCCGGATTTCCGCGACCGCATCGACGATGGGCTGCAGCCCCGGCATGCGGGCCAGCTTGCCGACGCTGGGCGCGAGGCGGGTCGCTACGGCGGCGGCAATCTCCTTGGGAATGCCGGGGAAGATCTTGCGCACCGCGTCGGCGACGGAGTCCTTCAGTGCCTCGCCACGCTCGCGCGCCTCCGCCCCCCGGCCGGCCCGGGCGGCGGTGCGGGCCTGCTTCCGGGCATGCCAGTCCAGGATCGTGGCGGCAACCTCCCTGGCCTCCGCATCCGTCCAGACGGCCGGGCCCTTGCCGGAGTCCAGAAGGCGCCGGGACGCGTCCGGAAGCTCCGGGTTCGCGCCGGACGCCTCGGCGGCCAGTTGCAGCTTCGTCAGGGATCGCAGGGATCGCCCCCGCGCTTCGTCGCCGGCGAGAAGGTCGTCGAGGGCGAAGACCTCCCCATCCTGAAGAACCTGGAGCAGTTCAAGGTCGCTGCGGGTCCAGCGGCGGGCGTTGACCAGCCGGTCGGCCCGCGCCCGAAGCAACTCGCGCACGGTGGCGCGCCCATCGGCCGGGACGAGGGACTGCACGCGCCACATGGACGCCTCGAACCGGGCGAGCGCCCAATGGCCGTCGGGAATGGACTGGTCGGTGGGGAAGAGCGTGGCGTTCGCCTCCGTCGCCGTATTCCAGCGCTCGCTGACGCGCAGGCAGCCTTCCGGCGGGATATCCCAAGGCGCTCCCGGCTTCGAATAGAAGCTCGGCGCGACCGGATTCCTCAGCACGAAACGCCAGCCCGACAGTTCGGTGGCGAGGCTGTCCGGCAGGCTGGCGGGACGGTCCCACTTACCCAGTTTCAAGACGTGTTCAGACGACATGAATGCTCCTTCCGGCGGCAGCTTAGCACGCCGGAAGGCCGAAGGGGGTGTTCAGGGCATGGTCAGGCGGCCGACATCCACATAAGCCGTGTCGCCGGTCCGATAGAGACCGGTCCGCGATGGCGTCAGGTCGATGCCGTTGACCTGCACCGCCGTGATGTGGAGGTTCCGATCCGCCCCATCGCTGCGATAGGCGTCGTTGAGGAAGCGCACGCCGAGGCTCGACAGGCCGGACGGTACGCTGATGGGGCGGAACCGGAAGTCCTGCGTGCCGGCCCCCCGCTCGGCGGTGACGGTGTGGACCGGCCCCCAGGCCTGCCCGTTGATGACCAGCTGGAACTTCGGCGTTCCCCGGTACTGGTCGCCCGACGCGGTGACCTTGACGATGACGTCGGTCGAGGGCGGCTCCGGCAGGCGCGTGGGCGTTGCGGCTGTGGTGGCCGCCTTGTGCTCGTAGGCGCCGATGTCCGTGCCGATGCCTTGGCCGCGCGGCACGCCGTTGAGGTCGGTGGTCAGGTCGCAGATGCTGCGCGCGGCGTCGATGGCCGGCGAACCGGGGGCCGGGCGGTAGTCGCCGCCGCCGGTCGGGACGTAGTTCACGAACTTCGGGTCGGCGGTGACCGTGCCGACCGGGCGCATCCCGGTCTTGAGGTTCCAGTCGGTGCCGTTCCGGTAAACGAGGTTGTGGCTGTAGACGTTGCGCGTCCCGGTCAGACCTTGTTCGGTGATGCCGTTGTGCGCGTTGTCGTAGACGATGTTGTTGGCGACGACGGTGTGGTCGTTCGGCGCCCGCGTCCGGACAAAGTCGCCAGCCCCGACCAGGATGCCGGCGCCGTTCTTGAACACCGTGTTGTTCAGGATGTTGACGTGGTGGACGTCGTGCCACAGGTGGATGCCCACGCCGGGGACCTGATAGACGAGGTTGTTTTCGACGTTTGCGGGGGTCGAGACGTAGATGCCGTGGACGAGGCCGTTGCTGCGGCCGGGCGGGCCGACGTTGTAGACGATGTTGTTGGTCAGATCGATGTCGGTCCCGCCGTAATAGCCGTCGCCCTGGATGCCCGCACCCCCGTTGTGGTCGCCGAGCGCGCTGGGATCGCGGGCGATGTTGTGGACTTTCGTGTTGGTGATGGTGGAATGGGACCCGCTGGTGTAGATGCCCCAGCGCCATTGCCCGCCGGGCGGATGGCGGGAACCGTCCACCTCGAATCCATCGATGACGACGTGGTCGCCCCGGTTGTCCCAGGCGGTGTTGGATTTTGAAAAGATCGCCGGCACGATCCGGGCACCCCACCTCACCTCCGACAGGTAGCGGATCGGGGCCGTCGCCGTGCCGTTCACCCAGGTCTTGATACCGCCCTGGTAGGTTCCCGGAGCCACGCGCACCGTGGTTCCCGGCGTGGCGACCGACGCCGCCTTGCCGATGGTCCGGAAAGGCGCGTCCTTGCTGCCGTCGTTGGCGTCGGAACCGCTGGGCGAGACGTAGATGTTGGTCGTGGCGACCATGTGCTTCAGGGCCTTGCTCCCGGCGCTCCGCAGGTTCCAGCAGCGTTGTCCCATGCTCCCGCGCACCGGATCGGCCGTGGGAGAGCCGTGCGGGGTCGGCCACGGGTGGGTGTGGTCGAACGGCGCGGCGTGAAGGGCGAAAAGAAAAGGCGACGCCAGGCAAAGGGCGGCAAGGCGGAACCAACGGTACAGCCTCGGGCCGCGTCCGCATTTCATCACCGGCGTCATCGCGTCCACCTCGCTCGGCGAAGGGAAACTACTGAAAGATGGTGCCCAGCGTGCTGTTGACGATGCGGTCCATCCCATCGACGAACCGGCCGTCCAGGCCGAAGCGCGAACGGAAGCCGTCGCCCTCGTACCCACCCTGCCGGACGACGGCGTCAGTCGGGACGTAGAGACATGGCCCCGCCAGATAGCCGGTCGCGATCCGCTGCTCGAAGAGCGACTTGGGAAGTACCGGCATCCATTCACCGACCATCTCGCCGGTGATCGCCACCAGCCCGCAGGATGGGCCGAAGTCCAGCCGGGCCATGTCCAGCGGCACATCGCTTCCCGACGTCGATCCCTGGCCGATGAAAATGTCGGGGGAGCGGGTCCGGGCGAAGGTCACCGCAGGGGCCTCGTCTCCGGCCGGGGCGTCGTGGACGCAGGCCGCCGCCGTGGCGCAGAGCCGTTCCACCCACTCTCCATAGCTTGCCGGCGTGAAGGACGGCAGGCCTGGGTTGAAGGGCAGCAGCCGCGCCAGACACTCCCCAGCGGAGCGGGGCAGGGCGAAGGGGATCCTTGGAATGGCCGAACCGGCGAAGCCCGGAACGTACAGGATGGCGCAGCCGTCGCCGAACCTCCGGCGCAGATGGGCGCGGACCGATCCGGGAAAATCGGGTGACACGCGGTCGCGGAACGGAAAGAAGGCCGGGTGGCAGGCATAAGACCACAGGACGCCGCGGATCGTCCCGTTTTCGCCGCGCAGGATGATACAGCGCAGCAGCGGATCGACCACCCCCCGGTCAAAGGGAGCCATCGCGACGCCCTTGCCGAAGCGGAACCGCCGCTTTCGACGCAGCGTGCCGTAATCGAGCATCCAGGCCGGACGGCGCCGGTTGACGTTGAAGGGGGCGGCACACTGGACATAGGCGGCCGAGACGGCCTCCTTCGGGCCGTCGATCAGGCGACGCACGGCCTCGCCCAGGCGCCGCACGACCATGTCGCCGTAGCTGGGGTCGTGTAGGCCGAGCGTCGGCACCTCCGGCGCCAGCGACGGCGCGTTGTGGGTGTGGGTGGACACGAGCACCAGGCGCTCCTGCGCCACGCCCGCCGCATCGGCGATCCGGTCGGACAAGGACGGCCCGACGAACAGCGTATCGACGCTGCCGAGAAAGACGCAGGTCCCATCCGGAAGCGGGAAGGCGGCCAGATTGGCCTCCAGCGGCGCCTCGACCGTCGTGAAGTTTCCCTGACGGGCGGCGTATCCGGCCAGCGGCGCCGGCTGGGTCGGCGTGATGTCGACGGTCGCAAATTGGGCGTGCATGGCTGGTGTCCCGCTCGCGTGGCTGGGTTTGGGCCTTTTTGCGGGCCGGAAAGCTCCGGAGCCCGGCGATCTTGCCAGCGATCCAGACCGATAAGAAGACAATCGACGGGGGTAGCCTCCTTTGGCGAAGAGCCGTTACCGCCGATTCGCGGGGTGTTCCAGGCCGGTTCTTACCACTTCTTTCTGCCGCCTCGGGCCATCCATATTTTCCGTCCCTTTTCCAAGCGACTTTGTTTACGCAGCGGTTGGCGTAAGATATTATCGCCGTCCGACCGCAGCGAACGCACGCGCATCATCCATACACCCGTCCCGAGACGCTTCCGCCACTCCAAGCCATACATTGAGCCAACCCCAAAAGGAGTTCGGCTTTCAATCAGGGCGAAGGGACAAGGTCAACAGCAAGCATAATCGGCGTCAATCGGCGCAAACGACCGAATGAGGAGGTTATGCCGTGGCAGTTTACATGCTCCTTCAAAAGGACTTGAAAGCCGCTCATTATAAATCCGGGAACATTTCCTGTTATATCAATGAAGTACCGGAATTCGTCGAGGGAGAGCTGATCCGCCTGTATGGGCACCCGCACTCGTCTCTCGCATTCTTCAGGACATCACGGCCGACCGACAACGTCTGCACCTATGTGGTTCGCCAAGGCGACCAACCAACCACGATCTTCGTGTTTCAATACAAAGACGGGCGGGTCACTGTCTTCAACGAGTTCATCGTCGTCGGCAAGGACGAGATCAACCGCTTCGCCCGCTACATCTTTGACGCCTTTCCCGATGTGTCGATGATACGGTTTCAGGCTCTGCAAACGGATGCGGGCTCGTTTCCTTTTCCGTATCAGAGGCACAATTCGAAGGAGGACTGGGTCATCGACCTGCCGTCGACCGCCGAGGAATATACGGCACGGCTCGGCAAGTCGACGCGCAACAATATCAAATACGATGTGCGCCGGTTGTCGCGGGTCTTTCCCGACCACAGTCTGCGCTTTTACACCGGTGCGGAGATCGACGAGGCGCACGTCCGCACCATCGTCGAGCTGAGCGATGCCCGGATATCAGCAAAAAAGAAAAGATTCAGCATCGACGACGAGGAAACGGAACGCATCATCCGGTTCGCCAAGGAAGGTGGCCTCGTCAGTGTTCTGCACATCGACGGCCGGCTTTGTGCCGGCATGATCTGCCAGATCGTCGGCTCCGCCTACATGGTGGAGGTGATCGCCCATGACCCGGCCTACAACGAATTCCGGCTGGGAGCGCTTTGCTATTATCGGACAATCTGTGAAGCCATCGCCCGAGGCGCCACCACCATGTACATGGGCGGCGGGCGGGAACCCTATAAGGCCCGGTTCCTGGGCGTCCGCCAGGATATGGACCGGTTGGAGTTGTACCGGTCGCATGCATCCGTGGTGCTGAACCCCTTTCGGGTGGCGAAGACCGCCGTCGAGGGTGGGATCCGCAAGGCTAAAATCTGGCTGTTGGCACGCGAAAAAAGCGCGCTGACGCGCACGGTCTTCCTCGGCCTGATCCTCGCGCGTCGGCTGCGGGAACGATTGAAATGAGGCGGGCGGGTGCACGCCCCGCCTAGACGATCAAAGGCCGGACCATCGAAGCGGGGAAAATGGCGTCAGGTCGGAACGGCGCGGGAGCGGGAGCCGCGCGCCACCGGACGCGCTTCCTGGATCCGGTCGGGCTCGGCGGAGGCGCGGGCGCGCTCCAGTTCGATGCGTGTGCGCGCGGCGACCCGCATCAGCCGGTCAGTCGCCCCCAACAGCTCATCGTAGATTTCCGGGGAGTTGTCGGAGAGAAAAGAATCGAAAACAGCCAGGAACGAGGCGATTTCGCTGCTGACCCGCCAGCGGAGATCGGGATCGATGCTCGACGCGCCGCCGCCGCTGTTGCGATGGCCGTCACGAGAGCCGCCGACCGGTTCCGGACGCGCGGACGCGGGCGTCCCCTCGGCGACTGCCGGCCGCCGGTTGATTTCGGGCCGCCCGGTTTCGGACGGTTCGGCGTTTCGGCTTTCGGGCGAGGCTGGAGCCGGGGTTGTGGTGCCGTTGCCTGGTCGGTTGACGATGTAGCGGATCGCCGGCCCCGTGCAGCCGTAATCGCGGGCGATGCTGGCCAGCGACTCCCCCGCCGCGTGGCGCGTGCGGATCGCCGACCATTCACTGTGGGGAATTTTCCCCTTTTCGCGTCGCTGTGCCATCGTCCTCGACGTCCAAGGCAGGTTCGGCATTCCCACCAAGCATTTGCCCGGTCCGGAAGGCGCCAGTACCGCTGTTTATTCACATAACACAAGGTCGAATCTTATGCTACTTCTTTTTGCCTTAAGGGGTGGAACCTTCCCCATCAGGCTGGCAGCACGGATGTTTCGGCGGCCCCGTAGGACAGGAGGCGCACCGCGTCCGGGCCAAGGTTGAACAGGGCGTCCAGCACGCTGAGGCCCGGCACGAAGCCGTCGCCCTGGAATTGCCGATAGGGTCGAGGTTTGTATTCGCAAACGCGCAGTTCGATGCCCGCGTGCTCGAACTTCCCCGGATCCTGGTAGTTGTTGCCGCCGGCGCCGGAGAGATAGGTGTCGCCCCCGACGGCCTTCACCAGCTCGATAAGGCGGTCGTCGCTGGTGGAGGTGAGGCCGTGGGCGCTGGACAGGGCGAACCGGCAGGACAGCCCGAGATAGTCCGCCACCAGGGTCACCGCCCGGATGTTGAACGCGGACAGGCTGTCGCTTTCAAAGGCGAAAATCGCGTCGACCAGCGCCATGACCGGGTCGGCGAAGGGCGCCTTGCGGTAGGTGTGGAACAGCGTCGCCCGATGGCGCCGCCGCCAATCCTCCTCCGCGAAGCGCACGTCCTTGATCAGCTGGCGTTCCGCCCGGCGGACGGGCGCCGACATCCACGTCCCGCCGGCCGGCGCATGGATCATCGTCCGATGCACGTAGCTTCGGCCCTGGGGCATCTGCACGTCGTCAAGGAAGATGAACACGTCGGCGCTGGCGGCCTTGGCGAAGTAGCCGAGCCAGGGAAAGTAGTTCGGTTGATGCACGGCGACTTTCATGGCAGGCCGATGCCCCATGTTATGGCCGCTTGAGGTCGGGTCCCATCAGATTGGGAAGTTCCGGTCCCCGTCATGCAGCAGCCCGTTGAACACTTTCGGGAAGTTCTTCAGCATGTAGCGGCAGAGCTGGTCGGTCCGCCGGTCGCTCAACATGCCCCACAGCTGATCGAGCGAGTTGACCTCGCACCACCATTCCGGGTGCAGAAGAAGCTGGATGTGCGGCTTTCCTTCCTCCAGCCAGCTTTCCAGCGTTTCGTGAAACGCCAAGCTTCGGCGGGAGTCGGACAGGTAAGATCCGCTGTCGAAAACACGGTCATCATAGGCGTTCACAAAACGGGCGTAGCGCCGGCCGAGCACCTCGCGGGAGGGGCGGTGGAAACTCACCGCCCGATCCACGTCGATGATGCGGTGGAGCAGCCAGTCGAAGGTCTGCTCGATGGCCTGTTCGTCCGCCCCGATCAACTGCTCGTCGATGTGCAGTCCGACGCAATGGCCCATCGCCCGTAAATCGCGAATGATGTCGAGCGTTTCCGGCACGAAAAGGGAATAGGTCTCGGCGTTGATCTGGAAGAAGAAGTTGGCTTTCACGCCGTGCTCGTGCTCGATCCGGCCGAGGTGGATCGCCATGGGCGGCGAAATGTCCACGTCGTGGCGCAGGTAGAACAGCGGGACGCCGGAAATCGGGCCGCCTTCGCCGACCTCGTCGAACCGTGAAAAGCGGTATCCCTTGTCCAACGCCTTTGTGAGAATACGGCGGAAGATCTCGTCCCCGAAACGCACGTCCGGATCGTTGCCTTTTGGGATCACATCTCTCTGGCGCAATCCATCCCTCCCCTGGCCCCGTATCGGGCCCCCTTTGGGCCGGCGCTTTCGGTCTCCGCAAGTCTGTTTTCGTAACCGGCGGGCCGCGGTCTTATTTTTTCATCCTATGAGCCGTATCGAAAACGATCAAGGCGAAAAAAAGAAGGACGACAAAAAGTCCGTTTCCCCGCGTCATCCCTCGAAAATGGACTTTCTCCAAGGGCGGTTTGCTGAGAGGATGCCGGATGCATCGATAACAAACCATACCAAATCTGTTTTCCAACAGCGCCCGAACCGAGGAGGAAGCATGAGCCGCATGCATAAACGAGCGCTGGCCTGTGTTATGGGCAGCATGGATCTGGTGCGGGCGATCGGTTTGGCCGGCGTGGATTGCGCCGTGGTGGCGCGCCCCGGCAGCCCGACGCTCTACTCCCGCTTCACCAAGGCGGCGCTGTCCTGGGCCGATTTTTCGGCTTCCACGGACGTTCTGGTCGAAGCGTTGAAGGGGTTCGGCGAGGCGCAGGCCGAGCCGCCGGTGCTCTACTTCGAGACCGACGCACAGCTGTTGCTGGTGTCGCGCCATCGGCGGCGTCTGGCGCAGGCGTTCCGTTTCGTGCTCGCCGACGCGCAACTGGTTGAGGATCTGGTCGACAAGTCCCGCTTTCAGGCGCTGGCGGAGCGCCTTGGCCTTCCGGTTCCGGCGACGCGGCGGCTGCACCTGTCGGCGGAGGCCGAGGCTCCGGACCTCGATCTGCGCTTTCCGGTGATCGTCAAGCCGCACCGGCGCGACAAGGCGTGGCGGGAGGCCGGCAAGGCGTTGCGGGTGGACAGCCCGTCGGGGCTTCGCGCCCTGTGGCCACAGCTGGCGGCGGGGCGTCAGGATCTCCTGGTTCAGGAAATGATCCCCGGTCCGGAATCCGCCATCGAGAGCTATCACGTCTATGTGGACGAGCGCGGCTCAATTGTTGGGGAGTTCACCGGGCGCAAGATCCGCACCTATCCAACGGTGTATGGGCACACCACCTCCCTGACGATCACCGACGAGGCCGACGTCTTGGCGCTGGGGCGTTCGCTGACGGACCGGCTGGGCTTGCACGGCGTCGCCAAATTCGATTTCAAGCGGGCGCCGGATGGACGGCTTCACCTGCTGGAGGTCAATCCACGCTTCAACCTGTGGCACCATCCCGGTGCCGTGGCCGGCGTGAACCTACCGGGGCTGATCTACGGCGACCTGGTCGGCCTGCCCCGTCCCGCGGCGATGCCCCAGGCAAAGGCCGGAACCCGCTGGGTCCATTTGCTGAACGACCGGTTGGCCGCTCAGGAGTCGGGGATTCCCATGTCGGCTTGGTTGCCTTGGGCGCTCGGCTGCGAGGCCAAGGTGGCCGTCTCCTGGGACGATCCCATGCCGCTGCTGCTTGGGTTGTGGCATCGCCGCTTCTCCGCCTCGAACGAGTCCGGCCACGCTTTCCACAGGACGGCTTAGGGGCCGGAAACTCCAGGCGCGCCGCCGCTTCGAGCGGTGGTGCGCCTGTGATGCGGCTGCAACGTGTGGCTAATTTGCCGCTATTGTATAGAATTTTTCGCAAACATGTCTGACTTTGGCCCTATTACGCCGACCTATAGTCCGCGTGCAAATGGAACCGCGTCGGAGTGGCGGTGGGTTGGCCGATCCTCTGGCCGATGCTGAAAAGCCCGCTGCTGCCGGCGCCGTCTGGCGACGCTGTCCGGGGGCTCCGCCACGAAAACCCGACGCGGGTTCCAAAGGTTTATACGCACGCACAAAGTAGGAAAGCACAGCTATGGCCGACATTTACGTCTCGATGACCGGCTCGGATTCCAACGCCGGCACTCAGGCTTCGCCGTTCAAGACGATCCTCAAGGCCTCCCAGGTCGCCACGGCCGGCACGACGGTGCACGTCGCCCCCGGCACCTATCAGGGCGGCTTCAAGACCTACGCGAGCGGCACGGCCTCGGCTCCGATCAACTATGTGTCGGACGTGAAGTGGGGCGCCAAGATCGTTCCGCCCAGCACCTCCTCGTCCAACACCGCCTGGGACAACCGCGGCGCCTACGTCACCATCGACGGGTTCGAGGTGGACGGCTCGGGCAGCTACGGCGGCACGCAGTGGCGCTGGGGCATTTTCACGGGCGGCACCCATTCCGGCATCGTGAACAGCAAGGTGCACGACATCGCCCGCAACGCGGCCGCGCTGGGTGATTCCAACGGCGGCGCCGGCATCCAGGGCGACGGCTACTACGGTGGCACCAACTTCGACCTCAGCAACAACATCGTCTACAACGTCGGTCCGGCCAACACGACCAACGGCCTCATCCACGGCATCTACATCTCCGCGCCGGGCACGGTCGAAAACAACCTCGTCTACGGGGTCCCCGGTGTCGGCATCCACCTGTGGCACGACGCCCACCACGTCGACATCATGAACAACACGGTGTTCAACAATGGTGCCGGCATCCTGGTCGGCGCAGGCGACTACGTCACGGGCAACGCCCCGGCCGACTATGTGAACGTCGTCAACAACATCGTCTACAAGAACGCGTACAACGGCATCACCGAGCAGGGCACCACCGGCTCGCACAACACCTACATCAACAACCTCGTCTACGGGAACGGCAACAACTGGGATCTGGACGCCGGCAAGACCCACACCGGCACCATCTCCGCCGATCCGAAGTTCGTGAACTACATCGCCACCGGCGGTGGTGACTACCGCCTCGCGGCCGGTTCGCCGGCGATCGACGCGGGCAAGACCCTGACGCAGGTGACCACCGACCTCGACGGCGTGTCGCGCACCCAGGGTGCCGGCTACGACATCGGCGCCTACGAGTACAAGTCCACCACGACCCCGGCCCCGACTCCGGAGCCCACGCCCACCCCGACGCCCACGCCCACTCCGACCCCGACCCCGACGCCCACCACGGGCATGACCAAGATCATCGTGAACGCGCAGGGCACCCCGGCGGGCGGCGTGAACGCGCACTTCAACCTGCTGGTGGACGGCAAGAAGGTTGGCGAGGGCGTCACGGGCACGACGGCCAAGGACTATTCCTTCGACACCAGCGTGACCGCCGACACGGCGCACAAGGTGCAGGTGCAGTTCGACAACGACGCCTACATCAACGGCCAGGACCGCAACCTGATCGTCAACAAGATCACCATCAACGGCAAGGGCGTCCTGCCGACCGACAGCATCGTCACCTACGACAAGGGCGCGCTGGACGGTCAGGATGTGATCAAGGGCCAGTCCGGCATGTGGTGGGATGGCACCCTGGTCGTCGGCGCCGACAAGAGCTACTTCCCGGCGGGCACCGGCACGACCCCGACGCCGACGCCGGCCGGCGCGTCGACCATCGTGATCAACGCGCTCGGCAACCCGGCGGGTGGCGTGAACGCGCACTTCAACCTGCTGGTGGACGGCAAGAAGGTCGGCGAGGGCGTCACGGGCACGACGGCCAAGGATTTTACCTTCAACGCCGACATCGCGTCCGGCACCGGGCACAAGGTGCAGATCCAGTACGACAACGACACCCACATCAGCGGTCAGGACCGCAACCTGATCGTCAACAAGATCACAATCAACGGTAAGAGCGTCCTGCCGACCGACAGCATCGTCACCTACGACAAGGGTGCGCTGGACGGCAAGAACGTCTCGGCCGGCCAGTCGGGGCTGTGGTGGAACGGAACGCTCGTCGTCAATGCCGACAAGAGCTTCTTCCCGACGACGGCCACCACGGCGGCCACTCCGCTGGGTGAAGCCGATCAGCTGAACGTCTACAGCCACCTCGTGGCCCAGGGGCAGTCGGTCGAAGGCACCGACGTCCTGTCCGCAACCTCGGCCGACGTCATGGCCCATGGCGTCGACTTCAGCGCCTACGCCGCCGCGGCCGATCATGCGATCGATCCGCTGCACCACCAGCTCGACGCCGCTTAAGGCCCGGCTGACTGTACAACGGACCTGCATGCGGGGAGCGCCTTCGGGCGCTCCCCGTTTTGCTTTATGGGGGGGCCGGCGACAGCGTCCCTTCGGCGTAGAGTCTGGGGTGGGGGTCATCCTTTCCGGTGAGAAGGCATCATTCCCGACCGGAAATGGTGAGGAGCCCGCCCGAGAATAGGTACAAGCACTTACTGTTTCCCCGCGCACCGATCCGCCACATTGTGAACTGTTCCTTGCGGCCGCCCTTTCATAGAATGGCAAAAAATTAAGCAATCAAACTCTGTGATGGTGAGACCGCTACACTGCCGTCCAAAACTCTTTGCGCGCATGCGCGCTCGCGATGATTTGCAAGGATAACCATCGCCTTTGTCCGTCCGCCTTTGTCCGTCGCCATAGCCCGCCAAGGCACGCATTTATGGAAACTTTTGCCGCGCCGCCAAAAGGCCTTTCCGGTGGATGGGGGGCGGCGGCGCCGATCCGGAGAAGCTGTAATGCAGATGACGAATGCGATGCGATCACAGCACCATAATTCCGACGGCATCTGGAGCAACGGCATGGTGAACGCCAGCCTGCGCGGAATATCCGTGTCGGAGGCCGAATGTGTCCTGGCCAACATCTGGCACCGCGTCGAGGAATATGGCGCCGACGCGCCGCGGATGCAGTTCGACTTTCACCGCGACGGAAGCATCAACATCCAGCTGTCGTTCACGGATCCGGTGATCGCGGCGCTCGTCTTGAACGGGCTGACCACGGACACGGACGGCCGGGACCACCGAAAGGCCGCCTCCATCCACGCGCCGGATCCCATGGCTCCACCCAGTTGAGGGAGCCAAGCCGAGAGCGACCTTGAGCCAGCACGGAAAGCGCCACCCGCTGGATGAAGCCAGCGGCGGCGCGATTCCGTAAGACGCCCTGGCGACTTAGTTCAATGGATGTTCGTTGAAGGTCAGATAAACGGCTTGCGTGCGGTTGGTCGCGCCCAGCTTTTTCAGGATGTTGCGGACATGCACCTTGACCGTGCTTTCGCACATGCCGAGTTCGTGGGCGATGATCTTGTTGGCCTTGCCCTCGCGCAGGCATTTCAGCACGGCGATCTGACGCGGGGTCAGCCCATTCTTGCGGTCGTCGCCGCAAACCGCCCGCTCGGAGGCCGCCCGCTCGGCACCATTCGACAGTTCCGGCGCGGTCGTCTCGCCCTGCATGATCCGTTGCAGGAAGGTCGTGGGGATGAAGGTCCCGCCGGCCCCCACCAAGCGGATCGCCTCCAGCGCGACTGAAAGCCCCACGGTCGTGGGGATGTAGCCGCGCACGCCGAGGCGGAAGGCGTCGAGCGCGGCGCCCGCCTCCTCGCGGTCCGCCAGGATGATCAGCGGCGTGTCTTCGAGCAGGGCGATCAGCCCGCTCAGTTTTGAATGAAAATGCGGGTCCGTCGACGCCGTCCCGCTGAAATGGCACAGCACCACATCGGGAGCGGGCGCACCGCCGAGCATGGCTTCCACGTCGGCGACCGACGCAGCGGTCAGGACATGCAGGCCCCGATCGCACAGGTTAAGGCTGATCGACAGGCATTCGCGCGTCAGCGGCGTGTCATCCAGGAGAAGCGCCGTGATTTCCTGACCGTAAGTCTTTTTCATCCCGCCGCCCGTTCGCGTCGCTTCGCCCTGCTGGCCGGTGCGCGGGTTGCTGTAGGACAGCGGCGCGATGGCGTTGGGGTCGAACGCCGGGGGCACCGGCAGTGCCTTCCTGTACGAGAACATGAGACCTCCCTAGCTGTTCGCCCCTTTTTCCGCCGCTTGACGCGCGGGGCTTGCGTTTTCGTCGCTGGTGACGATGGTCTTTCCTTGCCCGGAGTGGGAAAGTTCAGCCTGTTTCCTTGGCTCTTTCCCTTTGTTTTGATCCCTCGATCAAGCGCGATGTCGCTTAGCCGGTATGTCCTTCGTGTTCACGTGCAGTGGCTTGCAAACCGCGCAGGCGTGCCGTGCCCGCGCAACGTCGTTCCCGATACCAATTCAGGCGCCGAACTCATGCATCAATAATGTCCAATACCAATAGAGAAGCTTCGGTTCCCTCAGTATGCGCAAGACTTCGGCGCAGTTGCATCGTTCTTCGGATTCTTCGTTCTTAATCCGTGTCCGAGCATTAACGGCCTTCCAGTTTGCGCTCTTGGAAAATTTAGAAGGCTCGTATAGCACCTGACGCATACACCATCGTCAATAGCAAACAAGCCCAGACCGATGCATGTAATTATTAGTCGTATACCTCTTAATAGGTGAGCGTTGCAAAATTATCGTTCTGAATTACTCTCAATGGAGTGTTCCACCCGCATAGGCCAGGACGCATAGTCAACAAGGCGAAGCTCGCGCGATCGATAAAGCTGGCGCCCCCATCCGCACGGGCGCGAACGGCCGATCCATTTTAAAAGATCCATTGAAGGGTGGGGCCCCGGACGGTCCCCGTCAGGTGCGGCCGGGAACGACCGTCGCGCCTTGATGAATGCGGCGCAGGGAGTCGATGACGGTGGAGAGGGGGGCCGTGCTGGACACGATGCCGCGCAAATTCAGGCGCATCGCCGTGTCCACCGCACTGGGCTCGGTCCGGTCGGCAAGGATGGCGATGGGCGGATGCGGCTGTTCGGCGAGCAGCCGTTTCAGCATCCGGGCCACGGCGCCACGGACAAGGCCGGCCCGCCCGACACAGACTAGGACGACGTCAGCCTGCCCAAACGCTGCGGGAAGATCGGCCAGCGCCTGTTCGGTTGTCCGATGGGTGACGGAAATATCGGGCGTGCTGGCGTTGATCGCGGCGGCGAGGCTCTGGCCAAGCATCGTCCGGTCGTCGATCACCAGCACCGCGATGCGCTCAACGCCGTTCGGCCGTCCCCCCGAGCGCGCCTTCGGCTCGGCGCCCTCCCGTTCCGGAGCGGTCGCCGGGCTTCTGCGGCGGATGTTGGCCGGCACTCCAAAGCCAACCATATTCATGACCACCGGACGATTGCGTGGGCAGGAAGGCTTGCCGGAAGGTTCCTTCCGCGATTTTGGCGGGACGCACGCTGGATTATAAGTCTTTTCCGGACTTCAGGCAGGTATTAATTTGGATTACAAGAGATACCGTGTGCGGCGCACCCAATGTTTATAGGAAAAATAGTTGGAGATGGGGCCTGTTTCCTGCCAATCTGCTGCGGGCTCCGGTTCGGGGCAGGACATCACAGTGAAAGCGGGCAATGCTCCTTGGAATGCTCATTTTCTATCTGCTTGGGGTATGTCTGATCTTCACGGTCGGCTTTTTTGCCGATGACACGCTGCATGGACGAAACTCGCCTCTGGCTTGGCGCGCACTGGGCGCGGTGCTGTGGCCCGTGGCGCTTCCTTACAGTGTCGTGATGGGCGTCCTGGCGCGCCGGCGCCTCACCACCCCTGCCGAAGAGGATAGGCCGCAACCCCGGCCCATCCGACAAAAGGACGAGGGCTCCTGACGCCTCCAACGGTCACGCCCGCTGGTGGAGTCTTTGGAAGGACGGGATATCCATTCCCTCCTCACAATTGACCATGACGGGTGGTAGGCGGCAATCGGGCCATTCCAACCGCCATCGGAATCGGTACGCGGGGGTTCTCCTTCCCGTGCGGCGTTGCCCCTAAGTGTGCATTTACGAACTGCTTGTTTCTGGTACATTCAGAGCACTTAATGCGATGTGCGCAAGCATCCGTGACCAGGGCCACCACAAGGCCGCGCCAAGTGCGTAGAAGCGGATATTGCTGCTGGAGGAAAGTCGCCGACAAAGGCAGCCGTCCGTGCTGCACCGCCCGATCACATCTTCAAAGCATCAAAGCCTCTGTTGTGCGTAACTCCACCGCCGTTTCTAAGGCGGACGGAAAACTGTCCACGACGCTGGAGCGAACACTGCCGCGTAGCGGCTGGAACGAGGATTGCCGTGCAGCGATAGCCCGCTGCCACTAAGGCGTCGGTGCCACATGGAGGGAACAGAATGACCAGCAACGGCATGCCCCACCCCGCGCTGTCCCCGAATTCAACCTTGTCCATCGTCCTGGCGGATCCGAACAGCCTGACGCGGGACTGCTTCGCGCTCAGCCTCGGCACCCTGTGCGAGGACATGGCCGTGCATCCCGTCCCGTCCCTGAAGGACGTGGGCATGGCGGTCGGTCGCGCCGAAGGGGGCGAGGTCGTTCTGTACAACATCGGTTCCGAACCGCTTCAGGGCACCGTCGCGGCCGACGTCAAGGCGGCCGTGTCGGCGCTGCACCCGCTGCCGCTGGTCATCATCTCCGACCGCGACGACATCGACATGATTTTGGAAAGCCTGCGCCTTGGCGTGCGCGGCTACATCGTGTCCAGCCTCGGCCTGGGCGTGACGCTGGAGGCAATCCGGCTGGTCGCGGCCGGGGGGACCTTCGTGCCGGCCACCTCGCTGCATAAGCTTTCCCAACCGGCAGTGCACCGCAACGGTTCAGCCGGCGCGCCGCCGTTGCCGCAGGACAGCATCGGCGGCCTGACGCCGCGCGAAATGGCCGTGCTGAACTGCCTGCGCGAGGGCAAGTCGAACAAGATCATCGCCTACCAGCTGGGCATGTGCGAGAACACGGCGAAGGCCCATGTCCGCAATGTCCTAAAGAAGCTGGGCGCGACCAACCGCACCGAGGCGGCCTATCTGGCGCACACCCACCAGATGGGCGGCACGCCGCCGAGCAGCAAACAGCATTGAGACGCTGTTCGCGGATGCCGGCCACTTACGTTCCGGCGACCTCGGCCATGGCAACCTTCATGCCCTTGCCCAGAATGGTGGCTAGATGGTGGGCCGTGCGGTGGGCGAGGCCGGGGATGCGGGTCAGATCCTCGCCCCACAGCGCGGCGTCGGCCAGCACCGTGTCCACCAGCGCCTTCGGATCCTTGCCGTGCGTCGCCCAGGCGGCGCTGAGCGTGGCGATGACCGCGGCGTTGTCCTGAATGGGGTAGGGGCCGGCGTCGCGCGTGCCGGTGTAGGCGCCGTTCACCGTCTCGCCTTGATAGAAGCGCAGCAGCGCCGCCAGGGAGAAGGATAGGCCGGAGGGAGCCTCGCCGTGCTTGGCGACGAAGTCCTTCAGGCTGGGCAGAACGCGCACCTGCCACTTGGACACGGAATTCAGCGCGATGGAGATCAGCTCGTGCCGGATGTACGGGTTGCCGAAGCGCTCCATGATCGTCGCGGCGTACTGCTGCCGCTCGGCCTCCGGCAGGGGGACGAAGGGAACGATCTCGTCGAACATCACCCTGTTCAGGTAGGCCGAGACGGTCGGGTCGTCCATCATCGACTTCACGGTGTCCAGCCCCGCGCCATAGGCGGCCAGCGCGCTGGCGGTGTGGGCGCCGTTCAGGATGCGCACCTTGCGGGTGCGGTAGGGCTGGAGGTCGTCGGTCCACACCACGTTCAGCCCCGCCTTATGCAGCGGGAATTCGTCGGCGAGTTTGGGGGCGAGCGCCGCCGGGGCTTCGATCACCCAGACATGGAAGGGCTCTCCGGCGACGGCCAGCGGATCCTCATAGCCCCACTTGGCCGCCAGTGCCGCCGCCTCGTCGCGCGGGTAGCCGGGGACGATGCGGTCCACCAGCGTGTTCAGGAAGTGGTTGTGCTGCTCCACCCACGCGGCGAAGCCCGCCTCCAGGCCCCAGCGTTTGGCGTGCGCCAGAACGATGCGCTTCAGGTTGGTGCCGTTCGCCTCGATCAGCTCGCAGGGCAGGAAGACGAGGCCGCTTTCGGCCGTGCCGCCCAGCGCCTTGTAGCGGGCATGCAGCAGCGCCGCGACCTTGGCCGGGAAGCTGGTCTGGCAGGCGCCGGGGGTGTAGGGCTCCTCGGCGTCGGCGATGCCGGCTTCGGTGGTGTTGGAGACGAAGAAGCGGAGCGCGGGCGAGGTGGCGTGGCCCAGCATCCGCTCCCAGTCCGCATAGGGGTTCAGCGCGTCGGACACGCAGCTGACGACCCGCCGCGCCTCGACCTCGCGGCCCTGCTCGATGCCGCGCAGCAGGACGGTGTAGAGTCCCTCCTGCCCCTTCAGCAGGCCGGCGATGCCCTGGTCGAGCGGCTGCGCCACCGCGACGCCGGCCGTCATCAGGCCCTGGCCGTTGGCGACGTCCACCATCCAATCGACGAAGCCGCGCAGGAAGTTGCCGTCGCCCACCTGAAGGATGGTGACGGGGAGCACCGGCGCGCCTGCGGTGTGCGCCACGTCGAGCGCGCCGCTGGAAAGCCGTTCACGGGTCAGAAGGGACATGGGAGGAATCCTAGGGCAAAGGGGCGCGTACGAGTCAGGCCTGCGGGCAGAGGGCGGAGGCCTCGCGGGCCAGACGCTCGATCTCGCTCCAGCGCCGCTCCTTGACGGCGTCGGCCGGGGTCAGCCACGTGCCGCCGAGCGCGAAGACGTTGGGCAGCGACAGAATCTCGCGGACGTTCTCCGCCTTGATGCCGCCGGTCGGGCAGAAGCGCACCTCGGGGATCAGCGGGGCCATGCCCTTCAGCGCCGGGGCGCCGCCGTTCAGCATGGCAGGGAAGAACTTCAGCTCGCGAAAGCCGTGCTCCCAGGCCATCAGCGCCTCCGACACCGTGGCGATGCCCGGCAGGTACGGCAGGCCGGTGGCCTTGGCGGCGGCGGCGAGCTTGTCGGTCAGGCCGGGGCTGACGAGAAAGCGGGCTCCGGCGTCGCGGGCCTGGGCGAACTGCTCCGGCCGGATCAGCGTGCCGAAGCCGACGAGGGCCTCCGGCACCTTGGCCGCGATGGCCTCGGCGCAGGCGAGCGCCTTCGGCGTGCGCAGCGTCACCTCCAGCGTGGTCAGGCCGCCGGCGACCAGCGCCTGGGCCAGCGGCACGGCTTCGGCCGGATCGTCCAGCACCAGCACCGGAACGATGCGCGGGCCGGACAGGGACGGTTCAAGAAGCGGAAGAGTCATGGTCGGTCCTACCCTCTCGTATTGGTCGTTCATCCCTGTGCTTCGCGGCCATCCATCAGGGAGCCGGAAAAGTACAGGGGCGTGGCGTGGCGGATGTCGTCGATGGTGATCTGAAGATTGTCGAGATGGTCGGCGATGGCGCGTTCGGCGCGGTCGGGGTCATGGCTGGATATCGCGTCCACGATGGCCTCGTGTTCGGCGATCACCACGCCCATGCGTCCCGTCACCGGCAGGGTCAGGCGGCGGCAGCGGTCCACCTGCACCTTGACCTGCTGGATGACCGTCCAGAATCCGGGATAGCCGGCGATCTCCGCGATCAGCGTGTGGAACGCCTCGTCGGCCTGATGGAATCCGTCACGGTCCCCGGCAGCATCGACCTCCTTCTGGCGCTCCACGCAGGCGCGCAACGTGACGATCTGGCTGCGGGTCGCGCGCTCGGCGGCATAGCGGACCGTGGCCTGCTCCAACGCCTTGCGGATGACGCTGGCCTCCGGCAGAACGCCGAGCGGGATGCGCGACACGAAGGTGCCCGACTGCGGGAAAATCTCGACCAGCCCCTCGTCGGCCAGCCGGAGGATGGCTTCGCGCACCGGCGTGCGGCTGACGCCGTAGTCCTGCGCAATCAGCTTTTCCGCCACGGCCTCCCCCGGCTTGCGATGCAGCGAGACGATCGCGGCGCGCAAGTCGCGGTAGATGGTGGTCGCGGTCGTCGGACCACGCTGGGCGGTGCGAGACAGGGGCTTGCCAGCAACCGCAGCCCCCGAAACCTTTGGCGGAATGCTGGATGCCATGTGTGCCAGCCTCCTCAGTGACGTCGTCCTATCATACTAATATATCAATTTAGAGTTCAAGCGCTTTCCCCTCAGGCCTTCACCTCTCCGAGCGCGGACAGGCCGGCCGTGGCTTCGCGGGGGATGATGGCGCCGCGATGCTGGATGACGATGGCGGCCAGCTTGTGGGCCAGCCTGGCGGCTTCGACCGGCGTCCGCCCCGCCAGCCGTCCGGCGAGGTAACCGGCGCTGAAGCTGTCGCCCGCCGCCGTGGTGTCCACGACCGTGGCGACCCGCTCGGACGGGACTTCCACGTCGCCGTCGGCACCGGCGACGATGCAGCCGGGCTTTTCCAGCTTCAGCACGATTTCGGGCACACCGGCCGAGCGAACGCGCTCCAGCACCGTGCCGGCGTCGGGATCGCCGTAGAGCGCGCTCAGGTCCTCAACGCCGGGCAAGGCGATGTCGGTGCGCCGGAGCATGGCGTCGTAGGCAGCCTGCGCCGTCTCCTTGTTCGGCCACAGGCGCGGCCGCCAGTTGGTGTCGAAGGCAACGCGCCCGCCACGCTCACGCATGCGGTCGAGCAGCGGGAACAGCACTTCGCGGCCCTTTTCCCCCCAGATCGCCAGGCTGATGCCGGAGAGGTAGAGCAGGTCGTAGCCTTCCAGCGCCGCGATCAGGGCGGGCGATTGCGGCAGCACGAACAGCTCGCGGGCCGGGGCGGTGTCGCGCCAGTAAAGGAAGCGGCGTTCGCCCTTGTCGTCGGTCTCGATCATGTAGAGGCCGGGCACGCGGCCGGGCACGCGCAGCACCTGGGCCGTGCCGACCCCTTCGGCGGTCCAGGCGGCCAGCATGGACGCGCTGTGCGGATCGTCGCCGAGCGCGGTGACATAGTCCACCGGGGCGCCCAGACGTGCCAGATAGACGGCGGTGTTCAGCGTGTCGCCGCCGAAGCCCATGGTGAAGGTGCCGTCCGGGCGGCGCACCAGCTCCAGCATGCATTCGCCCAAGGCGGCAACCTTGGGAGCGGCGGTTTCTGGTGCCGCTACGCGCGGCGTGAAATCCAACATGTCGAGAACTCCTCTATTCCGCCGCAGCCAGTCGCCGAACCCTGATCCGTTCGCGATGGGCGGTGTAGAGCCCGCTCGCGACGATCACGGCCGATCCGACGAAGGTCCACACATCGGGAACCGCGCCGAACACGAGATAGCCCAGCCCCGACGACCAGATCAGCTGTATGTACGCATAGGAGGCCAGCACCGACGCGTCGCCGTACCGGTAGGCCACCACGAGAATTCCTTGCGCCACGGTTGACATGACGCCGATGAAGACGCCCACCGCGATCTGCCAGCCGTCCGGCATCACCGCGTCGAAGGGCAGGAGCACGCTCAGCACCGCAAGGCCGGTCAGGGCGCTCCAGATCAGCGTCGTGGCGGCGCTTTGCTCCCCGGTCATCTTGCGCGTCGCGACGATGCCGCAGGCCCAGCTGGCCGCCGACAGGATCGGGAAGATCGCCGCGGCCTGGAAGGTAGCGCCACCGGGCCGGATGACGATCAGCACGCCCGCCAGCCCGAACAGGACCGCCGCCCAGCGCCGCAGGCCGATGTCCTCACGCAGGAAGACGATCGACAGGAGGGTGATGAAGACGGGCGACACGTAGCTGATCGCCGCGGCCTCCGCCATTGGCAGGGTGCGCATGGCCATGATGAAGAACAGCGCCGAGCCCAGCATGCCGAGACCGCGCACGATCTGCAGAACCGGCCGTTCCGTGCGGACGACCGCAGGGCCGTGGCGCAGCACCAGCGGAAGCATCAGCAGCGCGAAGCTGGCGTAGCGCATCCAGGCGATCTCGATGGGCGGAAGCGTCTGGCCCAGATATTTCGCCGCCGCGTCCGAGCACGAGAAGAACGCCATCGCCAGCATGACAAGCAGGATGCCGCGCACCGGATCGTCCCGGCGAGCGCCGACAAGCGGGGCGCGGGGCGTCCCGTCGGTGTCTTGGGTTTCCGGGCGGCTGGTGCAGTCGGGCATGGACCGGGTTGGGGTGCGTTGGCTGCGGTTCAGAATATTAATATATCACTTGTGCGGAGAGCGCAAGAAAAAGGCCACCGGTACGTCCCCGATGGCCTTGAAGTGCTTTCACAGAGAATCGCCAGCCGGGAGGAAATCCGCGTCAGCGTGCGCGGCCGCCCGACAGGGCAACAGGATGATCGAACGAATGCATTTATACTAGTATACCAATTCGGGCGCAAGCCCTTTTGCGTTGGCTGACCCGAGTTTCCCGCCCTTGCCCATTTCGTCATTCCCGCGAAGGCGGGAATCCAGCCCATTCGAGTACTTATGTGCGGAGTTTTCTGGATTCCCGCCTGCGCGGGGATGACGAGGAGGGTGGGTGGTTGCCGGCCGGCAACGATCAAGCGGGGTTAAGGCAGGTCCTGTAGGCCGCCCCCTCTCCCCCGCCGGGGCGGGAGGGAGGGGTATGGGCCTTACATCACGGCGCCCATCTGCCAGGGGGCGAACTCGTCGGCGCCGAAGCCCAACTCCTCGCTCTTGGTCTTGCGGCCCGACGCGGTCGCCAGCACCAGTTCGAAGATTTGCCGGCCGACCTCCTCGATGGTGGCGTCGCCGGTGGCGATGGTGCCGCAGTCGATGTCCATGTCGTCGGTCATGCGCCGGTAGAGCGGCGTGTTGGTCGCCAGCTTCAGGCTGGGCGTCGGCTTGGAGCCGAACACCGAACCACGGCCCGTCGTGAAGCACAGCACGTTGGCGCCGCCGGCCACCTGACCGGTCGCCGACACCGGGTCGTAGCCCGGCGTGTCCATGAAGACGAGGCCCGGCCCCTGGATCGGCTCGGCGTAGCGAACCACGTCCACGAGGTTGGTGGTGCCGGCCTTGGCGACGGCGCCCAGCGACTTCTCCAGGATGGTGGTCAGGCCGCCCTTCTTGTTGCCGGGCGACGGGTTGTTGTTCATCTCGCCGCCGGTGCGGCTGGTGTATTCCTCCCACCAGCCGATGCGCTCGACCAGCTTGCGGCCGATCTCCGGCGTTACGGCGCGGCGGGTCAGCAGATGCTCGGCGCCATAGACCTCCGGCGTCTCGCTCAGCACGGCGGTGCCGCCGTTGCGGATCAGCAGATCGACGGCGTAGCCCAGCGCCGGGTTGGCGGTGATGCCCGAATAGCCGTCGGAGCCGCCGCACTGGAGCGCCAGCGTCAGGTGGCTGGCCGGCAGGGTCTCGCGCTTGACGTCGTTGATCTGCGGCAGAAGGGACTGGATCAGGCGGACGCCCTCGCGGACCGCCGCCGCCGTACCGCCGATGTCTTGGATGCTGATCGTGTGCAGGCGCTCGGTCGGGGCCAGTCCCTCGGCCTCGACCAGCTTGTCGATCTGGTTCACCTCGCAGCCGAGGCCCAGGATGATGACGGCGGCGAAGTTCGGGTGACGGGCATAGCCGCCGATGGTCCGGCGCAGCAGGTCGATGGGCTCGCCCTGGGCACCCATGCCGCAGCCGGAGCCATGGGTCAGCGCGACGACGCCGTCGATGTTGGGATAGTCGGCCAGCGCGGCGCCCCGGAACTGGTCGGCGATCATCCGCGCGGCGGTGGCGGAGCAGTTCACGCTGGTCAGCACGCCGATGTAGTTGCGGGTCGCGACGCGGCCGTCCGGGCGGACGATGCCCTGGAAGGTGGCGCGTTCCGATTCCGGCACGTGGTCGGTCGGCTTGGCGTCGGCGCCGAAGGCGTGGTCGCGCTCGAAGCTGTCGCCCATGCCCAGATTGTGGACGTGGACGTGGTCGCCCGGCGCGATGTCGGCGGTGGCGAAGCCGATGACCTGGTTGTACTTGCGCACCGGCTCACCGGTGGCGATGGCCTGCACCGCGACCTTGTGGCCGGAGGGGATGGCGGCCCGCGCCTCCACCGACGTGCCGGGGATCGCGGTGCCCGGCAGCAGATCGACGCCGGCAACGACGACGTTGTCCGCGGGATGCAGGCGGATGGTCAGCGATGCCATGGGGTGTCCTTCCTTTCCCTGTAGAACTCCCTCTCCCAGCCCTGCCGGGAGAGGGGGACATTTCCGCTAGAGCTTGTAGGCCTTCTTGGCGAGGTTGTAGGCGAGGTCCACCGCCAGCTCCTTGGCTTCGTCCTCGTCCAGCCGGTGTTCGGCGACCAGACGGGCGAGGAAGGCGCAATCCACGCGCCGCGCCACGTCGTGACGCGCGGGGATCGAGCAGAAGGCGCGCGTGTCGTCGTTGAAGCCGACCGTGTTGTAGAAGCCGGCCGTCTCGGTGACCATCTCGCGGAAGCGGCGCATGCCCTCGGGGCTGTCGTGGAACCACCAGGCCGGCCCCAGGCGCAGGGCAGGGTAATGACCGGCCAGCGGCGCCAGTTCGCGGCTGTAGCTGGTCTCGTCCAGGGTGAAGAGGATGATGGTCAGGTCGCGCTCGTTGCCGACGCGGTCGAGCAGCGGCTTCAACGAGCGTACATACTCGGTCTGGCTCGGGATGTCGGCGCCCTTGTCGCGGCCGAACCGCTCAAACACCAGCGGGTTGTGGTTGCGGAAGGAGCCGGGGTGGATCTGCATGACCAGACCGTCCTCCAGGCTCATCTTCGCCATTTCCGTCAGCATCTGTCCACGGAACAGCTCCGCCTCCGCCGGTGTGACGGTGCCGCGCAGGGCCTTTTCGAACAGGCGTTCGGCGTCGGCGGTCGACAGGTCGGCCGTGGCGGCGGTCGGATGGCCGTGGTCGGTGGAGGTGGCGCCGAACTCCTTGAAGTACTGGCGGCGGTTCTTCAGCGCGGCGAGGTAGCCGGCCCAGGTCGCGGTGTTCTCACCCGTCAGGGCGCCCAGCGCCTTGACGTTGCCCTGGAAGCCCTCGAACTCCGGATCGACGACGGGGTCGGGGCGGAAGGCGGTGATGACCCGGCCCTTCCAGCCGCTCTCGCGGATGGCGCGGTGATGCTCCAGCGTGTCGAGCGGGGACTCGGTGGTCGCCAGCAGTTCGATGTTGAAGCGCTCGAACAGGGCGCGCGGGCGGAATTCCGGCGTGCGCAGGCAGGCGTCGATCTGGTCGTAGATCGCGTCGGCGGTAGCCGGACTCAGGCGCTCGGTGATGCCGAAGACGGTCTCGAACGCGTGCTCCAGCCACATGCGGGTCGGCGTGCCACGGAACAGGTACCAGTGCTCGGCCAGCAGCCGCCAGATCTTGCGGGAATCCGTCTCCACCGGCGCGCCGTCCTTGCGGCGCACGCCCAGGCTCTCGATCGACACGCCCTGGCTGTACAGCATGCGGAAGGCGTAATGGTCGGGCACGACGAACAGCGTCGCCGGATCCGGGAACGCCTCGTCCTTCGCGAACCAGGACGGATCGGTGTGGCCGTGCGGGCTGATGATGGGCAGGTCGCTCACCTCCGCGTACAGCCGGCGCGCGATGGCGCGCTGCGTGGCGTCGCTCGGGAAAAGGCGGTCGGGGTGGAGCATCGTTCCTCTCCGCTGCGGGAAATCGGGAAGCCGGTCGTTTCGACCAATCGGTTTTGGGCCAATAAGCCTTGGGCCAATAAGCCTTGAGAAGGGTGGCGAACGGCGGGCGCTGGCCGACCTTCCGTCTTGCTGGGACAATATTAATATATCAGTTCAGATTGCAAGGGCCTTGTTATCCCCTGCGACGGACTATCACCTTTTGCCGATCCTGTTTGACCCCCGCCGCAACGCCCCGATATATTAGGAGCAGCAAATTTTCCAAAGGGGAGCGGGTGGTGAGCAAGGCGGCACGGGCCACGGATACGGAGCAGGGCGTGACCACGCGGACCAAGCGCCGTGTTGCGGCGCCGGCTCCGGTGACCCGTCCGGCGGCGCGCGCGGCGACGGTGTCGGCGACCATCCACCGCGACCTGCGCGCGGCCATCGTGTCGCTGCGCCGCAAGCCCGGCGAGCCGATCGCCGAGAAGCTGATCGCCCAGGACTACGGGGTCAGCCGCACGCCGGTGCGCGAGGCCATCCTGAAGCTGGCCGACGAGGGGCTGGTCGAGATCTTCCCGCAGTCGGGCACCTTCGTCGCGCGCATCCCGCTGGGCGCCCTGCCGGAAGCCTTCGCCATCCGCAAGGCGCTGGAGGAGGCGACCGTGCGCTACGCCGCCGCGCGCGCCACGCGCAGCCAGATCGCGCTGCTGCGCGCCAACCTGGAGCTGCAGCGCGAGCGCGCCGCGGCCGGCGACTTCGAGGGCTTCCACCTGGCCGACGAGGCGTTCCACGCGCTGGTCGCCGAGGCCGCCGGCTACCCCGGCTTCTGGGCCTTGACGCAGCAGGTCAAGGTGCAGATCGACCGCTTCCGCCGCCTGACCCTGCCGGTGATGGGGCGCATGCCGGTGGTCATCGCCGAGCACGAGGCCATCCTCGACGCCATCGCGGCGCACGACCCGGCCGCCGCCGCCCGCGCCCTCGACAGCCACCTCGACGACCTCCAGGTCACCATCGCCGACGCGCAAAAGGCCAACCCCCTCTACTTCACAACCCCAGAGGATCAGGGGTAATCACACGCGGGTCACCGCCGCGATGGCCGCTTTCAGTCCGGTCAGGTCGGGTTCGGTGCGCGTGCCTTCGGGGAAGATGTTGTCCTGGCCGGGCAGCACGACGCCGATGAAGGGCAACCCGTTCTCCCGTGCCGCCTCCATGTCCGTCAGCGCGTCGCCGACCATCACGGTTTCGGCCGGGGACAGGCCATTCGCGGCGATGATGTCCCGCACCACCTCGGTCTTGTGCGTCGGCGAACCGCGTACTTCCACGAACAGGGGAGCCCAGCCGCGCCGGGCGACGATCCGCTGCAATTCCACCTCCGGCGTGCCGGACGCCACGAACAGCGGCAGGGCGTCGGCGTGGGCGCGGACGAACTCCAGCGCGCCGGGAATGGACGGGCAGGCGGTCACCGCATCCTCCACCAGTTCGGAGAAGCGCTGCGCGAGTTCGGCGATCCGCTCGTCATCGACGGTGCGGCCGAGCATCGTCTCCTCGATGTGGCGGAGCTTGCTGATACGCGAAATGCCCGCGTAAAGGCGATAATAGGCGGCGATTTCGGCGCAGAACGCCTCGCCGTGATCGCGGTACATCTCGATGAACGCGCCGATCTTGATGGGGTTGGAATCGACGATGACGCCATCGAAATCGAAGATGACCGCGCGGCAGGGCAGGGGCATGTCTGAGCCTTTCCGTTTCGTTGCGTGGCTTACACAGCAAAAAGGCCACCGAGGTTAACCCCTGTGGCCTGAGTTTTAGAGGAAACGTCCAGTTCAAAGTTGCAGGGACCGACCATCCCGCAACAGATGTACCGAAAGTATACTAATATATATAGTGGCGCAAGCGCGATCTGCGCCGTGGGGCATCCGGGTGAGAAGCGCAACTCCAGCCGTCCCTCTTCCGTTGATGTTGCAGAGGGGCAACATTACGGGAGTTGAACCCATGCGCGCACTCGCTGCCGGAGCGCTGGCGACCCTGCTTGGCGCCGCCATCCTGCCCGCACCCGCCGTGGCCTGCCCGAGCCCGGATGAACTGGCGGTGATCGGCGGGCAGCCGCTGTCCGATCTGGACGATCTGATAGACCGCGTCGTCGTCGGCAGCGACGGCCGGCGGCTGGGGACGGTGGAGGACGTGACGCTCGACGACTGCCGGACCCCGAAAGACATCATCGTCAGTGAAGGCAGCTCCGGCCGGGCGGTGGCGATCCCGGTCCAGCTCATCCGGGCCGAGGTTGGCGAGGATGAACTTCAGCTCTCCGATATGACCGTCGCCGCAATGCACGCGCTGCCCTCCTACGACCGCGAGGCGGCGGTCACCTCTTTGGGAAGAGAAAACGCGCCGCCTCGTTGACGTGATGCGTGCTTACTGGACGGTCAGTTCGATCGTGCCGAAGCCCGGATAGGTGGCGACGCTGCGGCTTCCCGGCTGGACGAAGATCGTACCGGTGCAGGAGCCGGTGGTCACCGCGTCCCCGGCGTGCAGGCCGCCGAACGGCTTGGCGCCGACGTTGGCGAGCCACGTCAGCAGACGGACCGGGTCGCCGGCGGAGTTGCCGCCGACCACGTCGGCCGCGCGCTTGCCATCGATGTCCAGCGTGATCGGCTGCTTCACCGGATCGATGGACCGCCAGTTCGGGACGGCGGCGCCGATGATCAGGGCCCCGTGGTTCGCCTGATCGGCCAGATGACTCAGCGCGTCCTGGGACCCGTAGGTGGCGAAGCGCGTGTCGCAGATCTCGAAGGCCGGATGGACGGAGGCGACGGCGTCCAGCACCTCCTCCCGCGTCCAGGGCTCGTCACGAGCCGGCAGGTCGCGGCCGAGGCGGTAGACGATCTCCGCCTCGATGCCGATGACGTGGAACAGGTCGGCCGGCAGCCGGTCCACCCCGAAGAAGACCGTGGCCTGATTGATTGGCGCGCAGCTCGGTTCCGCGTCCGGGGCGGGGGCGCCGACCTTCCAGGCGGTGACGGCGCCGATGCGGCGGGCGACCTCGTTCTGGATCGCGTAGGCCTCTTCCTTGGACGAGGGGCGGGCGGAGGGCGGAAGTTCCGGGAGAAGCATCCGGTTCTGGCGCGCGGCGACCAGCGTCTCGACCGCTTGGGAGATGGTGGCGGTGTTCATGGGCACGTCCTTCAAGGTATGGCCGGCAAAGTATGGCGGGTCACTCGGCTGGGATCGCCGTGACGCCGGCTGGCGCCTCGGCTTCCGCTTGGGCGGCCTGATAGCGCGGCGACAGGATGCCGAACCGGCGGGCCCACCAAGCGGTCAGGATCGGAGTCAGCAGCGAGGTGACGACGACGCAGGTGGCGACCAGGGCGGTGGCGGCCGGGGCGCTCGGCGCGAAGCTCGGCTCGATGGAAGCGATGATCGGCGGAACGGTGACGGCGGCCCCGGCGGTCGAGGCGGCGCCGATGCCGGCCGTGCCGTTGCCCTTGGCCAGGAAGATGTCGGCGATGACCAGCGTGAAGCCGGTGATGGCGATGACCGCGAGGCCGAGGACGATGCCCAGCAGGCCAGTGTTCAGGATGACGCCGAAGTTCAGGTTGTTGCCGAGCGCAAAGGCGAAGAAGGGCACCATCACCGGCACGGCCTGACGGAAGAACTGGCGCAGATCCTTGTCAAGGTTGCCGAGCGCGAAGCCGATGACGAAGGGCAGCAGCGCGCCGACCATGGTCTGCCACGGGAAGGCGGCCAGACCGGCCAGACCCAGCGTTGCCATGGTCATGAAGGGACCGGATTCCAGGCACATCAGGCAGAAGGCGCCGGATTCCTCCTTGGTGCCGTACTGCTGCATCAGCGCCATGTACATGCCGCCGTTGGTGTCGTTCATGGCGGCGATGATCGCCAGCACCGACAGGCCGGAGAAGAAGCCGGCGGTGATGCCCTCCGACGGGATGAACCAGGACGCAATGATGCCCATCGTGGCGGCGGTGAGGATCTTGACCGAGACAAGGACGCCGCTCTTGCGCAGAACCAGCGGGGTGGCCTTCAGGCTGATGCTGGCGCCGATGCAGAAGAACCACACGGACAGGATCGGCAGCGTTCCGGTGATCAGCCCGTTGGTGAAGGAGCCGAAGAACTTGCCGGTACCGGGAGCGAAGGTGTTCAGGCAGGCGCCGAGGAACAGGGGAAGGATCATCATTCCGCCGGGAATGCGGTCGATCTGGGACTTGATTTTCATCGTCGGTGCTCCTTGGACGGCCAAGACCTTGTCTGTGTCGGGAAGCCGTCGTGGGGATGTGTTCGGAAGGCAGGACTCGAAAGCTTTAGAAGCGGTCCCTTCGTCGCTTCCGGTGTCCGTGCGCAAACCGTTCGGAAACCGTCCGTATCATGAGCCAAATCATGGTGAAGCTCCTTCCCCGATCGCAGGTCGAAGCGATTTCCGCGTGGCGGATCGGGGCCTGACGGGAAGGCGGTACGGTCGTCGCGCCATGTCTTCCCGTGGGTTGGATACTAATATATTAGCATGGTTAAGCAAGCGATTCCCGTGTCTGCGCGGACGCTCGACACAATGTCGCACCTCTTTCGATTTCTATCGGAACCCAACCTTGGCGAGGCGTTTGGCCCCGCCAAGTGCGATGCTTGGGTCAGTGGAGCCAGGCGGTGTGGGCGAGGACTTCGTTGGAGCCCCGCCAGATCATGTCGAGCGCCACGTAAGTGATGATCGCGAGGCCGATCCAGCCGATCCAGCGATGCTTGTGAAGCAGGCGCGCGATGAAGTTGGCCGCAGCACCCATCAGCGCCACGGACAGCAGGAGCCCGATCACCAGGATGGTCGGATGCTCCTTGGCGGCCCCAGCCACCGCCAGCACGTTGTCGAGCGACATCGACACGTCGGCCACGACGATCTGCCAGACCGCCGCACCGACCGTCGTCGCACCGGCCGCCGCCGCAACAGCGGCGGTGTTGTTCATGGTGGCGGCTTCCGGCAGGACGTCGGGGGCGTTCATGGCCTCATCAGGGGTGACCTCGTCCTCTCCACCGGCGTGCAGTTCGCGGAACATCTTCCAGCAGACCCAAAGCAGCAGCACGCCGCCGGCCAGTGTCAGGCCGATGATCGCCAGCAGCTGGGTGGTCATCAGGGCGAACAGGATGCGCAGAACGATGGCCGCGCTGATGCCCCAGAGGATGACCTTCTTCCGCTGTTCCGCCGGAACGGCGGCGGCGGCCATGCCGACCACGATGGCGTTGTCGCCGGCCAGCACGAGGTCGATGGCGACCACCTGCCCAAGCGCGGCGAGCTCGGCCCAGAGATCAACGGACATCATGAGCATGCCTCCTTAAAGCCGGGGCATTGTTCGATCAGGCGCGCCCCGCCGCCCTGTCGCGGCGCTGTCATTGCGCCGTCAAAAAAGGAAGACCCCAGAGCGGGGCCGTATACGAGGTTATACTAGTATATCAGATGCCGGTGCAAGCCCCAATCGCCGTCTTTCCCGCACGTACGCTGAGACGTCGCAATGCCCACCGGAAGGGACTGTTCCGGGCAATGATTTGCCCCGCCAAGCATGTAACAGCGCTACGATGAATCTGTAATAGCGCTGCGAGTGTTTCATAATAGCGCTATGCTGCATTGCAACAGCGCGAACTCAGCCATGCAAAGGCTGCCCGTTGTTCTGAAGACACTTAGGAACAATACTTTCTTTCAGACAGCGGCATGTTTCCAAACCGGATGGATTGCCGCGCCAACCGGAATGCCAGGAGCAAGCCATGCACGATGACTTCCCGTTTTCTTCGTGGTCCCTCAACGCGTCGCAGGACATGAGGGCCATTCGCCGTCAAGCCGAGGAGATGCGCGCTCAGTATCTGAAGACGCTGTTCCGCCGCCTCTTCTCCGCCGGTGCCGGTCATTCCCGCCCGACCGGCGGTCGGCTGTCGGGCATGGGGGCGTAAGCCTCGACGTCCGCACTGTCCCGTCGAACGAAAAGGGCGCCGGATCGATTCCGGCGCCCTTTTCGTGCTCTGCCTTCTGGCGGTTTGAACCGAAGGCGCTCGATGTCAGTGATGTGTGCGGCGGCTTGGGCGGCGGTAGATGAACCAGTAGATGCCGCCGACGAGCAGCGCGCCGCCGATCCAGTTGCCCAGCGTCACCGCCGCGAGGTTCAGCAGGAACCCGCCGACCGGGATCACCGGCGCTGCGCGGCCGAGGTCGGCCCAGAAGGCGTCCGGGGCGCCCCACTGGATGAGCAGCCCCAGCGGCACGAAGTACATGTTCGCCACGCAGTGCTCAAAGCCCGCCGCCACGAAGGCGCTGACCGGGAACACGATCGCCAGAATCTTGTCCGACACGCTGCGCGCGCCCAGCGCCAGCCACACCGCCAGACAGACCAGCACGTTGCACAGAATGCCCAGGAAAAAGGCCTGCCCCATGGGCAGCGACGCCTTGGCCGTGGCGAAATAGAGCGCCTGCGCCCCCACCGCCCCGTGCCCGAACGTGTACTGGCCGGACAGGAACACCAGCAGCGCCGTCCCGGCCGCGCCGACGAAGTTGCCGACCCACACGGTCGTCCACACCCGCAGCATCGCGCCGGTCGTCAGCCGCCCGCTCGCCCAGGCCATCACCATCAGCGCGTCGCCGGTGAACAGCTGCGCCCCGCCGACGATGACCAGCACCAGCCCCAGCGAGAAGACCAGCCCTCCGAGCAGCCGGGTCAGGCCGTAGGGCAGCATCCCCTCCGCGCCCGACATGGTGACCGTGGCGAACAGCCCGCCCAGCGCCACGAAGGCGCCGGCCAGCATCGCAAGGGCGAACAGCGTGGCGGTGTCGTAGTGCGCCTTCTTGACGCCCAGCTCCTCGGCGGCCAGCGCGATGGCGTCGGGCAGGCGGGCGTCCAGCGCCAGCGGCGGGACGGGGCTTGGCGAGACGGGGCCTTCCGGCACGGGGGTGCGATGCGTGTCCATGGTGGTGGTCCTTACGAGGCCACGGTCAGGCCGCGCGCCCGGAACAGCTCGCGCACTTGCCCGGTCAGTTCGGCCGAGGGTGGTTCGGTGTTGGCCAGCGTGTAGGGCAGGCCCAGCTCGCGCCACTTGAACTCGCCCATCTTGTGGAAGGGCAGCACGTCGACGCGCTCGACCACCTCCAGCCCGGCGGCGAACTCGGCCAGCCCTTCGATCTCCGTCAGGTCGTCGGTCAGGCCGGGGACGAGGACGTAGCGCAGCCAGATCGGCTTGCGCAGCAGCGACAGGCGCTCGGCGAACTCCAGGGTGGGGCGCAGCGGCACGCTGGTCAGCTTGCGATAGGTGGCCTCTTTGAAGGCCTTGATGTCGAGCAGGACGAGATCGACGTCGGCGAGCAGGTGGTCGTCGGCGTGGCTGCCGAGGAAGCCGGAGGTGTCGAGCGCGGTGTGCAGGCCTAGGTCCTTGGCCCCGCGGAACAGGGCGGCGCAGAACTCCGGCTGGACCAGCGGCTCGCCGCCGCTGATGGTCAGGCCGCCGTGGGCGCGCTTCAGGAAGGGGGCGTAGGAGGCAAGCTCCGCCAGCACCTCAGTCGAGACGGTCGGCGTGCCGTCGTGCATGTGGCGGGTGTCGGGGTTGTGGCAGTACTGGCAGCGCAGCGGGCAGCCGGCCAGGAACAGCACGTAGCGGATGCCCGGCCCGTCCACCGTGCCACCCGTTTCGACCGAATGGACCCAGCCACGGACGGACGCTCCGGCGAGCGGGCCGGCGGGCGCGTGTGTGGGGGAGATGTGTGTCATGGCGGTGTGCTGCTGTTGGTGGACGACGGATGCTCAAACAGGCGAATTGCCGATATGTGTGGCCGGAAGCGAATTTGCACCCGCTTTCGGCTTATATGGCCTCCTTCGCCGGCTCTCGGCGGGTGCCGTCGGCACCCGCCTTCCGCGCATTAGGCGTCGGCCAGGGCCGCGTCGGCATGGAACAGGTCGGCTTGTTGCAAATCGGCCGGGCTTTGCGGCTGTTCCTGTGCGGTGCGGTCTTGCTGGCCGGCGGGCAGGCTGGGGCGTTCGACCCAGGCGATGCGCAGGATGTTGGTGGACCCTGGCATGCCGAAGGGCACCCCGGCTGTGATAACGAGGCGCTGCCCGTCCTCGGCCAGCCCGTGCGCGTAGGCGATGCGCGTCGCCTTGTGCACCATGTCGGAGAAGTTCTGGATGTCCTCGGTCAGCACGCTGTGCACGCCGTAGGCGAGCACGAGGCGGCGCGAGGCGGCCACCGTGGCGGTCAGGCAGAGGATCGGCACCTCCGGCCGCTCGCGCGCGGCGCGCAGCGTGGTGGAGCCGCTGGTGGTGTAGGTGACGATCGCCGCCGCATGGATGGTGTGCGCCACCTGCCGGGCCGCCGCGGTGATGGCGTCAGCCGCCGTCTCCTGCGGGTCGGGGTGCTGGGCGTCCATCATGGTGCGGTAGAGCGGGTCATGCTCCACGCGCCGCGCGATGCGGTCCATGATCGATACCGCTTCGATGGGGTATGCGCCGGACGCCGTCTCGGCGGAGAGCATCACCGCGTCGGCGCCGTCGAAGATGGCGGTCGCCACGTCGGACGCCTCGGCGCGGGTCGGGGCCGGGGCGGAGATCATCGACTCCAGCATCTGCGTGGCGACGATCACCGGCTTTCCGGCGCGGCGCGCCTCCCGGACGATGCGCTTCTGGATGGTCGGCACGTCCTCCGGCGGCAGTTCGACGCCGAGATCGCCGCGCGCCACCATGACGCCGTCCGACAACTCGACGATGCGCTCCAGATGCTGGATGGCCTGGGGCTTCTCCATTTTGGACAGCAGTGCCGCGCGCCCGTCGATCAGCTTGCGCGCTTCGGCCACGTCCTCCGGCCGCTGCACGAAGGAAAGGGCGACCCAGTCCACGCCCTGGTCGAGCGCGAAGGCAAGGTCGGCGCGGTCCTTCGCGGTCAGCGGCGACAGCGGTAGGACCACGTCGGGCACGTTCACGCCCTTGCGGTCGGACAGCCGGGTGCCGGACACGACAACGGTCTCCGCGAAATCGGGGCCGCAGTCGACCACGCGCAGGCGGACCTTGCCGTCGTCCAGCAGCAGGTCCGTCTCCGGCATCAGGGCGGCGAAGATCTCCGGGTGCGGCATGCCGACCCGGCTTTCGTCACCGGGTTCGGTGGAGAGGTCGAGGCGGAAGCGCTGTCCGGCCTTCAGCTCGACGGGGCCGTTGGCGAATTTGCCCAGGCGCAGCTTCGGCCCCTGCAAATCGGCCATGATGGCGATGGGGCGGCCGGTGGCGCGCTCCAGCGCGCGCAGCGCACGCACGCGCTCGCCGTGGTCCTCGTGGCTGCCGTGGCTGAAGTTCAGGCGGAAGACGTCCACGCCGGCGTCGAACAGGGCGCGGATCATCTCCGGCGAGGAGGAGGACGGCCCAAGTGTGGCGACGACCTTGGTCTGCCGGTAGCGGCGGATGGGGGATCCCGTGGTCATATCGAAGCAAGCTCCGCAAGAAGAAGGGCGGGCGGCGGATTTCGGTGGCCGAAAAGCCGGCGGTCGTTTCCGTCGGAAAGCGGCGGAACCCGATGTGCCGCATCCAAGCCTTGGCGAAGGGGGGCCCGTCCGTGCGCTGCCGGTCAGCGCTGATTGTCTCGGTAGGAAAACTACAAATATATCAGATTGGAATCAAGCCCAATCGGCCGTGGAGGCCGTTTGTGCACAAAATGCCGCACCGCGAAAGATCGGGTGTGCGGTGCGGCGTCCCCAATTCCAACGCGCCCATGCCCCGGCATCTTGAAAATGTCGGGGCAGGAGCCATCTTCTGGCTTGCGCGGCTCACTAATATATTAGTATGCTGTTTTTGGTGAGATGAACCGGCGCGTTCTCCCCTGGGTCTCCGCCTGCGGGGCGTCCGGCAACAAGGTGCATCATGATTCCATCGGTAAGGCCAAGACCCGCCACCACCCGATCGCCCTCGCGCGCCATCCCGGACGCCGCTCGGGCGCCGACGCGGGGGGCGACCGCCACGGCGGCCATCTACCGGGAACTGCGCGCCGACATCGTCGAGATGCGGCGCAAGCCCGGCGAGGCCATCGTGGAAAAGCTCATCGCCGATCGCTACGGCGTCAGCCGCACCCCGGTGCGGGAGGCGCTGCTGCGGCTGGCCGACGACGGGCTGGTGGAAATCTTTCCGCAGTCCGGCACCTTTGTCTCCCGCATTCCGGTGGACGCCCTGCCGGAAGCCATCGTGATCCGTTCCGCGCTGGAGGGCAGCGCCGTGCGCCACGCCGCCCGGCGCGCCACCGGCAGCCAGATCGCCACACTTCGCGCCAATCTGGTCTTGCAGCAGGAGTCCGAGGCGGCCGGCGACCTGAACGCCTTCCACGAGGCCGATGAGGTCTTCCACGGCCTGATCGCCGAAATGGCCGGCTACCCCGGCCTGTGGAGCTTCGCCCAGCAGGTGAAGGTTCAGGTTGACCGTTATCGCCGTCTGACGCTGCCCGAGCCGGGCCGTGTCGGCCACGTCATCGCGGAACACGCGGCCATCGTCGACGCCATCGCCGATGGTGACGCCGAGCGCGCCGAGGCCCGCATGAGCGCGCATCTCGAAGGTCTGCTGACCTCCATTCCGCACGCCCAGGGATCGAATCCCGTTTTCTTTGCCGGTTCGCCGGCTTCAACGACCTTGTGAGGAAACCATCCATGAAGATCGACGTTCGGCACGCCTCCCACCAGGATGACGTCCGCTCCTACGACACCCAGAAGCTGCGCGACCATTTCCTGGTCCCCGCCCTGTTCGAGGCCGACGAGGTCGTGCTGACCTACAGCCACATCGACCGCTTCGTCGTCGGCGGCGCCATGCCGGTCGCCGGCCCGCTGAAGCTGGAATCGGCCAAGGCCATCGGCTCCAAGACCTTCCTGGAGCGTCGTGAGCTGGGCGCGGTCAACGTCGGCGGCCCCGGCCGCGTGACGGTGGACGGCGCGGTGTTCGATCTGGACACGCGCGACTGCCTCTACATCACCATGGGCAGCGAGGACGTGCGCTTCGAAAGCCTGGACCGCAAGAACCCGGCCAAGTTCTATCTGAACAGCGCGCCCGCCCACGCCCGCTTCGAGACCATGAAGATCTCGGCCGCCCAGGCCAAGCAGGTCCACCTCGGCGACCCGGCGCAGTCGAACGAGCGCACCATCTTCCAGATGATCCACCCGGACGTCTGCAAGACCGCGCAGCTCGTGCTCGGCATGACGGTGCTGAAGCCGAACAACATGTGGAACACCATGCCGTGCCACACCCACGACCGGCGTTGCGAGGTGTATTTCTACTTCGACCTGCCGGAGTCGGCGCGCGTCTTCCACTTCATGGGCGAGCCGGACCAGACCCGTCACATCGTGGTCGCCAACGAGCAGGCGGTGATCTCCCCCAGCTGGTCGATCCACAGCGGCGTGGGCACCCACAACTACACCTTCATCTGGGCCATGGCCGGCGACAATCAGGATTTCACCGACATGGACTTCGTCGCCATGGAAAACCTGCGCTGATTTGAGACACGGGATTTGAGGAAACGACCATGACCCAGGCACATCCCTTCGATCTTTCCGGCAAGGTGGCGCTGGTCACCGGTGCCAACACCGGCATCGGTCAGGGCATCGCCGTGGCGCTCGCCCAGGCGGGCGCCGACATCGTGGCGGTGGACATCGTCCCGCTGGACGAGACCAAGGGCCTCGTCGAGGCCGCCGGCCGCAAGTTCCACGCCATCAAGGCCGACCTGACCAGCATCGCGCCGGTCCAGGGCCTCGTGGAAGAGGCGGTCGGGACGTTCGGTAAGCTGGACATCCTGGTCAACAACGCCGGCCTGATCCGCCGCGCCGACGCGGTGGACTTCACCGAGGCCGACTGGGACCTGGTGATGAACATCAACATCAAGACGGTGTTCTTCCTCTGCCAGGCCTTCGGCCGCTACGCCATTGCCGAAGGCCGCAAGGGCAAGATCATCAACATCGCCTCCATGCTGTCCTTCCAGGGCGGCATCCGCGTGCCGTCCTACACGGCCTCCAAGAGCGGCGTCGCCGGCATCACGAAGCTGCTGGCCTGCGAATGGGCGGGCAAGGGCATCAACGTGAACGCCCTCGCGCCCGGCTATGTGGCGACCAACAACACCGCCGCCCTGCGCGCCGACGAACAGCGTTCCGCCGAGATCCTCGGCCGCATCCCGGCCGGCCGCTGGAGCCTTCCGTCGGACCTCGGCGGGCCGGCCGTGTTCCTGGCCTCCGACGCCTCCGACTACGTCCACGGCACGATCCTGCCGGTGGACGGCGGTTGGCTGGCCCGCTGAGCACCGGGAGGGGGATCATGACCACCGCCAAGACCACGACGGACGTCTTCGTGACGGACGCCGCCGTCGAATGGACTGATCTGGGCGACGGCGTGCGCCGCAAGATCCTGGGCTACAACGATGCTATGATGATGGTGCGGGTCGAGTTCGAGACCGGCGCCATCGGCCCCCTCCACCGCCACCCGCACGTCCAGTGCGCGGTGGTGGAGAAGGGCTCCTTCGACGTGACCATTGAGGGCCGCACCCAGCGGCTCGGCGTCGGCGACGGCTACATGGTGCCGTCCAACGCGCTGCACGGCGTCGTGGCCCTGGAGCCCGGCGTCCTGCTCGACATTTTCACCCCGATCCGCGAGGACTTCCTGTCGTAAGGCACAGTCTCTCGGTTGCAAGGAAAAGGCCGGACAGCTTCCCCTGTTCGGCCTTTTTCATAACCGGTGTCGCTTGGTACGCTCCGGGCGACCGTCATGCCGCCGGCAGATAGCGCCGTTCGGCGAGGCTGTTTTCGGCGGCTTCGATCAGGTCCGCCAGGGACACCCAAGGGCATTCCTCCGGCAGGCGCATCGTGTCGTCGAGCCGCAGCACCCCGTCCCGCGTCGCGCGCCAGCAGCCCGCCAGATCGGCGAACAGGTGCATCGACGGGGATTCCCGCAGGCAATGCTCCAGATCCGCCGTGGCGGTGAGCAGTTGAAGGCGCATGCCCTCCGTCCGCTTGGGCCAGACGAGGGCGAACATGATCCGCTCCGCCGCGTCCCGGACCCAATCGGGGCCGTCGGCGGTCGCCACCTCCTCCAGCGCTTCGATGACGAGGGCCGGCGCCAGCTCGTCCATCCGGCCGAGCCGGGCGAGCATCTCCTGGCGCTTCCAAGCCAGGAAGGTGTCCATGGCGTGCGGGGCGACCGCGCCGGAACCAGGAAGCTGGGGCGCATGCGGCAGATTTTCCAGCCAGTCATGCGGCAGGCCGAGGCGGTGCCCCTCCGCCAGCGTGCAGGCGCGGATGGAGGTCAGGCCAGCGTAGGGGATGGCATCGTGATCGTCCATGGTGTGCTCCGGGTCTCGATGGCAACCGGCGGGGCGGCGCGGGGCGGGACCCGCGCCGATGGCTCCGTCATACGGCCGGCGCATGATTGCTTCATGTTCGGCCGGCCGTATGCTCCTCTCGCACTTTGCTGCGCAAAGTGCTGTCGGGTTTAAACCGAAGGCGTTTGATGGAAGCCATCAAACGCCTTCGGTATCACTCGGCGGCGAGAAGCGCGTGCCGAGCGGTGCCGTGCGCCAGTGTGTCCAGCGTGTGGCTGGCGATCATGCGCTCTTCGTCGGTCGGGATGACGAAGACCGGGATGCGGCTGTCGGCGGCGGAGATCCGCGTCGCCTTGGCCCGGTTGGCCGCCGCGTCGAGCGTCACGCCCAGCCAGCCCAGCTTCTCCGACACCCGGCTCCGCACCAGCGTCGAGTTCTCGCCGACGCCGGCGGTGAACACCACCGCGTCCAGCCCGCCCATCGAACCGGCCAGCGCCGCACCCTGCTTGGCCACGCCGTGGCAGAACAGCTCCAGCGCTTCCGCCGCCGCCGGAGCGTCGGAGTTCTCCAGATCGCGCATATCGTTGGAGATGCCCGACACCCCCAGCAGGCCCGACTTGTGGTAGAGCAGCCTCTCGATCTCGTCCGCGCCCATGCCCTTCTGGCGCATCAGGTAGATCAGAACGCCGGGATCGATGCTGCCCGGCCGCGTGCCCATCGGCACGCCGTCCAGCGCGGTGAAGCCCATGCTGGTGTCCACGCTCTTGCCCGCCCGCATCGCGCACAGGCTGGCCCCGCTGCCGAGATGGCAGACCAGCACCCGCGCCTCGGCCAGCTCCGGCGCCACCTGGGGAAGGCGCTGGGCGATGTACTCGTAGGACAGGCCGTGGAAGCCGTAGCGGCGCACGCCCTCCTCGGTCAGCTCACGCGGGATGGCGAAGGTCTGCGACTGCCAGGGCTGGGTCTGGTGGAAGGCGGTGTCGAAGCAGGCCACCTGCGGCAGCGCCGGAAACACCTCGGCCAGCGCCTTCATCGCCGCCAGATTGTGCGGCTGGTGCAGGGGGGCCAGCGGAATCAGCCCTTCCAACTCGGCCAGCACCTCGGGCGTCAGCCGCACCGGCGCAGCGAAGCGGGTGCCGCCGTGCACCACCCGGTGCCCGGCTGCGACAAGGCGCACCCCTTCGGCCTCGCGCTCGATCCAGCGCAGCAGGAAGCCGAGCAGGGCCGCGCGGTCGGACTGTTCCAGCGCCTGGTCGGCAAGAACGCGCTTGGACGCGTCCTTGGCGAGAAAGCGCGGCTCGGTGCCGATGCCGGAAATCTGGCCGTTGATGACCGCCTCCAGCTCGGCCTTCCCGGACCCCAGGAACACGGAAAACTTCAGGCTCGACGAGCCCGCGTTGATGATGAGACAGGCGTCACGCTGCAACATGGATCGGCCCTCACTCGGCGGCCAGAGCGGTGGGGATGCGGGGCCGGCGCGACGCCGCGACCAGTGCCGCCACCGCGCAGGAGGCGAGGCGGGTGCGCACGTTGTCGGCGCGGCTGGTCAGGATGATCGGCACGCGGGCGCCGAGCACGATGCCGGCGGCGTCGGCGTTGGCCAGGAAGGACAGCTGCTTGGCCAGCATGTTGCCGGCCTCCAGGTCGGGCACCAGCAGGATGTCGGCCTGCCCCGAGACGGGGGAGGCGATGCCCTTGATGCGCGCCGCTTCCGCCGAGATGGCGTTGTCGAAGGCGAGCGGACCGTCGAGGATGCCGCCGGTGATCTGGCCGCGGTCGGCCATCTTGCACAGCGCCGCCGCCTCCAGCGTCGTGGCGATCTTGGGGTTGAGCGTCTCGACCGCCGACAGGATGGCGACCTTCGGCGTCTCGACGCCCAGGACCTTGGCGAGGTCGATGGCGTTCTGGACGATGTGAACCTTGTCTTCCAGCGTCGGGTAGATGTTGATCGCCGCGTCGGTGATCAGCAGGGCGCGCGGGTAGGTGGGCACGTTCATCACGAAGACGTGGCTGATGCGGCGCGACGTGCGCAGCCCGGTCTCCTTGCGGACCACCTCGGCCATCAGCTCGTCGGTGTGCAGCGAGCCCTTCATGACCGCCTCGGCCTCGCCAGCGCGGGCGAGCGCCACGGCTGTGGCGGCGGCGGCGTGGCTGTGCTCCACGTCCACCAGACGGAAGCGGGCGATGTCCAGGCCGTGGGTGACGGCGAGGGAGCGGATCTTGGCGGCCGGGCCGATCAGGATGGGGTCGATCAGGCCGGCCTCGGCGGCCTCGACGGCGCCGCGCAGGGAGCTTTCGTCGCACGGATGCGCCACGGCGGTGGGCACCGGGGGCAGGCTGTCGCACTTGTGCAGCAGCGCGTCGTGCTTGTCGTGCCGGATCATCTGGATCTGCGGCAGCGTGTGCGCGGCGCGGCACACCTTGCGGGTAGGGGCGACGACCTCGGCGGTGCCGGTCACGACGGTCTCGCCAAGCTGGTTGGTGCACCGGCAGTCGAAGACGACGATGTTCTTGTCGGCGTGCTTCTCGCGCACGGTGACGGTGGCGGTGACGACGTCGCCCAGGCCGACCGGGCGGGTGAAGCGGAGATCCTGGCCGACGTAGACGGTGCCAGCACCGGGCAGGCGGGTGCCGAGCACACCGGAAAGGAGAGCACCCGACCACATGCCGTGGCCGATGACCTTCTGGAAACGGCTGTCGGCGGCGAACTTGGCGTCCAGATGCACCGGATCGATGTTGCCCGACACGGTGGCGAACAGCTCGACATCCATCACCGTCAGCTGGCGAGACAGGCTCGCCGATTGGCCGATCGCGATCTCGTCGAAGGTGACGTTCTCGATCGGGGCCGCGTGGCCTTCGCCGCCGAGTTCACCATTGGGGTTCATTGCGGAATACTCCGGATGAAAAGACGTTGGGCAACTGCCCGTTTCAGCCGTTTCCCCCCCGGTGCGCGCCTTGGTTCCGGTATGGTCCGGAGTGTGGAGGGCGCGTCGCACGGTCTCTACGCGGACCATATATTAGTATATCAAGAGCACGATCAAGCGCGGCGGGCCGTCCGGGACAGGCTCTGGACACTATGTCGCAGTGCGGTGGAGCGAGGCGTCGCCCGCCCCGATGGGACGTGTTTGGGAACGGAACCGCAGGGCGCCCGCCCCCTCAATGATAGAGAGGGCGGGCGACGTTCATGCTTCAGTGCTTTGCATGGAAGGTGCGGTTGATGACGTCCATCTGCTGCTCGCGGGTGAGCTTGATGAAGTTCACCGCGTAGCCGGAGACCCGGATGGTCAGCTGCGGGTACAGCTCCGGATGGTCCATGGCGTGCAGCAGCGTCTCGCGGTCGAACACGTTGACGTTGATGTGGTGCCCGCCCTGCCCGAAGTAGCCGTCGAGCAGCCCGACCAGATTGGCCACCCGCTCGCCCGCGGTCGGGCCCAAGGCGCCGGGCACGATGGTGAAGGTGTAGCTGATGCCGTCCTGCGCGTGCGCGTAGGGCAGCCTGGACACGCTGGCCATCGAAGCGATGGCGCCCTTCCTGTCGCGCCCATGCATCGGGTTGGCGCCCGGCGCGAACGGCTGGCCGGCCTTGCGGCCGTCCGGCGTGTTGCCGGTCTTCTTGCCGTACACCACGTTCGAGGTGATGGTCAGCACCGACTGGGTGGGCACCGCGTCGCGGTAGGTCTTCTGCTTGCGCAGCAGGCCCATGAAGGTCTCGACCAGCCACACCGCAATGTCATCGACCCGCGCGTCGTTGTTGCCGAACGCCGGGTAGTCGCCTTCGATGACGAAGTCGGTGGCCAGGCCGCGCTCGTCGCGGATCACCGACACCTTGGCGTGCTTGATCGCCGACAGGCTGTCGGCCACCACGCTCAGGCCGGCGATGCCGCAGGCCATGGTGCGCAGCACGTCGCGGTCGTGCAGCGCCATCTCCAGCCGCTCGTACATGTACTTGTCGTGCATGAAGTGGATGGCGTTCAGCGTGTTCATGTACGCCTTGGACAGCCACTCCATCATCGGCAGGAACCGGGCCATCACCGTGTCGTAGTCCAGCACGTCGCCGGTGACCGGCGCGAAGGCCGGGCCGACCTGCTCGCCCGAAACCTCGTCCTTGCCGCCGTTGATGGCGTACAGCAGCGTCTTGGCGAGGTTGGCGCGGGCGCCAAAGAACTGCATCTGCTTGCCGATGCGCATCGCCGACACGCAGCAGGCGATGGCGTAGTCGTCGCCCCAGTACGGCCGCATCAGGTCGTCGTTCTCGTACTGCACCGAGCAGGTCGTGATCGAGGTCTCGGCGCAGAACGCCTTGAAGCCGTCGGGCAGCCGCTCCGACCACAGCACGGTCAGGTTCGGCTCGGGCGCCGGGCCGAGGTTGTGCAGGGTCTGCAGGACGCGGAAGCTGTTCTTGGTGACCAGCGGGCGGCCGTCCAGGCCCATGCCGCCGATGCACTCGGTCACCCAGGTCGGGTCGCCGGAGAACAGCTGGTCGTACTCCGGCGTGCGCAGGAAGCGCACGAGGCGCAGCTTGGTGACGAACTGGTCGATCAGGGCCTGGGCCTCGACCTCGCACAGCGTGCCCTCGGCGAGGTCGCGCTCGATGTAGACGTCGAGGAAGCTGGAGACGCGGCCCAGCGACATCGCCGCGCCATTGGCCTCCTTCACCGCCGCCAGATAAGCCAGATAGGTCCACTGCACCGCCTCCTGCGCGGTGGCGGCCGGGCGGGTCACGTCGAAGCCGTAGGAGCGGGCCATCTCGACCAATTCGCCGAGCGCGCGGATCTGCTCGTTGATCTCCTCGCGCAGGCGCAGAGTCTCCTCGGTGATCTGGTCGAGGTCGAGGGACTTCAGCTGCGCCTTCTTGTCGGCGATCAGGAAGGTGGCGCCGTACAGGGCGAGGCGGCGGTAGTCGCCGATGATGCGGCCGCGCCCGTAGGCGTCGGGCAGGCCGGTGATGACGCCGGACTTGCGGCAGCGCAGCATCTCGTCGGTGTAGACGTCGAAGACGCCGTCGTTGTGGGTCTTGCGCAGGCGCGGGAAGGTCTCCTCCAGCTTGGGGGAGGGGGTGTAGCCGTAGGCCTCCAGGCCGTTCTTGACCATGCGCCAGCCGCCGAACGGCATGATGGCGCGCTTCAGGGGCTGGTCGGTCTGCAGGCCGACGATCAGCTCCAGCTCCTGGTCGATGTAGCCCGGAGCGTGGCTGACGATGGAGGAGAAGACCTCGGTGTCGGCGTCGAGCACGCCGCCTTTCGAGGCACGCTCCCGCTTCAGCAGGGCGGTGACCTTGTCCCACAGCTGCTTGGTCTTGCCGGTTGGGCCGGCGAGGAAGGCGCTGTCGCCCTCGTAGGGCCGCACATTCTTGACGATGAAGTCGCGGACGTTGACCTCGCTCTGCCAGACGCCCGCGGCGAAGTGCCGCCAGGGGCGGGCGGCCGACTGTTCCTGTACTTCGACGAGGCCGTCCATTAACAGGGTGTCCATAATCTCTCCTCACGAAAGGGCGTCTGCGCGGCATCGGCCGCGTCGTTGATCAACCCTGTCTTCGGCCTCGGATTTCGGGACCGCCATGCCGTTGACGCTGTTTTATGGCGGGGCGGTAGCGTTGCGAGGCGGTTGGTGAAGCCTTCAGGGCTCCGTGTCTATGTAGTTTTGCTACGTACTGCTGAATGCAAGGTGGTGCAAGAAGGAAACTCAGCCGCTCCAGTCGTTTTGGCGCTGTTTACTGCGGCGTAGTGACGCATGCTTGTCACCGATTGCCACAGGGCGCGCGGCTTTCAACAATCCGTCACGACTGTGTGTATGTAGTTTTCCTATATGTGCTATGCTTTTCCCGTGGGTGCGAAACGAGGGATAGCCGATGCTGGCGAGAATCATGGCGGTGCGTGACCAACTCCGCCCATCGGAACGAAAACTGGCCGACTGCGTGCTGGCCCAGCCGGGTGAGGTCATCTCCCTGTCCATGGCCGACATGGCGGAGCGCGCCGGGGTCAGCGAGCCGACCATCGCGCGCTTCTGCTCCGCCCTCGGCTGTTCCGGCTTCCGGGAGTTCAAGATCAAGCTGGCGCAGGACATTGCCGGCGGCATGCCCTTCATCGACCAGGAGGTCAGCTACGACGACCGCGCCGTCGGCATCGCCGGCAAGGTGTTCGACCGGACCATCGCCACGCTGATGCAGGTGCGCAACAACCTGTCCGCCGAAGCGGTGGAGCGCGCCGCCGATCTGCTCGCCAAGGCGCGCCGGATCGAGTTCTACGGGTCCGGCAACTCCGGCACGATCGCCGAGGACATCCAGCGCAAGTTCTTCCGGCTGGGCACGCCCACGGTCGCCTACAGCGACGCGCATGTGTATTTCGTCTCGGCCCTGTCGCTGGCGCCCGGCGACGTGGTGGTCGCCGTGTCCAGTTCCGGCAGCACGCGCGACATTCTGGAAAGCGTGCAGAACGCCCTGGCGGCCGGGGCCGATGTGGTCGCGCTGACGCGATCCGGGTCGCCGCTGGCGCAGATGGCGACGGTGAGTCTGCTTGCCGACGTCGTGGAGGACTTCGACATCTACTCGCCCATGACGTCGCGGGTCAGCCATCTGGTCCTCGGCGACATACTGTCCATTGCCGTGGCGCTGCGCAAAGGCGACGCCCTGCGGGACAGGCTTGAGCACCACAAGCAGGCTCTGAAGAAGCATCCCGTCGAGGGTTGATATTCTAGAATATCAATTACAGCCCAAGCTCTCTCCCGAGGGCGGTTTCCGATTGGGCCTCGGTCGATCAGCGAGGCGAGGCAAAGAACGCTCCGTTGGCTTGCAGGGCCTCGGCCGCGTCGAGCAGGATCGCCGCGTCCGGTTGCCGCACCACGGCGGCCGCGCGGGCCAGCGAGGACGCGGCGGCGTCCGGGCGTTGCGACAGGGTGCCCAGGCGCCGCAGAACCATGTCCATGCGCCGCCGCGTTCCGGCCGGCACGTCGTCCCGCGTCCGCAGGCCGTGCGCGACGATGACCGCCCGCCCGACCTCGAGCGCGGCCATGGCGCCACGCAGAGCGGGCAGGTCATGGTCGCCGGCCGCTTCGACGCGTCTTGCCACGCGGAGGATCCGGTGGTGGAAGCGGGCCCGCCACCGGCGCGCGTCGGGTGTCTTGCGGCTTCGTGCCATGCTTTCCAGGTCGTGGATGATCATCGTCACCAGGGCTTGCAGCCGCCGCGAGGAATCGACCGGCATGACGAAACGATAGGCCAGGAGCGCCGCCCCGATCCCGAGCAGCACCGAGGCACCGGCGTTCAGGGCGGCGGCCGGCGTCGCGTGCACCGGGAACGTCGGCTGAACGAGCAGCAGGAAGCACATGTTGTAGTCGAGCGCGGGCATCACCGTGATGCGGTTCGACAGGGCGATGCCGCCGGCCAGCATGAAGGGCGCGACCAGAAACAGCACCCACGTCTCGTCGGCCGCCATGGGCAACAGGAACAGCCGGCACAGGGTGGCCGCCACCGCCCCGGCCGCCGCGCCCATCAGCACCAGGCGCAGGATCATCACCGGGTTGTCGAAGGTGGAGAACAAGGTCGCCATGATGCAGGTGCCCATCAGCATGAAGGGCCCGAAGCTCCAACCGGTCGCGATCCACAGCGCCCCGACGCCCAGAACCGCCACGGCGCTGCGCAGCCCCGCCGCGCGGGCGCCGATCCAATCGCGATGAAACAGAAGTTCGCTCGCGGGGCGCCACATCGCGCCATCCATGTCCAAGGCCTGACGATCTGCGACGACGGCCTCCAGGGCCGCGATCAGCTCGACAAGCGCGGCATGCAGGATGGCGTCCGATGCGCTGTCGTTCGCGGCCGCGCGCAACGCGTCCATGGGGATGCCGGCGGGCGTCGTGCTTTCTAGGGCGGAGGCAGCACGTTCCAGATGGTCGACCAGAGACGCCCACCGGGCGGTGCCAGCGTCCGGCGTTCCGGCTCGGGACAGGCGGGCTGACAGGGTGCGCGCGGCGCTCATGAAGGCCAGAAGCGCGGCGAGAAGGCCGCGAACGCGCCGGGCGCGTTGATGGCGGTCGCCCGGTCCGGATTTCTCCAGGTCGAGCAATTCCTCGATCGCTGCCATTTCCGACAGCAGAGCGCGTTCACGTAGCAGCCGGTCTCCGGGCGGGGCGGACAGGGTGAGCGCCACCCAGCGCACCGTGTCGCCGCTGACCCGGCGCAGGCGATGCATCACGTCCGATTCCGGCGCGGGCGGGGTTAGCAGGCCGATGACCAGGGCGGACACGGCGATGCCCACGCAGATGCAGGCGACCCGCGCGAAGGCCACCGCGAACACATGATCGGGGTGTGGCAGGTCGGTCAGGGCGACCATCGCCGCCGTGGCCCCGGCCATGAGCGCGCCATAGGCCCGGAAGTGCCGCAGCACGTTGCCGACCATGGCGCAGAGGCCGAGCCACAAGGCGAGCCCGACGACCAGCGGGGCCGGGCTGCCGCCGGTCAGCTGGATCAGGGCCACGGCCGCGACGGACCCGATGACGGTGCCGGCGACGCGGTAGAGGCTTTTTTCCAGCAGCAGGCTTCGTGTCGGCTGCGCCACCACCCACACGGTCATGGCCGCCCAATGCGGGCTGTCGATGTGCAGCAGCGTGGCGACCACGAGCGCCAGCCAGCTGGTCACGGCGGTTCGCAGGCATGCGGGCAGACGCGCCCGGTCGAACCCCATCCGGGTCAGAACGGCCGCGGCGCTCATGTCCGGTCCCGTTCTTGAGCGCGGGCGAGGCCGATTTGATCCTCAATGCGGTCGAAGGCCTGCATCAGCGCCACGACCTCCGCATCGGTGAAGCCGCTCAGCAACTCTCCCTCGAAGGCGGTGATGAGTTGCTGCACATGCTCCACCAGCCGGTGCCCGTCGCCCGTCAGGTGCAGGGTCTTGGCGCGGCCGTCCGCCGGATCCTCCCGGCGTTCCAGCAGGCCGCGTTCGGCCAGGACATCAAGAAGGCGGACAAGGCCCGATCCATCCATGCCCAAGGACGCGGCCAAATCCTTCTGCCGCATGCCGTCCCCGCGTTTGTGCAGATGGATGAGCGGACGCCACGTGGCATCGGACAGGCCGGCCGCCTGCAATTCCGCGTCGATGGCCTGACGCCAGCGGCGGGCAATCAACACCAGCCGGAAGCCGAAGGCGCGGCGCTGGTCGGACATCGTGTTCTCGTGCATGCCGTTTTCATGGCATGGCATTTATTGACATGTCAATTATTCTCCGGCGGAAGCGCCGAGACGATGAGGGGGGCCGGGCGGTTGATGGCGGAAGGTCCCGATCCCGCGTCGCCACACAATCACCGGAGGCTCAGAGATGGCCAAAATGCGCGCCGTGCAGGTCGCCAAGCCCAAAGGCGCGCTCGAACTGGTCGAGCGCGACATTCCCGAACCCGGCCCCGGTCAGGTGCGCATCAAGGTCCAGGCCTGCGGCATCTGCCACAGCGACGCCTTCACCGTGGAGGGCAGCTTCCCCCACATCCAGTACCCGCGCGTGCCGGGGCACGAGGTGGTCGGTCTGGTCGATGCGGTGGGGGCGGGGGCCGAGCACTGGACGGTTGGGCAGCGCGTTGGGGTCGGCTGGCATGGCGGCCATTGCGGCCACTGCGACCGGTGCCGTCGCGGCGACTTCATCACCTGCCGCTATGCGCTGACGCCCGGCGTCAATTACGACGGCGGCTATGCCGACTATATGGTCGCCCCGTCCGAAGCCCTGGCCCTGGTGCCGGAGGATCTGTCGTCGGCGGACGCCGCGCCGCTGCTGTGCGCCGGCATCACCACCTTCAACGCGCTGCGCAACAGCGGCGCCCGGCCGGGCGACGTGGTCGGTGTTCTGGGCATCGGCGGGCTGGGGCACCTCGGCGTGCAGTTCGCGGTGAAGATGGGCTTCCACACCGTCGCCATCGCGCGGGGCACCGACAAGGAACCGCTCGCCCGTCAGTTGGGCGCCCATCGCTACATCGACAGTCAGGCGCAAAATCCCGCGGAGGAACTGACCAAGCTGGGCGGCGCCCGCATGATCCTCGCCACCGCCACCAGTTCCAAGGCCATGACGGCCGTGATTGACGGGCTCGATATCGATGGGAAGATGGTGATCGTCGGCGCCACGGCCGACCCCATCGAGGTCACGCCCTTCCAGTTGATCTCCGGTCGGCGCTCAATCCTCGGCTGGCCGTCGGGGACGGCGATGGACTCCTTCGACACCATGTCGTTCAGCGCGCTGACCGGCGTGCGCCCGATGATCGAGACCACGCCGCTCGAACGCGCCGCCGAAGCCTATGAACGGATGATGAGCGGCAAGGCTCGTTTCCGCATGGTCCTGACAACAGGGTTTTAGGCGGGTTCCGGCGGTCAGCCGGCCGCATGGCATGCCGGTCGATGGTCACGCCCATCATGGATCGGGGAAACGGCGCGGTCCCGGCCTTTTCCCAAATCACATTGTGACGGCTGATGGCGCGGCGTGACCTCTTCGACTGGGACGCTGGTTCGACTGGGACGCTGGCGGATCACTCCGCCAGCATTGCCGCGATCGCCTCGACCGCCGCCGCCGCGTAGGGGCGCACGCGGCTGGGGATCTGCGAGGGATGGATGCCAGGCCCCAGAATGCCGACGCCGACCGGCTTCAGGAACTCAAGCTGGAGGTCGATCAGGCTCTTGATCACCGCATGGCCCATGACCAGACCATGTTCGGTCTCGCCCCGCTCGATGATGCCCAACGTGGCGACGCCGGCGATGTCGGGGCGCAGCAGCAGCCGCTTCACCGCCAGCGGCGTTTCCATGGAGCCCGGAACCCACGTCTCGGCGACGACCTGCAGACCCAGGCGCGCCGCCGTGTCGCGCGCTTCCGCCTGCATCTCCTCCGCTTCCTTGCGATGAAAGCGGCCGAGCACCAAACCAATCTGCGCCATAACCCTTCGCTCCTTTAAACCGAACCTTCGTTGCGTGCGGCCACTGTAAGGAAGGTTCGCCGTTCCGCAAAGCGATTGGGCAGGACGGGAGCGGGGAGGCGGGGCAACACCTCGGCACGCCTTGCCAACACGGTGATGTGCGTGTACCACGGCATTCGCCCTTGCCGTTGGACGATGGCCCCGCATGCTCGACAGCTTTCTGCTCGCGTTCACGGCGCTGTTTTCCATCGTCAACCCGATCGCCATGGCCTTGATCTTCAGTCAGGTCACCGCCGATCGCAGCCCGAAGGAGCGCGCCCAACTCGCCAAGCTGGTCGGAGTCTATTCCGCCCTGGTGATGCTGACGGCGCTCTGGGCCGGCAGCTATGTCCTGAATTTCTTCGGAATTTCCCTGGCGGCCCTGCGCATCGCCGGCGGCTTCGTCGTCGCGGAACGGGCGTGGGTGCTCCTGACCGCCCCCGAAGTCCAGGAGGCCCGAAAGCAGGAACAGGCCGCCCCGGCGGAGAACATCGAGGAATCCGCCTTCTTTCCCCTGACCATTCCCTTCACGACGGGCCCCGGCACGATTTCCGTCTGCATCGCGCTGGGCGCGACCCGTCCGGCCAATCCCGCCGCTTTGGAAGAGTTCTTTCTCGGCCTGTCCACGGCGGCGCTCGCCATCGCCGTGCTGATCTGGCTGTCCTACCGGTCCGCCGACCGGCTGGTTGCGCTGCTCGGCAAGACGCGCGCCCGCACGCTCACCCGGCTGTTCGCATTTCTGCTGCTTTGCGTCGGTGTCCAGATCCTGCTGAACGGTGTTCTCGACGCGCTCGGCCCGCTGTTTCCGAAGACATGATGATGTTGTGCACGGAATAAAGTCCGGAACGGCGGCGTTCGTCGGTCGCAAGGCTTTTCTGGAGCGATGCGATGCGTATCCGAACGCTGGGGGCCGTTGCCGTGCTGTTCATGACGTGCGTTCCCGTTTCCGTGCAGGCTCATGGGCCGTGGGAGCGTGATCGCTCCTTCATGCATGAATTGCGGGAGGCCTGCGACTGGGGCAACCGCCGGGCCTGCGTCCGCCTGGGCCGAGAGATCGAACAGCGCCGGGAAGCCCGGCGGGAATGGGGCTACTCCCAGCGTCCGCAATGGCCCCGCGATCCATGGCGTCAACCTCAGGGGTATGCATGGCCGCGCGGCTGGTGATGGTGAGCACGCGGGGTTTCCGAAGGGCGGCGGCAAGGGGTAATCTGCGCGCCGTCCTTCGGAGCCCACCATGTCCATCCTGCCGCCTTCCAAACCCGTTGCCTCCGGTTCCCCCACCGATGAGCAGTACCGCGCCATTCAGGCCATTGACGCGTGGTACGCAAACCCGGATTCGCCGCAGGTCTTCTGGCTGGCGGGGGAGGCCGGGACGGGCAAGACCAAGACCACCGCCTTTGCGTTGGAGCATCTTCAGGAACGCTGCAACCTGACCAATTTCGTGGTCGGCGCCCCCACGGGCAAGGCCGCGCAGGTGCTGCGCCGCAAGGGGATCGAGAAGGCGGCGACGCTGCATTCGCTGCTCTACGCCCCGCGCCAGGACGACGACACGGGCGAGCTGTTCTTTGCACGCCGCGCCGAGGGTGCCTTCGCCGAGGCCGACCTGATCGTCTGCGACGAGGGCTCCATGGTCGGCGACGACGTTGCCAACGATCTGATCCGCTCCGGCAAGAAGATCCTGGTGATTGCGGACGACTACCAGCTGCCGCCGGTGTCTGGCCAAGGCATGTTCACCAGCGGCCAGCCGGACTTCCGGCTGGTCGAGCCGCACCGCACGGCCAAGGAAAGCCCGGTGATCCGGCTGGCTCACCTGCTGCGCCGGCAGGAGCTGCCCCGGCGCTTCGGGTCGGCCGGCAACGCCCATGTCCTGCCGCTGAACCGGGCGACGGAGAAACTGGTGCTGCGCGGGGCGACCCAGGCGATCTGCGGCACCCACCGTGTGCGCACCGCCTTCACCCGGCGCATCCGCGCGGCGAGCGGCCATGAATCGCCGATGCCCCAGGCGGGCGAGCGGGTGATCTGCCGCCGCAACCAGAAGGAAGAGGGCCTGTTCAACGGCATGATCGGCACGCTGACCCGGCCGGCGGTCGAAGGGCGCGGCCGTCACGCCGACCTCTGGTCGCTGGGCGTCCATATGGAGGACGAAGTTCGGCCGCGCGGAAAGGTGATGGTCCATCCCTGGATGTTCCAGGCCCACTACAGCGGCGACACCACCCAGCAGCGCGTGGACAAGGACATCCAGCAGTTCGACTGGGCGTGGTTGATCACCTGCCACGCCGCCCAGGGATCGGAGTTTCCGTCGGTCACCGTGCTGGACGACTCATTCGCCTTCCGGGAACACCGCTGGCGGTGGCTTTACACGGCGGTGACCCGGTCGCGGGACGAGTTGGTGCTGCTCCTACGCGACATTGACCTGGGCGGCCCCTGGCGGATGCCGAGCTTCGACGGTTCGGCCTGAGACCCGTCAATTCCCATTCCCCGGTTTACAATCGGCGCGCTAAACTGATATATTAATATCCATTCCTTAGCCGACGCGCTTTCAGGAAGGGGATAGGGCCGATGCCGACCTACAGCGATCTCGCTCGCGAGGCTTTCCAGACCACCGTGGACGGCAAGCCCGTCGATCTGTTCACCCTGCGGAACCGCAACGGGATGGTGGTTCGGATCACCAATTACGGCGCGAAGATCGAGCAGATTCTGGTCCCCGACCGGGACGGCGCCCTCGGCGACGTGGTGCAGGGCTATGATACCATCGAGCGGGCGATGAACGGCCAGCCCTCCATGGGCTCCTTCATCGGGCGGTACTGCGGGCGCATCGACCGGGGCCGCTTCACGCTGGACGGGGTGGAGCACCGGACCGAGGTGAACGCCCCACCCAACACCCTGCACGGCGGGAAGCGCGGTTCCCGCTTCCGCGTCTTCGACGCCCGCCAGTTGGACAAGTCAAGGCTGGAGCTTTCCTACGTCTTTCAGGACGGGGAGGAAGGGTTCCCCGGCACCTTGCCGGTCCGTCTCGTTTACGCCCTGTCCGACGACAACGCCCTGTCGATTTCCTGGGACGCCGTGGCCGCCGACAAGATGACCGTCGCCAACTTCACCGACCACACCTTTTTCAACCTGTCGGGCGACGCCGGTTCCTCCATCCTCGACCATGTGGCGACGGTCAACGGCGCACGGTTCCTGGCGCTGAGCGAAACCGGTGTGCCGACCGGCGTCATGATCGACGTGGCCGGCACGCCGCAGGATTTCCGCACACCAACGTCCTTCGGCGCGCGGATCGGCTTTGACGACCCTTGGCTGAAACTCGGCAACGGTTACGACCTGCACTATGTCGTGGACAAGCCGGCGCGGCAGTTTGGCTTCCATGCCCGCGTCCTGCATCCGGGCAGCGGCCGTTCGCTGGAGGTCTGGTCCAGCGAGCCCGGCGTTCAGGTCTACACGGGCAATTTCCTGGAAGGCAAAGCCCCGCGCGACCTCGGCAAGGGCGACACGCTCTACACCAAGCACAGCGCCTTCTGCCTGGAGCCGTCGCATTTTCCGAACGCGGTCAATGTGCCGGACTTCCCCTCCACGGTGCTGCGGCCCGGCCAGTGGTTTTCGGGCCGCATCGAATACCGTTTCGGTGTCGCCTGATGGGCGCGTGGCCCGCTCAGGCCGGCACGGCCTCCGTGCCCTCTGGGGTTGTGAAGTAGAGGGGGTTGGCCTTTTGCGCGTCGGCGATGGTGACCTGGAGGTCGTCGAGGTGGCTGTCGAGGGCGCGGGCGGCGGCGGCCGGGTCGTGCGCCGCGATGGCGTCGAGGATGGCCTCATGCTCGGCGATGACCACCGGCATGCGCCCCATCACCGGCAGGGTCAGCCGGCGGAAGCGGTCGATCTGCACCTTGACCTGCTGCGTCAAGGCCCAGAAGCCGGGGTAGCCGGCGGCCTCGGCGACCAGCGCGTGGAACGCCTCGTCGGCCAGGTGGAAGCCCTCGAAGTCGCCGGCCGCGGCGCGCTCGCGCTGCAGTTCCAGGTTGGCGCGCAGCAGCGCGATCTGGCTGCGCGTGGCGCGCGCGGCGGCGTAGCGCACGGTCGCCTCCTCCAGCGCCTTGCGGATGGCGAAGGCTTCCGGCAGGGCGCCGAGCGGGATGCGCGCGACGAAGGTGCCCGACTGCGGGAAGATCTCGACCAGCCCCTCGTCGGCCAGCTTCAGGATGGCCTCGCGCACCGGCGTGCGGCTGACCCCGTAATCCTGGGCGATCAGCTTCTCGGCGATCGGCTCGCCGGGCTTGCGGCGCAGCGACACGATGGCCGCGCGCAGGTCGCGGTGGATGGTCGCCGACACCGTCGCCGCGCGCGCTGCCGGACGGCTCACCGGAGCCGGTGCCGCAACGCGCCGCCGGCTCCGTTTGGCGGCTCCCGCATCCCCATCCGGGCCCTTGTCCGGGTTTGGGGTCCCCATCTTCTTCGCCACCACCGGCTCCATCGCTTTGTTGGTTAAAACCGACCCACTGGATCTGATATATCGCAAAGGACAGGCAAAATGGAACAAAAGCGAATCGCCCTCGTCGCTCATGACGCCCGCAAGAGGGCTCTGATCGACTGGATCGGGGCCAACATCGCGCCGCTGGCTGGCCACGCCTTTTGGGCGACCGGAACGACCGGACGGCTGGTCGCGGAGTCGCATCCGCGTCTGGACGTCACCATGCTGAAGAGCGGCCCGCTCGGCGGTGACCAGCAGATCGGCGCGATGATCGCCGAAGGGCGGCTGGACCTGTTGGTGTTCTTCGTTGATCCGATGACCTCGCAGCCGCACGACGTGGACGTGAAGGCGCTGACCCGTCTGGCGACCCTCTACAACGTCCCCATGGCCTGCAACGAAGCGACCGCCGATCTGCTCGTCGCCTCGCCCCTGTTCACCGGCGGCTATACGCCGCAACCCACCGATTTCCAATCCTACGAGGGGCGCAGGATCTGAAGCGGCCAGCGCCCGACGCGGCATCCTCCGGCGTCTTCAGCGCGATCGCTTGCCCCTTCAAGATTCTGGCTTCCCCATGATTTTGAGCTTGCGTTTCGGACTGATATATTAATATCCTCGCTTACAAAGATAACCGGAGGACAACCCAATGAAGCTTACCATTGGCCGCACCCGCTCCATGCTCCTGGCGGCATGCGCCGCGTGCGCGATGATCGCCTCGCCGGCGGCGGCGCGGGACTTCCGCTCGGCCGACATCCACCCCACCGACTACCCGACCGTGGAAGCGGTCCGCTTCGTCGGCAAGCAGCTTTCCGAGCAGACCAACGGCCGCCTCGGCATCAAGGTTTTCCCCAACGGCGCGCTGGGCAACGAAAAGGACACCATCGAACAGCTCAAGATCGGCGGGCTGGAGATGATGCGCATCAACGTCGCTCCGCTGAACAACGTCGTTCCGGAGACGATGGTCACGGCGCTCCCCTTTATTTTCCGTTCGACCGAGCACATGCGCACCGTGCTGGACGGCCCCATCGGCGATGAGATCCTGGCCGCGATGGAAAGCCAGGGCATGGTCGGTCTGGCCTTCTACGACAGCGGTTCGCGCTCCATGTACTCGGTCGCCAAGCCGTACAAGACGCTGGCCGACATCAAGGGCGCCAAGATCCGCGTGCAGCAGTCGGATCTCTTTGTGGCGATGATCCAGGCGCTGGGCGCCAACGCCACGCCGATGCCTTTCGGCGAGGTCTACACCGCGCTGAAGACCGGCATCGTGGACGCGGCCGAAAACAACTACCCGTCCTATGAATCGTCCCGCCATTTCGAGGCCGCGAAGTACTTCACGCTGACCGAGCATGCGATGGCGCCGGAGGTTCTGGTCTTTTCCAAGGTCGTCTGGGACCGCCTGTCGAAGGACGACCAGACGCTGATCCGCAAGGCCGCCAAGGACTCCGTCGCCTACATGCGCAAGCTGTGGGACGAGCGCGAGATGAAGTCCAAGGACATCGTGCTCAAGGGCGGCGCGCAGATCGTCGAGGTGGCGAACAAGCAGGAATTCATCGACGCGATGAAGCCGGTTTACGACAAGTTCGCCAACACGCCGAAGCTGCAAGGTCTCGTCCAGCGGATCCAGGCAACCAAATAACGCGCGGGATGGCGCGGCCCGCCCTGTCGCGGCGCCGCGCCGGCCCGGGGAACGGTCCTCATGGATATCGAATTGCAAGCAATGGACGTCAGCCCGCCGCGCAGCGCCGGCTGGTTGACGCGGATGAACCGGGCCTTGGCGCGCGTCGGAATGATCGTGGCGATGATCGGCCTGATGACGATCGTTGCGGTCGTCTTCTACCAGGTGTTCGGGCGCTACGTGCTCAACGACTCGCCGACCTGGGCGGAGAGCCTGGCCATCGTTCTGGTTCTCTACGTCACCCTGATCGGCGCCGCCATCGGCGTTCGAGACGCCGGGCACATCGGCCTGGAATCCCTGCTGGTGATGCTGCCCGACGCGGCCCGCCACAAGCTTGAGATCATCATCTACCTGCTGGTTGGCAGCTTCGGTGCCGGGATGGCCTACAACGGCTGGCTGCTCGGCAGTTCGGTCGCCCCCTACTACATCCCCAACCTGCACGTTTCCGAAGCCGTCCGCTACGTTCCGCTCGTCCTTTCGGGCGTGCTGACCGTCCTGTTCTCCATTGAGCACATCGTCGCCCTCGTCCGCGGCGAGGAAGTGGAGCCGTCATGGAACTGACCATCCTCGCCGTCACCTTCTTCGGCTTCCTCATCCTCGGCGTGCCGGTCGCCTTCGCCATCGGCCTGTCGGCGCTGTGCACCATCCTGTACGAAGGCCTGCCCGTCGCCGTCATCTTCCAGCAGATGATGTCGGGGATGAACATCTTCTCGTTCCTGGCCATTCCCTTCTTCGTCTTCAGCGGCGAGCTGATGCTGCACGGCGGCGTCGCCGACAAGATCGTCCGCGCCGCCAAGAACATGGTGGGGCATGTCCGGGGCGGTCTCGGTATGTCCAACGTGGTCGCCTGCACGCTGTTCGGCGGCGTCGCGGGCTCGCCGGTGGCCGACGTGTCGGCGATGGGCGCGGTGATGATCCCGATGATGAAGCGGGAAGGCTACCACGCCGACTACGCGGTCAACGTCACCACCCACGCCGCCCTGGTCGGCGCGCTGATGCCGACCAGCCACAACATGATCATCTACGCGCTGGCCGCGGGCGGCAAGGCGTCTGTCGGCGCGCTGATCGCCGCCGGGCTGGTGCCGGCGCTGCTGCTGATGCTCTGCAACCTGGGCGCTGCCTATTTCGTGGCCGTGAAGCGCGGCTACCCGGCGGGTTCGTTCCCGGGCTGGGACATCGTATGGCGCTCGCTGGCCGCGGCGGCACCGGGTCTGCTGATCGTGGCGATCATCCTGACGGGCATCCTGTCGGGCGTGTTCACGGCGACCGAGTCGGCGTCCATCGCGGTGATCTACGCGCTGCTGCTGACCACCTTCGTCTACCGCACGCTGAGCTGGGACCATTTCGTGGCCGCCGCCGCCAAGACGGTGAAGACGACGGGCGTCGTGCTGCTGCTGATCGGCGTGTCCACGATGTTCCAGTACATCATGGGCCTCTATTCGGTGGCCGACCTGACCGGCGAGCTGCTGGCCGGCGTGTCCACGAACCCGCTGGTCATCTTCCTGCTGATCAACATCATCCTGTTCCTGCTCGGCACCTTCATGGACATGGCGAGCACGATCCTGATCTGCACGCCGATCTTCCTGCCGATCGCCATGCAGTACGGCATGGACCCGGTGCAGTTCGGCATCGTGATGCTGGTCAACTGTGCGCTGGGCCTGAACACGCCGCCGGTCGGCACCACGCAGTTCATCGGCTGCGCCATCGGCGAGGTGTCGGTGGGCGAGGTGATGCGGTCGATCACGCCCTTCTACGGCGCTCTGTTCGCCACCTTGCTGCTGGTCACCTACGTTCCCGCCTTCTCCCTCTGGCTTCCCCGCCTCCTCATGCACTGAACGGCGGTTCCGAGGACGAAAAAGCCCGTGATGCCCTGAGCATCACGGGCTTTTTTCATGGGCGGAATGCAGGGTGCGGAATCAAAGCCCTCTACTTGGCTTCCGTGGCCGCCGGAGGTGACGCCGGAGCGTCGGGAGCCGTGTCCGAAGCCGGGGCGGGTGCCGCCTCCGGTGCAGTCGGCGGCTCCGCCGGAGCGGGCGCCGGTTCGGAAGCCGGTGCCGGCTCAGCCGCCGGTGCTGGAGGGGCCTCGGGCGCGGGCGGCGCCGCTTCGGTGGCGGGAGCGTCCGGAACCGCCGGTGCTGCCGGGGGCGTTTCCGCAGGCGGAGCATCCACAGGTGCTGGAGCCGGCGCGGCTTCCTGGGTGGCCGGGACTGTGGCGGGAGCTGCGGGATCGGATGCGGGCGGAGCGTCCGTTGGCGGCGTGGTGGCGGCCGGTTCAGCGGCCGGTGCCGGTTCCGGAGTCGCGGGAGCCGAAGCCGCCGGGGGCGGAACCGGAGTGGGTTCAGGAGCGGGGGCTGAAGCCGGCGCGGGCTCCGCCACAGGGGGCGCCGCCGGAGCAGGTGTCGGTTCCGGCGCCGGAGCAACAGCCAGCGGCGGGGGTGCGGCAGCTTCGGCAGCCAGGGCCGCATCCACGCAGGCGGAGAGGGCGGACAGCGCTTTGCGGATGCCGCCCAGTGGGAAGGCGGCCTTCGCGGAGTCCACCCTCAGGTACAGCTCGCGGCCGGCGCGCAGGCCTTCGATCAGTTCGGCGCCCTTGGACAGGTCGAGGACGACGCCGTCACCGGCGACCACGGGCGCTTCGACCGGCGGGCCGTAGCCCCGGTCGATGGACGCGCGAACCGTGGCCTTGCCTCCATCGGCGGGCAGCGTCCATCTCGGGTGCGTGGCGCTGAGCGACAGAGCACGGGTCCGGTCCTGGGAGAGCTTCAGGACGCCGCCGTCGGCGGAGGTCCGGGCGACGGTGCAACGCGCCAGCCGGCCGTCGGAATCGACGCTGCGGGTGCCGCTCCAGCCCTGCTCGCGCTCGGCCTTCAGGCCGTCAATCGCCACCGGCTCGACGCGTTGCGCCAGCGCCGTGCCCGAAACCGTCGCCATCAGCATGGCGCACCAGAACGCTACTCCCGATCGCATAGGCCGAGCCTCCAAAATGCCATCGCAAAGGCATAGCCAAGCTCCTGTTGCAAGTCAAAGGAACGCGCCTCGTCACCTTTGCAACTCGGGTTCTCGGGGTTTGCGCATGCCGACGCGCAACGCCTCGATCTCCGGCCTGCCGGCCGGTTCCTGGCTCCGCAGATCCTCGTGCTGCTGTGGTGAGGGCGGTGCTTCTTAACCAACCATAGCTGTCGACAATCTGCTTCCATACCCTCATGATTTGGTTACGACACCAAATAATAAGGGAGAGGGTCGTGAGCTTCATGTCGATAACCCGCCGAATGGCGTTGGGTGCGGTCATCGGGGCGGTCGCCGTCGGTGCGACGCTGGCCGTGGCGCAGACGCCGGCGTTCTTCCGCATCGGGACCGGCGGCACCGCGGGCACCTATTATCCGGTCGGCGGTCTGATCGCCAACGTCATCTCCGGCGCCAACGGCGGCGTTCCGGGCCTCGTCGCGACGGCGGTTGCCTCCAACGGTTCCGTCGCCAACATCAACGCCATCAACGGCGGGGCGTCGGAGTCGGGCTTCTCGCAGTCTGACGTCGCCTATTGGGCCTACACCGGCACGGGCCTGTTCGAGGGCAAGGGCAAGGTCGAGAACCTGCGCGCCATCGCGACGCTGTATCCGGAGACCATCCATCTCGTCGCCCGCAAGGACGCCAACATCAAGTCGGTCGCCGACCTGAAGGGCAAGCGCGTCTCGCTGGACGAGCCGGGCTCGGGCACGCTGGTGGACGCCCGCATCGTGCTGGGCGCCTTCGGCCTGACCGAGAAGGACGTGAAGGCCGAGTATCTGAAGCCGGGACCGGCCGGCGACCGGCTGCGCGACGGGGCGCTGGACGCCTTCTTCTTCGTCGGCGGCTACCCGACCGGCGCCATTTCCGAACTCGCCACCTCCAGCGGCATCTCGCTGGTTCCGATCAGCGGGCCGGAGGTGGACAAGCTGCTGGGCCAGTATCAGTTCTTCGCCAAGGACACCGTCCCGACCGGCACCTACAAGGACGTGGGCGAGACCCAGACCATCTCGGTCAACGCGCAGTGGATCACCAGCGCCAAGCAACCGGATGATCTGGTCTACAACATCGTCAAGGCGCTGTGGAGCGACAACGCCCGCGCGGCGCTGGACGCCGGCCACGCCAAGGGCAAGCTGATCAAGCTGGACACGGCGACGAGCGGTCTCGGCATCCCGCTGCATCCGGGGGCCGAGAAGTTCTATCGCGAAAAAGGCGTCCTGAAGTAAGCGGCCAACGGCCTTATCCCCTGCTTCCGCCATGGGCGGGAGCAGGGGCATTTCGATTCGGGTGCATCCATGACCGACGCGTTGCGCAACCCGCAGCCGACCTCCGGCCCTGCCGCCAACCAGGCTTCCATCGACCCGGCCACCCTGGAACTGGACGAGGCCAAGGCGCGGGAGCTGGAAGAAAAGTTCGATTCCGAGATCCGCTTCCGGCCCCTGGCTCCGCTCGCCGCGCGGCTGGTCGGCGGGCTGCTGATCGCGCTGTCGCTGTTCCATTACTACACGGCCGGATTCGGCCTTCTGTCGGAGATGGTCCATCGCGGCATCCACCTGGCCTTCGTGCTGGGGCTGGTTTTCCTCGTCTTTCCCTTCACGCGGCGCGGTTACGACCGGCCGGCGGAGGGCAGCCTGCTGCGGCCGCTCGGCATCGGCTGGCTCGACTGGCTGCTGGCCGCCGGGGCGGTGGCGGCGGTGCTGCACGTGCCGCTGATCCCGCTGGACGATTTGGCCTTCCGGGTCGGCAACCCGACGACCACCGACGTGATCCTGGGCGGCACGCTGATCCTCGTGCTGCTGGAAGCGACGCGGCGGTCGGTCGGCTGGCCATTGCCGATCATCGCGCTGATCTTCATGAGCTACGCGATCTGGGGACCGTCGATGCCGGGGCTGTTGCAGCATCCCGGCGCCACGCCCGCGCAGCTGATCGACCACCTCTACCTGACCACGCAGGGCGTCTACGGCATCGCGCTGGGGGTGGTGGCGACCTATGTGTTCCACTTCGTCCTGTTCGGCGTCTTCGCCACCCGGATCGGGCTGGGGCAGCTGTTCTTGGACTGCGCGGCTTGGGTGGCGGGGCGCTTCGCCGGTGGTCCGGCGAAGGTCGCGATCTTCGGCTCGGCCCTGTTCGGCATGATCTCCGGCTCGTCGGTCGCCAACACGGTGACGGTGGGGTCGCTGACCATCCCGGCGATGATCCGGCTGGGCTACAAGCGGCACTTCGCGGCGGCTGTGGAGTCCACGGCCTCGACCGGCGGGCAGATCACGCCGCCGATCATGGGCGCCGCTGCCTTTCTGATGATCGAGTTCCTGGGCCTGCCCTACACCACCATCATCCTGGCGGCCATCGTGCCGGCCTTCATGCATTTCTTCGGAGTGCTGGTGCAGGTGCATTTCGAGGCCAAGCGCAACGGCCTACGCGGCCTGCGCCCGGACGAGATGCCCGACCTGAAGGCCGCCTTCCGGCGCGACTGGCCGACGGTCATCCCGCTGGTCGTGCTGATCGGCGTTCTGATCGCCGGCTACACTCCTTATCTGGCGGCCTTCTGGGGCATCACCCTGTGCATCGCGGTCGGCTTGCTGAACCCGCGCAAGCGCATGAGCGTGCGGGAGGTGCTGGACGGCCTGCGGGACGGGGCCAAGTACGCGCTGGCCGTGGGCGCGGCGGCGGCGACGGTGGGCATCATCGTCGGCGTCGTTACCCTGACCGGCGTGGGCTTCAAGATCTCCTACATCGTCACCTCAACGGCGGCGGACATGGCGTCCTGGGTGGGGGCGGTGCTGCCGGCCTGGCTCGCCGACGCCAAGGGACTGACCCTGCTGTTCACGCTGGTCATGACCGGCGTGGTCTGCATCCTCATGGGCTGCGGCATCCCGACCACGGCCAACTACATCATCATGGCGACCATCGCCGCCCCGGCGCTGGGTCTGCTGGGGGTGGCGCCGATCGTCGCGCATTTCTTCGTCTTCTATTACGGCGTGCTGGCGGACATCACGCCACCGGTGGCGCTCGCCGCCTACGCCGCCGCCGGCATGGCCGGAGCCGACCCGTTCAAGACCGGCAACACCGCCTTCCGGCTGGGGTTGGGCAAGGCGCTGGTGCCTTTCGTCTTCGTCTTCTCGCCCTCGTTGCTGCTGGTGGTGCCGGGCTTCACCTGGACGGACTTCATCATCGCCTTCGTCGGCTGCATCATCGGCATCACCTGCCTGGGTGCCGCCCTGACCGGCTGGCTCCTGACCCGCACGCAGGGGTGGGAGCGGCTGCTGCTCGGTCTCGCCGCCGTGCTGCTGGTGGCGCCGGAACTGTATTCGTCCCTGATCGGTCTGGCGTTGATCGTGCCGGTGCTGGTCCGGCAGGTCGCGGCGACCCGAGCCGCTTGAGAGGATTCACCTTATGGACATCGCTCATCCCTACCTCATGTTCCTCGGCGACGTTCCGGACCAGCTGGCCGCGAAGACGGCGCAGGGCATCGTCGATTGGCGGCCGGACTGGTGCCTGGGCCAGCTCCGCCTGCCGGGCTGCAAGGCCGATCTGGGCATCGGGGACCTGACGATCGAGGAGGCCACGGCGCGCGGCGCCCGGACCTTCCTCATCGGCGTGGCGAACGCCGGGGGCGTGCTGCCGGAGCATTGGACCGAGGTCATCGTCCAGGCCATCGCCGCCGGCATGGATGTCGCCAGCGGCCTGCACACCCGGCTGGAGAGCGTCCCGGCCATCCGCGAGGCGGCCGTGAATCATGGCCGGCAGCTGTTCAACGCCCGCCATTCCGACCAGCGCTTCGCCACGGGCAAGGGAACCAAGCGGCCGGGGCGGCGGCTGCTGACCGTCGGGACCGACTGTTCGGTCGGCAAGAAATACACCGCGCTCGCCCTGGAGCGGGAAATGCGCGCCCGCGGCCTCGACGCCGATTTCCGCGCCACCGGGCAGACGGGGGTGTTCATCTCCGGCCGGGGTGTGGCCATCGACGCGGTTGTGGCCGACTTCATCTCCGGTGCGGTGGAGTGGCTGTCCCCGGCGGCGGAACCCAACCATTGGGACCTGATCGAGGGGCAGGGGTCGCTGTTCCACCCGTCCTTCGCCGGGGTGTCGCTGGGCCTGCTGCACGGCGCCCAGCCGGACGCCGTCGTGGTCTGCCATGAGCCGACCCGCACCCGCATGCGCGGCGTTCAGCATCCGCTGCCGTCCATCGCGGAGGTGATCGACCTGACGTTGCGCTGCGGGCGGCTGACCAACCCGGACATCCGGCCGGTCGGCATTTCCATCAACACGCAGGCTTATGGGGAGGACGAGGCGCGGGCCTGTCTGGAGGCGGCGGCCAAGGCCCACGATCTGCCGGCGACCGACCCGATCCGTTTCGGCGTCGGGCCGATCGTCGAGCGTCTGCTGAACGATTTCCCGAACGCGGGATAAACAGGAAGCCCCTCTCCCAATCGTGGGAGAGGGGCTTTTTCAATCAGCTGTCGCCGTAAATCTGCTCCTGCTGGTAGGCGGTCAGGCCCACGCGCTGGATCAGGTCGAGCTGGGTTTCGATCCAGTCGATGTGCTCTTCGGTGTCCTCCAGCAGATCCTCCAGGATCTCGCGGGATTCGTAGTCGCGGACCTGCTCGCAGACGGTGATGGCGGCGATCACGTCGGCGCGGGCGGTGTGCTCCACCTTCAGGTCGTTGTTCAGGATCTCCGGCACGTCCTCGCCGATCGCCAGCTTGCCCAGATCCTGAAGGTTGGGAAGGCCCTCAAGGAACAGGATGCGCTCGATCATCTTGTCGGCGTGCTTCATCTCGTCGATGGATTCTTCGTAGAGCTTGTGCGCGATCCGCTTCAATCCCCAGTTCTTCAGGATGCGGGCGTGCAGAAAGTACTGGTTGATCGCGGTCAGCTCGTTCGTCAGAATCTTGTTGAGATGCGAAATGACCTGAGGGTCGCCCTTCATGCTCACTCTCCCGTCGGTTGTGTTTGGCGTCTATCGCGCATAGAGCGACCATGCCGAATGTCGGGCCGCTTGGCAATCCGGCTTACGATCAACCCACAATTCTTTTATGGTTATGTGGCCGACGCATGACGCCGATTGTGCACCGTTGTGCAGATTTGGCCGGTCCGCGAATCTGCACAATGGAAGAAATCGCTCTTTCCGTGTGCCGGATCAGCGATTTACGAACCTTTGTTCGTGCACGCCCATTGTGCAGCCCTGCACAACGATTCGCGTAGAAACGAATCGATGAGCCATGCGCAAAGCGCAGGACGTGCAACACCGCGCAACAGCTTTTCGTGGCGTGTTGCATGGGGTGCGACGCAGGTCTGGCGTTGATGGTGAAAGGATAGGCGACTCGCTTGTGTGAGGCAAGGGCAACACGGCGGCTTGCCATTGAGGGAATTCGCGTTACCATGAACGCCCTCCGGTGGCGGTGCATCGGGGGCGGAGCGCGGCCACAGCGGGGAACGACGGGCATGGAGCGGGGCGATGCCGGGTACTTGCGGGTCGTGGCGGGAATGCCCGATTCGAAGGACCGCCTGCCGTCCAGCGCCGGGCGCCGGCTGAAGGGCGAGGAGCGCCGGGCGCTGGTCGAACGCCTGCGCCGCCAGGGCTGGAGCTACCGCCGCATCTCCGACGAGTTGAACATCAGCTACGCGACCGTGGCGCGCTGGCTGGATGGCCCCGAGGCGGCCAGCCCGCCGCTGGAGCCCCTGCCGATCCGCCCCCTGCCGATGCGGATCGCCGCGCCGCGCCCGCCCGTGGCGTCGGTGCATGCGCCGTCCGCATTGCCGGAGCCCGAGTCGGCGCTACCCCTCATTGAACATTTGATCTCTCAAAATCGCGCGTTGTTGCAGCGGGTTGATCAACTGGCGTCCGTCAGCGCCGCGCAAAAGCAGGCGATCGCCGATCTTGAAGTGCGCCTCGTCTCCAACATCGAGGATCAGCACAAGAAATTGGGGGAACGTCTGCTCGATTCCATCAAGTTGTTGTTGCGGAAGTTCTCCCCCCTGTGAGTCGGGCGCGAGTCACGCGACACGCCGCCGTATGCGAGCCGACAAAATCGTTCCTGAAATGTGGATTTCGGCGCTGTGATATTGCGCGCGCCGATGGATAAGCACTTGTTTCTTCGTTAGTGCTTTGCGCACTATCCAATCGGATTGCCCCGAAGGAGGGGTAATTTCCGGTCGGCTTCCATCGCAGGGAGAGGGAGAAACGTGATCCACGCGCCGTGGCCCAGGGGAGGGGCCGCCGCATCCGGCACCTCGTTCCGGATCGTTCCGGTCCTGTTGTGCGCCGCGCTGGCCCTGGCGGCCTGCGCGCTGACGGATTCGCGGATCAAGACCAAAACGGTGGAGATCGAGGTGGCGCCCAACGCCAACGCCGACAACGCGTTGGCCGTGGATCTGGTGTTCGTCCATGAGAACACGCTGCTGCCGTCCTTCACCGAAATGCCCTCGGCCAACTGGTTCAAGAACCGGGAGCAGCTGAAGCTCGCCAATCCCACGGGCATCGAGGTCCACTCCTTCGAGGTCATCCCCGGCCAGAAAGGCCCGCGCTTCAAGGTGGAGGGCCGCGCCAACGACGCGTTGGGCGCCTTCGTCTTCGCCGGCTACGACACGCCGGGGCCGCACCGCGCCCGCATCGACGGCATCCCCACCGTGGTCCTCCGCCTCGGCGAGAAGGACTTCGCGGTGGCCGCCCCCGCCTCCTAGACCCAATCCGCCAGCGCGAGACGGCATGAGCCATCCAAACCCGCCGCCCGATCCAGTCCAGTGGTACGAGGGGATGCTGCTGACCCCGCAGCATTTCCAGCAGTCCTGGCTGCGTCAGGACCAGTTGCTGCATTACCACCTCGCCCGGCTGTCGCCCTTCCATTACGGCGTGCGCACGCTGAAGGTGGATCAGGCCATGCTGGTGGTCGGCATCTTCCGCATTCTGGCGCTGGAAGCGGTGATGCCCGACGGGCTGGTGGTGGACCATCCGGGCGAGGGGGGCGGGGACCTTCAGATCAGTCTGCAACCCTACGCCGACCAGCTGAAGGATGCTCCGGCGACCGTGCATCTGGTGGTGCCGGTCTACAAGCCGGGCGCCGCCGCCGGGGGCGAGCTGGCGCGCTACCGTTCGGTGGACGGCGCGCCGGTGGTGGACGAGAACACCGGGGACAACGAACAGTCCATGCCGCGCCTGCGGCCCCGCCTGTCCCTGCTGGTGGGGGAGGAGGTGCCGGCGAAGTTCGTGGCGCTGCCCATCGCCCGCGTCGTCTATCGGAACGAGGCGTTCCAGCTGACCGACTATGTGCCGCCGGCCTTCGGGACGACGGCGGAGTCTCCGCTGGCCGACGCCTGCCGCACGGTCGCCAAGCGGCTGCGCGAGAAGGCCGCCTATCTGGCCGGGCGCCTGCGGGCGCCGGCCGGCACGGTGCAGGCGCCCATGGTGGCCGAGACGCGCCACGCCGTGCAGTGCCTGACCGCCGGCCTGCCGCAGCTGGAGGCGGTGCTTGGCGCCGGGGCCGTCCATCCCTTCGCGCTGCATTCGGTGCTGTGCGGCATCGCCGGTCAGGTGGCCTCGCTGGGGCCGGGGCTGCTGCCGCCGATCTTCGACGCCTACGACCACCGCGATCCGCTGGGCTCGCTCCGGCCGGTGCTGGCGTTCGTCGAGCGCATGATCGACACGGTCAGCGAGACCTTCGTGACGATCCGCTTCGCCGCTGACGAGGCCGGCTTCCGCCTGAAGATTGAAGCGGCTTGGTTGAATGGACATGGGCTGGAGGGCGACGGATTGCTGGTTGGCCTGCGGCTGGCGCCCGGCCAGACGGAGGCGGAGGCCGAGTCCTGGATGGGCGACGCCCTGATCGCGTCGGCCGAGAACATGGGGATCCTGCGCGAACGCCGGCTGCGCGGTGCGGCGCGCGGGCGCATCGAGCGCGACGACCGGCTGGAGGTGGTGCCGGAACGTGGCGTCCTGCTGTACCGCATCGCCGCCGACGCCGCCTACATCGAGGCCGACCGCGTGCTGGAAATGGCCAATCCCGGCGAGCGCCAGGGCGCCCGCCGCCCGGCCGAGATCGCGCTGTACGTCGCCCCGCCGGGCGGCGGCCCGGTCGGCGCGTAAGGGGCACGGATCGCATGGACGCACCGGCTCAGATGCCCATGCAGCCCCCGGCCCCGGCCGGCCTGCCGCCGTCCGTCGCGAACCTGCTGATGGGCAGCCGGGGCGGCGACACGATGCTCGTGCAGTTCGGCGATTTCTTCGCGGAGCTGCTGCGCCTGAAATACGCGCTGTCCGCCGGCCGCATGGGAACGGGAGAGGATGGGCTGACGCCGGCCAACCTCGCCGGGATGGTGCATCAGCGGCTGCGCATGCTGCTGGAAAGCCAAGCGGTCCGCGCCCGGCATTGGGGCGGCAGCTACGGTGAGGCGCTGTACCGCGAGGCGCAGTACGTCATGGCCGCGCTGGCCGACGAGACGATGCTGCTGCGGGTGAACTGGGACGGGCGCGACGTCTGGGCGGACCGGCTGCTGGAAACCGCGCTGTTCGGCACGCGGGTGGCCGGCGAGCGGGTGTTCGAGCGGCTGGACGCGCTGCTGGCCGACAGCTCCCGCGCCTCGCCCGATCTGGCGACGGTCTATCTGGTGGCGCTGGCGCTGGGGTTCCGCGGACGCTGCTGGCGGCCGGAGGACGAGGGGGAACTGCGCGCCTACCGCACCGCGCTGGCCCGCATCATCGCCCGCCACGATCCGGAACTTGCCCGCGAAGGCGGCCATCTGTTCGAACAGGCCTACGGGCACACCATCGAACAGGGGCGGCCGGTGCGCATGCCGCACCTGCGCCCGTGGGGGCTCGCCTTGGTCGCGCTGGTCGCGCTGTTCCTGGCCGGCAGCCACGCGCTGTGGGTGACCCGGACCGCCGATCTGGAGCAGGCGCTCGACCGGATCGAACGGGCCCATTCCGGCCCGGCGCCGGGCCAGTGAGGGGGACCCCGTGGACGACAGCCTGATCGCCGCGCACCCCCTGCTCATCGGCTTCCTTCTTGGAATGCTGGCCCTGGCCGTGCTGGTGCTGCTGGCCTGGGTGGTGCGCCGGGGCGAGCGCGCGGCGGAAACGTCCGGCGTCGAGCTACTGGGCGGCGGCCGGCATTTTGCCCACCGCGCCGATACCAGAGCACTGACCAGCAGCTTCACGGCGACACTGAAGAGCCTGCGCGCGATGGTGCCGGGCGCCGGCTGGCGCTACGCCGCGCCGTGGGTGTTGCTGCTGGGCAGCGCCGGTTCGGGCAAGAGCGCGCTCGCCTCCTCCATCGCGCTGCACCGGCCGTTCGAGCTGGACACCGATCCGGAGCTGGCGGAGCACGGCTGCGCCTGGCACGTGTTCGAACGCGGCATCGTGCTGGACCCGGCGGGCAGCATCCTGTGGGGCGACGAGGAGCATGGGAAAGGCGGCGACGCCGGCTGGCGCCGGTTCCTGCAACTGTTGTTGCGCCACCGGGCGGAGCGCGGGTTGGACGGGGTGGTGGTCACGCTGCCATGCTCCGACCTGATCGGGCCGGACCGGCTGGACGCCAACGGGCTGGCCAACCGGGCGAAGCTGCTGCGCCGCCGCCTGCGCGAGTTGCAGCAGCAGTTGGGGCTGCGGCTGCCGGTCTATCTGGTGGTCACCAAGTGCGACGTGGTGCCGGGCTTCGCCAGCTTCTGGGAACCGCTGGCCGCGCAGCGCGCGAACGAGGTCTTCGGCTGGTCAAACGGCCAGACCTTGGAAACCGTCTACGACCCGAACCGCATCAACGAGGCCTTCGACGAGATCGGGCGGGAGCTGCACCGCGCGCTGATGGGGACCGCCGTGACGACCGGCGGCATCAGCGACATGGCCTTCCTGTTCCCGGCGGAGTTCCAGAAGCTGGCGGCGCCGCTGGCCCGCTTCGCCGACCGGCTGTTCCGCGCCGACGCCTATCAGGATCCGCACTTCTTCCGGGGGCTGTATTTCACCGGCGATGGCGCGGCGTTGGGTGCTGGCGGGCGCGGGCTGCCGGTTCCGGTGCCGGGCGACGATGGCGACCATGAAGACCTTCCGGCCGGCCTGATGCCGGGGGTGGTGCCGCTGGGCGTGCAGCCTCTGTTCGTCACCGACCTGTTCGGCGAGAAGATCTTCCGGGAGGCGCGGCTGGTGCAGCCGGCGCGGCGCGGTCTGGTGGCGCGCAGCCGGGTGGTGCGCAACGCGCAGATCGCGCTGGTCGCCGTGGCGCTGATTCTGGCCGGTGGGCTCTGGTATTCCCTCCGGACGCTGGACGTGGCGAAGGCGAACCTGTCGCGGCCGATGCAGGTCGTCGAGGACGCCGGGCAGACCATGCAGCGGGCGCGCGCGGCGGGCGAAACGCTGAGCGCCTACCGGCAGCTGCGCGACGTGGCGCCGAAGATCCTGGACGCCTTCAAGGCGGTCAGCGACCACGAACTGCTGGTGCCCTTCATCCCCAGCTCCTGGTTCAGCAACATCGAGGAGGACGTGAAGGACGGGCTGGTGCACGGCTTCCGCCTCGTCGTGCTCGACCCCATGCGGCTGGAGCTGATCAACCGCTGGAAGGACCTCATGGCGCGCCACGCCGGGGCGCTGCCGGCCGGGGCGGGCGAAGCCGCCGCCTTCGCGCGGATGAAGTCCTATCTGGACGAGATCGACCGGATCGCCGGGGATCTGGCGCTGTATCACAACGCAAAGCAGCTGCCGGTGCAGACCTTCGCCGGTCTGACGACCTCGCTGCTGGGCATCGACCTGGGCGAGGCGCTGCGCACCGACAACGCGCTCTACACCGAGGTGATGGGCAAGGTCTCGGTCAAGCCGCTGGTCATCGACCAGAACCTCGCGCCTTCGCGGGAGACGCTGAAGCGGCTGGTCGGCGACGCCGCCGTGCTGATCGCCCCGGACGGCCCGCTGGCGCGGCCCTTCGGCGCGCTCGCCAACGCGCTGGAGCGGGTGGAACTGGCGCGCTTCGGCACGCCGGAGGGCTCCGGCGCGGCGTTGCAGGACCTCGGCGCGGCGTTGCAGCGGGTGCAAGCGTTGCTGGGCGACCCGAATCTGCGCTGGCTGTTCGTGAAGCATCCGGAGCAGGAGGCGCACTGGCAGGGCGTGCTGCCGCGCATCCGCCGCAACCCGTTCCTGGGCGAGCAGGCGGCGGCCGAGGCGCTGGGCATCGCCACCGCGCGTGTCGAGGAGCTGCGCGCGGCGCTGCTGGCGATCCGCGTGCCGGGGCTGGGGCCGATCCTGGCGGCGGACGAGAACGCCGACGGGCTGCTGCGCCTCACGCCCGCGCTGGCCGATCTGGCTGGGGCGCTGCCGGAGGTGCTGCGCTACGAGTTCATGGCCGACGCACCGCTGCGCCAGCCGGTGCAGCCGGCCCAGCGCAGCAGCGCCATGATGTGGCTGCCCGAACCGCTGGACAAGGCGGTGCGCCATTACCGTGCCTTTGAGCAGATGGAGGCCGGCCCGCTGGCCCGCGTGCCCGACACGCTGCGGCCGATGATCCAGGCGCTCGCCGCGCAACGGCTGCAAGGCGCCATGCTGACCGCCGTAGCCGAGGCGCAGGTGGTGGAACGGCGCGGCCAGGATTTCCGCCTGACCGCCGACGAGACCGCCCTGCTGCGCGAGGTGCGCGAGTTCGGGCGCGCGTCGCGCGGGCTGGCCGACGTGCTGGCCGCCTTCAGCCGGCGCGGCTTCGACCAGGCCTACGGCAGCGTCGGCGACATCGTGGCCCAGCACCTCGTCTCCATGCTGGAGCAGGCCGACCGCATCGCCGAGGAGGGCTCCCCCTATCTGCCCTTCAACGAGTTCCGCGACTGGGACGGCACGCTGCCGATGAACGCCGACGGCTGGCAGGCGCTGAGCGACGTGGAGCTGGCGCAGTATCTCGACAACACGCGCGGGCGCTTCGACTGGCTGGGCATGGAGGTCGCCGCGCCGATCGTGAACTTCGCGCTGCGCGAACAGACGCCGCCCGCCCTGCGCAACAACCCGCACGTCACCAAGTGGCAGCGCATCCTGATCGAGCAGCAGCGCTACAAGGCCGACAACCCGAACAGCTCGCTGGCCCTGCTGGAGCGCTTCGTACGGTTCGAGCTGGGCGAGGCGGTGAAGCCGGACAACTGCCTGCAACAGCTGGCCGGCGGCGGCTACGGCAGCGGCGGCGACTATTTCCTGCAACGGCGCGACACGCTGCGCCGCATGGCGCTCGCCCAATGCCAGCGCGTGGCGGCGCAGAGCATGTCCACCGACTACGCGCGGTTGGCCTCCGACTTCAACAGCCTGCTGGCCGGGCGCTACCCGTTCGGCGAGCACCAGGGGCCGGACACGCCGGAGGCCGAGATCGACGCGGTCACCGCCTTCCTGGAACGCTTCGGCACGGCCGAGCCGGCGATCCGCCGGGGCCTGGGCGCCCCGGCGCCGGGCACGCCGGCCGCGCAGGCGCTGGAGTTCATGAACCGCATGGCGTCGGTGCGCGACTTCCTGGCGCCGTTCCTCGCCGCCAGCTCGGCCACCCCGCCGGCCTTCGACGTGACGCCGGAATTCCGCGTCAACCGTCCGCGCGAGACCGGCGGCAACCAGATCATCGACTGGTCCGTGACGCTGGGCGAGCAGACCCTGCAGCGCGGCGGCGAGGCCAAGGCCGCGAAGTGGACTCCCGGCGTGCCGGTTGCGGTGACGCTGCGCTGGGCCAAGGACGCGCCGGTCGTGCCGGTGTCGATCATCGGCGGCGACGGCAGCGTGCAGCCCGACCGCGCCATCAGCTTCTCCTACGCCAACCGCTGGTCGCTGCTGCGGCTGCTCCAGACGCATCGGGCGCCGCCGTCGGACCTGCCGAAGCTGACCGATCCGCAGCCGCACACGCTGAAGTTCTCCGCCGACACCGCCGCCGTGCCGGTGCAGGGGCAGGCGTCGGGGCAGGGCGGGGCGCCAGCGCCGAAGCCCCTGGCGGATGGCAAGACCTCGGTCTTCCTGCGCCTCGCGCTCAGCACGCCGAACCCGGACGGCAAGACTAGGACGACCTACGCGCTGCCGGTCTTCCCCTACGCCGCGCCGCGCTTGGACGCGGGACGCAGCGTCCGCGCCGCCGTGGAGGAGGATCCGCTCGGCCCGGTCGAACCGGTGCGCCTCATTCCCCGCAAGCCCTCTGTGAAAGGGGTTGGCCGATGACCGCCTCGCCGTTCGACTTCGCTGCGATTCTGACGCCGCTGCCGGGGGATGCGCCGGCCGGTCCGTCGCTGCGCTACGACCCGGTGTATGACGCGATCCGCGAGGCGCGTCGGCAGGACGACCCGTCGCTGCCGGTCGGCGTCTGGCAGACCACCGCCAAGCGCGCCGACTGGGATGAGGTGGCGCGGCTTTGCCGCAACGCGCTGGAGACGCGGTCGAAAGATCTGCAACTCGCCTGCTGGCTGCTGGAGGCGCTGGTGCAGCGGCACGGCTTTACGGCACTGGGGCCGGGGCTGCGCCTGCTGGCGGGGCTGTGCGACATCTTCTGGGAGGGGTTGCATCCGGAGATCGACGACGGCGACGTGACCGCCCGCGTCGCGCCGCTGGAATGGCTGAACGGCAAGCTGCCGCACCTGCTGCACATGCTGCCGCTGACCCGCTCGGGCAGCAATCCGGTGGTCGCCTTTTCCTACGCCGATTACGAAAACGCCCAGCGCCGCAGCCTCGCCGCCGCCCGCGACCCGCGCGTCGCCGACATGGCGGCGGCCAAGGGCGAGGCGCTGCTGCCCGACGTGGAGGCCAGCGCCATGGGCACGCCGGTCGCCTTCCACCGCGCCCAGCACGAGCATCTGGCCGAGGCGGTGGCCGCCGCCGACGCGCTGTCGGCGCTGCTGGACGGCCTGTGCGGCCGGCAGGCGCCGGGGCTGGTCACGCTGCGCGAAACCCTGGTGGGCCTTCAGGGCTGGGTGGACACCATGCTGCGCGCCAAGGGGGAGGAGCCCGTCATGCCCGCCGACATCACCGAGCCGGAGGACGGTGTGCCGCCGGACGAGTTCGGCGAAGAGTATCCGGAGGATGCCCCGCCGGGCGCCTATCCCCCCGGTCCGATCCGCACGCGCGACGAGGCGTACTACTGGCTGGCCGAGGCCGCCGATTTCCTACTGCGCACCGAACCGCACAGCCCGACCCCGTACCTGATCCACCGGGCGCTGGGCTGGGCGAACATGCCCTTGCATGAAGTTCTTCTGGAGGTCAGCCGTGGCCGCAATGACCTGTCCACGGTCTTCGACCTCCTGGGGCTGAACTTTACAGAACTGACACAGAAAACAGGGGGAAGATGATCAATCCGAGTTGAAAATTAGCTGATTTCTTCTTGTTTCAATGATGAACCGATTCTAATCTTGTTCAAAATGGTAAGTTATCGCGCCTGATATTCTCGTTGGGCGCGCACCGCCACATCTGTGAGAGAGCATCGCCATGGCCGAAAGCACCCAGCACAAGCTCAGCAGAGTCCGCCCGCCGCGCGTCCAGATCACCTATGACGTCGAAATCGGCAACGCCATCGAGAAGAAGGAGCTTCCCTACATCGTCGGCATCATGTCCGACCTGTCGGGCAAGCCGGCCGAGGCACTGCCGCCGGTCAAGGACCGCAAGTTCGTCGAGATCGACCGCGACAACTTCCAGGACGTCCTGGCGTCGATCAACCCGCGCGTGGCCTTCCGCGTGCCGAACAAGCTGCAGCCGGACAGCAACGACTTCCTGAACGTCGAGCTTCGCTTCAAGCATCTCGACGATTTCGGCCCGGTCGAGGTGCTGAACCAGGTGCCGCAGCTGAAGCGCCTTTACGAGGCCCGCTCGCGCCTGCGCGACCTGCTGACCAAGCTGGACGGCAACGACGATCTCGACGCGCTGCTGAAGAAGGTGATGGAGAGCACCGAGGACCAGACCGCGCTGAAGGCCCAGCTGGCCGCCCCGGCCGGCGCCGCTCCCGCCGAACCCGCCGCCGAATAACCGCCCGGCACCTGCAAAAATTCGATGAGACGCCGGACCTGCAAGCCCGGCGGACCCACCCGAGGAGACGCTTGTCATGGCTGACGAGACCGAGAACGCTGGCGGCGCCACGGCCACCGAGACCCAGAATCTTCCCATTCTCGACCGCATCCTGGTCGAGGGCAAGCTCGTGCGCGACGAAACGCAGCGCGGCTACGCCCGCGATCTGGTGGACGAGTTCGTCAATTCCGTCCTGGCCGAGACCGGCGGCACGGTCAGCGGCGACGTGGTCGCCGCCATCACCGACCGCATCGCCGAGATCGACGACCTGATCTCGCTGCAGCTGAACGAGATCCTGCACCACCCCGACCTGCAGAAGCTGGAAGCCTCCTGGCGGGGCCTCGCCTATCTGGTCTTCAACACCGAGACCAGCACCCGCCTGAAGCTGCGCCTGATGAACATCACCAAGGCGGAGCTGCTGAAGGATCTGGAAAAGGCGGTCGAGTTCGACCAGAGCGCCCTGTTCAAGAAGGTGTACGAGGAAGAGTACGGCACCTTCGGCGGCTTCCCCTACAGCGTGCTGATCGGCGACTACGAGTTCGGCCGCCACCCGCAGGACATGGCGCTGCTGGAGAAGGTGTCCAACGTCGCGGCGGCGGCGCACGCGCCCTTCATCGCGGCGGCCTCGCCCCTGCTGTTCGACATGGGCAGCTTCACCGAACTGGGGATCCCGCGCGACCTGTCGAAGATTTTCGAGAGCGCCGAGCTGATCAAGTGGCGGTCCTTCCGCGCCAGCGAGGATTCGCGCTACGTCACGCTGTGCCTGCCGCACGTGCTGCTGCGCCTGCCCTACGGGCCGGACACCGTGCCGGTGGAGGGCATCAACTTCGTCGAGGACACCGACGGGCGCGACCATTCCAAGTATCTGTGGGGCAACCCGGCGTGGATGCTGGGCACGCGCATCACCGACGCCTTCGCCAAGTACGGCTGGACCGCGGCCATCCGCGGCGTCGAGGGCGGCGGCAAGGTCGAGGGTCTGCCGACCCACACCTTCCACACCGACGAGGGCGACATCGCGCTGAAGTGCCCGACGGAAATCTCCATCACCGACCGCCGCGAGAAGGAGCTGAACGACCTCGGCTTCATCGCGCTGGTCCATTGCAAGGGCACGGACTACGCCGCTTTCTTCGGCGGCCAGACCGCCAACAAGCCCAAGCTGTACAACACCGCCGCGGCCAACGCGAACAGCCGGCTGTCGGCGATGCTGCCCTACGTCCTGAACGCGTCGCGCTTTGCCCATTACATCAAGGTCATCATGCGCGACAAGATCGGCAGCTTCATGACCAAGGAAAACGTTCAGACCTATCTGAACACCTGGATCATGGACTACGTCCTGGGCAAGGACGATGCCGGCCAGGACCTGAAGGCGCAGTACCCGCTGCGCGAGGCCCGCGTGGACGTGACGGACATCCCTGGCAAGCCCGGTTGCTACAACGCGACCGTCTTCCTGCGGCCGCACTTCCAGTTGGAAGAGCTGACCGCCTCCATCCGTCTGGTCGCCGAACTGCCGCCGCCGGCGGCGTAACGCACCGCGCACGGATTGCCCCCCGCCCCCGCGTTCCGCGCGGGGGTAGGGGGGCGCGCACGACAATGATTACTGGCTAGCCAACAAAGGGAAGACCGTCATGGCCGGCAATATGTTCATCGTGTTCAAGACCCCGGACATCAAGGGTGAGAGCGCGGACAGCACGCACACCGATCAGATCCAAGTCCTGTCCTGGAGCCATTCCTTCAACCAGCCGACCTCGCCGACGCGCAGCTCCGCCGGTTCGGGCACGGTCGAGCAGGCCAACCACTCCGACTTTTCCTTTACCAAGTACACCGACGCGGCGACCGACGACCTGCTGAAGATGTGCTGGTCGGGCAAGCAGATCGGCACCGCCACCTTCACCGCCTACCGTTCGGACGGCGACAACAAGGCGATCAAGTACCTGGAAATCGACATGACCGGCGTCATCGTCTCCAACGTCTCCATCGGCGGCGGCACCGGCGACATCTCGACCGAGACGATCACGCTCAGCTACAGCTCGGTCAAGTACACCTACATCCAGCAGAAGGCGGCGGACGGCACCGGCGGCGGCAACGAGCCGGTCAAGCACGACCTCGCCAAGCAGGAAGTGTCGTAAGGCGGCGCGCCGTAGGGGGCGGCCATGCCGGGACCGCGCGTCACGCAGGGCGTCCGGGCGCCCCTGTTCGACCGCCTCGCCGCCGGTGTCGGCGGGGCGGCGGGCGGGGCCAAGGGCGAGAGTCTGCGCATGCTGGACCGCGAGGGGCTCGGCGCCTCGCTGGGGCGGGAACTCGACCGGCTGCTGAACACGCGCACGCCGCTGTCCGCCGACGATCTCGGCCGGCGGCCGCGCAGCACGCTCGACTACGGGCTGCCGGACCTGTCCTTGTTCTGGCCTTACAACCCCGACAGCGAAACGCGGCTGGCCGCGCTCATCACCGACACGGTCGCGGCGTTCGAGCCGCGCCTGCTGCGCCCGCGCGTGACGGTGGAGCGCGTCGGCAACGAACGGGCGAAGCTGCGCGCCGTGGTGTCCGGCGAGATCATGCTGGACGGCATGGTGGAGCCGGTGACCTTTCCCATACTGCTGACCGACAGCGTGGAAGACACGAATGACGAGTGAGGCCCATGGCGACTGAAGGCCGCGATGACCTTCTCGACTATTACCAGCGCGAGCTGTCCTACCTGCGCCACGAGGGGGCGGAGTTCGCGGCGCGCTACCCGCGCGTGGCGGCGCGCCTGGACCTCAGTGGGGCGGAATCCCCCGATCCCCACGTCGAACGGCTGCTGGAAAGCTTCGCCTTTCTGACCGCGCGCATCCAGCGCACGCTGGATTCCGAATTTCCGCAGATCCCCTCGGCCCTGCTGGGCGTGCTGTACCCGCATCTGCTGGCTCCGGTGCCAAGCCTCGCCATCGCGCAGTTCGAGGTGGACCCGGACCAAGCCCGCGCCGCCACCGGCTTCACCCTGCCGGACGAGACGCCCCTGTTCGCGGAGGCCGTGGACGGGCTGACCTGCCGCTTCCGCACCGGCTATCCGGTGGAGTTGTGGCCGATCGAGGTGGCGGAGGCGGCGATCCAGCCCTCGGCCGCCTTCAACTTCCTGGACCACCGTTCGGACGTCGGCGCCGTCCTGCGGCTGACGCTGCGCGGCATGGGTAAGCTGACCTTCGCCGACATGGCGCCGAAGCGGCTGCGTTTTCACCTGCACGCGGGCGCCATGTCCGGCGGCGCGCTGTACGAACTGCTGATGAACGAGGTGCGCGGCGTCGCCGTGCGTCCGGCCGGCGCCGCCCAGCCCGTGCGCGAACTGCCGGCCGGCGCCATCCGCCCGGTGGGCTTCGCGCCCGACGAGGATGTGCTGCCCTGGCCGCGCCACGCGCATCAGGCCTATCGCTTGATCCAGGAATATTTCGTCTTTCCGGAAAAGTTCCTGTTCGTGGACGTGGAGGGGCTGAGCGACCTTGGTGCCGGCAAGGACGTGGAGCTTCTGTTCCTGCTGTCCGCGCCGCCGCGCCGCGCCATCGCCGTGGACCGGGGCACCTTCCGCCTGAACTGCGCGCCCATCGTCAACCTGTTCCGCAAGACGACGGAGCCGGTGCGGCTGGACCAGACGCAGGTCGATTACCGGCTGCTGCCCGACAGCTACCGCGAGCGGTCCACGGAGATCCACTCGATCCTGAAAGTCTCGGCCAGTTCGTCTTTCGAGGACGACAGCCGGGCCTTCCAGCCCTTCTATTCCTTCGACCATAGTGCGGCGCGGGCCGACGCGCGGGCCTTTTGGACGGCGCGGCGCCAGCCGACGGGGCGCGCCGACCTGCCGGGCACGGACATGGTGCTGTCCTTCCTGGACCTGGACTTCAAGCCGACGCGCCCGCCGGCCCAGGTGGTGTTCGCGCACACGCTGTGCACCAACCGGGGCGTAGCGGAGCAGATGCCGGCCGGCGCGCGGCTGGAGATCGAGGTGGACGCCCCCCTGCGCGGCGTCGCCTGCCTGACCAAGCCGACGCGGCAGATCACCCCGCCGCTGGGCGGGCAAACGCTGTGGCGGTTGGTGTCGCACCTGTCGCTGAACCACCTGTCGCTGGACGGCGAGGCGGGCCTGACGGCTCTGCGCGAGATCCTGCGCCTCTACGCCGCCTTTGACGACGCCTCGGTCAACGGGCAGGTGGCCGGACTGTCGGGCCTGTCCTGCGCCAGCGTGGTGCGGCGCGTCGGGAACGAGGCGTGGCGCGGATTCTGCCGGGGCACCGAGGTGCGGCTGGAACTGGACGAGGAACGCTTCGTCGGCAGCCATCCGTTCCTTCTGGCCTCCGTCCTCAACCGCTTCTTCGGGCTGTACGCCGCCGTCAATTCTTTCACGCAGCTGGTTCTGACCAGTCGGCAACGCAACGGGATCTGGAAGACATGGCCTCCTCTGGCTGGCGATCAACCCGTTCTGTAATCGAGCAGCTGGCCGCCGAGGCCCACCGCTTCGATTTCCTGCAGGCGGTCAGCCTGATCGAACGGCTGCGCCCGGATTCCCGCAGCGTCGGCGATGGCACCCACACGGCGCACGAGGCGGTGCGCTTCCGTTCCAGCCTGACCAGCGCCTTTCCGGCCAGCGACCTCAGCGCCGCCACACCGCCCGGCCCCGGCGAACCGCGCTGGGAGCTTCTGGTGAATTTCCTCGGGCTGGCCGGCGGGTTCGGCCCACTGCCGGCGCCGATCACCGAGGCCATCGTCCAGCAGTTGCGGACCGGCGACACGGCGACCCGCGATTTCCTGGACCTGTTCAACCACCGGCTCGTCTCTCTGCTGTACCGGGCGCGGCGCGCGCACCGGCCGGCGCTGAACCGGGGCACGCCCGACCAGGGGCCGTTCGCCCAGTATCTCTACAGCCTGATCGGGCAGGGGACGGAGGGCCTGCGCGGGCGCATGGCGGTGCCCGACCGGGTGCTGCTGAACCACGCCGGCGTGCTGGCCCAGCAGCCGCGCAGCCTGCACGGGCTGGAACGCCTGCTGAGCGACCATTTCGACGTGCCGGTGCGCGCGATGCCTTTGCAAGGCCGTTGGCTGGCGCTGGACGACACGCAGACGACGCGGCTGGGGCAGCGCAATTCGGTACTGGGCGACGGGGCCGTGCTGGGCCGCCGGGTGTGGGACCAGCAGGCGGCGGTGACGCTGGAGATCGGGCCGCTGAATCTTTCGGACTTCCGCAGCTTCCTGCCGGACGGCCACGCGGCGCGTGTGCTGAGCGACTTGGCGGCCTTCTATGTGGGGCCGAGGACCGAGACGGCGGTGCGGCTGCGGCTGAAGCCTGCGGCGGTGCCGGGTACGCGGCTGGTCGGGGCGAACCGGCTGCACCTGCATTCGCCGAGGACGCTCGCCGACCGGCCGCGCGCGGCCGGCGTGCGGCTGGGGGGACCCAAGGGCGATGGGGGGCGGCTGCTGACACGGGCGGCGCACGACGCGCCAAGGCTCGGCTGGACGACGTGGCTGACCACGCGGACGCGGGTGGACGAGGGGCGTGTCGATCTGAAGGGCGGCGTGGGAGGGCACACGCGTGCGTGAAGTCCGCTCATCCATTTTCCCCAAACAGTCGCTCAAAGCCATTCTGCTCGTTGACAGAAGCGAGCAAGAGTCCGGATACTTCACCGACTGCGTGAAGGGGCTGTCATGACGGCATTCTCGTCCGTTTCCGGTAAAGTGATCCAGGGCCGCTTCCTTGCGGCAGGGCCGCGCCTGCCCGGCCCAGGCTCGACGGGCACGGTGCAGCGGCAGGCCAACGGCAACGCCCAGGCGTTGCCGCCGGGCCTGATTCGCACGGGCGGCGGCGGGCGTCCACTGCCGGACGGCGTGCGGCAAAAGATGGAGTCCTTCTTTAAAGCGGATTTTTCGGACGTGCGCGTGCATGTGGGGTCCGAGGCGCCGTCCATCGGCGCGCTGGCCTTCACGCTGGGCTCCAACCTCTATTTCGCGCCGGGGCAGTACAACCCCGATACCCCGCACGGCCAGCAGCTTCTCGGCCACGAACTGACGCATGTGGTGCAGCAGCGCGCCGGCCGCGTGCGCAATCCGTTCGGCAGCGGCATCGCCGTGGTGCAGGATCCTGGGCTGGAGGCCGAGGCCGACCGCATGGGCATGCGCGCCGCCTCGCATTTCACGCCGCCGGCCGTGCAGGCCAAGCCGGCACCGCAGAACGTGGCCGGACCGCACGCCCAGGTGCAGAGGAAGGCCGAGAATGGATCTGGCTACCGGTTGATCGTCGGCGCCTACCTGCATCAGAAAAAGGGCCTACCCGATGCCATGGCCGGGCACGGCTTTGTGGCCGTCGAACGCCCCGGCGGCAAGCGTGAGGCGTGGGGGTTCTCGCCCGCCAACCTGTCGAGTATTGATCCGAAGCGCGATCTGGGGCGCCTGACCACCGGCGTGCCGGGGCGCGTGCATCGCGATGAGTCGGCTTTTTCCGAGCCGGGCGTGCGGACGCGCAGCTTCGCCATCAGCGCGGAGCAGGCGCAGGCGGCCATGGCCAAGATCTCCGAGTACCGGGGCGGCGCCACGCAATTCAGCCTGGCGCGACGCCAGTGCACCGGATTCGCTGCCGACGTGGCGAAAGCGGCCGGTGTGGATGCGTTCGGGGGTGGGGTGGTGCGCGGGCCACGGGATTTTTACCGGAAAATCTAAAAGCGAGAACGCGACAACATGAAAAGGTTTGTTGGTCCGCATCCAGTGCAGCCTGGAGCGGCAATACCGCAATCGCGACCTTCGGTTCCTCCGCCCCCGAGGCCGGCGGTGCCTCAGCCGTTTCCATCCGTTGTTCAACGCGCGGGTCACGGAGCATTTCCGCCGCCACCCGCTACGCAAGCTGTTTCTTTGGTCCCGGCTGCCCTGCCGGCCTGCAGGACAGCGAAGGCCCAGTCGGTGGCGCAACCGTCCAAGGCCATCGGACATGCGGGCGGACATGCGGGCAACAACACAGCGGTTCCGCCGCCCCCCACCCGTTTTGCCGACGCCAATCGGTCAATCCAGCAAAAAGCTGCTGCCGGTGTGGCGGCGAGGGGAGCGGCTCCACACCGTGTGGGGTGGCCCGATCATCTAGGGCCCGCCGGTCACCAATCTCAGATCAGCAGCCATCGAGGATTTACGCAGGCACCTTCAAATGCTGCGGCTCCGTCGGCGCGGCCAGCCGTCGATCCGAGCAGTGTCGTACAGTTGACGAAGAGAAGGATTAATCGGCACTCGGCGAATCAGAACACGCAGACTTCAGCAAGCAGCACGCCCCAATCCACCACCAAAAAAAGAAAGTTCCACAAGCCGCTTTCAACCGCCAGTTCGAGTCAGCAGTCCGGCCAGACTCAGCTGACTATTCCGACCCAAAACCTTAATCAGAATCAGCAGATCAATCAAAATTCAGCAAGCAGCACGCCCCAATCCACCACCAAAAAAAGAAAGTTCCATAAGCCGCTCTCAATTGCCAGTTCGAGTCAGCAGTCTGGCCAGACTCAGCTGAATATTCCGACCCAAAACCTTAATCAGAATCAGCAGATTAATCAAAACCTGACGCCCAACCTTAGTAATGGAATTTCTACCGATAAGGTCTATGTTACGGTTGTGGAAGGTAGGGTTCATTTTGATCATGACAGGACAAGACTGCCCGTGTCAAACAATGGTCCCGTTGAGATGACCGTCGATCAGTTCATCCGGTTCAAAAATGCTGGAAAACAGCATGCCTCAGGTGGACAAAAGATAATAGGTGGGAAGTCTCGTTACCGATCTGATCGCACCGAAGACGACTCCGCTAAAAAGTGGGACGTCACCGAGTATGCGCATGCGCAGAAGCAAATAGGGCCGTGGGGAAGGAGGCATTTGACGAACCGCGACCATATGAACGCGGATTCTTCCAATCAGAAAAAAGACGTCGATTGGGTTGATGGGCTATCGGCGAGTGAAATTAAGAAGCAAGGTTTAGTAATATTCGTTTCCGGAGAGCACCACAGGGAGGACAGCTACACTTATGGAGGCAGAACGAAAAAGAAGGATACACCAAATGGCTCGACCCGCACCGAATACGGGACAGATCATCCGGAAAAGTCTCTGGCCATTGAAATAGATAGTATGCTTCTGGAAAAGTCTAAGAGAAAAAAGGTACGGATAGAAATGGTTGGTGGATACAGGTATCTTATCAAGCTTGCTTATCAAATGCAAAGAATAGAGCCAAAGAAGAAGCATTGGGATGAATTTGATAGAATAATTATGAATTACCTAGAAGATGCGGTTAAAAATGATGATGGGAAAGCCAGGTAAATATCGCCTCACGATCATGTCAGGCAGTTCGACCTAGAGTCTGCTCCGGCAGGCCGACCAAAGCCAGAAAAAGCCAACCGGTTCATTGCTCATGTCCTCCCTGAAGCCCCTCATCGACAAGCTGAACCCCACGGCCAAGCGGGCGCTTGAGACGGCGGCGCAACTGTGCCTGACCCAGACGCATTTCGCCGTCGAGGTGCAGCATCTGTTGCTGAGGCTCGCGGCCATGCCGGAGGGCGACGTGGCGCGGCTGCTGCGGCATTATGGGGTCGATGCGGGGGCGCTGTCGGCCGACCTGACCCGCGCGCTGGAACGGCTGCCGCGCGGCAACGTGCAGACGCCGGCCTTCTCCGAACATCTTCTGCGTCTGCTGGAGCGCGCCTGGGTGGTGTCGTCGCTGCGGCTGGGTGGGGCGGCCATCCGCTCCGGTGCGATCCTGGCGGCGCTGCTGGAGGACGACGCGCTGCGCGGGTTGGTGCTGGAGGCAGCTCCCCTGCTGGCCCGCATCCCGCGCGGCCGGCTGGCTGAGGACTTGCCGGACCTGCTGCGCGGCGGGGCGGAGGACGCGAGAGCGCCGGCCGGAGGGGCTGCCGCAGCGCCGATGGCGGGCGGGGTGGCGCCGACGAAGACGCCGGGGCTGGATTCCTACACCATCGACCTGACGGCGCAGGCGCGCGCCGGGAAAACCGACCCCATCGTCGGGCGCGACGGCGAGATTCGGCAGGTCATCGACATCCTGATGCGTCGCCGCCAGAACAACCCGATCCTGACCGGCGACCCTGGCGTCGGCAAGACGGCGGTGGTCGAAGGCTTCGCCCAGCGGGTCGCCGATGGGACCGTGCCGCCGCCTCTGCAAGGCGTGTCGGTGCGCATCCTCGATCTGGGGCTGCTCCAGGCCGGGGCCGGCGTGAAGGGGGAGTTCGAGAACCGCCTGAAGCAGGTGATCGAGGAGGTCGCGGCCTCGCCCAAACCCGTCATTCTGTTCATCGACGAGGCGCACACGCTGGTCGGGGCCGGCGGTGCAGCGGGGCAGGGGGACGCGGCGAACCTGCTGAAACCCGCCCTGGCGCGCGGCGAGCTGCGCACCATCGCCGCCACGACCTGGGGCGAGTACAAGCGCTATTTCGAAAAGGATCCGGCGCTCGCCCGCCGCTTCCAGGTGGTGAAGGTGGAGGAGCCGGACGAATCCACCGCCATCGCCATGCTGCGCGGCCTCGTGCCGAAGCTGGAAGCCCACCACGGCGTGCGCATCCTGGACGAGGCGGTGGCCGACGCCGTGCGCCTGTCGCACCGTTATATCAGCGACCGCCAGTTGCCGGACAAGGCCATCGGCGTGCTGGACACCGCCTGCGCGCGGGTCGCCCTGGCGCAGAGCGGCCCACCGCCGGAACTCCAGGGGGCGGAGCGCCGGAGCGCCGACCTGGAGGCTGAAATCGCGTTGCTGGCGCGGGAAAGCGCGGCTGGAAGGGACCATACGGAGCGCATGGAACGGCTCGCCGACCAGCGCGATGCCATCGAGGAGGAGCGGCACCGGCTGGAATCCCGCTGGCGCCAGGAGGCCGAGGTGGTCGAACGCATCCGCGCGCTGGAGGAGGTTCTGGAGCGGCTGTCCGGCGCCGCCTACCTCCAGGCCCGGTCGGAGCTGGACGGGCTGCGGCTGGAGCTGGAACAGGTGCAGGAGGCCGATGCGCCGATGGTGCCCGTGGCGGTGGACCATCGCGCCGTGGCCGCGGTCGTGTCGGGCTGGACGGGCATCCCGGTGGGCCGCATGCTGACCGACAATGTTCAGGCGGTGCGGTCCTTGCGCGAGCGCATGGGCGAGCGGGTCGTCGGGCAGGACGCGGCGCTCGACGCGGTGTCCCGGCGCATCCGCACCTATTTTGCCGGGCTGGGCGAGCCGGGCAAGCCGACGGGCGTCTTCCTGCTGGTCGGCCCGAGCGGCGTCGGCAAGACGGAAACCGCGCTGACGCTGGCCGACCTGCTGTTCGGCGGGGAACGCAGCCTGATCACCATCAACATGTCGGAATATCAGGAGGCGCACTCCGTCTCCGGCCTGAAGGGCGCACCGCCGGGCTACGTCGGCTTCGGCAAGGGCGGCGTGCTGACCGAGGCGGTGCGCCGCGCGCCCTATTCGGTGGTCCTGCTGGACGAGGTGGAAAAGGCCCACCCCGACGTGCTGGAGCTGTTTTATCAGGTCTTCGACAAGGGCACGCTGGAGGACAGCGAGGGTGTGGTGGTGGACTTCAAGAACACCATCATCCTGCTGACGTCCAATCTGGGAACGGACACCATCGCGCGGCTGGCCGACCGGTCCGGCCCCGTGCCGGCCCCGGCTCTGGACGCCGACCGCCTTGCCGAAGCGATCCGACCGGAGCTGGTGCGCCACTTCAAGCCGGCGCTGCTCGGCCGCATGGTGGTGGTGCCCTACCGGCCGCTGCTTGACGAGCAGATCCACGCCATCGTCCGGCTGAAGCTCGCCCGCGTGCAGGCCCGCGTGGCCGAGGCGCACGGGGCGGAGCTGACCTACGACGACGCGGTGGTCGCGCACATCGCCAGGCGCTGCACGGCGACCGACGCGGGCGCCAGGGCCATCGACCATCTGCTGACCAACACACTGCTGCCCGACCTGTCGGCGGGCGTGCTGGACCGGCTGGCCGACGGCGTGCCGGTCGATCTGGTGCATGTGGACCTCGACGGGGCGGGGGGCTTGCGTTACACCTTTGGGGCTCCCGCCATCCGCATGAACTGACCATGAGCGCCCTTCGTGAGCGATAAGGCAACGACCCAGGACAAGGCCTCGCTCTCGGTCAGCACCCCGCTCGGCAAGGACAGCCTGATCCTGCTGGAGTTCAGCGGGACCGAGCATGTGTCGGGCCTGTTCGAATTCACCCTGGTCATGCAATCGGCCACCGGCGCGCAGGATCTCGACCTGTCGCAGCTGGTCGGCCAGCATTTGACCGTGACGCTGACCGGCGACGGTGGAACGCGCATCGTGGACGGGATGTGCACCCGCGTGGTGCAGACAGCCAGTGCCTATGTGGCGGAACTGCGCCCCTGGCTGTGGATGCTGGGTCTGACCACCGACCACCGCATCTTCCAGACCAAGACGGCGGTGGAGATCATCAAGCAGGTCTTCCAGGACCTGGGCTACACCGACTTCAAGGATTCGACCACCGCCACCTACACGACGCGCGATTACTGCGTGCAGTATGGGGAAAGCAGCCTGAATTTCGTCCTGCGCCTGATGGAGGACGAGGGCATCTTCTACTTCTTCACGCACGAGGCGGGGAAGCACACGCTGGTGCTGGGGGACGACGCCTCGGCCTTCGCCGACATTTCCGGTACGTCCACGGTGCCCTATCTGCCGCTCCCGGTGGGGAAGGACTGGGTGGACGGGCTGCACGTCACCGACTGCGCGCTGGAACAGGCGGTGACCAGCGGGTGCTATCAGGCCGACGACTACAATTTCACCACGCCCGCGACCCAGCTGAAGGCCACGGTCACCGGAAAATCCGGCGCGCCGCAGGTCTACGAGTATCCCGGCAACTACACCACCAAGGACCAGGGCGACGGCATCGCAAAAGTACGCGTGGCGGAACTCCAGGCCGGGGCCAAGCGGCTGACCGGGGGCAGCGTCGTGCGCGCCTTCACGGCGGGGCAGAAGTTCACGCTGTCGGGCCACCCGCGCGCCGACCTCAACGCCGCCTGGGTGCTGCACACGGTCAGCCACAGCGCGACCTTCCGCGAATACACCAACCGCTTCGCGGCGCTGCCGTCGGACACCACCTTTCGCCCGCCGCGCGTCACGCCGGTGCCGCGCATTCCGGGGACACAGACCGCGACGGTGGTCGGCAAGTCGGGGCAGGAGATCTACACCGACCAGTACGGCCGCATCAAAGTGCAGTTCCACTGGGATCAGGTGGGGACGAGCGACGAAAACAGCTCCTGCTGGGTGCGGGTGGCGCAGGGCTGGGCGGGCAAGAGCTGGGGCGCCTTCTTCCTGCCGCGCATCGGGATGGAGGTGGTCGTCAGCTTCCTGGAAGGAAACCCGGACCAGCCGCTGGTGACGGGCTGCGTCTACAACGGCACCAACACCGTGCCCTACACGCTGAGCGACGACCAGACCAAGAGCACGATCAAGACCAACAGCTCGACCGGAGGCGCCGGCTTCAACGAAATCCGCTTCGAGGACAAGGCGGATTCGGAGGAGATCTACGTCCAGGCGCAGAAGGACATGAACGTCCTGATCAAGAACAGCCGGACGACGACCGTGGACGCCGCCGACGACACGCTGACCCTGAACAAGGGCAACCGGTCGGTCACCATCAGCAAGGGCAACGACACGCTGACCATCACGGAGGGCAACCGCACCTCCGAGATCGCCAAGGGCAACGAGACCCATTCGGTGAAGGGCACGCGTGACCTGACGGTGACGGGCGCGGAAACCCACACCAACAAGGACGCCTTCACCCACAAGGTGGCCGGCGACTTCACGCTGAAGGTGGACGGCAACATCACCATCGAGGCCGGCGGCTCCGTCACCATCAAGGCGGGCTCCGGCATGACGGTGCAGTCCACCAGCGACATGAACCTGAAATCCTCCGCCGGAATCACCGCCAAGGCAACCGCCGACGCCATGGTCCAGGGCCTGAACGCCACGGTGAAAGCCGACGTGGGCGCGACCTTGCAGGGCGGCGCGACCGTCACCGTGAAGGGCAGCGCCCAAGCCAGCATCGACGGCGGCGGCATGACCGAGGTGAAGGGCGGTCTGGTCAAACTGAACTGATGGATATGGACGCCACCACGGACACTCCTGCGGACATCGGGGAAGGACATACGGTCGTGGAGACGCGGGCCGACGACGGGCGGCTGCTGTCCACGGCCACGCTGGGGCCGGACGGGGCGCTGGACGGCCCCTTCACCGCCTATGGGCCGGACGGGGCGGTGCAGATGCGCATGACCTATCGCGCGGGCGTGCCGGAGGGCACCTCGACCGTCTTCCACAACGGCAAGCCGCAGACGGAAATGACCTACGCCGCCGGGGTGCTGGAGGGCGAGATGCGCAGCTTCGACGCGGCCGGGCGGCTGGTGTCGGTGGTGCGCTACGCGGGCGGGCGGCGCCACGGACTGATGGAGTGCTTCGGGCCGGACGGCAAGCCGCTGATGACCGCCGAATACAAGGACGACCGGCTGGACGGTCCGATGGTCGAATACCGGGCGGACGGGACGGTGCGTCGCAGCGCGTCCTACCGAAACGACCTGCTTGACGGGGAAACGGTGGAGTTCCACCCCGGCGGAAGCCCGAGCGAACGGACGGTCTTCGCGGCAGGCGTTCCGGTGGAAGGGCCGCAGCGGTTCGACGATTCGGACGCGCCCGGCAAGAAGGGTTTGCTGGCACGGTTGCGCGGAAAATAAGGGAGAGCGCTCATGGGCTTTCTGGTGGTGGCGGGGGCGATGACGCAGTGCAGCTTCGGCGTGGCGCCCAGCAGCCTCCTGGTGCTGCCCGCCAACCGCGTGCTGGGCGGCGGGCCGCCGGCGGCGAACATCATGGACAACAAGCCCATGATGAACATCCTGCCCTTCGGCATGTGCCAGAGCCCAGCCAACCCGATGGTGGCGGCGGCCACGGCGGCGGCCCTGGGCGTGCTGACCCCAATGCCCTGCATTCCGGTCACCGCCGCGCCCTGGATGCCCGGCGTGCCGCAGGTGCTGATCGGCAACATGCCGGCGCTGAACGACAGCTGCAAATGCATGTGCAACTGGGGCGGCGTCATCAGCATCAACTTCGCTGGTCAGGTCCAGATTCAGGCTTGAGCGTTCAGGCGTGATCGGCGCGCCGTGGTTGCGGCGCTCACCGGTTGCGCTATAGTGACGGGAACCCCCGACCGCAGGCCGACCGACCGCGCAATCGACCATGTCCGCCCCGCCCAAGCGCTTTACCCCGCCGCCGACCCAATGGCCCGGCCGCCCGCCGCAGCCGGCACCGGGAGCCGCCATGCCGGGCAGGGCTGTGCAGTGTCAGGTCGTGCAGCGCCATGCCAGTTTCGGCGCGCTGCGTTCCGGGAAGGCGGAGCGGACGAGCGCCGGGGACGAGCTGGTGTCCGTTCAGGGGAACGAGTTCCTGTTGCAGGTCGCCGACCGGGGCGTGCGCGTGAAGCCGAACGGCACCTACAACTTCGTGCGGGTCCAGGGGACCACGCGCAACGACGCGCACACCTTCGTGTCGTCCAAGAGCGGTCATGCCGGGCTGGCCGGCGGCCGGCCGGTGCTGTACGCCGGCACGGTGCGCTTCGACAGCGGCAAGCTGGACTGGTGGAGCAATTATTCGGGCACGTACCAGCCCATCGCCGCCTTCCGCAAGCAGGCGCAGTTGCCCGAGGACGCCTTCGTTCCCTGGCAGAAGCTGCAGATGGGCGGTGTCGGCCTGCAACGCGGCATGTTCAACGACCGGCGGTCCGCGACCGCACCCACGAAGGCCGAACCCACGAGGGTCGAAGCGAGGGGGGAACCGGCGAAGACCGAATCCGCCAAGCGCGAACCGGTGAAGGTGGAAGCGGCGAAGGCCGCGCCGGCAAAAGCGGAAGCGCCGAAGGTCGAGCGCGCGACGGCCCCCGTCGCGGCGAAACCGGCGGGCACGGCGCCAGCCGCGTCGGCAGCACCCCCGGCAAAAGGGCCTTGAGGTGGCCGTTCCGCGCGGCTCCCTGCCCATCGTCCTCGGCGGGACGCTTCTGTTCGGCACGCTGACCTTCCTGCTGGGCCTCGTCGTCGGCGTGAACATGAACGCGCCTGTGCCGGCTGCCGCTGTGGCTGAGGTCGCTTCGGCGCAGGAGGCTCCTCCGCCCGCTGCCCAGCCGGTACCCGCGCAGGGTGGAGCGTCGGGCGGCGACGCTCCGCCGACCACTCCGGCTCCCGCAGAGACTCCGGCCAAGACGGGAGCGGCCGAACCGGCGGCGGAGGCGCCCGCCATCGTGCCGGTGAAGGTCAAGGGCTTCGGTTTCGGTGCGCCGCCGTCGAGCGAGCCGGCCTCGGTTCTGCGCGGCAAGCTGCTGCGGCAGGCGGGCGCGCCTCCACCCCCCGCCGACGCCAAGGACACGCCGCCCAAGGATGCTCCCCCCAAGGATGCTCCCAAGGACCCGCCGGGGCCGCCGCTAGTGTACTCGGTCGCGGTCGGTCGCTTCCTGGTGGAGGCGAACGCCGGCCGCCTGTACGCGGAGGCGGCGGCGAAGGGCTACCAGCCGATGATCGTCGTCCCGGATCCGCCGGATCCCGCTGGCTGGATGACGGTGACACTCGGCCCGCAGGTGGACGCGGCCACCGCCGGACGCCTCGCCGAAGACGCCGCCGCGCGTGGGTTCGAAACGTGGCTGGTGAGCTGGCTCGCCCCGTAAGGGGATGGGTCAGATGTGATACTCGGGCTCGGGCAGGGTCTGGTCCATGGCCAGGGCCGGGATGGTGTCGCGACACCAGCCGACGATCTGCGCCGGGACACCGGCCACGGTGGCGCAGGGCGGAACGTCCTTCAGAACGACACTGCCGGCGCCGACCTTGGCGCGGGCGCCGATCTCGATGTTGCCCAGCACCTTCGCGCCGGCCGACAACAGGACGCCGTCGCGCACCTTCGGGTGGCGGTCGCCGTGCTCCTTGCCGGTGCCGCCGAGCGTGACCTCCTGAAGGATCGACACGTCGTTGCCGACCACCGCCGTCTCGCCGATCACCACGCCGGTGCCGTGATCGATGAAGACGCCTCGCCCGACCGGGACGGCCGGGTGGATGTCCACCGCGAACACCTCGGACACGCGGCTTTGCAGGAAATGCGCGAGATCCTGGCGCTCGTGCCGCCACAGCCAGTGGCCGATGCGGTGCCATTCCAGGGCGTGGAAGCCCTTGTAGTAAAGGAAGGGCGTCAGCACGCTGTCCGCCGCCGGGTCGCGCGTCCAGATGGCCTGGAGGTCGGAGCAGGCCAGTTCCACCACCGCCGGGTCGTCGGCCGTGACCGTGTGGGCGAGGTCGGCGAGCTGGTCGGCGGAGATGTAGGAATCGCCGAGCTTGCGCGCGAGAAGGCCTCCCAATGCGCAGGCGAAGTTGGCGTGCGACAGGACCGCCGCGTCGATGAAGGGGCGCAGCCACGGTTCCTTCGCGATGACCGCGACGGCCTCCGTCCGCAAGCGGGCCCACATCTCGGTCACGGTGTTGATGCCGTCGTCGGTCTTGGGGGCGATGTGATTCATGGCAGCCCTCCATCCTGAATGCCGGGCGGCGCAGTTTATCCCCTTGTTCCGGCTTGCACCACCATTGCTTCAGGGGCCATTGCTTCACCGGCGGCGGCAAGGACCCGGCGGGCCTTTCGGGCGATGGCCTCGTCGATCATGCGGCCGCCGACCACGCCGACGCCCTTGGTGTTCTCCGCCAGGATCAAGCGCGCTTCGGCCACCTGCTCCGGGGTGGGGGTCAGCACCTCGTTGATCGCGGCGATCTGGCGGGGGTGGATGGCGGCCTTGGCGCTGAAGCCCAGGCGAACCGCCGCATGGGTTTCGGCGCGCAAGCCCGCCTCGTCGCCGAGCGCGAAGAAGGGAGAGTCGATGGCGGCGATGCCGGCGAGCGCCGCCGCGTTCACCACCCGCGACCGCGCAGCCAGCAGGGGTTCCCACGCGACCTCCGCGCCCAGGTCGGCGGCCAGATCCGCCGCGCCGAAGAACAACGCGTCGAGCCGGGGCGTGGCTTGCGCGATGGTCTCCACGTTGGCGATGCCGCGCGCGCTTTCGATCAGGGCAACGAGGCGCGTGGTTTTGCCCGCTTCAGTCAATAACTCGTCGATCAGCCGCAGGGTGTCGGCGGAGTCCGTCTTCGGCACCAGGATCAGGTCCGGCCGCGCGTCGGAACGGAGCAGGGCTTGCAGGTCTTCCAGACCGGCGAGGGTGCCGGGAGCGTTGATGCGCAAAACGCGCGTGATGCTGCCGTCGCCGGGACCGCTCAGCCAGTCGAGTGCCGTTTTGCGGGCGGATGCCTTATCGGCGGGGGCGACGGCGTCCTCCAGATCGAGGATCAGCACGTCGGCCCCAGCCTCGGCAGCGCGGTCGAAGCGGTCGGGTTTGGTCGCCGGGGTGAACAGCCAACTGCGGCGGCGCATCAGACGGCCTCCAGCTCGGCGGTCATGGCGACCTGCCCGGTGTGATCGAGCGCCCAGAGCGCGGCACCCTTTCCCTGCGGGGAGCCGCAAAGCGTGAGGGGGTGCACGTCGAACAGCGGACGGCGCGCGCGGAAGCGGAAGGCGGCGACCCGCGCACCGGGATTCTCGCGCAGGAACAAGTCCACCAGCAGGGTCGCCGTCAACGGCCCATGCACGATCAGGCCGGGATAGCCCTCCACCTCCTCGCAATACTTGCGGTCGTAATGAATGCGGTGGCCGTTGAAGGTCAAAGCGGAGAAGCGGAACAGCAGGACCGGATCCGGGGTGATCGGGCGTGACCAGATCGCCTCGGGGGCGGGTTCGGACGGGGGCGGGGTTTCGCCCGGCTTTGGCGCTTCGCGGTAGACGATGTCGTGCACCTCACGCACGGCGAGGCCGGCCTCGTTCAGGATTTCGTGCACCACCTTGACGAACACCATGTCGCCGGAGCGGCCGGACTTGTGCGTCACGTCGGCGATGCTGGAGCGGCGGCGCAGTGCCTCCCCGGTGCGGATCGGTGCGGCGAACTCCAGTTGCCCGCCGGCCCACATGCGGCGGGGCAGGGGAACCGGCGGCAGGAAGTCGCCCCGGTGCGGGTGCCCGTCCTCCGCGATCTCCCGCTGCGGAGCCCTGGGCAGGAAATAGAGCCAGTGGCCGAGCGGCGGGACCTCGCCCGCGCGCCAGGGCGGGTCGAGGTGGTCGAGCGTGGCGGCAAGGCCGGTCAGGGGGGCGGCGGTGGCGACGTCCAGATGCTCCTCCGCGCGACCGATCCAGTCCTTCAGATGCTCGAAACTCATGGAGCGAACTCCCTGCGCAGGGCCTCGGTGTGCTGGCCGACGGCGGGCACCGGGCGGGGGTGGAAGGTTTCGCCGGCCCAGCGCGGCGGCGGGGCCACGCCCGTGACCGGGCCGGTCGGCGTGTCGGTGGTGATGCGGCGAAGCTGGCTGTGCTCCGACAGGTCGGCGACGCTGTTCAGCGACCCGAAGGCGATGCGCGCCCGGCGCAGCCGCTCGGTCGCCTGCGCGCGGTCGAGCGTGGCGAAGAAAGCTCCGACCGCCGCGTCCAGCGCCGGCCGGTTGGCGACGCGCAGGGCGACGGTGACGAAGCGCGGATCGGTCGCCAGATCCGGCTGCTCCAGCACCTCGGCGCAGAAGGTCCGCCACTCCCGCTCGTTCTGGATGGAGATGACGACCGTGTGCCCGTCGGCCAGCGCGAAGGCGCCGTAGGGGGCGATGGACGGGTGGTTCAGCCCGACCCGCTCCGGCGCCTTGCCGCCATAATCCTGGTGCAGCAGCGGCACGGTCATCCAGTCGGCGATGCAATCGAACAGGGAGACGGCGACGCCGCGCCCCTGGCCGGTGTGCTCCCGCTCGAACAGGGCCTGGAGCACGGCGGTGTGGGCGTACATGCCGCAAGCGATGTCGGCGACCGATACGCCGACGCGGCCCGGAGCCTCCGGCGCGCCGGTGATGGAGGCGAGGCCGGTCTCGCTCTGCACCAGCAGGTCGTAGGCCTTCATGTCGCGGTAGGGGCCGTCCTCGCCATAGCCGCTGATGTCCACGGTGATCAAGCGCGGGTGGCGCTCGCGCAGGGTCGCCGAGCCGAAGCCGGCGCGTTCGGCGGCGCCGGGGGCGAGGTTCTGGATGAACACGTCGGCACGGGCCACGATCCGGTGCAGCAGCGCGGCGTCCCCGCCGTCCTTGATATCCAGGACGAGCGATTCCTTGCCCCGGTTGAGCCAGACGAAATAGGCGCTCTCGCCGTGCGCGACGTGGTCGTAGTTGCGGGCGAAGTCGCCCTCCGGCCGCTCGATCTTGATGACGCGCGCACCGGCGTCGGCAAGGCGGGAGGAACAGTAGGGGGCCGCCACCGCCTGTTCCAGGGCGACGACCAGAATGCCTTCCAGCGGTAGGTTACTCATGGCTCAGAACGACTTCGGCATCCGGAGCACATGCGTGCCCACATGGGAGAGGATCAGGTTGGTCGAGATCGGCGCCACCTGATAGAGGCGGGTTTCGCGGAACTTGCGCTCGATGTCGTATTCCTCGGCGAAGCCGAAGCCGCCGTGCGCCTGCAAGCAGGTGTCGGCAGCGTGCCAGGACGCTTCGGAAGCCAGCAGCTTCGCCATGTTCGCCTCGGTGCCGCAGGGGATGCCAGCGTCGAACATGGCTGCGGCCTTCCGCACCATCAGGTTGGCGGCCTCGGTCTCCACGTAATTGCGGGCGATGGGGAACTGGATGCCCTGGTTGGCGCCGATGGGGCGGCCAAACACCTCGCGTTCCCGCGCGTAGGCGGAGGCGCGGTCGATGAAGAAGTGGGCGTCGCCGATGCACTCCGATGCGATCAGGATGCGCTCCGCGTTCATGCCGTCGAGGATGTAGCGGAAGCCCTTGCCCTCCTCCCCGATCAGGTTCTCGGCCGGGACCTCCAGATTATCGAAGAACAGCTCGGTGGTGGCGTGGTTGATCATGGTGCGGATCGGCCGGATGGTCAGGCCGTTGCCGACCGCCTTGCGCAGGTCCACCAGCAGGACGCTCATCCCCTCGGTCGGTTTGGCGACTTCGTCGCGCGGGGTGGTGCGGACCAGCAGGACCATCAGGTCGGAATGCTCGGCGCGCGAGATCCACACCTTCTGGCCGTTGACGATGTACCGGTCGCCCTCGCGCCGGGCGAAGGTGCGGATGCGGGTGGTGTCGGTGCCGCTGGTCGGCTCGGTCACGCCAAAGGCCTGGAGGCGCAGCGTGCCCTCGGCGATGCCCGGCAGATAGGCCCGCTTCTGCGCGTCGCTGCCGTGCCGCAGGATGGTGCCCATCGTGTACATCTGCGCGTGGCAGGCACCACCATTGCAGCCGGAACGGTGGATTTCCTCAAGAATCGCGGTCGCGGCGCCGAGTCCGAGGCCGGAACCGCCGTACTCCTCCGGGATCAGGACGGACAGGAAACCGCTTTCCATCAGCGCCCGCACGAACTCCGTGGGGTAGGCCCGCTCCGCGTCCAGCCTGCGCCAGTACTCGCCCGGAAAGCGCGCGCACAGTTTGCGCACGGACTCGCGGATCTCCGGAAACGTCTCGCCGGGTGCCTCCACGGCATCCTCCCCTTTCGATTTTCGGCCCCCGTCGATTTTTGACACGGTGGCCTTTTCAAGAAAGGTGTGGATCGGATAGGCTATGCGTCAATGGTATAAATCTTATAACCGCTATTCCATTTGGATATGAGGGTGATCGCGGCATGGACTTCCGGCAGCTCCGCAACTTCCTGCATGTGGCGGAGCTGCAAAGCCTGTCGCGCGCCGCCGCCGTCCTGCGCGTGGCCCAGCCGGCCCTGTCCCGCCAGATCAAGGCGCTGGAGGAGGAACTGGGCGTGCAGCTGTTGCAGCGGCACGGCTGGGGCGTCACGCCGACCCCCGCCGGACAGGTGCTGATGGAGCACGCCCGCCGCGTGCTGAAGGAGGTGGGGGCCGCCCGCGACGCCGTGCAGGCCTACCAGATGGAACCGTCGGGCAGCGTCACCTTCGGCACGCCGACCTCGCTGGGGGCGGTGATGCTGCCGGGGCTGACGGTGCGGTTCCGGCGGCAGGCGCCGAAGGTGCGGCTGCATCTGGTGGAGGGGTTCAGCGCGTCGATCCACGAATGGGTGCTGTCCGGGCGCCTCGACCTCGCCGTGCTGTACGAGACCAAGACCATGGGCAGCCTGCACACCACGCCGCTGCTGGAGGAAACCATGGTGCTGCTGGGATCCGCCGGGCGGTTCGCGGACGGCGCGGAACTGGACGTGACGGAGGTCGCGGCGCTCGACCTGATTCTGCCGGCTCGCCCGCACCGGCTGCGCCTGCTGGTCGATCAGGTCTTCGCCGAGCGTGACCTGACCTGCGCCCCGATCGTCGAGGTGGACGCCTTGCCGGCCTTGATCGAGTTGGTGCGCATGGGGGAGGGCTGCACTCTGCTGCCCTATTGCTGCGTGCATGCGCTGGTCAGCGAAGGGAGCTTGAGCGCCGCCGCCGTGTTTCCAGCCATTCGCCGTTCGTTGGTGCTGGTTCGCCCGCCGGACCGCATTCCGACCCCGGCCTCCGAAGCGCTGGAGCGCGAAGTGTTCGCCTTCATCGAGGCGAATTCCGCCGAGTTGCGCTGGACCCTCCCCTGATCGGGGCGTCAGAACCTGCGGCGCGCCAGTTCCGCGACGGTGAGCCCCGCCGCCAGCGGCATCACCCAGGCATCCGGCGCCTCCATGGTCCACAAGGTCGCCCCGCTGAACAGGCACCAGAGCAGAGGCACGGCCAGCAGTTCCCAGCGCACCCGATCCGCCGCGAGCAGAACGCCGAGCGTCGCGACCACGGTCGGATCCGGCATGACCCCGAAAAGCTCGGCCCGGGACCACGCGCGCCCGCTCAGCGGACCAATCAACGGCTGGATGAACAGGGCGAACAGGAACAGGCCGAGGCCCACCCACCGTCCGCCGCCATGGAACGTCAGCTTGCCGGCGATCACGCCCGCCACGGCCAGCAACAGCGTCTCAATCGCGAAGGCCGCCGCCACATAGCTGGCCGCCCAGTTGATGGTGGCGTAGCGGGTGAACAGATAGCCCCACGCCACCCACAGCCAGCCGGCGGCCAGAATCGCGGCGACGATCCGGCCCGAGGACGGCCCCGCCCTGCGCACCAGCACAAGGATCGCGAGACCCGCGACCAGCGCCACGAGTTGTCCCGGCCAGATCGCGGCGTTGTACAGCTCGATCAGACGGTAGTAGGTGCGGGGCGAAAAGAGCAGGAAGTCCGAGGGCGTGTAGGTCCACCACTCGGACATCAGAGATCCTCGACATAGGCCACCATGCGGCGGCGCATGGCCTCGTCCGGCAGGGGGCCGTGGGCGGCGTCCATGTTCTCGCGGACGTGATTGATGTTGGTGGTTGCGGGGATCGCGCAGGTCACCGCCGGATGCGACACGATGAACTTCAGCAGGAATTGCGCCCAGGTCGAACACTGGATTTCGGCCGCCCAGGGCGGAAGCGGGTGGCGCTCCATCCGCCGAGTCAGCGCACCCTGGCGGAACGGCCGGTTGACGATGACGCCCATGCCCCGGTCCCGAGCCAGGGGGAGGATGCGGTCTTCCACCTCGCGGTCCAGGATGTTGTAGGTGACTTGGACGAAGTCGAGCGGCTGGCCGCGCATGATCTGTGCGAACTCGCGGTGGCGCCGTCCTTCCGAGGTGGTGATGCCGACATAGCGCAGCCGCCCGTCCGCCTTCATCGCGAACAGCGTCTTCAGATGCTCCTGCCAGGAGAGCAGGTTGTGCACCTGAAGCAGATCGAAGCGCGGAACACCCCAGAGGCGCCGGGACTCCTCGATCTGCTCCGGCCCGCGCGCGCCGGAGGAAATCCACACCTTGTCGGTCGCGAACAGCGCCGGCGGCGTGCCCAGTTTGCCCAGGCCATACCCGATCACCTCCTGCGCGGAGCCGTACATCGGCGAGGAATCGATCATCCGCCCGCCAGCCTGGAAGAAGGCCTGCATAACCGCCGCGCAGGCGTCGCGGGCCTCCTCGTCATCGCCGACGTTGAAGGTGATCCAACTGCCGAGGCCGACCACGGGCAGCATCTCGCCGGACGACGGGATCGGTCTGGTGACGAGCGGCCCGCGCTGGGCCGTGGCAGGGGACGGGTAAAGGATCCCCACAGCGGCGGTGGCGGCCAGCAGATGCATCAGGCTGCGGCGGTTCAGCGTGCGGGCGTCTTGCATCGGGACTGTCCGTTTCTGGCCGGGCATGAAGGGAAAGATGCCGCAAGCCCGGTCGGCGTCAATCCTCCCGCTGGGGCTGCGCCAGCAGGTTGCCGCGCAGGCCCGCCAGACCATCGCGCAGGGCGGTGAGGGCATCGGCGCTGAGGCCGGTGGCGCAGAGGATGCCGTCCTGCACCGCGCCGGCCTTCTGGCGAAGGGCACGGCCGGCGTCGGTCAGGGTCACCCGGACGAGGCGTTCGTCGGCGGTGTCCCGCTGGCGGGCAACCAGCCCGGCGGCTTCCATCCGCTTCAGCAGCGGGGTCAGGGTCCCAGAATCGAGGAACAGCCGGTTGCCCAGCTCCTTCACGGTGATGCCCTCCGACTCCCACAGCACCAGCAAAGCCAGATACTGCGGGTAGGTCAGGCCCAGCGGGTCGAGCAGCGGCTTGTAGACGCGGTTCATGGCGTGCGCCGCCGAGTAGATGGCGAAGCAGAGCTGTTCGGACAGCGGCGCCGGTGCGCGGTCGCGGTCGGTCACGGGACGGTCTCTCCAGAAGCGGAACCGAACGAGCATAGAGCGAAAACGCGAACGGGCAATGGGATTGTGCGCAATCGATCGGCATGGCAGCTCCGCGCCACAGCAAATTGTGCACAATTAGATGGCGCGCCATCATACTGCCCAGACACAGCGTTCACATCGGAAGGAAGCAGCCATGAAGGTTCTCTATAAGACCAGCGCCACCTCGACCGGCGGCCGTGACGGCCGTTCCACCAGCGCCGACGGCGTGCTGGCCGTGCAGCTCTCCACCCCGAAGGAACTGGGTGGTGCCGGCGGGCCGGGCACCAATCCGGAGCAACTCTTCGCCGCTGGCTATTCGGCCTGCTTCCTCGGCGCGCTGAAGTACGTCGCCGCGCAGGAGAAGACCAAGCTGCCGGAGGACACGACGGTGACCGCCAGCGTCGGCATCGGCCCGCGCGACGACGGGCGCGGCTTCGGCATCGACGTCGATCTCGCCGTCGCCCTTCCGGGCGTGGAGCGCGCGACGGCGGAAGACCTCGTCGCCAAGGCGCATGTGGTCTGCCCCTACTCGCACGCCACGCAAAACAACATCGACGTGCGCCTGTCCGTTGCGTAACCGGTGACGTTCGGCCGCGCATGGGTGCCATGGCGAGGTTGCCGGGCGCCCGGCGCAGCCGATGCTTTACGGTCGGCGGACCGTCCCTTTTTCCCGTCCAGCCGTTGTCTTCCCGATGAATCTGATCCTGACCCTCGGGCTCGCCGCCTTCGCGAGCGCCTTTTCGCTGCGGACGACCGACCCAATGCTGACCGTCATTGCGGCGGACCTCGGCGTCGGCGTCGCGGAGGCGGCCTTGCTCGCCTCCGCCTACACGCTGCCCTACGCGGCGATGCAGCTGATCCTGGGGCCGGTGGGTGACGCCATCGGCAAGACGCGGCTGATCCGGCTGTCGCTGGTGGTGCTGACCGTCGGCGTGGCCTTTTCCGCCGTCGCCCCGAATTACGGGACCGTGCTGGCCTCGCGCGTTCTGGCCGGCGGTTTCGCGGGCGGGATCATCCCGGCGGCCATGGCGCTGATCGGCGACCGGGTCGCCTACACGGAGCGGCAGTTCGCCATCAGCCGCTTCCTGCTGGCCGTCATCCTGGGCCAGATGTCCGGATCGGCGGTGGCCGGGGCCATGGCCGAGGCCGCCGGCTGGCGCGCCGTGTTCGGGCTGGCGGCGGGGGCGACCAGCCTCATCGCTCTGCTGGTCTTCATCGGCCTGCGCGGGCAGAGCGAGCCGCAGCACCCGCTGTCGCTGGCCGATGCGCGGCGGCGCTACGCCAGCGTGCTGGCCAACCCGGCCTCCATCTGGGTCTTCGCGACGGTGCTGGCCGAAGGGCTGCTGATCTTCGGCGTCTTCCCGTTCGTGGCCCCCTTGCTGATGACCCACGGCGCGTCCGGCGCGGTCGAGGCCGGCATTACCATCGCCGCCTTCGCCGTCGGCGGGGTCTGCTACAGCGTCGTGGTGCGGCGGCTTCTGCCCCGGCTCGGCCAATGGGGGATGATGCGGGTTGGCGGGCTGCTGTGCGGCGGCAGCTACATGGTCATGGCCTTCCCAGTGCCCTGGCCGGTGGTGACCGCGCTGTTCCTGGTGGCGGGCTTCGGCTTCTACATGCTGCACAACACGATGCAGACCCAGGCGACGGAGCTGTCCGCCACGGCGCGCGGGTCCGCGCTCGCGCTGTTCGCCTCGTCCTTCTTCCTCGGCCAGGGGATCGGCCCGGTGTTGTACGGCGCCATCGCCCACACGGCCGGCTTCACCGTGCTGTTCCTGGGTGCCGGCCTGCTGACGGCGGCGCTGGGCATCGGGGCGGTCGGACTGATCCGGAAGGAAGCTTAATCGACGGGGCTCGGCTCCTTCTCACGGGCCGGGACCGCCGCCGGGATCGCCTTGACGGCGCGGGATTCGGCCAGCGCCTCCAGCAGTTCCTCGACCTTCGGCATGTGGACGACGCGCTGGTCGAAGGGCATCTGAATGCCCTGGGCGCGGAACTCCTCGATGATGCGCATGCGCAGCTCGTTGCGCACCGGCAGGATGTGGTCGGTGTTGGCGACGAAGCTGCGCAGCTCGAACTCCAGGCCGCTCGGGCCGAACTCGCGGAACATCACGACCGGCTCCGGGATACGCAGCACCTGCTCGTGTCCATACGCGATCTTCAGCAGCAGGTCGTGGACGAGGCGGACGTCGGAATCGTAGGTGACGCGCAGCTTGATCTCGATGCGCGTGGTCTTGTCCTTCAGCGTCCAGTTCACCACCGCCTTGGAAATGAATTCCGAGTTCGGGATGATCACCGAGGCGCGCTGGAAGGTCTGGATCTCCGTCGCGCGCACGCTGATGCGGCGAACCGTGCCCTCCATCCCGTTCACGACGACCCAGTCGCCGACCTTGATCGGCCGCTCGACCAGCATGATCAGGCCGGAGATGAAGTTGCTGACGACGTTCTGCAAACCGAAGCCGATGCCGACCGACAGCGCGCTGGCGATCATGGCGAGGCTGGACAGGTCGAGGCCCAGCGTGCCGACCGACACCAGCACCGCCAGCGTCGTGCCCAGATAGCCGACGCCGGTGCGGATGGAGTTGCGCACGCCCTCGTCGATGCCGACGCGGCCGAGGATGCGCTCGTCCAGCTGGCGCTGCACGAAGCGGGTCACCGCGACGATGGAGGCCAGCACCAGCAGCGCCGACAGGATGTCGCCCGGCGCGATCCGCACGCCGCCCACCGTGACGCCGCTCAGGAAGCTGTCGGCCAGCCCCTTCATTTCCGACAGCGTCATGCCGGTCAGCGGCATCAGGAAGAAGGACGCCACGGCCAGCAGCGCGGCGTCGATGGTCACCCGGCCGGCGTGGCCCAGCATGCGCCGGCCCTTGTCGGTGGCGACGACGAGGTCGCGGACCTCCGCCACCTGCCCGCTGCCGCGCTCCAGCAGGACGCACAGCAGCTCGCGCAGGACGCCGCGCGCCACCAGCAGCACGCCGCCGACGATGATAGTGGTCAGCATCAGCTTGGCCGCGTAGACCGCCCCGGCCAGATAGCCGGCCGCCGCTGCGGCCAGCGCGGCCACGGCGATGGCGCCGATGGCGAGGCGCAAGCGCGGCCACACCGCGTGGGCCGGGGCCGGCGTCAGCTCCACGGGCTCCGGACAGCCGCAGTCGTCCACCTCCTCCACGACCGGAGCGGCGATCCACAGCCGGTCGGGCAGCAGGGACAGCAACGACAGCGCGAGCAGCGCCATGGTGCCGAGCCCCATGACGGAGCGCAGTTCCGGCGGCATGAACATGCCTTCGGTGAGGCCGATTCCCGTGCCGGCGACCGCGAGGCCGACCGACGCCACTGCGATCCGGCGCACCAGCCGGCGGGCGCTGTCGGGGGACAGGTCGGCGAGCTGCCACGCCGGATGGTCCGGCGACAGGATGGCGCGGGCGACGCCGGTCACCAGGAAAAAGGCGGACAGGCCGCCGGACAGCCCCAGCAGCAGGGCGGTCAGCGGCCCGGCGTCGGGCACGTCGCGCAGCAGCCCGACCAGGGAAGCCGTGATGGCGACGGTCGGGACCACCGGCATCAGGCAGCGGGCCAGCGCTTCCACCGCCATGGCGGCGACCCGCTGGCGGTAGCTCGGCCGCTCAACCCCGTCGCGGTGGCCGTAGCGGCGCAGCAGCGCGCGGCGCACCGGCCACGCCACCAGCACCAGGAAGGCGGCCAGCGCGCCCAGCCCGTACAGGCGGTCGCGCCATTCGCCCTCCGCCAGGACGATGGCGAAGGCGCGTCCGACCCGCTCCTGGACGTAGGCGACCTGTTCGGGCAGGGCGGCCCAGCTGACCGGCGACAGGGGCACCGGTCCGCGCTTGGCGATCTGCTCGGTCAGCTGGGTCATGCGCTGGTCGGCGGCCGTGCGCAGCAGGATATCGGCGCGGGCGACGATCAGGTCGGCCTGCTTGCCGCGCCCCTCCACCTCCGCGATGGTCTGCGACAGGCGCTTGCGCTCGGCGGCGATGGGGGCGGCCTCCGGCGCCGCACCCTGGGCCGGCGCCGGGCCGAGGGCGTCCAGCATGCGCTGCGCCGTCTCGCGCGAGGCGACGGAGGCGCCACCGGCCTCCCGCGCCGCCTGCTGGACGGCGAGCAGCTGGGCGCGCAGCGCCTCATACTCCGCGTTGTCCAGATCGCCGGCGGCGAGGCGGTTGGCGGCCTTGTTGAGCGTGTCCTGCCATTGCGTTAGCCGCGTCTTGAAGTCGGCGGCCTCGGACGCGGCCGGCGCGGCGTTCTGGGCCAGCGCGGGAGACACCAGCACCGGAGACACCGGGCCAGCGAGCAGCAGGCCGGCGAGAAGGAGGCTGGCAAGCGTGGCGGGGCCGATCCGGCGGCCGAGGGCGGAAGGGAAGGGCATCGACGTCCTGGCTCATTTCAGCTGCGGCGCCGCTTGCGAGGGACGCTTACGGCGCGGGGCGACGACTCCTACCGTCAAAAGCGCCGATGCAAAAGGGGGGCGAATCCCGTCACGGCCCCTGTCACGGCGATGTGACAGTCTGTCTCTCTCGCTTTTGGAGTGTTGACCCAGCAAACAATAGACCCCAGTCTTACAAAAAGCCTGGAGTCATAAACCATAGGGAGGTCAGCATGCCCGTTTCGAAGGAAGCCGCCGAAGCCGCCCGCGACCGTTATCTGGCGACCTTGAGCCAGTTGCCCGGCATGGACCGCGTGGAAGTCGCGCAGGTCGGGTCGGATTACGCGCTGACGGTCAAGTTCCGCTCGGACGTGCCGAGCAGCCTGCCGCGCGATCTCGACGGCGTTCCGGTCGTTCCGCAGACGGCCGACCGCGCCTAGCGCAGTCCATCCAAAGCCGGGGCCGCGCCGGCGTTTTGCCGCGCGCGAGCCCGGCCTTTTCCGTCATCCGACGCTACCACGTTCGAATGTGAAAAATTTTGCTTGCGGCGAGGGGTTGGTTCGGCCTATATCCGCCTCCCCGCAGTCACCCAGAACGACGCGGGACGCGCTTGTGGCGGAATTGGTAGACGCGCTAGGTTCAGGTCCTAGTGGCTGAAAGGCCGTGGGGGTTCGAGTCCCTCCAAGCGCACCAACACCTTACCAGTGTTGGGGCTGTATAGAGATGAACGTGGGGCCATAGCTCAGCTGGGAGAGCGCTACAATGGCATTGTAGAGGTCAGGAGTTCGATCCTCCTTGGCTCCACCATCTCTCGTTTGATACCTCACCGCGGGCTGCCTATCCGCCCGTTGGACGAATTGCGGTCGTGGCGGAATTGGTAGACGCGCAGCGTTGAGGTCGCTGTGGCAGAAATGCCGTGGAAGTTCGAGTCTTCTCGACCGCACCATTCGCCGGAAAGCGGCAGGCCCCCTTGGGTTAAGGACCTGCCACGCACTCCAGGCTGATCCCCCTTATCGCGGCGGAATCCGAAGCACCTGCCCCGGGTAGATCTTGTTCGGGTCCTTCAGCATCGGCTTGTTCGCCTCGAAAATCCGATTGTAGAGCTGGGCGTCGCCGTAGACCTTCTGCGCGATGGCCGACAGCGTGTCGCCCTTTTCCACCGTGTGGAACTGCGACTGGAGATTCGGCTGCTCGGTGGGCGCCATGGTCGGCTGATCCTGGCCGGAACGGACCACGGCGGTCTGGTCGTCCACCCGTGACACGCCCTTCACGTTGCCCAGCGCGACGGCGATCTTTTCCTTCTCGTCCTGCGATGTGACGGTGCCGCGCACGGTCACGGTGTCGTCCTTGACCTGGATGTCGAGCGCGTTGACCGGCAGACCCAGCTGCGCGACGTGTTGCTTCAGCTCCTCGGGCGTCGGGGTGTCGGCATCGCCGACCTTGTCACCGGCATCACGGCGGAAGAAATCGAACAGGCCCATGGTGTCCTCCTCGTCTCGATTGGACCAAAAGAACAACGGGCGGGGCGTAGGGTTGCCCATCGGGTTGTCCACCGGGTGGACCAGTAAAACCGTGGCGTTCAGATGGGTGCGCGTCCAGGCTGCGCGTCAACGTTGAATAAAGAGAAGGCGGATTCTCGAATCCCAGCAATCTGAACGTCAACGTGATCGGCGACGACCTTCACAGATCAAGCAGCCTATTGATTGCTCGCTCGACCAACTGCACTGTTGACGTTGAAAGGTCAGAGACAGGAGAGTGCACGATGCACCAGCACGGGGCGATGCGGCCGGGCACAGACGCGGGAAGCTGACCTTCATGAGCGCCTTGGTATGAGCATCCTGGCCCGGCTCCTCCTGCTGGTTGGCCTTGCCCTCGCTCCGATCTCGGCCGTCGAGATCTGGAACCAGATCGACCTGCGGCATGACCGTGAGGCGGAGGTCTACCGCACGGCCCTTCACCTGCTTGGCCTGCTGGGCGGCGAGCAGCGGCGCCTCGTGGAAGGGGTGCGGAACACGCTGTCCCTGCTGGCGGAGACGCGCGCCGCGCGGGAACTCAACGGCGGCGTATGCCAGGGCCTGTTGGAGCGGACGCGCCCGCAGTTGCCCGACTATCTGACGATTTATCTCGCCAGGCTGGACGGCGCGGTTCTTTGCTCCACCGACAAGAGCCTGTCCGGCACGACTCTGTCCGAAAACACTCATGTGCGCGATGCGCTGGAGAGGGACAGCTTCACGGTCGGCGAGTTCACCCGGAACCGATCGACCGGCAAGCCCGCCGTTCCGTTCACCTTGCCCATTCACGGGGACGATGGGACCATGGTCGGCGTGGTGACGGCGCTGATCGACCTCGGCTGGCTCGGCGGCTATCTTGCGGAGCATCCGCTTCCGCCCAACGCCGTGATCCTTCTCTCCGACGGCAACGGAGTCGTTCTGGCCCATGTGCCGGACCGTCCCGGTCTGGTCGGCACCACGCTGCCGGACCGGTTCCGCCCGCTGATCGACGCCAAGGCGATCGGCACCGCCCAGGTGATGGGCATCGACGGCACGTTGCGGGTGTTCGCTTATGAACCGATCACCATCAACGTCCGGCAAACCTTTGTTGCCATCGGCTTCGACCACGCCGCCGCCATGGCCGACGTGGACGAGACGATGCGGCGCTCCCTCCTGTGGATCGCGACCGCTCTCATGCTCAGCCTGTTGGGCGCGCTTCTGCTCGCCCGGCGCCCCATCCATCGCCCGGTGGAAGCGCTGGTCGAGACGACGAAACGCTGGCGGTCAGGACAACTGTCCGCGCGCGCCGGCCTGCCGGACGACGGCTCGGAACTCGGTCAACTGGGGCAGGCGTTCGATCGCATGGCCGAGGATCTGGAGGCGCAGATCCGCGCGCGGGAGGCAACGGCCGCCGCGTTGCAGGTCAGCGAGGCCCGCCACCGCGCCATCGTGGAGACCGCCGTTGACGCCATGGTCGTCATCGACGAGCAGGGCTCCATCCAGTCCTGCAACCCGGCGGCGGAGCGAATCTTCGGCTACACGGAGGCCGAACTGCTCGAGCGCAACGTCACGACGCTGATGCCGGAGCCGTTCCACGCGGAGCACGACGGCTACATCGGCGCTTTTCTGCGCAGCGGCGTCCGGAAGATGATCGGCTCGGGCCGGGAGGTGCAGGGACGGCGCAAGGACGGATCGACCTTTCCGCTGGAACTCGCCGTCGCCGAATGGACGGTTGGCGGTCAGCGCTATTTCACCGGCATCATGCGCGACATCACGCGCCGCTGGGTGGCGGAAGAGGCGTTGCGGACCAGCGAGGAACGGTTCCGCGCGCTGGTCGAGGACGCGCCGCACATGATGTGGGTGAACCATCCCGACGGTACGCTGGAATTTGTTAACGCCGCCTTCCGCGCCTACACCGGCCGCCGGACGACCGAAGACACCCGCATGAACGACGTCCACCCGGACGACGTCGAGCGCATCCAGGCGGAACGTCGGCGTGCCATCGCCGCCGGAGAGCCGCACGAGTACGAACTGCGCCTGCGGCGGGCGGACGGGGCCTACCGCTGGCACCTCAGCCGCACCCACCCCGTTCACCAGGGCGGGCGCATCATCGCGTGGTTCGGCGGCGCGGTGGACATCCACGACATCCACCGCGCGCGGGAGGTTGCGGAGGAGGCCGACCGCTCGAAGAGCCGCTTCCTCGCGGCGGCCAGCCACGACCTGCGCCAGCCGATGCAGTCGATCCTATTGTTCGCCGAAACGCTGCGCCCGCACCTGACGGAGCCCGCCGCCCAGGACAAGCTGAAACGCCTGCTGCACGGGCTGGATGTCATGAAGGGGCTGCTCGACGGGCTGCTGGACATTTCCCGCCTCGACGCCGGAATCGTGGCGCCGCAGTTCGAGGTGTTCCGCGCCGCCGACGTGCTGGAACCGCTGAACGATGCCTACGCGCCGATCGCGCGTGGCAAGGGGGTCGAGTGGCGCGCCATGCCCTGCGGCGCCACGGTCCGCAGCGACCGCGTCCTGCTCGGCCGCATGCTGCGCAACCTGATCGAAAACGCCGTCCGCTACACCGACAGCGGCCAGATCGTGATCGACTGCACGGCGCAGGAAGACCGGTTGCTCATCGAGGTCTGCGACACCGGCATCGGCATCCCCGCCGACCATCTCACCCGGATTTTCGAGGAGTTCCATCAGGTCGGCAACGCCGAGCGGGACCGGTCGCAGGGTTTGGGCCTGGGCCTCGCCATCGTGCGCCGCCTGTCGCGCCTGCTGGACCACCCCGTGGAGGTCCGGTCCGAGCCCGGCCGTGGTTCACGGTTCAGCGTCGCCGTGCCCCTGGCGACGGAGGAGGCGGAGCCGGCGTCCTCTCCCGACGGCGCGCCCGAGACGCTCTCCGCCGCCGGGGAGGAGCGGCCGTTCGCCGTGGTGGTGGACGACGACGCCATCGTCCTGATGGGGCTCGACACCATGCTGCGCGAATGGGGGTACGATGTGCTGATCGCGGGATCGACGGACCAGGCGCTGGAAAAGCTGCGCTCCGATCCCCGGCGGCCCGACATCCTCATCGTCGATTACCGTCTGCGCGAAGGGCGGGTCGGCACGGAGGCGATCCTGCGCGCCCGCCAGATGTACGGGCGGAAGCTCCCCGGCATCATCATCACCGGGGAGATCGGCGCCGAGCCGCAGCACGACGCCATCGCCCACGGCCTTGGGCTTCTGCACAAGCCGGTCACGCCACGCCTTCTGGAAGTGGCGCTCGCCCGTCAGATGCGTGCTGCGGAGTGACCTCTGACAGCCGAAGGCGCAGGGGTCGGTCCAGCCGCAGCGAGACCGTCATGACCGGGCGCGGCGGCGCCACGCCTTCGGGCACCGACAGCGCGAAGCGTTGCAGCACCATCGCCGCGATCACCGTCATCTCGGTCATCGCCAGATGCTGCCCCAGGCAAACGCGCGGGCCGGCGCCGAAAGGCAGGTAGGCGCCGCGCGGAAAGGCCGGCGCGTCGGGGGCGAAGCGCTCCGGCCGGAAGGCCAGCGGTTCCGGGAACCAGCGTGGATCGTGCTGAATCACCTGCACCGGCAGCATGAACATGGTGCGGGCGGGCAGCCGCCATGGGCCCAGGGTGATCGGCCGAGTGGATCGGCGGGTGTTGAGCACCGGCGCCGCCGGGTAGAGGCGCAGCGTCTCCTGAAGGGTCTGCGTCAGGAAGGGCAGGGACAGCAGGTCGCCCGCCGTCGGTGCGCGGCCTTGCAGCGTCCGCCGGACCTCGTCGCGCGCGGCCGTCTGCGCGTCCGGATTCGCCGCTATGCACCACGCCCACCAGGTCAGCGTGGCGGCGGCGGTCTCGTGGCCGGCGAGGAACATGGTCATGCACTCGTCGCGCACGGTTTGCAGCGGCCACGCCGCCGGGTCGTCGCGATGCAAATGCAGCAGGCGGGTCAGCAGGTCGTCGGGCCAGCCGTCCGGCGCCAATCCCAGCCGTGCCCGCACATGCCGGTCGATCAAATCCCGGAGCATTGCCAGCGCGCGCCGCTTCTCGCGCTTCCACGGCACCCAATCGGGCCAGCTCGCCGGCCAGTACAGCTCGGCGTTCACCTGCCGGAGGACCGTGTGCACGGCGTCTTCCGCCACGCGGGCGTCGTCGCCGATCGCGCTCGAAAACACCATCCGCAGGATCACGTCCATGGCCAGCGACGTGAACGCGCTCTCGATTGGGACGCTTTCGCCGTCCGCCGGCCAATGCGCGAGCGCCTGCCCGGCCGCCGTGGCGATGGTCGGGACGAAGGCCTGCACCGCCTTGGGCTGGAAGCTCGGCTGCAAGGCGTGCCGCTTGGCGCGCCAAGCCTCGGCCTCGGCGATGAAGACGCTGCTTTGCTGCACTTGGGCGAAGACGCGCATGCCGCGTTCCCAGCGGATCAGCGCGTCGTGGTGGGTGACCAGCAGCTCGCGCGCGAGGTCGGGATCGGTGACGACGACCTGATGCTCCGGCCAGATGCGCAGATGCACGAGATCGCCGAACTCCCGCTGCCACGCGGCCAGCGTGCCGGGCAGATCGCCCGACATCCGTTTCAGCAGACCCCAGCCGGTCAGGCCGGGCGGCGGTCCCGGCGGCCAGTCGCCGAGGGGGTGAGGGCCGGGAGGGGAGGGTGCCTCCACGCGGGACGACGCATCCGCGTGGAACGGGCAAGGCGAGGGGGATGGCGTGTTCATGACCAGGATTGTGCGCCGGCACGCGATGCGCGTCTTGAACGCAACCGACATCGACGCGGTATCTCGCCACCGTCTATGCTGTGCGGCGATGATCCCGAACCGACAGCCTTCGCCGGTGGACTGCCCCGACCCGCTGACGCGCGCCCCCCGCGTGACCGTCGCGGGAACGGCCGAGCGCGCGCGGCTGCATCTCGCGCCGCTGGCCTTGCAGGGGGCGGTGACGGCCGTCATCTTGCGGGACACGCGCGGCGCGGCGTTGACCGACGCGCAACGCCTGTCGCATTTCCCGGCCTCGCCGCTGGTGTGCCTGTCCTGGTTCCAGGGCCTCGACGCGGGATTCGTGGAACGCACGGCCGGCGGCGTGCGGTGGCGGCCGTGCGGCGCGGCGGTGATGCTGTCGGGTAGCCAGTCCCGGCCCACCGTGGGGTGGGCGCCGACCACCGGGCGCGCCGGCATGCTGTGCGTCCCGGCGGACGTCGCCCGGACGCTGTTCGGGGTCGATGTGGCCGCCGTTCACGACCGCTTCGTCCCCGCGCGGGAGGTGCTGGACGCCGATTGGTGGCCGCTGCTGGACGCGCTGCTCGACGCCCCGGACGATGCTGCGACCCTGGCCGCGCTGGAGTGCCACATGGCGGACCGCTGGCGGACCCTCCAGGGGCGCGCGTTGTCGTTTCCCTCGCTGCGCCGCTTCGGCCGGCATTGGGTCGAACGGCTGGCGTGGCAGGCGCACCAGTGGCGGCGCACCCACAGCCCTCGGCAGGTCGAGCGCCGCATCATGGCGCACAGCGGGCGGTCGCTGCGGCAGTGGCAGACGCTCGTCAAGACCGAAGGTGTGTTCTTCACCGCGCGGGAACGGTACGAGTCCGGCCTTCCCGTCGATTGGGCGGAACTGGCCCATGATGAAGGCTTTGCCGATCAGGCGCATCTGTGCCGCGCGGTCAAGCGGATCACCGGCTTTTCGCCGAACGACTTCGCCCGGCGCTTCGCCGAGGACGAGTCCTTCTGGCTCTACCGGATCTGGATGTGACGCCGCATTTTCTGTGCCCGTGGCGGTCTTGACAAGGCCGGGGGACGGGGCCACGTCTCCTGCCACTTGGATCCGGGCCCCTCTGGCGACTTAGACGTGGTCGCGATGTCGGATCTCTTCACCTGCTTTTGCGCCGACGGGCGTGACCGCACTTGGAGGGACTGATGCCCCCACGGACCCAGGACACCCAAGCTCCCACTTCCCCAATCTCCTGCCCCAATCTCCCGCAAAGCCCAAGGACCGCGCACGGTGCCGCCATGGCGCCGCGATGCCGCGCGTCCGCATTTCCCGCAACAACCGAGAGCATGAGCACCGCCATGGACCAGACCGAACGCCAGATCATTGACGACCTGTTCGCCAAGCTGCGTCAGGCCGAGGCCCAGTCCGGCCCGCGCGACCCGCAGGCCGAAGCCCACATCCGCGACGCCGTCGCCCGCCAACCCGCCGCGCCGTACCTGATGGCGCAGGCCATCGTCATGCTGGAGCAGGCGCTCGCCGCCTCCCAGAACCGCAACCAGGAGCTTGAGCAGCAGCTTCAGCAGCGCCCGGCCGCTGCCGGCGGCGGCATCTTCGGCGGCCTGTTCGGCGGCGGCGCCAAGCCCGCCCCGGCGCCGCAGCGCCCGGCCAACTCGCCCTGGGGCCAGCAGGCGCAGGCGCCGGCCTACGGCGATCCGCGCGTGGCGGCCTACGCCAACCCGCATCAGCAGCGCGCGGGCGGCGGTTTCATGGCGGGCGCAATGCAAACGGCGGCGGGCGTGGCCGGCGGCATGCTGCTCGGCAGCGCCCTGTCCAGCATGTTCGCCGGCGGCGGCGAGGCCATGGCCCAGGAAGCCACGAACGCCGTGGATCAGGTGGCCGAGCAGGTGCCGGAGGACAGCGGCTGGAGCCTCTTCGGCGGCGGTGACGAGGAAGAGGAACTCTGATCCGGCAATCCCTGATCCAGCAGGGGGCGGGCGGGCTTCGGCCCGCCCCGACGCTGCGCCTTTTCAACCTCGACCGATGCGCTTAACCTGCCGTCGCGCCGTTCCGCGCACCGGGCCGAAGGAGAGTAGCTGTGGGATTGAGCGTCTGGGAAATCCTGATCCTTCTGCTGATCGTCGCGATCATCTTCGGGGCGGGCAAGCTCCCGCAGCTCATGGGCGACCTCGGCAAGAGCATCCGAAGCTTCAAGGCCGGGTTGAACGAGGACGATACGCCTGTGGCGGCCACCACCGGCAACGATGCCCGCGATACGCCGGTGCGCCCGACCGAAGCCCGCAAGCGCCCGGAAGCCGGGGCGTGAGCCGATGATTTTGATGTGAGAATGAGTGAAGTCTGACCGGAGAAACCGCCGGAAGGAGGCCTCTTCTTGTCCTCCACTTCCGCCGGACCGGCATCCAACCAGATGCCCGGCCCGCATGCACAACTTCGTGCGGAAGTGGCGTCCCCACGGGGATTCGAACCCCGGTTGCCGCCGTGAGAGGGCGGTGTCCTAGGCCTCTAGACGATGGGGACGTCGTCGGCGCGGGAGGCGTTGTTTAGCGAAAGCGGAGGGGGGACGCAAGCGGGATCTTCAGGCCGCGTGTTTATTTTTTCGGATAAGCGCGCCTGATGCCCGGAGGCTCTCGATGAACGCAGTTTGGCGGGTTTGGGAAATCGTCGCCGCCGCCGCGCGCGGCTGGTTCAACGACGACGCCATGAGCCTCGGCGCGGCCATCGCCTTCTACACCATCTTCTCGCTGGCCCCGACGGCGATCCTGGTCACGGCGCTCGCCGGCCTTGCCTTCGGGGAGGAGGCTGCGCAGGGCGCGCTGGTGGAGCAGCTGTCCCGGCTGATCGGCCCGGAGCCAGCGCAGACCGTGCAAAGCCTGATCGCCAGCGCTGGGAACCGGCAAACCGGCGTGTGGGCGAGCGTCCTCGGGATCGCCACCATCGTCGTCGGCGCGACCACCGTGTTCGCCGAGTTGCAGACGGCGCTGAACCGCGTCTGGAAGGCCGAGCCACCCGCCGAGTCCACCGTCACCTGGCTGGTCACCGTCCGGCTGAAGGCCCTGGCGCTGATCGCCGCCATCGGATTCCTGCTGATCGTGTCGCTGGCGGTCAGCGCGGCGCTCGCCGTGTTCGGCACATGGGTGGGGCGGTATCTTCCAGCCTTGCCCACCCTGCTGTGGATCGTGGACGTCGTCACGTCCTGGGTAGTGCTGACCGTGCTGTTCGCGCTGATCTACCGCGTCCTGCCCGACACCCGCATTCCCTGGATGGACGTCTGGTTCGGCGCCGCGATCACGGCGCTGCTGTTCGCCGTGGGCAAGTTCCTGATCGGCTTTTATCTCGGCACCAGCGGTGTGGCGACCGTCTACGGGGCGGCGGGGTCCTTCGTGCTCGTCCTGCTGTGGGTCTACTATTCCGCGTCGATCTTCCTGTTCGGGGCGGAGATCACGCGCGCCTATTCGGAACGCGTCGGCAGCCGCTCCCGCCGAGCGTCAGCGACATCGTGCCGCACGCCGTCCGAGGCCCCGGCCCCCTGAGAAGGCCGTTCGCACAAGCAGCGCATGCACGCCCTATGGTAAACATGCTATGGTGTCGCATGTGCGTACGGTGGAGGTGGGTCATAACGTCTTCAATCTTACCGATGCCCCGACCGTGGAGGAACGACGGCCCGCCCCGAGGATGGGTCCGCGCTGGGAAGACGGGATGAGCAAGATTCTGGTGGTCGACGACGAGCGCGACGTGGAGGTGCTGATCACCCAGCGCTTCCGGCGGGCCGTGCGCGCCGGCGAAATGCAGTTCCTGTTCGCCCATGATGGCGACGAGGCGCTCGCCGCCCTGCGCTCGGATCCCGACATCGACATGGTGCTGAGCGACATCAACATGCCGGGCATGGACGGGTTGACGCTGCTGGACCACCTGCCGAAGGTGAACGCCGACGTGCGCGCCGTGATGGTGTCGGCCTACGACGACCTCGGCAACGTGCGCGCGGCCATGAATCGCGGCGCCTTCGACTTCATCACCAAGCCCATCGACTTCGCCGACCTGGAAGCGACCATCCGCAAGACGCTGGCGGTACGGCAGGCCGAACGCGAGCTGCGCGACGCCCTGTTCGAAACCCGCGCGGCCGAGGCGGCGTCGCGCGAACAGGCCGCGCGCCTGCGCCGCGTGCTGGACGGCAGCCCCATCGGCGTCTTCATCGCGGCGGAGGACGGCGACATCCTCTACTGCAACCGCCAATGCACCGACCTGTTCGGCCTGTCGCCGGAGGCGATGCGGGAGCGTGGGGCGGCGGCGCTCTACAGTCACATCATGGCACGCAAGCGGCTGCTGGTCCGCCTGCGCCGGGGCCGCCCGATTCGCGACGAGGAGGTTCCCTTCACCCGCCCGGACGGCAGCACCGTGTGGGCCATCCTGTCCTTCGATCAGACCATGTACGAAGGGCGCGTGGTGTTCGTCGTGTGGGTCTACGACATCACCGAGCGCAAGGCCCAGGCCGAGGCGTTGCGCGCCGCCAAGGACGCGGCGGAATCCGCGCTCGCCGATCTGGAACGCATGCAGGAGGACCTGATCCGGGCCGAGAAGATGGCCGTGATCGGGCAGCTGATCGCCGCCGTCGCGCACGAAATCAACACGCCGGTTGGCGTGGCCTTGACGGCGGCAACGCATCTGCTGACGGTTTCCGACACCATCTCCGGCACCTTCAACGACGGGCTGCTGCGCCGCACCGACCTGGAGAATTATCTGGATACGGCGCGCGAGGTTGCCTGTCTCCTGGTCACCAACATCGAGCGCGCGGTCGCCCTGATCCAAAGCCTGAAGCTGGTGACGGAGGGGCGCGCCTCCATGCCGCGCAGCCGCTTCGACCTGAGGGAGTATCTGGAGGATATCCTGCTGGCCGTCCGGGTGCAGCCGGTTGCGGTGGGGCACGAACTGCTGCTCGACTGCCCGAAGGATCTGGTTCTGGACAGCTATCCGGGGACGCTGACCGAGGTGCTGATCAGCCTGCTGACCAACGCCTTCAACCACGCCTTCGAACCGGGCCGTTTGGGCCGCGTCGTCATTTCGGCGGCGATGCTGCCCGATGAGCGGGTGGAATTGCGGGTCAGCGACAACGGCCGGGGCATCCCGCGCGAGATCCTGCCCCGTCTGTTCGAGCCCTTTGCGACCACCCGGCGCGGGGCCGGCAGCATCGGCCTCGGGCTCTACGCCGCCTTCAATCTGGTGACGGACAAGCTGCACGGCGAAATCCGGGCGGAGAGCGAGCCCGGTCGCGGCGCCTGTTTCATCCTGCGCCTGCCCATCGACGCTCCGGCCGAGGCGCTCGCCGCCGAAGCCATGGCCGGGACGGCCTGAGCAAACGCACTTTCCAGCAAACACGATGTCCAACGATGAGCGCAGCGGCATGGAAAACGACAGGCCGGACGATACCGACACCGTGATCGAGAGCGCCCGGCGGTACCGCGATCAGGTCCTTGCCGTTGTGCCCGGCCTGCTGATCCATCGCGGCGAGCGCGTCATCCACTGCAACGAGGCTCTGGCCCGCCTGCTCGGTTACGACTCTCCGGCCGAGATCGCGGCCTTGCCGGACGTGCTGCGTCTGGTGCCGGACGACGCCGCCTACGCCGAGCGGCAGGCCTACGAGGGCTGCCTTGCCGGCGAGCGGCGCACCGACGTCCGCCGGACCAAGCGCCGCTGCGCCGATTCGAGCGTCCAGTGGTTCGACCAGCTTCTGGAACCGGTGGAGTGGGGTGGGGAGCCGGCGGTTCTGGAAATGCTGACCGTGGTGCGCCCGCACGACGGCTTCACCGAACTGCCGCACCAGTGGCAACGCCTGCAATCCGCCATCGACGCCATGCCGAACGGCGTGCTGATGCTGGACGCCGAAGGCCGGATGGAGGGCGTGAACAGCGAGCTGCTGCGCCTGTGGGACTACCCGCCGGGGCTGTTTCCGCCGGGCACCTCCATGAAGGCCATGCTGTGCTACAACCACGAGCGCGGCGACTATGGCGACGCGCCCCTGGAAAGCAAGATCGACGAGTTCCGGGGCCTGCTGAAGATCCGGGGCGTGGTTCATTCGGAGCGGCGCGTGCCGAGCGGCCGCGTGCTCGACATCCGGGCGGCCCCGCGTTCGGACGGCGGCTTCGTCCTGACCCACTTCGACATCACCGACCGCAAGCGCATCGAGGACGAACTGCGCGAGGCGCGCGACCAGGCGGAAAGCCTGTTGCAGGAACTGCGCGAGACGCAGCAGCAGCTGATCGTTCAGGAAAAGATGGCCTCGCTCGGCCAGCTGGCCGCCGGCATCGCCCACGAACTGAAGAACCCGCTGAACTTCGTCAACAACTTCGCCGAACTGTCGGGCGAGCTGCTGGACGAGCTGACGGAGCTGATCGCCCCGCTCGGTGACCAATTGAACGGTGACGCGCGGGCCGATTTCGACGATCTGGTCGGCAATCTTCAGGGCAACCTGCGCAAGATCGCCGACCACGGGCGCCGCGCCGACGGCATCGTCAAGAGCATGCTCGCCCATTCGCGCGGCGGCGGCGGGGAATGGCGGCGCACCGACCTCAACGCGCTGGTCGAGGAAAGTTTGACGCTCGCCTACCACGCCGCGCGCGCGCAGGACCGCGATTTCAACACCGCCCTCGACCGCCGTCTGGACCCGGCGGTGGGCACCATCGACATCGTGCCGCAGGACGTGTCGCGGGTGCTGGTCAACCTTTTCGCGAATTCCTTCTACGCGATGCGCAAGCGCCAGATGTCGATTCCCGATCGGGACTATCGGCCGACGCTGACCGTTTCCACGGCCGATTGCAAAGACAAGATCGAAATCAGGGTGCGCGACAACGGGTTGGGCATTCCGGAATCCGTAATGACCAAGTTGTTCACGCCGTTCTTCACCACCAAGCCGACCGGGGAAGGGACCGGTTTGGGGCTTTCTCTCAGCTACGACATCGTGGTACACCAGCACCGTGGCCGTTTCGACGTCAGCAGCGTCGAAAACGACTATACGGAATTCACCATTACGTTGCCGCGCGTCGCATCGGCGGTGTCGTTGGGGGAGCGTCGCAGACCATGACCGTCGGGATCCTTGTCGTGGATGACGAGCCGGACGTTGAGGATCTGTTCCGCCAGCGTTTCCGGTCCGAGCTGCGTAAAGGGCAACTGGTCCTGCATTTCGCCAAGTCGGCCGAGGAGGCCTTGGCGCTGCTGGACGGCGGTCTGGATCCGGAGGCCGTTCTGGTCCTCAGCGACATCAAGATGCCGGGCATGAGCGGCCTCGACCTGCTGCAACGCCTGCGCGCCGAAACGCCGGGCGTGCCGGTGGTCATGGTCACCGCCTATGGAGACGCGGAGAGCCGTCGCCGCGCGCTGGACGAGGGCGCGCTGGATCTGGTGACCAAGCCCGTGGATTTCGTCGCCCTGAAGAAGGTGATGAACAGCGTGCTGCCGCACACGGCGGCGTAACGCTCACCCCCCCGCGATGGCCACCATCAATGTCAGGGTCGCTCCGGCCGGGACGTGCGTGTCCAAGCCGCCCTGACGGCGCACGTCGTTCCCGCCGAGATACACGTTCACGAAGCGGCGCAGGTCGCCCTCGGCGGTGAACAGCCGCTCGCGGAAGATCGCGTCGGCGCCGACCAACGCGGTCAGGGCCTCCCGCACCGTGGCGCCGGTCACGGCCACCTCGCCCCGGCCGCCGACGAAACCGCGCAACGGCCCCGGCACGCGGATGCTCACCTCGTTCACCGCACTGTGGCTCACCGCAACCTCGCTCACGGCACCGTCTCCCCTTCGCGCAAGGCCGCCTCGGCCTCATCGGCCAGACGGCGGAACAGGTCGCGGACCTGACGCGCCTTCACCAGATCGATGCGCAGGTCGTTCGCGTCCTTGAAGCCGGCCTCATAGGCCCAGGCGGTGTAATGGGCGTCCATCCGCCCATCGGTCTGTTCGATGTGGTCGAGCACCAGCCGGTCCATCTCCACCGCCGGCTGACGGCTGAAGTCAGCGAAGTGCAGCTCGGCGACGCGCTCGGCAAGGGCCGCATCCTCGGCCACCGCCTCGTACAGGCCGCGCACGCGCAGCTCGTTCAGCACGGGGCGCGTGGTGCGTGCCATGAAGCGGCGGGCGATCAGCCAATGGCGCATGGCCCGCTCGACCGCCAGTTCCATCATCAGGCCGGAGAATTCCGCCTCGGTCAGGTCGTTGCGGCGTTGCCAGCCGGCCAGCGCCTCGGCACTGGTGATGCCCCGGCGCCAGCAGAAGCGTCGCGTCTCCTCCGTCACCGCCGCCGCGTCCACCGTCACGCCGACCAGTTCGGCCAGTTGCAGGGACAGAACCCGGCCCAGCGCCGCCGCGTTGATCTCGGCGAAGTCGGCGCGGTGCAGGGCGGCGTGGTTGGCGATGCTGGACAGCGGGACCTCATGCCCGCCATGGACGGCGCGGCGGTCGCGTTCGTACAGCACCTCGAAGAAATGCGTGCGGTTGAAGTCGAAGGGCACGCGCGGGGGCAGGGCGGTCACGCCCCGCAGAGCGAGGTCGCGCAGATGGTGCAGCAGCGTCTCGGCGTCCCGCCGCTTCAGGTCCACATAGCCGGTGGCGAGAAAGCCTTCCAACCGCTCCGTCTCGGCGTCGGTCAGTCCAGCCTCGGCCCAGATCCGGTCGCGCGCGCGCTCCGGGAAGTACAGCCGCTTGGCGGCGGCGACCAGCCGGTCGTGCAGCGCAGCGTCGATCACCCCGGCGTCTTGCGCTGCCCGGAAGCTGGCGCGCAGGTTCACCATCGGCTCGGACAGCGGCATAAAACCGTCTTCCGGCCCGGCGTGGGCGAGAGCGACCTCGTCGTCCTCGGTCAGGGTGCCGTCGGTGTACTGGCGCACCACCTCGCCGACGCCGATCATCCCGTATTCGGCGCACTCCACCGCGCGCAGTGCGCCCATGCTGGAGGCGCCGAATACGGTCACCCCTTCGTGCAGGGCGAACAGGATCTCCTTGTGCCAGACGGCCAGCGATTGCCCGAACACGCCGTCGATCAGGGCCAGCACGTCCGGCCGGTGGATGTGCAGCGCGCTGACCACGTCGGCCTGCGCCACCGGCGGCAGGTAGACCGCGTCCGGCAGAATGGCGCGGGCGGCTTCGACCGGCATGGTCGGGCCGAGGAAGACGCAAATCTTCATGTCGGCATTCCGGCGGGCATTGGCTGGGCGGACATTGGCTGAGCGGACAGCGAAGGGGCGGCCATCGCGTTGGCGAGGGCGGCGGCGAAGGCCTGCGCGCGCGGCCCCGGCGTGTAGAAATCGGAGCAATAGCCTTCCAGCCCCGGCACCACCACTCGGCCCACCGGGATTCCCTTGTCCGCGTGGGTCAGGTCGAAGGCGATGGCCTGCCCGATCCCGGCGCGGCGCAACGCGTCCAGCAGCAGGGCGATGTCCCCTTCGAAAGTCGGGGTGGCACGGTTGGGATGGCGCCGGCCGTCCACGGTGGCGGGCGCCGCCTCCAGGGCCGCCACTTGGACGGCGTCGTCGGCGCTCTGGTTCATCTGGATGTCGCGGCGGAAGAAGTCGTCGCGCGACCCAGCGATCAGGACGAGACGCGACTGCACCGCTTCCGTCAGGGCGCGGGACATGGCGACCGCCGGTTCCAGATGGCTGCCATAGCCCCGGTGCATGCCGCCGTGGCGCAGTTCCCGGTCGTAGACGATGGCCATGTAGGTCGGAACACCTGTGTCCACCGTCATATCGTAGAGCAGCGGGCGGATGCCCGCCTCGGCGAAGCGCGCCACCAGATCCCGGATCACCGGGCTGTCCACGGTGTTCAGATCGACGCGCGGCGTGGCGCAGCCGAGCACGCCACCGGCGAATTTCCAGCAGGCGACAGCGTCGCGCTCGATCACCTCGTAGAGGGCCGCCGCGATGGCCTCCAGGATGTGGTTGCCGCTGGCCAGCCCGTTGGTGCCCATGGCGTAGAAGCTGCGCAGGCCCGGCCTCGGCACCGGGGGACCGAGCATGCCGACCGCCGTCCAGGGGGCGGCGACCGGCCTGTTGCTCATCAAATCCCAGCCCCAGGCCCAATATTCGGGCAGGTCGGGCCGAAAGGAACCGTTCCGGGTGCCCGGCAACCGGTCGATCGGGATCCGGCCGTCCGGGGGCAGGGCGTTCCACGGGCATTCGACCGGCGGAAGCGCGAGCGCCTCCGCGTGGTAGACCTCGATGCCCTCCATGGCGGCCGACACCGTGGCGGCGGTCAGGCTGAACCCCTTCCCGGCGCTGTTCGACAGCGACGGGCTGTTCGGCCGGTGGGCCAGCACGGTGTGGATGCCGATGCGGTCAAGGCCGGTCACGTCGGCGAGGCGGGTGATCCCGCACCGCCGCAGATGCGGCCTGATCCGCTCCAGCGTTTCTTCCGGGGTCGCGGTGCGATGGGTCCCCAGGAAGAAACGCTTGGCCGCCCGGTGAACGGTGTCGCCGAGCCGGATACCCGAACCGGTCTCAGTCATCAGCCTTCTTCACCGGCTGGGTCTGCGGAGCGGCGACGGTTCCCTCGGCCGGCTGGCCGGCGAAGATGAAGCCGCTCGCGGTGGCTCCGGCGGCGGGCTGACCCGAGAAGATCGGGGCGGTCGCCGGCTGACCGGCAAAAATTCCAGCAGCCGGTTGGCCGGCGAAGATGCCCGCCGCTGGCTGGCCAGCAAAAATCCCAGCGGCCGGGTGGCCGGCAAAGATGCCAGCAGCCGGTTGGCCCGCGAAGATTCCGGCAGCCGGCTGACCGGCGAAGATGCCTGCGGCCGTCGTAGCGCCCGTGGCGGGCTGACCCGCGAAGATGTGGCTACCGGCGGCGGCACCCGTCGCCGGCTGGCCCGAGAAGATCGGAGCGGCGGTCGGCTGACCCGAGAAGATTGGCGCGCCCGCCGTCGCACCGGTCGCGGGCTGGCCCGAGAAGATGGGGGCGGCTGCCGGCTGACCGGCGAAAATGCCCGCCGCCGGCTGGCCGGCGAAGATTCCAGCGGCCGGCTGGCCCGCGAAAATGCCCGCGCCCGTCGTGGCGCCCGTGGCGGGCTGACCGGCGAAGATTGGGGCGCCGGCCGTGGCACCCGTCATCGGCTGGGCCACGAAGATGAAGGCGCCCGTGGCCGCGCTGGGGAGCGGCTGGGCGACGAAGATGAAGGCACTGGCGGTGGCGCCGGTGGCGGGCTGACCCGAGAAGATGGGGGCCGCCGGCTGGCCGGCAAAAATTCCCGCCGCCGGCTGGCCGGCGAAGATCCCAGCGGCCGGCTGGCCCGCGAAGATGCCCGCAGCCGGCTGGCCAGCGAAAATCCCGGCGCTCGCGCCGCCGTCCGTGGTGGCGCCATTGGTCGGTTGGCCGGCGAAGATCGGAGCGCCGGCCGGCTGAGCCGCGACAGCGGGCGCGCTGGCGGCTGCGGCCGCGGTGGCGATCGACTCGGCGGCCACGCCCGGATCGACGTTCTGGCCTTTGGCGGTCAGGGAGCGCAGCGCATCACCGGCGGCCGACCGCACCTCCTCGGCATCCACGCCTTCGAAACCGCTGCTGGCGAGCAAGGCACGCTTGCCGGCGGCGTCCAAGCCGTTCAGCGTGTTGCGGAACTCGCTGTCGGTGGCAAGGCGTTTGATGAGGTCGAGCGCGCGAGTGTTCGCCATCGTATTCCCCCTGTTATCCCGTTTTCCCGGTCAAGACACCCGCACTCGGTGTGCGTCGTGCCACGTTTGCAAGTTATTATAGTCAGCGATAACGATGGAACTACCACCAAATTTCCGCATCCGTGAGTGCGTATGGATGCGAATTCGCATGCATGCGACGTTTTGTTGCACGCCACCTCCATCTCCCACAGGTTGCAGCCCTCCTCTCCCGAAGGGGCGGCTGACACGGGCGGGCGGTCTGTGCCAGGGTCATGGTGCGCCGCCCAGCACATCGGGAGGGAATCGCGATGACGGACAACGCGGTTCGAAGCGGGAATTCCGGCTGGGTGCCGGCGCGGCCCTCGGTGCGCGCCCTGCGGCTGACCACCGGGCTCGTGATCTTCAGCTTCGTGGCGACGCATCTGCTGAACCACGCGATGGGCCTTGTCTCGCTGGACGCGATGGACGTGGCGCGGGGCTGGTTCGTCGGCTTCTGGCGCAGCACCCCGGCGACGATCCTGTTCTATGGGTCGGTGCTCGTCCACGCCGCCCTGGCGATGGTGGCGCTGTACCGGCGCCGCACGCTGCGCATGCCGCCGGGGGAACTGGCGCAGCTGGTCCTCGGGCTGGCGGTTCCGTTCCTGGTGATCCCGCATGCCGTAGCAACGCGGCTGCACGCGGTCCTGACCGGGCTTGAGGACACATACGATGTGGTTGTGCAGGCGCTGTGGGTGGACTCGCCAATGGTCGGCCTGCGCCAAGTGCTGACTCTGCTGGTGGTCTGGACCCATGGCTGCATCGGCATTCACTTCTGGCTCCGCCACCGATCCTGGTATCCGGCCGCAGCACCATGGCTGTTCGCGGTGGCTCTGCTGATCCCCGTCCTGGCCCTGATCGGCTTCGCCCAGGCGGGCAAGGAGGTTGCCGGACTGGTCGCGCGCTACGGGCCGGAGGTGCGCGGCCCCGACCCGCCGACCCTGGAGTGGGTGCGGTCGGGCGCCTACGGCCTGTTCGGCGGGGCCATCGCGGCGACGCTCGCGGCGCGGGGCGTACGGGCATTGCGACGGCGGCGCACGCTGGTGCGGATCGCCTATCCCGACCGCCAGACCGTCGCCGTGCCGCGCGGCTTCAGCGTGCTGGAGGCGAGCCGGCTGGCCGGTATCCCGCATGTGTCCGTCTGCGGCGGGCGGGGCCGCTGCTCGACCTGCCGGGTGCGCATCGTGGAAGGGGCGGACAAGCTGCCCGAGCCGAACGCCGACGAGCGCGCCACGCTGGACCGGGTCGGCGCGCCGCAGGGTGTCCGGCTCGCCTGCCAGCTGCGCCCCACCGCCGACCTCGCGGTGATTCCGCTGATCCGCTCCACCCCGCTGGGGCCGCGGCCGCGCACCGATGGCCGCTGGAGTGGTGAGGAGCGCGCCATTGCCGTCCTGTTCTGCGACCTGCGCGGCTTCACCGCCCTGTCCGAACAGAAGCTGCCCTTCGACGTGGTCCATCTGCTGAACCAGTATTTCGCCATGATCGGGCAGGTGGTGGAAGGGGAGGGCGGGCGCGTGGACAAGTTCATCGGTGACGGCGCCATGGCCCTGTTCGGCGTGGACGGCAACCCGGACCGCGCCTGCCGTCAGGCCATCGCCGCCGCCTGCGCGGTCGCCGCCGGCGTCGAGCAGATGAGCCAAGGCTTGCAGGCCGACATGTCCCACCCGCTGCGTCTCGCCATGGGGCTGCACGCGGGCATCGCCATCGTCGGGGAGATGGGTTACGGCCCGGCCACCTCGCTCACCGCCGTCGGCGACGTGGTCAACGTGGCGAGCCGGCTGGAGGGGCTTGCCAAGGAACTGGACGCGGAACTCGTCGTCTCCGACACGGTTGTTCGGCGGGCGGGGCTGGACCTCGGCGATGGTGCGGCGCGGGATATCGCGGTGCGCGGCCGGGCGGCTCCGGTGCGGGTTCTGGTCCTTCCCAGCACGGCGCACCTGCGGGCGGTGCTGGAGCGGCCGGGCTAGCCGGTTGGATTGATCTTTCGTGCACCAGCCTTGACATGGCAGTGGCCCTGACGCATTTATAGTGCACCGCAGCAAAACAAGAACCCATTCCGGGAGAGACGCCTTCTCGATCCTTGAGGAGGTTTCCTTGATCACCACGCATTCCGACGTTTCCTCGACCAATTCCCCCTCGGTCACCTTCCCCTCGGCCCTTCCGTCCGCCGCAGACCTGCGCCGCATCCGTCGCGAAGCCGAAGAGATCCGCGCCGAGACCATCCGCAACATCTTCCGCAAGCTGATCACGGCTCTGTCCGGCTTCGGCCGCGCGCCGTCCCTGCGTCTGGGCGAGCGCCGGGCGTAAAGCACCCTCCTTCAAAAATTCTGCAAGACCCCACCGCGCCTATGGAGGCGCGGCGAGGGCTCTCTTTGTCTTTTGGTAATCCATGGAGTTCGTCATGGAAAAGCGAGCGGTCGCCCTCGGCGGCTTCGGTGGCTTCAACCTGCACGGGGCGGGTGTTCTGACGGCGCTGGACCGCACCGGCGCCATGCCCGACCTGTTCACGGTGACCTCCGGGCAGATCGTCGTCCTTGCCGCGTGGCTGCGCGGCGAGAACGTGCGTGATCTGCTTCTGCACCGGGATCGCGCATCCGGCCCGTTCCAGACCTGGTGGACGGCCATCTTCGGCCACACCGGCGTCTTCCGGCCCGCCATCCATGAGCACGCGCGCCGCTGGCTCGACGTGCCGCTGTCGCCCGACGCCATGCTGGAGCGGCTGATGCCGGCCCGCCAGTACCTTCCCGCCCGCGAAACCGGCTACGCCGAGGAGATCGCGCGCACGCTGAACGAGGCCGAGGTCGGCGTGGTGTTCAACACCTACGATTTCCGGGCCGGGGAGGGCGTGCTGCACGGCAACCCCGCCGCGCGCCGCCTGATGGCCGGCGAGGTCGGGCTGGAGGACATCACGCCCGAGGCGGTGCAAAGCGCCCTGTGGTTGTACCTCTACGGCTTCGAGGAGGCGCCTGGCGGCCTGATCGACGGCGCCTACCACCGCAGCATCATTCTGGCCGAACTGCACGGCTTCGATCACGTGACCGTGGCGGCGCCCTTCCCGGTGTCCTGGCTGGGGCCGGTGCCGAAGAACCAGCTTGAGGTGGAGAACTGGAAAATCCGCCAGTGGTTCGCCAACTCCTACAAGGCCGAGGTGGCCCGCCTGCGCCGCGTGATCGATCTGATCGACAGGGGCACGTTGCAGGACCCAGCCTACCGCATCCGCTCCCTGACCGAGCTGCCGCTGCGCCGGCATTACGGCTATTTCGACTACTTCACCGAAAAGGAGGAGGTGTTCGACGACGCCCTGGTTCAGGCCCTCGACGCTTTCGGGGAGCCGGAACGGCGCCGGATCCGCTCTGCCGGGTAGGTGACGTTCCTCATGCCGGCCCCAACTGTTCCCCGCTGAAGCTGTTGTAAGGAACGGGCAGACATGAGGAACGCCATGGCCATCGAACGCAACCGGCCGGACGGCGCATCGTCCGGCAAGTCATCGGGCAGCAATTCATCGGGCAGCAATTCGTCGGGCGGCGACAAGCCGTCGATCGTCGATCTGGTCACCGACCCCGAACGGTTCGACCAATGGCAACGCCAGCGCGAACGGGAAGAGGCGGCGGACAAGCGCCCGTCGTCCTCCGACCGGCCATCATCGGACCGTCCGTCTTCAGAGCGGCCACCGTCGGCCCGTCCACCATCGGACCGTGACGAGCGCGGCCGGGATTCCTGATGGAGACCCGGCCGATGCTCGTGTCCGAAATCATGTCCAAGACGCTGGAATTCATCTCCCCCGACGCCACGGTGCAGGAGGCGGCGACCCTGCTGGGCGAGTTGGACGTCGGGGCCTTGCCGGTCGGCTCTCCCGAGGATTTGCAGGGCATCCTGACCGACCGCGACATCCTGTTCCGCGTCGTGGCGGAAGGGGCCGACAACGTCCGGACGCGCGTGCGGGACGTGATGTCCACGACCCTGTTCTCCTGCCGCGACACCGACACGCTGGCGACGGCCATGGACATCATGGGCTCCTACCATGTCCGCCGCCTGCCGGTCCTGGACGAGAGCGGGCGCGTCGTCGGCTGGGTCGCCTTGTCGGACATCTCGCGCCGGCTGCTGCTGGACTCCGGCGCGGTGCGCGACGCACTCGGCGAACTCAGCGCGTCGGGGCAGGAGGTCTGAGGCCGCGCTCCAGCCCCCGCATGCCGAAGCGGCGGTTCAGCCGGACCACGAGGTCGCCCGGCAGGTCGAGCCGATGCGCGAGGTAGCGCAGATAGGACCGGTTGACCGCCGCTTCCCTGCCCGACACGGCCAGATCCAGCACGGCCAGGGAGACGGCGTAGAAGCGCGCCGCCATGCGCGGCGTGTTCACCCGGCGAAGCAGGGTTTCCAGGCACGGCGGCTCCTCGATGATCCGCTTCAGGTCCCGCCGTTCGGCCTCGCCAATCTGGCTGGTGCGCAGCGCGGCCCGGATCCGCCCGTGCTCCCTCGGGTCGAGCCCACCGTCGGCGTGCGCGGCCGCGGCCATGGCGCGGATCAGCAGGTCGGCCTCCTCCGCCGCCACCGTGTGCAGGTCGGAGGTGGGCAGGTCCAGCAGCCAGTGCCGCTGCCGCAGATGGGCTTCCAGGATCTGCCGGGCCAGCGTGGCAAGCAGCACGGGCTGATGCCCAAGCCGCCGGCCGAGGCCGTTGTTCTCGGTCTGCTCGTTCCCTCCCGGGGAGGGAGTCTGGTCTTGCGTGGTCATAACCCGAAAACGGAAAGTCGAACGGGTTTGTTTCCGTCATGGCGGGAACACCGCCGGATGCCCGTGGTTACGCCCCAACCAACCTCCGCAATTCATGGGTACGGCACCGAATGACCACACCGCAGCTCCTGTCCTTCGCCCTGGTCGGCGGCGTGGTGATCCTGCTCGTGTGGAACCGGCTGCGCTACGACGTGGTGGCCGTGCTGGCGCTTCTGGCCGCCGTTGCCCTGGGGCTGGTGCCCGCCAAGGAGGCCTTTTCCGGCTTCGCCGACGACATTGTCATCATCGTCGCCTCGGCCCTGATCGTCAGCGCGGGCATCGCGCGGTCCGGCGTGATCGACGCGCTGGTGCGGCCGATGGCGTCCCGGCTCGACACGCCCGGTCGGCAGATCGCGTTTCTCGGCGGGGCGGTGGCCTTCATGTCGGCGCTGATGAAGAACATCGGCGCGCTCGCCATCTTCCTGCCCATCGCCATGCAGCTGGCCCGCCGCCACCGCACGGGCGTGCACAAGGTGCTGATGCCCATGGCCTTCGCCTCACTGATGGGCGGGCTGATGACGCTGGTCGGCACCTCGCCCAACATCATCGTGTCCCGTGTGCGGGCGGAGATGACCGGCGAGCCTTTCGCCATGTTCGACTATCTGCCGGTGGGGCTGGGGATCACGGTGGCCGGTCTGGCCTTCCTGGTGATCGGCTGGCGCCTGCTGCCGGAGGACCGCAGCGGCGCCCGCGCACCGGAGGAAACCTTCGCCGTCGAGAACTACGCCAGCGAGATGCTGCTTCCCGCCGCCTCGCCCTTCGTCGGGCGCACGGTGGGGGAGGTGGAGGCGCTGGCGGAAGGGGAGGCGGCGGTCATCGGCCTGATCCGCGAGCGGTTCCGCCGCTACGTGCCGGACGACCATTGGGTGCTGCTGGGCGGCGACATCCTCGTGCTGGAGGGCGACGCCCCGGCGCTCCAGCGCATCGTCCACGGCGCGGCGCTGGAACCGGTCGGCCTGCCGGGCGACCCCGGGGTAGGGGAGGCGCTGATCGTGGAGGCGGTGGTGACCCCCGACTCCCCCCTGGCCGGCCAGTCGGCGCGCCGCCTGAACCTGCGGCGGGAATTCGGGCTCAGCCTGCTGGCGGTCAGCCGGCGCGGCGCGCGCATGACCCAGCGCCTGCACCACATCCTGTTCCAGGAAGGCGACCTCCTGCTTCTTCAGGTGCCGACCGACCGTTACCCGGACGCGCTCGCCGACGCCAAGCTCATTCCGCTGGCCGAACGCCACCTCCAACTCGGCCGCCGCCGTCCCGCCTGGGTCCCGGTCGGCATCGTCGCGATCACCATGCTGGTCGTCGGCTTCAATCTGGCGCCGCTGGCCGTCACCTTCCTGGCGGCGGCGGCGGCGATGGTCGTCACCGGCGTCCTGACGGCCGACGAGGCCTACAACGCCGTGGAATGGCCGATCCTGGTCCTGCTGGCCGCCCTGATCCCGGTCAGCGGCACGCTGGAAAGCACCGGCGGTACCGACCTGATCGCCGGACTGCTGGCCCAGGCGTCGGGCAATCTGCCGCCCTTTGCCAACGTCACGCTGATCATGGCCGCCGCGATGGCCGTGACGCCCTTCCTCAACAACGCCGCGACCGTGCTGGTGATGGCCCCGATCGGGGCGAGCCTCGCCAACCAGCTGGGCCTCAACCCCGATCCGTTCCTGATGGCGGTGGCGGTCGGGGCGGGCAGCGATTTCCTGACGCCCATCGGCCACCAGTGCAACACGCTGGTGATGGCGCCGGGCGGTTACCGTTTCGGCGACTACCCCCGGCTGGGCGGGCCGCTGTCGCTGCTGATCCTGGTGCTGGGAACTTGGCTGATCGTCATGGTCTGGCCGCTTCGCTGAGCGCGGATATCATACGGCCGGCGCATGAATAGTTCATGATCGGCCGGCCGTATGACCCTCTCGCACATGGCCGTGCCATGTGCTGCCGGGTTTGAGCCGAAGGCGTTTGATGGAAGCCATCAAACGCCTTCGGGATCAGTCCTCAATGGCCTCGATACCAAGTCGGTTCAGTCGCTCAAGATTGTCCTTCATGGCTTTGAGTTCCTCGGGGGAGTGGCCCTGCCAATCCGTGACCTCTCCCGTGACACGAAGTGGATTGCGGGAGCGATAGGATTTGGTCGGATTGCCCGGAAACTTCTTATCCGTCAGATTGGGGTCGTCTTCGATCGGGCCGGTCGGCTCCACCACATAGATTCTGCCGGGTCCTTCGCCGAGAGCCAGCTCGGCCCCCCAGGTGGCCGCATCCAACGTGGCCGTCAGATAGACGTAGGCCGCCTTCTTCCTCTTGCCGTAGTTGGAGTTATAGCCGGGCGCGATCAGGTCTCCCCGCTTCAGGTCGGCCTTCGTGCCATGGTAGAACACCTGCAACGTCGAACCGTCGATGGCTGCCATCCGCTCGCCCCCATGCCGTTCGGCCAAGCTGCCGCAAGATGCGATTCTCCATTTGTAAATCCCGGCAATGGGGGATGCATCTTGAAAGATTGATGGCCGGGGTGCGGACGATGCCAATTAGTCGCATAAGGCGTCTTATGGAAAAGAGGAAACCGTCCTTCGCAGGGTTGCGTCGGCGTGGGAACACCTTACATCGCGCGGGGTTTCACCTTCGCGACAGGCAGACCGCATGAGAGCCTTCATGGATACCCCGATGGACTCCGTAGCCGAAGCCCGGCGCAAGGCCGGTTTGGAGATTCAGACGCTGGCCGAGGATTTCGAGCGGAGCGACGAAGCCGCCTTCCGCCGCACGCGGATTGTCTGCTGGGTCGTGGTGGCGGTCGTTACACTGGTTCTGCTGGTGCTTCTGGTGGCCGGTGGCGACTGGCGCTATCTGGGGGCTTTCTGGCTGTTCATCGTCGGCTTTACCTGGGCGGGCTACTGGGTCTCCTCCCGCCGCCAGCGCGAACAGACCAGCCGCCTGCGCGCGCTCGCCGTCCGCTGGTTGAGCGACGAGCCGCCTCCCGTTCATCAATAAAAGCCGTTCATAAGCGGCGGCGCGGGCGGACGCTCCATCCCACGCCGATCAGCACCACTCCGGACGCCAGGAAGCCAAGGTCCCACAGCAGTTCGTTCGGGCTACCCGTGCGGACATGGTGAATGCCCAGGATCTGGTGGTTGACCAACCCTTCAATCAGGTTGAACGCTCCCGCGCCGATCAGAATGCCCCCGACGAAGGTCCGCGCCCAATGAAGCGCGCCGAACTCGCCGCGCGCTCGCCACAGCACCCAAAGCCCGATCACCAGGAACAGCCAGCAGGCGACATGGAAAAGTCCGTCGGCGAAGGTGTTCAGGGTGATGTCGTCCCGCACCGCCGGATCCGGGACGGAGGTCAGCATGTGGTGCCATTGCAGCACCTGATGCAGCATGATTCCGTCGAAGAACCCGCCGAGCGACAGGCCGAGCCAGACGCCCGCCCAGGTCAGCCGTCCTGAGGGCGGAAGGTCGGGATTCGGGCTCATGTCACCGGCCTTTCGCAAAGAAATCAGGCCGGCCGCAATGAACGGCCGGCCCGAGGTTGAACGAGGTTTCTGGTCCGGGAGAATGTTCCATGACAGACAAGCAGCCCCGTCTCAGGGACTGACCGGACAACACCCGTCCTCGCCCTCCATGTCATCGTCTCGCACGCCTTATGCCGATCGGTCAGCGCCGCCGGCCGGTGTAGAAGCCCGCGACGGTGCAGCACAGCGCCGCCACCACGACACGGGTCGGCGTCGGATCGTAGGCGACCACCACCACCAGCAGGGCCAAGGCCCCGAACATCATCGCCACGCCCGCAACCCGCATCGCCGCCCCTGCCCTTTTGTCCCTCGCCCCCTCGGCGGAACAGCGGTGGGCGGTACCCGCTCCGTACTCTTTGCGACGTACCCAATACGGGGCGTTGCCGCTCTTTCGGTCCTTCAAACCGCCAGCCGGCACCCAATCAACGCTGGTCCAGTCACCGCTGGTGTTTCCGCGAAAAGGAAAGGCGGGGCTCAATGGCCGATCAGCAGGCCGATCAGCGATCCCCCTTCCGGCCCCTGGAGAGGGAGCGTTCACGCCGCCTGCGGAAGCGGTCGACGCGTTCGATGACCTCGCCCAATTCCGCGGCCTCCTCGACCTCGCCGAGGTGCAGGAGCACGCGGATGTAGGTGTCGATCAGGCCGAGGACGGCCTCCTCGTCGGTGATGCCGTGCGCCGGGCGGCCCAGGGCGTCCACGATCAGGGTCCCGCTGTCGGCGAGCGCCTCGGCCACCTCGTTGATGGCGGCCTCAAGCGCCTCGTCGTCGCCCTCCGGCGCTTCCAGCACCGGATCGAGCATGTCGGGAAAGGAAAGCCGGTCGGCGGGATATCCAGCCATGGGCTACGCTCCGGAAATCAAATGGCAGGCTGTGCCCGCCCCGGTCATTATAACCGGGTCGGGCGGCCTTTTGCATGGGGACGGATCGGTACGATCCCCCCTTAAAGGATCCTACGTTCGAATGGGATGTCCGGTTCCTGAACCGTCCGCTAGGCCGCCATGCGTTCCTGGACATCCTCTTCCGCCTCTTCGGCGTCAAGGCCTGTCCACGGGATCAACTCCCGCCCGTTGTTGGCGAGGCGGAGCGGCTCGATCCGGCCGACCACCGAGGCACCGTCGCGGGACAGGCGGATGATGTCGCCGTCCTCCGGAACCACCGCGCGCTCCACGCCGCAGGCGCGGGCGAGGCGGGCGTGGGCCTCCAGATGCTCCAGCGTGCCGTGCACCGGCACGGCGAAGCGCGGACGGATCAGGTCGTACATGCGGATCAGGTCGTCCCGCTTCGGGTGGCCGGAGACGTGGACCGGCGCGTCGGCCGGTGTCACCACCTCGACCCCCTTGGCCTTCAGATGGTTCTGCACGTCGGCCAGAACCTCCTCGTTGCCGGGGATGGCGCGGGCCGAGAAGATGACCGTGTCGCCGCCCTCCAGCCACAGGTCGCGGTGGCCGTCGCGGGCCAGACGGCTCAGCGCCGCGCGCTCCTCGCCCTGGCTGCCGGTGCACAGGAACACGAGGTTCCGGCGCGGGGTCCAGGACGCTTCCTGCACGCTCATGAACTCCGGCAGGTCGCCCAGATAGCCGCTGTCGCGCGCCGCCTTCTCCATGCGCAGCATGGACCGGCCGACCAGCACGACCTTGCGGTCGTTGGCGGCGGCGGCCTCGACGACCGCCTTCATGCGCGCCACGTTGGACGCGAAGCCGGTCACCGCGATGGCTCCCTTGCGGCCTGCGAAGGCCTGCATCAGGCCGGCGCGGGCGTCCGCCTCCGACCCGGTGGAGCCGTCCACGTTGGCGTTGGTGCTGTCGCACAGCATCGCCAGCACGCCCTGGTCGCCCAGGCGCTTCAGCGCGGCGATGTCGGCGGTCTCGCCGACCAGCGGGTTGGGATCGAACTTCCAGTCGCCGGTGTGCAGCACCGTGCCCGCCGGGGTGTGGATCGCCAGGGAGACCGGCTCGGGGATCGAGTGGGTCATGGCGATGGACTGCACCTTGAACGGGCCGACCGGGAAGGACGCGCCGACCTCGAACACGCGGATCCGGGCCTCGCGCAGCGTGCCCTTTTCCTTGAAGCGGTCACGGATGACGTGCGCGGCGAAGGGGGTGGCGTAGATCGGGCACTTCAGGCGCGGCCACAGATGGTGGATGGCACCGATGTGATCCTCGTGGGCGTGGGTCACGACCAGCCCGACCACGTCCTCCATCCGCTCCTCGATGAAGGTCGGATCGGCCATCAGGCTGTCGATGCCCGGCGCCTCGTCGCCCATGAAGGCGACGCCGGCGTCCACGATCAGCCATTTTCCGGCATGACCGTAGAGCGCCATGTTCATGCCGATCCGCGAACAGCCGCCCAGCGGAAGGAACAGGATTTCATCATTGCCCGGCACGGGTCCCCGAACCTTACGGGGGGCGGTCGGGCGGTTCTGCTTCGGGCGGAATCCGCCCTTCGACGCCATGCGGCGCCGCTTCGGTTCAAAAGGCATACTACCTACAGTTCAGTCATAGACTGCCGGCATTCAACGCTGCCGGACGGGCGTGCATCGTTCGTCGATGCGCATGGGGTGGACCTCCCCGGTCTGCCGGCGGCGCCAGGACATTGGGGAGATGTCGAGGCAGCCACCCGGCGTCCGGCCGGGGAGGAGGGCGGGCGCACCCGACATGACCAGCATGAGGGCGCCGCAACCGTGAATTCTGGGGTTGAAAGACAATGATGCGGAAAGGGATTTACGTTGCTCGCCGAAGAACGGCTCAACAACCGCATCGCCGGGAAGTGTGTCGCCGATCCCCCGCGGGTTCACCGGCAGTGGGCCTTATATGACCTTTCCACCGATTCTTTCAAGGGTTCAACAAACGGAGGGCGCCGGGCCGGGGCGGTTCCTTCGTCATGGCTGCCCTGCTCGCGGTTGGCTCCCGGTTGATCGACCGTCCACCGCAAGGCAAGATGCCGCCCCTCCCCCACCCGCATGAACACCCACCGCACGAACACGAGGCACCGATGCCGAACAGCCTGAAATTCTACATCGACGGCTCCTGGGTCGATCCGGTGGTCGATCCGGCGACCGCCCCGGCGGGCGGCGCGACTCTCGACGTGATCGATCCGGCGACGGAGGAACCCTTCGCTACCATTGCGATGGGCACGTCGGCCGACGTCGACCGGGCGGTCGCCGCCGCCCGCACCGCCTTTCCGGCCTTCGCCGCGACGTCGCGCGAGGAGCGGCTCGCCCTGATGCGACGCCTGCTGGACTGCTACAAGGCGCGCTACGACGAGTTCGCGGACGTCCTGTCGCGCGAGATGGGCGCGCCGAAGACGCTGGCCCACCGCTCGCAGGCTGCGATGGGAACCGCCCATCTCTCCAAGATGATCGAAACGCTGGAAGGGTTCGCGTTCGAGGAGTTGCGCGGCTCGACCCTGATCAGCAAGGAGCCGATCGGCGTCGTCGGCATGATCACGCCGTGGAACTGGCCGATCAACCAGATCATGTGCAAGGTCGCCCCGGCCCTCGCCGCCGGCTGCACCATGGTTCTGAAGCCGAGCGAGATCGCCCCGCTCAACGCCATTCTCTTCGCCGAGGTCATGCATGAGGCCGGGGTGCCGAAGGGCGTGTTCAACCTCGTCAACGGCGACGGCCCGACGGTGGGCGAGGCCATCGCCCGCCATCCCGAGGTCGATATGGTGTCCTTCACCGGATCGACGCGGGCCGGCATCCTCGTCGCCAAGGCGGCGGTCGACACGGTCAAGCGCGTGCACCAGGAACTGGGCGGCAAGTCCGCCAACATCATCCTGGACGATGCCGACCTCAACCGCGCCGTGAAGCTGGGCGTCGAAGGCTGCATGAGCAACAGCGGCCAGTCCTGCAACGCGCCGACCCGGATGTTCGTGCCGGCGGCGCTCCACGAGCAGGCGGTGGCGGTCGCCAGGACCACGGCCGAACGGCTGAAGGTCGGCGCGCCGTCCGAATCCGACACCCGGCTCGGCCCGGTCGTCAGTCAGGTCCAGTACGACAAGATCCAGCGTCTGATCGAAACCGGCATCGCGGAGGGCGCCGACCTTGTGACCGGCGGTCCCGGCCGTCCCGAAGGGCTGAACCGCGGCTATTATGTCCGGCCGACGGTCTTCGCCAACGTCACAGACGACATGACCATCGCGCGTGAGGAAATCTTCGGCCCGGTGCTGGCGATCCTCCCCTACGGCAGCGAGGAGGAGGCGATCCGGCGCGCCAACGACACGCCCTATGGCCTCGCCTCCTACGTCCAGTCCGGCTCGCTTGAGCGTGCCCGCAAGGTGGCGGCGCAGATGCGCAGCGGGAACGTCTACATCAATTATCCGGCCTGGGACGCCGGCGCGCCGTTCGGCGGCTACAAGCAGTCCGGCAACGGGCGCGAATACGCCGATTTCGGCCTGGAAGAGTTCCTGGAGATCAAGGGAACCGTCGGCTACGCGCCGGCCTGATCCGGTACGGAAGGTGAGTAAGGGGGAGGTGGGGCCGCTCAGACCGTCACCTCCTTCAAAGCTTGCCCGAAAACGCCCTAACGCTCGCGGAAGGCGCGGCGGAAGCTGTCGAGAACGGGGGTGAGCGCGTAGAGCGCCACGGTGGTCTCGCCCGTCCGGATCATCACTTCCGCCGGCATGCCGGGCAGCGGCACCAGACCGTCGAGCTTGCCCAGATCCTCCTCCTGCAACCGGATGTAGCCGGAATAATAGCCCTGCCCCGTCACCTTGTCGGTCAGCCGGTCGGCCGAAACGTAGGAGACGGTACCGCCCACCGGGTCGGTCGGGTGTCCACGCGCCGGCAGCAACCGCACCTCGGCCGGCAGCCCGACATGGACGGCGTCCACATCCTCGGGGCGAAGCTGCACGCGCACGGTTAGCCGATCCTCCTCGGGCACGAGGTCGAGCAGAGGCTCCCCGGCGCCGATCACCCCGCCCGGCGTGTGGATGCGCAGGTCGGTGACCACGCCCGCCTCCGGCGCCTTGACCTCGGTGCGGGTCAGCGTGTCGGTGGCCGCCTGGATGCGTTCGGTCAGGTCGTGGATTTGCTGCTGCGTCTCGCGCAACTGCTCGGCCACGCCGTTCAGATGGTCGTTCTGCACATCGAGAATCGCCGTTTCCGCCTCCGCGATCACCCGCTGCGAGCGGGCGACCCCGGCGATGGCTTCGCCGCGCTGGCCTTCCAGTTCGGCCTTCAGCCGCTCCAGGCCGAGGATGCGCGTGCGCCGCTCCAGCCCCTTGTCCACCAGCGGCTGGACGGCGGCGATCTCCTCCTTCGCCAGTTCGATGCGGCGGTCGATGCTCACCTGTTCGGCGTTCAGGCCCCGGATCTCGGCGTGGGTCTGCTCGATGCGCTGGCGGTACTGCGTGGTCTTGGATTCCAGCAGCGAGCGGCGTGTCTGGAAGATCCGCCACTGCCCCTCCAGAATGCGGGCCACGACCGGCCCCGTCACGGGATCATCGCGCCGCACGCCCAGCGCCTCCGGCACGATGATGGAAGCATCGCCGGCCTGCTCGGCCAGCAGCCGCGCCTCGCGGGCGAGCGCGTCCCACAGTTGGCCCTGGAGCGCCGACAGCGTCGTCCGCGCCCGCGTGTCCTCCAGCCGGACCAGCGTCTGGCCGGGCGTCACCGCCTCGCCGTCGTGGACCATGATGGCGGAGACGATGCCGCCTTCGAAATGCTGGACGGTTTTGCGCTTGCTCTCCGGCTCGACCACGCCGGGCGCGAGCGCCGCGCTGGCCAGCGGTGCGTAGGCCGACCAGACGCCGAGGCCGACCACGAACACCCCGACCAGCAGGGAACCGGCGACGGCCGCCCGGCGCACGCGCGGCAACGGAGTCGTGGAGATCGGCGGCAGATCCGGATCCGGCCGGTGATCGATGATCAGAGTCATGGAGCCCCTATCAACTCTGGTGTCAGCTCTGGCGCCGCTGGGCGGCTGCGTTCTGGGCGGCGTTGTGCGCGGCGGCCGGCGTGGCCGCGGACGCGGTCGCCTGGGCGGAATTGAGCCGCGCGATCAGCTCGTTGCGCTGGCCGTAGACCTCCATCACGCCGTCGCGCAGCGCCATGATGCGGTCGGCGATGCCCAGGATGCTCGGCCGGTGGGTCACCACGACCACCGTGGTGCCGTCCTCGCGCATCTGGCGGATGGCGTCCAGCAACGCCTCTTCGCCCGCCGTGTCGAGGCTGGAGTTCGGCTCGTCCAGCACGACCAGCTTCGGCCCGCCGTACATGGCGCGGGCAAGGCCCAACCTCTGCCGTTGCCCGCCGGACAGCCGAACGCCGCCGTCACCGATCTCCGTGTCGTAGCCCTGGGGCAGGCGCAGGATGGTTTCGTGCAGCCCGGCCAGCTTCGCCACCCGGATCAACTCGCGCGGGTCGGTCTCGTCGGGCCGGCGCAGGCGGGCGATGTTGTCGCGCACGGTGCCGGTGAACAGCTCGATGTCCTGCGGCAGATAGCCGAGATAGCAGGATCCGCCGGAATCGAGCCAACTCGCGATGTCGGCACCGTCCATCCGCACGGCCCCGGCGCCGGGCACCCAGGCTCCGGCGATCAGACGGGCGAGCGTCGATTTCCCGGCACCCGACGGCCCGACGATCACCAGCACCTGCCCCGCCGACAGGCGGAAGGACACGTTGCGAAGCGTCAGCCGGGTGCTGCCCGGCGGGACGAAGGAAAGCTGCTCGACCTCCAGGTCCCCGACCGGTTCGGGCAGCGCGATGCTTCCCCGGCGCGCCGGAAAGCGCGCCAGCCCCTCGCGCAGGCGGCGGTAGGCGGCGCGCGCCGTCACCAGCGACTTCCAGGTGCCGATGGCGTTCTCCACCGGGGCGAGCGCCCGGCTCAACAGGAAGGACGAGGCGAAGATCGTGCCCGCCGTGGCGTTCTGATGGATGGCCAGCCACGCCGCCGCCCCCATGATGATCGCCTGGATGCCGGTGCGGGCGAAGCGTGACAGCGCGAAGATGATCGTCTGCCGGCGCCCCGCACGCTCCAGGGCGTCTTGCGCCGCGCGGCCGTCCAGGCGCCAGCGGCGGATGACCCCGTCCTCCATGCCCAGCGCGCGGACGACCTCGGCGTTGCGCAGGCTGGCGCCGGTGCGCTCGGCCACCGCCATCTCGGCGGCGGCGGCCCGTTGCAGGGCGCCCCGCGTGGCCATCTCGTTCAGCAACGCCAGCCCGAACAGGATCACGGCGCCGGCCACGCCGATCATGCCCAGCAGAGGATTCAGGACGAACAGCGCCAGCAGGAAGATCGGCGTCCATGGCGCGTCGAGCAGCGGAATCACCCCTCCCCCGCCGAGAAAGCCGCGCAGCGTCGCCAAGTCCTGGAGCCCCTGCCCGCTCAGCGTGTTCCCGTGCAGCGCCTGCCGCAGCCCGTTTTCCAGAACCGCCGGCCCGGTGCGGTCCTGAAGCCAGTCGGCCATGCCCGACAGCATCTGCCGGCGCAGCCCCTCCAGCGCGCTCAGCACCGCCAGGGCGGCGACCACGATCAGCGCCAGAAGGATCAACGTGTCGGTGCTGCGGCTGGGCAGCACGCGGTTGTAGAGTTGCAGCATATAGAGCGGGGAAGCGAGCGCCAACGCATTCACGCCGAAGCTGAAGGCTGTGACGATGACGAAGGCGCTGCGGCAGGACGCGAGCGCCTGTTGGATCACGGTGTCCTTCATCCGATGCCCTTATGCCGGGTTGCCGCGGGAAAGCTCGGCGGGAGAAACCGGCGAAGGGCGGGCCGAACGATGCCGGCCCGCCCCTCCCGTCATCTGCCTCAGTGGCCGGCGCTGAAGTCGTCGGCGAGGTGGAATGCCTGCGGTGCTGTGGCACCGCCGCTTCCGTCTGTGGTCGTCGTGCCGGTCGAACCCGACGTGCCCGTGCCGCCCGTGCCGGTGCCGCCGGTGCCGGTGTCCGTGCCACCGGTTCCGGTCGAACCGGTCGTGCCGGTGCCGCCAGTCCCCGTTCCGCCCGTACCCGTACCACCGGTGTCGGTCGTGCCGCCGGTTCCACCCGTGCCGCCTGTACCGCCGGTCGTCCCATCCGTCCCGCCGGCCACCGTGCTGCCGAGCGGATGAAGCACGCCGAAGGCCACGACGTCGGACAGCAGGCCGCCGGTGCCGCCGGTGTCCGTCCCGGTTTCCTCGACCGCGATGGCGCGCTGGTCCAACGACAGCAGCGCGTTCAAGAGTGCCTGTGCGTCGGACCCGCTGTCGTTCAAGGAGATCGTCGTCGAGAAATGCACAGTGCCGTTCTCGTCGGCAACGCCCTGGTTCGACGAGCCGGTCCCGCCGGTGGATCCATCCGTTCCCGTGGACCCACCAGTGCCGGTTCCGCCCGTTCCGGTACCACCAGTACCGCCTGTGCCACCAGTGCCGCCCGTGCCCCCGGTACCGCCGGTCCCGCCGGTTCCAGTACCGCCCGTCCCGCCGGTTCCGGTGTCACTCGCGAAATTTTCAAGATTGATGACGATGCCGCCGAGCGCGTCTTGAAGGGTGGACAGATCGACGGTGCTTGAACTTCCGCTGCCGGTCCCGCCAGTCCCGCCGGTGCCCGTGGATCCATCCGTTCCCGTGGATCCGCCGGTGCCGGTACCGCCTGTTCCGGTGCCACCAGTACCGCCTGTGCCACCGGTACCACCCGTTCCGCCCGTGCCCCCGGTACCGCCCGTTCCACCGGTTCCGGTACCACCTGTACCGCCGGTTCCGGTTAACAGACCGACGAGGTCGGTGTCGTAATCCGTCCCAGGCGTCAGCCCGGTTACCACCATATCCACCGTGAGCTGATCGGCGGACTGCGTGACAATGGCAATGCCCGTGTTGGCGGATTCGTTCGAGGTGCCTGTTCCGCCGGTTCCTCCCGTACCGCCCGTCCCTCCTGTGCCGCCCGTGCCCGTTGCTGATTGCAAAGTAGCAACGTAAATCTGGTCTGGCATTCCAGGCCTCCTGACATGATTTTGGAGAGTTTGAACGAAAGGCAGCACCTCGACGGCATTTTCGTTCACCGGGCGCCGCCGTGGATCAAACAGGCCACATTCTTGGTCGTTGTTGGTTCCACAAGGCATAATCCAAGCTGGAAAAGCCGATTATTTTCCGCATTCGCGCGGTCAATATTTCCTTTCCTCTGATTCGATGCCGGCGGCGGATACGCACTTCGACAAGGGGGCAAGCGCGCAGGAGGCATACGTCATCCGGTTCTCCCGCCGTCGGCGGAGGTTTGAAAGCGCCGTTTTGCTAGTCATCCCGCCTTTCCGCTTTCCGGTTCGGAAGGCATACGTCGTCCGCGTCAATAAATATGGATAGAAACACAAGAAAATGGGAATATCAGCCTCTCAATTCCCCGATACGCCACGGCCTTCTCCAGCATTATAGCTCGAAGTGATAGGGGTAATCTGAAGAATTAACTTATGGAATCTGTTCCGGAGAGCAATGACCGGGAATGCACGCGCGTTCTTCCTGTTGCCGTCGCGTGGACAATTCAGGAGGAGCATTATGGCTGACCAAATCTACGTTGCCCCGATTGCGGCAGAGAACGATTCCGGGGTTAAGGGCATAGCGGTGCTCACGCTGAGCAATGACTCATTGCAAGTCGATGTCGCGGCCACCGGGCTGGAGCCCGGTCAACAGCACCCGATGCACATCCACGGCTTTTCCGACGGCACGCCGTCCGACCCCACGGCGGCGAGCGACACCGACGGCGACGGCTTCCTCGAAACACCGGAAGGCGTGCTGGCCATCGGCCCGATCCTGCTGCCGCTCGTCCAGCAGGGAGGAACCGGGACCGACAACAGCGATGGCGGAAACGGCGGCAGCAACAACGGCGGAACGGGCGACAATTTCGTAGTGGCCGATGAAAACGGCACCGTGCGTTTCTCGGAAACCTTCACGAACAGCGATGCTTTCGTCGCGCAGCTTCTGAGCGGCAGCGCTACCCTGGAAGACCGCGCGGTCGAGATACACGGCCTGACCGTGGACGGCAACGCGGGCGCCGGCACGCCGGGCGAGGTGGATGGAACCGCCGGCTACAAGCCCTTGCTGCCGGTCGGTGGTGGGGTCATTCAGCCTTTGTCCGAAGTGACGCTCGCCTCGTTGATCGGAGGAAACGCTTCCGGAACCGTAGAGACCGGCTCCGGCGACCAGACAGGCTCCGGCGTCGGGGGCGATACGAACGCCACCGGCCCAACCTCCGACGCGTCGGACGATTTCTCGGCAGGCACCGCCTGATGCAAGCCGCTGCCGCACCGCTCAGGCGGCGAGCGGCGGCCGGTCGAACAGAATGAGCGCGGCCGGCGGAAAGGAGGGGCGATGCCCCGCAAGCACCTCCTCCGCCGCCGCGACCGCCTGCTCCAGCGCCTCCGGCAGGAACGGCTTGACCAGACAGCCGAGCGCGATTCCGCGCGCCTCCTCCCCCCGATGATCGTAACCGGTGACCAGGAGGGCCGGCACGCCGTGCTGCTCCTTCAACGCGCGAACGAGGCTCAACCCGTTCTCGCCGCCGGCCAGATGGTAGTCCACCAGCGCCAGATCCGGGCGAAGCGAACCCCGCTCGACCACACGCAACGCCTTGGCGGCCGTCCGCACCGGCCCGATGACGCTGTGCCCATACTGGCGCAGGACGACCTTCATCGACGGTCCGATCAACGGATCGTCCTCGACGATCAGAAGTTTCAACGGGTTCCCTTTCCCCGAAATCCCATGTTGATCCTTTCCGATCGCAACAGCCGAGACCGCGTTAAATTCCACCCCCCGCACGCACAGCGAGCAGGCCGGTCATGATCGGCGGGCATGGGTCGGCGCTCATGCAAACGGCACGTCACGAAAGCCAAATCTTGAGTATTGGCACGCCGCACCCACCGACGGGAAATGGCGCGCCGAAATAAAAACGAAATCCCTCCTCTTGTATGGGAAAGCCTCACCCCCATCTGTTCGTCGTTGGCTCCGGGCCCCTCTGGCGGTCCATTGGTTGCGGACCGTGATGTCGGAGCCCTTCACCTGCGGGGACGGACAAGCCGTCCCACATCTGGAGGGTTCGTATGACCGAAGCGTCTTTTTCTTCCCGCTACGCCCGCTATTCCCGACCGAAAGCCCCGCTCTACACCGCCGCCGAGCGGTATGAAGCGCATGAGCGGTTGGAATGGCTCGCCTGGGCGATGGACAACGCCGTGCGCGTGCCCGGCACGAACATCCGGCTCGGCGCCGACGCGCTGCTCGGCCTGGTGCCGGGCGTCGGTAACATCGTGACCACAGCCGTGTCGGGCTACCTGATCCGCGAGGCCTGGAGGCTCGGCGTGCCGCGCCGGACCATCGCGCGGATGGTCGGCAACGTGGCGCTGGACAGCGTCGTCAGCGCGGTGCCGGTGGTCGGCAACGTCGCGGACGTGTTCTGGAAGGCCAACCGCAAGAACATGGAAATCCTGAACCAGCATCTCGGCCGCAGCAGCCCGTCGGTCATCGACGGCGAATGGCGGCGGATGCCCTGACGGGGTTTCAAAGACGGATTTTCGAACCGTCAGACAACCGCAACACTGGCGTCGGGCATCCGTTGGAACCAGTCCTGCCATCCCTTCGCGATGCCCGACCCCGCCGCCCCAATATCCCGCCCTACACGGCCTCGTCCTCAATGGCCTCGCCTGGAGCCGCGACAAGGCCGCCACTGAGCCTCCGGGATAATTCCCGGCGCAAAAGTGGCAACGCCGTTGCCGAGCCTCAAACTGTAACACGGCATCCGTATAGTGCGGCCACCCAAGGAACAGCCGTGATCAAGGTGATGAATTTCCCGCACAGTTCGGCCCGGCCGCTGCATTGCACCTGCTGCGGTCGTCCTTTCGCCCGCACCTCGCGCCGGGGGCCGGCGCCGCTTTACTGCTCCTTCGACTGCCGCGCGCAGATGCGGGTGCGGGCGCGCGCGTGGAACGGTCGTGCGGCCAAGGTACCGTCTCATCCCCCGGCCCCGAGACTGGAGCAATCGCCGTGATCAAGCTGGTTGTCCACGACGGTCGCCACGCCGCTGGGCTGCGCCTGGACGGCTTCGGCCACCCGCGCGAGGTCGTCGGCGCGTTACGCCGCCTGCCCCACGCCGGCAGCGCGTCGGTTCTCCTGGAGAGCTTCGCCCTGCGGTGCCTGGAGGGTGGCATCGACTTCGAAGCCACCGATCCGATGACCGCCTGCCCGGTCTGCACCAACCTCGTCGAGGTCGAGGTGTATGCGGAGCCCGGCCTGCCGGTCGCCCTCTTCGCCCGCCTCTACGGCCGGGACGACGACGGCCTCCTGTCCCGCCGCCACCACGGCACCCTCGATGCGGTCGCCCATCAGATCGAGCGGGGTCCGATCGAGAAAGGCGGCATCGACGGTCTTACCCGCGCGGCCTAGCCCCCTACCCCTTGCGATGTCGCCGATTTGACCCAACCTCAGGCTCGGCCGTGATGGTGGGATGCGGCCTTCATCGCAAAATGGGAGCTGCCAACGTGTCTCGGGTTCGTCTTGCATCGGTTCTGTGCCTGGGCCTGACCCTTGTTTCCGCGCCGGTGATGGCGCAGTCCGGCTACGGCTACGGTGTGCCCCAGAACAACAATACGACGCTGGGAATCGACAACGACCTGCTGGGCAAACTCGGCGGCGCCGCGGCCGGTGCCCTGATCGGTTCACAGATCGGCAAGGGCACCGGCAACCTGCTGGCCATCGGTGCCGGCGGCCTGCTCGGCTATTTTGCGGGCGGCTATCTGATGGACCAGCTGAGCCCCGGTTCGCGCGACGCCGTGCAGTCGGCGGAGAACCGCGCGCTGAACGCGCCGGTCGGGCAGACCATCCGCTGGAACAGCCCCGATTCCTCCAACACGAGCGGCACCATCACCCCCATCCGCGCCGGCCGTGACCAGTACGGGCGCGAATGCAAGGAATTCCAGCACACCGTGACCATCGACGGCCGCCAGGAAGTCGCCAACGGCACGGCCTGCCGCGACGACGCCGGCCAGTGGAAGATCGTCTCCAACTAAAGCGAATTTCTATTCGCTTTAGATTCATATGGCCTCATGTGCCGGCCGGGCTTCGGCCGCACGCGCGGCCGGGACCGCCGTCGCGGTCCAAAGCGGATCGAAATCCGCTTTAACTCACGGCCTTTCCCTGACCGCGACGACCTGGACAAGGACGGTGCCGCTGTCCATCGCGACCTCCACGGTCGCCGGAACGGCCCGTCCTCCTGGCCCCGCCGGGGCGAACCAGACGGTCGCCGTCCGGTCCGTGTCGCGGGCGAAGAACTTCGACGGGTCGCGGTCGGTCTGGAATCCCGCCACCGGGTGAAGCGTGACCGAACAGACCTCCGCCATTCCCGACGCCAGCCGGTAGCGCGACGGCGGCAATTCCTCCCGTCCGCGCGGTGTCATGATCACATCATAGCGCCGCCGCCCGTCGTAGACCGGATAGGTCCCGGTGCAGGCCTGCCCCGGTCGTGCCGCCGCCAGGATCACAGCGGCCCCGACGCTCAACGGATCGGCGCTGCCCCGGCGGCTTTCGACCGGCACCCGCGCCGCCTTCTCCGGGCTCATGGGCGGTTCGGCCCGCACCTCGATCCCCTCGGCGGTGTAGCGCAGGGCCATGACGTCCAACTTGCGGCGCAGCCGCCGCTCTCCCCGGAATTGCTCCGGCTTCAAGGCTCCCGTCCCGATGACGCCCGACGCCTCCGCGCCGTAGCGGAAGTTCGTGAACAGGCCGAGCCACGAGCTGGCCTCGGCCAGCAGCCGCGCGTCGTAGCGGTTCCCCTCGACCGTGATCGCAACGGTCCCATGGCCGAGCGCCAACCCGCCGCCGTAGGCATCGAAATCCAGCTCCAGCACGGCGGCACCGGCCACCCCCGGCAGCATGGCCAGCCACGCCAGACCGGCCGCCAGCCGGCGGGCCCTGATCATGTCCCGGCGACCAGATCCCGATAATCCGGGTGCCGCTCGATGTAAGCCGCGATGAAGGGGCAGAGCGGCACCACCGCCATGCCCTTGGCGCGGGCATCCTCCAGCGCGCCGCGCGCCAGGGCGGACCCGATGCCCTTTCCGGCCATGCTCTCCGGCACCTCGGTGTGGGTGAAGACCCGTCGGCCGTCCTCCATCCGATAATCCGCGAAGGCGGTCGCCCCATCGACGACCAGCTCATAGCGGCCGAGCGCCGCGTTGTCCTTCACCTCACCGCTCATCCCAACCCCTTGCTTCCGTTGTTCCACCACAACGGGGAAGAGGACGCTGACGTTCCGGCGGCAGCCCTGTTAAGCTGACCGCCGACATCCACGATCCGGAGACGCCGATCATGGCAGAACGCGCGGGGACAGGCGATCTGGCCGGCCGACGCATCCTGGTCCCCGAAAGCCGCGAACTGGACCTGTTCTCCCGCATGCTGGAAGGGCATGGGGCGGAAACCCTGCGCTGCCCGATGGTCAGCATGGAGGACGTGGACGACCCCGCACCCGTGGAGGCGTGGCTGCGTCGCCTGATCGACGGCCGCTTCGACGACCTGATTCTGCTGACCGGCGAGGGGCTGCGCCGCCTCACCGCGCTCGCCAGGAATCTCGGCATCGACGCCGCGATGGTGGAGGCGCTGGGCCGTCTGCGCACCATCACGCGCGGCCCGAAGCCGGTCCGGGCGCTGCGCGAACTCGGCCTGTCGCCTTTCCTCACCGCCCCCGCCCCCACCACGGACGGCGTGATCGAGGCGCTAAAGACGCTCGACCTCACCGGGCGGACGGTCGGCGTGCAGCTTTACCCCGACAACCCGAACGAGCCGCTCCTGAACGCCATCACCGCCGCCGGAGCCACCGCCGACGCGGTGGTGCCCTACCGCTACGCCAACGACGCCGAGACCGGCCGGGTCGAAGCGGCGATCCGCGAGATGGCCGCCGGGCGGATCGACTTCGTGGCCTTCACCAGTTCCCCCCAGGTCCGCCGCCTGCGCGACGTCGCCCGCGACCATGGTTTGGAGGCGGAATTCCAAGCCGGCCTTGCCCGCACGCGCATCGCCGCCGTGGGGCCGGTCGTCGCCGAAGCCGTGGAGGCGGTCGGCGGTCGCGTCGAGATATCACCGGAAAGCGTCTTCCACATGAAGCCGCTGGTTAATGCCATCCGCGAGCGGCTACACGCGGAATAGTCAAATATCGAAGTGCGCGGCCGCCTCGCCCACCGCGATCCGGTGGCGGAGCGCATCCGTCAGCGTGCGGTTGTCCAGAACCTCGGCGATCGCGTCGCGCGCCTGGATCATCAGCCAACGGGTGGAGCAGGTCGCCGGATCCGCGCAGTCCTCGCAAGGCCGGTAGGCGAAGCGGCTGGCGCAGGGGATTGGAGCGAGATGGCCGTCGATCAGGCGGATGACCTCGCCGAAGGTGATGTCCGAGGCCGGGCGGGCCAGCCGGTAGCCGCCGCTCTTGCCGCGCTTGGCAAACAGCAGGCCGTGCTTGCGCAGTTCCACCAGAATGGCTTCCAGGAACTTGCGCGGGATGTTCTCGCGCTCGGCGATGTCGGCGATCAGCACAAGCTCGTCGTCCGTCCGCTCCGCCAGCATGATCAGCGCACGCAGCGCGTATTTGGCTTTCTGGGTCAGCATGATCGCACCCTGGCTCGTTCCGGCGACGGTTCACCGTGAAAAGACACCGGATGCGGAGAAATGCAAGCCCTTAACTACAGAAACGCGGAAGAAAGCCTTCTCCCGTAATGGGAAAGCCCTTTCCACCCCCCCCATGTTCTTGTTTGGTTTCGGCGTTTCCGTTAAGATGGCGCCATCAACACCCGAAATTCGTCCATAAACCGATGCAACAAATCCCGCGCGGCTGTTGCATGATGCTGCACGCCATGCGCGTGCGGTATGCCTCGCCAGTTTGTTTGTGCACACATCGTTGTGCATCGACTGCACAATGGATGCTTACGAACAAATCGGCGAAAGCCACTGATAAGGAACAGTAATCAGCGATTTTTTCCCATTGTGCAGATTCCCGATTCTCCGAAATCTGCACAACGGCGCACAACGGAGGCCATGCAACAACCGCATGGCCTCGTAGCCTCCATCAACCGGCCTTGAGCAGGTCGAACAGCGACAGCGCCACGACCTCAGTCGCCTTGAACAGGTCGGACAGGGGCAGCCGCTCGTCGGCGCGGTGGGCGTTGGCCTCCTCGATGGTGTGCGGACCGGCGCCGAACAGGACGATGGGCACGCCCGCATCCGCGTAATGGCGAGCGTCTGTGTAGAGCGGCACGCCCTTCGACCCGACCGGCTCGCCCATGACACGGCTGGCGTGGCCGCAGAGAATCTCCGCCAGCCGGTCGGTGCCGGGCAGCGGGGTCAGCGGCCGGGCCAGCAGGATGCGGCGCACCTCCACCCGCGCCCGCGGGACGGCCTGGACGGCCTCGGCGATCAGGGCGCGCAGGCCCGCCTCGACGGTTTCCGGATTCTCCTCCGGGATCATGCGGCGGTCGAGCCGCAGCGTGACGCGGTCCGGCACCACGTTGGTGTTGATGCCGCCCTTGATGAGGCCGACGGTCAACTGCGGCGACCCAATGCCCGGCGTTGCCGACACGGTGCCGCCGAAGCCCTTGCGGTGCTCGTACAGCGCGTTCAGCACGGCGGTCGCCGCTTCCAGCGCGTCGATGCCGGTCATCGGCAGGGCGGCGTGGGCGGACTTGCCGGTGACCTCCACCTCCAGGTGCAGGCAGCCGTTGTGGGCGGTGACGACGGCGTAGCTGAAACCGGCGGCAATGGCGAAGTCGGGCTTGGTCAGCCCTTCGTCCAGCAGCCACTTCGGCCCGATTTCGCCGCCGGCCTCCTCGTCGTAGGTCAGGTGCAGTTCGACGGTGCCCCGGTCCAGCCCGGCCTTTTCCAGCGCCAGCAGCGCGTAGGCGTAGGAGGCGAAGTCCGACTTCGACACGGCGACGCCGCGCCCGTACATCCAGCCGTCCACCACCTCGGCGCCGTACGGGTCGCGGGTCCAGCCCTCGCCGGGCGGCACCACGTCGCCGTGGGCGTTCAGCGCCACCACCGGGCCATCACCGAAACGGCGGCGGACGATCAGGTTGGTTGCCGTGACCATGCCGTTGGCCCGCACAAGCTCGGTCGGCACAGGGTGGCGCTCGACGGTCAGGCCCATGGCCTCCAGCAATTCGGCGGCGCGCTTCGCGTGGGGGGCGCAGTCGCCGGCCGGGTTGTCGGAGGGCACCTTGACCAGCTCGGCCAGGAAGCGGACCTGCTCGTCACGGGCCGTGCCCAGATAGTCGCGGATGGCCTGTTGCGCGTCGGTCATGAGTCAGGGAGCCCCGTGTTCGAAATGGCGGATGAGGTCGAGAAGGACGCGCACCGCCAGATCGGCGTCCTCCACGGTGATGGACTCGGCCGGGTTGTGGCTGATGCCCCCCCGGCAACGGACGAACAGCATGCCCATGGGCAGCACGCCGGCAAAGGCCATGGCGTCGTGTCCGGCCCCGCTCGGCAGGTGATGCGGCCGGATCCCGGCCCGCCGCACGGCGGCTTCGATCTGCCGGATGATCTTGGGGGAACAGGGGGCCGCGTCCGCTTGGTGCCCCGGCTTGATGGCGAGCGTCACGCCGCGCCGCTTCGCGATGGCCTCCAATTCCGCATGGATTGCCGCGCATGCCGTCCGCCGCACGGCGTCGACCGGCGCCCGGATGTCCAATGTGAACAGAACCTCACCGGGGATGACGTTGACGGCACCGGGCTTCGCGTCCAGCCGGCCCACGGTCGCCACCAGATCCGGCGTCCCCGCGCCCACCCGCTCCACCGCCAGCACCATCTCGGACGCCGCCGCCAGGGCGTCACGGCGCAGCGCCATCGGCACAGTCCCCGCGTGACCCGCCATCCCGCCGACCCGAACCGAGAATCGCGAGGCCCCGTTGATCCCCGTGACGATGCCAAGCGGAAGCCCTTCCGCCTCCAGAACCGGCCCCTGCTCGATGTGAACCTCGATGAAGGCCAGGGTGTCCATCCGCGCCGCCGACGCGACCGCGTCCGGATCACCGCCGAAGTCCCGCAGCGCGTCCTGCAGCGCCACGCCGTCGCGGTCCCGCGCATCCAGCGCCGCCGGGTCGAACCGCCCGGCCACGGCGCGGCTGCCGGTCAGGGTAACGGGAAAGCGCACGCCCTCCTCGTCGCCGAAGCCCAGCACCTCGATGGCAAAGGGCAACCGCTCGCCGCGCCGGTTCAGCTCCCCCACCGCCGCGACGGCGGCCAGCACACCCAGGTTGCCATCATACTTGCCGGCGTTGCGCACCGTGTCGATGTGGGAGCCGAGCAGCAGGGCCGGCGCGCCCGGCGCGGCCCCCTCGCACCGCCCGACCACCGTCCCCACGGGGTCGAGCGTTGCCGTCATTCCGGCCTCGCGCATCCAGGCCATCAGCTGGTCGGCGGCGGCCCGGTGCTGCGGCGTCAGGAACAGCCGGGTCAGCGCCCCCTCCTCCTCGGAGAAGGCGGCGAACCGCTCCAGCCGCTCCATCAGCGCCGCGCCGAACACCGTCACGGCAGCATGTCCTTCAGGCGCAGCCACGCGATCCGCTCCACCTGGGCCAGGGCGGTGGCGAACTCCTCCTCCGGGCCGTTGTGGACGCGCGCCTCGAAGGCCTCCAGGATCTCGGCCCGGCTGCGGCCCTTGACCGCCATGATGAAGGGGAAGCCGAATCGCGCCTTGTACGCGTCGTTCAGGTCTGTGAAGCGCGCGAACTCCTCCGGCGTACAGCGGTCCAACCCGGCGCTCGCCTGCTCCAGGCTGGAATCGGCGGTCAGCTCACCGCGCACCGCCAGCTTGCCGGCAAGGTCCGGGTGCGCGTTCAGCAGGGCCAACTGCTTCTCCCGAGGTGCGGCGCGCAGCACCGCCACCATGGCGGCATGCAGCCCCTCGGCGGTGTCCGGGATGGGGCCGGCGTCCCATGCGCCCTCGGCGATCCAGGGCGAATGTTCGAACACGCCGCCGAAGCGGGTCAGAAAGGCCGCGCGGTCCATTTGGCTTGGTCGGGCTTCCCCAGAGTGGCGGAGCGGCTATCCTAGCCGGATTTTCCGGCCTCCGCTTTTCGGTTCCGTTTGAAAGTCTTTTTGGGCGGTCCCGGTTCGGGCCAGGATGGGGCACCGCTATAACCGAAGCTTCCACAATGGAGGAACGCATGGCCGACACCGGTCGCCTGACGACACACGTTCTCGACACGACCCACGGCCGCCCCGGTGCCGGCATCGCCGTGACCCTCTACCGGATTGAGGGCGGCGGCATGGAAGACGACGTCCGGACCCGACTGGTCCAGACCCGCACCAACGCCGACGGCCGCTGCGACGCGCCGCTGCTCGCCGGGGCGGAGCTGACGCCCGGCGTCTACGAACTGGTGTTCGAGGCCGGGGCCTACTTCCGCGCCGCCGGGATCAGCCTGCCGGATCCGGCCTTCCTCGACATGGTGCCGATCCGCTTCGGAATCGCCAACGCGGACCAGCATTACCATGTGCCCCTGCTGATCTCCCCCTACAGCTACTCCACCTACCGGGGCAGCTGATCGGTCCAGGCCGCCAGGACCTGCCGTTCCTCCGGCGTGATCTGGGTGACGTTGCCGGGCGGCATGGCGTTGGACAGAACCGCCCAGCTGCGGATCGGGCCGGCGTGGCGGCGAATCTCCTCCGCGCTGTCCAGCCGCACGCCGCGCGGCGGGGCGGCAATGCCCTCCCACACCGGGGAGGCGGCGTGGCACATGCTGCACCGGGAGGTCACGATCTCCTCCACCTGCGCGAAGTCGGCGGAAGCCGGCGAGGCGGCGACGCTGTCCTTTGGCCCCACCGTGCTCAGCGCGACGATGGCGACCATGCCGGCGGCGGCCACGCCCCAGGTCCACCAGGGCGCCGGCTTTCCGGCGTGCTTCGAATTGAAGAAGTGGCGGATGGCCGCGCCGACCACCAGAACGACGGCAACGATGACCCAGCTGTAGCGGGTGCCGAAGGCCAGCGGGTAATGGTTGCTGATCATCAGGAAGACGACCGGCAGGGTCAGGTAGTTGTTGTGGAGCGATCGCTGCTTGGCCGCCTTGCCCAGCGCCGGATCCGGCACCTCCCCCGCCATCATCGCCGCCACCGCCTTGCGCTGGTTGGGTATTATCAGCCGGAACACGTTGGCCGACATGATGGTCCCGATCAGCGCCCCGACGTGCAGCATGGCCGCCCGTCCGCTGAACACGTGGCTCAAGCCCCAGGCCACCGCGACCAAGAAGACGAAGCCGGCCAGGGCCAGCTTGGTGTCGTCCTTGCCCAGCGGCGACTTGCACATGCGGTCATAGACGTGCCAGCCCAGCCCCAGCGCGCCCAGGCTGATCAGGATCGCGCCCCACCAGGGCAGGTTCAGCACCTCCGGGTCGATCAGGAACAGGTTGGCGCCGTGGTAGTACAGCACCGCCAGCAGGCAGAAGCCGCTGAGCCACGTCGCGTAGGATTCCCACTTGAACCACGTCAGCTTCTCCGGCAGTTCCGCCGGGGCCACCATGTACTTGACCATGTGGTAGAAGCCGCCACCGTGGATCTGCCACGCCTCGCCCGCCGCGCCCTCAGCCAGCCCCTCGCGCCGCCGCAGGCTGAGGTCCAGATGGATGAAGTAGAAGGAAGAGCCGATCCAGGCGATGGCCGTGATGACGTGCAGCCAACGCACCAGAAAATTGGCCCATTCCCAGACAATCGGCTCCATCGCGCCATGGCCTCCGTCGTGAATCCGGTGGAAGTGTAGGGGGGCTGCGCCCCCGGCACTTTCAAAAAGAACGCAAAGGTGAAATGATTTTTCCCGACCGAAAGGAGGGCTGAGCCTTGGCGTTGTTGGAAAACATGCGGGTGTTCGTGCGGGTGGTGGAGCTGGGCAGCCTGTCGGCGGCCGGCCGCAGCCTGCGCCTGTCGCCCGCCGTGGTCAGCCATCGCCTGCAAAGCCTGGAAGAGCATCTGAACGCCCGCCTGCTGAACCGCACCACCCGCCAGGTGCAGTTCACCGAGGCCGGCAAGGTCTTCTACGAACAGTGCCTGGAGGTGCTGGACGCCGCCGAGCGCGCCGAGAGCAGCGTGGCGGCCATCGGCGGCGCCCCCGTGGGCAGCCTGCGCGTCACCGCCCCGCTCGGCTTCGGCCGGCGCATCCTGGCGCCGATGGTGCCGCGCTTCCGGGCGGCCAACCCGCTGGTGGACGTGCGGCTGCGCCTGTCCGATCACATCCTGGACCTGCTGCGCGAGGCGACCGACGTGGCGATCCGCATGGCGGTGCTGAAGGACTCCAGCTTCGTCGTCCGCAAGGTCGCCGACCTGCCCCGCGTGCTCTGCGCCGCCCCCGCCTATCTGGAGCGGCGCGGCACGCCCGAGCGGCCGGAGGATTTGCTGGACCACCATTGCCTGCTGCTGCGTTTTCCCGGGTCGCAGCAGTTCCAATGGACGCTGCAAGGGCCGAACGGCCCGATGAACCTGCCGGTCACCGGCCAGTTCGACGCCGACGATGGCGACGTGCTGACCGCCTGGGCGCTGGCTGGCGAAGGAATCGTCCTGAAACCCGTCTGGGAGGTCGCCGAGCATCTGCAAAGCGGGCGCTTGAGCCTCGTCCTGCCGGACTGCCCGCCGGAGCCGGTGACGCTGGCCGTGCTCTACCCGCACCGCAGCCTGCTGCCGGCGAAGATCCGCGCCTTCATCGACTTCTTCGTGGACAACGTCCGCGCCGACCTCACCCGGCTCGGTCCCGGCGCGGTTCTGTGACCGCGCCGTAGAGTTCCGGCCGCCGGTCGGCGAGGTGCGTGCCGACCGACCGCAGGGCCGGGTCGATGTCCACGACCAGCAGCTCCTCCCCACCGCCGGCCCGCGCCAGCACCGTCCCGTCCGGCCCGGCCACGGTGCTGAGCCCGCAATAGGCGAGATCCCCTTCCCGCCCGCAGCGGTTGGCGTAGGCGACGAAGATCCCGTTCTCGAAGGCGCGCGCCGGGACGATGGTGGTGGCGACGATCTCGTAGGGGGACATCAGCGCGGTCGGCACCAGCACCGCGTCCGCCCCGGCGAGGGCGAGGCGGCGCACCAGCTCCGGGAACTCCACGTCGTAGCAGATCACCACCCCGACCCGCAGACCGTCGATCCCGGCAAGGCGAACCTCGTCCGGGCCGGGAAGGAAGGCGCCCCGGTCGAGATCGCCGTACAAATGCGCCTTGCGCTGGTTCAGCAGGCGCCGCCCGTCCCGGCCGATCAGCTGGGCGGCGTTGTAGACTCCACCCTCGGTCCGCTCCGGGTAGCCGCAGAGGATGGCGATCCCGGCCCCGGCGGCGATCTCCGCCACGCGCCGGGCGGACGGGCCGTCCGGCGGCTCGGCCAGAGACCGCACCGCCCCGGCCCCGATGTTGTAGCCGGTCAGCCCCATCTCGGGCCCGACCAGCAGCCCGGCGCCCTGCCCCGCCGCCGCCCGCGCCGCCCGTTCCAGACGGTCGAGGTTGCGGTCGGGCCTACCGGGCTCCGCGTCCGTCTGGAACAGGGCAATGCGCATGCCCCTACCCCTTGCGCCGGCCGAGCGCGCCAACCGCCAGGCACAGGATCTCGAACAGCATCTGCGCGCCGGCGTGGGCGGTGTTGGTGGTGGCGTCGTACTGCGGGGCGACCTCCACCACGTCGCCGCCGATCACGTCCAGCCCGTCGAGCCCGCGCAGCAGCGCCAGGGCTTCCCGCGTGGTCAGCCCGCCGACCTCCGGCGTGCCGGTGCCGGGAGCGAAGACCGGATCCAGGCAGTCCACGTCGAAGGAAACATAGACCGGCCCGTCACCGACCACCTTCCGCGCCGTCTCGATGACCGAGGCGATGCCGCGTTCGGCGACCTCCTCCGCATGGATGACGGTCATGCCGCTGTCGTAGGAGAACTCCCACAGATACTCGGTGCTGCCGCGAATGCCGATCTGCACGGTGCGTTCGGGGTCGAGCACGCCGTCCAGAACCGCCTGCCGGAACGGCCCGCCGTGGTGGAACTTGGAGCCCTCGTAGGAGCCGCCGGTGTCGCAGTGGGCGTCGAAATGGACCATACCGACCGGCCGCTCCCGCCCCAGCGCTTTCAGGATCGAATAGGTGATGGAATGGTCGCCGCCGACCGACAGCGGCACCACGCCCGCATCCATCACGCGGTTGTAGAAGGCCAGAATGTCCTGGTGGCAGGTCTCCAAGTTGAAGCGGCTGCCCAGCGGCACGTCGCCCACGTCGGCCAGCTTGCAGGCGGCCGAGGGCACCATGCGCAGCGCGTATTCGTAGGGTCCGATGCGTTCCATCGCCCGCACGGCACGCGGCCCAAGGCGGGCACCCGCCCGGTTGGTGACACCCAAATCCATGGGCACGCCGATCAACGCAATGTCCAGCCCGCCGAAATCGGCGCTGTCCGGCGCGTCCGGCCGGTAGGGCGCGTCGAGCAGCGTGGACACCCCGGCGAAGGGCTGCACCCGCTTTCCGCCGGAGAACTGGAGGGCGGCCACCCGCTTGAAGTCCGGGTCGTGGAAGTCGTCCCCGCCGGTGCCGCTGTATTTCGTACGCAAACGGTTGAGCTTGTGAGGGTCGATCATGGGGAAATCTCGTCCTTAAGGGGGATCAGTCGTGCTTGGCCCAGGCGCCGAGCAGGCGCGGCAGGTCGCCGAAGAAGGCGATCAACCCGAACACCAGCGCGGTGAGCGACACGAACAGGACCGTCACGGCCGCCATGGTCGGCGTATAGCCGTAACGCAGAGCGTTGAAGATCTTGATGGGCAGCGTCTCCATCGTGAAGCCGACCACCATGTAGGCGACGATGTATTCGTTCAGCGACAGCACGAAGGCGAAGGCGAAGCCGGAGATCACGTAGGGCCGGACCAGCGGCATCACGATGGTGCGCAGCACCGTCCGGTCGTCGGCCCCCATGGTCGCCGCCGCCTCCACATAGGCGCGGTCCACCGCGCCGAAGCCGAGCGACAGCGTGACCAGCGGCAGCGTCACGAAGAAGACCGCGTGGCTGACCACCACCGTCCAGGGCGATCCGTACTCGCCCACCGCCGCCCAGAAGCTGAGGAAGCCCAGCGCCGTGATGACCGGCGGCAGGATGAAAGGCGTCATGCCCAGAATCTCGAAGGCCCGCGCCCAGGGCGCCCGCCACCGCCACAGGAACCACGCCAGCGGAAAGGCGATGACGACGGCCAGCGCCGCCGACAGGGTCGCCACCACGAGGCTGGCGATCAGGGCGCCGCGCCAGCCGGGATCGGTGAACACCTCCGCGTACCACGCCAGCGAGAAACCCTGCGGCGGAAAGGTCAGCGACTTCTTGGCGTTGACCGACACGCCGGCCACGACCATCAGCGGGGCCGAGAGCACCAGCGCGATCAGCGAGGCAACGACGGTGTTGAGCTTGCGCCAGGGCATCACGCCACCTCCTCCCGCCGGCCGGCGAGCAAGGCCAATCCGACCAGCGCCAGGCTGACCAACACCAGGAACACCGCCATGGCCGCCGCGAAGGGCATGTTGGACTGGTAGATCGCCTGATCGGTGATCAGTACGGACAGTGTCCAGTGCTGCGGCCGACCAAGCAGTTGCGGCAGCAGATAAGAGCCGAGCGCGAAGACGAACACCATGATAGTCGTAGCGACGATGGTGTTGCGCAGCGCCGGTACCACCACCGTGAAAAAGGCCCGCAGCGGCGAGGCGCCCAGCGTCCGCGCCGCCTCCACCAGATAGGGGTCGAACCGCGCAAGCGCCGGGTAGAGGACCAGCACCGTGTAGGGAAAGGCTTGGTACACCAGCCCGGCCAGCAGCGCGCCGAAGCTGGGGCTGAGCGACTGCGGTTCCGCCATCAGGCCCAGTGCTACGAACAGGTTGGTGATGCCCGCCGTGCGCGACAGCAACGTGGACCACGCAAAGCCGATGATGACCTCCGACAGCGACAGGATCGACAGCAGGAAGACCAGCCAGCGGATCTGGTTCGGGCGCGGCAGGCGCACCAGCCGGTAGGTGAAGGGGAAGGCGATCCCCACCGCGACCGCCGCGACCAGCCCAGCCAGCCCCAGCGAAAAGGACATCACCCCGCCGAAGAAGGTGGTCAGGAACCGCTCGTAGTTGGAGAAGACGAAGTCCGGTTCGTAGAAGCCGCCGGGCACGCGCCGGAAGACGCTGACCGCGATCATCAGGCTGAAGGGAATCACGAAGAAGACGACCAGCATCAGCGCCGGGAACAGGATCGGCGAATGCTCGGCGAAGGTGCGGGGGGCGCGGCGGATCATGACGCGACCATGGGTGGCAGGACGACGCAGGAGCCGGGCGGCAGCTCGACCGACAGCGCGCCGCCGGGCTCCACCGGCGGACGGTCCTGCGGGCGGGACAGGGCGATGATCTCCTTGCCGGCGACGTCGATGCGAAATTCGACGCTGGATCCCAGGTCACGCATGAAGGACAGCGTGCCGGGCAGGCGGTTCAAACTGCCATTGGAGCCATCGCCAGAGGTGGGATGGACGATCACCTCCTCCGGCCGGATCGACAGCAGCACGCGCCCCGAGGGCGGCAGGTTCGGCAGGGAAAGGGCGCCGCCGGGGACCTGTACCGTGCCGGGCTGGACCACCTGCCCGTCCAGCAGGTTGGTCAGGCCGATGAAGTCGGCGACAAAGGCGTCGGCAGGTTGGCGGTAGACCTCCATGGGAGAGGCGGCCTGATGGATGCGCCCCTGCGACATGACCACGACGAGGTCGGCCATGGTCATGGCCTCGCGCTGGTCGTGGGTGACCACGATGGTGGTGATGCCGAGCCGCCGTTGAAGCTGCTTCAGCTCGATCTGCATGGCCTCGCGCAGCTTGGCGTCGAGGGCCGAGAGGGGTTCGTCGAGCAGGAACAGCTTGGGCGACAGGGCCAGGGCGCGGGCGATGGCGACGCGCTGGCGCTGCCCGCCCGACAGTTTGGACACCGGCCGGTCGGCCACGCCGGGGAGACGGACCAGTTCCAGAAGCTCTTCGGCGCGCCTGCGCTGGTCGGCGCGGGACACGCCACGGATGCGCAGGGGGTAGGCGATGTTCTCGCCCGCCGTCAGGTGCGGGAACAGGGCCAGCGACTGGAACACCATGCCGAACTCCCGCGTGTGGGCGGGGGTGTCGGTGATGTCCCGGTCGTCGATCAGCAGCCGCCCGCCGGACGGCTCCTCCAGCCCGGCGATCATGCGGAGCAGGGTCGTCTTGCCGCAGCCACTTGGGCCGAGCAGGCAGACGAACTGCCCGTGCGGGATGCGCAGGGACGCGCCATGCACCGCGACCGTGGAGCCGTAACGCTTGGTGAGACCGTCAAGGACGAGTGCGGACATGGGCGGACTCATGAGAGGAACCAAAATCCCCTCGCCCGTCCCGGGAGAGGGTGGCCGCTAAGCGGGCGGGTGAGGGTACAGCCAAGGATCAAGCGCCTTCTCCGCGCCCGACCCTCACCCTCCCCACGCTGACGCGTGGGTCCCCTCCCTCTCTCGGGGCGGGAGAGGGAAAGGACGGGGCTTGATCACCCGACGATCATCTCGGTCCACTTCTGGTTCAGCCAGTCGGACTTGGTCTGGTAGAGGTCGTAGCGCGGGATGATCGGCGGGATGTCGGAGGACACCGCCGCGAACTCCTTGTCGGTCAGGTCGGTCAGCTTGCGGTCGATGGTGGGCGCGGTGCCGACCTTGCGCGAGAGAAGCGCCTGAATCTGCGGCTGGCACATGTAGTCCACGAAGACATGCGCCAGATCGCCGGCCTTGGACGCGCGGGTGACCGCCCAGCTTCCCGAATCGAGAATACCGCCCTCCTTCGGGAAGGTGGAGCGCACCGGGTTGCCGTCCGCGGCGGCGAGACCGGTCACGTCGTGGTAGTACTGGCCCATGGGGATCTCGCCGGACTTCAGCGCCGCTTCGAACTGCGCCTCGTCGCGGTACCAGAGCTTCACGTTGTTCTTGAGTTCGGACAGCTTCTTGAAGGCGTCGAGCTGGCCCTGTTCGGTGTCCAGATGCTTGGTGCCGCCGAAGAAGGTGGCGGCGGTGACCTCCAACAGGAAGGAGTTGCTGACGAGCGCCAGCAAGCCGAGCTTTTCCTTGTTCGCCGGATCCCACAGGGCCGCCCAGCTGGTCGGGGGCTCCGGGTAGGCTTTGGTGTTGGTGACCAGCGTGATGTACCAAGACACCGCGCCGATGCCGCTGACCTTGCCGTCCGGATACTTGTTGATGAGGTGCGGCAGAACCTTGGAGGCATTGGGAATCTTGGACAGGTCGAAGGGCGCCCACAGCTCCGCCGCCATGCCCTTCAGCATCGCCACCTGTGACATCATCGACACGTCGGCGGGAGCCTGCCGCGCACGGGCCGCCTGTTCCAGCTGCACCAGCCACGCCTCCCCGGTCGGCTCCGCCACCGGTTCGACGGTGATGCCGGTCGCCTTCGAGAATTCGGGGAAGATGTGCTTTTCGAAGGACTCTTTGAAATAGCCGCCGTAGACGCCGACCTTCAGGGTCTTGGCCTGGGCGCGGGCGATGTGGGGGAAGCCGGCAACGCCGATGGCCGCCGTCGCGGCCAGGGTGCCGGCGCCGGCCAGCAGGGCGCGACGGCTGAAACCACCATGAGTTCTCGTTTTCTGCGACGTCTCGGTCATGGCTCTAACCCTTGTTGTTCGAGGACGGAGGGTGGCAGGCGGTTCGCGGCACGTACAGTGTGGACTCCGACTATTAGACGGCGGCTTTCACTCCCCAAAAATCTCGAAGGTTGGTAACTTACTTCGATAGATGCCGAAGTAAGCCGCAGGGAGTCCCAAGCGCGATGGCGTTGGTGCAGCTGGAGACCGTCGATCTCCGCCTACTCCGTATGTTTATGACCATTGTCGAGGCCGGCGGCTTCACTGCGGCGCAGGGCGAACTGAACCTGTCGCTCTCCACCATTTCGACCCATTTCGCTGATCTGGAGGGGCGACTCGGGGTGCGGCTGTGCCGGCGGGGGCGGTCGGGCTTCCGGCTGACCGCCGAGGGGCAGGCCGTCTATGACGAGCTGCGCCGGGTCTTCGACACGCTGGACCGGTTCGGGGCGCGGGTGCGGGGCCTGCGCGACCGGCTGACCGGAACGCTGAGCATCGGGCTGGTGGACAACACCCTAACCGACCCTCAGGCCCCGCTGGAGCGGGTCTTCGCCCGGTTCACGGAGGCGGCGCCGGAGGTGTCTCTGGTCATCAACGTTCGACCGCCGAACGAACTGCTGCGCGATGTGATCGGCGGGCAGCTGCAACTGGCCATCGCCAGCTTTCCCCGAATCGTGCCGAGCCTCAGCTACCAAGACCTTTACCAGGAAACGAACCACTTCTACTGCGCCGAGGGCCATCCGCTGTTCGCCCTGCCGGACGAGGCCATCAGCCTGGACGAGGTGCGGCGGTACCGGCTGGTGGCGCGCAGCTACTGGGGCTCCCGCGACCTGAAAATCTTCGCCATCACCATGCCGCGCGCCACGGTCAGCGACATGGAGGGGGCGGCGCGGCTGATCCTGTCCGGATCATACCTCGGCTATCTGCCGGACCACTACGCCGCCCCGTACGTGAAGGCGGGGCGGCTGCGGGCACTCCTGCCGAGGGTGCTGTCCTATCAGGCCCCCTTCCAAGTCGCCCACGACCCGAACCGTGCCGAAAGCCCAGCGGTGGAGCTGTTCATCGGCATGGTCCGGGAAGAGGTGACCGCGCCTGAGTTCCGGAGGCCCTGATTTATGGAGCCATGAACACTGTTTTGGCGTCAAAGCTGGAGCCGGCGCCGGTCAGGGTGACGGTCACCGGCGTGGAGGGAGCGGCCGCCGCGCCGGCCGGGGCGCGGACGTGGATGCGGTAGGTCTGGACCGAGTCGGGCTCGGCGGTCAGCTCCAGCACGCCTTGGGACGCGGCCTCCACGCCGGGGGCGGCGACGGTGGCGCCAACGATCCCGGACAGGGTCAGGCGGTAGCTCTGCGGCTGCCGGGTCATGTTCGAGATCTTGACCGTGTAGCTGTTCTGGATGGCGCCGTCGGAGAGCGTCACGTAGAGCGGGGCGCGGTCGCGCAGGACGGCCACGTCCAGGGACGGCTTCAGCATCAGGCCGATGGCCATCAGGCCGGTCACCACCACTAGAATCAAGGAATAGATGATGGTGCGCGGGCGGATCAGGCGGTAGGGAGCCGGTACGCGGTTGGTGGCCTTGGCGGCTTGGGCGGCCTGGGTGTCGTAGCGGATCAGGTCGCCGGGGCGGCCGATGCGGGTCATCACGTCGTTGCAGGCGTCGATGCACAGGCCGCAGCTGATGCAATCCATCTGGATGCCGTCACGGATGTCGATGCCGGTCGGGCAGACATGAACGCAAGCCTTGCAGTCAATGCAGTCGCCGAGTCCGCCAAGCTTGCGCTCCTCCCAGCTCTGGTCCTTGCGGACCGGAGCGCGGCCCTCGCCGCGCCAATCCTGATAGGTGACGACGAGGCTTTCCTCGTCCAGCAAAGCCGCCTGGATGCGGGGCCAGGGGCAGACGTAGGTGCACATCTGCTCCCGCATGAAGCCGGCCATGGCGTAGGTGCTGCCAGTCATGAACAGGATCCAGCCGAGAACGACCATGGATGGCTGGAACGCGGCCAAATCGGCCATGAAGCCGGGCGCGTCCACGAAATAGAGCAGCGCGGTTCCGCCGGTCGCGAGCGCGACCAGCATCCAGACGCTGTGCTTGGCGGCCTTCTTCAGCAGCCACGCGGCGTTGCGCGGGCCGTTGTCGAGCCGGATGCGGGCGCCCCGGTCGCCTTCGATCCATTCCTCGACCAGCACGAACAGGTCGGTCCATACGGTTTGCGGGCAGGTGTAGCCGCACCAGACACGGCCGGCGATGGCCGTCGCCAGGAACAGCCCGACCGCCGCCAGGATCATCGCCCCGGTCATATAGTAGATCTGCTGGGGCCAGAGTTCGATGGCGAACAGGTAGAAGCGCTGGCTTTCCAGATCGAGCAGGACGGCCTGGTCCGGCATGCCGGGGCCACGGTCCCAGCGGATCCAGGGAAGGATCACGTAGAAGGCTAGCAACACCAGCGCCACCCACCACTTGATCCGTCGGAAACGGCCCCGGACCGCCTTCGGGTAGACCTTTTCGTGAGAGGCGTAGAGCGGCGGCGGAGCGGGAACGGATTCCGGAGCGTCTCCGGCGGATTTGCGGGCGAGGTTTTGCATGACATGCCTTTGCGCGGTCAATCGCGTGTAGGCCGGCATTGTATGCCTTCAATATACCCATCTCAAGGGATATTGAATGGATTGCTGCGACGGACGGTCGCGGAGGGCTTAGGAAGTCGTTATTGATGGGATCGCAATCCAATCAATGAAACACCGCGCAACGTATTTTCGTGTTGTGTTGCATTGGGTAAGGGCGCAAATCGTTTGCCGCCGAAGGCATATTATCCTAAAGGCGATGGCGAGACAACGCCGCCGCTCAGATGATCACTCCGGCAGAGACCGGCAGTTGGTCCAAGGCTTCGGCCAGGATGGTCAGAACGCGGCGGGTCTCGGCGCGGTCGATAGGGGCGCCGAGGCAAATGCGCAGGGACTCCGGAATCTCGGACGTCGTCGCGAAGGTGTCGCTGACCACGGCGGCGATGCCACGGGTGCGCAGGTGGGTGGCGAACTCGCCGCGCGTCCAGGTGTCGGGCAGGCGGAGCCAGAGGTGGAAGGCCTCCCGCTTCGACTGGAAACTGCGCGGCGGAAGGATGGAATCGGCAAGCTGGCGGCGCGCCACGGCCTCAGAACGAACGGCGTCGAGCACGGCGTCGGCGGTTCCGTCGGCGATCCAGCGATGGGCGATGGCCGAGGTCAGCGGCGAGGCCATCAGCGACGTCGCCCGCTGCGCCGCCGTCAGTTTCAGCGCTTGCCGGGCGTCCGGAGCCACGACGTAGGCGATGCGCAGCATGGGCGATACGCACTTGGCGAGCCCGGAAACGTGGAAGGTGATGTCCGGCGCGAGGGCCGCCAGGGGACGCGGCGGGTCCATCGGCAGGGGGCCGTAGATGTCATCTTCGATGATCGGCACGCCATGCTCGCGCGCCGCCGCGACGACGGCGTTGCGGCGCTCCAGCGGCATCGTTGCGGTGGTCGGGTTGTGGAAGGTCGGCATGCAGTAGAGCGCCTTGGGACGGTGCTGCGCCAGGACCGCGCGGAGCGCGTCGGGGTCGATGCCGTCCGCGTCCATGGGAACGCCGACGACGCGCAGGCCGAGCTGAGCGGCGACGGCCTTGAACCCCGGATAGGTCAGCGCCTCCGCGCACACCGTGTCGCCGGGACGGGCAAGCGCGGTGAGCAATGCCAGAAGGGCTCCCTGGGTTCCGGGGCAGACCAGCAGGCGCTCGGCCGGCAGATCGGGCAGACGGCGGCACAGCCAGTGAGCACCCGCCACGCGGTCGCCATTGGGGTCGCCGGCTTCGGGATAACGCAGGATGGCGGGAAGGCCGATTCCGGACAGCACGGCGGCCATGCCCTGATGCAGGCGGTCCAGCAGGCCCGGCGAGTCCGGCAGCGGCGGCTGGTTCATGGTCATGTCCACGAAGCCGGCGGGGCCAGCGGACATGGGACGTTCCGGCGCGCGGGGAGTCGAGGTGGAGGCGGGAGCGCGGACGAAGGTGCCCTGCCCCACCCGCGCGTCAATCAGGCCGCGATGGCGCGCCTCGCCATAGGCGCGACTGACCGTGGTGAAGTCGATGCCCATGTGCTCGGCCAACAGGCGTTGCGGCGGCAGACGCTGGCCGGGGCTGAGGCGCCCAGCGCGAATGTCCTCGGCGATAGCGTCGGCGATGGCGAGATAGACGGGCTTGTCCCGCCCCTCGATTTCCGGAACCCAAAGGTTTTGATCCGGCTGCATGGCTTTCCCCGGCGCGCTGATGACGCTCCATTCATTCACGTGATTGTATGGATTGTCAAGGGCGACACGAACTCTCCATCACCATGCTTCCTCGATCTTCTACCTCTCTCGATATCGTTCTTAAAAAAGCAACGCACCTAAAATTCGGCATGCTTTTACGTATTTTATGAGATTCGCTCTCAAGTCGATTGACCGGAATTTCACCAGCCCTAAATAGCGGCGAAGTCTGTCAGGAAATCATCAGGGCTGCTAAATCATGGGCACGCAAGATTACTCGAAAGAGTGGCGAAACGAGAGCGAGGAACGGCTGCGTGCCTTTATCGAAAGCGCCCCCAGGAAGATGTGGATCAGCCGTCCCGATGGATCCGTTGAATTCTTCAATCGGGAATGGCGCGAATACACCGGGCAAACCGACGCAAGCGGCAATCGGACCTGGAAGGACGCCGTTCATCCGGACGACCTCCCGCGCCTTAAGGATGTTCGGAACCGGGCCGTTTCACAAGGCCAGCCGTACGACGTTCAGGTCCGGCTCAAACGCCACGGCGATGGCGCTTATCGCTGGCACATCGGGCGTGTCGCGCCGGTCCACCTGCATGGGCGGCTGATCGCCTGGATTGGCGCAGCAACCGACATCGACAAGCGTCTTCGGGCCGAAGCGGCCTTGCGTGAAAGCGAAGCCAACTTCCGCACCATGGCGGATGCCATCCCCCAGCTGGCCTGGATGCGAAATCCCAACGACCAAAGCCTTTGGTTCAATCAGCGCTGGTTCGAATTCACCGGCACGTCGATGGAGCAAATGCAGAAAGAAGGATGGCAGCCGGTCATCCATCCCGAGCATGTCGATCGCATGACGGAGGTCGTTGAAGCCGCGAGAGCCGCCGATGCCGCGTGGGAATACACGGTCCCGATACGCCGGAAGGACGGTGCCTACCGATGGTTTCTGTTCCGTGCGGTTCCGATCCGCGACGAGTCCTCGGGGGTCGTCACGCGCTGGTTCGGCACCAGCACGGACGTCAACGAACAGCAGGAGGCGCAGGAGCGCCAGCGGCTGCTGACCCAGGAAGTCAGCCATCGCGTGAAGAACAGTCTGGCGCTCGTCGCCGCGCAGCTTTCGCTGCAGGCGCGGGCGTCGGATGACGACGACGCCAAGAAGGTGTTGATGGACGCTTACACCAGGGTGCTGACCATCGCCGGGGTGCACGACCATCTCTGGCGCCAGTACGATTCCAAGTTCATCGAGATCGGCGGCTTCCTGCGCGATCTTTGCCACAAGCTGCAAGAAACGGCGCCAACCCACGAAATCGTCTTCAATGGAGGCCGAATCGTCATCCCGACCGATCAGGCCGTTCCCATCGGGTTGGTCGTCAACGAGCTTATCACCAACGCGCTCAAGTATGCCTATCCCGAGAAGCGCAGGGGAACGGTCTGGGTCACCCTGCGAAAGGGCGATGATGACTCGCTCACTCTGGAAGTGTTCGATCGTGGCATTGGGCTGCCGGATGGCTTCGACCTGTCCGCCCCCACGAAAAGTCTCGGCATGCGCCTGCTGGTCAACACGGTGCGGCAGATCGATGCCACGGTGACCGCCATGCCCGCTGATCCCGGCACACGGTTCGAAATCAACATTCCAATGCGGAGAGAATAGTATCTTGTCCGTATTTTGCGCGGAAAAGATGCGGAGCGCATCGGGAATCGGCGCGTGTTCACCGCGCCACCATGCGGGCAGAAAAATGGCCGCCGGGGTGTGCCCGGCGGCCTGAAGTCTAGGGAGGAAACGCCCTAAAGCGTAGGCCCCCATTATGCCGCAGCGCACAATATAATCAATATCGTAGGATTTCGTATTTTCGTTGAAATCCGCACATAATAGCGATACGAAGCGTCTTAGAGCCTGAGTCTAGGGAGAAGCCCGCAAAGGGCAGGAGGGGTATGACGGCGCTGAGAACAGCCGCCTCATACCCCTTTTTAATGCCCGCGTTCCGGGCCGATAGCGGATGAATTGCGGAGGCGGTCAGGACGACGACGCGCGCGTGCTGTCGCGGACCACCAATTCGCATTCCAAGTTGCGCTGAATCGCCGGTGCCTTGTCGTCGTTGAGGCGCGCCAGGATCAGACCGGCGGCCAGCTCGCCGATTTCCCGCTGGGGTGGGCGCACGGTGGTCAGGGGTGGGATGCAGGAGGCGCTGAAAGTCAGGTCGCCGAATCCGACCACGGCGAGATCGTCGGGAACGCGCAGCCCCTTCCGGTTCGCCTCGAAAAGCACGCCCAGCGCAAGCGCGTCGTTGGAGCAGACCACACCGTCGATGTCCGGGTGGGTGGTCAGCACCTCGTCGATCAGCCAGATGCCGACGGGGGTGGAGGCGGTGTCGGGGGCCGTGAAGGCGATGGGCTCGTGCAGACCGCGCCGCTTCACCTCGTCCTCATAGCCGTCGGTGCGGCTGCGCACGCGCATGTCCTGGTGAACGGCGGCGCCGATGTAAGCGACCTTGCGGCTACCTTGGTCGTAGAGGTGGCTGGTCTGGCGTCGGCCAACCTCGAAATGGGAGAAACCGACGCTCATGTCCACGGCCGGGCACTGGGGCGAGGGAATGTCCCAGGTTTCCACCACCGGAACCCCGCAGGAGCCGAGCATGGCGCGCGTCCGGTCGGTGTGGTGCAGGCCGGTCACCACCATCGCCGCCGGCGACCAGGCGAGCATGGCGCGGATCAGCTCCTCCTCCCGCTCCGGGTCGAACTCGCTGACGCCCAGCAGGGTCTGGTAGTGCGCCGCCTGGAAGGCCTGTTGCAGCGTGTTGTAGGTCTCGGCGTAGAAGGAGTTGGTGATCGACGGCAGAATCACGCCGATCGTCCGGCTCTTGGCCGCGGCGAGGCTGCCGGCGACGAGGTTCGGGACGTAGCCCAGCTCGTCGATCACCGCACGGACGCGGGTGGCCAGTTCGGCCGACACGGCTTCGGGACGGCGCAGGTAGAGCGACACCGTGCTCGGCGACACGCCGGCGGCGCTCGCCACGTCCGTCATGGTCAAACGCTGGGTGGCACGGCGCGAACGCTTGCGGGGCGTTTTCGACGGGAGCAAGGCCATTCTCTTCCTTCCTTGACGACATGCCATCATAGCACGGCGCAGGCGGCGGCAACCGCCAACTTGCAAGGCCCGCCTTGCAATGGGGGGAGAAGCACCAGCATTATCGGCCCCGCAACGTTTTGCACTTAGGACCCGCATGAAACCCAACAGCCGCCAGAATTCCGCCGCCGGCGTGCAAGAGCTGTTGGCCCGCGCCGTCACCCATCACCAGAACGGTCAGTTGGCCGAGGCCAAGCCGCTGTACGAGCAGGTTCTGCGCCGCCTGCCGCAGCAGACCGACGCGCTGCACCTGCTGGGCCTACTGAAGGGGCAGACGGGGGACCTCGCTGCGGGGATCGAACTGATCCGGCGCGCGGTGAAGAACGACGGGCGGCAGCCGGCGTTCCGCCTGAACCTGGGCCGCCTGCTGGAGGCCGCTGGGCAATGGGCGGAGGCCGCCGACGCCTATGGGCACGCGGCAAGGCTGGCACCGCTGGAAGCAGAGCATCATCAGATGGAAGCCAACGTCCGCGCCCGCGCCGGCCAGACGGAGGACGCGGCGAAGGCTCTGACACGGGTTCTGCTGCTGGTGCCGGACCAGGGGGAGATCGCATCGGTGCTGGGCGATGCACTGTACGACCTGGGCCGGCTGCTGCCGGCGGCAACGTGGTACGGGCGCGCGGTGACCCTGCGACCGGATCTGTCGGTCGCCGCCTTCAACCAGGGGGCGGCGCTGCGCGACGCCGGACGGCCGGTCGAGGCTCTGACGGCTTTTCGGGCGGCGGCGAAGGCGGATCCGCTGCTGGTCCAGGCGCACGGGGAGGTGGTCGGGCTGTGCCACGCGCTGGGCGATGCGGATGGTGCGGCGAAGGCCGGGCGCGCGCTGCTGGCTCTGGCGCCCGACCATGCCGAGGCGATCAAGATCGTCGGATCGGCGCTGGCGCGGGTGGCGGGATGGCAGGATGGCGCGCGCTGGCTGGCGCGGGCGGTCGCGCTGATTCCGGAGGCAGGGGACGCGCTGCTGGTGCTGGGGACGCTGCACCAGACAAACGGGCGCTCGGCCGAGACGGCGCGTTGGTTCCGGCGCGCTCTGGCGGTGACGCCGGGCGCGGCGGTGGCGCTGTCGGGGCTCGGGCTGGCCTTGGGGGGCGGGGCGCGCGGGGACGAGGCGGTCCGGCTGGCGGTGCGGGCGGCGCGGGTAGCCCCAGACGACGCGGACATGGCGGCCAACGCCGGGTCGGTGCTGCACGGGCTGAAGCGGATGGCGGAGGCGCTGGACTGGCACCGGCGGGCGGTGGTTCTGCGGCCGGACGGCGCGCAGGGCTGGACCAACATCGGAACGGCCCTGCTGGACGGCAGCGAGTTCGAAGAGGCCATTGGGGTGCTGAACCGTGCGCTGGTGCTGGGGGCGGCGGAGCATGAGGCGCTGGCGCGCTCCAACCTGGGCGTCGCGCTGATGTCGGTGGGGCGGCACGCCGAGGCGGTGGCGGCCTTCCGCGCCGCGCTGGAGCGGGCGCCGGGGAACGCCGAGGTGCGGTCCAACCTTCTATTCTGCCTGTGCTTCACCGAAGAGGCCGACCTGGATGAGGTGTTCGAGGAGCACCGCCGGTTCAAGCGCTTCGCGGTACCGAGGCCGGCGGCAGAGACGCGGTACGACGGGGCGCGGTTCGAGGGGGTGTCGCGCGATCCGGAGCGGCGGCTGCGGGTCGGCTATGTGTCGCCGGATTTCCAGCGCTATCCCGGTCCCGGCTACCATTTCCTGCTGCCGCTGCTGAGCCATCACGATCGGGAGCGGGTCGAGGTCGTCTGCTATTACAACGACCTGCGCAAGGACGCGGCGACCGAGCGGTTCATGGCGCTGGCGGACGGCTGGCGCGACTGCGCGGGGATGCACGACGACGAACTGGAGCGGGTGATAAGGGCGGACGGGATCGACATTCTGGTGGACTGCGACGGACACATGTCGCGCAACCGGATGCCGCTGTTCGCCCGCCGGGCGGCGCCGGTGCAGGTCAGCATTCCACTCTACCCCAACACGACGGGGCTGTCGGCCATGGATTACCAGTTCACCGACCCGCGCTTCGCGCCGCCGATGGCGGGCGCGCGGCATACGGAAAAGCTGATCCGGCTGCCGGGAAGCGTCCTGTGCTACCGGCCGGCGGACTCGGCGGTGGTGCCGCCGGACCGGCCGCCGGTGGAGACGGAGGGGGTGTTCACCTTCGGATCCTTCAACAACATCACGAAGCTGAACGCCTCCACCTTCGTGCTGTGGTCGCGGGTGCTGGCGGCGGTTCCGGACGCGCGGCTGATGCTGAAATGGCGGGGGCTGACCACCGGCGGCGTGGGCCAACGGATGCTGGACGCCTTCGCGCGCCATGGAATCGGGGCGGAGCGGCTGGTGCTGCGCGGGCCGACTCCGGATCCCTACGAGGATTACGTGCGAATCGACTGCGCGCTGGATCCGGTGTTCGCCAACGGCGGCACGACCATGTGCGACGCGCTGTGGATGGGCGTGCCGGTGCTGAACCTTCCGGGAGAGGCGATGATCTCCCGCTGGGGCGCCTCGCTGATCGGGGCGGTCGGGCTGACCGAGATGATCGCCGCCGACGAGGACGCATATGTGGCGCTGGCCGTGCGGCTGGCCGGCGATCCGGCCTTCCTGGCGCGGCAGCGCGAGGGACTGCGCGAGCGCATGGCGCGCTCCCCCCTGATGGACGAGGCGGGCTACGCGGCGGCGGTCGAGGCCGGCTACCGGGCGGCGTGGCGGCACTGGTGCGCCGGGCTGCCGGTGGCGGCAATCGACGTTGGAGAAGCCGCATGACGACGCCGGTGTTCGACGTTGCCAAGGCGCAGCGCATCCTGGTCATCAAGCTGGACGAGGCGGGGGACTTCATCCTCGGCACGCCGTTCCTGCGCGGCCTGCGGGCGAGCGCGCCGGGGGCGCGGATCGTGCTGGCCGTGCGGCCGGAGGTCGGCGATCTGGCGGCCCCCTGCCCCCATGTGGACGCGGTGATCGCCCCGATCCCGAAGGACGGCGGCGGCATCGATTTCCGCGCCGTGTCGCCCGGCGGGCTGGCGGTCTTCGCCGAGGCGTACCGGGCCGGGTTCGACCTGACGGTGGTGCCGCGCTACGACTTTGACCGGCACGGGGCGACGACCTTCGCCGCCAACAGCCGGGGTCGGGTCGTGGTCGGCTTTTCGGAGACGGTCACGCCCTGGAAGGCGGAGGGCAACACCGGCTTCGACCGCGCCTACAGCCATGTCCTGGCCCCGCCGCCTGGGCGGCATGAGGTGGAACAGGCACTCTCGCTGCTGGAGTTCGTCGGCGGGCGGCCGGACGGCACGGCGGTGGAGTTGTATCTGACGGACGAGGACTGGGCGGAGGCGGCGCGGCTGGTCGGGGCGACGGGGCCGTTCCTGGCCGTGGCGCCGGGGGCGGCCAGCGGGCGGCGCGTCTATCCGGTGGAGCGGCTGGCCGAGGTGGTCGCGGCGGTAGCCGGGGAACGGCGGGTGGTCGTGCTGGGCACCGGGGCGGAGCGGACGGCGGCGGCGGTGCTGGAAGCCGCACTGCCGGGGCGGGTGATTGACCTGACCGGGCGGACGGGCCTGCGCACGGCGGCGGCGGTGATCGGGCGGGCCGAGGGGCTGATCGCCATGGACTCCGCACCCGCGCACATGGGGGCCGCCATGGTGGTGCCGGTCGCCGTCTTCTCCTGCCATCCGGAGGGCGGGGACCCGGACCACTATCACGCGCCGGAGCGGTTCCGGCCGTGGAGCGACCGCGCGCTGGTGCTGCGGCCGAAGACGGCGGTGCCGCCCTGCACCGCGTCCTGTTCAGCGGGGGAGCCGCACTGCATCGCGGCAATCGACCCGGACGCGGCCGCACGGGCCATCGCCGCGCTGCTGGCAAAGGGATGCCGCCCGTGACCGATCCGACCATTCACGTCTCCTTCCCCATGGCGCCGGACCGATATCCGGCGACGCATCACTGGCACGCGCAGCTCAGCCATTTCGTCTATGGGGCGCTAACGAAGGAGTTCGGGGCGCGGGCGGTCTTCGCTCCGTGGGACGCGCCGCTGGAGCCAAAGGGACGCGACGTGCTCGTCTCCTTCCTGCCGCACCCGGCGCTGAAGGGGTGGAAGCGCTCCGTCGTCGTGGAGAATTCCAACTTCGACGTGGACAAGTGGCGGTTCGGGGCCTTCCGGCGCTTCGGGCTGAACGCGCCACTGGACCCGGTGTCGGAGACCTACCGCTGGCTAGAACAGCAGTTCGCGCTGGTGGTGCTGAGCAACGACGTGGCGATCCGGCGCGTCCAGGGGCGCGACCCGCTGGTGGCCGACTGCCACGACCATCTGGCGGCGAGCACCCGGCACCTGTCGGTGCACCCGCACCCCATCGACAAGCCGGAGTTCTCGCGCCTTTACGGTCAGTTCCCGACGCCGCCCAAGGTGCGGATGCTGGTCTACCATGGCGGGCTGCGCAAGAACTCGGCCGAATTGATCGCCGCGCTGCGGGAGTTGGGCTTGCAGGAGAACACCGACTTCAGCGTGGCGCCCCACATCGCCAAGGAGCGGGCGGACCTGCTGGCCTTCCTGCGCCAGCATTTCCTGATCGTCGCCAACACCTCCTTCAACGAGACCGGCCCGATCAACATGATCGAGTATCTGCTGTCCGGCCACCTGATCTACGGGCATGACGACTGGTGGGAAGGGGCGGGGAACGAGCGGTTCCGCTGGTCCTACGACCCGGCGCGGATGGAGGCGAACCGGGCGAACCTGCGCCACATCTTCCACGAGATGGGGCCGGACGGCGTCGCCGCCGAGCGCGACCGGGTGTGGAAAGCCTTCATGGAACGCACCGACAACGAATGGTCCGCCGTGCTGGACCTGCTCTGCGCACGGGTGGCGGAGCTGCTGGACTCCGATCATCCGGGGGCGGTGGCGTAAACGCTCTCCGGTATCGGCCTTCAGGGTGCCCGTGCTACTAAGGGGCGAACCGGAACGCGGGGGAGACGACGCCATGCCGATCGCCGAGGAAATCGGCCTGCTGCGCTACAACAGCCTGCCGACGCTGTGCGCGCACGCGCTGGACCTCCCCGAGGACTATTACCTCCGCGAGGGCGTCAGCCGGCTTCACGCGCACGACCGGTTGAACGTGGACGCCATGAAGCCCGGCGATCTGGTCTTCGTGAAGACGGACGGGCTTTCGGCCTTCACCAACGCCCTGCCCCACATCAAGGTGCCCTTCGGGCTGGTGACCGGCGTCAGTTCCACCACGCCGGCGGAGTTCGCTGGATTGGTGGAGGACGAGCGGATCCTGTCGTGGAGCGGCCCCAACCTGCCGCTCTGGTCGGAGAAGATCCTTCAGGTGCCCATCGGTTTCTCGGAGCGGGAACGGCCGCACGGCGACCAGACGGCGATCCTGGCGTCGGTGGGCGGCCTGCCCTGGGACGAGCGGCCGATCGACATCCTGCTGACCTCCATGTCCGACACCTCGCCGGAGCGGCACGGGATTCCGCTGGACGGGGTCCATCGCTGCGCGGATCGGCTGAGTTATGCAGACTACCTGAAGTTGCTGGGCCAGTCCCGCTACGTCATCTGCCCGCGCGGCAAAGGGGTGGATACGTTGCGCTTCTGGGAGACGCTGGCGGTTGGGGCCGTACCCATCGTCCGGACCAGCCTGCTCGACCCGCTCTATGCGGAGTGCGGCGCCATCATCGTGGAGGACTGGGCGGAGATCACCGAGCGCGTGCGAACGCACCAGGGCGGGCCGGAGTTCCGCGAGCGGGCGCTGACCGCGTTCGAGAGCCGGTCGGGAATTTTTTTCACGTCCCATTGGGGCGAGCGCATCCGCGAGCATCACGGGCGGCTGATGGCGGCGGGATAAGGCAGCTCAACCTGTTCTGGGCGGGCGTCGACGCTGCGCATGGAGTGCAGAGCCTCGGCGATGCGGTCGAGGAGCCAAGCGGAATAGGCCTCCCGCCCCTCTTCCGTCAGGTGGACGTAGTCGCAGTAGCGGGCGTCGGACTGGAGGGAAACGGGAAAGCGCCACAGCGCCATGGCGGAATCCCGCTCGACGCGGGCCAGCGCGTCGGGGCGGTAGTCGCGGCCGGTGCCGTGCTGGCGGGCCTCCCAGTTGGAACGGCTGCGCAGTTGGATGACCGCCACCTGGGTGCCCTGGGCCTTCGCCCGTTCGATGAAGCGGCGGGCGCGGTCGTAGGCGGGCGAGTCCGCCGCGAACAGCATCTCGCGGGTCACGTTCGCCTCGAACCGGTCCAGACGGGCGGGGTCGTGATCCCAGGCGGGTTCGCCACGGCGGCCGCAGGGCTTGCCCAACTGGTGCTCCACCTCGTCGCGATGATAGGGGCGGCCGCGCGCCACCACGTCCAGCGTGTCGCGCAGGTAGTAGTGATAAAACGGCAGGGTGCGCCGTTCCTTGAACAGAAGGTCGATCTCCAGCAGCATCAGCCTCGGCCGTAGGGCCAGCAGGTCGTCGAGGAACGGCGCGAAATCGCTGAACTGGCCGGAGTTATGGACGATCCGCAGCAGGCGCAGGTTGGGGATGCCGCGCTCCGCACCGAGCACCGCCATATCCGCCTCGTCCAGCGTTGCGTGCCGCAGGCGGGAGGCGCCGAGGGCGACGACGATGGTGGCGTTCGGGTCCTTGGCGGCCTGTTCGGCGACGGTAGCGATGCGGGCGCGGTTGTAGTGGATGAAGGGGCGTTCGGACAGGTGGAAGCCGATCACGCTCGTGGCGATCAGCATCGCCAGGATCGCCACGGCAAGCATCCACACGGTCAGCGGCGGTCCCCGGTGCCTCTTCATCTCGCGTCACCCAATCTTATGCCGCCAGCTTGCCCCGCACGATCCGCTCCACGTCGCCGAGCGACCCCATGCTCATGATGTCCTTGGGCGCCAGCCGGATGCCGAGCGCGCATTCCAGCGCGTTGGTCAGTTCCATGTGCGCGTAGGAATCCCAGCCCGCCGTGTTCTCCGGCGTGGAGGCCGGCGACAGGTCTGCGGCGGAGGTTTTGAAACAGCGCGCGGCGATGACGTAGACCTCCGCCGCCGGGTCGGGCGCGGGGGCTTGGCTGCGGGCCTTCAGAACGTGGCTTTTCAGGGCGTTCAGCACGGGCTTACCGGCCGGGCCGCGCGGAAACTCGGGGAGGACGTGGATTTCGGCGGGAAGGCTCTCCGGCGCAATCAAACTGCGGCAATGCTCGATCAGGGCGGAGGGAGCGATGGGGGTGCGGAGGGTTACGCAGGCGGCGACCGTCTCTCCCCACACCGGATCGGGAAGGCTGAAGGTCGCGGCGTCGACCACCTCCGGGTGGGATTTCAGGGCGGCGTTGACCTTTTCCGGATAGACGTTGATGCCGCCCTTAATAATGACGCTCTTCTTGCGCCCGACGATGGCGTAGCAGCCGGTGTCATCCATAGTTGCGAGGTCGCCGGTGTGCAGCCAGCCGTCGCGCAGCGCCTCGGTCGTGGCCTCCAAGTTGCGAAAATAGCCGGGCATCACATGGGGGCCGCGCAGCAGAAGTTCGCCCACTTGGCCGGGCGAAAGGTCGTTGCCGGCCTCGTCCACGATGCGGCACTCGCAATCGACCGGCTTGCCGATGGTCCCATAGCGGTGGCTAGCGTCGTCAGGACCGGCGTAGAGGGAGCCCGAGACCGTCTCCGTCAGGCCGTAGACGTTGACGATGCGGGTGCCGAAGCGGTCCTCGAACCGGCGCCACAGCCCCTCGTCCAGGTAGCCGGCCAGTGAGACGATGAAGCGGAAATCGCCGGTGCGGAACATGGCGCGGTCGGCGTCGCCCAGCCGCTCGATCAGAGCGAGGACGGTGGGCACGGTGACGAGGTGCGTGATGCGGTGCCGGGCAATCCAGTCGGCCAGCGTGCCGATCTGCTGGATGGAAAAGGGACCCGGCCGGTACAACGTCCCGCCGGATAGCAACGCGCACATCGGCCCTTCGACCAGCCCGTCGGTGTGGTGGAGCGGCAGCTGGTTCAGGATGCGGGCGTTCGGGTCGTAGCCGTAAACGCGGTTCAGCGTAGAAATGTGGGCGAACAGGTTGCCATGGGTGATCTCCACGCCCTTCGGGTTCGAGGTGGTGCCGGAGGTGAAGAGGATGTAGGCGCGGGTGTCGTCGGGGAGCGTGCCGGGGAGGTCCCGCGCCGGGGCGTGGTCCTTGAGCAGGGCGGGATAGCCGGTTTTGTCCGCCAGCAGGCGGCCAAGCAGGCCCCGCCGCTCCTCCTCCGGGTGCAGGGTGAGGAACACGCCGCCGTCGCGCAGGACATCGCGGGCCTCGGCGGCGGCCGGGTGGCCGGCGTCGATCATCAAGCCGTGCGCGTCGGCGGCACGGATGAGCTTATTCAACTCGTCGGCCGGAGCGGCGGGATCGGCGACGACGGCGGTGACGCCGGTGCGGATCATCGCGATCAGCAGGGTGATGACGTGCCGGTCGTCACGGCTGGCGATCACCACGCGGGCGCCGGGGGCGAGATTCCGGGCACGGAAGAACGAGGCGAGGCGACGCACGCGGTCGAACAGATCGCCGTAGCGCAGGACTTGCTCACCCTGGAGGAAGATCCGCTGGGGGTCCACCGTCGCTTCGATCCGGTCGAGCGCGGCCGGGAAAGGGGACAGTGCGTCAGAATCCGTCATCGGAAAGGAAGTCCTCCGTGAGTTTGTGCTTCAGCACCTTGCCGTTGGCGCCGCGCGGGAAGTCCGCGAGAACATGCAGGTCGCGCGGTGCGGTGCGGGGGCCGAGCTGCTCTGCCAGCCGGACTTTCAGGCGGGGAATGGTTTGGGCCGCGTCGGCGTTGGCGGTCAGGCGGACGAAGACGGTCAGGCGTTCGTCGCCGCGCGCGTCGCGGGTGCCGCAGACGGCGGCTTCCTCCACGGCGGGGTCTTCCTCCAGCAGACGCTCGACGGCGCCGAGGGCCAGCAGGTCGCCGCGCGCGGTCTTGATGATGTCGCGGCGGCGGCCGACCAGAACGATGTGCCCGTCCGGTCGCCGCACCGCGAGGTCACCGGTGTAGAGCCAGCCGTCCCGCAGCATGGTCGCCGTCAGGTCGGGGCGGCGGTGATAGCCGGCCATCAGGTTGGCGCTGTGGACGAGCAGTTCGCCGGCCTCGTCATCAGCAAGGATACGGCCGTCTTCGGCAACGATCTGGCAGACGGCGCCGGCTGGCGTGCCGATGGAATCTTGCGCCCGGTCGGCATCGGCAGGGGCGACCAGGGTGCAGGCGCCGCAGGTCTCCGTCAGGCCGTAGTAGTTGAGGACCGGAGCGCCGGTGATGGAGCGGATGGCGGCGGAAAGCTCCGGCGACAGGTCGGCGGCGGTCGAGAGGATCAGGCGTAGCGGGCCGAAGGCTCCGGGTTCCAAGCGGGCGGCCATACCGCTCAGCATCTTCAGGAAAGCGGGTACGGCGGAAAGGACGGTGACGCCACGGCGCTGGCACAGGTCGATGGCGCCGATGGGGTGCCGCCGCTCCCCCTCCCCCGCCAGCACGCAGGCGGCACCGGCCGCGACGGTGACGATCAGCGGGTTGCGCAGGCCGCTCATGGTGTGGAACTCGCCCAGGCTCAACAGGCGGTCCATGGGATTGAGGCCGTAGGAGCCGGCGAGCAGGCGGGCGCTGCGGGTCAGGGCGCCTTGCGACAGCTCCACACCCTTGGGCTCCCCCGTGGTGCCGGACGTGAAAAGAATGACGGCGATGTCGTCCTCGTCTGGCGGTGGGGGGAGGTCCGTGTCGGGAGGGAGGACGGGGGTGCCGAGGACCATGACCGGAATGCCACCCGCATTAAAGGCTCCGGCGCGCGGGGTATCGGCGTAGACCAGGGCTGGCTGAGCAAGATCCAGGGCGCGGCGAACGGCGTCGGCGGGCGCGGCACTGTCCACGGGGGCGTAAATGATGCCAAGGCGGGTACAGGCCCAGAAGAGGAGAGCCGCATCGACGCTCGGGGCGGCGTGGGCGAGAAGACGGTCGCCGCGTGTCAGACCGGCGGCGGTGAGGTGGCGGGCAAGCACGTCCACCCGTTCGGCCGCTTCGGCGAATGTGAGGGACGGGGCGTCGTCGGAGGGGATCAGCCAGGGCCGAAAGCCGAACGCCTGAACGGCGTCGGTCCAGAGGGACGTGAGCATGTCCGGCGGGGCGGGCGTTCCGGGGATCAGGCGGGCAAGGCCATCAGCCAGAAGCGGGTTGAGGTGAACGGACAGTTCGGCTTGCGTCAGCCCCAGAGCTTCGGCGGTGCGGACGAGCGTCGCGCCGCGTTCGGCCCAGTGCAGGATCTGGCATTGGCGAGCCGTCAGGGCGCGCTTGACGTTCGGGCCACTCAGGATTGCGCGGTGCAGGTCCGCTTCAACACCGTCGGCGAGGGCAAGGGCTTCCGTCATGGCGCCCCCGCCTACAGCTGGCCGTAGCGGAACGGCGCCTGATCGAGCAGCGCAAAGTAGACGATCAGGACGACCAGGAACACGTACCAGAGCGCCGTCAGGGGCACCGCCGCCCGTTCCCCCACCACGCGCGCAAGGAACCCATGCATCACCAGGTCCCCGTGAAGATGGTCGCGTAGGCGCGCAGCATGTCTGGCATGGTCGCTTCCTTGATCAGGACGAAGCTGAGGATCACGAAGTTGAAGGTCAGTGCTACGGAGCCGCCCACGGCCAACCCTTGCGCGACGGGTCCGCGCAGCATCGGCAAGGCGGGCTTGGCGCGCTGGAACAGCTGCCACGCGACGATGCCCAGCCCGTGGTAGAGGCCCCAAAGCACGTAGCGCAGCGACAGTTCGTGCCACAGCGCGATGGCCAGCATGGTGGCGAGCGCGCCGAGCTGGACGTTGCGGGTGACCGCGACCACCGGCATGTAGACGTAGGCGCGGCACCAGCCGGACAGCGAGATGTGCCAGGACCGCCAGAATTCGGAGATGTTCCGGCGCAGGAAGGGCCAGTCGAAATTCTCGATCACCGAAAAGCCGAGCAGCAGGGCGAAGCCGATGGCGACGTTCGAATAGCCGGCGAACTGGAAATAGACGTTCAGCCCGAAGCGCAGGGCGTCGAGATAGGCGATCAGCGCCTCCCGCGACGGGTCGATTCCGGCGATCAGCGCCGGCAGCTTGGTCGAGGCGAACCAATTGCCGAGGATGACGATCTGCGCGTAGCCGTACAGGACCCGTTCAAGACCGCGCGAGAAGGTGTCGGCGTCCCAGCGGTGTTGGGAGAGGTCGTGCTGATAGTCGGGAAAGCGGTGAATGGGGCCGGCGAGCAGCGTCGGCAGGAAGAACAGGTAGCCGATGAAATCGCTAAAGCGATGCGGCGGCAGCGCGCCCTTGTAGTGCTCCAGCAGGTAATGGATGCAGCGGAAAGCGTAGTAGGACAGCCCCAGCGGCATGACGAGCCGGACCACCGCGCCCGTGTCATCGAAAGCCGCCCCAATGGTGAGGATGCCGGCCTTGTAGGCGACCAGCAAGGCGACGATGGCGAGCACCATGGCGAAAATCGCCGGAGCCGGCCTGGGCGACAGGCGCGGCAGCCAGAAACACAGCACGGCCAGCACGGAAAGGACAACCGCCGACACCGGGGCGTGCACGGTCAGAAAGGCAAGGGAAATTGCCGCCAGCACAAGATGCCGCACGCGCGACGGCGCCGCCCAGAACAGCGCCACGGTCCCGGCGAGCCATCCCAGCCAATACAGCGAAACGACGCTCATTCGTTGGGCTCGCTCGTTCCATCAAGGCCCTTTGCTTGATCGGCTATAGATATTATGCAAACGGCACAGACCGGCTTCTCATATTCCGGCTTATTTCCTTGGGCTCGACCGGACGACCGGGAGGATAAGATCCGGCGCGAAGGGCCATCCCCAAATGCAAAACGGCCCCGCGAAGCGGGGCCGTTCGTCATAGAAGGTGCTGAAACCGTTACTGCGGCGCCATGCGGATCGCGCCGTCGAGACGGATGACGTCGCCGTTGAGCATCTCGTTCTCAAGGATGTGCTGGACGAGGCGGGCGTATTCCTCCGGACGGCCGAAACGCTTGGGGAAGGGCACGCTGGCCGCCAAGCTGTCCTGCACCTCCTGCGGCATGTTCAGCAGCATCGGCGTGCCGATCAGGCCGGGGGCGATGGTCATGACGCGGATGGCGCTGCGGGCGAGGTCGCGCGCGGCGCAGATGGTCAGGGCCACGACGCCGCCCTTGGACGACGCGTAGGCCGCCTGCCCGATCTGGCCTTCATAGGCGGCGACGGAGGCGGTGTTGACGATGACGCCACGCTCGCCGGAGGCCAGCGGGTCGAGCGCACCCATCTCGGCAGCGGCCAGACGCAGGATGTTGAAGGTGCCGATCAGGTTCACCTCGATCACCCTGCGGAAGTCGTCGAGCGGCATCGGGCCGTCGCGGCCGACGATCCGCTTGGCCGGGGCGACGCCCGCGCAGTTGACCGCGATGCGGACCGGGCCGTGCGCGGCGCGGGCCTCGGCGAAGGCCTTCTCGGCGGAGTCGGCGTTCGACACGTCGCAGACGAGGCCGAGGCCGCCGATTTCCTGCGCCACCTCTTTGACCGCCGCCTCGTTCATGTCGAGCACCGTGACCTTGGCGCCGAGCTTGGCGAGATGGCGGGCGGTCTCCGCGCCCATGCCCGACCCGCCGCCGGTGACGATGGCGGCCTGACCGTTGATCTGCATTGGGATTTCCTCTGTTTCCTTGGATTGGGTTTTTCTTACATGCCGCCGGGATAGTTGGGCCCGCCGCCGCCCTCGGGGACGACCCAGTTGATGTTCTGGGTGGGGTCCTTGATGTCGCAGGTCTTGCAGTGCACGCAGTTCTGCGCGTTGATCTGCAGGCGCGGGGCGGTGCCGTCCTCGGCGCGCACGATCTCGTACACCCCGGCCGGGCAGTAGCGCGTCTCCGGCGCGTCATAGAGCGCCAGGTTCACCCGGATCGGCGTCTCCGCGTCCTTCAGCGTCAGGTGCGCCGGCTGGTTTTCCTCGTGGTTGGTGTTCGACAGGTACACCGAGGACAGCCGGTCGAACGACACCACCCCGTCCGGCTTGGGGTAGACGATCGGCGGCGCCTCGGCAGCCTTCTTCAGCGTCGTGTGGTCGGCGTGGTGGTGCAAGGTCCACGGCGCCTTGCCTTTGGTCGCGGTCTCGAACGCCGCGTTGGCCAGCCCCGCCCACAGCCCCTTCTGGAAGCCCGGTCGGATGTTGCGCACCGCGTGCAGTTCCGACCACACCCACGACGCCTTCAACCGCTCCGGATACTCGGTCACCTCGCGGCCGTTGCTGCCGCCGGTCAGGTGCTCATAGACGGCTTCCGCCGCCACCATGCCCGACTTCATGGCGGTGTGGTTGCCCTTGATCTTGGGCACGTTCAGGAAGCCCGCCGCGTCGCCGACGATCAGCCCGCCGGGGAAGGTCAGCTTGGGGATCGACTGGAAGCCGCCCTCCGACAGCGCGCGGGCACCGTAGGCGATGCGCCGGCCGCCCTCGAAGGTCGGGCGGATAGCCGGGTGTGTCTTGTAGCGCTGGAACTCCTCGAACGGGCTGAGGTGCGGGTTGTCGTAGTCGAGCCCGACGACGAAGCCGACCGACACCAGATTGCCGTCCATGTGGTACAGCCAGCTGCCGCCGTAGGTCTTGGCGTCCATCGGCCAGCCGATGGTGTGGACGATCAGGCCGGGCTGGGACTTGGCGGGGTCGATCTCCCACAGCTCCTTGATGCCGAGGCCGTAGGTCTGCGGGTCGGCGCCGTCGCGGAGTGAGAACTTGTCGAAGAGGGTCTTGGTGAGCGAGCCGCGGCAGCCCTCGGCGAAGATGGTCTGCTTGGCGTGCAGCTCCATGCCCGGGGTGTAGTTGGCGGTCTTCTCGCCGTCCTTGCCGATGCCCATGTCGCCGGTGGCCACGCCCTTGACGGCGCCCTGCTCGTCGTACAGCACTTCCGCCGCGGCGAAGCCGGGGTAGATCTCGACGCCCAGTTCCTCGGCCTGGGCGGCCATCCAGCGGGCGAGGTTGCCGAGGCTGATGATGAAGTTGCCGTGATTGTTCATCTGCGGCGGGGTGACCGGGAACTTGTGCGCCTTGGTCGCGGTGAGGAAGACGAAGTGGTCCTCGCGGGCCGGCGTGGTCAGGGGGGCTCCCTTGTCCTTCCAGTCGGGGATCAGCTCGTCCAGCGCGTGCGGCTCGAACACGGCGCCGGAGAGCAGGTGGGCGCCGACCTCCGAGCCCTTCTCGATCACGCAGACCGACAGCTCCTGCCCGGCCTCATTGGCGAGCTGTTTCAGGCGGATGGCCGCGCTCAAGCCGGACGGGCCGGCGCCGACGACGAGGACGTCGTATTCCATCACCTCGCGCGGTTCGCGATCCATATCACAAGCCCTCTTTATTCCTAGTGAGACAATAGAACCGGCAATGTCATCTGCCGCAGAATGTGGCGCGTGTTGCTGCCCCGCCCGAACAGCGGGAACAGCGATGCACCGTACCCGCCGAAGCCGCCCATGACCAGCAGATCGGCGCCATGGTCGGACGCGCGCGACAGCACGGCGTCCATCGGCATGATGCTGGTGACGGTCATGCGCTCCTGCGTCGCCTGCACGCCGTGGCTGGCAAGATGTTCCAGGATGTCAACCTGAGGAACGTTGCCACCGCCCTCCCCCGCGCCCTGCTGGGCGTGGAGAGCAAGGAGAAGGACGGATTTGGCCTGTTGCAGCAGGGGCAGCGCGTCGTTGACGGCGCGGGCGGCCTCGCGGCTGCCGTTCCAGGCGATGACCACCCGTTCGCCGACCGTGGGGAAGCTGCCGGCGTGGGGAACGACGAGAACCGGGCGACCGGCGTTGAGGACGACCTCCTCGATCAGGTCCTGCGGCACGCGGACATCGCTGCCGGGATCGTGCTGGCCGAAGATGGCGAGATCCACGTAGCGGGAGCAGATGACCGTCTCGGCGATGACATGGCCATATTCGCCGTGGCTGAGCTGCCACCAGCGGCCTTTGACCCCGGCTTCGGCGGTGCGCATCTGGAAGTCGGCGCTGGCGCGGTCGGCGGCGGCGGACAGAGCCGGGCCGGCGCGTCGGGCGACGAGGCCGGCGCCCGACGATTCGCTCTGCGCGAACAGGCCGGTCAGCGAGGCGCCGAAGCGCTGCGCCAGCCCGATGGCGAGGCCCAGCCGCTCGGCGCTGCGGTTGCTGTCGTCCAGATGCACCAGCAGGTTCGTGAAGTTCATGGGGTCCTCTCCTGGTTCAGGCGCACCGTTCAGGCGCAGCCGCGCGCGCGGGCGACCTTGGAAGCGGTCGGGCGGCCGATGGCCTCGCTGATGTAAGCACCGGCGGCCACCAACTTGTCCAGATCGACGCCCGTTTCGATGCCCAGGCCGTTCAGCATGTAAAGGACATCCTCGCTCGCCACGTTGCCGGACGCCCCCTTGGCGTACGGGCAGCCGCCGAGGCCGGCGACGGAGCTGTCCACCACCGCCACGCCCATCTCAAGCGTGGCGAGGATGTTGGCGAGCGCCTGCCCGTAGGTGTCGTGGAAGTGGACGGCGACCTTGTCCGTGGGCACGCGCTCGGCCACCGCCGCGATCATGGCCTGCGCCTTGGCCGGAGTGCCGGTGCCGATGGTGTCGCCGAGCGAGATCTCGTAGCAGCCCATGGCGAGCAGCTCACCCGCCACGACGGCGACGGCGGGCGGGGCGATCTCGCCCTCGTAGGGGCAGCCGAGCACGCAGGAGACGTAGCCGCGCACCGGGAGGTTCTGGGCCTTGGCCGCCTCCATCACCGGGGCGAAACGTTCCAGGCTCTCGGCGATGGAGCAGTTGATGTTCTTCTGGCTGAAGCTTTCGGAGGCGGCGGCAAACACCGCCACCTCGTCAGCCCTGGCGGCGAGCGCCCCTTCCAGACCCTTGGCGTTGGGGGTCAGGGCGACGTAGCGCACACCGGGCTTGCGGTTGATGCCGGCGAAGACGTCCGGCGTGTCGGCCATCTGCGGGACCCATTTGGGCGAGACGAAGCTGCCCGCCTCGATGGCCGTCAGCCCGGCCTCGGCCAAGCGGTTCACAAGGCCGATTTTCACCTCGGTCGGAACGATCTGCTTCTCGTTCTGAAGGCCGTCGCGGGGGCCGACCTCCACCATGCGGACGCTCTTGGGCAAACGCATGTCACTTCTCCTCGGTGACGTCGAGGACCAGCAGGTCCACGCCCTCGGACACCTGATCGCCCGCCGCGAAGTTGACGGCGGAGACGGTGCCGGCGGCCGGGGCCTTGATGGTGTGCTCCATCTTCATGGCCTCCAGCAGCATCAGGGGCGCGCCGGCCTCGACCGTCTGGCCGGGCTCGACCAGCACGCGGACCACGGTGCCTGGCATGGGTGCTGTCAGGCGGCCGGTGCCGCCCTCCTGCTCCGCCGCGCGGGCGGTCGGGTCGTCCAGGCGCAGGCGCCACACGGCGCCGTCCGACAGGATCGTCAGGTCGAAGCCCTGGAAAACAACGGTGGAGCGCGTGCGCACGCGGTCAATGGTCGCGGTCAGGACTTCGCCGTCCCAGCTGACCTGCTCGGCGCGGATGGCCGGGCGGCCTTCCACCTCGATCTCATAGCCGTCGGGGCGGAAGTGCAGGGTCAGTTGGCGGAGGGTTTCACCGTCGAGGAGGCGGAGGTCGTGGTGGTTGTCGTCGTTCAGCCGCCAGCCGCTGGCCGACAGCCAGGGCGAATGCGGATCCGACGCGGCGCGGCGGGTTTTCTTCGCTTCGGCATTGCGGCGCAGCAGCACGGTCAGCGCTGCGATGGCGAGCCCGCGATCCGGCACCGGGGCCGGCGGGGGCAGCAGGTCGGCGCGGTGCCGCTCGATGAAGCCGGTGTCGATCTCCACCGCACGGAAGGCCGGGTGCGCGGCGATGGCACCCAGGAAGCCGACGTTGGTCGTAACGCCGACCACCTCATAGGCGGCGAGCGCCACGCGTAGGCGGCGGAGTGCCGCGTCGCGGTCCTCGTCCCAGACGATCAGCTTGGCGATCATCGGGTCGTAGAACATGGTGACCTCGTCGCCCTCGCGAACGCCGGTGTCCACGCGGACATGATCGTTCTCGGCGGGCGGGCGCAGGCGGGCGAGGCGGCCGATGGCCGGCAGGAACTCGCGCTGTGGGTCCTCGGCGTAGAGGCGCGCCTCGAAGGCGTGGCCGCGCCGGGTCAGCTGCTCCTGGGCCAGGGGCAGCGTGCCGCCAGCCGCCACACGGATCTGCCACTCCACCAGATCCTGCCCGGTGATCTTCTCGGTCACCGGGTGTTCGACCTGAAGGCGGGTGTTCATCTCGATGAAGTAGAAGCCGCCGTCCTCGTAGAGGAACTCCACCGTGCCGGCGCCGACATAGTTGACGGCCTTGGCCGCCGCCACCGCCGCCTCGCCCATGCGGCGGCGCAGGTCGTCGGGCAGACTGGGGGCCGGGGCCTCCTCGATCACCTTCTGGTGGCGACGCTGGACGGAGCAGTCGCGCTCGAACAGATACACGGCGTTGCCGTGCGTGTCAGCAAAGACCTGGATTTCGACGTGACGCGGGCGGCCAAGGTATTTTTCGAGCAGCACACTGTCGTCGCCGAAGGCGGCCTTCGCTTCGCGCTTGGCGCCGGCCACCGCGTCAGCGAAGTCGGCCGGGTCGCGCACGACGCGCATGCCCTTGCCGCCGCCGCCAGCCGACGCCTTGACGAGCACCGGGAAGCCGATGCGCTGCGCCTCGGCGGTCAGGGTGTCGAGAGCCTGCCCCTCCCCATGGTAGCCGGGGACCAGCGGCACCTCGGCCTGGGACATGAGGCGCTTGGATTCGGCCTTGGAGCCCATGACGCGGATCGCCTCAATCGGCGGGCCGATGAAGACCACGCCGGCCTCGGCGCAGGCGGCGGCAAAACCGGCGTTTTCCGACAGGAAGCCGTAGCCGGGGTGGATGGCCTGGGCGCCGGTCTGCTTGGCAACCTCCAGGATTACGTCGCCGCGCAGGTAGCTTTCGCCCACGGGGGCGGGGCCGATGCAGACGGCCTCGTCGGCCATCTCCACATGCATGGCGCGGGCGTCGGCCTCTGAATAGACGGCGACCGTGCGGATGCCGAGGCGGCGGGCGGTGCGGATGACGCGGCAGGCGATCTCGCCCCGGTTTGCGATCAGAATTTTGTCGAACATGGGGTCAGCTCCGCCACTTCGGGTCGCGTTTTTCCAGGAAGGCGCCGACGCCCTCCTTTCCCTCGGCGCTGGCCCGCTGACGGGCGATGCGCTGGGCGGTGTCGAGCATCACGTCGGTGGTCAACGGACGCCGGGCCACCGCGCGGATCAGCTCCTTCGCGGCGGTCTGCGAGGCCGGGCCGCATTCCATCAGGCGCTTGACCGTGGCGTCCACGGCGGATTCCAGGCCGTCGGCGGGAACGACCTCGTGCAGCAGGCCGTGGCGCAGAGCTTCCGATGCCGAGAACCGCTCGCCGGTCAGGAAGTAGCGGCGGCAGGCGCGCTCGCCCATGGCGGCGATGACGTAGGGGCTGATGACCGCCGGCAGCAGGCCGAGGCGCACCTCGGTCAGGGCGAAGGTTGCCGTGTCCGCCGCGATGGCGATGTCGCAGGCCGAGACCAGCCCGACGCCGCCGCCGAAGGCCGGACCCTGGACGACCGCGATGGTCGGCTTCGGGCATTCGTCCAGCGTGCGCAGCATGGTGGCAAGGCCCATGGCGTCCTGGACGTTCTCGTCATGGCTGTAGCCGGAAATGCGCTTCATCCAGTCAAGATCAGCACCGGCGGAGAAGCTCTTGCCGACCCCGCGCAGCAGGACGACGCGGACGCCGGGATCCTCGCCCACCTTGCGTAAGGCGGCCGTCAGGTCGGCGATGACGTGCTCGTTGAAGGCGTTGTGCACCTGGCCACGGTTCATGGTGACCGTGGCGACACCGTTGGCGGCGATGTCCGTAAGAATGTCGGTCATGATTCCCGCCTCACATCCGGAAGACGCCGAAGGTGGTCTTTTCGACCGGCGCGTTGAGACTGGCCGAGAGGCCGAGGCCGAGGACCATGCGGGTGTCCGCCGGGTCGATGATGCCGTCGTCCCACAGGCGGGCGGACGCGTAGTAGGGGTGACCCTGGTGTTCGTACTGCTGGCGGATTGGGGCTTTGAAGGCTTCCTCCTCCTCCGCCGGCCAGGACTTGCCCTGGGCTTCCATGGCATCGCGGCGGACCTGGGCGAGCACGCCGGCCGCCTGCTCCCCGCCCATGACGGAGATGCGGGAGTTCGGCCACATCCACAGGAAGCGTGGGGAATAGGCGCGACCGCACATACCGTAGTTGCCGGCACCGTAGCTGCCGCCGATGATGACCGTGAACTTCGGCACCTTGGCGCAGGCGACGGCGGTGACCAGCTTGGCGCCGTCCTTGGCGATGCCGCCGGACTCGTATTTCCGGCCGACCATGAAGCCGGTGATGTTCTGGAGGAAGACCAGCGGAATGCCGCGCTGGCAGCACAGCTCCACGAAATGCGCGCCCTTCAGGGCGGATTCGCTGAACAGGATGCCGTTGTTCGCGATGATGCCGACCGGATAGCCGAAGATGTGCGCGAAGCCGCAGACCAGCGTCGTGCCGTACAGCGGCTTGAACTCGTCCAGCACCGAGCCGTCCACGACGCGGGCGATCACCTCGCGCACGTCGAAGGGCTTGCGCGGGTCGCTGGGGATGACGCCGTAAAGCTCGCGCGGGTCGTAGGCGGGGTCCTGCGGCTCGCGCAAGTCCATGTCGATGCGCTTGCTGCGGTTCAGGTTCGACACGACCTTGCGCGCCATGGCGAGCGCGTGCGCGTCGTTCATCGCGTAATGGTCGGTTACGCCGGAGGTGCGGGAGTGCACGTCGGCGCCGCCCAGATCCTCCGCCGACACCACCTCGCCCGTCGCCGCCTTCACCAGCGGCGGGCCGCCGAGGAAGATGGTGCCCTGGTTGCGGACGATGATCGCCTCGTCCGACATGGCCGGGACGTAGGCGCCGCCGGCCGTGCAGCTGCCCATGACCACCGCGATTTGCGGGATGCCCTGGGCGGACATGTTGGCCTGGTTGAAGAAGATGCGCCCGAAATGGTCGCGATCGGGGAAGACCTCGTCCTGGTTCGGCAGGTTGGCGCCGCCGGAGTCCACAAGGTAGATGCAAGGGAGATTGTTCTGCTGCGCAACCTCCTGCGCGCGCAGGTGCTTCTTGACGGTCAGGGGGTAGTAGGTGCCGCCCTTAACCGTGGCGTCGTTGGTGACGACCATGCATTCCTGGCCGGCGACGCTGCCGATGCCGGTGATGATGCCGGCCGCCGGAACGTCGTCGTCATAGACCTTGTAGGCGGCCATCTGCGACAGTTCCAGGAACGGCGAGCCGACGTCGAGAAGCTGGCGAATGCGCTCGCGCGGCAGCAGCTTGCCGCGCGACAGGTGCTTGTCGCGGGCCTTCGCGCCGCCGCCCTGCTTGATGGCCGACACCTTCTCGCGCAGGTCGGCCACCAGGGACGACATGGCGTCGGCGTTCGTCTGGAACTCGGCGGAGCGCGGGTTCAGGGCGCTCTTCAGGACGGTCATGGCCGTCGTCCTCCCGTCTCTTCTTATTCGTCGTGGTCTCGTGTGACCGGTGTTGGGTTTCGGCTTTGCCTCAACCCAACCTACGGGTGGATTCGTAGGTTGGGTTTAGCGGAGCAAAACCCAACGGCAAACGCGTCCCTCATTGGACCAAGGCCCGGCTGATGACGAGCCGCTGGATGTCGCTGGTGCCCTCGTAGATCTGGCAGACCCGCACGTCGCGGTAGATGCGCTCGACGGGGAAGTCGTTCAGGTAGCCGTAGCCGCCGTGGATCTGGATCGCGTCGGAGCAGACCCTCTCGGCCATTTCCGAGGCGTAGAGCTTCGCCATCGCCGCTTCCTTCAGGCAGGGCTCGCCGGCGTCGCGCAAGCTGGCGGCGTGCAGGACGAGCTGCCGCGCCGCCTCGACACGGGTCGCCATGTCGGCCAGCCGGAAGGCCACCGCCTGATGCTGGATGATCGGCACGCCCATGCTCTGCCGCTCCTGGGCGTAGCGGATGGCGTGGTCGAGCGCTGCGCGCGCCATGCCCACCGACTGCGACGCGATGCCGATGCGCCCGCCCTCTAGGTTGGCGAGCGCCACCTTGTAGCCGCCGCCCTCCGGGCCGAGCATCAGGTCGGCCGGGATTCGGCAGTCCTCCAGCACAATCTGGCAGGTGTCGGAGCAGCTTTGCCCCAGCTTCTCCTCCACCCGCGCGACCTGATAGCCGGGGGTGTCGGTCGGCACGATGAAGGCGGTAATGCCCTTCTTGCCGGCCTCCGGGTCGCTGACCGCGAAGACGATGGCGACGTCAGCGTTCCGGCCCGAGGTGATGAACTGCTTGGTGCCGTTCAGGACCCAGTGGTTGCCGTCCCGGCGCGCCCTGGTCTTGATGGCCGAGGCGTCGGATCCCGCCTGCGGCTCGGTCAGGCAGAAGCAGCCGAGCTGTTCGCCGCGCGCCATCGGCTTCAGGAAGCGTTCCTTCTGCTCGGCGTTGCCGAACTTCAGGATCGGCATGCAGCCGACGGAGTTGTGCACGCTCATGATGGTGGAGATGGCGCCGTCGCCCGCCGCGATCTCCTCAATGGCAAGCGCGTAGGCGACGTGGTCGGTGCCGGCCCCGTCGTATTCCTCCGGCACCAGCATGCCCATCAGGCCGAGCTTGCCCATTTCGGCCAGTTCGGCCTTCGGGAAGGCCCCGGTCCGGTCCCGCTCGGCCGCCGTCGGCGCCAGCCGCTCGGCCGAGAACGCGCGCGCCATGTCGCGCACCATCTGCTGCTCTTCCGTCAGCCGCATGTTTTTCCCTCCCCTTATTCTCCCTCTCCCCTCCGGGGAGAGGGTCGGGGTGAGGGGGATGCGCGTATGCCGGACGTACCAGCGTCGCGCAACCCCCTCACCCTAACCCTCTCCCCGGAGGGGAGAGGGAACTTTTGCCGCTTCGCTCAGACCAACTCCACCGCCACAGCCGTGGCCTCGCCGCCGCCGATGCAGAGGCTTGCTACGCCGCGCTTCAGCCCGTTCTTTTCCAGGGCGGACAGAAGCGTCACCAGGATGCGGGCGCCCGAGGCGCCGATGGGGTGGCCTAGCGCGCAGGCGCCGCCGTGGACGTTCAGCTTGTCGTGCGGGATGTCGAGTTCACGCATCGCCGCCATGGCGACCACCGCAAAGGCCTCGTTCAACTCGAACAGGTCCACGTCCTTGGCCGACCAGCCGGCGCGTTCAAGGACCTTCTGGATGGCGCCCACGGGGGCAGTGGTGAACCAAGCCGGAGTCTGGGCGTGGTTGGAGTGGGCCTTGATCTCGGCGAGGATCTGAAGGCCCTGCTTCTCCGCGTTGGAACGGGTGGTCAGGACCAGCGCGGCGGCGCCGTCGGAGATGGAGGAGGCGTTGGCCGCCGTCACCGTGCCGTCCTTGGCGAAGGCGGGCTTCAGCGTCGGGATCTTGGACGGGTCGGCCTTCAGCGGCTGCTCGTCCACCTCGATCACCGTGTCGCCCTTGCGGCCCTTCACGGTGACGGCGGTGATTTCCTTGCGGAAGCTACCGTCCTCGGTGGCGCGCTTGGCGCGGGCTAGGCTCTCGATGGCGTAGTTGTCCTGCGCCTCACGGGTGAACTGGTAGTGCTGGGCGCACTCCTCCGCGAAGGTGCCCATCAGGCGGCCACGGTCGTAGGCGTCCTCAAGCCCGTCCAGGAACATGTGGTCGAGCACGCGGCCGTGGCCCATGCGGTAGCCGCCGCGCGCGCGGTCCAGCAGGTAGGGGGCGTTGGACATGCTCTCCATGCCGCCGGCCACGATGACCTCGGCCGTGCCGGCCTTGATCAGGTCGTGGGCGAACATGACCGCCTTCATGCCCGAGCCACACACCTTGGAGATGGTCGTGCAACCCGCGGCCTCCGGGATGCCGGCGCCGAGCGATGCCTGACGGGCGGGCGCCTGCCCCAGGCCGGCCGGCAGCACGTTCCCCATGAACACCTCCTCGACCGCGTCGGGCTTCACGCCGGCACGCTCGATGGCGGCCTTGATCGCGGCCGATCCCAGCTGCGGCGCGGTCAGCCCCTGCAACTCGCCCTGGAAGCCGCCCATCGGCGTGCGGGCGGCACCCGCGATGACAACGGTGTCCGTCATGTCCGTGATTCCCTTCCCTTACGCCGTCTCTTTGAAGAGTTCGCGGCCGATCAGCATACGGCGGATCTCGCTGGTGCCGGCGCCGATCTCATAGAGCTTGGCGTCGCGCAGCAGGCGGCCCGTCGGGTATTCGTTGATGTAGCCATTGCCGCCCAGGGTTTGGATGGCTTCCAGCGCCATCCAGGTCGCCTTTTCGGCGGCGAACAGGATCGCGGCGGCCGCGTCCTTGCGGGTGGTCTCGCCCCGGTCGCAAGCCTTGGCAACGGTGTACACGTACGCCTTGGCGGCGTTCATGATCGTGTACATGTCGGCGATCTTGCCCTGCATCAGCTGGAACTCGCCGATCGGCTGGCCGAACTGCTTGCGGTCGTGGACGTAGGGGATGACCACGTCCATGCAGGCTTGCATGATGCCCAGCGGCCCGCCGGCCAGCACCGCGCGCTCATAGTCCAGGCCGGACATCAGCACGTTCACGCCGCGCCCAACGCCGCCGAGGATGTTCTCCTCCGGCACCTCGCAGTCCTCGAACACCAGCTCGCCGGTGTTCGAGCCGCGCATGCCCAGTTTGTCCAGCTTCTGCGCGACCGAGAAGCCCTTGAAGCCCTTCTCGACCAGGAAGGCGGTGATGCCGCGCGGGCCGGCGTTCACGTCGGTCTTGGCGTAGATCACCAGCGTGTCGGCGTCGGGGCCGTTGGTGATCCACATCTTGGTGCCGTTCAGGACGTAACGGTCGCCCTTCTTCTCGGCGCGCAGCTTCATGGACACCACGTCGGACCCGGCGTTCGGCTCCGACATGGCGAGCGCGCCGATGTGCTCGCCCGAGATCAGCTTGGGCAGGTAGCGGCGCTTCTGCTCCTCGGTGCCGTTCTTGCGGATCTGGTTGACGCAGAGGTTGGAGTGGGCGCCGTAGCTGAGGCCGACCGAGGCGGAGGCGCGGGAGATTTCCTCCATCGCCACGACATGCTCCAGATAGCCCATGCCGGCGCCGCCATACTCCTCCTCCACCGTGACGCCGAGCACGCCGAGGTCGCCCAGCTTGCGCCACAACTCGTTCGGGAACTCGTTGGTCTGGTCGATCTCGGCGGCGCGGGGCGCGATCTGGTCGGCGGCAAAGCCGCGCACCGAATCGCGCAGCATGTCCGCCGATTCGCCGAGGTCGAAGTTCAGGGTCGGGTACTGGTTGGACAGCATGGTGTGGGCGCTCCCCCCGGTGATGTTTTTCTTTGTTCCATACGGCAGCGTATGGCCGGGCCATACGGTAGCGTATGGGGCTGGGTATGGCAAGCCCCGGAGCCGGTCGAAAGCTCCTGTGTTCGGCCCCCACCCTAACCCTCCCCCATCTTCGACGGGGGAGGGGATTTAGGGCTCCTTCCCCCGCGAAGTGGGGGAAGGTTGGGATGGGGGCCGGGCTACCGGACTTACTTCATGTTGATGATGATCGTCTTCTTGTGGGTGAAGTGTTCCAGCATGGCCTCCAGCGTGGCTTCCTTGCCGAGGCCGGAGGACTTGACGCCGCCGTAGCTCAGGTTCGGCTGCACGACGAGGTTCTGGTTCACCTGCACGAAGCCCGCCTCCAGACGGGTCACCGCGTCCATCGCCAGCTTCAGGTCGCGGGTCCAGATGGTGGCGGCGAGGCCGTATTCAGTGTCGTTGGCCTGCGCGATCACCTCTTCATAGTCGGTCCAGCGGATGACGCAGCAGACCGGGCCAAAGATTTCCTCCTGCGCGATGCGGTCGCTGTTCTTCACGCCGGTGAAGATGTGCGGCTGCACGTACAGGCCCTTGGTCAGCTTCGGATCGACCGGCATGGCCGAGCAGACATGCGCGGTTGCCCCGCCTTCCTTGCCGATGGCGATGTAGGACTGCACGCGGTCCATCTGCTGCGGCGACACGATGGTGCCGATGTCGGTCGTCTCGTCGAGAGGGTCGCCCATCTTCATGGCGTTGACCTTCTCCTTCAGCTTCTCGACGAACACGTCGTGGATGCTGTCGTGGACGAAGATGCGCGACGCGGCGGTGCAGCTCTGGCCCTGGCGGGTGAAGCGCATGCCGGCGATAGCGCCCGCGATGGCCTGCTCGATGTCGGCGTCGCCGCAGACGATCATCGGGCTCTTGCCGCCCAGTTCCAGCGTCACCGGAATCAGCTTGTCGGCGGCGGTCTTGGAAACGATCTTGCCGGTCTCGACCGAGCCGGTGAAGGTCACTTTGTGCACGTCCTTGTGCGCGACCAGCGGCGCGCCGCACTCCGGACCGAAGCCGGAGAGGATGTTCACGACGCCGGCCGGGATGACCGTGTTGATGAGTTCGACAACGCGCAGCACGGCGAGCGGCGCCTCTTCCGCCGACTTCACCACCACCGCGTTGCCGGCGACCATGGCCGGGGCGATCTTCAGCGCCATCAGCAGCAGCGGCACGTTCCACGGGATGATCGCGCCGACGACGCCGATCGGCTCGCGCACGGTCATGGTGATCATGTTGGGGTTGAAGGGCACGGTCTCGCCCTTCAGCTCCGGCGCCAGACCGCCGAAGAAGACGAACGCGTCGGACAGGACGCCGGCCTCAACGCGCGACTCGGTGCGCAGCGCCTTGCCGGTTTCCAGCGCGATCAGCTTGGCGATCTCTTCCTTGTGGGCGTCGAGGATGCGCCCGCACTCGGCCACCAGCTTGCCGCGCTCGCGCGCCGGGCGCTTGGCCCACTCCTTCTGGGCGGCCTTCGCGGCGGCGACGGCGGCGTCCACGTCGACGGCCTCGCCGTAGGCGGCCTCGGCGACGGTCTCGCCGGTGGCCGGGTTGACGACGGGGAAGGTCTTGCCCGACGCGGCCGGACGGAACTCACCCCCGATGAAGTGCTTGCCCGACAGCTCCTTGGCGAGCGCGAAGGGGTCGAGCTGGAGGTCGGTGGAGGCGCTCATGACTTACGGTCCTTATGCTTTCTTGGCGGTGGGCTTAGCTGCGGGCGTCTTCGATGACTTTGCCGTCGTTGGGCAGGCTGCCGGGGGCGACGAACTCCACGGTGCCTTTGAGCTTGGTGACCGCCGCGAGGGTCTCCCGGACGGCGGCGGCCAAGGCCTCGCCGCTTTCGCCCGACTCGCAACGCAGCGTCATGGTGTCGCTGGCGTCCTCGCGGCCGACGATCAGGCGGGCCTTGGCGATCTGCGGGTGACGGCGGACCACCTCGGCAACCTGCTGCGGGTGGACGAACATGCCCTTGATCTTGGTGGTCTGGTCGGCGCGGCCCATCCAGCCCTTCAGGCGCATGTTGGTGCGCCCGCAGGGGCTCTGGCCCGGCAGGACGGCGGACAGGTCGCCGGTGGCGAAGCGGACCAGCGGGTAGGCCTTGTTGAAGATGGTCACAACCACTTCGCCGACCTCGCCCTCCGGGACCGGGTCGCCGGTGCCGGGGCGCACAATCTCGATGATGGCGCCCTCGTCCACCACGAGGCCGGCGCGGGCCTCCGTCTCGTACGCGACGATGCCCAGGTCGGCGGTGCCGTAGCTCTGGTACACGTTGATGCCGCGCCCATCGTAGAAGGCGCGGGCGTCGGGCAGGAACGGACCGCCGGTGACGTGGCCGACCTTGATGGAGGAGAGGTCGAGGCCCAACTCGTCGGCCTTCTCCACGATGATCTTCAGGAAGTCCGGCGTGCCGACGTAGGCCTTCGGCTTCAGGTGGGCGGCGACCTGGGCCTGCATCTCCGTGTTGCCGACGCCGGCCGGAATGACCGCGCAGGCGAGCGCGTGCGCCCCCGTCTCGAACATCGAGCCGGCGGGGGTCAGGTGGTAGGAGAAGCAGTTCTGCACGAGGTCGCCGGTGCGGATGCCAGACGCGAACAGGGCGCGGGCGGTGCGCCAGGGATCGGTGCCGTGCGGTTCCGGATCGTGAATCGGGCCGGGCGAGGCGAAGACGCGAGCCAGCTGGCCGATGGCGACGGTGGTCAGGCCGCCGAACGGCGGCGCGTCCTTCTGAAGCGCGATCAGGTCCGACTTGCGGGTGACTGGCAGGCGGGCGAGCGCCGCGCGGTCGCGGACGGAGGCCGGATCCACGTCGGCCAGCAGGCGGCTGAAGTAGGGGGCGTGCGCCTTGGCGTGCGCGATCTGCGCGGGAAGCGCCGCGAACAGCTCCGCCTCGCGCTGGTCGGCGGAGCGGGTTTCCAGAGAGTCGTAGAAGTCAGCCACCGATGCCTCCCGGCCATTTCTGATTGGGTGCTGCCGTGGGCCCCCACCCTAACCCTCCCCCAGCTGCGTACGGGGGAGGGAACTTAAGGCCCCTTCCCCCGCCGAAGGTGAGGGACGGTCGGGATGGGGGCCCAGCGCGACCGCTTTGCTCAAATCCAGCGCTTGCGGCGCTTGAAGCTCTTGAGGTTCTTGAAGCTCTTGCGCTCCTCGTTGCCGCCGCCGAGGTAGAATTCCTTCACGTCCTCGTTGTTGCGCAACTCCTCCGCCGTGCCGTCCAGCACGACCTTGCCGTTCTCCATGATGTAGCCGCGCGTCGCGGCCTGGAGCGCCATGCGGGCATTCTGTTCGACCAGGAGGATGGTGACGCCGAGATCCTTGTTGATCTGGCGGATGATGCTGAACACCTCCTTCACCATCAGCGGCGACAGGCCCATGGAGGGCTCGTCCATCAGGATCAGCTTCGGGCGGGCCATCATGGCACGGCCGATGGCGAGCATCTGCTGCTCGCCGCCCGACAGGTATCCGGCGAGGCCGGTGCGTTCCTTCAGGCGCGGGAAATAGTGGTAGACCATGTCGATGTCGTCCTTCACGCCGCCGTCGCGGCGGGTGAAGGCGCCAAGGCGCAGGTTTTCCTGGCAGGTCATGTCGCCGATGATGCGGCGGCCTTCCATCACCTGGAAGATGCCCCGGCGGACGATCTGGTCGGGGTCGATGCCGTTGATACGCTGGCCCCCGAAGGTGATGTCCCCGCGCGTGACCTCGCCGTCCTCGGTCTTGAGGAGGCCGGAAATGGCCTTCAGCGTCGTGGACTTGCCGGCGCCGTTGGCGCCGAGGAGAGCGACGATCTCACCCTCCGGCACCTCCAGGCTGAGGCCGCGGAGCACCAGGATGACGTCGTTGTAGACGACCTCGATGTTGTTGACGGACAGCAGCGGCGCTTTGGCCGTGGTGGGAGTCGGCGCGGGGGCTACAGCCGTGTCGGCGTTCATCATGCGGCACCTGATGCGAAGAGAAGCAGGGAGCCCCCTCCCCCGCCCTTGCGGGCCGGGGAGGGGTCGTTCCGCTGGTTACCAGCCCAGCCACTCCGGCTTGCGCGGGACGTCGATGGTGGCGATCTTCTCAAGCTTGATCGCACCGCCCTTCACCAGCTCCTCGACCGAGCCGCCGGTGTCGCCCTTCACGTTGGCGCGGTAGACGTTGACCTTGTCCATGCCGCGGTGGTCGCTGTCGGTCCAGGTGGACGGCACGCAGACGCCCTCAAGCCCGGCCGGAACCCAGTCCTTCTTCTGGTACATGCCCTTGCGGATGTTCGGACCAGTCACACCGCCGTTCGCCTTCGCCCAGTCCATCGCCTCCTTCATGTAGTAGGCGGAGCAGATGCCGGAGATGTAGTGCACCGGACGGTAGGCGGTGCCGGCCGCGTCGGAGATCTTGGAGATTTCCTTGACGACCTTCATGCCCGGCGCGTCGTCGCCCCAAATGGTCGCGGTGCGGACCGGGAAGATGACGCCGTTGGCGGCCGTGCCGGCGGCCTTGGCGGCGTTCTCGTCCATGCCCCAGACGTTGCCCATGAACTGGACCTGCGCGCCGACCGTCTGGCAGGCCTTCAGGACCGAGATGTTCGAACCGGCCGTGTTGCCGAGATAGGCGTAGTTGACCCCCGCCTCCTTCAGCGTCAGGCACTGGGCGGTGTAGTCGCCCGGCGTCAGCGCGAACTGGACCGCCGGCAGCACGTCGAAGCCCAGCTCCTTGGCGAGCGCCTCGCCGGCCTCCTTCGGAGCGTTCGGATAGGGGTGGTTGGCGCCCATGTGGACGTACTTCGGCTTGCCCGAGCCGCCCTTCTTCTTCCAGTCCTCGGCCGCCCAGATCAGCATGGCGCGCAGGCCGTCCGAATAGGACGGGCCGTAGAAGAAGTTGTACGGCGACGGCTTGGAACCGTGCGTGCCCTTGCCCGACGGGTCGGTCAGATGGCCCGAGTAGGAACCGGAGAAGAACGGGATCTCGTCCTTGCCGACGAAGCCGGTCAGCGCTTCGGTGTCGGCGGTGCCCCAGCCCTGGATGGCCGCGACCTTGCCGCTGCCCGACGACCACTTCTTGTACTGGCTGATGGCGCGCGGCGCCTGATAGCCGTAGTCCACGGTCTCGACGGCCATCTGGGTGCCGCCCACGCCGCCGTTCTTGTTGATGTAGGCAAGCGCGTCCGCCACGCCCTGGGCGAAGGGCACGCCCACGTCGGACGTCGCGCCCGACTGGTCGGCGAGGTGGCCGACCGGGATCTGCTGGGCGACAGCGGCGCCGGTGCCCAGCGTGAGCGCGACGGTGGCGAACAACACGGTCTTCAAGTTCATAGTGCGTTTCTCCCTTGTTATGTTTTTCGGATTCCGGCGGGGGCCGGTCCCAGCGTGAAGCTTTTCTGCCCTTTTCCCGTCATCCCCGCCTTCGCGGGGATGACGGTGGAAGGATGGTTTCACAGAACGGTCAGTGCGAGAAGGGGTAGAGCTTCCAGTAGGCCTTGATCTGCTTCCAGCGGTGGGCCAGCCCGTCCGGCTCGAACACCAGGAAGAGGATGATGACCAGGCCGATCGCCATCTCGCGCAGGAAGGCGATGGCCTCCTTCAGGTTCAGCGCGGTGTCGATGGCCGTCCCGGCGAGGCTGTTGGTGAGCGCCTGCATCACTTCCGGCAGCAGAACCATGAAGGCCGTGCCCATCAGCGAGCCCATGATCGACCCCAGCCCGCCGATGATGATCATGCCGAGGAACTGGATCGAGAAGAGGATCGTGAAGCCCTCCACCGACACGAACTGGAGATAGTGGGCGTAGAGCGCGCCGCCGATGCCCGCGTAGAAGGCGGAGATGCCGAAGGACATCGTGCGGTACTTGGTCAGGTTGATGCCCATGATCTCGGCGGAGAGATAATGGTCACGCACCGCGACCAGCGCGCGCCCGTCGCGCGAGCGCATCAGGTTGGTCGCCAGGATATACATGACGACCATGTAAACCAGCACGACGTAGAAGAAGCGCTCGTCCGTGTCGAAGGCGAAGCCGAACAGGCTGAACGGCTCGGCGATGGTGCCAGCGACGCCGCCGGTGAACCAGTCGGCGCGGCCGAAGAAGTCCTGGAGGATGTACTGCGCCGCCAGCGTGGCGATGGCGAGATAGAGGCCCTTCAGGCGCGCCGCCGGCAGGCCGAAGATCATGCCGACCGCCGTGGTCATCACGCCGGCCAGCGGGATGGCGAGCGCCACCGGAATGCCGAAGCTGTTCGACAGCCAGGCCGAGGAGAAGGCGCCGAAGCCGAAGAAAGCCGCGTGGCCGATGGAGATCTGGCCGGTGAAGCCGACCAGGATGTTCAGGCCCAGCGCCGCGATGCCCAGGTAGCCGATCTGAATGCACAGGTTCAGCCAGTAGCGGTCCATGAAGGCCGGGCAGACCAGCAGGATCAGGATGCCGAGGATCGCGAAGTTGCGGCTGGTGACCGTCGGGAAGATGGTCGTGTCGCGGCCGTAGGTGGTTTTGAAGTCGCCGCAGGGGATGAGACTGATGTTCGCCATGTCGGCCGCTCCTTACACGCGCTCGATGTCTTTGGTGCCGAACAGGCCGTACGGCTTGAACATCAGGATGATGATCAGGACGTAGAAGGGGGCGATCTCGTACATGTTGCCCCAGTTCAGCCACTGGCTGTCCACGTAGTGGGCGAAGTTCTCCAGCAGGCCGACGATCAGGCCGCCCAGCACCGCGCCGATGACGCTGTCCAGACCGCCGAGGATCACCGCCGGGAAGACCTTGATGCCGAAGAAGGACAGGGCCGAGGAGACGCCGTTGACGACGCCGACCACGACACCCGCCACCGCCGACACCATGGCGGAGATGGCCCAGCTCATGGCGAACATCTGGCGGACGGAGATGCCCAGCGACTGCGCCACCTGCTGGTCGAAGGCGGTGGCGCGCATGGCAAGGCCGAGGCGCGAGTATTTGAAGAACCAGCCGAAGCCCGCCATGATCAGCAGCGAGATCGCGAGGCTGACCACGTACACCGTCTGCACCTCCAACCCGAAGACGTTCATGGTCTGGGTGGCGAAGATCTGCGGGAAGGGCTTGGCGAAGACGCCGAACATCCACTTCATCAGCGCCTGGAAGAAGATCGACAGGCCGATGGTGACCATGATGACGGAGATGATCGGCTCACCGATCATCGGCCGCAGCACGACGACTTGTAGAATGACGCCGAACGCCATCATGAAGGCGAGCGTGATCGGGAACCCGATCCAGAACGGCAGCTGCCACGAGGTCAGCAGCCACCAGCAGGCCCAGGCGCCGATCAGCAGGAACTCGCCCTGGGCAAAGTTCACGATGCGGCTGGCCTTGTAGATGAGCACAAACGACATCGCCACGACGCCGTACAGCGCGCCGACGATCAGGCCGTTCACGAGAAGCTGGAAGAGCAAGGTCATGGGCGTTCGCCTCCCCGGCGCGCGAAATTCTTATCGTTCATCGTCGCCCCCTACGCCGCCACCGGGGCCGGCTTGCGAGCCGGCGTGGGCAGCAGGTCGACCACCTTCAGCGTCGTGCGGATGCGCTGCTTGGTGCCGTCCTGGAAAGTAATGGTGGTGTCCACGTCGATGGCCGGCTGATCCGCGTAGATCGCGTCGATGATCGTGCCGTACTTCTCCGCGATGACGCCGCGGCGCACCTTGCGGGTGCGGGTCAGCTCGCCGTCGTCGGCGTCCAGCTCCTTGTAGAGCAGCAGGAACTTGCTGATCCGCTGATACTCCGGCAGCGTGGAATTGACGCGCTCCACCTCCTGGCGCAGCAGCTCGTACACCTCCGGCTTCGACGACAGGTCGGAATAGGTTGTGAAGGTGATGCGATTCTTTTCCGCCCACTTCGACACGATGGGGAAGCGGATGCAGATGATCGCCGACAGGTACTCGCGCTTGTCGCCCAGGATGACGGCCTCAGCCACATAGGGACTGAACTTCAGCTTGTTCTCGATGTACTGCGGGCTGAAGCGATCACCCTTTGCAGTGGTGGCGATGTCCTTGATGCGGTCGATGATGACCAGATGACCCTTCTTGTCGAAGTAGCCGGCGTCGCCCGTGTGCATCCAGCCGTCGTGCATGTCGGCGGCCGTCGCCGCCTCGTTGCGGTAATAGCCGGCGTACATGTTCGGGTGGCTGACCACGATCTCGCCGACGCCGTTCTGGTCGGGCTCGATCACCTTGACCTTGATGCCGTCGTCGAAGGGCACGCCGACGGTGTCGAAGTCCACCTCGCCCGCGCGGTGCACGGTGTAGGCGCCCATCGTCTCGGTCTGGCCGTAGATCTGGCGCAGCGGAACGCCCAGCGCCTGGAAGAACTTGAAGGTGTCCGGACCCAGCGCGGCACCGCCGGTCGCCGCCGACTTCAGGTTGGTGAAGCCGAGACGGTCGCGCAGCGCGCGGAAGAGGATCTGGTCGGCGAGCGCCGAGCGCTTGCCCTGCGCGAGCGCCTCCAGACCCAGCTTCATGCCGTAGTCGTACATCTTCTGTTTGAAGGGCGAGGCGTCCATCATGCGGGCGCGCACGTCGGCGGCGATCTGCTCCCACAAGCGCGGGGCGAAGAGCACGAAGCTCGGCCCGATCTCGCGGAAGTCGTTCATCATCGTCTCGGCTTCCTCGACGAAGTTCACGCGCATCCGCGACAGGATGCCCATGCCGACCGCGTAGATCTGCTCCATGATCCAGGACAGCGGCAGCACGGAGACGTACTCGTCCTCCGGCCCCTTCGGGTCCACCGACAGGTAGCTGGCGCAGTGGCGCAGCAGGCGGCCCGCCGGCAGCATCGCCAGCTTCGGGTTGGAGGTGGTGCCCGATGTGGTGCAGAGCACCGCCACGTCCTCGCCCTTCGTCTGAGCGACCATCTCGTCGTAGAGGTTCGGCTTCTGCCTGTGCAGTTCCTCGCCCAGGCGCACCAGCTCCGACGCCTCCATCAGGCGGGGGTCGGAGTATTTGCGCATGCCGCGCGGGTCGGAATAGATGATCCGCTTCAGGGTGGGGAGGCGGTCGCCGAGGTTCAGCAGCTTGTCGACCTGCTCCTCGTCCTCCGCGAAGACGATGTGCACGTCGGCGTAGGTGATGAGGTAGGCGACCTCCTCGTCCATGGCGTCGCGGTAGATGCCGAGGCTCATGGCGCCCATGGCGTGGGCGGCGACTTCGCCCATCACCCAGTCCGGCCGGTTGTCGCCGAGCAGCGCCAGTACGTGGCCGCGCTCAACGCCCAGCTGGATCAGGCCCAGCGTGAAGGCGCGCACGCGGGCGTGCACGTCGGCCCAGGTGAACTCGCGCCAGATGCCAAAGTCCTTCTCGCGCATCGCCACGTCGGTGCCGTGGTCGCGCGCGTGCAGGGTCAGCAGCTTCGGCAGGGTATCGTAGGTGCTCAGATCGGGGAGAGCCATCACGCGACCTCCTGCTTCTGCGGGGGGGCGGCCTCTTCCTCGTCGTCCTCGCCGAGGTAGGCGCGCTTGACGCGCGGATCGGCCAAGACCTCCTCAGGCGAGCCCTCGGCGATCTTCTTGCCGAACTCCAGCACCATCACGCGGTGGGAGATGTCCATCACGACGCCCATGTCGTGCTCGATCATGACCACGGTCATGCCCCACTCTTCGTTGAGGTCAACGATGTAGCGGGCCATGTCCTCCTTCTCTTCCAGGTTCATGCCGGCCATCGGCTCGTCCAGGAGGATCAGGTCGGGCTTCAGCGCGATGGCGCGGGCCAGCTCCACACGCTTGCGCAGGCCGTAGGACAGGGTGCCGGCCGTCGCCTTGCGGACGTGCTGGATTTCCAGGAAGTCGATGATCTCCTCGACCTCGCGGCGGTGCGCCAGTTCTTCCTGGCGGGCGCCGGTGAACCAGTAGAGCGCGCCGGTCAGGAAGTTGTTCTTCAGCAGGTGATGGCGCCCGACCATGATGTTGTCGAGCACCGTCATGTGGCCGAACAATGCCAGATTCTGGAAGGTGCGGCCGATGCCCAGCGCCGCGCGGTGGTTGGGCGTCATGCCCGTGACGTCCTGGCCCTTGAAATAGACCTTGCCGTCGGTCGGTCGGTAGCGGCCGGAGATGCAGTTGACCATGGAGGTCTTGCCCGCACCGTTCGGCCCGATGATCGAGAACAGCTCCCCCTTCTTGATGTGGAAGCTGACGTCGGTCAGGGCCTGGACGCCGCCGAAGCGCAGGGAGACGCCCCGCGCTTCGAACATGGGAGTGTCAGCAGCACTCATGACTTGCCTCGAAGCATGTTCACGATGCCGGAGAAGTCCTTGCCGCCGAAGCCGGCGTTGCAGAACAGGGTGTAGATCTGGGCCGCCTCACCGCCCAGCGGCAGCGGGCTGCCGGTGCTCTGCCCGGCCTCGACCGCCAGCTTCAGGTCTTTCAGCATCATGGCGGCGGCGAAGCCCGGCGCGTAGTCGCGGTTGGCCGGCGAGGTCGGGACCGGGCCCGGCACCGGGCAATAGCTGGTCAGCGACCAGCACTGGCCCGACGACTTCGACGCGATGTCGAACAGCTTCTGCGATTCCAGCCCAAGCTTTTCGGCGAGCGCGAAGGCCTCCGACACCGCGATCATCGAGATGCCGAGGATCATGTTGTTGCAGATCTTCGCGGCCTGGCCGTTGCCCGGACCGCCAGCGTGGATGATCGCCTTGCCCATGTGGCCGAGGATCGGCTCGGCGCGCTGGAAGGCGTCGTCGTCGCCGCCGACCATGAAGGTCAGCGTGCCGGCCTCGGCCCCGCCGACGCCGCCGGACACCGGGGCATCGACCATGACGTGGCCGGCCTTCTTCGCCGCCTCGGCCACCGCGCGGGCGGAGTCCACGTCCACGGTGGAGCTGTCGATGAACAGGCTGTTCGGCTTGGCGCGGGCGATGATGCCGCCCTCGCCGGTGTAGACCTCGCGCACGTGCTTGCCGGCGGGCAGCATGGTGACGACCACCTCGGCCTCCGCCGCGGCAGCGCCCGGGTTGGCGGCGACGGTGGCGCCGGCCTCGCGCGCGGCGGTGCAGGCGGCCTCCGACAGGTCGAAGGCCTGGACCGTGTGGCCCGCCTTCAACAGGTTGCGCATCATCGGCGCGCCCATGTTGCCGAGCCCGATAAAGGCGATAGTCGCCATGGTTTCCCCCCTTTTACGTCGCCCGGCGTTGGTCGCCGGCGGATTCACGGAAATCAGCCGCCGATGAGCTGGCGGGCGATGATGACGCGCATGATTTCGTTGGTGCCTTCGAGGATCTGGTGCACGCGCAGATCCCGGAAATACCGCTCGATCGGGTATTCCTTGATGTAGCCGTAGCCGCCGTGCAGCTGCAGCGCCTCGTTCACCACCTGGAAGCCGATGTCGGTCGCGAAGCGCTTCGCCATCGCGCAGTGGGTGGTGGCGTCGGGCGAGCCGGCGTCGAGGCTGCTGGCCGCCCGGTGCAGCATCAGGCGGGCCGCGTCCAGCTCCGTGGCCATGTCGGCGATCTTGAACTGAAGCGCCTGGAAGGCGTTCAGCGGCTTGCCGAACTGCTTGCGCTCGCCCGTGTAGGCAATGGCCTGCTCCAGACAGAAGCGCGCGCCGCCGATGGAGCAGGCGGCGATGTTCAGGCGCCCGCCGTCCAGCCCCTTCATGGCGATCTTGAACCCCTCGCCCTCCGCGCCGATTCGATTGGCGACGGGAACGCGGCAGTTCTCGAAGATCACGGCGGAGGTCGGCTGGCTCTTCCAACCCAGCTTGTGCTCCTGCTTGCCAAAGGACAGGCCGGGCGTGTCCTTCTCCACCACGAGGCAGGAGATGCCCTTCGGCCCCGGCTCGCCCGTGCGGACCATGCAGACGTAGACGTCGGACGAGCCGCCGCCGGAAATGAAGGCCTTGGAGCCGTTCAGGACGTAATGGTCGCCGTCGCGCTCCGCCCGTGTACGCAGAGAGGCCGCGTCGGATCCAGCGCCGGGCTCCGTCAGGCAATAGCTGGCGAAATGCTCCATGCTCGTCAGCTTCGGCAGGAAGCGCTCGCGCTGTTCCTGGTTGCCGAAGCGGTCGATCATCCACGACGCCATGTTGTGGATGGAGATGTAGGCCGCCGTGGACGGGCAGGCCGCCGCCAGCTCCTCGAAGATCACCGCCGCATCGAGTCGGCCAAGGCCCGAGCCGCCCACGTCGTCGCCCACATAGATGCCGGCGAAACCAAGGGCCGCCGCCTGACGCAGCGTATCGACGGGAAAGACCCCTTCTTCATCCCAGAGGGCGGCGTGCGGCGCCATCTCCAGCCGCGCAAAATCGCGCGCGGTGTCACGGAACGCCTGCTGCTCCTCCGATAGCGCAAAGTCCATGCGCATCCTCCCCCAGACCGCACAGGAACGGAGCCCTTATCATGGCTTCCGGTTCTCATTCTTGATGCGAAGTCCTATCACGCTGGATACGGGATGTCCACATATTGTATACAGTGAGGCGGTGCGGCGTGTTGTAACGGCGCTGGACAAGCGGACTGGACAAGCTGCGGAGAAATGCCGATGAGTGTCGTGCGTTTGCCGGAGCGGCGCAACGCCGCAGACGAGGATAAGGACACGTCCCCGATGAGCGACAGGGGCATCAACGACAAGCCTGCGAATGAGAAGAAGGGCGCCACCCGCGCCGACGAGGTGCGCCTCGCCATCGAGGAGGACATCTTCCTCGGCCGGCTGAGGCCGGGCAGCCGTCTGGACGAGGAAAGCCTCGCCCAACGCTTCAACATTTCCCGCACGCCGATTCGCGAGGCGATCCTCCAGCTGGTCCATGCGGGGCTGGTGGAGAAACAGCCGCGCCACGGCGCCGTGGTCGCCCCGCTGAAGCTGCATCGCATGGTGCAGATGTTCGAGGTGATGTCGGAAATCGAGGGTTTGTGCGCCCGCTACGCCGCCCGCCGCATGTCGGAAGAGGAAAAGCAGAACCTGAAGCGGCTGCACGATGCATCCCGTGCCCACATGCAGGCGCGGGAGCTGGACGCCTACTACGCCCTGAACCGGGAGTTTCACGAGGCGATCCAGGCGGGCAGCCACAACGAGCCCCTTCAGGAGATCGCGCGCGGCCTGTTCGCGCGGCTGGCGCCCTACCGCCGTTACCAGCTGAACCACCCGAGCCGCGTGGGCGACAGCTTCGACGAGCACGACAACGTGGTCGAGGCGATTCTGACCGGAGACCCGGACGGCGCCTATAACGCCATGCGGCGGCACGTTACCATTCAGATCGATATCTTCGCTGAATTCGTGTCCATCATGGGCGGAGGCGGGATACAATAAGGCCGTTTTCTGTATACAAAAATGTAGCCCGTGCGATTCCCATGTGCTAAACCCTGCTCACAATAATGCCTGCGCATGGGGAGGGAGTGCACATGGCCGACACCGATACCGCGAGCGACAACATCTACGACCTGTTTCGCTCCCGCTTCCCGGCGGATCGGAGCCGCCCCTTCGTGGAGACGGACGACGGGCGGGTCGTCACTTACGGCGATCTGGACACGCTCGTCGGGCGCTACGCGCGCCTGCTGAGCGACCTGGGCCTGAAGAAGGGCGACCGGGTCGCGGTGCAGGTGGAGAAGTCGGTCGAGAACATTGTCCTCTATCTGGCGACCGTGCGCGCGGGTGGCGTCTTCCTGCCGCTGAACCCCGCCTACACCAAGGCCGAGGTCGAGTATTTCCTGACCGACGCCGAGCCGCACGTCTTCGTCGCCAAGCCGGAAACCGCCGAAGGGCTGCGCGAGACCGCCGACAAGGCCAAGGTCGCGCATCTGCTGACGCTGGGCACCAAAGGCGACGGCACGCTGCCGGAACGCGCGGCCGGTCTGGATCCGGACTTCGCGACCGTGCTGGCCTCCGCCGACGACCTGGCGGCGATCCTCTACACGTCGGGGACCACCGGGCGCTCCAAGGGCGCCATGATGAGCCACCGCAACCTGTCGTCCAACGCGCTGACGCTGCACCAGTACTGGGGCTTCCAGCCGAACGACGTGCTGCTGCACGCGTTGCCGATCTTCCACACGCACGGCCTGTTCGTGGCGACGAACTGCATGCTGCTGAACGGCACATCGATGCTGTTCCTGTCGAAGTTCGACGCCGATCAGGTGCTGAAGCTGATGCCGCGCGCCACAGTGATGATGGGCGTGCCGACCTTCTACACCCGCCTGCTGGCGCATCCGGGCCTGACGAAGGAAGCCACGGCGCACATGCGCCTGTTCATCTCCGGCTCCGCGCCGCTGCTGGCCGACACGCACAAGGAATTCTCCGCCCGCACCGGCCACGCGATCCTGGAGCGCTACGGCATGACCGAGACCGGCATGCTGACCTCCAACCCGCTGAACGGCGACCGCATTCCGGGCACCGTGGGTTTCCCCCTGCCGGAGGTCAGCGTCCGCGTGGTCGATCCGGAAACGGGCCGCGAGTTGGGCACCGATGAAATCGGCATCATCGAGGTCAAGGGACCGAACGTCTTTTCCGGTTACTGGCGGATGCCGGAAAAGACCCGCCAAGAAATCAAGCCGGACGGCTTCTTCATCACAGGCGACGTGGGCAAGATCGACGCGCGCGGCTACGTCCACATCGTTGGCCGCGCCAAGGACCTGATCATCTCCGGCGGCTTCAACGTGTATCCGAAGGAAGTCGAGACGGTGATCGACGGCATCGACGGCGTGGTTGAATCGGCCGTCGTCGGCGTGCCGCATCCGGACTTCGGCGAGGCGGTGACCGCCGTGGTGCTGCGCAAGCCGGGCGTCATCGCTCCGGACGAGGCCGCGGTGATCGCGGTGTGCAAGCAGCAGCTCGCCAACTTCAAGGTGCCGAAGCGCGTGTTCTTCGTCGATGAACTGCCGCGCAACACCATGGGCAAGGTTCAGAAGAACCTGCTGCGCGACGCCCACAAGGACCTCTTCACCGGCGCAAAGGCGCCCTGATCCGAGGGAGAGACACCCCATGAAGGTTCTGGTGCCCGTGAAACGGGTGGTCGATTACAACGTCAAGATCCGCGTGAAGGCGGACGGGACTGGCGTTGAGACCGCCAACGTGAAGATGAGCATGAACCCCTTCGACGAGATCGCCGTCGAAGAGGCGGTTCGCTTGAAGGAAGCCGGCAAGGCTTCGGAGATCATCGTCGTGTCGGTTGGCCCGGCGGCATCGCAGGAGACGCTGCGCACCGCGCTGGCCATGGGCGCGGATCGCGGCGTCCTGGTGCAGACCGAGGCCGAGACCCAGCCGCTGGCCGTCGCCAAGGTGCTCAAGGCGCTGGTCGACAAGGAAGGCCCGACGCTGGTCATCCTGGGCAAGCAGGCCATCGACGACGACTGCAACCAGACCGGCCAGATGCTGGCAGCCCTGCTCGGCTGGCCGCAGGGCACCTTCGCCTCCAAGGTCGTGCCCGGCGAGGGGACCGTGACCGTCACCCGCGAGATCGACGGCGGCCTGGAGACGGTGGAACTCAAGCTGCCCGCCGTGGTCACCGCCGACCTGCGCCTGAACGAGCCGCGTTACGCCTCGCTGCCCAACATCATGAAGGCCAAGAAGAAGCCCATCGACACCGTCGCGCCGGACGCGCTGGGGGTGGACGTGGCGCCGCGCCTGACCACGCTGAAGGTGGCCGAGCCGCCCAAGCGCAAGGCCGGCGTCAAGGTCGCCGACGTGGCGGCTCTGGTCGATAAGCTCAAGAACGAAGCGCGGGTGATCTGACATGGCCATTCTCGTCATTGCCGACCACGACAACGCCGCGCTGAAGCCCGCCACGCTGAACGCCGTGGCCGCCGCGCAGAAGATCGGCTCCGACATCCACCTCCTGGTCGCCGGCCAGGGCGCGCAGGGCGTGGCCGAGGCCGCCGCCAAGGTCGCGGGTGTGAGCAAGGTGCTGCTGGCCGACGACGCGGCTTACAAGCACCACCTGCCGGAGAACGTGGCCCCGCTGGTGGTTGGCCTCGCCAAGGGCTACGGCCATGTGCTGGCCGCCGCCACCTCGGAGGGCAAGAACCTTCTGCCGCGTGTGGCGGCGCTGCTCGACGTGGCGCAGATCTCCGACATTCTCTCGGTTGAGAGCGCCGATACCTTCACCCGTCCGATCTACGCCGGCAACGTCATCGCCACTGTGCAGTCGGCCGACCCCATCAAGGTCGTCACCGTGCGCACCACCGCCTTCGAGGCGGCGCCGGCCGAGGGCGGTTCGGCCCCGGTGGAGACGCTGGCCGCCTCCGCTCCCAGCGGCAAGTCCACCTTCGTCAGCCAAGAGCTGACGAAGTCGGAGCGGCCCGAGCTGACGCAGGCCAAGATCGTCGTGTCGGGCGGGCGCGGCATGCAGTCGGGCGAGAACTTCAAGCTTCTGGAGGCGCTGGCCGACACGCTCGGCGCGGCGGTCGGCGCGAGCCGGGCGGCGGTCGACGCCGGCTTCGTTCCCAACGACTACCAAGTCGGGCAAACCGGCAAGATCGTGGCGCCGGAGCTGTACATCGCGGTCGGCATTTCCGGTGCCATCCAGCACCTCGCCGGCATGAAGGACAGCAAGGTCATCGTCGCGATCAACAAGGACGAGGAAGCGCCCATCTTCCAAGTGGCCGATTACGGGCTCGTCGCCGACCTCTTCAAGGCGGTGCCGGAGCTGACGGCTGAGCTGGACAAGGGGCGTTGAAATGATGGGAGGGCTCTGCCCTCCCCCATTACGCCGCCGCCCGCGCGGTCTTGCCGGCGCGCGGTTCGTTCAGGTGCCAATGGCCGACGAAGGGCGCCTCGTCGCCGTTGCGCACGACCATCATGGTCGCCAGCAGGACGGCCACCGTCTTGCGGGCACCATTGGTTTCAGCCAGCACTTCGGCTCGGACAACAAAAAGGCTTGGCCCTTCCCGCTCCACGCGCGCCACGGTCACCAGCGTGTCGCCGCAGGTCGGCGCGCCGAGGTCGAGCTTCTGTTCCATGGTCAGCAGCGACACCTCCGCCGGCAGGCGCGAGCAGGCGGCGTAGCTGGCCGCCGTTTCGGCAAGCGCGGCGCTGACCCCCGGATGCACGCCGCCGCGTTCAGAGCACAGACGGCTGGCCCAAGGCACGCGGATTTCGCACGTCCCCGAATCGACCCGCGACAGCACAGCGCCCAGCGAAGCCATCAGGGCTTGCCGGCCGAAGCTTTCGCGGATGCGGTCGGTGACCCTGTCGTCAGGCGAACCATGCTGGGCAGGCTGGCGGTCGGTCATCGTGTGTTTCTTCCCCAAAGCCGGGCGGTTTGGCGCCTTCCGTCCGGTCGTTTCCGTTATGGTGCGTCGGCAATTTTCCTGCCGGTTTTTGGTCAGTACGTTATGAAGTGGTCGCAGACGAGTCAATACGCCTCCGTATGGAGTTCGGAGTATCCCCGATGGAAGTGAAGACGCTGAACCGGGAATCCTGGCTGTCCGCCGCCTTCTCCGCCCTGGCCGAAGGAGGCGCGGAGCAGGTTCGGGTGGAGGTGCTGGCGAAGCGGCTGAAGGTGACGAAGGGCAGCTTCTACTGGCACTTCCGCGACCGGACGGAGTTGATGGAGGCGCTGCAGGAAAACTGGAAGATCGGCCGAATCGAGGCGATCAACATGCAGACGCGGCTGAACGGCCAATCGCCGGGAGAGCGGCTGCGCGACGTCTTGTCGCTTTACGCGGGCAACGGCAACCCGCGCGGCATGGCCATCGAAATGGCGATGCGCGACTGGGCGCGGCGTGACGCTCGGGCATCGGAGATCGTGGCCGAGGTGGACCGGGAGCGTCTGCGCTGCGTGTCGGAGCTGTTCGCCGGCATGGGGCTGGCGGAGGACGATGCCTTCGCGCGGGCGTACCTGTTCTACTCGTTCATTTTCGGCGAAGGACTTCTGGCGCGATCGGCAGCGCCGGACCGGTTCGAAAAGGCGCGGGATATCTGTGGGCGGGTGTTGGTGCCAGAGGGAGCTTGATACCCTCCCCCACCCGGACATGGGCGACCCGGCTGACCTGAAGCAGTTCGTCAAGGGTCATGTCCCAATGCGTGCCGCCTTCGGTTCAAACCGGCGGCACATGGCACAGTTCTCACCCTTCGGCGCATTGAAGTCATCACCCTGCTCCACGGCGGTGGCCGCCTTCCAAACGGCCCCGGTGCGGCTCGGTTTGCACAACCGTTTTTTGGCTTCATCGTCGAAGCATAAAAACATATTCTGTCAAAAATTGACGCAACTTAGACCATTGACGGTAGAAAATTGCAAGAACAATACTCAATACGTGGAGTATGCACGATGAATGCATGCGCATGAATTTATAATAATATCTGCGGAGAATGACATGACGGCGACCGTCACCAACATATCTTCCACGTCATACCAAGGACCGACCAGCTGGAAGGTCATCATTCAGCCCGGACCAAACAACAATTATGCGGGCAACGCGGCGCTGACCATCTACCAGACCAGCAGCGACAGCGAGAGTTTTGGAAGCACGACCTTCTTCGACGGCAACAACACCTGGGGTCCAGTCACCGCAACGTCGGGCGGCTACACGCTATCGTTCGATTGGGCAAAGTGGTACCCGCCCTACACGACCGGATCGGGAACGGTGAACGGAACGATCCAGGTGCAAAACCTCATCATCAAGCAAGACGACCATACGGTCGAAACCTTCTCCGGCATTCTTTTCGAATGGGATACGTCCGGCACGTTCCTCGTGCCGGCCTACGGCTGACCCGCACCGCCGGACGGGATACGTCCTCGATTCCGTGAATCGCGGCCGTATCCCTCGGGGGCGGAGACCGTGCTGCCGCGCCGTCAGCGGTTCCAACCGAACAGGACCCGACGCCATGACCATGCAGTTGGCGGTCAGCTCCGCTTGTCCGTACGTTTACCTTCCCGAGGCCGGGCCGGGCTGGTCTTGGGTCGCCTTTGTCCTACCCGCAACAGCGGCGACGCCGACTCCCGATTATCTGCTCAGCGATTGGACATGGCCGACCACGGACGGTTCCACCGGGCCAGGCTACGCCGGTTTCTGGGTGTTCGCGCCGTCGCAGCCACCCGATCTTGCCGGCTTCGCGCGTTCGCTGTGGGCAAGTTCGGCCGGCAAGGCCTTCACGCAATCGTCCAGTTCCACCAGCTCCATGGTCTGGTACGATCAGGCGACCTTGGCCAGCCTGGGAAACCCGGAACACATCGCGACCGCGATGTCCAACCGGCTCCAGACGTCCGGCAACGTCAGCCTGTCCTTCGGCGCCTCCTTCCAGTTCTACATTCCGTCGGGCAGCGCCGTCTCCTTTCTGTCGGACGGCGACCTTCTGACCATCACCGCGAACGGATGGTTCGCGCTGAACATCGTCAACTCGTCCATCGGTGGGTTCGATTCCTCGCTCGGCATCGCGCTCGGTGGTGACGATGCCGGCGTGTTGACGCTGGGAGGCAAACTGTCCTTCGACACGTCGCCCAGAGGGGCGAACCTGGGCGTTCACTATCAGCACCGAACCTCCGATGGGGCGGTCGCCTTGCTCGATTATCCGGCGTTCGACATCCCGCGCACGACCGCCATCGCCTACGCGGTCAGCCTCGACCCGTCGGCGCCGTTCGACGGCGCCCGGACCCGCTTCGCCTTCGATCCCGAGGCGGGCGCGCGGAAGGGCGCCTACACCGGCCCGCTGGACAGCGGATTCACCACGCCGACCGGGCAGCGGATCCGGCTCACCCCGCAGGACGGAGCCGCGCTGGTCTTCCGGTCCCTCTACGGCGGCGGCGGGCAAAGCTGTTTCGAGCCGGACGGCCCGTTCCTCGCCACCCTTTCGCCGCCTGCGGCGGATGGCGGCATCGCGCTGCTCTGCGGATCGGCCGGCACGGAGAGCATCCAGGGACCGGCCGGCACCACCCTGACCTTTTCCGCCGGCGCCTCATACTGCCCCTTCGACCCCACCGCCCCGCGCACGACCGCCGACGCCGTGCCCCTCCAAGACCAGGACGGGGCCGCCATCACCGCCTGGGTGTCGGTCACGGGGGACGGTTCCCCGGCCAGCTACCGGACGCAACCGGCGCAGTCCGCCCTGTTCCGACCGGATGCCGCTCAACCGAACTATCTGTTCGCCTGCCTGCCCCGGCCCCTGCTGACCGCGACGACGCTGCCGGCGCTGCCGATGGCGCCCTACGGATGCGCGGACGACCAGCTGGCGTCGGTTCCCTGCCAGAGCTTCCGGGCCTTTGAGACACGCGTCCTGGCGCCGGCCCGTGCCATGGCGACCGTAATGGCCGCCAAAGCAGCCCGTGCGGCGGCGCCAAGGGCGCGGAGTGCGGACGAGGGCGGCACGACCGAAACCTGGGTCACCAACGCCGGGCTGGTCGCGACCGCCTCCGACTCCGCGCTCGCCAGCTTGCAGGTCGCCAGCACGGTGGACGCCGGGGGCGCCACGCGGATTTGGTCGATCGACGACATCGCCGAGACGCTCCAGACCGCGCTCGCCGCCAACGAGTGCTTCGTGGTCGCGACGCGCACCACCGACGGCGACGGGAACAGCCTGTTCACCCTGTCGGGGGAGGTCGCCTTCGCCGACTGGGTATTCAGGCCAACGGTGGGCGATGCGCATTTCCTGATCCTGAAATTCGCGTCCCTCGACATCCGGACCTTGGCCAACGGGCTGTCCAACTGGACCGACGGCGCGTCCTTCAACAGCGATCCCACAATCGCTCAGGCCAATCTGATCCAGGCCATCGACGCCATCGAAGCGGCGGCCTCCGGCGACCCGCTGACCTCGGCGCTGTACGCCACGCTGTGGAACGCGCTGACCGATCCCGCATGGAACGGCGTGATGAGCTTCGCCGTTCCCGCCACCAGCCTTCCGGCCACCGTGTCGGGCATGCTGCCGGGCCGGGGCCTGTCGGCGGTGGCGCTCGCCGTGCAGACCAACGATCTGGGCGCCGCGAACGGCACCGCCACCGTCACGGCCAGCGCGCCCTTCGCGGTGGTCGACATGGAGACCGCCGACACCAGCGCATCACCCGCCAACGGCAAGGAGTTCGGGTACAGCCTCGACCGGCTGCTCGCCGGGTTCGACAACGGCACGCTCAGCTCCTTCAACGCCACCGGGCGCCTGGAGATCAACAGCCTGTTCAGCCTGCCAGCGGCCCGGCAGACGGCGGCGGGAGAGGACGCACCGGACAACATCGTGCCGCTGTCGGGCAGCTATCAGCAGCCGGCGACCGCCGGGGCGGCCGGCTACTACGCCTTCGTGTCGACCGGAACGGCGGCCTTCCGCGCCGCCTACGACTATGCCCAGACGCAAACGGCCGCGCAGATCCTGAAGACGGTCACCGTCAGCGGCGTGCAGTTCGTGCCGGTCGATGGCGACACCTCGCGCTTCTCGATCAGCGGCACGCTGACCTTCAACCCTCCGGCCCAAACCAACGCCGGTGGCACGGCCGGCGATCCTTACCTCTATCTGGGAGCACAGCCCACCGTCGATCTCTTCGACCTGGACGCGCTGCCCTACAGCGACCTGGGCATCGTCATGACCGCCGGGGACGGCGGGAAGACGGCCTACGCCCTGGACGTGAGCAAGGTCGGGTTCCCGACGCCCGGCCAGGGCCTTCGGACGGGGCTGGCGACCGACCTGCCGCTGAACGCGGCCGCGCTGCTGCCCGCCGGCAGCGTCTCCTCCCTGGGCGCCATCCCGTTGCAGGTGCCCACCGGCTGGACGATCCCGGTCGACGCCTTCGACTACGCCATCGCCTATACGCTGACGCTCGGCACGACGGGCCTCCAGGCGGCACGGAGCGGCAGCCTGACCGGGACCCTTTACCTGGGCTGGACGGCCGCCGGGAGCTACAGCCTGGGCTTGCTGATCGACGGCATCGACCAGAACAGGGCGGTGACGCTGCAAGGGGTGGCGAAGCTCTCCATCGGTGCCGTCGCAATCGCGGGCGCGCTCCTGCCCGATGGCCGGAGCGTCCGCACCGAACTGTATCTCCGGCAATGCAGTCTGAACTTCATGGGCACCGCCGTTCCGGGCAACGCCCAACCCTTCACCATCCCGATGTTCGGTGTCCCCTTCGACGGGACGTCCGGAACCGCCGCGACCGGCCTTCCGTGGTACGGCGCCGCGACCACCCGTTCGGACATCGCGAACGCCGAGGGCATCGGATCATGAAAATCCTGTATTGGAACGTTCAGAACTTCACCAATGGAAAGTACAGCAACGCCACCCTCCGCAAGGTCATCCAGGATTGCATCACCCAGGCCCAGTACCCCGACCTGATCATCCTGGTGGAGATTTGCTTCCGGAACGCGGCGGACGGGGGAAGCGGCAAGGTGCTCAGCAATCTGCCGGGCACGCAGGGCCTTCTGCAACTCTACAGGTGGCTGAAGAGGAAGAATCGCAATTACGTCTGCATTCCGCCGGTGACCGTCGGCGCGGGTGGAGCCTGCGAGGCGGTCGGCTGTCTGTATCTGTCGAACCGCCTGACGTTCCAAGGCCCGCACATCTGGACCAACATGGGGCCGGTTCCGAACGAATACGTCGACGTCCCGTTGCAGGCGGTGCAATGGCCGTGGACCGGCCTGCTGTGGTACGGCGTGCACAGCGGAAGGGTCGATGCCGACAATCCCCGGTTCATTGCCGAGGACTATCCCGATCCCTGGGACGACCCGGCCTTCGTGGCGAGCGCGGATGATGGGACGTCCTACGCGCCGCAGGCGTATTACCCGAACAACAACGCACCGGAAGTTCCGTTGAATCTCCTAAACGCCGATAATTTTTACGACGGGTTCTTTAAATTTCCCTACAAATACAACAGGGCTCCGGTCAATTTCTCGTTCATCACTTCGGACAACAAACGGATAAATGTTTTTGCCGTTCACACTTCACCAAATTCAAATAAAACGAATTGGGAAACAATGCAGAGATATTACTCCCCATCCGCCACAAAAGCCATCGGCACATTTGGAAATCTTCCTGAAATTAGGCAAGCCGGGACCGCGAACACAAAAATGGTGATCGGCGACTTTAATGTTCCCATGTACAGGAACGGCCCAAATCCCGCCTATCAGAATTTGCGCACAGCCCGTTATCAGGCCTCGATCATTCAAACCCCCACCATGTTCCTCGTCAAAGGCGCGAATCCTCAAATCTATACGAACACATCGATCCCCGCCATTGACAACGTCCTATACCGGTTCAGCGGCGGCGACGGGATGGCTCCCACCACCCTTGTCGTCGATCAGGTCCAAGGGAACGGCGTCGCGGGCTACCGATGGACGTCGCAGCTTCAGACCCGTTACAACACCCTTCTGGCGAGATACAACCGGCCATCCACCAAAGGAAACTCCGTCACGCAGTTCCGAGGCTGGAACAATTTCGGCCACATCGCCCACCGCCAGGGACACGAGGCGGCCAACGGCATGAACGGCGCTTCGGACCATATGCCGGTGTTCATCGATTTTCCGTCGCTCTGAACCGCGCACACGCAGCCCGCAACGGCCACCGCGTGTCGGTCGGCAGGGACGAGGGACGATCATGACGATCGATTCGATTTACACGACGCTGGCAGCCCAGGGCAACCCGGTCACCCTCGACGATGCCTCGCTCGGCACCACGGGACTGGACGCCGTGCTAACGTCCGCCGGACTGCCGCCCGGCATCCGGGTCACCCTGCCGGGCCCGCTACCGCAGCCGCAGGGCGAGCGGCTTCGGTTCTCCGGAACCTCCGGCTTCCTGGCCGGAACCGAACAGTGCTGGGGTGGCAAAAACGGCTTCCTCGACGGCGATCCCTACACGGTCGATGTCACGATCGCCGGCGACGGCCAGGGCGACGTCTCCCTCACCGTCGCGGTGGAACTGCCCGACGGCTGGGTCCTCGGCGACGGGATCTACGCCTTCACCGACAGCCCGTTCACGGCTGACGTGCTGTCCTCCCCCTCCCTCTCCTTCGCCTTCAACACCGGCACGGCCCCCGACGGGGTGACCCTGGCGGCCGACGCCCATCCCGTGGGACCGCTGGTTCCGCTGGATTCCCTGGTCGCCTGGCAGGACCCGGCGCGGGCCAGCGGCCTGGTCACGCTCGACCAATGGGGGCCGACCTTCACCTTGGCCACAATGCTCGGTCCGGTCAGCATCACGCTGGTGGGGCTGACGATGTCGGCGCCGGGCTACCGCCTCGGCCTCAGCTACGTGCCGTCCACGGACGACGCCCCGACCGACGACGGAACCTGCGAAAGCTGGATGGTGCCGCAGATCGACAACCTCTTCGTCTGCGACAGCGCCATCGTCGGGCAGGCCGACACCGTCTACGCGACGCAAATCATGCTCGGCCTGTCCGACGAGGTGACGCTTCAGCACATCGGCGACGCGGACGCCACCCCGGCCGCTTCGCAGAACGTCTTCCTGCCGCTGTTCCCCACAGCCGCCTATCCCGGAGACCTGACCTCCGGCCTGTTCACCGAGCGGACGGGCATCGCAAGCTTCGGCGTCGCGTCCTTCGGCGTAACCTTCGACCCCGAGACGGCGGTGACCACCGACACCTACGGGACCTTGGGGATCACCACCCCGTGGCATCCGGTTCCGGGGCTGCCGGGCTTCGTCGTCGACGCCCTGAACATGACCTGGGTGTGCTCCTGGGGCGACGCGAGCTACGTCAACGGCGCCATCTCCGCGCTGCTGTCGATCGGGGCCGCCCGGTTCTCGATCGAGGTCGAGTACCCGTCGATGTCCTTCGCGGGGAACTGGCTGGGCGACACCACGCTGGATCTGGGCACGCTGAACAGCACCGTCCTCAGCGTCTTTCCCAGCCAGATCGCCGCGAACCCGGACCTGTTGAGCATCGGCTTCGGCGATTTTGGCATCAGCCTCGCCTTCGGGACGCAGACGACGATCCGCTGGTCCGCCATGGTGGACGCGGATGTCGAACTGTCGGGCCTGGACATCGCCATCTCCGGGGCGATGGTGGAGATGGCGTACGATTCCGTCCAAGGCAGCCAGTACGCGCTGAACGGCATGGTTTCGGTGGAGAATTGGGTCTTCGGCGTCACCTCGACGATCACCGCGGACCGCTGGGACTTCGCGGGCCAACTGCTGAACGAGGAAACCCTGTCCGTCAGCGACGTGGTCTACCAGCTTCTGGGCAACGTGGCGACGCCGGACGAATTCGACATGACGGTGACCGTCCGTTCCTTCTCGGCGGAGATCAGCAGCGGAACCGGCGACGGGTCGGCGGGAAGGATGGCCGTCGCGGGCGCGGTCGCGTGGGATCTGGTGGCCTGCGGGGTCGATCTCGGCGGCGATTTCAGCATCGCCATCCACTCGGCCGATTCCGGCAAGAGCTGGGCCGGCACCTTCGGCGGCGACATCACCGTCGCCGGCCTCGATTTCGCGATGACCTACGAGTGGGGGCCGCAGGTCGGGCTGCTGGACGGTTCGTTCACGAGCGGCGGCCATTACGACTGGATGGCGGTCGCCGGCACATTCGACAACAGCCAGCCCAGCTATCCCGCCGACAACGCGACCCAACCGAACCTGCGGACGGGAGAATCGCTCGCCTTCACCTACGATTTCGAACGGAAGGTCTTCACCATCACCGGAAGCGCCGCGTCCGGCGACGTCGGCTTCGCGGGCTTCTACCAGCAGGTGCCGACCCCCGGTGTCGGCAGGGGGTACGGATTCGCGGCGGGCGTCCAGTTCACCGTAACATCGGACTATTTCAGCAAGCTCGCCTCGTGCCTTCATCTCTTCGACACGTACGACGGCCACAGTTTCGGCCTGTCGGCGGAAATGGCGATCACCTACGCGAACTTCCGTAGCGGCACCTACCGGCTTCCCATCCAGCAGGCCGGCGCCCCCGGCGTCTATCCGGGCATCACCTTCACCGGCAGCTTCTCCTGGACGGACTGCCAGGATTCCACGACCAACGGCGCCATGGGGCTGATGACCAGGAACAGGTCGGCGATGGGCGTGGTGATCGGCTTCTACAACGACACCCCGGAGAGTTGGCTCTTCCAGTTCGACGGAACCATCCAGGACATCGCCTGGAACCTGGGACCGTCCACCACCGTGAACAGCGCCTCGGTCGGCTTCACCATGAACAATGCCGGCTACTACGAGGTGCTGATCGGCGTGGACGTCACGCTTCAGGCGGGGTCCGGCTATGTGGAGCCGCCCAGCCCCTACGGGAAGAACGCGCTCGACTTCATCGGCCAGTTGCTGTTCGTCGAGAACACCGGCGCGGTCAGCGGCTCCGCCGCCATCTTCATGACCTCCACCTGGCACGAGCCCTTCGGCATCCCAGACCTGACGGTCGGCGACCTGGGCCTGCTGCTCGGCATCGGCGAACTGGCGGGCGAGGCGGTTCCGTCCTTCGGCCTGACCGGTTTCCTCGCTTATCCCCCGGGCGGCATCGAGGCGTTCCTGACCATCTACTTCAACGGCGCCAGCCCACGGAACAGCCTGTTCATCGGCAGCATCAGCAACGTCCCGAGCCTGAGCTTCGCCGACATGCTGAAATGGGCCGCGAACATCTCCGTTCCGTCGCTGATGCTGGGCGTCCTGAAGACCTACGGCGCCGCGCCCATCCCGCTGAAAGTCGAGAGCGCCGCCACGACGCTGACGGACGCGGATTTCGCCGAACTCAACGCCTACCGAATCCCGGACGATTTCCGCGCGCTGGTGTCGGAACTGGGCTATGCCATGGGTCCCGACCTGTCCACCACGACCTGCACGACCCAGGTCGTCGTCCGCAAGAGCAGGAAGGATTCCAACAGCGAGTGGTTCGTCGCGGATTACCAGACCGGCTACATCTTCCACCTGATCCGCACCTCGGACGACCCGCCGGACTACACGCTGTCGATCGACCCCTGGCTCTACGTCGTCCCCAGCACCACGAAGATCGGCACGATCACCTTCGCGGAGGGCTACGGCTTCGGCGCGCAACTCTCGCTGCCGGGCATGTCCTTCGACGTCTACGTCAAGCTCCACCCGATGGTGGCGGGCAACTGGGGCGGGACCTGGGGCCTGAGCATGAAGGCGGATTCCGACGATCCGTTCGTCTACCCGCTGCGCAAGAACGACGAGAAGGACGGCAAACAGGTCGATCTGCTCGTCATCAGCGCCGCCGACGACCCGACCAAGGGGCCGTCGGTTTGCCTCGCGACCTATCAGGACGGCGACGTGCCGCCGCATTTCGACCTCGACGCCGCGGTCGCGCTGCTCAAGCTGGAATCCATCACGACCAAGATCTCCATTCTGGAGAACGGCCTCAGCTTCCATCTCGGCCTGTCGCTCAAGCTGCCGGCCTTCGATGAGCCGGGCGTGTATTGCGGCGTCCTGGACGCCTCCATGACCTGCCTGCTGGACAACGCGGACGGCTTCTCGGCCGATTTTCCGCTGTCGGTCGATGTCCGGGCGAGCACGGACCCGGTGAAGATCGACGGGGTCGTGGTGATCCCGGCGATCAAGCTCGACACCGGCATGGGACTGGAACTCGCCGTGTCGTTTCCCCTCTCCACCGACGAGATCGCCCACGCCCACTTCAAAGGCAGCATCGGCTTTTCCTGGGGGGACCAGTCCTTCAAGGCGACCATCGCCTTCAGCCTCGACGACCTGAACCATCTGACCGAGACCATCGGCGACTGGGTCGTCGCCAACATGGAAGCGCTGCTGGACGAATTGCTGCGCGACACCGCCGCCTGGGCGCGGGCAATCGCCAACGGGCTGTTCTGGCTTGGCTCCGAAGCGGCCGCGGAGGCGCTGAAGGCTCTGGGCGCGGCCTACGGCGAGGCCGTCGACCTGATGGCGCAGGTCGCCTACACCGCCGACGACGTCTACGACGCGATCAAATCCGCCTACGATATGACCGGCGCCGCGCTGGACGATTTGCGGCAGGCGGTGACCGACGCCTTCTGCCTGCGCTTGAACTACGGCGCGGTCGCCCAGATGGTGGGGCCGGCGACGCCCTACACCGATCCATCCGACCTCATCGCCTGGCTGCAGGGCCCGGCGCTCACCGATTACAGATCGTTCCAGTGGAGCGGCATGACCCAGCCGTCGGCGGGGGCAACCGTGGCGGTCACCGCGACGCTGCTCGATTCAGTGACTCTCGACATCACGCTTGCCGATCCAGGCCCCTACGCGGCGCGGTTCCGTGGCCTCGGGCTCGACACGATCCTGCCCTACCAGCGCCTCAGCGACACCCGAGGCGTTTTCTCCACGAGCCTGTCGAGCACGACCCGGCGGACGCTTCCCTTCGGCCCCTTCCAGTACCAGTTCCCGGAGATCACGCTGTCCTTCTACACGGACGGGGCATGGGAGCTGAATTTCGGATATCCGGAGGACGGCACCTCGCCCGGCTCGACCTCGCTCTCAACGCCGGCCTACGGCGGCCTCACCGGCCAGGGAGGGTTCAAGCTTTACAACCTTGCCCCCGGCACGACGCTGCCGGGTGGGTGGAAGACGGTCTCCTACGCCTGCGGCGTCGCCGCCTCCATGTCCATGACCGCCACCGGCAAGGTCAAGGACGGCCTTCTGTCGGGAAGCTGGTCGCTGACCTACACAGGCGGATTCAACGCGGTCGCCGGCTATGGTTCCGGCTACGACCCGAACGCCGGGGCGAGCGGCCCGCCGGCCGGCGCGGGCGGGCAGCCGGCGGAATTCCAGGCGACGCTAACGCTGGGCTACGCGGGCGCCCTCTACGGGACGGTCGATTTCGGGCTGGTGTCGGCGGCGGTCCATGTGAGCATCGGCCTGACCCGCGCCGTGACCTTCACCAGCGGATCGTCAATTTCGCTAACCACCACCGTGAAAGTGCACGCCGGCGCGAAAATCCGGATCAGAATTTGGCCGGGGATCAGGATCACCATCAGCTTCAGCTACACGGCGGATGTGGACGTCGGCACCGGGCCGCTGCCCTGGTCCCTTGCGTCCGTGGCGAACGACGCGGCGACGGCGATGGCGCTCGCGCGGCCGATCCCCTGGGCCCGCGCCGCCACCGCGCAGCCGGCGCCCACCACCCCCCTGACGCTGTGGTTCCTGCCGGAACTGACGCTTGCCTTTGGCGACGGCGACGGCGATGTCGGCGGCATTCCCCAGGTACTGTGCAATCTCGCGATCCAATACGACTCCGCGCAGAAGGACTGCGCCTTCAATGCGCTGATGCGCACGCTGCTGCAATGGGCGCTGGCGAAGGCCGGCACCGCCGGCGAGGGCAGAACCGCGTCCGGCGCGGCGTTCGGCAATCTGTCCCGACGCCTGCGGGCAAGGCCACGGCTGACCCGCCTTTATGAGGGAGACGCCCCCACGACACAGCTCGCCTACGGCACGCTGGTCGAGTTCTTCCAGGACTGCTTCACGTCGGTCACGGTCGTCGCGGTTCCGGGCAGCGATGGCGACAGCCAGTCGGCGGTGTCCTTCGCGATGATCCCCGACCTGATCTCCTGCGGCGGTGCCACGGAACAGCCCCTGGCGACCGTCTGCGACTTCGCGACCTACAACCAGCAGCCGGTCTCCTACGAAGCCGACATTGAGACGATCAACGCGCTGTTCCAGGTCCCGTCCGGCGACGGCGACGGCGTCCCGGTCACGACCTCGCCGGAGAGCGACCCGGCCTCGCTGGCGACCTACGCCTTTCTCGCCTATTTCGAGTATCTGCTGAAAAGCGGCAGCGACGAGGCGCTGCGGCAGACGGCAGCCGCCTCACTCGATCAGATCACTGCGGACCAGTGGAACGATCTGACCTTCGACCAGACCGCGTCGGGCATCACGGTCAGCTTCCGTGGCGGTGTGCGGCTGTCGCGGACCGGACAAGCGGGCAAGGACGTGCAGCCGCTCTACGCGCTGACCGGCCAGCAGACGCCGGTGTCGAAGGTCGTTCCGGCCGGGCCGAACGGCACCTGGGCGACCGGGCTGGACCTTACCGTCGCCGCGGGCGCCGGAGGCGGCTGGATCACCGTCGCGCCCGGCGTGCTCGGCAAGTTCACGGCGAGCGACATCAACGCCATCCTGGGCCTCACCGTCCAGGCGAAGCTCACCCTGGACATGCCGGCGAAGCTGACCGCCAGCAACGCCAGTTACGTGTTCGCCACCTTCGCGTCCTACACGCCCGCCGGCGGCGCGACCTCCACTCTGGCCACCATCCCTTCAAGCCTTGCCGCCAACCCCGGAACGGTTACCCTCCAGGCCGGGACGGCCGGCGATACCGGCACGCCGCTGGACGCAACGATCCAGTGGGGATCGCTGATCAACGTCACCTTGCGCAAGCTGACCCTCCCCGACGGCAGCCAGGATACGACCGCCTTCGCTCTGGCCGGGCTCGGCGCCGGCTCAGCGCGCATCGTTTCGGCCCTGGCCGACGCGGTGCGGGAGGACGCCGATGTCGCGCTTACCCTTCTTGTGCCGACGGCCGGCGGCCGCTACGCCGACGGCGCGAACCCGCCCGCCGACACCATCCTGTTGCGCACGATCCTCTCGATGGAGGAGCAGCCTGCGGAGAGCACCGCCGCCGTCGCCATGGCCGACGGGGCGGCGGCCCCCACCACCGACGCCACTTTCCAGAACGCGCAAGGCGTGCTGGACATCCTCGTTGCCTACAGCCAGACGAACGCCACCGGCTATTACCTGACGCTCGGCACGGCGGATGCCGGCCTGACGGCGCTGTTCTCCTCCTCCGACACGGCGGAGATCGCGATTCTGGCGTTGCGCGGCCAACCGCAGTCGGGCACGGCCGAAACCTCGTCGGTGGCATCCGACACCGTCCTGTTCGTCGCGAGAGCGGCAGATGCCCTCAACAGCACCGGCCTCTACGCCACGTCCTCGACGGTGCTGACCTATCAGCCAGCCTTCGCCCCCGGCGTTCTGCCGGTTCAGGTCACGCGGCCGAACCCCGATCCCACCGGCTTGGCCGACGACCGGCAGACCTGGCTGAACCAGCTGTACAGCCCCTTCGCCATCGCCGTGAGCGGGGATGCCTACGCCGACCTCGGCTACGCGCCGCCCTGCAGCCCATCGGATGGGGACAGCTGGACCTATGTCCTGTCGCTACCGCTCAACAACCTGCTCGCCGCCGGGCCGAGCGACAATCCCTACGCGTCCATCGGCACCAAACCCACCGTAACCGCGCAGCTGCGCGATTCCTTCGGAAACGCAATCGCCGCCGATCTGGCGCCCTTCACCGCTCCCCAGACCTACACGGATCTGCTGGTCGGGCCAGCCTCGTGGACCGGCAGCCAAATCCTCTGGAGCGCAGCCGACAGCCGGTCGACGCTGACTTTGACGCTCAGCGTCGACAAGGCCACGCTCGACACCAACAGGACGACCGCCCGGCCGCTCTACGAGACGGCATCCTGGCAGTTGAGCCGCCGAGCCGACGTCGAGTTCCGCCTGTCCACCTCACTGGACGACGGCCCGGGGCTGCTCGTGGATGCAACGGGGCAGCAGGCGATCATGGACTATGTCGATGCCGCTCTATCCTATCTCGACGGCACGGCTGCGACCCCACCCGACCCGGTCACGCTGTCCTACCCAATCGCGGCTCCAACCGAGGCCATGCCGCCCGTGTCCATCGCGGTGACCCTGACGCTGTGGCGCATCGCCAACTTGGATGCCGACGACGTCGCGCTGCTGCCCGGCGTCGCGAACGCCGCCGCCTCGGCCGCCGCCGACCTGTCGGCGGGGCTGACGGACTTCGCCAAGAAATTCCAGGAGGCCTTCCCCGACTTGGCGCTGGCGAGCGGAACGGACGCCCGGGACAGCGGCACGCTCTGGGCCGTCGCAGCCGCCCTGGTGAACCCCACCATTTCCGACAACCCGACCTACTTCGCGCCGGCTCCGGCCTACACCAGCCTGCAATCCGGGACCGTCCCCATGCCCCAATACACCTTCAGCGACGGCAGCTGCGAATGGGGCAAGACCGCCTTTTCGTCGGTCGATTGCGATCAGTTGCTGCAGTCGAGCTTCGCCTTCGTCGATCAGGTCCTCGGCGGCCCCTACGCGGCGGCAGCCTATAAGGCCAGCGTCGACGACTACCGCCGGCTGGTTTCCGGCCGGGCGGCGCTGGGCGAGCTCTACGCCGACAATCAACTCCGTTACCTGTTCGCCAACCAAGCGGGAACCGACCCCGCCGGCCAGTCGCTCGCGCGGAACACGTTTGCCGACCGCCTTCAGAACGCGCTCGCCAACGCCTATGCCATCGACGGCGTTCTCAACTTCCCCGCGACCTGGGGCGACGATCTCCCTGACGGCTGGCGGAACGCCGGGCTCTCCCTGTGGGGACTGGTCACGCCCGGCAACAAATCGACTGCCGCCATCCCGACCAGCGCGCGGCTTACTCTGTCCGATCCATCGGCGGCCACAGCGACCCTCGCCTACCTCTTCCAGCCGAGCGATCCAACCGACGATGCGACCCTGTCGATCGAACTTGCCTTCCAGATCAGCCATGTGGCGGTGGCCGGGGATGGGGACGGCGGCGAGACGTGGCTCGCCCTCGCCATTCCCGTTTCGGTCCCCATCGGCTCCGGCGCGGTCTCTATTCCCGTGATAGACCGCTTCTTCCCAGCCGCGCCCTCGCTCGACACCCAGACCGCCGACAGCGCGCCGGGCACAACGGTCAGCTTCGACACCCTGTTCCGGTGGACCTACGGTGCCGAGTTGCACCTTGGGAAAGTGGCCCAGGACACCACGGACCTGACCATCACCTACAATCTCCAAAGTGCCACGACGGCGCCGGCCGCCATGGAGCTCACCACCGACAAGCCACAGCTTACGCTGGCCGAAGCTGTCGTTCAGTTTCAGGCCGGATCCGCCCAGATCGGGCCCGCCCTGCCGGCTCTACTGAAGGGGGATTCCGATGCGTCAGCGATCGTGGCGGCGATGGCCGATTTGGTGGATGCGCTGCGCTACAACGCGACCTGGAACAGCCCGGCGGCGAACTGCCCATTGGTGAACTTTGCGGCGCTTCCGACGTCATCCTCCGTGACCGCAACCACCCTCACCATACGAATGGAAGCGGTGGAAGACTCCGCGGACGGCGCATGGACGGCGACCGTCAAGGCCGAAGGCCTGCCCGTGGGGACGACGATGGCTGCGACGGTGCTGAATGCGTCCGATAGCCCGAGATCGGGAAACAGCAGCGGTGGACCGCTGATCATTACCTTCCACCCCGCCCCCGGGGACACCTTCGTGGATCTGGAAATCACGCTGTCCGGCTTGGACGTCCGGCTGCACCACAACGCCTCGGCGTCGGCCGTCGTGACGCGCAACTCTGACGTCGCGCTGACGCAGGAGGGCACCGTCATGCCGGACTTCATCCTGACGACGCCCGAGGTGGCGTTTCCTCAGCCCATTGCGCCTCTAATCGTGGGGCCGAGCAGCGGCTACGACATCGCGTCCATCGTCAAGACGGCCGACAAAAGCCTGCGCGGCTGGCTTGCCTCGTTGCTGACCGCGATTGCCGGAACTGCGATCGAGCCGCGCACCGCCTTGATTCTGGGCTATCGCTTCGCGCAGTACAGCGGAACTGACGCGAGCGGGAAGGCTGAAATCGTCTACGCCGTGCAGCCGGTGACGGTGAGCCGCACGGTTGTCCTTGCGGACGACACCGATGGCGGAGTTCCACTTGACGAGTATGCAGACGCACTGGCTGCGTCCTTCGACCGCTGGGTTGCTCAGCAACCGGCGCTGGACGGCGATGGCCAACTCGTCGTGACGGCCTATCTCTTCGCCACCGTGGAATCGGCGAGCACCGCGCTTATCCAGTTGCCCAACCTGTTCCTGCCGCTCGACAAGGTCTCGGCGGGAAAAGGGTGAGCCGGCGTTGTCTGCGAGGCTGCCCAAACGTGAAACCAGCCGCCCTTTGTTGGGGCGGCCGGTTTCGGTGATTGTTGGGAAGACGTTGCAAGTGACGGTGCGTTGAGCGTTCGTTGGGTGTGGTTGGTGTTGGTGTTGTGTTGTGCGCGTCGTGGCGACCTGGCGGCGACCTACTCTCCCACGTCTTAAGACGCAGTACCATCGGCGCTGAGGCGTTTCACGGCCGAGTTCGGAATGGGATCGGGTGCTGGGCACCTCGCCATGACCACCAGGTCACCACGACGCGCACATCGACCACACCAACGAAACTCTTGCTTTTCGAGGACGTTTTCTTGACGGCGGGAGCAATCTTGAGAGCGGGCTTGCCGCTGCGCGTGGCGAGCGCAGAGGATCAAGCCGATCGAGCGATTAGTAGGGCTTAGCTTCGGGCGTTGCCGCCGGTCCACACGCCCCCTATCGACGTGATGGTCTATCACGGCTCTCA